>JALEFY010000020.1 GCA_022760435.1 Neomegalonema sp.
ACTGCGCAATTAATCTGACCTGCGACGCAGTTCCGGCGGAACTGCGCAATTAATCTGACCTGCGACGCAGTTCCGGCGGAACTGCGCAATTAATCTGGCCTGCGACGCAGTTCCGGCGGAACTGCGCAATTAATCTGGCCTGCGACGCAGTTCCGGCGGAACTGCGCAATTAATCTGACCTGTGACGCAGTTCCGGCGGAACTGCGCTTTGCCCCGAGGCGCGATCAAAGCTTTGTGCTGTAGGCGCGGCCAGTTGGGGCATTGCCCTAAAAATGAACCGACGCCATCCTATCTCGTCTTCAACAGCCGCCTCGCTGGGGCGGCTTTGTTTTGATCTGCCAGATCCTGATGGAGGAGCATCGGATGTTCAGCCTCGCGCGCCCAGACGCCTTGCACCGGTTCGCACAACGCGGCCCCACCCTGCCCAAACGGCGTCGCACAGACAGCGCGCGCCCTAGCGGCTCGGTTTCGGGAGCGCTCGCTTTTGGCGTCGCCGCCTTGACCCTTGCTCTGCTCGGCGCACCAGCCAGTGCCCAGAGCGTCGATCTGCCCAAAATCGAAACCATCAAGGGCGAAGCCGGGGCGGTTGTTTCAACCTTCTCCCTTGCCAATGGGCTCAAGGGCGTGGTGATTGAGGATCACCGCGCGCCGGTCGTCACCCATATGGTCTGGTACAAGGTCGGCGCCGCTGACGAAGCGCGCGGCACTTCCGGCATCGCCCATTTCCTCGAGCATCTGATGTTCAAGGGCACGGATGACATCGCCCCCGGCGAGTTCTCCAAGATCATCGCCGCCAATGGCGGGCAGGACAACGCCTTCACCTCGCTCGACTACACGGCGTATTTCCAGCGCATCGCCAAGGATCGGCTGGATCTGGTGATGGGCATGGAAGCGGACCGGATGCGCGATCTGCGGCTCGCCGAGCAAGACGTGCTGACTGAGCGCGATGTGATCCTGGAGGAGCGCAATACTCGCACCGACAATGATCCCGGCGCCCTGTTCTCCGAGCAGTTCAACGCCGCGCTTTATCTCAACCACCCTTACGGGGTGCCGGTGATCGGCTGGCGGCGCGAGATGGCGGAGCTCGACCGTCAGGACGCGCTGGACTTTTACACGCAGTTCTACGGCCCGGATAATGCCACGCTGATCGTCGCTGGCGATGTCGATCCGGTCGAGGTCGCGCGGCTGGCACAGCGCCATTACGGAGCGCTGGAGCCGAGCGGGGTCGGACCGCAGCCCCGCCCGGGCGAGCCGCCGCAATTGGCCGCGCGCCGGATCGAGATGGAGGATGAGCGGGTCCGCCAGCCCTATATGATGCGCGCCTATCTCGCCCCGTCACTGGTCACGGCCAAGGCCGAGGGCACCCCTGAAAAAGCCTATGCGCTCTCGGTCGCGGCCGAGATCCTGGGCGGCGGGACCACAGCGCGGCTTCAGCAAGAGTTGGTGCTCCAGGGCAAGCTGGCGTTGAACGCCGGCGCCTATTACCGCTCCCTCGCCCGCGATCTGTCGAGCTTCAACCTCTATGCCGTGCCTCGCGATGGCGTGTCCTTCGAGCAGATCGAGGCGGCGATTGCCAAGGCAATGGCCCGGCTGGCCGAGGAGGGGCCGTCCGAGCAGGAGCTTGAGCGGGCCAAATCGGTGATGGTGGCGAGCACGATCTATCAGCAGGATAGCCAATCCTCGCTCGCCCGCAGTTATGGGGTCTATCTGACCCTCGGGCTCGATATCGCGGATGTGCAATCTTACGCCGACAATATTCGGGCGGTGACGGCCGAGCAGGTCAAGGACGCACTCGCGTCGCTGCGCCCTGAAGCCTCGGTCACCGGCATCTTGCGCGCCCCGCAGGAAAATGCGGCGGCGAGCGAGAGTGAAACCAAGGGAGACAGCCTGTGATGCGCGTATATTCCGCTCTTTTGCGCCGGACCATTTTCTTGCGCTCCGCGATGGCGGTCGCCGCCTTGGGTCTCGCTGTTCTGGGCAGCGCGGTTTCGGGCTCTGATGCTCGCGCGACCGAGATCCAGCGCGTGGTCAGCCCCGGCGGCATTGAGGCCTGGCTGGTCGAGGAACGCTCGATCCCGATCGTCTCCATCGAGCTGGGCTTTCCCGGCGGGGCTTCGCTGGAGGGTCCGGAGCAAGCCGGGCTCGCCACCCTGATGATGGGCCTGCTCGAGGAAGGTGCCGGTGATCTCGACGCCACCGGTTTCGCCGCAGCCACCGAGCAGACCGCCGCCCGCTTCGGTTTTTCCGCCAGCCGCGACGGCGTGCGCGTCAGTGCAAGCATGCTCAAGGAGCGGCAGGCCGAATCGCTCGATCTGCTGAAACTTGCGATCCATCAGCCCCGTTTCGACGCCGATGCGGTGGACCGGGTGAAGGCGCAGATGATCTCCAATATCCGCCAAAGCGAAACCGAGCCGAGTGCCATCGCCTCGCGGGCATTCTTTGCGGCGTTGTTCCCCGATGATCCCTATGGGCGCGACAGTGACGGCACCGAAGCCACCGTCTCGTCCTTCAGCCCGGACATGCTGCACGCGGCCAAGGATCGCTTCTTGAACCGGCGCGGGCTCAAGATCGGGGTGGTCGGGGCGATCTCGCCCGAGGAGCTGGGCACTGTGCTCGATGACCTGCTCGGCGCGCTCCCGGTCGAAGGGCCGAGCTTGCCCGAAAAGCCGAGCCTGCACGTCACCGGCGGGGTCAAGGTGATCGATTTTCCGGCGCCGCAATCGCAGATCCTGTTCGGCCATACCGGCCTCGATCGCCACGATCCCGATTTCATCCCCGCCTATGTGATGAACTACATCCTGGGCGGCGGCGGCTTCTCCTCGCGTCTGATGGAAGAGGTCCGCGAAAAGCGTGGCCTTGCCTATGGCGCTTATGCCTATCTCGCCAATCTCGACCGGGCCGCACTCTATATGGGCAGCACGGCAACGGTGAACCCTCGGGTCAGCGAATCGATTTCGGTGATTCGCGCCGAATGGGAGAAGCTGGCGCGCGACGGGGTCAGCGCACAGGAGCTCGACAAGGCGAAGAAATACCTGACCGGTGCCTTTCCCTTGCGCTTTGACAGCAATGGCAAGATCGCCAATTTCCTCGTCGGGGCGCAGCTCGATGGACTGCCGATCGATTATATCGAGACCCGCAATGATCTGGTCGAAGCGGTCACGCTTGAGGATATCCAGCGGGTGGCGCAGCGGCTGATCCAGCCCGAGCAGTTGTTCTTCGTGGTGGTCGGCCAGCCCGCAGGGGTCGAGAGCACGCTTTAGCCATGTGAAGGGCCAGCGCTGATACGGCGCTGGCCATACCAGCTTGAGCCTGCTAGATCATGGGGCATGAATGAGATGGCCCACAATACCTTGACTGATCACGAACAAGATCAAGACGCGCTCCCTCGTATTCGGCGCCTGCCCGAAGGTGCGGTCAATCGCATCGCCGCCGGTGAGGTCATCGAGCGCCCGGCGGCGGCGGTCAAGGAGCTCGTCGAAAACGCAATTGATGCCGGTGCCCGCCAGATCGACATCACCATTCAGGATGGCGGCAAGAGCCTGATCCGGGTCGTCGATGATGGCTGCGGGATCGCGCGCGAAGACCTGCCGCTCGCGCTTGAGCGTCATGCGACCTCGAAGACCGATGGTGCCGACCTGCTCGCGATCTACTCTTTCGGCTTTCGCGGTGAGGCGCTCCCCTCCATTGCCGCGGTCAGCCGGTTCTCGATCACCTCGCGCGAGCGCGGGGCGGCGAGCGCCTGGGAGCTGCGGGTCGAGGCCGGCCGTGCCGCGCCGATCGCTCCGGCGGCGCTTAATCGCGGCACCATTGTCGAGGCGCGCGACCTGTTCTTTGCCACCCCGGCGCGGCTCAAGTTCCTGCGCTCGGAGCGCTCGGAGAGCATGGCGGTCACCGATGTAGTCAAGCGCCTCGCTCTGGCCACGCCCGATGTCGGTTTCTCGCTCACCGAAGGCAGCCGAACCGGCTTTCGTGCCCCGGGCGGCGAAGCGCGGCTCGAACGTCTGGCGCGGGTGATGGGGCGTGAGTTTCGCGACAATGCGCTTCAAATCGATGCCGAGCGCGAGGGGATCCGGCTCTCGGGCTTTGCTGGCCTGCCGACCCTGCATCGCGGTGCGTCCACGGCGCAGTTTCTGTTCGTCAATGGCCGTCCGGTCCGCGACAAGCTGCTGATCGGAGCGGTCAAGGGCGCCTATTCCGATTTCCTGCCCCGCGACCGCCATCCGGTTCTTGGCCTCTATCTCGATCTCGACCCGCATGGTGTCGATGTGAACGTGCATCCGGCCAAGACAGAAGTGCGGTTCCGCGACCATGGCATGATCCGGGGGCTGATCGTCAGCGCGCTCAAACATGCGCTGGCCGAGGCGGGGCATCGGGCCTCGACCAGTGGCGGGATCGGAGCTCTGGGCCGCTTCTCGAGCGCGAGTGCGGCGAACGCCGCAGCATCGGGCAGTGCTGGCTTTTATCAATCGGGGGGCTACACCCAGCCTCGCCCCAGCCCGCCCTCCGCAGCCTTGCGTGAAGTGGCGCGGGAGTTTCAGGCTCCCCTGGTCGAGAGCGGCTGGGCTTCGCGCGACGCCGTTGAGGCCGATCAGCAGGCCAGCCATCCCGATGTCGCCGCTGGCCCCGACCCGCGCACCCGCTTGCCTCTCGGAGTGCCGCGCGCGCAATTGCACGAGAACTACATCGTCTCCCAGACCGCCACCGGCATGATCCTGATCGATCAGCACGCCGCCCATGAGCGCCTCGTCTATGAGCGCCTCAAGCAGCAATTGGCGCAAAACAAGGTGCCGTCCCAGCAATTGCTGATCCCGCAGATTGTCGAATTGGGCAGCGAGACCCGCGCTCGCCTTCTCGATGAGGCCGATAATTTCGCCCGTCTGGGCCTTGAGATCGAAAGCTTCGGCGCCGGGGCGCTTTGCGTGCGCGCCGCCCCCGCCGCGCTCGGGGCCTGCGATGTCTCGGCCCTGCTGCATGATCTGGCCGATGATCTGGAAGAGCTCGGCGAGGCGCTGTCTTTGCAAGCGCGGCTGGAGGCCGTGTGCTCTTCCATGGCCTGCCACGGCTCGGTGCGCTCGGGGCGACGATTGAACGCAGCGGAGATGGACGCGCTTTTGCGTGAGATGGAGGCAACACCCCATTCGGGCCAATGCAATCATGGCCGTCCGACCTATATCGAACTCAGCCTGGCTGATATCGAGAAACTGTTCGGACGCGCCTGAGCGCTGCCGCCCTGTCTCAAAAGATGAATCGCAGCGCCTATGCAACTCCATTCTGACCATCCCGTCCGCGTTCCGATGATCGAAGAGCTGCATGCGCGGCCCTTTCACCCTCTCCGGGCACCGGCGCAAGTGATCCATTATTCGGTGCTGAACGCGCTGCCGATGCCGCAGCGGCTTGAGCGCCCGACGCAGATCCTGTCCGCCTTTGCGGGCCAGCCGGTGAGCCTCGGCGCCGCCGTGCATGTATTCGAACAGCCGGGGATGGTGCTGAAATTCGAGCGCCATTCGGAGTTTGACGCCTACACCCTGTTCGTCGAAGGCAATGGCGAGGCGCCGTTTGAAAAGCCGCTCGATCGGTTGCTGGCGCCAGCGCTCAAGGATGCTGCGCTAAGCGATGTCGTCGTCGCCGCGCGGCTCGAGGTGATCCCCAGCGGGAATGAAGCTCAGATGACCGAGGCGATGATCCATGAGATGACGCCGCTCTTCAAGCGCGAGAGCCTGGCGGTCTCCTGGGCGGCCGGGCGTCAGGCGATGGTGATGGGCGATTTTCAGCGTGACGAGGATGGGCTCACCCGCTTTGCGGTGCTCACGGATCCGCAGATCGGTTTGCGTCGGCTGGGCCGGGTGGTGCAGCGCCTCATCGAGGTCGAGACCTATCGGGCGATGGCGATGCTGGCTTTGCCGGTCGCGCGCGAGCGCGGGGCGCGGCTGCATGCGATCAGCGCCGATCTGACCAGCGTCATCGATGCGATCAATTCCACCGATGGCGTGAGCGACAAGACCGCGTTGCTCGAGCGCCTGACTGCGGCATCGGCCGAGCTTGAGACGCTGGGCTCGGGCAGCGGCTACCGCTTCGCCGCCTCGCGCGCCTATGCCAGCATCGTCGATGAGCGGATCGAGGCGCTGCGCGAGCAGCGGGTGGCCGAACGTCAGACCCTCGACGAATTCATGATCCGCCGCTTTCGCCCGGCGATGCGCACCTGTGAGGCGGTGGAGATGCGCATGCAGCGGCTCTCATCGCGGGCCGAGCGGGCGGCGAACTTGCTGCGTACCAAGGTCGATGTCGCGCTTCAGGCGCAGAACCGCGCGCTCCTGGCCTCGATGGATCGCCGCTCAGAGACCCAGCTGCGCTTGCAGGAAACGGTCGAGGGCCTGT
Organism: Neomegalonema sp.; assembly: GCA_022760435.1. Taxonomy (GTDB): domain Bacteria; phylum Pseudomonadota; class Alphaproteobacteria; order Rhodobacterales; family Rhodobacteraceae; genus JALEFY01. Next base: position 6,376 of record JALEFY010000020.1, read on the forward strand.
CAGTGGTCGCGATCAGCTATTACGCGGTGAGCCTCGTTGGCTATGCGCTCTATCCGCTGGAGAAATGGACCGGACTGAGCGGCGGCGTCATGAAGGCAATGGCGGTGATCCCGGTCGTGGCCCTGGTCTGGCTGTTCCTGCAACGGATGAAAAAGCGCCTCTCGGGCCATCACAAAGGGTGAGGTCGGGGCATGCGTCGCGGTCTGCGCCCCTTGCCGAGCGGCCCGCGCGCCTTGGCCCCATGCCAAGCGCCTTGGTGCCTTGCCGCGCGATGCGCTCGGGTTCTAAACCGTCTCGACCTTCTCGTATGACCAGCCGGTGATCCCGTTTTCCTGAATGAAATCATGGAATTCTTCATTGCAAAACATGATGCCAGTTTCGGAGTCGCGCCATATCAGATGATCTTCCGCAATCGAAGCCAGTGGTTTCGAGCCGAATTCTTTCCTTGTCAGGTAATAGAACCTCTTTCCAAGCCGGCTTATAGCGGGTGATGCAGCTTCTTCTGGCGTTTTTTCTATGCGATCAGGCCAGCTGTGGATTCCCTGATTGAGTATAGCAAAAAAATACTCTCCATCTTTCGCTCGCTTCTTGTTTGTATCGTCGCGAACATAATGCGCAGGAATGAAGGTGACGGTGGTGCAGTTATTTTTAATCAAAAATTCTACGATTTTTTTTCTGAAAAGATAAATTGATCCTTCATTTTGACTAACATGTCCAATTATATCCGGCAACTCCTGACCGGAGTCGGTTCCGGCGTGTGCGTGAGTATTTGATACTGATTCCACGGATTTCTTGTCTACCCGCCCAGAAGCGTCAAAAGATACCTTGTTGCGGAGCAGCCAAGAAGACTTTTCTTTGTCGTTGTCCGTCTCCGCTGGATAGAAAAGCAGGAGAGTAGAGAATCGTGCTTCGTATGGCGGCTGTACTATTTCATACATTTGGTTTTCCTCGATCCTATCAAAGCCGAACTCGAGATCGGTGCCGCGCTTGCTCTGATGGCTTAAGGCAGGGATGAGCCGGGCGCAATGGCTGCGGATATCTATCCCGCAGCCTTTTCCACCGGCCCGGCAATATCGGCCATCGCGCCCTCGCAAAGCTCCTTGGCCAGCACCCGGTTGGGGTTGGTCGGCTCGGGAAACTCGAGCCCCAGTGCCAAAGCGCGGCGAAAGCCGAAGCGGCGGTAATAGGGCTCGTCCCCGACCAGCACCGCCCGTTCCCAGCCCTGCGCGCGCGCGAGCTCCAGACTGTCGAGGATCAGCAGCGCCGCGATCCCTTCGCCCTGCCGTGTCGGGTGCACCGCCACCGGCCCGAGCAGCAGCGCTCGCCAGCGTCCGTCGATCAGCACCGGCCAATAACGGATCGCGCCGACGATCACGCCATACTCATCGCGCGCCACCAGACACAGACCGGCGACCGGCGCCACCCCATCGCGCAGCCGATAGGAGGACAGGGCGGTGCGTCCCGGTGCGAAGGACAGATCGAGCAATTGCTCGACCTCCGGCGTGTCGGCCGCGCTCTCCGGTGCAATCGTCAGCATGGCAATCCCTGTCCAGCCCGCCCCGCTGCCCGAGGCCTTCTTGTCAGGCCGTCAAGGCTTGGCTTTCGGGCGCGGCTGGTTATGTCTTTGAACGAGCCAATGCGCAAGTGCGAGGAGTATGCCCATGTTCTACCGCCCGGGGATCGACAATCACGGTCTGCCTCACAACCCGCTCAAGGCGCTGATTGCTCCGCGCCCGATCGCCTGGGTTTCCACGCTCTCGCCGGGCGGAGTGCCGAACCTGGCACCGTTCAGCTTCTTTAACGGCGTGAGTGAGGCGCCGCCGATCGTGATGCTCGCCGCTTACGGGTTCAAGGCGGGCACAAAGGATCTCAAGGACACGCCGAGCAACATCCTCGCGAGTGGCGAGTTCGTGGTGCATAGCGTGCCCTATGCGCTGCGCGATGAGATGAATGCCAGCGCCGCGCCTTATCCGGCCGGGGTGGACGAGTTCGAGGCGGTGGGGCTGGAGAAAGCGCCCTGCGAGCTCATCGCCGCGCCGCGGATCAAGGCCGCGCCGATGGCGCTCGAATGCCGGTATTTGACCCGCACCGTGCTGCCCTCGACGGATCCGGCGTATGAGAACGCGGTGATCTTTGGCGAGGTCGTTGGCATCCATATCGACGAGGCGGTGCTGCGCGATGGCATGGTCGATGTCACACTCTATCGCCCGCTCGCCCGGCTCGGCTATATGGACTACGCCTCGACCGATGCGGTGTTCCAGATGCCGCGGCCGATGGCGGTGCCGGACAAGAGCCCGTCATGATCGCGGCGGTGCTGGAGCGGCCTCGCGCGGCTCCGGGCCGAAAACTTTCTTGCGATCGGCACTAATCTGTAAAGATTTGCTGGCAATATTAACGACATGGCGACCGAAAACATCACCCCCCGCTCGCAGCTCGAGCAAACAGACCGGCTCTCGATCGGCAAGCTGCCCATCGGGCCCTTGCCGCAGGGCTTGAGCGGCTGGTGGGCGCGGGTGGCGGATCGCAACTCCAACCATGCCGATCGGCGCAATCTGCCCTGGTGCCCGGCGCTGACCGCGGCGCTGGAGGCGGACTTGCCCGGCGGCCTGCTGCTCGCGGACATGCACACGGACACGCTGCTCTGGGGCGTCGACCCGCTCGCCTTTCGTGAGAGCGGCCATGTCGATGTGCCGCGGCTGCGCGAGGCGCGGGTGGGCCTTCAGATCTTTGGCGGGCCGACCTGGACCCCGTTGCCGATGAAAAACCGCGAGCAGGCGCTTTGCGTCTCCTGCGAGAGCATCGATCAGTCAGATGCGCTGTTCCCGGCGCAGATCCTCGACCGGGTGCGGCGGGAGAAGGGAATCTTGCGCCGTCGCCGCGCGCATCGGCTGGCCGAGCGCTTTCATCAGATGATCGAGGCCGATGCTGGCAAGGACTTGCGGCCGATCTACAGCGCCTCCGATCTTGAGGGGCTGCGCCACAGTTCGGGCGAGGGGCCGATCGGGGTCATGCTGAGCCTCGAGGGCATTCACTGGATCGAGCCTGACGCCTCGGCGCACGAGGTGGAGGAGGAGATTGCCTCCCTGCGCGCGGCTGGCTACCGGATGCTCGCGCTGACCCATCGCTTTTCCAACGGGCTTGGCGGTTCGAGCGAGGATTGCCACGGCCGTCAGGGGCTCACCGCTGCTGGACGCGCGGCGGTGCGGGCCTGCTTTGAGCAGGGGATTGCTGTTGATCTGGCTCATGCCTCACCGGCGCTGATCCGCGAGGCGGCGGGTCTGGCGCTCAATGAGACCGGGGGATCGGTGCCGCTGATCATCTCTCATGGCGGGGTGCGCCGCTCGCACCGCGTGGCGCGCAATCTGCGCGATGCCGATATCCGCGCGGTAGCCAGCACCGGCGGCGTGATCGGTATCGGCGTGTGGTGGGAGGCGATCGGTTTTGATCTCGCCGATCTGTGGGAGACCAAGCTCGCCCGCATCACCGACGCCTTCGCCGCGGCGCTCGCAGCGCTCAAGGAGCCCGAATTCGTCGAGGAGATGGAGGATCGGTTCGGGCGCTATGATCCGTATGAGCATCTGGCGATCGGCTCGGATTTCGACGGCGCCACCGCGACGCCATATGACGTGACCGGGCTGAGCTGGCAGCTCGCGGATCTGCTCGCCCGCACGGATGCCGAAGGCGCCCCGCTCTTCCCGCTCGAGAAGTTGCCGCTGATCGCTGGGGGCAACACCCTGCGCGTGCTGGGCAAAATCCTCGCGCGCGGGTGAGGGCTCGCCCTGCCGCTAACGCCGCCTTTGAGCGCTGTCATTGTCGGGCTCGTTCGGGCGATCCATTGGGCGGCTCTCGTCCGTCGGTAGTGCCTCTGAGTGCTGTCATTGTCGGACTCGTTCCGACAATCCATTTCTCCACCCTCACGGTCTCGCGGGTCTGCTCGCGCGGTAGTGCCCTGGGTCGGGCGGGTCGCTCTTGCGCCTCGATGGATCCTCGGGACAGGCCCGAGGATGACGGCAGTTCTGGGCCCACCTTTACCGCTGTCATTGTCGGACTCGTTCCGACAATCCATGTCTGCACCCTCACGGTCTCGCAGCTCTGCTCGCGCGGCTGCGCCCTGGGTCGGGCGGCTGGCTCTTGCGTCTCGATGGATCCTCGGGACAAGCCCGAGGATGACGGCTCGCTGTCGAGGAGTTCGCTCTAGGGCCTCTGAGTGCTGTCATTGTCGGACTCGTTCCGACAATCCATTTCTGCCTCCTCACGGTCTCGCGGGTCTGCTCGCGCGGTAGTGACCCGGGACGGGCGGCTGGCTCTTGCGCCTCGATGGATCCTCGGGACAGGCCCGAGGATGACGGCAGTTCTGAGGCCACCCTTACCGCTGTCATTGTCGGTTGCGTTCCGACAATCCATTTCTCCGCCCTGGCGGTCTCGCGGGTCTGCTCGCGCGGAACGGGCGTTCGTCGCCTCCCCCCGTCTACCCAGTTTTCGCGCTGGCTCCGCCCGCGCCGCCATGCACTAAGTGGACCCCGAAAAAGGGCTTCGGCAGCAGGCCCGCCAATATGGGAGGGGTGCCGTGGCCGGTATTCTGGCGCTGGGTCTGGCGTATTTTCTCAGCCAATTCTTTCGCTCGTTCCTCGCCGTGATGGCGCCGATCCTGCGCGACGAGCTCGGAGCCGGGCCGGCCGATCTGTCCAACGCGCTCGGGCTGTGGTTTCTCGCCTTTGCAGCGATGCAATTCCCGGTCGGCATCGCGCTTGATCGCTATGGCCCGCGCCGCACAGCCTCGGTGCTGTTCATCGCCGGAGCCGCTGGCGGTACCGCGCTGTTCGCGCTCGCCGCCGCCCCTTGGCATATCGTCGCCGCGATGGGGATGATCGGCATCGGCTGCTCGCCGGTGCTGATGTCGAGCTTCTTCATCTACGCCCATCGCTTTGCACCGGCGAAATTCGCCACCGTCAGCTCGATCCTGATCGGCACGGCGAGCCTTGGCAATGTGGTGGCCGCCGGTCCCCTCGCCCAGGCGGCGGCGAGCTTTGGCTGGCGCGAGAGCATGCTGGCCGTCGCCGCGCTCACTGCGCTCATCGCGATCGCCATCGCGCTGCTGGTCGAGGATCCCGAGCGCTCGAGCAGTGCAGAGGAGCCGCTCGGTCAGGCGCTGTCGGGTTTTCTCAAGCTGCTCGGGATGCCGGTGCTCTGGCCGATCTTCGCGCTGATGGGCGTCGCCTATGCGGTGCCGGCGGGCCTGCGCGGCATCTGGGCCGGGCCGTATCTGGCGGATGTGCAGGGGCTCGAGGTCGCCGAGATCGGCTTTGATACTACGATCATGGCGCTGGCGATGGCGCTCGGCGCGCTGGTCTATGGCCCGCTCGACCGGATCTTTGGCACCCGCAAGGGGGTGATTGCGACCGGCTCGCTGCTCACCGTGATCGGCGTCGCCTTGTTCGCGCTCGAGCCGCAGATGCCGCGCTGGCAGAGCAGCGCGCTGCTGGCGGCGATCGGGCTGGTCGGGATGAACTACGCGCTGATCATGGCGCATGGCAAAGCCTTCGTGCCGCGCGAATTGATGGGGCGCGGGGTGACGCTGCTCAATTTCTTCTCGATCGCTGGCGTTGGCGTCTGGCAATATGCGACCAGCTCTGTGTTTGCCGCCAGCGCTGGCGGGGCGGAGAAATCCGAGCCCTATGCGGCGGTGTTCTGGTTCTATACGGCGGTGCTGGGCGCGGCACTGCTCGCCTATCTGTTCTCGAAAGACGCTCCGCCGGAGAGGTAAGAGATGCTCGGCCTCAAGATGCGCCTATGCGCGCTGACGATGACCCTGCTGCTCGGCGGCTGCGCGGTTGGCGGCGCGCTCCAGACCGGGGCGGATCTTGGCCCGCGCGCGCCCGAATCGGCCGGGGTCGATGTCCCTGAGTTCGATCTCACCATGACCACCTACGCGCCCAAAGGCGAGCCGCGCCTTGCGATCCTCGCGCTGCATGGCTTTGGCGATCACGCGCGCAGCACCTTTGCCAAGGCCGGACCCTATTGGGCCGAGCGCGGGGCGATCGTCTACGCCTATGATCAGCGCGGCTTTGGTCACAATCCCTCGCGCGGGCGCTGGCCGGGGCAGGCGGCGTTGATCGAGGATTTCGCCGCCGCTCTCGCCTTTGTGCGCCGCCAGCATCCGCGATTGCCGGTGGTGGCGCTGGGCCATTCCATGGGCGGCGCGGTGGTGCTGGCCGGGCTTGGCGAGGGGCTGGCCCGCCCCGACGCCTCGGTCCTGCTCGCCCCGGCGGTCTGGGGCGGTGACACGCTCGGTCCCGGCTACCGGATGCTCGCCTGGACGATGAGCGTGCTGATGCCTGATGCGCGCTTTACGGGCGAGGGGGTCGTGCGCATTCAGGCATCGGACAATCTCGAGGCGCTGCGCGCGCTCGGCCGCGATCCGCTCTATGTCGGCCCGCCGAGCCCGCGTGAGTTCCTCGGCCTCATCCGCCTCACCGATCGCGCGCTTGCCGCCTTGCCAGCGGTGACAGGACCGGTGCTGATGGTCTATGGCGCGCATGACGAGGTGATCCCGCCAGACGCCATCGAGGCCGCCTATGCGCGGCTCGGCGGACACAAATCCTACCTCTTCGCCCCCGAAGGCTGGCATCTGCTGATGCGGGACCTGCATGCCGAGAGCGTGCTGGCGCAGGTCTGGGACTGGATCGCGGCTCGCGGCCTCGCGCCGCCGCCGGGCAACTGACGCCGCTCAGCCAAGCCAAACCCAGCCAAGCCAATGTCAGCCAAGCCAAACTCAGCCAAGCCAACCTCAGCCAAGCCAACGGCTACGCACCAGCACGATCAACGCCCCCATGAGGCTCAGAAGCGAGATTACCACGATCACGACAAAGCCCCAGCTTGAGGTCGAGAGCGGAATGCCGCCGACATTGGCCCCGAGCAGGGCAGCAAACAGGTTGAGCGGTAAGAACACCGTCGCCACGAGAGCGAGCAAGTGGCTGGTGCGCCTGGTCTGCTCGGCGATGCGCAACTCGATCTGGTTTTGCACCGCCGCGATATGCTCGCGGGTCGCGATCAGCGCCTCGACCGCACGCTCGGTGTTGTTGGCGATCTCGCGCAGCCAGTTTCGGTTCTTCTTGGTGAGCCAGGCGGGCTCATCCTCGAGCAGATCCTCCAGCGCCTCGAGCTGCGGTTCGGTGAAGCGGCGCAGGGAGATCGCTTGTCGGCGCAAGCCATTGAGCGCCTCGGTGGGCGTGTCCTCGACCCCTTCGAGGATCCGGTCCTCGATCGCCTCGAGCGCGGTTTCCAGCCCGCGCACCGCCTCACGGATCCGCTCGGTGACGTTATGGGCGATTTGCAGGGCGAGGGTGTGGGGGCTGTCGGGGGCGCGTTGCAGGTCGAGCCGTTGGCGGGCATCGTCGAGCGAGCGCACCGGGCGCTGGGCGATCGAGACCAGCAGGGTATCGCTGAGCCAGAGCCGCACCGCGATCATGTCGTCGGGATCCTGACCGGCGCCGGTATTGATGGCCCGCAGCAGCAGCAGATCGCCGCCGAGAAAATCGGCATGGCGCGGGCGTGTCTCGAGGTCGGTCAGCGCATCGATGGCATGCTCTTCAAGACCCAATTGCAGCAGATCGGCACGGCTTTGCTCGCCGAGCTTGCCCAAATGCACCCAGCGCATCGCGTTATTGGGTCCAAATCGCCGCTGAAAGGGCGCATTAGCCTCATTCACGCCATTGGACGCCGCGACGGGGCTCTGGGAGTTTGGCGCCGGGCTCATGCCAGCTTCTTGTCGCCCATCTTCAGGAATTTCTTGCGGCGATCAGCGCGGATCTTGTCGGCTTTCATCTTCTCGAAATCCGACAGATGCCGCCAGATCATGTTGCCGACGCCTTCGATCGCCTTTTTCGGGTTGCGCTGCGCGCCGCCTTCGGGCTCGGAGATGATGCCGTCGATTACCCCGAGCTCCAACAGATCCTGGGCGGTCATCTTCAGCGCGGCGGCGGCATCGGAGGCCCGGGCGGCGTCTTTCCAGAGGATCGAGGCGCAGCCCTCCGGCGAGATCACCGAGTAGACCGAGTGTTCGAGCATCAGCACCCGGTTTGCGGTCGCGATCGCAACCGCCCCGCCCGATCCGCCCTCGCCGATCACCACCGATATGATCGGCACCCCCAGCTCAAGGCATTTCTCGGTCGAGCGGGCGATGGCTTCGGCCTGGCCGCGCTCTTCGGCGCCCTTGCCGGGATAGGCGCCAGGCGTGTCGACAAAGCACAGGACCGGCAGCGCAAAGCGGTCGGCCATCTCCATCAGGCGGATGGCCTTGCGATAGCCCTCGGGCCGCGCCATGCCGAAATTGCGGTGCAGGCGGCTCTCGGTGTCATGGCCCTTTTCCTGCCCGATCACCATCACCGGCACATCGCGAAACCGCGCGATCCCGCCCATCACCGCATGATCTTCGGCAAAGGCGCGATCGCCTGCCAGCGGGGTGAACTCCGTGAACAGCTTGCCAATATAGTCCTTGGCATGCGGGCGATCAGGATGGCGCGCGACCTGACATTTCTGCCAGGGGGTCAACCGCTTGTAGAGTTCGATGAGCTGGCTGGCCGATTTGTCCTCCAGCTGCGCCACCTCGTCTTCGATATCCAGTTCAGGATTGCTGCGCGCCTGGGCTTTGAGTTCTTTGATCTGGCCCTTGAGATGCGCGATACCTTTTTCGAAATCGAGATAGTTTTCCATCGGTTCTTCCGTCGTGTTTGGTTGCGCCAGACATGGCGGAGGCAGCGCGATCGCGCAAGCAAAAGCGCATCAGGGCTGTGCTGGCGCGAGGGTCAGGCGATCCTCGGCCCAGGCACTGATCAGGCTGCGGGCGATGGCATCGCGGCGTGCCATCTTGTAGCCCGGCAATTCGCCGCGCAAGGCGCGCTGCACATCCGCCTTGCTCATCCACAGGCAGGTTTCCAGCTCGTCATAGTCCGGGGTCAGGCGATCATCGAGCACTTCGGCATAAACGCCGAGCATCAACGTCGATGGGAAGGGCCAGGGCTGAGAGCCAAGATAACGCACCTGACCGACTGAAACCCCGGCTTCCTCATGCAGTTCGCGGCGCGTCGCTTCTTCGATGGTCTCGCCCGGCTCGACATAACCGGCGAGCAGCGAGTGCAATTCGGGCAGGAATTGGGGCTGGCGGCCCAGCAGCACCCGCTCCCCATGCTCATGGCTGTGGTGGATGGCGAGCGCGATCACAACCGGGTCGGTGCGCGGGAAGTGCTTTGCGCCGCAGGAGGGGCAATCGCGCCGCCATCCACCTTCGGCCATGTCGCTTTGCTCCCCGCAGCGGGCACAGTATCGATGGCTCATATGCCACTCGCTCATCGAGCGCGCCTGTGCGAGCAGGCTGGCTTGCCCGGGTGCCAGATCGCCAGCGATGGAGCGAAAATCGATAAATTTATGCCCTTCGGGCAAGATCGCCTCGATCTGCGCATCGTCAAGCGGGGGCAGGGCACGGGCATAGCGCGGCGCGCCCTCCTCGAGCCCGAGCAAGATCGGATCGGTGCGGGCAATCATCGACAAGTGATCGCTCATTTCCCGCCAGGCGATGCCGGGTCCCTCCGCCGGGCGCAGGTCGATCAGCGGCTTGCCGTTCCAGAAGATCGCGCTGCGTGCTTCGGATTTGAGCAGCAGCAAGGCCAGCTTCGCCGGCTTGGCGCGCAGGGCGGCGCCTCGGTCCAACGTGCTGCCGGTGAGGGGAATATCGAGCGGGAACGGATCTGGGGTCAAGGCGCGCCTCGGGCGGGGAACGGGTCAGGCGGGGACCGTGACCGATTCGCGCGCTGAACTCAAGGGCAGGCAAGAGGATGCAGGCAAGAGGATGCGGGCAAGAGGAGCTCGCCTGTCCGCACCGGAAAGCCGCCCCGCTGCATGGCGCGGGGCGGCTTTCGCAAAATGGCTTTGATCAAATCGGGCTCAGATCAGGGCGGCTCAGATGATCAGGGCGGCTCAGATAAAGCCGGTATTCGATCCCAGTGCCCCAAGCCAGAGCTGCATGGCGTAGAACAGGATCGCAAGGCCAAGCCCGCCCATCAGCGCCCCAGCCTTTGCCCATCGTTTGGCCGGGGTCGGTGCCAGCACCGCTTCCTCGGGCCGTTTGGGGTTCACCAGAACATCGAGGCGCGGCCAGCGGGTGCGCTCCTCCAGCGCTGCCAATGCTTCCTCGGGATCGCTAAATTCCTCCCGAAACGAGCCCGGACGCATATTCGAGCCGGTCAGAAGCGTGCCGCCCGCCCCGTACTGATACCACAGCGCCACCGTGTAGCGTCCCTTGGGCTGCGGCGTCACCAGCCCGTTGGTCACGATTCCAACCGCCGGCGCAAATCCCTCGATCCGGCTGCCCATCAGCACCAGCCGGGCGCCCAGCAGGACGCAAACCGTTCCAACGCCAACCCAGATCAGGGCCAGCACCATCATTACGCTCTCAGCCATTTTGGCATCTCCTGGAAAGCTCATTCTCTGAAGAAGCCGCGGCGTTCTGCGCGCGTTGTGTTGGTATGTTCCCAATTTACCGAACCCGTCTTGCCATCCGGTTCGCAAACGTCCTATATAAAGCGTTGAGAGGTTGGCTCGGGTAAACCCCTCGCCAACCTGGTCAGGTCCGGAAGGAAGCAGCCACAACGAGCCCGGTTTGGGTCGTGTCCAACCTCTCACCTGCTTTCCCGATTTGGGGTCGTATGCGCGCCTCGGTGGAGGGCTGCCGAGGCTCTTGGCCTTTCCAAGGCGTTGTTGAGCCGGGTCCTGCACCACAATCAACGAGACTGCATGAGCGAGTCCACCCATCCCTCCGATCCTACCCATTCCGCCGATCCGGGCAGTGATGCATCTGGCGCCTATACCGTCCTCGCCCGCAAATACCGCCCTCAGGATTTCGATGCGCTGATCGGGCAGGAATCGCTGGTCCAGATCCTCTCGAATGCTTTTGAGCGCGAGCGCATCGCCCATGCCTTCATGCTGACCGGGGTGCGCGGGGTTGGCAAGACGACGACGGCCAGGATCATCGCCAAGGGGCTCAATTGCCTCGCGGGGGATGGGCCGACGATCAAGCCCTGCGGCTCTTGCGAGAATTGCGTGGCGATCGCGGCCTCTCGCCATGTGGATGTGCTGGAAATGGACGCCGCCTCGCGCACCGGGATCGACGATATTCGCGAGATTACCGAGTCGGTGCGCTATCGAGCGGCCCAGGCCCGCTACAAGGTCTATATCATCGACGAAGTGCACATGCTCTCGAAAGCGGCCTTCAACGGGCTGCTCAAGACGCTCGAAGAGCCGCCCGAGCATGTGAAATTCATCCTCGCCACCACCGATATTCACAAGGTCCCGGTCACCGTGCTCTCGCGCTGCCAGCGCTTTGACCTGCGCCGCGTCGGGGCCGATCAGCTCATCGCCCATCTGAGCGCGATCTGCGCGGCCGAGGCGGTCTCGGTTAGTGAGGAGGCGCTGGCGCTGGTCGCAAGGGCCTCCGAGGGCTCGGTGCGCGATTCGCTTTCGCTGCTCGATCAGGCGATCAGCCATGGCGCTGGCGATGTGACCGGCGAGACGGTGCGCGACATGCTGGGCCTTGCCGAGCGGGGGCGGATCTTTGCGCTGTTCGAGGCGGTGATGCGCGGCGAGCCGGCTCAGGCGCTTGCGGCCTTGCAGCAGATCTATGTCGATGGCGCGGATCCGGTCTCGATCCTGAAGGCGCTGGCGGAGGTGACCCATCTGGTCACGCTGGTGCGGGTGGCGCCGGAGCGGGCCGAGGACCCGAGCCTGCCGCCTGCCGATCAGGAGATGGCGCGGGAGCTGGCCGAAAAAGTCCCGATGCGAGCGCTTTCGCGTGCCTGGCAGATGCTGCTCAAGGGGATCGAGGAAACCGCCCGCGCGCCTTCGGCTCTGGCAGCGGCTGAGATGGTGATCATCCGCCTCACTCATGTGGCCGAACTGCCCTCGCCCGAGGAATTGATCAAGAAACTCACCGGCGGCGAACCCGGCAGTGCCGCCAGCCCGCCTGTTGGCAGCGGTGGTGGCGGCGGCGCTGGACCGAGCGCGCGGGCCATGCTCGGCGGCGGCGCGCCACTGACAGCCATGCCTGCCTTGCGCCTTGAGCCGGCTGCCGCGGATCCCGCCCCCCTTCATATCGCCCCTGCTCCTGCGGCACGAGCGATGCCGCGGGTCGAGGTTGCGCATTTCGATGCCTTGATCGCGCTGGTGCGCGAGAAGCGAGACATGAAGCTGCTCGTCGATCTGGAGCGCTATGTCCGGCCCGGCCCGATCGAGGGCACGCATTTCGAGTTCACCCCGACCGCTGACGCGCCTCCCGATTTGGCCGCGCGTCTGGGGCAGCGCCTGACCAACTGGACCGGCGCGCGCTGGGTGGTCTCGATCGCTCAGGGCCATGGCGCGAAAACCCTTGCCGAGCTGCGCCAGGAGCTGGAGGACGGGCTGCGTGCCGAGGCCATGGCGCATCCGCTGGTCGCGGCGGCTCTGGCGGCCTTTCCCGGGGCGGAGCTGCGCGCGGTGCGCGATCTGAGCATCCCGGCTGGCGGCGAGATGGCCGAGTTCGGCGAGCATGACGCGCTGGTCGAGGATGACCTGTGGGACGATGAAGAGGAGTTCTAGAACATGCTGAAAGGTTTGGGCGGTCTGGGCAATATGGGAAAGATCATGCAGCAGGCCCAGGAGTTGCAGACAAAGATGGCCGAGCTGCAAACGCGGCTCGAGGAAATCGAGGTCGAGGGCCAGGCAGGCGCGGGCATGGTCAAGGCGCTCGTCACCTGCAAGGGCGCGCTGCGCCGCGTCGAGATCGACCCGTCCCTGCTCGGCAATGCCGATGAGAAAGAGGTGCTCGAGGATCTGGTGGTCGCCGCGGTCAATGACGCTCAGACCAAGGCCGCCGAGCGCGCGCAGCAGGAAATGCAGGAATTGACCGCCGGCCTGCCGATCCCGCCGGGCATGATGCCGGGGCTCTAACCGCGCGATGGCGAGAGAGCAGACCGAGATCGATACCCTGATAACGATGCTGGCCAAGCTGCCCGGGCTCGGGCCGCGTTCGGCGCGGCGCGCGGTGCTGCATCTGGTCCGGCGGCGCGAGCACCTGCTGGCGCCTCTGTCGGAGGCGCTGGTTGCGGTGGCCGAGAAGGCGCGCCCCTGCGCGCGCTGCGGCACCATCGATATTGGCGAGATCTGCCCGATCTGCGCCGATCCCGCGCGCGATGACAGTATCTTGTGTGTGGTCGAGGATGTCGGCGATCTGTGGGCGATGGAGCGCAGCGGCTTTTATCGCGGTCGCTACCATGTGCTCGGCGGTGTGCTCTCGGCGCTCGATGGGATCGGGCCGGAGGCGCTGCGCATTCCCGATCTCGCGGCGAGAGCGGCGGTCCCGGAAGTGCGTGAGGTGATACTGGCGCTCAATGCCACTGTGGATGGTCAGACCACCGCCCATGTCATTGCCGAGGCGCTGGCCGGGGCCGATGTGAGCATCACCACCCTGGCCAAGGGTGTGCCTGTCGGCGGCGAGCTCGACTATCTCGATGATGGTACGATCTCAGCGGCGCTTTCCGCGCGGCGGGCGGTCTAGCGCCAGCTCTGGCGCGCCAAGCGCCTCAAAACCGACGCGCAGCGCCTTTTTCATCACGGTCGGCACCGCTTTTTCGGCAAGCGCGGTCGGTAGGATCCAGAGCCCCTCCGGCCCTTGCCGGGTTCTGGCGACATGGACCGCGAGCCTCAGATGGAAATGCGTGAAGGTGTGACGGGCCGTCTCGGGCGCCGGTTGCCAGTCATGCGGCGCCGGTTGCGCGGCGGTGATCTGAGCGCGGTCATGCGGTTCTTCGCGCCAATCGGTGCCGGGCAAGCCGAGCATCCCGCCCAGAAGCCCTTTTTCAGCGCGGCGCTCCATCAGAACAGCGCCATCGGAACGCTGTAGAAGATAGGCTGTGCCATAGCGCGTCGGCTTTTGCTTTTTGGGTGTCTTGTGCGGAAACCGCTCCTGCGTGCCGGCTTTGCGGGCCGCGCAAAGATGCTGCCACGGGCAAGCTGTGCAGTTCGGCGCACGCGGGGTGCAGAGCGTCGCGCCCAGATCCATCATCGCTTGCGCATAATCCCCAGGCCGCTCTGCTGGGGTCAATTGGCTGGCTTGGGCGCGGATCTCCGGCTTGGCTTTGGGCAGCGGGGTCTCCAGCGTGAAAAGCCGGGTGATGACGCGCTCAACATTACCGTCCACCACCGTTGCCGGGTAATCAAAGGCAATCGCCGCAATCGCCGCCGCTGTGTACTCGCCAATGCCGGGCAGGCTGCGCAAGGCATCCGGATGATCGGGAAACCGTCCGCCATGCTCTCGCGTCACCGCCTGCGCACAAGCGTGCAGGTTGCGGGCCCTCGCGTAATATCCAAGGCCCGCCCAGGCTCCGAGCACCTCATCCAGATCGGCTTGCGCCAACGCCTGTACGCTCGGCCAACGCTGCATAAACTTGTTGAAATATGGCCCGACCGTGGCGACGGTTGTTTGTTGAAGCATCACTTCGGAAAGCCATATCTTGTATGGGTCAACGGCAACACCTACTTCATTTTCCGTAGGGAGCCTGCGCCAAGGGAGGGATCGGGCATGCAAATCGTACCATTCAAGCAACAGTCTGGCGGGGTCTGCGTTCTTTTTCACTTGCGAAATGTTTCCGAAAATGAGAACAAATCCGGCACAATCTTGCCGTGATCAGCCTCGAGTTTAACCCCATAGCCGCCACAAAAGCGCGTTTACGCTGGATCCGAGAGCGGCCATCACGTCTTGATAACGACAACGAAAAAAGTTCTGCCGACAAAAGGAGTTCGATATGGCCAGTGCACGACCCTTTGATCCGTTTGAGCGACGCTCTCGTGGATTTGCAGCAGCAGGTTCGCATGTCAAAGTGCAAGTGCGCGATGTCGCCAGTCGGCGCGGCATTGCCGAAGTTCGGCTGATCACGCATTGGTCCGAGATTGTCGGCCCGCAATTGGCGGCGGTCACGCGGCCCCTGCGCGTGAAACAGCCGCGCGGTCAGTCGCTCGGCGGCATTTTGGTCATGGCGGTGGAAACGGCCTATGCCAGCGAGGTTGAGCATCAAAAACCGATGATCATCGAGCGGGTGAACGCCTATTACGGCTACCGGGCGGTGAGTGAGATCAAGGTCACCCAGGCAATTGCGCCGCTGCCGCCTGCCTCGCCGGTGAATGCCGCTCCTCGCCAAATTGTGAGCCCGAATGACTTGCCAAACCCGGATCGGCAGCGTCTTGACGTGATGACGGCCCCGATTGCCGATGATGGGCTCAGAGATGCCTTGAACCGCCTGGGTGCCAATGTCATTTCAAAGGCGAACAAGAAGAAGCTGTCGCAATAGCGCGATATGGCGCGCTTTAGCGGCGACCGACCAGAAGGATGAGTGAATGGCAATCTCGATGAAAATGCTGCTCGGCGGCGCCGCTATCGCTGGGGCAGCGCTCCTGGTGGCGCTGTCATCTGGTGCGAAAGACGCTGCACCGACCGCCCAGGCGCCCAAAGCGGCGCAAGAGGCCGGGCAGATGCAGGCGCCCTCAGCGCCAGAGGCTGTCGTTTTGCCGCTTGAAGAGCGAGGCTATCATATTGGCGATATTGTTCTGGGTTCGCCGGACGCGTCGGTCGAGATCGTCGAATATATCTCTCTCACCTGCCCGCATTGCGCGAGCTTCCATATCGACAGCTTCCCGCAGATCAAGAAAGATTACGTGGAGACCGGCAAGGTACGGGTGGTCATTCGCGAGGCATATTTCGATCAGCAGGGCCTGTGGGCGGCAGTCGTCGCGCGTTGCGGCGGCGAATCGCGCACTTACGCGTTTGTCGACGCGTTCCTTCGTCAGCAAAAACAATGGTCGCGCCAATCGAGCGCCGATGCAGTGATGGATGAGATCCGGCGCATCGGGCGCACGGGCGGGCTCTCGAATGAGCGGATGGACGCTTGCATGGGGGACCGGGAGTTCATGGTGACCTTGGTCGAGCATTATCAGGAAAATGCCAAACGCGATGAACTGCCCGCGACGCCCTATTTCCTGGTCAATGGTGAGCCGGTTCGCGGGGCGATCAGCGCAGAGGATCTCGCGCAGATCATCGATGCCAAGCTCTGAGCGCAGAAAATCCCATATCTGCAACGCTTGAGCGCTGAAATTCCAGATCTTGTGGTGCCGCCGATTGACTTTCGGCGGCACTATTTGTTTAACGCTCCCTTAACCTGAGCGAGGCGCGATCTGGGCCTCAGGCGCTGGCCCTGCATCTGATCGCGCGCGCAAAGATTGAGGTTTGAGGCGGCCGCCCGATTGCGTCAAAGCGCGGCCGACTTCTGGGAGCGTGTTGCGCGTTGCATTTTGTCAAACTTCGGCTCTCCGGGTTCAAATCCTTCGTCGATCAAACGGAACTGCATATCCAGGAAGGTTTGACCGGCGTTATCGGGCCCAATGGCTGCGGAAAATCCAATCTACTTGAAGCCCTGCGCTGGGTCATGGGGGAGACCTCGGCCAAATCCATGCGCGGCTCGGGCATGGAGGATGTGATTTTCGCCGGTGCAGCCACGCGCCCGGCCCGCAACTTTGCCGAAGTGACGCTCAGCATCGACAATACCGAGCGCCGCGCGCCGCCTGCCTTCAACGAGACCGATCTGATCGAGATTACCCGGCGCATCACCCGCGATCAGGGCTCGAACTACAAATATAACGGCAAGGATATCCGGGCGCGCGACGCGACCACGCTGTTCGCCGATGCCTCGACCGGGGCGAGCTCGCCGGCTCTGGTGCGGCAGGGGCAGATCTCGGAGCTGATCAACGCCAAGCCCAAAGCCCGGCGCCGCGTTCTGGAGGAAGCAGCGGGGATCGCCGGTCTGCATGCGCGCCGACATGAGGCGACCTTGCGGCTCAACAATGCCGAGACCAATCTGGAACGGGTGGTCGAGATCCTCGCGCAATTGGAAGCGCGCGAAGCGACGCTGGAGCGCGAAGCCAAGCGCGCCAAGACCTATCGCGAATTGTCGAGCAAGCTGCGCCTGGCCGAGGCCATCTTGCTCTATCGGCGCTGGCGCGAGGCGTCTCGCGATCATGCCGGGGCGCGTGAAGCGCTCGAGAAAACAACATCCGACGCCGGTCAGGCCGCGCAAAAGGCCGCCGAAGCGGCCCGGGCGAAAATCGAACTTGATGACGCCATCCCCAAGCTGCGCGAAGAAGAAGCGATCGCCCGCGCCGTCCATCAGCGCCTGATGATCGAGCGCGACAGTCTTGAGGCTCGCGAGCGCGAGGCGGCGAGTGCCGCCAGTCGGCTTGAGGGGCAGATCCGGCAATTGGAGCAAAGCATCGCGCGCGAGGCGACCTTGCACGCGGATGCCGGGCGCATGGCGCAGAATATCGCCGAAGAGCTCGCAGCCCTCGACGCGATGCAAGGCGAGGATGGGGAGGCTTTCGGCCCTGAAGTGGAAGCGGCTCTGGAGGCCGAAGCAGAGGCAGAAGAGCTTTTGCAGGCAGCCGAATCGCGGCTCGAGACCCTCACCCGCGATGTCGCTAATCTTGAAGCTGAGAAGCGCTCGCAGACCGCGCGCGCTCAGGATGCCCAGCGCCAGCTCGCCCGCTTGGTGCAGGAAGCCACCACCGCGCGGGCGCAAAGCACTGCATTGCAGGACGATCTTCGTGCCGCTGAACAGGCGCGCGAGGAAGCGCTGATGCTGCTTGAGGAAGCGCAGATGCGCATTGCCGAAGCCGATGAGGCCGCTCTGGCGGCGGAAGAGGCGCGCAGCGAGGCCCAGGAGGCGGAGACGCGTTTGCGCGGGACACTGGGCGAGATGCAGGGCGCGGTGCGGGCTCTTTCGGCCGAGGCGGAGCAACTGGCCCGCTCGCTCGACAAGCGGCGCGAGGATGGCGGCCGCCCGATCCTCGACGAGGTCCGGGCGCGCGATGGCGCCGAGCTGGCGCTTGGCGCCGCCTTGGGCGACGAGCTGCAAATCGGAGAGGCGGAACCGGGCGCCTTTGGCTGGCTGACCTTGCCGGCGCTGCTGGATGCGCCCGCGCTTCCCGCTGGCGTGCAGCCGCTCGCCGATGCGATCGACGCGCCGCAGGCGCTGCATCGCCGTTTGTCGCAAACCGGGCTGGTGGCGCGCGAGGACGGATTCGCATTGCAAGCCGCGTTGCGCCCCGGTCAGCGTCTTGTGAGCTTGCAAGGCGATCTGTGGCGCTGGGATGGCTATGCCGTCTCCGCCGAAGACGCGCCCAGCGCTGCCGCCTTGCGTTTGCAGCAGCAAAACCGGCTCGAGCAGGTGCAGGCGCAGTGCGACGAGGCGCAAGCCGCGCTTGAAGAGCGCCAGCAGGCCCATGAAGCCGCCCAGGAAGCCTTGCGCCTTGCCAGCGAGAAAGATGCGCAGGCACGTTCCGATCGCCGCCGCGCCGAGCAGGAGATGACCCAGGCGCGTGCCGAGGCTCAAAAGGCCGAAACCGCGATCGGGGCGATGACCGGCAAGCTCGATTCGCTGGCGCAGGTGCTGATCGCACGCGAAGACGATGAGCGCAGCGCGAGCGCCGCGTTGGAGGAGGCGGAAGCCTTCCTCGCCGATCTCGATGACGCGGCCTCGAGCCAGGAAGCCGCTGAAAAGGCGCGGCTTGCGGCGCAAGAGGCGCGCTCTGCGTTGCTCAAGGCCCGCGGCGAGCGCGAGGCCCTCGAACGCCAGGCCCGCGAGATCGGCCAGCGGCGCGCCAAGCTGCTCGAGGACCAGGCAAACTGGTCCAAACGCCTCGCTGCTGCCGATGAGGAGCAGGCGGGCTTGCGCGAGCGGATCGAGATGGCTGAGGCCGAGCTCGAGGAATTGCGGATGGCCCCGGAGGCTATCGCTGAAGAACGCGCCGGGCTGTCCGAAAAGGTCGAGCAAGCCGAATCGCGCCGTGTGCAGGCGCTCGAAGTGCTGACTGAGAGCGAGAACAAGCTGCGAGAAATCGGCCGAATCGAGAAGGAGGCAGAAAAAGAGCTCTCCGAAGCGCGCGAGGGCCGTGCCCGGCTTGAAGCGCGTGCCGAGGCGGCGCGTGAGCGGCTTGCGGAATATGCCGACCGTCTGCGCGAGCATGTCTCGGTGCCCCCGGAGGATTTCATCGAGAAATTCGAGATCGACCCGGACACGATGCCGGTGGTCAAGGATCTCGAGCGCAGCATCACTCAGGCCAAGGCGGAGCGCGAAAAACTGGGTGCCGTCAATTTGCGCGCCGATCAGGAATTGCAGGAAACCGCGCGCGAGCGGGAGAGCCTGGAGAAGGAGCGCGCCGATCTGGACGCGGCGATTGCCAAGCTGCGCGCGGGGGTCAATGAGCTCAACAAGGAAGGGCGCGAACGCCTGCTGGCTGCCTTTGAGGAAGTCAACCGCACCTTCACCCAGCTCTTTACGCATCTGTTCGGCGGCGGGGATGCGCGGCTGGTGCTGGTCGAGTCCGAAGATCCGCTGGATGCGGGGCTCGAGATCATGTGTCAGCCGCCGGGCAAGCGGCTCTCCTCGCTGTCGCTGCTATCGGGCGGCGAGCAGACCCTGACCGCCATCTCGCTGATCTTTGCGGTGTTTCTGGTCAATCCAGCGCCGATCTGCGTGCTCGATGAGGTCGATGCACCGCTCGATGATGCGAATGTGACCCGGTTTTGCGACCTGCTGGATGAAATGACAAAGCGGACCAAGACGCGCTTTTTAATCATTACCCACCACGCGGTTTCGATGGCTCGGATGAGCCGTCTGTTTGGTGTAACCATGATGGAAAAAGGCGTCTCGCAACTGGTTTCGGTCGATTTGCAGACCGCTGTTGATATGGTCGATGCTTAATTTAACGCCCATTTTGCACAAAGCGCTTGTTTTTCAACGCTTTGCGCATTTGACGCAGGGAAACATGCACGCTTGACACCACAATTGCGCCACTCTTATGGTCGCGCCTCGAAGCCTGGGGTGATGCAGCTGTGTCACCAGTCCCCGAATGGTGCCTGAATGAGCGAGAGCGAAGAGACTTCTTCCTCTGAACTGGGTAAACGGATCAGCGACGCGAAGGCGGCGCTTGAGCCGGAGAAGCCCTCCGCTGGCCAGGCCCAGGCGATGGCAAGTGTCTGGCGTATGACGCTCGACATGGTCATCGGCACCGCGTTCGGGTTCGCGATTGGGTGGGGGCTGGACAGTCTGTTCGGCACCAAGCCGATCTTGATGGTTGTATTTGGCCTGTTGGGCTTCGCCGCCGGCATCAAGCTGGTGATGGACGAAGCCAAACGGATGAATGAGCGCGCGCGCGACGAGTGAGCGCACGCAGCAGGGTAGGGCCTGAAAAGGTCGGATGAGTGCCCAACGGGCACGTGCGGGAAAAGAAGGAGCGTCGCAGTGGCGTCATCGAGCGAAGGTGAAATGGTCATTGACCCGATTCACCAGTTCCAGATTTTCGACCTTTTCGGCGGTGAGAAACTTGGCTTTCTCTCCTTCACCAACTCGTCGCTTTGGATGGTGATCATCTTCGCGGCGGCGATTGCGCTTTTCCTGATCGGCTCGCGCGGTCGGGCGATCGTGCCGAGCCGCCTGCAATCGCTGGCCGAAGTCATCTACGATTTCATTCGCAAGATGGTGCGCGATGTCGCGGGCGAGGAAGGCTTGCGCTACTTCCCCTATATCTTCACGCTCTTCGTGTTCATCGCCTTTGCGAACCTGCTCGGCCTGATCCCGAACTCCTTCACCGTCACCAGCCATTTCGCGGTAACCGGCGCGCTGGCGCTGACGGTTTTCGTGACCGTGACTGCGATCGGTTTCTGGAAGCACGGCCTGCATTTCCTGAGCTTCTTCGTGCCGCAAGATGCGCCACTGGTGCTCAAGCCGGTCCTGGCGGTGATTGAAGTGATCGCCTACTTTGTGCGCCCGCTGAGCCACTCTGTGCGTCTGGGCGCCAACATGATCGCGGGTCACGCGATCCTCAAGGTTTTCGCCGCCTTCGCCACTTCGGCAGCGGTTTATGGATTGTCCGGGATGACGGCGCTCGTCTCGGGCTTGTCGGTAGCGGCGATGGTGCCGCTCTTCGCGCTCGAGCTGCTCGTGGCACTCGTGCAGGCCTACATCTTCGTGATTTTGACCACGATCTATCTGAACGACGCCCTGCATATGCACTAGGGGCTTCGGCTCGGGTAGCGTTTTGGCCAAATTTAAAACTTGTTACTAGTCTCAGGAGAACGAACATGACGGGTGATATCGCACAACTCGGGCAGTACATCGGTGCCGGTCTGGCTTGCCTGGCTCTCGCTGGCGCAGCCATGGGTGTTGGCAACGTTGCTGGCAACTTCCTCAACGGCGCCCTGCGCAACCCGGCCGCTGCCAAAGAGCAAACCGGCAACTTCTTCGTCGGCATGGCCTTCGCAGAAGCACTGGGCCTCTTCGGCTTCGTGGTCGCGCTGCTGCTGCTCTTCGCGGTCTAAGAACCGATCCGCGCAGGGCAGATCTCTGCGCAGGAGCGACAAGGGTTGGCGCGGGTGCCGCGCCGATCCATCAAACAAGACCCCTCGTAATCAAGACCACTCGACCGGATAGGATCTACGAATGGCCTCGGGAAAAGAGACCCACGCGCAAGCTGGGCACGCGCAAGACGCGCCTCACGCAGACGCCATGCACGCGGAAGTCGGACATGCCGATCACGGATCGGGCGGCCTCCCGCAGCTGAGCCAAACCGACAGTTTTGCGTCGCAGATTGTCTGGCTCGCCATCACTCTGGTCGGCCTTTATGTGGTGCTGTCCAAATTCGCGTTGCCGCGCATTGAGGCGACGCTCGGTGAACGCCAGGATACGCTGGTTGGCGATCTGGACACCGCCGAAGAGCTCAACCGCAAAGCGGAAGAAGCCGAGAAAGCCTATTTGCAGTCGCTGAAAGATGCGCGCGGAGAGGCTCAGAAAATTGCAGACAAGGCCAAGGCTGAGATCAAGGCAGATCTTGATATCGCCCAGGCTCAAGTCGACAAAGTCATCGCCGAGAAGGCAGCGGAAAGCGCCGCCAAGCTCAAGGAAATCGAGGCCCAGGCCGGTCAGAACGCGGCGGCGATTGCCGAAGAAACCGCGAGCGAGATCGTCGCCGCCTTTACCAACAAGACGGCCGATGCCGCGCTGATCAAATCAACGATCGCAGAGCGCCTGGCAGGCCGGTTCGGAGGCTGACATGATCGCTTATGCCGGAGATTTCCTCGCGCTGGATAACTCAGAAACCTGGGTGATCATCGCCTTTCTGCTTTTCATCGCTCTGCTGTTTTACGTCGGCGCGCATACCATCATCGGCAACGCGCTGGATCAACGCGCCGAAGGGATCCGCAGCCAATTGGACAATGCGCGCTCCTTGCGTGAGCAGGCGCAAACCAAGCTGGCCGAGATCGAGCGCAAGCAGCAGGTGGTGAAGACCCAGGCTGCCGAGATCGTCGAGAAAGCCAAGCGCGATGCGCAAGAAGCGGCGAAGAAAGCCAAGGAAGACATCGCAGCCTCGGTCGCCCAGCGCCAAAAGGCCGCTGAAGATCAGATCGCAGCAGCGGAAGCCGAGGCGGTTCGCCGTGTGCGCAATGAGGCGGTTGATGCCGCAACCGTTGCTGCGAGCGCAGCGATGAAGAAAGCGATGAGCGGCGGCGATCGCGCTGCCTCGATTGATGACGCGATCAACGATGTGATCAAGCGTCTGAACTGATATCCTTCGCGGTCAGCATCGGAAAGATTTCAAGGCGCGGGTTCTCCCGCGCCTTCTTCATTGCCGGACGGGGGCTTATCGATTCATCGCGTGGTATTCAGGGTTGGGCCGCATATCGACCGCCGAGGCCATGCGATTGGTCATGTTGAAGAAGCTGGCCACGGCGGCAATGTCCCAGATATCGCGATCGGTCCAGCCAACCTTACGCAGCGCTTCGCGGTCCTTCTCGATGATCTTCGATGAAGCGGATGTCATCTTCTGCGCAAATTCGAGCATCGCCGCCTGTTTGGGCTCCAGATCGGCGGCGCGCCAGTTCATCACCAGCATCTCGCCCAGAACCGGGTCGCCCGACAGAGCTCTCACCGCCTGGCCATGCGCGGTAAGGCAATAGAAGCAATGGTTGTTGCTTGAGACGACAACCGCGATCATTTCGCGCTCAAGCTTCGAAAGCCCGCTCGGTGCCAACATCAGATCATTATACATGCCCGAAAAAGCGCGGAGCTTTTCAGGATCAAAGGCATAGGCGCGCAGCACATTCGGGATCATGCCGAGCTTTTCTTCGCATTTGGCGAAATAGGCGGCGATATCCTCGGGCAGTGGCTCGGCCATCGGCAGATCGAGCGCGGTTGGCGGCGCATCATCGGCCAGCACGGGTGATTGTGGATTATCCATGGGCATCTCCTCTTCAGACGCCCGGTCAGACTTGTTATAGCGGTAATTAGGGGCGCCGCAGATAACGGTAGCGGCAAAACGGGCGAAAGCCGAGCCCCTGATACAGCGCCAAGGCACCGGTATTGCCAAGTTCGACCGACACCGCCAGTGTCTCGGCGCCATTCTGTGCAGCCCAACGCGCGCATTGATAGACCAGATCTCGGCCCAGATGGCGCCGCCGCGCCCAAGGGGTGACCAGAAGCGCATGCGCGCAGGCATAGCCTGCGCTCGCAGCATCGCCGCGCGCGGTGAAGCAGGCTCCGGCAAGGCGTTGATCAAGGCGACCGGCGAAGATCTGGCTCCCCAAACCCAGTGCTGCGGCGCGGGTCATCACCGCCCGCCGCCCCGAATCGATCCCGCCAGCGCGCCATAGCTCATCGAGCTCGGCCAGCGGGCAGGAGACAGCGATCAGGTAGGGCCGCGTGTCTTGAGCAAACGGCTCGGTGCACAGCCCGGCGACCGGCACCTCGAGCACCGCGCAGGCCATACCTGCCTCAAAGCCGCGCTGGGCGAGCGCCTCGAGCACCGCTGGGGGAGGATGATCCTCCAAGATCTGGAACAGCGGCTCGAGCCCGCGTTGCCGATACCAGGCTTCCACGCCATCGAGCGCATTGATCAGGTCCTCGGACTGCGCGGCCAAGGGGGTGGCGGCATTCACCCGCTGCCCGCCGCCCGGTGACGCGCGCAACAGCCAGGGCCCCACTGTGCCGATCTCGGCAGCAGGCCAGGTTTTGTCCTGCAGATCGAGGTAGATTTCCGAAGCGATCTGCATGGGCCCTTTCTGCGCGGCGTTTTCAGCCAGCGCCTTGCTTGAGCACGCGCTGCTTTTGGCGGTTCCAGTCACGTTGCTTGTCCGTATCGCGCTTGTCATGCAGTTTCTTGCCCTTGGCAAGACCAAGCTCGAGTTTCGCCAAGCCCTTCTCGTTGAAATACATGCGCAAGGGGATCAGCGTCATGCCTTCGCGGCTGACACCGCGGCTCAGCCGGGCAATCTCGCGGCCATGCAAGAGCAGCTTGCGGCGGCGGCGCTCATCATGGTTGAAGCGCTTTTCCTTGTCATATTGCGGGATATAGGCGTTGATCAGGTAGATCGCCCCATCATCCTCCAGCGAAGCATAGGATTCGGCGATATTCGCCTTGCCTTCGCGCAGCGCCTTGACCTCGGTGCCGACGAGCATGATGCCGGCCTCGAGCGTATCCTCAATGAAGTAATTATGCCGAGCCTTGCGGTTATCGGCGATGAGTTTGGTGCGATCTTTGAGCTTGGCCATGACGCGAGCAGATGGGGAGCCGGGATCAGGCGTTCAAGAGCCCGGCATGGGTCATTGCTGCCCTCACCCGCGCTTCGGTGGGCGCAGTGATCGGGTAGAGCGGTGCGCGAAGCTCATTGGCGCATTTGCCAAGCACTGACAGGGCGTATTTCGCCGGGCCCGGGCTGGGCTCGGCAAACAATGCCTCATGCAGCGGCATCAGACGATCCTGGATCGCGCGGGCAGCGGCGAAATCTCCTGCCAGGGTCGCTTCTTGCATCTGCGCGCACAGGCGCGGCGCGACATTGGCGGTCACTGAAATGCAGCCCCGGCCACCATGAGCGTTGAAACCGAGCGCGGTACCATCCTCGCCCGAGAGCTGGATGAAATCCTCGCCGACCAGAGTGCGCATGATCGAAGGTCGGGTGAGATCGGCGGAGGCGTCCTTGATCCCGACGATTCGCGGCAATCGTGCCAGGGTCGCGACGGTCTCGGGCTTGATATCGGCAACAGTCCGGCCAGGGACATTATAGATGAAGATCGGAATATCCACCGCGTCATGGATGGCGGTGAAATGGTTGATCAGCCCTTGCTGGGTTGGCTTGTTGTAATAGGGCACAACCACCAGCGCCGCATCTGCGCCGACCGCTTTTGCGTGTTCGGTGAAGTCGATGGCTTCGGTGGTATTGTTCGAGCCGCTCCCCGCGATCACCGGGACGCGCTTGTTGGCGATCCGGACCACTTCCGCGACCACTTCCTTATGCTCTTCGGGGCTTAATGTCGGCGACTCGCCGGTGGTACCCACAGGCACCAGGCCATGAGTGCCTTCGCTGATCTGCCATTCGACAAAGCTGCGAAGCGCATCCATATCGACGCGGCCGTCACGCATCGGTGTGACCAGTGCCGGAATCGACCCCTTGAACATCCTAACCATTCCCTCTCATCTATCTGAGGACGCAACACTAGGGCGGTTGCGCCACGCTCGCAAGCATTCCCGCACGCGTCATCGGCGGTGCGAGGCTTTGCTTCTAGACTTATCGCGCGTCGGGCGAAAGCTTCGCGTGAACTCGGGAATCAGGGACGATCCGAATGTCACTCTTGACGGTGAGACAGCGGCTTGGCAGCGGGGCGAGAGGGGCTTTGCTGGCGCTCGGGATCGGAGCGATATTGAGCGCTGCGTTGCCGCTTTCGGTGCAGGCGAAGCGTCAGCCCGGGGCGTTGGCGCCGAGCGAAGCGCCGAGCCCGCAGCGCTCGCGTGATGCGCGGATCGTGAGAATGGCGCTCAGCGGCGTTGCGCTGCCGAGCAGTCTGAGCCGCTCGCATCCGGTGCTTCGCGATCCGATTGCGCAGGATCTGGCGCTGTGGGCGCAGATACGCCGCGCAGCTTCCAGCGATTGGTCGGCCCTTTCGGGGCTGTTGAGCCGCCGGGGCCATTGGCCGGCAATGG
Organism: Neomegalonema sp.; assembly: GCA_022760435.1. Taxonomy (GTDB): domain Bacteria; phylum Pseudomonadota; class Alphaproteobacteria; order Rhodobacterales; family Rhodobacteraceae; genus JALEFY01. The sequence goes on from JALEFY010000020.1 coordinate 32,476, forward strand.
GCGCTGTGCAGGCCCATGCCGAGCGCGCGATGCCGGCTGGCTTGGGGGCGGATGAGGTGCTCGGGTTCTTCAAGGAGCGCGCGCCCAACACCGGGCGCGGTGCCCGCTTGCTCGGCGAAGCGCTGATCGGGCTGGGCCGGGCGGCCGAGGGTGAGCTCTGGATCAAGCAGGCCTGGAAAACTCTGCGCATCACGCGCGATGAGACCGATCTGTTTCTTGCCCGTCACCAGCGATTGCTCCGCGATCTGCATGCAGAGCGCATCGATATGCTGATCGAGCGCGATCAGCTCAGCAATGCCTTGCGTCTGGCGCGGGCCCTTCCCGCCGATGAGCGCGCATTTGTCGAGGCTCGGGTAGCGCTCTTGCGCGGACAGCGCGGGGTTGATCGCAAGGTGGCGCGGCTCAAAGCGCAATATCAGCAAGATCCGAGGCTCGATTATGCCCGCGTGGTCTGGCGCCATCGCCGCGGCAAGGTTGCGGATGCCGAGACGCTGATGCGCTCTGCCACTTCGGACGATCTGATCCAGCCGCAGCTTTGGGCTTCGCGGCGGGCGCTCTTCGCGCGGGATGCGCTAGAGGAGGGACGGGCGGCCGATGCCTATACTCTGGCCGCAGAGCATGGGCTCGATTTCGGAACGCGGTTTGCCGATCTGGAATGGTTCGCAGGATGGGTCGCGCTGCGCCATCAGGACAAGGCGGCGGTCGCGCTCGATCATTTCGCGACCCTTTGGGCGGGGGTGCGCACGCCGATCTCACGGGGCCGCGCGGCGTATTGGGCTGCGCGCTCGGCGGAGCAATTGGGCGATCAGGAGCAAGCGGGGATCTGGTGGCAGCGCGCGTCGGAATATGCGGCGGTTTTCTATGGTCAACTCGCAGCAGAGCGGCGCTTTGGCGCGTATCGATTGCCGGTAGCAGCGACCGTCGCCCCCAGCCATCGCCGCTGGCAAGCGATTGAGAGTGAGATGATCCATGCCGCTCGCCTGTTGGCCAGTGCCGGGGAGGCTGCCGAGGCCCGTCTGTTCTTCCGCGCGCTGGCGGCGCGACAGCAAACCGAAGGCGATTTTGCCCAAGTCGCCCAAATCGCTCGGCAAATCGGCGGTGCAGGGGCGCAGATCAAGGTTGCCGAAGAGGCGCTCGATCATGGCATCGTGCTGTGGGACTCGCTCTATCCTCTGCCGGTATCGGTCGATTTTCGGCACCGCAGGAGTGAGGCGGCGCTGCTCCTTGGCATCGCCCGGCAGGAGAGCCGCTTTGCGTTCGAGGCCGGTAGCGGCGCCGGGGCGCGCGGGCTCATGCAGTTGATGCCGGCCACCGCGAGGAAAGTCGCGCGCGACCGGGGCGATGCCTATGACCGCGCCGCGCTCACCGATGATCCCGAATATAATCTGGTGCTTGCCGATCACTATCTGGCCGATCTGGTCGAGCGATTTGACGGCTCTTACGTGTTGGCAGTGGCGGCCTACAATGCTGGGCCGAGCAATGTGGGCAAATGGATTGATCGCTTCGGCGATCCGCGTGCGCAGGATGTGGATATCGTCGACTGGATCGAGAGCATTCCGTTTCGTGAGACCCGAAATTACGTCCAGCGGGTTCTGGAGGGGGTGCAGGTCTATCGCGCCCGCCTTTCCGATGGGGCAACGCCCTTGCGTCTGGCCGGGGACCTGGCACGCTAGCCAAGCATGATCAGGATAAGTGGATACCGGTTATCCGTCCGATCATGCGACCAAAGAACCAGCATGATCAGGATAAGTGGACACCGGTTACCCGCCCGATCATGCAAAAAGAGCAAAAAAAGATCCAACAGGGCAGCGCCGCCATCGGCCTCGCTCTGGTTTCAGGAGGAAACACCCATGGCTATCCGCGCTTGCGTCTTTGACGCTTATGGCACGTTGTTCGATGTCAATGCGGCCGCGCGCGAGGCCGCCGCTGAACCGGGGAGCGAGGTCTTCGCAGCGGTTTGGGAAGGCGTTGCAGCGCTATGGCGGCTCAAGCAGCTCGAATACACCTGGCTGCGGGCGATCACCGGCGATCACGCTGATTTCTGGACGGTGACGCAGGACAGTCTCGATTACACTCTCGAGAAATTCGAGCTTCAGGACAGCGCGCTGCGCGCTCGGCTGCTGCAACTCTATTTCGAACTCTCCGCCTTTGCCGAAGTGCCGCAGATGCTCGGCGCGCTCAAGCAGGCGGGGTACAAGCTTGCGATCCTCTCCAATGGTGAGCCGAAGATGCTGGCGGCCGCGTCGGCAAGTGCGGGCATCGATGGCTTGCTCGATGCGATCCTCAGCGTGCAAAGCGTCGGTATTTTCAAACCGGCGCCGCAGGTCTATGGGCTGGTGACCGAGCATTTCGAGTGCCTGCGCGAAGAAGTGCTGTTCGTCTCCTCGAATGGTTGGGATGTGAACAGCGCCGCAGCCTATGGCTTTCAGGCGGTCTGGGCCAACCGTCGCGCCGAGCCGGTCGAGCGGATCGGCGAGCCGCCGCGGGCTGTGCTCCACGATCTGAGCGACCTGCCAAAACTGGTCCCGGCGCTGGGCTGAGGCGCTTGAGCGGTCACCGTGTCGGGGTTCGCATGGTGACCAGCTCTTCGGCGGCGGTCGGATGCACCGCAACCGTGCGGTCGAAATCCTCCTTGGTGGCTCCCATCTTCACCGCGATGCCGAGCGCCTGGATCAGCTCGCCAGCGCCATGGCCAACGATGTGAACGCCAAGCACGGTGCGCGCCTCTTTGGCCACCACCAGCTTCATGAGCACCTTTTCATCGCGGCCCGAGAGCGTGTGCAGCATCGGACGAAAGCGCGCGCTGTAGATCTCGACACCGCCTTGACCCAGCTCGGCAAGCGCCTGCTCTTCGCTCATTCCAACCGTGCCGATTTCAGGCTGTGTGAACACCGCCGTTGCGATCAGGCTGTGATCGGCGCTGACTTGCTGCCCGCCAAAAACCGTGTCGGCAAAGGCGTGCCCTTCGCGGATTGCCACCGGGGTGAGATTGACCCGATTGGTCACGTCACCAACAGCAAAAACCGAGGGGCAAGAGGTCTGAGACCATTGATCGACGATGATCTCGCCATTGCGCCCCGTCTTGATCCCGGCGCTTTCCAGCCCGAGCCCGTCCGTCTTCGGGACCCTGCCAGTCGCGTAGAGCGCTTGATCGACAAGGCAGGTCTGGCCATCGGTGAGGGTGACCAGCAGCCCATCGCCTTGCTTTTCGACGCGCTCGACATTGGCGTTCAGGGTGATCTTGACCCCTTTTTTCTGCATCTCTTCGTGCACAAAGCCGCGCACTTCACCGTCAAAGCCGCGCAGGATCTGCTCGCCGCGATAGACTTGGGTCACTTCTGCGCCCATGCCGTTGAGAATGCAGGCAAACTCACAAGCGATATAGCCGCCGCCCACGATCATCACCCGCTTTGGAAACTCGGGCAGGTGAAAAATCTCGTCGGAGGTGATGACATGCTCGGATCCCTCGAAATCAGGGATGAAGGGGGTGCCGCCGACCGCGATCAGGATGTGCCGGGCCGAGACTTCGCGCTGATGGCTTTCCAGACGCACTGTATGCGGGCCGGTGAGGACCGCGCGCGTCTCATGGATCTCGACCCCCGCATTGCCGAGATTGCGCCGATAGGCGTTTTCCAGCCGGGTGATCTCGAGATCCTTGCGCTCGATAAAGCGCGGCCAGTCGAAACTGGTCTCTCCGACGGTCCAGCCGAACCCGGCTGCGTCTTCAAAATGCTCGGTGAATTGCGAGGCATAGACCATCAGCTTCTTGGGCACGCATCCGCGGATGACGCAGGTGCCGCCATAGCGGTATTCTTCGGCAATGGCGACCGAAGCGCCGTGTTGCGCGGCGATCCGTGCGGCGCGCACTCCGCCCGAGCCGCCCCCGATCACGAACAGATCATAGTCGAACTCGCTCATCCTGCCCTCGGCTTGCTGTCTTTTCCTGCGAGCGATAAATGGCGCAGGCAAGGCGTGAGCACAAGGGGGGCGGCGGCGGCTAGAGCGAGCGCAAAAAGGCCAGCAGCGCGGCGCGATCCTCGCTGGGCAGGGCAATGACACGATCGCGCGCGGGCGCAGCTTCGCCGCCATGCCACAAGATCGCCTCAAGCAGCGAGGCGGCGCGGCCATCATGCAAGAACGCGTGAGCTCCGCTCACCGCCTGGGTGAGCCCGATTCCCCAGAGCGGCGGCGTGCGCCATTCGCGCGCGCCATCGCCCCCCGCGAGCCCCTCGCCCATGTCGTGTAGCAACAGGTCGGAATAAGGCCAGATGAGCTGGAAGCTTTCGGGCGGCACAGCGCCGCTGGCGTCTGGAGCCAGCCGCTCGGTGACGAATTTGGCCCGGTGGCAACTCTCGCAACCGCTCTGGTAAAAGATCCGCTTGCCGCGCAGCACGTCCGGATTTGCGAGGCCGCGGCGCGCGGGCGGTGCGAGGCGGGCGGTGTAATCGCGCAGCAGGGCAAAGGCTTGCTGACCGAGCTCGAGCCCCTCATGCTGCACAGAGCCGCCATCGGGCGCGGCGAGGCACCGGGTCTGCTCCGGCGTGCAATCGCCAGAATAGGCGGGGAAGATCGGGTTCGACAGGCCCAGATCGGTGCTCAGCGCGGCAGCGTTCTGTTCGGCGATGCTGGCCCGGTCGGCCCGCCAGTTGAACCGGCCAAGGATCGGTTTGCCCCCCGTGGAGCCGAGGACTTGCGCGCGGCCCGAGATCCCGTCGCCATCCGCATCCGCCGGATCGGCGCGGGTGCGAATGTCCGCCTCCCCGATCGCCTCGAGCAGCCCCAGCCCGATCAGCGGCGGGGCGAGGCGCAGATCGGCGCTCGTGCTCGGGGCAAGCGGGCCATGGGCGAGATCACTCAGGTGCAGCACCGGCTTGCGCAGCGGGATCTGCGTGCCATCGGCGAGGCGGATCGGGGCGGCCGGTTGCCAGGTGATCGAGACGTGCGCTTCTGGCGCTACACCAGCGGCGGCGCGGGTCTGGATCTGCCTGCCATAGACCGGGTCCCCGCCATTGGGTCCCATCAGCCGCACGACGAGCCCGAGCGGGGCCTCGTCCGGGCCGCTCGGCACCGTCCCGCGTCCGCCGCCCTGATGGCAGCTTGCGCAGGCGCGGGCGTTGAACAGCGGGCCGAGACCGTCGGAGGCTTGCGTGGAGGAGGGTGCTTGCACCCAGAGCTTGTCAAACAGCGCTTCGCCAAGCCGGAAGGAAAGCCGCTGCTCGCGGCGCAGATTGCCGAGCGGTTGTGAAAAGCTGCTGCGATCGGCTGCCCCCGTCGCCGCGCCGCCGGGCCGTGCCTCGTAAGGCTCGGGGCGGCTGAAATCGGTCGCCGGTGTGGTAACCGCCGCGATGCGGGCGGCCTCATCCGCCAGCGAGAGGGCGTCTCGCGGCGGCGTCTGGGGGAAAGCCGGGACGGTAAGGCCGAAAGAGAGTGCGAAAACGGCGAGCCAAAGCCCGCCGCATATCTCGAAGGGGATGCCGTGTGTGATGCGCATTGCGATCCTCCAGCCGAGGCGCCCCCTTCGGATGTTCATCAGAACTCGTAGCCGTAACTGGCCAGAACGCCGACCCCATGGGTGGTGTCGCCGCCGGTCTCGGTCAGGAAGTACCCCATCCCGAGACCAAAGCCATGCCCGGCATCGTATTCGAGCGAGGCGGTCGCGAGATGATCAAGATCGGCGCCATCGACATCGCGCAGCGAATAAACTGCGGAGGCGGTGAAATCGCCAAAGCCATAAGCGAGCCCGGCGGTGCCATAAAGCGCATCGGCATCAGCGCCGCCTTGGTTCTTGAACCATGCGATCTCGCCCAGCGCGGTCAGTTCACCGTCGCCGATCGTGATCCCGCGGGTGAGCGCGAAGGAGACGCCGTATTCGTCCTCCGGGTCACCCTCCCCGGCGGCAAGGCGCCGAACGCCGAGCGCGTAACCGGTTTGCGCGATCTCACCCGACAGGGTCGCCGCCACGTTCTCCAGCGACTCGGTGTTGCCGGCGCCGCCGTCGCTCTTTTTCAGGCGCCCGCGATCCTGGAAGATCGAGTTGCTGAGCGCTGTCGTATCGGCGAAGAAGCTGGCGAGGGTCAGGGTCGGCGCGCCTTCGCCCTCGCCCAGCGGGAGTTCGACGCCAAGCCCGATCTGCTCGCTGAGTTCGTAGTCTTCAGCAAAGCTGCTGCCATAAAGGCCCGGCGCTGCGTCCCAGGCGATGCCGAAAGCGGGGGCGAACTTGCCGCCGACCGCGGCGCCCCAGTCGGCGTCATATCGCGCATAGAGCTCGCCGATATAAGCGCCGTGATCCTCGAAGAACCGATCGTCGGTCGCGTCGAGGACGGGCTCGAAGGTCATGGCGGCGTTGAGCGAAAGGCTGCGCGAGATTTGCGCCGTCAGCGCGGCATCGACCGTCGCATAGGTATCCGAAATCTTGGCGGTGCTGTCATCGGCGTCGATCACATGATCGCTCTCAACCTCAACGCTGACCGAGCCGGTCACGCTGGGCGTGAAATCGACGTTTGCGGGTGCGGCGGGCTCGGCCATCGCCGCGGTGCTCAAGGCCAGACCGGCCCCGAGCCCGAGAAGGACACGGGAAATTTCGGTCTGATAATCTGTCATTGGATTGGACATGGTCGGATCTTTCGTCAGGAAAGTGCCCAATAACTGGCTCATGAGATCAAAGCTGCCTCACGTTCTGGCTCGCCATGAGCGAAGTGAAACAATGCAAAGCGGTGCGGCTTGGCAAAGCGAACTGATGTCGCCACAAGGACTCTCATCCTTGTGGCGTTGAGTAAGATGAGGCGGCTGAACGCTTACTCGAAAACCGCGCCGGGGTTGTCGAGACTGTCCGAGCCCTCGAAGGCGATGGCATCGAGCTTCAGCGCGGCCACGGCGCGTTCGATGCTGCGGGTCTGAGTCACGAGCGCCTGCACCGCCGTCTCGATCAATGCGCCGCCCGCGGCATTGGCCGGATCGAGCATCTGATCATAGGAGAACCCGGCCTCGGCCGTGGATTTGATCGCGCCCAGCGCCATCATCGTCGCATCCAGATCGGCGCGCAACTGCCGGTCAAGCTCCGGATCCGAGGCGGCGATCAGATCGGAGACCGAGGGGCCGCCGGTTACGGTGCCATCCACCCCGACATAGCGGCCGAGATAGACGTTCCGGATCCCGAGCCCGTCATAGTAGTGGCTGTTATGGGTATTGTCCGAGAAGCAGTCATGCTCTTCCTCAGGATCGTTGAGCATCAGGCCGAGCTTCATGCGCTCGCCAGCCTGCTCACCATAGGAGAGCGAGCCCATGCCGGTCAGGATCGTCATCAGCGCACCGGTTTCGCCCTTTTCAGCCAATTGCATGCGGGCAGCGCCTCCGTCCTTCCAGGCATCGGCCATTTCCGTCAGATCGGCGAGCAGCAGATCGCTTGCAGCTTGCAGATAGGCGGCGCGGCGATCGCAATTTCCGCCGGTGCAGCCCTCGCCCTGGACGTAATCGGTATAGGGCCGCTCACCCGCACCATGCGCGGTGCCATGCAGATCCTGCCCCCAGAGCAGGAACTCGATCGCGTGGTAGCCCGAGGCAACATTGGCCTCGACCCCGTCAAGCTCCTGCAAGGTATTCGCAATCAGCTCCGGCGTGATTGCACTCGCATCGATCTGCTTGCCCGACAGGGTGAAGCTCGCATTGGCGATCACGTTGAGCCCGCCATAGGGGTTCTCATCGGTGGCACCGTCGCCAGCGACATAGTCGATCAAGCCTTCATCGAGCGGCCAGGCATTCACCTTGCCCTCCCAGTCATCGACGATGGCATTGCCAAAGCGATAGACTTCCGATTGCTGATAGGGCACGCGCGCTTGCAGCCAGGCAGTGCGGGCGGCGTTCAGCGTGGTGTCGGAGGGCGCGGCGATGAGCGCGTCGATGGCAGTGTCGAGCTTTTGCGCGGTGCTCAACGCATCGCCATAGATCGCCTCGGCGATATCGCCATAGGTGTCGATAACCGCAGCTTTGTCGGCGGCTTGTGCGGCCGAGATGCCCAGAGCGCTGGTCAGAGCCATCACGCTGCTCATCAGGGTAAGGGTGGGGCGTTTCATAGGGTCTCTCTCCTTGGGTCCCGTCGGAAGGGTAGTGGCACGATTGCTCGGATCAATGCACCAAAGCCGAGCCGTTGGGGCATCGCGAAGGTGTCTTGATCAGAAGATTGGGGCTTCGGCGTTGCCGAGCAGAGCCGCTGCGCAACAGTGCCCGGCCCAGTTGCGCGGCGATCTCGACCAGATCGAACAGGCCCTCGCCATCGACCAGGCGAGCGCCGCTCAGATAGGCTTCGTCCAGATTGCCGATCGCGGCATTGGTGATGACATCAGCCATCAGGGCCTCATCGGCGCCGATACAGGGGCAATCGGGGGCATGGCGCATCAGCTTGCGGCGGTGATGGTGCGCCAGTTGCGCCAAATAGTCCTCGAGCAACGCAACGAGGGCATCGCTCTGCGCCGGGGGCAGGCGATGAGCGAGCTGGGCGCTTACCCGTTGCGGGCCGTCAGGGGCGCTCATCCAGCAGCGCATCGCGCGGATGAAGGTTTCGGCCAGAGGATCGGCTTCGCTGAGCTGGCCGACACTGCGGGCGCCATGAACGAGGGAGAGATCGTGGATGCTCATGTCACCGCCCTCACTTGGTCAGGATCAGCTTGTTCTGCCGGGTCAGGCGCAGCGTATAGCGCTGATCGCCATGGCAGATGGTGACGATCCGATTGCTGCCGAGCAGGTCGCGGATATCCACCTCGCGCTCTTGAGTGCGCGTTGGCTGTTTGAGTGAGGGTTGCTGTTGGCGCGCGGGCGCCTTGAATTTGGGCCGGTAATGCTGCGCAGAGACTTCCACGATGACCTCCAGTGCCGATGGCCGCGTGCGGCCAGCGTGATGCAATGTCAAGGGATCCTGGCTGCCCCTGCGCGAACGGAGTGCAATGGGCTGGCTTGGACGCGCCGCCCTTTTGGGGGCGACGCGATTCTTATATCCGAGTAAAATGGTCGAGAAAAGAGTTTCCGACTAAATTTATCGGAAAAAGGGCTGAATGGCCGCTGATCACTCGCCCTGCAAGCAATCGCGCAGCCCGTTGGCGAGGTTCGCCATCAAGGTCGGGTAGTGCGCCGGTCCAGCCGGGATGTCGCTGCCCATCGGGTCAAGCTCGCCCTTGCGAACCGACAGTCCTGCGGTCACTGTATCCAGCAGCTTTGGCGGGAATTGCGGTTCGGCAAAGGCACATTGCACGCCGGTTTCGCGCAGATGTGCTTGCAATTGCGCCAAGAGCGCCGGTCCCGGCGGGGTGGCATCACCCAGAGCGATGGCTGCCACGCGTGAAACCCCAAAGCGGTTCTCGAAATACTGATAGGCATCGTGAAATACGATGTAGCGAGCGCCCTTGAGCGGGGCGAGCTCTGCCGTCAGCTTCCCGATCAGCGCGTCCAGTGCTGCGATTTGCTTGGCGGCATTGGCGGCATAGGTCGCGGCATTGGCCGGATCGGCGGCGCTCAGGGTCTTTGCGATTGCCTTGGTCCAGATCTTTGCGTTCTCGGGGTCGAGCCACATATGTGGGTCGATGTCGCCGTGGCCATGATGTTCGTCATGATGTTCGTCATGCGCTTGGTCGTCATCGCGATGCTCTTCATCGTGATGCTCTTCATCGTGATGCTCTTCATCGTGATGCTCACGATGCGCATGATCTTCGCCATCATGATGGTCGTTGTCGTGATGATCACCATGCTCTTCGTGATGATCGTCGTCGTGATCGTCATCTTCGCCATGGTGGTGATGATCCTCAAGACCGTCGATATCGACGCCCGAGGGGCGATTGGCCAAAGTGGTCAGACCGTCGATTTCAGCCAGCTCGACCACCGTCGCATCTCCCGCGAGCGCTGCGAGTGATTTGGGCAGCCAGGGCTCGAGCCCCTCGCCGACCCAGAACACCACCTCGGCGCGTTCGAGGGCGGCAGCCTCCGAGGGCTTCATGGCATGGCGGTGCGGCGAGGCGCCGGGGGGCACGATCAGATCCGGTGTGCCAGCGCCGTCCATCACGCCAGCGACCAGAGAATGCACCGGCAGAATGGTGGTGGCGACGCGCAGTTCGGCTCGGGCGACGCTGGTTGCGGCGGTCATGGCGAGCGCCAGCGCGGTCACGCTGAGCAGGCGCGGCATTCTGCGTCGTGGAAGGGTTCTGTACATGACAACGCTCCTGAACGGGTTCGAGAGCGCCTTCATTATATGTTATATTATAACAATTCAAGCGCCCCGATCGACCCGAGCCTGAAATCCCGGCGGAGCGCTTTTTTCAGTGGGCGGAGAGATTGGATGCGGCCCGGTTGAAAAACCGCAAGACGCCGCCGCTCATCCCGGGCAGTTGGGTGAGCGAAGTCAGCGGATAGGCCAGGCGTAGCGGCAGTTTGCGCAGTGCCGCGCGGTTGTCATCGATCCAGTAGAGGCCGCGTTCAAAGCCAAGACCGAGGAGCAGGATATGCGGCTGCGTCTGCTCCATGGCCTTGAGTGCCTGAGCGCAGGCGTCCTGGGCGAACGGGTAGCGATCGGATGCCCATGGATGCCCGCTCACTTGCAGATCGCAGCGCGCCGCGAGCATCGAGACCGCTTGTTCATTCTGCGCGCCAGTACCGCCGAGCAAGAACAGCTTCAACTGTTTTTCCCGGGCCCGCTCCAGAATGAGCGGCGCGATTTGCCCGGCCAGCAGGCGCTGTTGCCGATCGCGCGGCAGTGACTGGCCGAGACGGCGGCGTTGCGCCGGGCCGGTCAGGCAGCTAAAATTGTCATTGAGCAGACCGGCAAGGCGCCATTCATTGCCATGCGCGGCATCAATCAGGTGTTGTTCGGCCGGGATCAGGACGCTTAGCCGCGGCTCGTCCAGATGCAGGCCCAGATCGTGAGCCGTGAGACAACGCAAATTCAGATCGCGAACCGTGATCATTTCCATGCTGTCATCTCCTTGAGATCCGAAAAGGCGGCCGGGCGTTCGTGGTCATCGCTGGAAAATTGCGCCATGCACATTCGATGCACAGCAGTTGAGGTCGCGCATGGCAGCGCCGGTATGCTTCTGCCCCATCCCTCGCCAGCGGAGAGAAACTTCGGTCAGCGCGAAACCATCACCCAGGTTCCCGGCTGACGCTGAGATTGGGTCAGGACGAAAGTGTAGGCGCTTTCTTCCAGAGGCATCAGCTTGTCGGTGAGGTTGTCGAGCACGAACTCACCCTGATCGGTGTTGACCAGCAGCACCGCATGATAGGGGTAGTTGCTGCCCTCGACGACCGCGATGCGCATGGCGCTACGTGGCCAGCCGGAAAGGGCCAGAACCTCTTTCTTCATCAGCACATATTCTTCGCAATCGCCCGCCATGGCCGAGAAGTTCCAGAAGTCTCCATTCTGGTCCTCCACCGGCGAGATCAGGGCATTGACCTCGACATTGACGCGCTCGAGCACGGCGCGGCGTTGACGGGTCAATTCTGGCGCGCCCACGCTCAAGGCATTCTCGCCAAATGAGCGCTTGATCTGGCTCATGATCGCACCCGCTTGCGGCGCGACGCGTTCTTCTACGCAAAATTCCGGGCGATAGTGGCACAGCTCCTGAAAACCATGCGGAGCGTAGGCGGTCTCCAGTTCGGTCAGACCGGTCTTGTTCTGGCGGTCGCCAGCTTGGCTATGCGTTGCTGAGAAGCTCAGCGCAGCCAAGGCGATCCCTAAAAGAGCTTTTTTGGTCATGGTGGTCCCTCGTCTTCCTGAGGACCAACCTACGCATGACAAATGAAGACGGGTTTTAAAGAAATCCTTAAAGGCGCACTAATTTTAACAAGAGCGGTTATAGCTTCTTTACGAAGAACGCCTTTTTACCATTCCAGAATAGAGCGCGGTGGTTGCCGTTATACTAACCAAATAGGCGAAATTGTGCGAAAAGCGCGCGATCGACCGGCGATCAGCGATAGCATCGGCATTCCCGGGATCGCTGTGCGACCGAAAGGCTCGATGGTCCCAAAATCATCCAGTAGTCGAGAGATTCTGTATCTTTTCGCGCAAATCGAGAGCGAGGGCGCGTCGTTCCTCCGGGGTGAGAAAGGCGCCGAGCTCGACTTCCTTGCCTGACGAACTCAACATCAGATAGGCTGGAATGCGTTTGGTCTCCACCAGCTTGATCTGGATCCAATGCGGGTTTGCCTCCCAGCTCAGATGCGCGCCATTGGGCTCGAAGCGGTCGATGCGCAGCCGGTCGGGCCAGAGGGAGACTTGCTCGCGCAGGCGCCCGGAGCGGTAGGTGAGCAGGATCATGCCGCCGAGCAGCAGGAAATCGGCGAGCAGGAACAGCGCGATGACCCATAGGCCAGTGCCGCCGAGAAACGGGATCAGTGGGACGGTCAGCATCCCGGCAATGATTGCCATGAAGATCCGGAATTGCCGCCAGCTCAGGGAGCGGTGCGGCCAGAGCGTGACGCGGTAGACGGGGTCTGGTTCCTTGTCAGGGTCCGAAGCGGCCAGCATCTCTTGCATGCAAGGTCTCCGAAAGGAAAAAGGGCGCGCCGCTCAGCGGCCCGCCCCCTTGTTTGTGTGGCTGCGCCGGCCCGGGAGGCCGACGCGAGGCGGTAAGCACTTAGTGATGGGCACCCTTGCCGCGCATGTCGGGCAGCACTTCGAAAGTGTGCGCCGGCGGCGGCGAAGGCAGGGTCCATTCCAGCGTGTCGGCGAACTCACCCCAAGGATTGTTCACAGTCGACTTGCGGCCATACGCCAAGGCCCAGAACACCATCCCGATGAAGAACACGAACGAGGCGAAGGAGATGAATGCGCCGATCGAGGACCACCAATGCCAGGTTGCAAAGGCGACATCATAGTCGATGTAGCGGCGCGGCATCCCGGCAAGGCCGATGAAGTGCTGCGGGAAGAAAGTGATGTTGGCGCCGATGAAGAAGGTCCAGAAATGGATCTTGCCACCCAGCTCCGGCATCTCGCGACCGGTCATCTTCGGGAACCAATAGTAGATCCCGCAGAAGATGCCGAAAGCTGCGCCCAGGCTCATCACATAGTGGAAGTGAGCAACCACGAAATAGGTGTCGTGATAGACCCGGTCCACACCCGCCTGGCTCAGCATGACCCCGGTCACACCGCCAACGGTGAACAGGAAGATATAGCCGATCGCCCAGAGCATCGGGGTACGGAAGCTGATTGAGCCGCCCCACATCGTCGCGATCCAGGAGAAGATCTTGACGCCGGTCGGCACCGCGATCGTCATCGTGGCCAGCATGAAGTAGGTCTGCTGGTTCAGCGACATGCCGACGGTGTACATGTGGTGCGCCCACACGATGAAGCCGAGGCCACCGATCGCCAGCATCGCGAACACCATCGCCGAATAGCCGAAGACCGGCTTGCGCGAGAAGGTCGAGACCACGTGGCTGATGATGCCGAAGGACGGCAGGATCACCATATACACTTCCGGATGGCCGAAGAACCATAGCAAGTGCTGGTAGAGAACCGGGTCACCGCCACCGGCAGGGTCAAAGAAGCTGGTGCCGAAGTTACGGTCGGTCAGCAGCATGGTGATCGCGCCAGCCAGAACCGGCAACGACAGCAGCGCGAGCAGCGCGGTCACGAATACCGACCAGGCGAACAGCGGCACCTTCATCAGCGTCATGCCCGGGGCACGCATATTGAGGAAGGTGGCGATGATGTTGATCGAGCCGAGGATCGAGGACGCCCCTGAGACGTGCACCGCGAAGATCGCCAGATCCATCGCCATGCCTGGCGCTCCGGAAGTTGAGAGCGGTGCGTAGAGCACCCAGCCCACGCCCGCACCGCCATCGACCACCGTGGCCAGGATCGCCAGCGTGGTGCCGGTCACGAACATCCAGAAGCTCAGGTTGTTGAGGCGCGGAAAGGCCATGTCCGGCGCGCCGATTTGCAGCGGCATGAAATAGTTGCCAAAGCCGCCAAACAGCGCCGGGATGACCACGAAGAACATCATCAGGACGCCGTGGCCGGTGATCAGCACGTTCCACAGATGCCCATCGGGCGAGCCATCTTCGGTCACCAGATATTGCACGCCCGGATCCATCAGCTCCAGACGCATGATAACGGTCATGATCACCGAGACCAGACCGGCGAAACCGGCGACCCAGAGATACAGGATCCCGATATCCTTGTGGTTGGTCGAGCAGAACCACCGGGTAAAGAAGCCCGGATGATCATGGTGCTCGAGATGCGCGGTTGCTTCCGCCATTTCAGAACTCCCAGTTTCGCGTATCGAACGCCGATTCCCGCACGGAGAATGTATTCCCCTTGACGAATGTGATAGCGGAGCTGCGTAAAAGGACAATGGCGACCTTGGTCAGAAGGCCACAGGTGCGGCGATCTGCCATTGTTTGATCTTGCGCAAGGGATCCGCGTTCACTTGCCGAAGATTTCGCTGAAACTTTGATCCAAAGCAACATCCAAGTCAGCCATTGTGGCAGGAATGCCCAAATCGACCAGGCTTGTCACACCATGCTCTCGGATTCCGCAGGGCACGATGCCGCCAAAATGCGCCAGATCGGGTTCAACATTGATCGCCAGCCCGTGAAAACTCACCCATTTGCGCACTCGCACACCGATCGCAGCGATCTTGTCCTCGCGCATCGGGGCGCCGAGATCGCGGCGTGGCACCCAGATCCCGACCCGGCCTTCGCGCCGCTCGCCGTCGATATTGAAAGCGGCGAGGGCCCGGATCACCCATTCCTCAAGTTGCCAGACGAAGCGGCGCACATCGCGTCCGCGCTGATCGAGGTCGAGCATCACATAGACCACGCGTTGACCGGGCCCGTGATAGGTATATTGCCCGCCGCGCCGGGTCGGATAGACCGGGAAGCGGTCCTCGAGCAGATCCTCGGCACGGGCGCTGGTGCCAGCGGTGTAAAGGGGCGGGTGCTCGAGCAGCCAGATCAGCTCATCGGCCTCACCGCGGGCAATGGCATCCGCTCGAGCCTCCTGCGCGGCTTCGGCTTCACGAAAGCCAATGATCCCGTCGCTGATCCGCCATTCCACCACGCGCGCGCTCCCTTTGTCTGACGAGGTTTCAAGCCTTGCTCAAAGCACGAGTTTTTACCCTGTACAAGGCAGATACGCTCTGCTACTAAGCGCGCCTGCCCGAATGCGGTCGTGGCGGAATTGGTAGACGCGCAACGTTGAGGTCGTTGTGGGGTAACTCCCGTGGAAGTTCGAGTCTTCTCGACCGCACCAAATTTGAACATCTGCTTGATGCGAAGCACTTTTTTCGGCTCGAAGCGCAAGAGCTCAAGAGCCTGCGTGAAAGCAGATCCGGCGCCATCCTGATCCCATTTATATCTTAAGGTGCGAGAGCCGAGCCGCTGTTTGGTCCGGAATCCTTGCCACCTACGCAGTTTTAGTGATTGCGGCTTGCGCCAAACCTCCCCTAGCCTCTTGCCACAAAAAAGCTCTCTGGGAGGTAGAACCAATGAAGAAGTTTCTTTCCGCATGCGTGATGGGCTTGGCAGCCGCCGCGCTGACAACCGAGGCCATGGCTGTTGAGTGGAACGTGTCGCTCTGGGGCAAGCGCCGGGCCTTCACCGAGCATGTCGAGAAAATCGCCGAGCTGGTCGCGCAAAAGACCGGCGGCGATTTCACCCTCAACCTGTCTTATGGCGGGCTTTCCAAGAACAAGGAAAACCTCGACGGCATCTCCATTGGTGCGTTCGAGATGGCCCAGTTCTGCGCTGGCTATCACCGTGACAAGAACCCGTCGATCACCGTTCTCGAGCTGCCTTTCCTGGGTGTCGACACCCTCGAGCAAGAGCGGCATCTGAGTGAAGTGCTCTACAAGCACCCGGCGGTGGCGAAGGATCTGGCGCGCTGGAACGCGACCCTGCTGATGCCCTCGCCGATGCCGCAATATAATGTGCTCGGCGTTGGCGATGCGCCCCATGGATTGTCGGATTTCGAAGGTCTGAGCGTGCGCGCCACCGGCGGGATTGGCCAGGCGATGAAGGCGGTTGGCGCGGTGCCGACCTCGATGACCGCTTCGGAAGTGCGCCAGTCGCTCGATAGCGGCGTGATCAAGGCGGCGGCTTTTGCGCCGCATGCGCATATGTCCTTTGGCACCGTCGAGATCGGCACCTGGTGGACCACCAATCTCAACCCCGGCACCGTCAATTGCCCGGTGGTGGTGAACACCGACGCGCTCGATGCGCTGAGCGACGCGCATCGCGAGGCGCTGCTGGGTTCGGTTGATGAGGCGCTCGACCACTATATCGCCAATTACACCAACAAGACCATGAAGGCCTGGGGCCCGCTGCTCGATGAAAAAGGGATCGAGCGCGTGACCTTCTCACCCGAGGTCATCGCGGACCTGAAAGCCAAGGTCGCTGGCCCGGCAGAGGCTGCGTGGATTGCGGATAACTCGGCGCGCGGACTGCCGGCGCAAGAGCTTGTCGATCTGGTGAAAAAGACCCTGGCCGAGTAAGGCAAGCGCTCGGGGTCGGCGCCTGCGCGCGTCGGCCCCAAGGATGTGCCCGGGATGCTTCCAGGATGCGTCCAGAATGAGCCCAGGATGCGCGTCCAAGATGCGCTTGCCCGAACTATGCCCGCACATTGGATGCCCGACCGAGGCGTTTGGGCGCTATTTGAGGAATCCCGATCATGGCCAGTTCAGCCTCGGTGCTCGAGGACGGCTCCGTCATCAGTTGGCTTGACCGCAGCCTGCTGCGCCTGGAGCGTGCCCTGGCCCTGATCAGTGGGCTGGCGGTTTTCTCGCTGATGATCCTCGCGGTCATCTCGGTCGCGGGGCGCAATTTCTTCGATCAGCCCTTGCCCGGCTATGTGGACTGGATCGAGCAGGCGATGCCGCTGATCGCGATCACGGGCATTGCTTTCGTTCAGCGTGAGGGCGGGCATATTCGCATGGATATCCTGGTCGGCCAGTTGCGCGGGCGCGCGCTCTGGATCGTCGAGTTCATCACCGTGCTGGTCATGCTGGTGCTGATGGTGCTGCTGGTCTGGGGCTCCTATTCGCATTTCCTGCGCAGCTTCAGCTTCGATGCGCCGCTTTGGAGCCGCGACAGCTCGATGGACATCGCCTTGCCGCTCTGGCCGGCCAAGTTGATCGTGCCGGTCGCCTTTGCGGTGCTGTGCGTGCGGCTGGTGCTGCAACTGATCGCCTATGGCCGGGCGATCTGGCGGGATGATGCCCAGCCTGTCGCCGTGCCGCTAATCGAGGATGCCGCGACACAGGCCGCACGCGAGGCGCAGAGCGTCTCAAATGCGCAAGATGAGCAGGAGGGGCGGTGATGGAGCCGATCGATATCGGGATCGCGGTGACGGGTGTTCTGTTTGTCCTGGTCATTTTCGGGATGCGGGTCGCTTTTGCCGCTGCCGTGACCGGTCTGCTCGGGCTCATCTGGATCTTCTGGTCAAAGCGCGGCTATGATCCGGAGATGTTCGGCTGGGCGCTGACCGTGGCGGTGAAGACCGCCGGGCAAGTGCCCCATTCCAAGGTCGCCAATCAGGCACTTTCGCTCATCCCGACCTTCATCCTGATCGGCTATCTTGCCTATCATGCCGGGCTGACAAAGGCGCTGTTCGAGGCCGCAAAGCGCTGGGTTGGCTGGCTGCCCGGCGGGCTCGCCGTGGCCTCGGTGTTTGCGACCGCCGGGTTCGCCGCCGTCTCTGGCGCCTCCATTGCGACCTCGGCGGTGTTCGCGCGGATCGCGATCCCGGAGATGCTTGAGGCAGGGTATGACAAGAAATTCGCCGCTGGCGTTGTTGCTGCGGGGGGCACGCTGGCCTCGCTGATCCCGCCCTCGGCGATCCTGGTGATCTACGCGATCATTGTTGAGCAGGATGTGGGCAAGCTGCTGCTGGCCGGTTTCATACCGGGGGCCTTCTCGGCGCTGATCTATGCGGCGCTCATCATCGGCATGGCGCTCACTTTCAGCCGTTTCGGCCCGCCGGTCACCGGCTTCACCTGGCGCGAGCGATTGGCTTCCTTGCCGCCGGCGATGCCGATCCTGTTCGTGGTCGTGGTCATCATCTTCTTTATCTACAACCCCTTGGGCGGCGAGGCTTGGGGCACCCCGACCGAGGGCGGAGCGATCGGTGCTTTTGTTGTGTTCTGCATGGCGCTCTTGCACGGCATGCGCTGGCCGCAATTGCGCGAGGCGCTGATTGAAACCGCCAAGCTCTCGGTCATGATCTTCACCATCATCTGGGGCGTGCTGATCTATGTGCGTTTTCTGGGCTTTGCCGATCTGCCCGGCGCCTTTGCTGACTGGATCGGCGGGCTCGAGCAAAGCCCGATGCTGACATTGATCCTTATCCTGCTCGCCTATGCGGTGCTGGGCATGTTCATGGATGCGATTGGCATGCTGCTGCTGACCTTACCGGTGGTCTATCCGGCGGTGATGGCGCTCAATGGCGGCGAAGGGGTGTCAGCGGCCGATAGTGCTTTTGGCATGTCCGGTCCGATGTGCGCGATCTGGTTCGGGATCCTGGTGGTGAAGATGGCGGAGCTGTGCCTGATCACCCCGCCGATCGGGCTCAATTGCTTCGTCGTCGCCGGGGTGCGGCCCGATATCTCGGTGCAGGAGGTGTTCCGCGGGGCGGCGCCATTCTTCGTCGCCGATGCGCTGACCATCGCCGGGCTGATCGCCTTTCCGGCCATCGTGCTCTATCTGCCCAGCCTCGCGTGAGCGGCAACGGGAGGCGAAGGGATCCGGCGCGCGCAGCGCCGGATCGGTGGTTGCGATCAATGCGCGATCAGGCCGCCAGAGCCTTCGCTTGCGCAATCGCCGCTTCAAAGGCGCCTTCCGGGTCAGCGGTCAGCAGTGTCGGCTGGAAGCGCAATTCCTCGATCGCGCTCACGCCTGCCTGATTGAGCCAGAATTTCAGATAGCTCGACTGGTGATCGACGCCGAAGGCCGGGGAGGGCATCTGCGGGCCATAGGCGCCGCTGGTCAGCGCCAGCACCGCGCGCTTACCCTCCAGCAGGCCGAAATACCCTTTCTCCGGGTCAAGGCCCCACAAAAGGCCCGGCTGGTGGATCAGGTCGATATATTGCTTGAGCTTGTAGGGGATCGAGCCGTTCCACATCGGGGTCGCGATCAGGTAGATGTCGGCGGCGATGAAGCGGCGCGCGATCGCCTCGATCTGGTCCCAGGCGGTCTTTTGCGCGCCCTCATGCGCCTGTCCCATGATCACGGTCATCTTGGCGGCGACCTTGTCGCCGTCGTAATCCGGCAGCGCCTCGGTTGCGAGGTCCAGCGTGTCGAGCTCGAGCCCCGGCTGGCGCGCGCGAAGGGCGGCGA
>JALEFY010000021.1 GCA_022760435.1 Neomegalonema sp.
AGATCACAGCCGCGCTGCCGGAAGTCGAACTCCCCGAGGTGCCAAGCACCGAAGAGATCTCCGCCGCGCTTCCGGAAGTCGAACTCCCGGACGTGCCAAGCACCGAAGAGATCAGTGCCGCGCTGCCGGAAGTCGAACTCCCGGAAGTGCCGAGCACCGAGGAAGTCACTGCCGCGCTGCCGGAGGTAGAACTCCCCGACGTGCCGAGCACCGAGGAAGTCACCGCCGCGCTGCCGGAGGTAGAACTCCCCGACGTGCCGAGCACCGAGGAAGTCACCGCCGCGCTGCCGGAAGTAGAACTCCCGGACGTGCCAAGCACCGAAGAGATCAGTGCCGCGCTGCCGGAAGTCGAACTCCCCGAGGTGCCGAGCACCGAAGAGATCACCGCCGCACTGCCGGAGGTAGAACTCCCGGAAGTCTCCAGCGTGGAGGACGTTGCCGCTCTGGTTCCCGATGAAGAATCGGTGGCGCTGAGCGATGTAGAGGTCGCTGAGGTCAGCATTGCAGCCGCTGAGGCGCAAGCCGATGCGAGCCTCGAGGAGATCGAGGCGACGCTCCCGGATCTGCCCGCCGTTCCGCCGCTGGCGAGTGCAGCGACCTCTTCCGAGGTCGGTGATGCGCCGGAAATTGCCGCCCAGGCTGCAATGACCACCGGCGAAGGCCTCGCCCCCGGTGCCAATCCGGCAGCCAGTGACGATGCTCCTGCCGACAGCAGCACCGCACAGGCTTCTGAGCCTGATGAGACCTCGGCGGGCGGCATTGCACTCGGCGCAGCCGCAGCCGTCGCCGGGGCAGCCGCGGTGGTCGCGGGTAAAGATGAGGCGACACAGACCCCGTCTGACGATGCTGCGAGCGAGCCGACCGGCACCGCCGCGCCGCCCGCCTCGTCTCCGGCGCCGGGGCTGGTGGGCTCCCAGTCCACATCCACGGGCAATCTGCCGATCTCGGCTTCGGGCGGTGCGGCGACAACTCCGCGCTCGGCGGGCATGTATTCGCATAAAGCACCGCTGGCGAGCGCCGCCTCAGACGAGACCGGCGAGCAAACCGGCGCTAAAGATAACAAGACAGAGCGTTCTGCGGGCATGCTCTCGCATGGCAAGGTCGCCTCGGCCTCCAATGATGAGCCGCTCAAACCGACAGAGATGCTCGGCAGCACCAGCGACGCGCAGGCGAGTGCCCCGGCAGCCAAGCCGCAAGAAGAAACCGTCATCTCGCCCGAGGCCGCTTTGCCGCCGACAGGCGAGACAGAAGAAAAGCCGCAACTTCAGGCATCGCGCCCGGAGTTGGCCACGAAAACGCCGGAAGCCCTGACCACCCCGGTCGCGGCACCGCCGTCACTCCGCTCGATCAACAATCCACAAGAAAGGGAACAACGAATGAGCGACGCACAGAGCCTTCTCTCCACGATGAAGGAAAAAGAAGTCGAGTATCTCGATATCCGCTTCACCGATCCGCGCGGCAAACTGCAACACGTGACCGTGCTGGAAAATCAGGTCGATGAAGACTTCATCGAGAACGGCTTCATGTTCGACGGCTCCTCGATCGCTGGCTGGAAATCGATCGACAAGTCCGACATGAAGCTGATGCCGGACGTCTCCTCGGCCTATATGGATCCGTTCTATGCCGAGAACACGATGGCGATCCATTGCTCGGTTGTTGAGCCGGACACGGGCGAATCCTATGAGCGTGACCCGCGCAGCACCGCCGAGAAAGCAGAAGCCTATCTGGTTTCCTCGGGCATCGGCTCGCAATCCTTCTTCGGTCCGGAAGCCGAGTTCTTCCTGTTCGACGATGTGCGCTTCTCGACCTCGATGCAAAAGGTTGGCTATGAGGTAGACGCAGTCGACGGTGCCTGGAATACCGACACCGAATACGAGATGGGCAATATGGGCCATCGTCCGGGCGTCAAGGGCGGGTATTTCCCGGTGAACCCGACCGATGCCGCACAGGATATCCGCTCGGAAATGCTGTCGACGATGAAAAAGATCGGCATGAATGTCGACAAGCACCACCACGAAGTGGCGTCTTGTCAGCATGAGCTGGGTCTGGTGTTCGGCACCCTGACCAAGCAGGCGGATGAGATCCAGAAATACAAGTACATCATCCACAATGTGGCGGCCGCTTACGGCAAGACCGCAACCTTCATGCCCAAGCCGATCGCTGGCGATAACGGCACGGGCATGCATGTGAACATGTCGATCTGGAAAGATGGCGCGCCGCTCTTCGCCGGCAATCAATATGCCGATCTGTCGGAAGAAGCGCTGTACTTCATCGGCGGCCTGCTCAAGCACGCCAAGACGCTGAACGCCTTCACCAACCCGTCGACCAACTCGTACAAGCGCCTGATCCCGGGCTTCGAGGCACCGGTTCTGCGCGCCTATTCGGCTCGTAACCGTTCTGGCTGCGTGCGGATCCCCTGGGCCGAGTCGCCGAAGGCGAAGCGCGTCGAGGCTCGCTTCCCGGATCCGTCGGCGAACCCGTATCTGGCCTTCTCGGCTCTGCTGATGGCCGGCCTTGACGGTATCGAGAACAAGATCCACCCGGGTGAGCCGATGGAGAAAGATCTCTACGCGCTGCCGCCCGAAGAGCTGGCCGGTATCCCGACCGTCTGCGGCTCGCTGCGCGAAGCGCTGGACTCGCTGGCTGCGGATCACGACTTCCTGCTCAAGGGCAACGTGTTCACCAAAGACCAGATCGAAGGCTATGCCGATCTGAAATGGGAAGAGGTGTACAATGTCGAGCACACCCCGCACCCGTATGAGTTCGCCATGTACTACTCCTGCTAAGCAGGGGTGAGGGGGTCGCCGGTCCATGACCTGCGGCCATCACAAGAGCCAGGCTGTAGCGGACCTTCCGCTACAGCTTTTTTCATGCGGGCTCAGCTTCTCTATGGCCCTCAAGGGGGCTTTTCGCTAATGTCCTTCCCGGGGAGAGCTGCCTTGGGCAGCGCGAGGTGAGGGCGCGGCATGCCATTAAAACTTGGCTTGATGATCGGCATTGCGCTGGCCTCGATCGGCGTTGGCGGCTTCGTTTGGCTGACCGCTGAGCAACCCTCGCATCAATTGCGCAGCCATGGGCGCGAAGCGTCGTTGAGCCTGGCCAAACGCGGTGTTTGGCTCAATCGGTCCGCGCATATTCCCGCCATTTGCTATCGCGTTGATCCCGCCGCCAAACCGCTTTGCACGAGCTGCCATGAACAGCGCGAGCCAACAGCGCCGAGCGCGCCAATGCGCTGGAGCAATGCCCTGGCGGCAGCGCCCGCGGCGGATCTGCCGCTTCCTGAGGGCGATTCGAGCCTAACCAAGCTGGTGGAAACACTCCTGCTCCGCGGCTGGGAGGGCTTTCTGCCTGACATTCGCGATTATGAATTGGGCGAAGCGGCATTCGATCACCACGGGCTCGCGCGCGACGGCTCCGGCTGGCTCGCCTACAGCGCGCATCCGCATCCCTCGACCAGCGCCTATGACGCGGCCACCACCCAGAATTTTGTGCGCCTGCCCTATCAATTCCGGCTCAGCGCGCTCGGCGAGCCGAGCCGCGAGACCTATTTCGCCAATCTGGCGCTGCTGCGTATGGCCATTAGCGGCGAGGATTTTGTCGGCACACCGCCAATGGATGAAGAAGCCTTTGGCCTCGATCTGGACCGCGATCGGCAATTATTGGTAGCTCTGTCGATCGGGCGCCGCAGCCAGTATCTGGGCGGCGCGGCCAGTTTTCCCGTCCATGTCGGCCGATATCCGATCGGCACCGAGTTCATGCAGATCCTCAGCTATGCTCCAGAAAGCGGAGAGATGCCCCCTCGGGTTCGCGAGATCCGCTATGCCGTCAAGGAGAGCCCGGCGCCGCCGCGCAGCGAACATGTCGACGAAGGGCCCGCGCGCCTTCCCCTGCCAACCGCCGAGCGCGGTTTTGACAATGGCGCAGGCTGGCGCTTGCAAGGCTTCATCGAGGATGCCCAAGGAGCCTTGCGGCCGCAAACTGCGGAGGAGCTGGCCAGTTGCGCCGGTTGTCACGGCGGGCTTGCTCCAAGCGCGGGCGCAGATGGGCCGGCAGATGGGCCGATTGACACGATCTGGTCATTCCAACGCATGCTCGACGGGCAATACGGGCTCGGCCTCGTGACCCTCCAACCCGAAAAGGGCTCCGAGCTTGCAGCTTCGATGGCGGACTGGCTTGATGGACGCGAGAGTGCTGGATTGCCGTCAGAACAGGCTCATGCCGCCAATCGCGGTTACGCGCGGATTGTGCGCGAACAAAGCTATCTCTATGGGCGCCTTCCCGCGCAATCGGGCGAGCGCTATGAGCCGACTGCGGCAGCACCGCCCACCGACAACGCCTCGGATCAAACGGAACAAGGCCCCCTGACGCCGTCCGAATGATGCAGCGCTGCGCCCGGCGCTGATCTCGCCGACCTGGCCCAAGCTGCCCCTTTTCATCTCGCATTGTAGTCGATACTGTTCCCTCCTTGATCGCGCATTGACGGGAGCCCGATGGCCCAGCATTTTGACTTCAGCATCGATCCGGATTTCACGGAGGACGAGCTCGAAACCGGGCGGCTTTTGTTTGCGCGCGGCGCCGAATTCGTCATCGGATGCGCCAGCCTTTCGCAACTGCCACCCGGCGACCGGATGGAGGTCTGTTTTGCTGGCCGCTCGAATGTCGGCAAATCCTCCTTGCTCAACGCGATCACCGGACGCAAGGCACTGGCCCGCACGTCCAACACGCCGGGCCGCACCCAGCAGCTGAATTATTTCGACATCAACAGCCAGCTTTATGTCGTCGATCTACCGGGCTATGGCTATGCTGAGGCCCCCAAAAAGGTGGTCGAGGCTTGGCAAACCGTGTTGCATGGCTATCTCGCGGGTCGCGCCAATCTGCGCCGGGTTTTCGCGCTGATTGATGGCCGTCACGGGATCAAGGCCGTCGATCATGAGATGTTTGACGCGCTCGACCGCGCCGCAGTTCCCTTTCAGGTGATCCTGACCAAGGCAGACAAGCCCCGTGCCAGCGAGCTCGAAGCTGCCATCGCCCGTACGCAGGAGGGGTTGCAGCGCCACCCAACCGCTTTCCCGCAGATCATCATCACCTCATCGGAGACCGGCCGCGGGGTCGACAAGGTTCGCGCCGCGATTGCGCGCCTGATGAGCGAAGGATAGACCGGCCAACAGATCGGCTTGAGGAGGCATTATGATCGAAACTCGCAGCTCCAACCGCGATTGGGTCGCGACCGCGCGCACCCTGTCCGAAGCCTTGCCCTTCTTGCAGCGCTATGACGGCAAGACCGTTGTCATCAAGTTCGGCGGCAATGCGATGGGTGACCCCGGCCTGATGGAGCGCTTCGCCCGCGATATCGTGTTGATGCGCCAATGTAATGTACAACCGGTTGTGGTCCATGGCGGCGGCCCGCAGATCAATGCGATGCTCAAGAAGCTCGGGCTCGGCCATGAGTTTGTCGGCGGTTTGCGGGTCACCGATCAGGCGACCGTTGAGGTCGTCGAAATGGTGCTGGCTGGCGCGATCAACAAGGAGATCGTGACCGCGATCAATCAGGCGGGCGGCCACGCGGTCGGCATCTCCGGCAAGGACGCCAATCTGATCGTCGCCGAGAAGCTGCTGCGCAAGGTCAAGGACCCTGACAGCCATATCGAACAGGTCCTCGATCTGGGCTTTGTCGGCCAGCCTGTCGCGGTGCACCCAAAGGTGCTCGATACGGCGATCAAGGGCGGCCTGATCCCCGTAGTCGCGCCGGTCGGTGTCGGGCGCAAAGGCGAAACCTATAATATCAACGGCGATACCGCCGCCGGGGCGATTGCCGCAGCGCTCAAGGCGGAGCGGTTGTTGCTGCTGACCGATATTGAAGGCGTGAAGGATGAGAATGGTCAGGTGCTGACCGATCTGACCCCGGATGATGTTGTCAGCCTCACTGAACGGGGTGTGATCAGTGGCGGCATGATCCCCAAGACCCAAACGACGCTCGATGCGATCCGTGGCGGGGTCGGGGCGGCGGTGATCCTTGATGGTCGTGCGCCGCATGCTGTTTTGCTTGAATTGTTCACGCCGCATGGTGCCGGAACGATGGTGCGGCCGACCGTGCAAAAAGCGTAAGGCGACGCGCGGTTGTGGTATGGGAAGTGCGGGCACGCTCATGTGTCCTCACTACGCTGCGCGAGTGCCTCGCCGATCCGCTCGATCTCCCAGGTCAGTTCATGCCCGGAATGCACGCGCACCCGCGCGATGACCTCTTCGCCGAGCGCTTCAAGCTCTGCCGCACTTGCACCGCCCGCATTGGTCAGAAAATTCGGGTGCTTTTCATTCATGACCGCCCCGCCCCGCGCGAGCCCGCGGCACCCGGCTTCGTCGATGAGCTTCCAAGCCTTCAACGCCATGTCATCATCAGCCTTTCCGGTCGAGCTGAACCCGGCAGGATTGCGGAATGTCGAGCCGGCCGTGCGATCCTTCACCGGTTGCGCCTGCGCGCGGCGCTCCATCAACGCCTCCATCTGCGCAAGAACCGCTTCGGGCTCCCCGGAGCTGCCTTGCAAAACCGCCCCGGTGTAAAAAAGATCGCGCGGCGCGCTGTGTCGGTAACCGAACCCCATCTCGGCATTGCTCAGCACGACCGAAGAGCCATCGCGGCGCAGTGCATGGGCTTCCACCAGAATATCGGCCATGTAGCGCCCGTAAGCGCCGGCATTCATGCGCAAGGCGCCGCCAATCGTGCCCGGAATCCCTCGCAGGAATGCCATCCCATCGACACCGGCGCTGGCCGCGCTTAGCGCGACACGGGCATCAAGCGCCGCGGCACCGGCGATGACGCGCTGGTCCGCCGCGACCGTGATGGCGTTAAACCCGCGCCCGAGCCGTACAACGACACCGCGAATGCCGCCATCGCGGACAATGACATTCGAGCCAACCCCAAGCGCCAGAACCGGAATATCTTCTGGCGTCGCGCTGAGGAAAGCCGCAAGATCCTCGATATCGGCGGGCGAAAACAGGACCTCCGCCGGGCCGCCAACCCGCAGCCAGGTCAAAGGCGCCAACTCCCGCATCGGCTCAAGGCGCCCCCGCACCGAAGGCAGACGCTCGAGCAACGCATCAGGGGAAAAGGTGCGGCTCATCACACAAGCGCTCCGATCAAGACCGCGCCGCTGGCAACAATCCCCAACACTGGAATGAAAATCGGCAAATCGGGCGCTCCTTGAGGTGGCTTGGTCCGCCGTTTGAAGACGAGCAGCGCGCCATTCATAACGATGAAAACCAGGATCAGGATGAAAGAGGTTGCGGAGGCTAAGGCCGAGAGCGGCAGGAACAAGGCCATTGCAATCACGATCGCCCCGCAAATAACGCTGGCCCTCATCGGCGTACGAAAGCGCGGCGAGATCTTATGGGCCCAGGCCAGGGACGGCACCCGCCGCCCCAGACCATAAAGCACCCGAGCGGCCATCACGATCTGCGCCAAAACCCCGTTCAGGGCGGCAGAGACCCCAATCGCGGCGATGAAATTTGCCTCGCTTCCCGTCGCTCTCTCAAAGACCAAAGCAAGAGGACGATCCGAAGCGGCAAGTTCGTGTGGGGCCACCATCCGCAAGCAAGCGATGGTGACGAGGATATAGAGCGATAGTACGATGACAAAGGCGAGGGCGATCGCAATCGGCATGGCGCGCGCCGGTTCGCGCGTCTCCTCGGCCATGTTGACCATGTCCTCAAACCCGATAAAGGCGAAGAATGCCAGGAATACCGCCGCTGCCAGCCCGCTCCAGGGTAGGGCTTCAGCCTGGGGCGTGGGGGCGGCAGGGATGGCAAGCACTCGCGGCTCGGCCCAAAAAGCAACAGCCAAAATGACCAAGAGCCCGAGAACTTCGATAACGGTAAGAACCGCTGCGAAACGCATCGATTCGACGACGCCCCAGATCGCCGCCAAAGTCAGGATCCCGCCGACCACCAGCACCAGGAGGGGGACTGGCAGCGGCACCAATGCGCGCAAATAGCCGATCCCTCCCTGCAAGACCGCACCGGCCGAGAGCAACCCCACCGCTGCCACGCCAAAACCAACACAGACCGAAAGCATCTGCGAGCGATACGCCGCCAGCGCGTAGGCAGCCTCCCCCCCAGCTTCGGGAATGCGCGCCGAAAGCTCAGCATAGCTCGCCGCAGTCAAAGCTGCCGCCAGACCGGCCAGAAGGAACGCCCAGGGCGCATCGTCGCCGGCAAGGCCCGCGACCTCGCCTACCAGCACATAGATGCCAGCACCGACCATCACCCCGACCCCATAAAAGGTCAGCAGCCCAATGCCCAATCGGCGCGCCAGTCGATCATCCTTGCCAGCTTGTGCGGTCACGACCGCTGCCCTCCCTCACCGCTTGCCCATTAAATACGTCGTCCCGGTAGCACAGAGACTAAGAAGCCGATTTCGCCAGCGCCTCCTCAAGACCGTTCGCCCATGCGGTGATACTGCCCGCGCCAAGGAACACGACCAAATCACCCGGGCGAGCCTCCTCGCGCACCAGATCCGGCAACGCTTCCGGGCCGGGCAGAGCGCGAACGGCCCGATGACCATGGGCCCGCAATCCGCCAACCAGCGAATCGCGGCTGATGCCCTCTATCGGCGCCTCACCGGCAGCAAAAACATCCGCGATGGCGACGACATCGGCTTCGTTAAAACAAGCGCAGAAATCTTCAAACAAATCCGCCAGGCGCGAGTAGCGATGGGGTTGATGCACCGCGATGATGCGCCCTTCCGTGGCATTGCGCGCGGCTTTCAAAACGGCAGCAATCTCGACCGGATGGTGCCCGTAATCGTCGATGATCCGGACGCCATTCCACTCACCAACCCGGGTGAAACGCCGCCGCACGCCCTTGAAACTCTCGAGGCCCTTGCGGATCTGGTCGTCCGTCAGCTTCAGCTCACGCGCCACGGCAATCGCCGCCATGGCATTTGACACATTGTGCTCCCCTGGCATCGGCAGGCGCAGCCCTTCGATGACATGCGCGGTCTTGTCTCCACGCGGGCGAATCACCGCATCAAAGAGAGCGTCTCCGCCCTGATAGGACAGATTGGTCACACGGAACTCTGCCTGCGGCGAAAATCCGTAAGTAATCACGCGCCGGTCTTCAATCTTTCCGATCAGCGCTTGAACTTCCGGGTGATCGATACAACAGATCGCCGCCCCATAAAACGGCGTATTCTCGACAAAAGTCTGAAAGGCCGAGCGAACACCATCAAAAGAGCCGTAATGATCCATGTGTTCGGGGTCTATATTGGTCACGATGGCGATCGTTGACGGGAGCTTGATGAAAGTCCCATCGCTCTCATCCGCCTCCACAACCATCCAGTCGCCCTCGCCCATGCGCGCATTGGAGCCATAGCTCTGGATGATCCCGCCATTGATGACCGTGGGGTCGACCCCGCCCGCATCCAAAAGCGCCGCAACCATCGAAGTTGTCGTGGTTTTTCCGTGGGTTCCGGCCACCGCGACATTCCATTTGAGCCGCATCAACTCCGCCAGCATCTCCGCGCGGCGCACGACCGGCAAGGATTGCTCGCGCGCGGCCAGCAATTCAGGATTATCTTCCTTGATGGCAGAAGAAATCACCACGACCGCTGCGTCGCGCAAATTCTCAGCCCGTTGGCCAATGGCAATCTGTGCGCCCAACCCGCGCAATCGGTCGATGATCGCACTCTCCTTCATGTCAGAGCCCTGAACCCTGTGCCCGAGATTCAGCATCACCTCGGCGATCCCGGACATCCCGATCCCGCCAATACCAATGAAGTGAACCGCGCCGATATCGAGAGGCAAAGTGGCGGTCATGATCGCTCCTACTTGTCTGACAACGCTTGTTTGTAGCCGCCAATCCGACCGCCGAAAAGAATAACCATGCCCGCTCCTGCCCGGTGTAGCGCCATCGCTTGACGTGCCCTGCGCATGCAAAACAACGTGAATCTCTGGCTTGATGTTCTAAACCATTTCGATCATAATGTGAACATAAAACGACTCGCGAGGTAGACGGGAAGGTAGATGCAGGGTTCGCAGCCGCAGTAAATGTGCTAGGAGGTCAGGGAGCGCCGCTATCGGGGGCAGTCGCGCAACGGAGGGATCACTATGTCAGCGTTATCAGAAGCGGGGCGCCAGCAGATCGAGGCGATTGCCGCGCGCTATGGCCTGTCCTTTGGCGCCGTTGAAGCCATGGCGCGCAGCGTCAATGCTGGCGGCGGAACCATGGCGCAATTCAACATCCCGGAACTGGGTGGCTCCGGTCAATGGATGGCGGGGGGCATGACGATGGTTGGCGACATGTTCAACAGCGGGTTGCAGTCGACGGTCAGCAACCTGTGCACCGAGCTGTCGAACGCCATGATGCAGACCGTTTTCTTTGAAGCGCCGCGAGCCGCGAGTGGACAGGGCTTTGCGCAGAACTGGTGGCCGGCAGAGCTGGGTTCGCCGAGCTCTTCAGGCGGTCAGAACCAGATGCGCTATGCCTATTTCCCCAGCACTCACCGCGTTGCCGTGGATCTGGGGAACGGATCGCCGATCATCGTTCTGGACACGCTGGACCATCAAATCGGCGGGTTCGGTCAGCAGCAGCAAGGTGGCAGCGATCCGTTTTACGGGGTCAGCTTTTCGAGCCAATACGGGCAGTTTGCGCTTTCTTCGCTGCCGCGCATCGCTGTGCCGCCCGCTTCGGATCACGTGGCAAGTAGACGAGCCCATGGCGAAACCGCGGCTTCAAGCGCTGAAATCGGCATCGATCAGCCGGGTATTGAAGGCCCGAGCACGTCTTCGCTTGCAGCGCCGCAGCCGCAGGCGATCAAGCCGATTGCTTCTAGTTCGGCCCCTGTTTCGCAGCCCGGCCCGAAAGTTCCCTCGGCACAGATGAAGCCCGAAGCCGATCATGGCCAAGATCCGCAATCGATCCTGGATGCGCTCGAGCGCCTCGGCGCACTGCATCAGAGCGGGATCCTCACCCAGGAGGAATTCGAGACGAAGAAGGCGGAGCTGCTCGCGCGCCTTTAAATATTTCCGGCTTGCAAGCGCTCGAGCAGAGCCTTGCAGCCCGCATTGATATCCTGGAAGGTCTTCACGAAGCCATCGTCGCCGCCATAATACGGATCTTCGATATCGCCGGTACCGGCAAGGGCGCCGAAGGCAAGCACCGATGCTTTCGCCCTGGCCGCGGCCAGTGCGAGCAGGGCATCCACATGGCCTTGGTCCATCCCGTAGATGCGATCATAATCGTCGAAATCGGAGGCCCTGACTTGGCGCGCGCGCAGGCTCGACATGTCGATGCCAAAGCGCTTCGCGGTGCGGATGCTTCGCGGATCCGCCGGCTTGCCCTGATGCCAATCGGCAATCCCGGCAGAGTCGATAGCCGAGATCGGAGCCGCGCCGTGGGCCAAGCTAAGATGCCGCAAGACCGCTTCCGCTGTCGGCGAGCGGCAAATATTGCCGGTACATACGAAGAGAACCCGCATCCTACTGCCCCGCGGCCGAGACAATTGCGGCCCGCGCTGCTGAAACCAGCCCGGCGCCATCAATGCCTTCTGAACGGCTCTCATCGATCCAGCGATCGACGACCTGTTGCGCAATCTCCTGAAAGCGCTGCATCGCCTCGCCGTCGAATTCGATAATCTCTCCACCCGATTGACGCTGCAGGTCTTTGCCCGCGCTCTCCACCCGGTCCCAGGTATCGCCGAGCTGCTGCGCCAGCGCCGCACCGGAATTGGCATCGATGATCTGTTGCAGGTCCCGCGGCAAGGCTTCGTAGCGCTCCTTGTTCATAGCAAACATATAAACCGAGGTGCCGAAGCGCTCTGCACCCGCGCCTTCGACCGAAACGCCGACCACCTCCTGAAGACGAAACGGCCGCATGATCTGGAAGGGGATCAGCGCGCCATCAACCACCCGCTTCGCCAGCGCTTGCGGCAACTCGGGGACCGGCATCGCCACCGGCTCAGCCTTCAGCGCTTCGATGAGCCAAACGCCGGTGCGCGACGGGGTGCGGAGCTTGAGCCCGGCCAGATCGCGCGGATGCGTGACGCGCCGATCAATCATCTGCAACGCATTGCCGGCATGAACATGGATCAGAAGTGGATGCACCTGCGCGAAATCTTCGGCGATCAGATCAAAGCGATCCTGGATTGCTTGCGTCGTCACTTGCGCCGAGCCTTGATGAACGCTGGGGAGCTCGAACACTTCCGCACGCGGAAAAACGCCAGGCGTATAACCGGTCAAGGTCCAGACCACATCGGCAGTGCCGTCACGGACTTGCCGATACAGCTCAGATGGCTTGCCGCCCAGCGCCATGGCCGGGAAGATCTCGACTTTGATCCGCCCTCCCGATTGCTCCTGCAAACGCTGCGCCCAGGGCTCGATCAGCAAGCGATGCGCATCCGAGGCCGGGCTGAGGAAGTGATGCACAGAGAGAGTGACGACCTCGTCTGTTGACGCGCTCCGATCGCTCTTGAAAACGAACCAGGCGCCAGCGCCGATTGCGAGCGCCACCACGAAGCCGATCAGCCATCTCACCATTTCACCATCCCGTCCAATGCTCGGCGGCAAGCGCGCCGCCCTTCGGGAAACCGCATAGCGCACCCCATGCGGGGCGTCAAAACTCATGCTTGGCATCACGCGAGCCGCAGTGGCGCCCCATCTGTTTCGCCGCTCAGCTGTGCTCGCGCTCGCACAATCTCTATTCTTGCGACATAATTCATGGATTGCCCTGAACCGAGCTGTCCGCTAGGGTTCCCGTAAGGAGAGTCCTTCTTGACATGTCAACTCTGCTGTACGCTCTGGCGCAGCTTGGCCCCATGCCCTCCGACACTTGACGCTATCGCCTTCAAGTTTAACCCTTGTTTTCGTTAACCTTTTGACGGCGAGTGCGCACGGGAAAGATCAAAGGCCCCGTATTTCTGCGTGGTCTCGGGATAGGAAAAAGTGTATGCCACTCCTTACAATGGAGTTGTCTCGACATGACTCTCGGATGATCGACACTATCGGACCGCTGACACATGGACATAATTGAACGTTTGAATGATCGCCTCAAAGAGCTCATGAAGGAGCACGGCGTAAAGGCCGCGCCACTTGCTCGTCGCGCACAATTAAATGAGAGTGCGGTTCGGGATATTTTACGCGGAAGATCGAAGAATCCCGGCATTGTGACCCTTGAGCGCATTGCAGGCGTTCTGGATCTTCGCCCGAGTGATCTCTACGAAATCCGGGACTACCTCCCGATCGTCGGGACCATTCGGTCTGAGGACATCGTTATTCGAGTCTCTGACCCTGCGTCGGCCAAAGAATC
The DNA here is from genome assembly GCA_022760435.1 of Neomegalonema sp. Taxonomy (GTDB): domain Bacteria; phylum Pseudomonadota; class Alphaproteobacteria; order Rhodobacterales; family Rhodobacteraceae; genus JALEFY01. The sequence goes on from JALEFY010000021.1 coordinate 13,297, forward strand.
CGTCGAAAGCCCCCTGCAACGCCGCTTCAATCGTGACTGGGCCGCTATTCGAGTAGAAACGGATTCTCTTCGCCCACTTGCGCAACCCGGAGACTTCCTGATCTTTGACCCGCACATCACCGGCGTTCCGGAAGACGCGGTCGGCAAACTGTGCATCTGCACTTCTGCCAATTCGAGCGATCAAGAGCGCGCGCGCATGGTCCGTCTCGGAGACAAACCGGAGACGTATCAGCTCGTCCCGATGAATCTCAGCGCCGCGCCCGATCTCAACAAACGAATCAAGACAGCGAGCCCAATCATTTTTGTTCAGCCAGCAGCACTGGCGAACATCAAGAAAGAGCCGACGCATGCCGGGACAGACACACTTCATGAGACTCAGAAGCCATTTAGTTAATTGCATTTTAACTAAATTCCCCTGACCTCGCCCTGCCAGAACCGGTTGCCCAGCCCATTTGAGCCTGACCTTTTCGACCGCCTTCAGAGATCGCCAGCGCGGACCAAGTGCAAGCCAGGATCTCCTTAACCTTCGCTAAGTTACACCAAAGCGAAACCAACCGTCAAGGTCTAATCCCCTCAAATAGGGATATTTTCGGCAGAATGTCTGGGCAAACATAGCCGTTTTATTGAGCCGGCCCGCAATGGGCCGGCTTTAAGCGCGGTGAAGGACTTCAGGCAGCGGAAACGATGCGCTCCTCACCGACCGCCCATTCTGACCACATATCCGCACCCTGAGGCTCGTCCGCACGCGCTTCAAAATCATGGCGCAGGAAATCGCCGAGCAATGCATGGCGCACCGAGCGCGTGTAATTGGTCGAAGCCGCGTGCAGCAAACGATGATGCCAGAAGACGGCGGTCCCCGGGCCACCGGTCAGTTCGATCGGAGCGATCTCAGCCTCGCATTTCTCCATCATCGACTGAAGCTGCGGCCCTTTCTCGACCGATGCCTTGCCGGCGAAAGCGTTGCGCATCACCTTGTGCGAACCCGGCCAGACAACGAAACCGCCGCCATCCTGCTCGATCTCGCTCAGATAGATATTCACGCCGAGCTGGAACGGGTGGTGATCCATATGCCCCTGATGCCCCCGCTTCTTGGTGGTCGGCGAGGGGAAGTTTGGATAGAGGCCACGGATATATTGACGAGGCCCGGCAAGACCGGCCCCCAGCAGATCATCGACAACGCTCAGAACTTCCGCATTGTCAAAGATCATGTCGACCAGCCATTTTTCCTTGCGCACGCATTCGCGATACTTCACCCGGCCACGGCGTTGCGAGATGGTCTTGGCATGGCAGCTATCCTCGACCATGCCGGTCCATGTCTCCGGCAATGCGCGATCAAAGCTCGGCGGCGTAAAACTCCAGGTCAGATCGACCGCGCGCTGGATATCCTCAGCCGGGATATCCAGCTTCTTGACCAGATAGCCATCACGTACAAAGGCTGCTTTTTCATCGTTGGTGAGCATGTTCCAATCCCCAGAACGTTAATTCTGGAATCAGGGTATCTCGAACTTTCACCGAGGTGAATAGTTAAGTTGCAGATCGGAAAGTATACGCGCGCATTTAATCACCAGAAAATTACGCGCGAATGATGCCAGTTTTCTCGAGTCAGCGCATTTGCTGCTCCGGTTCGGGTAGCCCGATATTTCCCGTCAATTGCTGCTGATTACGCGCGCCTGAGTAATCGGGCACCGGCCCCATTGCCGCAACTTGCTGCCGGGCCTGCCGGAAGGCATCTTTCATCAACTCGGACCACGCATTGGAGAGCGCATGGAATTCGACATCATCGCGCTCAATGCGGCGATGCTCGCTGAGATGAAAGCTGTCCGAAGGCATGATTGCCAGATCCAGCGGCATTCCGACCGAAAGATTGGAGCGCAGCGTGCTGTCCATGGACAAGAGGGCCGCCGTCTTGCCATCCTCAAGGGGCGTATCCGGGCTGATCACCCGATCGAGGATCGGCTTGCCATATTTGTGCTCGCCAATCTGGAAAAAGGGCGTGTCGTCCGTCGCCTCGATGAAATTGCCAGCGGCATAGACCATGAACAGGCGCGGCACCCCGCCAACGCGCTGACCGGCAACGACGATGGTCGCCAGCGAGCTCTCTGCCATCGCCTGCAAGCCCGCAGCGTAGCGCCCCTGCACGGCGCGCATCGCATCGCCAACGATCTCGACCACACGCAGCATCGTCGGCGCGGTGAGGATCGTCTCAGCTCCGGGCGTTGGATGTACGATCTGCTCGTCGAGATAGGAGATCACCGCCTGGGTGATGGCCAGATTGCCGGCGGTCATCAGCATGATCACCCGCTCGCCGGGCTGCTGCCAGGTGAACAGCTTCTTGTAGACCGCCACATTATCGACGCCAGCATTGGTGCGCGTATCTGCCAGCAAGACCATGCCTGCTCTCAATTTCAACGCAACGCAATAGGTCATAGCAACTCCCAGACTTGACCGCAGGCACTCATCTTTCGGTCAAGCCAGCCTTTGTGTACCCAAACCCGAGGGGAAATCATGCCACAAGCTCCCAAGGTTTCGTCGAAGGTTCCTCGGCGAACGCAAGGGAATCTGGGGCTTTTCTACCACCAATGCGGCTAAACTGCCACAAATGCACCGCTACCCGATTGCTGGCTCTGGCTTTGGCTCAAGCTCGGCAGGTCGCGCCCCGCCACTTCGCCATCCTTCGCCGCATCCTCTTTCAGCGCATCATCCGCAGCCTTCGCCTCCTCAACCGCGGCGGCGCCTTCGGCCGCTTCGATCGACAGATCAAGCGGCGCGGGAGCAAAATGGTAGGTCTCGGCGATCAGCATGGCGAGATCATTATTGGCGGCAATCGCACCGGAGATGAAGCCATGGAGCCCGCGCGCCATGATCAGGTCGATCGAGGTATCCACATAGGAGGTCAGGATCTGCAATGCCCGATGCTGACACCGCCCGCGCGCCCCGTAGATCCGCGACAAGTGACCCAGATGCTCGTTGATCTGGTTCGAGCAAAACAGAATCGAACGCGGGCAGGCCCGATTGAGCAGCAAGAAATCAGCGATCCGGCGTGGATCATACTCCGCGCGATAGGTGGTGTGATAGGCGAGATAAACGCCGCCCCCCCGCAGCACCGCAATCCATTCGTAAAGATCGGCGTCATCGGGGACAAAGGCGCCATCGACCTGCGGCGTAGTCACATCAAGCAGGCGCGCCGTGCTGTCGATCCGCTCGATATAACCGCCCAGACGCAGGAAATCGAAGCCGTCATCATGCAACATGGTGGCATCGGCCGCGCCTCGGAACAGAGCCCCGCGCTGCTTGACCCAGTCGAGGAACGGCTGCAACTGTCCGTTATCGAGCAAGGTCTCCGAGAGCACCCGGCTCTCAATCCAGCTTTCGTTCAGGGTCTCCCACATCTCCTTGGTCACGGCACCGCGCACCGAGCGCGCATTGGCCCGCGCATATTCGAGGCAGGAAACCACGCTCGACGGGTTCTCACGATCGAGCAGCAGGAAGTGACTGACCTTCGACCGCGTCGCTTTGTCAAACCGCTCGAAAAAGGCCGGCGCACAACCGGCGGCAGAAAGCACAGAGCTCCATTCGTCCCGGTGACCGCCCTCGGCAACCGGAATTTGCCCCATCCGCCTGGCGGTGTCGACGAGACGCGCCATGGTCTCGGCCCGCTCGACGTAACGCGCGATCCAGAACAGACAATCGGCGGTGCGGCTCAACATGAGGCTCTCCATTCACAAAATTTCGACACGCGCCCTCTCGCTAGAAATAATTGCACAAGGTGAAAATTTTCCAAGCCGAAACCACTGCGCTCACAGCTTGCCAAGCAATCGGGGCCGACGGCAAGCCCCGAAATCACCCGTTCTTGAAAGTTCGGCACGATCATTTCGCCAGCACCCAGGTGTCCTTGACCCCGCCGCCCTGGCTCGAATTGACGACCAGCGAGCCCTCGCGCAGCGCGACACGGGTCAGCCCGCCCGGCATCAGCGTTTCGATCCCGGCACCCAGCAGGGCGAAAGGTCGCAAATCGACATGGCGCGGCGCTACGCCTTGCTCGACCAGCGTCGGACTCGCAGAGAGCGCCAGCGTCGGCTGAGCAATGTAATTGCCCGGGCGCTCGCGCAGCTTCCTGGCAAAGTCCTCGATTTCCTCGGGGCTCGCCTGCGGGCCAATCAGCATCCCGTAGCCGCCGGAGCCATGCACCTCCTTGACCACCAGATCCTTGATATTCGCCAGCACATGCTCGAGCGCCTCAGCCTCGCCGCAACGCCATGTCGGCACATTGGGCAGGATCGGCTCTTCATCGAGATAAAAGCGCACCATATCCGGCACATAAGTGTAGATCGCCTTGTCATCCGCGATCCCCGCTCCCGGCGCACTCATCAGCGCGACGGTGCCATTGCGATAGCAGTCGATCAACCCGGGCACGCCAAGCACGGATTCCGGGCGCCCAAATTCCGGATCGAGCCAATCATCATCGATCCGGCGATAGATCACATCGACCGGATACGGACCTTGGGTGGTGCGCATGAAGACCCGGCCATTCTCGACGAACAGATCCGCTGCCTCCACCATGTCGATGCCCATCTGATCGGCCAGGAAGGCATGCTCGTAGAAGGCGGAGTTCATCGGCCCCGGCGTCATCACCACGACATTGGGCAAGGACGCCCCGCGCGCACGCCAGCCAAATTCGGGATGAGACGGCGCCACCGAGTGCATCACCCGGCGCAATTGCGCGGCATAGCCATCAACAGGGGCGACGCGCACATCCTCGAACAGATCGGGGAAAAGGCGCATCATGATCTCGCGGTTCTCGAGCATGTAGGACACGCCTGACGGGGTCCGGCAATTATCCTCGAGCACATAGAATTCGTCCTCGCCAACGCGCACAATATCGACGCCGACGATATGACTGTAGATCCCTCCCGGCGGGCGCACGCCCTTCAACCGAGGCTCGAAAGCATCATTTTGCAAGATCAGATGTTTCGGAACGATCCCGGCCTGCACGATCTCCGCATCGTGATAGACATCCTCAATGAACCGGTTGAGCGCGCGCGCCCGTTGCAGCACGCCTTTTTCGAGATGCGCCCATTCGGCAGCGGACAAGACCCGCGGCACCACATCGAAGGGGATCAACCGCTCCGGGTCGCCGCCCTCCCCATAAACCGCGAATGTAATGCCCCGACGGCGAAACAGCGCCTCGGCATCTTTCTGCTTTGCCGCAAGCCGCTCAAGCCCCGTCGCCTCGATCCAACGCTCCACAGCCTCATAGGCGCTGCGCGTCTTCCCCTCCGAGGTCATTTCATTGAACAATTTTCAAGCTCCCCTCATCGGCCCAGGACCGAAAATGCCTGACATCATACATCATCGCTTCGACCGGAAGTTTTGGGTCCGGTTCTTTATGTTTGGTATTTGCTCGAAGCATGGTTAACAACACACTCAAGCAGCACGACTTTCTCGCATTCTGTAGCCGAGATGAGAAATTAGGCAACCATTCTCTGTTGCTTGCGAGACGGACAGGTTACAGCATGCTGAGCAACAGTTTAGAGCAAAGAGCGGTATTTCGATGAGCATTCATGTCGGCCTGACTCACAAGACCAGCTACAAGTATGACAGGCATATCGGGATGGGGCCGCAAATCGTGCGTCTGCGACCCGCGCCGCATGCGCGCACGCCGATCCTGAGCTATTCGATGAAGGTCTCGCCATCGGATCACTTCATCAACTGGCAGCAGGACCCGTTCGGCAACTGGCAAGCACGGCTGGTCTTTCCCGAGAAGACCGATCATTTCGAGGTCACGGTCGATCTCGTGGCGGATATGGCGGCGATCAATCCGTTCGACTTCTTCCTCGAAGAAGACGCAATGCATGTGCCGTTTTCCTATGAGAAAGAGCTGCGCGCGGATCTGGCACCTTATCTGGAGCCGATCCCGGCTGGCCCGCTGCTCGATGAACTGGCGACCGCGCTCGATAAGGTGCAGCGCGAGAGTGAGGAATTGCTCACGGTCGATTTCCTCGTCGAGGCCAATCAGCGCGTCCAGAACCTCGTCTCCTATACTGTGCGCATGGAGCCGGGCGTGCAGACCCCGGAAGAAACCCTGACGCTCAAATCCGGCTCGTGCCGCGATAGCGGCTGGCTCCTGGTCGCCGTGCTGCGCCATCTGGGTTACGCTGCGCGCTTTGTCTCGGGCTATCTGCTGCAACTGACCGCCGATGAGAAATCGATCGATGGCGGTCCGAACGGGCCGGAAGAGGACTTCACCGACCTGCATGCCTGGGCGGAAGTCTATGTGCCCGGTGCGGGCTGGATCGGGCTTGACCCGACTTCCGGTCTCTTTGCTGGCGAGGGACATATTCCGCTTGCCGCGACCCCGGCACCGCAATCGGCCGCGCCGATCTCAGGCGGCACCGAGCCGGCGGAGGTCGAATTCGACTTCGACATGAATATCATGCGGGTCAAGGAAACCCCGCGCATCACCCTGCCCCATTCGGAGGACGAATGGTCCGCCATCAAGGCCGCGGGCGACAAGGTCGATCAGAAGCTGATCGGCAATGATATCCGGCTGACCATGGGCGGCGAGCCCACTTTCATCGCGGCGACCAACAAGGATGCCGACGAGTGGAACACTGCCGCGGTCGGCCCGACCAAACGCCATTATGCCGACCAGCTCATCCGACGCTTGCGAGACCGGTTCGCGCCGGGCGGCATGCTGCATTACGGTCAGGGCAAATGGTATCCGGGCGAGCAATTGCCGCGCTGGGCCTTCTCGCTCTACTGGCGCCGCGATGGGCAACCGCTCTGGGGCGATCAAGCCTTGCTCGCTGATGAGAGCGGACGCGGCACCAGCGGCGTGCCGGAGGCGGAACGCTTTATCCATGGCCTGTGCGATGCGCTTGGCATTGATGGCGAGAATGCGCAGCCCGCCTATGAAGATCCGGCGGAATTCCTGCTCAAGGAGCGCAAGCTCGCGCCCAATCTCGACCCTCAAGACAACAAGCTGGACGACCCCGAGGAGCGTCGCCGGCTCTCGCGCGTGTTTGAGCGCGGACTGGAAAAGCCGGTCTCCTATGTGTTGCCGATCCAGGCGGCGCATGCGCTCGATACCCGGCGCGGTCGCCGGTTCCGCTGGCGCTCTGAGCCGTGGAAGACCCGCCGCGGTCGGCTGTTCCTGATCCCCGGCGACAGCCCGGCGGGCTTCCGTCTGCCGCTGCGCGCGCTCGCCTATATCGACCCGAATGATCCGAGCTACCCGCATATCTTCCCGGCGGACATGTTCGCGGCGCGCGGCGCCTTGCCTGCACGGACCCCGAGCTTGCAGGCTCGGCCGATCGAGGTCAGCACCCTGACCGCCATGCAGGCCGCAAAAGCAGAGTTCGACCGCCAGCTTGGTCTGTCCGAAGGCATTTCGGATGAGTATCTCGACATCCCCTGGCTGCCGACCGAAGAAGGCGTCTGGGGCCATTTCACCAATGCCAATCCGGGCGACATCTTCATCAGCGGCGGCGCCATTCGCACCGCGATTACCGTCGAGCCCAAGGCAGGGGTGGTCACCGTGTTCATGCCGCCCGTATCGACGATGGATGAATACGTCGACCTGATCCAGGCGATCGAGGAGACCGCGGCCCATACCGGTATCCCGGTCCAGATCGAGGGCTACACGCCGCCCTTCGACCCGCGCGTTGGCGAGATCAAGGTCACGCCCGACCCCGGCGTGATCGAGGTCAACATCCACCCCACCGCCACATGGGCCGACCAGGTCGCGGTCACCGAGACGCTCTATGAGGAAGCCCGTCAGGTCGGGCTGGAAGCCTCCAAGTTCATGGTCGATGGCCGACCCACGGGCTCGGGCGGCGGCGCGCATGTGGTGGTAGGCGGCGCCACCCCATCCGACAGCCCTTTCCTGCGGCGCCCGGATGTGCTCGGCTCGCTGATCCGCTACTGGCAGAACCACCCGTCGCTGAGCTATTTCTTCTCCGGCCTGTTCATCGGCCCGACCAGCCAGGCACCGCGCATCGATGAAGCGCGCCATGACAGCCTCTATGAGCTCGAGATTGCGCTGGCGCAGATCCCGGAGCCAACCAAGGCAAGCGGGCTCGAAACCCCGCCCTGGCTGATCGACCGCATCTTGCGCCACCTGATGACCGATGTCACCGGCAATACCCACCGCGCCGAGATCTGCATCGACAAGCTGTTCTCGCCCGATGGCCCGGCCGGACGTCTCGGCCTCGTGGAGTTCCGCGCCTTCGAAATGCCGCCCCATGCGCGGATGAACCTCGCCCAGCAACTGATCCTGCGGGCGCTGATCGCGCGGTTCTGGGAGCAGCCCTACACCGCGCCCTTCACCCGCTTTGGCACCGCGCTGCATGATCGGTTCATGCTGCCCCATTATCTGTGGCGCGATCTGCAAGACGTGCTCAGCGAGACCAGCCTTGCGCTTGGCATCAAACTCGAGCCGAGCTGGTTCCGGGCCCAGCACGATTTCCGCTTCCCGCGTTATGGCTCTGTGCTGCAACGCGATATCGAGATCGAGCTGCGGGCGGGCATCGAGCCATGGCACGTGCTCGGCGAGGAAGGCACGATCGGGGGCACCACCCGGTTCGTGGACAGTTCGGTCGAGCGGCTTCAGGTCAAGGTCTCGGGCGAGATGGGCGATCGCTACACGGTCACCTGCAACAGCCTGCGCGTGCCCCTGCAACGCACCGAGCAAAATGATGTGCGCGTGGCCGGGATCCGCTATCGGACCTGGCTGCCCGCCTCCTGCCTGCATCCGACCATCCCGCCACATGGGCCGCTGGTCTTTGATGTGGTGGACAACTGGACAGGGCGCAGCGTCGGCGGCTGCACCTATTTCACCGTGCATCCGGGCGGGCGCAATTACGAGATCCAGCCGATCAACGCGCTGGAGGCCGAGGGCCGCCGCCTGTCTCGCTTTGCCGCGATGGGCCATACGCCGGGCCCGTTCACGATCCAGGAGCCGCGCCTGTCCGCCGAGTTCCCGAACACGCTCGATATGCGCATGCAGTAAGCCTGTCTGCGCGCGCATGAAGCGCTCCAAAACACCCAAACCGGCGCGCTGCATCGCGCCGGTTTCAACATCGATTTTCGCCCTGTGAAACCGGCTGCCCCTGCGGCATACCGGCTAAGATTTTCTCTCGACCTGACGACCGTTTCGCTTGATAATCCGGCCCGACCCGCTCCGCCCAGTCCCGCTCCACCCTGACCCGCTCCATCCTTGCGCGGCAGGCCCCAGCCCAAAGCGACAGCGAAACCGCCACGATAAACTCAGGTGAGGAAATACTCATGTCCGACCACAAACCGACCATGGAAGAATGGCGCGCCCTTGCGGAAAAGGAACTCCGCGGCCGCTCGGTTGAGGATCTGACCTGGGAAACGGCCGAGGGCATCAATGTCAAGCCGCTCTACACGGCCGAGGATCTCGAGGGTCTCGAGCATCTGGGCACGCTGCCGGGCATCGCACCCTTCGTGCGCGGGCCGCGGGCGACCATGTATGCCGGGCGCCCCTGGACGATCCGTCAATATGCCGGCTTCTCGACCGCCGAGGAGAGCAACGCCTTCTACCGCCAGGCGCTCGCCAACGGGCAGCAAGGCGTCTCGGTCGCCTTCGATCTCGCCACCCATCGCGGCTATGACAGCGACCACCCGCGGGTGATCGGCGATGTCGGCAAGGCCGGGGTCGCCATCGACAGCGTCGAGGACATGAAGATCCTGTTCGACGGCATCCCGCTGAAGGACATCTCGGTCTCCATGACCATGAACGGCGCCGTGATCCCGATCCTGGCGAACTTCATCGTCGCAGGGCAAGAGCAGGGCTGCTCGACCGCCGAGCTTTCCGGGACCATCCAGAACGACATCCTTAAGGAGTTCATGGTCCGCAACACCTATATCTATCCGCCCGAGCCCTCGATGCGGATCATCGCCGATATCATCGAGTACACCGCGCAGGAGATGCCGCGCTTCAACTCGATCTCGATCTCAGGCTATCACATGCAGGAAGCCGGCTCGACGCTGGTGCAGGAGCTCGCCTTCACCCTCGCCGATGGCAAGGAATATGTGAAGGCCGCGCTCTCCAAGGGCCTCGACGTCGATGCCTTCGCCGGGCGTTTGTCATTCTTCTTTGCGATCGGCATGAACTTCTTCATGGAAGCTGCCAAGCTGCGCGCCGCGCGGCTGCTGTGGCACCGGATCATGAGCGAGTTCGAGCCGAAAAAGCCGTCCTCGCTGATGCTGCGCACCCATTGCCAGACCTCGGGCGTGTCGCTGCAAGAGCGCGATCCCTATAACAACATCGTGCGCACCGCCTATGAGGCGCTGGCGGCGTCGCTCGGCGGCACCCAGTCGCTGCACACCAACTCGTTTGACGAGGCGATCGCGCTGCCGACCGAGTTCTCCTCGCGCATTGCCCGCAACACCCAGCTCATCTTGCAGAACGAGACCGGCATCACCAATGTCGTCGATCCGCTCGCAGGCTCCTATTACGTCGAGAGCCTGACCAACGCGCTGGCCGAGGAAGCCTGGAAACTGATCCAGGAGGTCGAGGAGATGGGCGGCATGACCAAGGCGGTGGCCTCGGGGATGCCGAAACTGCGCATCGAGGAAGCGGCCGCGCGCCGTCAGGCCAAGATCGACCGTGTCGAAGAAGTGATCGTCGGGGTCAACAAGTTCCAGCCCAAGACCGAAGATCCGGTGGAGGTGCTCGATATCGACAACCAGAAGGTGCGCGAGAGCCAGGTCGCCCGTCTGCAAGCGATGCGCGCGAGCCGCGACGAGGCTGCCTGTCAGGCCGCGCTCATCGAACTCGCCCGGATGGCCGAGACCGGCGAGGGCAATCTGCTCGCCCAGGCGGTCGAATGTGCCCGCGCCCGCGCCTCGGTCGGCGAGATTTCGGATGCGATGGAGAAGTCCTATGGCCGTCACAGCGCCGAGGTCCGCGGCGTCTCCGGCGTTTATGGTGCGGCCTATGAGGGCGATCTCGCCTTCGCCGCGATCCAGGCCGATGTCGCCGATTTCGCCACCGAGGAAGGGCGTCGCCCGCGGATGATGGTGGTCAAGATGGGGCAGGACGGTCACGACCGCGGCGCCAAGATCATCGCCACCGCCTTCGCCGATATCGGGTTCGACATCGACATGGGCCCGCTGTTCCAGACCCCGGAAGAAGCGGCGCAGGACGCGATCGATAATGACGTGCACGTCATCGGCATCTCGAGCCAGGCGGCGGGCCACAAGACCCTCGCCCCGGCGCTGATCGAGGCGCTGAAAGCCAAGGATGCCGGCGACATTCTGGTGATCTGCGGCGGCGTGATCCCGAGCCAGGACTACGACTTCCTGAAAAAGGCAGGCGTGGCAGCGATCTTCGGCCCCGGCACCAACATCCCCGACGCCGCCCGCGAAGTCATGCGCCTGATCCGCGAAGCCAAAACCCCCGTCGCCGCCGAGTAACGGACCGGGGGGGGGAGAGTGAAGCGCGGCACCGCGCTTCATCAAGAGCGCCGCGTCATCAAGACCATGCTGCGGATCTGAGCTCCGCGGCTAGGGCCAAGCCGTCATTGCGCCTTCGCTTGACGCAGGTTGAGGGCGCCGCGGCGCAAGATTGCCAGATCGATATCCTGGGCGACAAAGACCGCGCCAGCATCGATGACCTGCGCCGCGAAGCTGCGATCAAGGGTCAGGATGCCTGGCGGCAGGCCAGCGCCTCGGACGCGGCGGATGGTGTCCAGCACCACCTGCTTGACCTGCGGATGGCTCGGCTCACCCGGATGGCCAAGGCTCGCGGCCAGATCGGCGGGACCGATGAAAACGCCGTCGATCCCCGGCACCTTCAGGATGCTGTCGAGATGCTCCAGCGCCCCGACAGTCTCGACCTGGATCAGGAGCGCAATTTGCTCGCGGGCCTTGCGCGGATAGTCGGCGATGGCGCCAAATCGGCTGGCGCGGGTAATTCCGGCAACGCCGCGAATGCCCGTGGGCGGATATTCGACACTCGCCACCGCGAGCGCCGCCTGCTCGGCATCCTCGACATAGGGAACCAGGATCGTCTGCGCGCCGATATCGAGCAGCTTCTTGATCTCCACCGGATTGAGCGAGCCGGGGCGCACGATTGCCGCGCCCGGATAGGGGGCGACCGCCTGCAACAGCGGCATCACGCTCGGCGGGTCGAGCGGCGCGTGTTCGGTGTCGAACATCAGCCAGTCAAAGCCACAGCCCGCGAGCATTTCGGCCACCGCCGCATCCCGGATCGAGCACCAGAGGCCATGCTGAAGGCGCATTTCCCGAAGTCCGGCTTTAAAGCTGTTTTTGATCAAGTCCATTGTCTTCCTACTCGAAGCTGACGCCGATGGCGCCTAAGGGGCCGTAATCGGCAAAGATCACATCACCCGAAGCGATATCGACGGGCCGCGTGAACGAGCCGCCCAGCACGATATCGCCCTTCTTGAGCCCATCGCCCTGCGGCGCGAGCTTGTTCACCAGCCAAGCGACGCCCGCGGCAGGGTGCCCCATGATCGCGGCGGAGAGCCCCGATTCCTCGATCACGCCGTTTTTTGCCAGCGTCGCGCCGATCCAGCGCACATCGAGCTCGAACGGTTTGAAGATCCGCCCGCCAAGGATGATCGCGCCAAAGGCCGCGTTGTCGGCGATGGTATCGACGATCTGGCGCGGGACAGCGGTGCGATAGTCGATCACCTCCAGCGCCGGGGTGATGCAGTCGGTGGCCCGCATCACATCATGCATCTGGCAACCGGCGCCGGCGAGATCCTCCCCCATCACGAAAGCAAGCTCGGTTTCGATCCGCGGCTTGATGAAGGTGCCGGCCGGGATCCGCGCGCCGTCCTTGAACAGCGCATCATCGAGAATGACCCCGTAATCGGGCTCCGTCATCTGCGAGGCCATCTGCATCGCGCGGCTGGTCAGGCCGATCTTGCGGCCAACGATCCGCGCTCCGGCGGCGATCCGAGCCTGCGCCCAGCGCCGCTGCACGTCATAGGCATCCTGGAGCGTCATCTGCGGCCAGGTTTGCGAGGGCTGCGGGCACTCGACGCGCGTGCGCTCGGCGGACAGGATCATGTCAGCGGCGCGCTGGCGCTCTTCATCACTCAGCATTGGTTCCTCCGTCGATCATCAGGACGCGCCCGCCCCGAGCAGGCGCGAGAGCTTGCGGGCATTGGCGTTGAGCGCTTCGATCACCGATTGCGGAGGCGGCGATGCCAGAGCCGATGTGGTCGAGACGGCGGCCAGCGCTCCAACGAGGCGCCCGCCCTGGCCAAACAGCGGCACCGCAACGGCATTCACTCCCAGGAACAGCTCGTCCGGCGCATCCGCCCAGAACCGCCGACGCACTTGCGTGATCTGGCGGCGCAGATGGTCATTGTCGGTGATGCTCTTGGGGGTGCTGGCGGGCAGGGGCGCGTCGAGGAACTCCTCACGCATCTCCGTCTTGCCAAAGGCAAGCGCGATCTTGCCCTGCGCGCCGGTACTGAGCGCAAAGCGTGACCCCGGTTTCAGGCCCATCTCCAACGGGCTTGGGGGCGCGATGAAGTCGAGCACCACGAATTCGCGCTCGGTATAGGTCGACAGGACGATGGTCATGCCGATCTCGGCACATGCCGCCTCGAGGAACGGCCGCGCTGGACGTGACCAGCTCCCCTGAGATGTACCCGACTTTGGGTTAGCCTGTTGCTTAACGCAGGAGACAGGCAATGAAACGATCACGGTTCTCGGAAGAGCAGATCATCGGCATCTTGAAGGAGCACCAGGCCGGGATGTCGGCGGGTGATCTATGCCGCAAGCACGGCATCAGCGATGCAACCTTCTACATCTGGCGCAAGAAATTTGGCGGCTTGGAAGTGTCGGATGCCAAGCGGCTGAAGGTGCTAGAGGAAGAGAACGCGAAGCTGAAAAAGCTTCTGGCGGAGCAGATGATGGATGTCGCCACGCTCCGCGAGATGCTCGGAAAAAACTTCTGACGCCCGGTTCGAGGAGGAATGCCGTGAACTGGGCCATTGAAGAGAAGAGCTACTCGCAACGCCGGGCCTGTGCCTTGGTGGGCAGTGCCTTGGTGGGCCTGGCGCCGCGTGTCTACCGCTATCAGTCGAGCCGATCGGATGACACGGCGCTCCGACAGCGTTTGCGGGATCTGTCATCCGAGCGACGGCGGTTCGGTTATCGCCGTTTGCATCTGCTGCTGAAGCGCGAAGGCGTCGAGGTGAACTGGAAGAAGCTGTATCGCATCTACAAGGAAGAGAGGCTGACAGTTCGCAAACGTGGTGGCCGCAAGCGGGCTTTGGGCACACGGGCACCGATGGCGATCCCGCAGGATGCGAACCAGAGATGGTCTCTCGACTTCGTCTCGGACACGCTTGTCGATGGGCGCCGCTTCCGCATCCTGTGCGTGATCGATGACTTCAGCCGGGATGTCTGGCAACGGTCGTCGACAACTCACTATCGGGCGAACGCGTGGCTCGTGAACTGGACGCCATCGCAGAACGACGCGGCTACCCCTGCATGGTGGTCAGTGACAACGGGACGGAGCTGACCTCGAATGCCATGCTCGCTTGGCAGCAGGACCGCGGTGTCGAATGGCACTCCATCGC
>JALEFY010000022.1 GCA_022760435.1 Neomegalonema sp.
CCTCGAATGCCATGCTCGCTTGGCAGCAGGACCGCGGTGTCGAATGGCACTCCATCGCGCCGGGCAAACCCATGCAGAACGGCTTCGTCGAATCGTTCAACGGACGACTGCGAGACGAGTGCCTCAACGAGCATCTGTTCCGCGACTTCCGGCATGCCCGCGAGATCATCGAAGACTGGCGGGTCGACTACAATCTGCACAGACCACACACGAGCCTAGACGGGCTCACACCAACTGAGTTTGCAACCCGGTCCAAAACGGACCACAACATGAGCCGGGCTAGCTTATGAATGGGTACATTCAGGGGAGCAGGTCAGCCCAGCGAAGCGCCTTGATCTGCGCGTCAAGGTCACGAACAAGGCTTCTAAACAAAAAATATATTATCGGTCAATCACAAGCCAAAGTCCAATTCTGCTAGTCCAAGATCGCTTCGCATCACGAGCGCTTCGGAGCGCGCAGCACCAAGGCGATGCCGCCGAGGATGATGCTTGCGCAAAGAGCCATGCGCAGCGTGATCGGCTCGTGGATCGACACGGCCGCAAGCAGCGCGGTGATGACCGGCACCGAAAGCTGCACCACTCCGGCGCGTCCGGCGCCCAGAGCGGGCAGAGCGCGGTACCAGATCGCATAGCCAAGCCCCGACGCAAGGGTGCCCGAGGCGATCGCGAGCCAAGCGCCCCGGCCGGTGAGCTGGATCGCACCGGGGATCAGCTCTGCGGCGACGAGGGCGAGCAGGATCAGCGCCGGCACGCTCGCAAGCGCGAAATTCCGCGTCGTCGCCCGCAACGGATCGCCCGCCCGCCGCCCGCGCAGCGAGTAGATCCCCCAGCAGATCCCGCCCCCGACCATAATCACCGCGCTTGCGGGATCCGGCGCATCGAGCCCGGGCAGGAGCAACAGAACGAGCCCGAGGATCGACGCAACGATCCCGATCCAGGCTTGCGCCGCATAGCGCTCCCCCGCGATCAGGGACAGCCCGATCATCGTCAGTTGCACAGCGCCGAACAGCAGCAAGGCACCCGTACCGGCGGCGAGCCGCAGATACGCAAACGAGAACAGCGCGACATAGCCGAACAGGCACAGCGCTGAAATGAGGTCGATTTCTCCGCGGCGCCACAGCGCAGCGCGCACCGCACCGCCGCGTTGCGGCGTCAGCATCACCAGAAGGCTCAGCATCAGCGCCCCGCTTGCCAGCCGAATCGCGCCAAAGCTGGCGGCGTCGATCGCTCCGCCCCGCAACGCCTCGCGCGTGAGCAATGAGTTTGCGGCAAAGGCGAGCATCGCCAGCACGGTGAGCAGCAGGGTGTTTCGGGTCATGAGGGCCGTGCTTTTGGGGTTCGGTTTCGCGAGCCCGCTCAAACAACCGAACCGCGCGCCTTGCGTCCAGTCACGATTGCGCGTCCGGCCCGGCAGGCGCCACCCCGATCCCTTGCTCCCCGACACCTTGCACCCCGATACCTTGCACGACGAGATCGGCGGCGGTCGGGCTCAGCGCCAGCGGCGTGTCATGCAGGATCGCAAGCCGGGTCAGCGCGAGCAGATCGGCCTCCATCCCCTGCGCCGAGGTCGGATCGGCGAAGAAGATCACCGCATCCAGCGCACCGGTGGCTATCATCGCCCCGAGCTGCTGATCGCCGCCGCGGATCCCGCGTTGCAGCCGCTGCACCTCGAGCTGCGCAAAGCGCTCGCGCAGCAGCGCGCCGGTGCCACCCGTGCAAATCAGCCGCTGGCTCTGGAGCCGGTCGAGATGCTGGCTCACCCAGGCGATCAGATGCGGCTTGCGCGCGTCATGGGCCACGAGCGCGATCCGCCGACGCACGGTGCTCAGGCCGCCCGCCTGCCGTGTTTGCGCTAGGATCGCGCGCACCTGCGCCTCAAGCCCGGTCTCTTGCGCCGGAAACTCGGCCCGAAACGCCGCCGTACCGACGGTGAACCCGGCCGCCCCGGCCCGCGCCGCCGCCTCGATCCGCTCGGCGCGGTCGATCGAGCCAGCGATGATCACTGGCTTGCGCGTCGCTGAGCAGACCGCCCGCATCAGCGCTGGTACATCACCGGCGAAGCGATAGGCGAGCAGATCGAGCCCGTGCACGCCTTCAAGCGCGGCCAGTCGCTCGGCGCTCGCGGCGATGCTCTCGATCGAGCCCTCGAGCACGCTCGGGTGCCCGGTGATCGTGCCCGGGAACGGGTAGTAGCGGATCGGATGATCGCGGATCAGCGGCACCACCGCCTCGGCCCGTGTGCCGCCCAGCAGGCAATCCACATCGAGCGTGATGGCGGCGCGCGCCGACGCCAGCTCGCTTTGTTCATCAAGGCTCACCACCTCGAGATAGGAGCAGGCCCCAGCCGCCCGGATCTGCGCTGCGAGGCGTTTGAGATCGGCCAGCGGCAGGCCGACATCCTTGAAGCCGATATGCCGCGCTCCGCCCGCCAGAACCTCGGCCAGCTTCGCCTCGGCATCGGGGATGGTGCGGTCATTCTCGGTGAGCATGAAGATGAAGTGAAAGCTCATCGCGCGGCCTCGGCGGTGTTGGCGCCGCTTTGCTCGGCTCGGGCAACGGCGAGCCGCCGCGCCTGCACCAGCGCTGCGCGCAAGCTCGCGGGATCGGCGATGCCCGAGCCCGCGATGTCGAAAGCCGTGCCGTGATCGGGGCTCGTGCGGATGAAGGGCAGGCCGAGGGTGATGTTCACCCCTTCCTCAAGGCCCAGATACTTGACCGGGATCAGGCCCTGATCGTGATACTGCGCCACCACGACGTCAAAGCGCCCCTGCCGCGCCTGCATGAAGACGGTATCGCCGGGCCAGGGCCCGCTCGCATCGATCCCTTCGGCGCGCGCGGCCGCAATCGCGGGGGCGATGATCTCGATCTCCTCGCGCCCGAACAGGCCGCCCTCTCCGGCATGGGGGTTGAGCCCGGCCACCGCGACGCGCGGGCGCTCGAAGCCGAACGCGCGCCCCCCTTCATCCGCATGACGGATTGCGGCCAGCACCGCTTCGCGGTCAATCTGCGCGATCGCATCGCGCAGCGAGCAATGGATCGTGACCAGCACCACCCGCAGCACGTCATTGGCCAGCATCATCGCGACCCGCTCGGCGCCGCCAAGATCCGCGAGGATCTCGGTATGGCCCGGATAGCGGAGCCCGGCGGCGCTCAGCGCTTCCTTATGGATCGGCGCGGTGACGATGCCGGCAATGGCGCCCGAGAGGGCCAGATCGATGCCAGACCGGATATAGTCGAAGGCCGCTTGCCCGCAGGCCGCTTGCACCTCGCCAAGCGCGACCGGCCCCAGATCCGCGCCCGGTTGCAGAACGCTGATCACCTTTGCCTGCGCAGAGGCATCGCCCGGTGCGGAAATCTGCTCGATAGCGATCGGCGCCGCCAGCCGCTGTGCCGCTTCGCGCAGGACGTGCAGATCGCCGATGACGATCGGGCGCTCGGACAGGTCCGGCGCGCTGAGCAGTTTGACGATGATCTCCGGTCCGATCCCGGCGGCATCGCCCATGGTGATGGCGAGCGGCGCAGTGCCCGGCGAAGCGTTAGCGGGTGATGATGTCACGGTTGAGGATTCCCGATCCAGAATGGGGCGCTCGAGGCAGCCTTCGCGCCCGCCCGCCCCTGCTTCACCGGATGTTAACGCATTTTGGGCACAGCGCTAATCCTGCATCCGCGCCCCATGTTGCGCATTCGCTGCGATTTTGTCGCAATTGAGCATAAATCTTGGGGGGTCTTTACATCAATGACACAATAGCCAGATAACACGCACACAAACGGGAGGTCGCATGGCACGTCGAAGAGGCAAGTCCCGCTTCGCCAGATACATTCCCCTGATCGCGGTCGCCGCGATCATGGTTGCCATGTTCTCCAATTTCTTCCCCTCAGCGCCAGCCACCTCCCTGCGCATCGTCTCCGGATCAGAGAACAAGGCGCTCGAGCCGATCATTCATGAATGGGCCCGGGCTTCGGGCAATTCGGTCGAGGTCACCTATCTGGGCTCGGTCGACATTTCCCGAGAGCTTTCGCTGGGCAAAGTGGGTCGTTTCGATGCGGTCTGGCCAGCCAATTCTCTCTGGATCGAGCTTGGCGACGATCAGAAAGTGGTCAAGCACGCCGAATCGATCCTGCGCTCGCCGGTGGTGCTTGGGCTCAAGCGCGCCATTGCCGAGCGGCTCGGCTGGGTTGGGCGCACGGATATTACCATTCAGGACATTCGCGCGGCGGCCGAGCGGGGTGATTTCCGCCTGGCGATGACCTCGGCGACCCAGTCGAATTCCGGGGCGTCCGCCTATTTCGGCTTTCTCTATGCGATGGCGGGAGACCCGGACGTGCTGCGCCTGGAAGATCTGGAGAGTGAACCGGTGCGCGAGGCGACGCGGGCGCTGCTCGGCACCGTTGATCGCTCCTCCGGCTCCTCGGGCTGGCTGAAGGAAGCCTTTGTCGAGAACCCCGACCGTTTCGATGCGATGATGAATTACGAGGCGCTGGTAATCGAGGCCAATCGCGCCTTCGTCCAGCGCCGCGAAGAGCCGCTTTATATTGTCTATCCGGCCAACGGGTTGGCGGTGGCGGACAGCCCGCTCGGCTATGTTGACAAGGGCGATGCCGAAAAGGAAGAAGCCTTCCTGGCGCTGCAACAGCATCTGCTCTCTGCCGATGTGCAAAACCAGCTAGTTGCGCTCGGGCGCCGTGCCGGGCTGCTCGGGCTCGATGTTGCCCGCGCCGACCGTGCGGTCTGGAACCCCGATTGGGGCGTCGATCTGAGCCGGGCCATCGCCCCGATCCCAACTCCGAACCAGGCGGTCATCCGCCGGGCGCTGACCCTCTACCAGACCGAACTTCGCAAACCCTCGCTCACCATCTGGGTGCTCGATGTCTCCGGCTCCATGCAGGGCGCGCCAATTGATGAACTGCGCGAGGCGATGCGGCTCTTGCTCGACGAACGTGAGGCCGAGCGCAATCTGCTGCAACCGAGCCCGCGCGACGTGACCGTGGTCATTCCCTTCAACAACCGTCCGCAGGCCGTCTGGATCGTCGAGGGTGATGACCCCGCGGCGCTCAACGGGTTGTGGCAAAAGGTGCGCGGGTTGCAGGCGGGCGGCGGCACTGACGTCTATCTCGCGCTGATCGAGGCGGTCGAGGTTCTCTCGCGCTACGAGCAGCAAGGCAATCTGTTCGAGCGTCTGCCAGCAATCGTCGCCATGACCGACGGCGAGTCCGAGACCGCCAATCGCAATGCCTTCGTCACCGCGCTGGGTCGGACCAGTTTTGGCCGGGATGTGCCGGTCCATGCGATTGCCTTTGGCAATGCCAATGAAAGCCAGCTTCGCGAATTGGCGCAGCTCTCGGTTGGTCGCCTGTTCAAGTCGAAATCCGATCTCGCCCAGACCTTGCGCAGCGCAAAAGGGTATAATTGATGGCGGGGGGCGCGACGACAGATCGGGACGCCGGCGGGTTCATGTTGCCCGAGACCTCGCGCCAGATCGTGGCCGGGCTCGCGGCGGCGGTGAGTTTTTTGCTGCTCTATATCCCCCTGTCGCTGGTGTTCTGGCTCGCGCTGCTGCTCTCACTCGCGGTGTATGCCGCGGCGCTTTTGCTGATCCGCCGTCAACCGCCGCCCAGCGAAACCATGCTGACCGATGGTGTCTCGGAAGCGGATCTGCACCAGGCCTTGGCTGCGCTTGCGCAATCCTCGAACCGGCTGCGAGCGCTCGAGGCGCGCGCGCCAGTCTCCGATCGCGGGCTGTTCGATCAGATGGCCGATCTTCTCCAGCGCATCCGTCAGCATCATGTCGATGATCCGCGCGATCTGCGCCACACCCGCCGCTTCTTACGCCACGATCTGCCCCGGCTGGTCGAGACCTCTGAGAGCTATGTCGATCTTGCGAGCAAGGCCGCGGGCGACAATCTTGAGCGGGTCGCCAGGCTTGGCGAGCGGATCCGCGGCTTTGCACCGGTGCTCGAGCGCATCGATCAAGCCTGTCTGGAGAATGATTTTCTGAAGCTGGAAGTGGAAGCAGAGGTGCTCAGCGGCCAGTTGGAGAGCCGCTGATCGGGCAAGAAACAGCGGGCAAAACAATGCGAACAAGGCGTAGCGCGCAAGAGGAGACGTGATGAACCGCACCGGGCTTGGACTTGGGATCTTGGCGCTGGTCGCCGTGGCAGCAGTCCTGTTCGTATCCATTGATTGGAGCGGGGTGCAGCGCAGCGCGCCCAAGCGGCTCGATCCGGTGTCGCTCTCGATCTTCTATGGCGGTGAGAAATCGCGGCTGCTCGGCAATCCCGAAGTCGCCCGGATCATCGAACAGCGCTACAAGATCGATCTCGATGCACGCAAGGCAGGCTCGATCGAGATGGCAACGACGCTGGATAGCCATGGCATCGACTGCCTGTGGCCCTCGAACCAGATCGCGGTCGAGCTGGCCAAGCAATCGGGCAAACCGGTGCGAGGAGATGAAAATATCTTCAACTCGCCGATTGTCTTCTATGCCTGGGCGGATGTTGCCGATGCGCTCACGCGCGAGGGCGTGGTGCAGGCGCGTGCGGATGGGCTGCTGATCGCCGATGTCAGCAAGATCGGCCTTTTGATCCGCAACAAGGCGCGTTGGAAGGAAGATCTGGGGCTCAACATCTATGGTCCGGTGAAGGTGTTCTCGACCCATCCGGCCAAATCGAACTCCGGCAATATCTGGTCCGGGCTGCTCGCCACCGTGTTCAATGGCGGCAGCACGCCGACCGCGGCCGACCTGCCGGGTCTGCTGCCCAAGATCGAAGATTATTTCGGCGCGATGGGCCATATGGAGGCCAGTTCCGGCGACATCTTCGAGAATTTCCTCAAGCAGGGCATGGGTGCGCGCCCGATCATCGTCGGCTACGAGAACCAGCTCGTCGAGTTCCTGGTGGAGAATGCCGCTTATGCCGAGCAGATTCGCCAAAGCATCCGGGTCATCTATCCGGAGCCAACAATTTTCGCCTCTCACCCGCTGATTTCGCTCACATCGGATTGCGGGCGACTCGTTGAGGCTCTTCAGGACACCGCGATTCAGGACATTGCCTGGCGTGAGCACGGTTTTCGCACCGGTTTGATCGGCGTTCAGAACGATCCGGAGGCGATTGAAGTCACGAAACTGCCCGCGCGCATCGATCTGGTGACGCCGATGCCGGGCGCGGACGTGATGACTGCAGTGATCAACGCGGTTCGGTAACCCGTTGAACTGTCGGAGTTTTCAGCGTCTAGCAAGGGCGTTGCGCAACACCTCTCCAGGGTGTCTGGAGAGATTTTTTGCAGTTTTTTGAATTTTTCTCTTGCGGCCCCCGGTCAGAACAGGCATACAGCGGCCTCCGGCGACGGTCGCAGGGCGCTACG
Organism: Neomegalonema sp.; assembly: GCA_022760435.1. Taxonomy (GTDB): domain Bacteria; phylum Pseudomonadota; class Alphaproteobacteria; order Rhodobacterales; family Rhodobacteraceae; genus JALEFY01. Next base: position 7,360 of record JALEFY010000022.1, read on the forward strand.
GTGCTGATGCGGGGTTGCTGAACGGAATTTGCCGGCGCAGGCTGGCGTGCTCTTTGA
>JALEFY010000023.1 GCA_022760435.1 Neomegalonema sp.
GTCGCGCGCCGTGGCGCGGGTCCCCCCCCCCCCCCCCCCCCCCCCCCCCCCCCCCCCCCCCCCCACGCATCTGGAGATCGCGTTCGACGAGCAATCGCGCCGATACGGCATCAAAGGGCATCATGGCTCATCTCGCGTCCATGGATCGCCCATGCCTCACCTCGCCATCCACCATCAATCTGAGCCCCCTCTTCCAGTCGCATGAGAAAACCATGATCGACGAGGGTTTGAACGACCTTGCGCGCATCCTTGGCCGTTCGAAACCGCCGCGACGGGCCGTTTCGATAGATCGGGCGCAGATAGATCACGGGCTGCTCCCACGCGCGTTCGATCCAGTCCCAAAGCATTTGAGCATCGCGCAGCGCTTCTGGAATGGCGGCCTCGTCGAACACACGCATCAGCTCGCGCTTGTAATACTGCACCAGAGTGATGGCGCCCTCCATGGTCTGCGCATCGACCTGCCGCGCCGCGAGATCGCGGTAGAGGGTCAGCACGCCGGCAATGCGCAGCGCATGCTCGGGGATCTTGGCGGCAAATCCGCGGACCGGCGGCGCCGGGGCGGACAAGTTCGTGTTTGCAACGGGCGACGGGCTGGACGCGATCCTAGATTTTGAGGACGGTGTGGATAGACTGGATTTCTCGGACAGCGGCCTCGGCTTCGCCGATCTGACAATTATGGACGAAGGGACATCGGCGGTGGTCAGCTGCGGCGACGGCGACCGGATCGAGATCGCGAGCGCGGCCGGGTTGATCGACGCGACAGACTTTGTGTTTGCGTGAGCGGCGAGGGGGTGGGATATGCGCTTGTCGGGAATGGCGGGGCCGGGTTGCCGTGGCGGTCGAAAACGGAGCCAGCCTGCGGAAACGTGGGTGTTGGGCGGTCTTTCGTCAGGTTCGTGGTGGACCAGGCGCGAGCTATGAAAGCAGGTCTCGGTCACGTTCAATCGTGGCGGAAGCGCGTAACAAAATGCCCCAAATTGCCCGCTTAACCTTCCATCCGTGCTATTTTTGGGAGGGACAAAGAGGCCGTGGGAAAGATGTTCTTCAACATCCTCGCTACCTTCGCCGAGTTCGAGGCCGACCTGATCCGCATGCGCACCGGCGAAGGCATGGCCATCGCCCGCGCCAAGGGCAAACTGAGTGGCAAACAGCCGAAACCGTCCAACCGCCAGTCCCGCGAGCTGCGCCGGATGTACGACACCGGCGACTATTCCGTTAGCGATCTGGAGGAGGTATTCTCCGTGTCACGGCCCACGGTGTATCGGACGTTGCAGAGAGTCCGCAAACGGGGCAGGTTGTGGAACTAACGCGGGGAGTTTGGGCGTGAAAAAACGACCGTTTCAGATAACCTTTGAATGGTGAACGTTTGATTGAAAGAGAACAAATGTGTGAAAATCCTCCGGCAAAATTTCTGCCTTTACATCAGTTTGAACTTCCAGGTTCCGAAGAAGAAAAGGCCCAAATCAGACAGCTGTTTCGTCAAAAGAAGCAGTAGTTGCATTTTTTGTTGAGAGATATCGCGGGTTAGCCCAAATCTACCTCGAAGCCGTAGATAAAGATATCGCCGAAGATACGCGGGAAAACTCATCACAAGTAATTTCTGATTTTTTTCAGAAGTTGGAGCGCAATCCATTTTCCTCTCCAGAGGAAATGGCGCTTTTCATGTGAAATTTCCGCGGAGTTATAAGCAACCGAATTCGGTAGGATCGAACGGGAAAGTACGACCTAAACGGATCGCTGGCGACATACAGCGGCTGCGGCGGTTCAAACGTGACGGGCACGGCTGCGGCAAGGTTGTCAGCAATCTTATACGGATCACTCATGACGCGGCCGCACGCCGGAGGACATCATTCCAATCCTCACCGTCGGGGGCAGAATGCAGCCGAACGCTCCAGCCTTGGCGCATGGCACGATCCGCCAAAGCTTGGCCAGAGCGTCTGCCAACCGGATCACCATCCGGAGCGATAACAAGCGCGTCGCACTTGCTCGGCAGATCGAGCGACGCAAGCCCGTTGGCCGACAGCGCGGCCCAGAGCGTGGCCTGCGGAGACATCATGCCGAGCGAGAGCGCGGTCTCGATCCCTTCGGTGACGATAAGCGGGGATCCGGTTGGCACGAGCCGCACCGCGCCGCCCAAGGCGCGCCCGAGCATGGCGCGCCCGAACATGGCTTTCTGAGGTGCCAGCGCAGCCTTGCCGCAGCCATCGGCTTGCAGCCAGGTGCGGTGCACTCCGATCAGGGCACCGGCGATATCGCAAATCGGTGCCACCATCGCCGGGGCGCTTGCGCCGCTTGGGTGCCGCAGCGCGGGCGCAAAGCGCAGAGCATCCGGCACCGGGCCAGGGATCGCGCGCGCATTGAGGTAGGTTTGGACAAGGCTATTTGCGGCCGGCAGCGCCTCTGCCCAGATCCGCGCGGCATAATCGCGGCGGCGCTCTATGTCCGCTGCCTCCTGCAGGCGCGCTTGCTCAATCTTCTCAGAGCGGCCGGGCTTCCGTGTGGGCTGCGTCCACCCGGCGCTGCCCGGCAAAGAGGCCAGAACATCGGCGAAGGAACTGCCCGCATGACAGTGCAGCAGCAGCGTGCCGTCGTGCCCCTCGCCGATCGAAAGAGACGGGTTTCTATCGCGATGCGCCGGGCATCTGGCCGACCATCCACGCCCGCAGCGCCTCGCCTTGAGCGCGCGGGCAATCTCCTCAGCCCGCATCATCGGCGAGCTCCACCGGCATTTCCAGCTCATTGAGCCAGGCATCAAGCGCTGCGATCCGAATGAGCCGTCGGCGCCCGACCTTCAGGCTCGGCAAGGCACCCGAGCCAAGCGCCTGGTAGATCGTCGTGCTGCCAAGACCGGTCAGCCGAGCCGCATCCGCAGGCGAGACGGCGAGAAGCGAAGAGTGCAGATTGTCGTCGGTAGAGAATTGCTGGTTCATGGTGAACCGGCAATTGCAGGGGCTGCATGCTGCCGTCTCACGCTCATGTTCGCTCCTCGCGCGATGCTGACATCGCGCGAAAATGCAGGAGCATCTGCGATGCGAAAAGGAGCCATCAAAGCAGAATTTCACCATATTTTGTGCATATATTCTCAGAATGCGTCTTGTTTCATGGCTTCCTCCAGCTCAGACCCGTGATCCCGGTCCGACCGGTTACCGACCAACCTCTCTGATCGCTCCGCGAGAGATGCGTATCGTCCCGAATTCTGCTAAACGAAAGCTCGTGGAAATGTTCACAACGAGCACCGGAGCGGGGAGAGCCATGTTTGCACGAATTCTGATTGCCGCTTTCGGCATCATGCTCGCCTTTGGCGCTGCCAGTCGCGCCCAAGATCGCGCCGATGGTGAGATCTTCAAAGACTGCGATATCTGCCCGCAGATGGTGGTGATCCCGTCGGGGCGTTTCACCATGGGCTCTCCGGACAGCGAGCCGAAGCGCTACGATGATGAGGGCCCGCAGCACTCGGTGAACATCGGTCGGTTTGCGGTTGGCAAATACGAGGTGACCTTTGCGGAATGGGATGCCTGCGCGGCGGATGGCTATTGCCGCGCGATTGCGAGGGGCGGCCATTGGATGAATGGGGACCAAGATTGGGGTCGTGAGCGTCGGCCAGTAATAACCGTTTCTTGGGATGACATTCACGGCACTTCTGGGGATGGCAAGCGCGGTTTTCTGGCCTGGCTGCAGGCGAAGACCGGTCACGTCTATCGCCTGCTGACGGAGTCCGAATGGGAATATGCGGCGCGGGCGGGGAGTGATGGCCCTTTCCATTTCGGCGATCGGATCACGACGGACCAGGCAAATTTGAATGGTAAGTATACCTATAATGGCTCATCCAAGGGTGAGTCCCGCGGGAAGACAGTGGCGGTCGGCTCTTTCCCCGCAAACGCGTTTGGCCTTCATGACATGCTTGGGAATGCCTGGGAATGGACCGAGGACTGCTGGCACGATAATTACAAGAATGCGCCGAGCGATAGTTCTGCCTGGATGGATGCGAATGGCGGCGATTGTTCCAGTGCTGTTCTGCGCGGGGGCTCCTGGAACGGCAGTCCACAGTACCTCCGTTCCGCTAATCGCGACGGGGTCCAACGCGTCAACCGGAACTACAGCATCGGTTTTCGTGTTGCCCGGACGTTCGGGTCCCAATTGAATTGAGCGCGCTCAATTCAATTGGGGTCCCGTTCACCCGCTAACCCTTTACCCCTTTACGTCATCGCGAGCGCGAGCGTTTGGGGTGGAGAGAGCAAGCGGGGGGGGTATGGGGGGCGAGGCCCCCATTGCGCCGTCATCCTCGGACTTGTTCCGAGGATCCATGCCTCAGCCCTCCCCGCGCGATGGATTGCCGGGCCAGGGTCGGCAATGAAAGGTCATGAAAACGCTCGCCATCCGGGGGCGAGACAAGCGGCCGAAGCCTCTCGGCGCCTCGCTGTAGATCCCGAGGATGATTTCAGTGTCCTTGCTCAGATCCGAGAGCAACTCGACCTTAAGGCGGTTCTTGCCGGGATTGGATTGCTTGAGGGCGGTCTCAAACGCATCGATGTTCAGACCGTTTGCCAACAGCTCAGGGAGTTCCGCATGATATCCATTCCAGAACTTGGAATTTCGGTATCGGCGGCCGAACCGCCGCAACTCGGCTTCGGCCAGCAACCTGTAGTCCCTGAGCAGCAGACCATTGCGCGCTGGCGATTGCACTGGCACGCCGAAAGCACCGCATCCAGATCCGGATCGTGCCTTGCGACATCGAAGATTGCCATTTCCGGGGTCTCGTCGCCGCGCGCTGCCTCGGCGAGCAAGAAGCATCGTTCGAGATCGGCCCGCACCTCACCCTGATCCTTTTCGCTCATCGCGTCGATCCTGGCCCAGATCGCCTCCGAGAATTTACGAGGGGGAAGTGATTGCAGCCCCTCTTTGAGCGTCACGCCCTTCTGGCTGAGACAGTCGCGCATCAGGTCAAACCCGATCGAGCGAACCGTTCCATGTGGTGTGAATGCGCTCATCCGCGGCCTTTCGAAGAACGGCAAAACCAATGGCCGAAAGCGCAGACATCCGGGCCGCCGCGGCGTGGCCGGGCATCTGGAGGCGCTGCAAGCTCCCGTCTCAACCTCATGGCCTGTCCTTGTCCCATGCCGACATTTGACGAACATGTAGAAACATCCACGATGCGAACAAGAGCCATCAAAGCGAAGTTCTGCTCTATTTTGTGCGCAGGGCCCGATAGGGCGCCGTATTTTGTGCCTCTGTCCTGCTCCGACCCGTGTTCCCGGTCCGACCGGTTACCCACCAACCTCTCTGATCGCTCCGCAAGGGATGCGAATCGTCTTGAATCATGCTAAACGAATGATCGTGGATATCTTAACGACGAGCACAGGAGCGGGGGGAGCCATGCTTGCACGACTTCTAATTGCGACCTTCGACATCAACGCTCTTCAGCTTGCGGGTGTTCGAAACTTGCATCCCGCCAAACTTGGCTTTCCACTTGTAGAAAGTGTTTGGGCTGACGCCGTGCAGGCGGCAGACATCCGAAGCCATCTCACGGCGCTCCTGCTCCGGAGGATCGCGACAACCTATTCTTCAGAGAAATTCGACTTACGCATGGTCCATCTCCCTCGTTGACGGACATACCTTTCACACGCGGGACCCAATCGGGCTCAGACCAGTCGCAAGAGCTGTACCTTTGCGGTGTATGATCGGCATCCGGGTGCGACACTGATCGAAAACCGTCGCTGGTGTGCTGATGTTCGCGATGAAATGATCATAACTTCCCGCCAACGCCTTTGAACTTTTCAACGAACGCAGAGATGCGTTGGAAAACATCTCTTTTCTTGGTCAGGTATTGTGGGTTGAGCGGACTCATTTTGGGAAGGATCGAGTTCAACTCCGTGCCGTTTTCGCTCGCATATTCACGCTTGATCGAAGTCGCGATGTAGCGCTTGGCGGCATCCGCGTTCAATTGTTCACCGGTTATCAGTTCTTCCGCTTCCCGGCGTTGTTCGGATTGGGCGAAGGTAAAAAATGCCTCAATCACACTGGCCTTGTCATTGATTTCGTCGAGTTTAGTCTTATTTATGAAATCGACGATGAGGCTCTCTTTCGCACGGTTGCCAATACTTGCGCGGATGACGCGGCGTATTTCTTCAACGAGCTCCGACTTGCTTTTCGTTTTTTTGTTGTGCTCGAAGATCAACTCAAGGATGTAATCCAGATTGATCTCCTGGGATTTCAAAAGGTCGACCTCAAAGACGACATCATCCCAATCAATCGTTGACGCAACTCGCTCGGCGCTCGCCTTTTCACGGCGAAGCCAATCCCGGATGTCATTGTAGGTCGAGCGGTAGTCCTGGAGCTTTCGATCAGCCGGCATCTCGATGCCCTTGAGCTCATCAATATCATCATCGCTCAAATGATGCCGCTTCTTGAACTCTATCATCGCTTGGGCGTCACTCTCGTCAAGCTCTTGGAGATCTCTGAGGCTGGAGAACTCATCATAATTCTGAAGGATATTCTCAACCCGGAGATACTCGCCGAACAGCTTCGCAAAGGCCTTCTTGTCCGCTTCCTTTTCGATGGCGGCGGGGTTGGGGAAACGCTCTTCCAGCTCACGGACGATATCGACAAAGCCTCGCCGCGCCTCGCCTGTCGTCTGGTCCGTAAAACCTTCCATGTATTCCGAGTAGCTCTTCTCCAGAACGACGTTCTTGGTATTGGCGTTGCCGAAGAGTGTGATCGCCTTGACGGTCGCCTCTTCCAGGTCGCGGAAGGTAACGATGTTGCCGAAAGACTTGGTCGCATCATAAATGCGGTTGGTGCGGGAGTAGGCTTGTATAAGGCCGTGAAAACGCAGGTTCTTGTCCACGAACAGCGTGTTCAGGGTTGGCGCGTCAAAGCCGGTCAGGAACATGCCAACCACAATGAGCAGGTCGACTTCCTTAGACGTCACCCGTTTCGCCAGATCCCGGTAATAATTTTGGAAGCCTTTGCTATCGACGCTGAAATTCGTTCGGAAACAGGCGTTGTAGTCCGCGATGGCGGCGTTCAGGAATTCCTTGGCGCTGCTGTTCAGCGCCGAAACCTCAAAACTCTCGTCAGGAATGTCGCCAATCGCATCCTGTTCTTCGTTGGCCGCAAATGAAAAGATGGTCGCGATCTTCAATGGCTTGTCGCTACCGTCCTGCAGCGCATTCAGCTTTTCATAATAGAGCTTGGCTGCATCAACGCCGCTCACCGCGAACATGGCGTTGAAGCCCTTATTGTCTCCATAGAGACGATGCGTCTTGCGGCGGAAGTTATCGAGGATGTACTGGGAAATCTCGGCGATTCGTTCGGGGTGCTGAAGAGCTTGCCTGTTTTCGGCGGCGGTCAGCTTCTTTTCGTCCTGTTCGGATTCGATCGCTTTGAACTGCGGGCGCACATCGTTGTAATCGACCTTGAACTTCAGCACCTTCTCGTCGCGGATCGCGTCGGTGATCACATAGGAATGAAGTTCGCTTCCGAATATGCTGGCCGTTGTTTCCGCTCCCGAAGCATTCTCAGGGAAGATCGGCGTGCCCGTGAAGCCAAACTGGCAGAAGGACTTAAATTTTCGTTTCAGGTTCTTCTGCGCTTCACCAAACTGGCTGCGGTGGCACTCGTCGAAAATGAAGACAACCCGCTGGGTGTAGACCGGCAGGTCGCCCTCGCTCTTCATCAAATTGTTGAGCTTCTGGATGGTTGTGACGATGATTTTGTTGTCATCCTTGGAAAGGTTCCGCTTCAATCCTGCGGTGCTCTCCGATCCATTGACGCTATCGGGCGAGAAGCGCTGATACTCTTTCATCGTCTGGTAATCGAGGTCCTTGCGGTCGACCACGAAGAAGACCTTATCGATGAAATCAAGGTCTCTGGCCAGGCGAGCTGCCTTGAAGCTGGTCAGTGTCTTCCCTGAGCCCGTAGTGTGCCAGACATATCCGCCGCTCTCCGGCTTACTCAGCGTCTTGCCTTCAAACGAGCTTTTGATCTTTCGCAGGATTCGTTCCGTCGCCGCGATCTGATAGGGACGCATGACCAGCAGTGTGTCGCTGACGTCGAAGACGGAATAGTCCAACAGTACCTTCAACAACGTGCGCTTTTCGAAAAAGGTCGCCGTGAAATCCTTCAAATCCCGGATCAGGCTGTTATCGGCCTGCGCCCAGTTCATCGTGAAGTCGAAGCTGTTCTTGTCGCGCTTGGTCGTGTTGGCGAAGTAGCGCGTATCTGTACCGTTTGAGACGACGAAAATCTGAAGGTACTTGAAGAGCGAATTGTCGGAGTTGAAGCTCTCCTTGCTGTAACGGTGAACCTGGTTGAACGCTTCCCGAATGGCGACGCCTCGCTTTTTCAGCTCAACCTGCACCAGTGGCAGCCCGTTTACAAGGATGGTCACATCGTAGCGGTTCGCGTGCGTGCCCGCCTGCTCGAACTGCTTGATGACCTGAACTTTGTTGCGGCAGACATTGGCCTTATCGACCAGATAGACATTCTGGATACGGCCATCATCGAAGACGAAGTCAAAGATGTAGTCATCATGTATCTTGCGGGCCTTGTCTGTGGCGCTGTCGCTGGGCTTGTCCAAATAGGTTTCAACGAAACGCGCCCATTCCTGATCTGTGAACGACACGTCATTCAGGGCTTGCAGCTGAACGCGAACATTCGCCAGCATGGCGCTGGTTGATTTGAGGTCAGGCAAAAACTCATAACCCTGACGCGCCAAGTCCTGAACAAGCTCGCGTTCGAGGTCGGCCTCGGACTGATAACTATCAACGGCTTCCCAGGCGCGGACGTATTTATCAAGAACGATAAAGCGATTGGTCTCGGCGATTGGGGTCGTTTTCTGTGTCATGGGGCCGCCATGTCCTTGGATTTGGGAAAGCTCAGCAGCTGGTCGCGGTAATAGGCATATTGCTTTTCGCGCAGCTCGATTTCGCGTGGCAAGCCTTCGCTGATCGAAGTCGTCAGCGTGTCAAACTTATCAAGGATTTCGACAATGCGGGCCTGTTCTTCTAGCGATTTTTTCGGATCATCTGGAAAAGGGAGCGGGAAAAGAGTCCGCTCTATCATGGGTTTGGTTAGCTGCGGTATTCCAGAATCAGGCACTTTATAATTGCCCTCAATCGTTTTCATGTAGTGATACGCGTATCGGAGATTAATTCCGCCTTTTGGCGTTAGAACCAACAAACGAATGATTGGAAAAATTGGCCGATCTCTATAGCTTGTCCAACCAATTGTGCCTCTAGCCGAAACCGTCAAACTGGGCTCTTTGATCTTCGCCGTGCTAGTCCAACCATACTGTGATTTTTCGCCAATTCCGTTAGATAGCACTGGAACATTAAACTCTTCTGTTTCCACGTCGGAAAAAGCGTCTTTTGGCTTGTCGCCTCCGGCAAAGAGATTGAAAGCTTCCCCCAACGTCTTCCACTCAACCTCATCCTCATCGAAGGTCAAGAGTTGGTCGCGGTAGTGGTTGTATTGCTTTTTGCGGGCGGTAAGCTCGGCTGTAAGCTCGGCTGTAAGCTCGGTGAAGCTGTCCAATATCCGTACAATCTCCCCCTGTATCGCCAGCGATCTTTCGGGGTCATCCGGGCATGGGATGGGGATCAAAATTTTAGCGAGGTTGTCAGCGTTCACTCGTCTGACTTTTGCCCCCGTAATATAAGGCGCTTTTTGCTTTTGAAACTGCTCTGTTTGAAAGAAGTATGATACGAACTTTGCGTTCAATTTATGTGAGTAGAAACATGCATCGCTACTAACTGCGATTTTTTCGTCTCCCAACCAAGCTACGGCTTTGCAAACGTCTTCATCGTTTTCGCTAGTGGTAGCGATTACAACATCGCCCGGCGATGCCATGCGGGCTTTTCTGGAAAATTCTTTTGAAACGTAGCTCTTGGTTGTGCGTGTGTATGTTCCGTAGTGGGTATAGATTTGGCCATAATGAATGCAGCCAACTCCAGATTCGACGAAGTCTTTTTTCTGAAGCCCGCCGCCGCGCGTGAATGTTCCCACACGCTCATCCCCCATAGGCACCCAAACCACCTCAGCCCCATCCAGCAGCCTCTCTAAAAACCTTGCCGCGCTCATGCGTCGATCTCTGCAATGATCGCGTCGATGTCGGTGCGCAGGCGGTCGATCTTTGCAACCGTGGTTCTGATCTCCGCATTCAGCGCATCGATGTTCACCACCTCGCGCGTGTCGCGCGGCTCCACGTAGGAGCTGACCGAGAGGTTATAGCCCCGCTCCACGATGGTCTGATACGGCACCGAGGCGGCGACATGTTCGACGTTTTCTTTGTGCGCGAACATCTCCATCACCCGCGCGATGTGATCGTCCGTCATCAGAATGGTGTTGGTGGCCTTTTTGAAGAAGTCTTCACCGGTCGCGTCGATGAACTGAATGGCCGTGTCGGTTTTATTCTTGGCCAGAACCAGGATCGTCACCGCGATGGTCGTGCCAAAGAAAAGGTTGGAGGCGAGCGCGATCACCGTCTCGACATAGTTGTTATCGACTAGGTATTGCCGGATCTTCTTCTCCGCCCCGTCGCGATAAAAGATGCCCGGAAAGCACACGATCGCCGCGCGGCCCTTGGCCGACAAGTAACTCAGCGCGTGCAGCACAAAGGCGAAATCGGCCTTTGACTTGGGTGCCAGCACACCCGCAGGCGCGAAGCGATCATCATTGATCAGGGTCGGATCATCCGAGCCGATCCACTTCACCGAATAGGGCGGGTTCGAGACGATGGCGTCGAATGGCTTGTCGTCCTGAAAATGCGGCTGGGTCAGCGTGTCGCCGCGCTGGATGTTGAACTTGTCGTAATTGATGTTGTGCAGAAACATGTTCATGCGGGCGAGGTTGAAGGTCGTGTGGTTGATCTCCTGCCCGAAGAAGCCCTCTTCGATGATGTGTGCGTCGAAGTGCTTCTTGGCCTGCAAGAGCAGCGAGCCGGACCCGCAGGCGGGGTCGTAAATCTTGTTGACCTTGTCCTGCCCATGCATGGCGAGCTGCGCGATCAGCTTCGAGACATGTTGCGGGGTGAAGAACTCCCCGCCTGACTTGCCCGCATTGGCGGCGTAGTTCGAGATCAGGAACTCGTAGGCATCGCCAAACAGATCAATCTGGCTGTTGTGGAAGTCTCCGAAATCGAGTTGCTCAACCCGCTTCAACACTTTTGCCAAGCGGCTATTCTTTTCCGTGACGGTGTTGCCCAGGCGCGTGCTGGTCGTGTCGAAGTCGGCGAACAGGCCCTTGATGTCCAGTTCAGAGGGGTAGCCATTGGCGGAGGATTCGATCGCCGCAAAAACCTGAGCGAGATCGGTGTTGAGGCTGTCATTGGTGTTAGCGTTCTTCGCGACATTGGCGAACAGCTGGCTGGGATAGATGAAATAGCCCTTGGTCTTGATGGCGTCGTCCTTGATGTCATCGGTGACGACATCGTCGCGAAGATCAGCGTAGTTGATGCTCTCGTCATCCGCCTCGATATACGCAGAAAAATTTTCGCTGATGAACCGATAGAAGAGCGTGCCAAGGACATACTGCTTGAAGTCCCAGCCATCGACTGAGCCGCGCACATCGTTCGCGATGTCCCAGATTTTTCGTTGTAGCGCCGCGCGTTGTTCCTGGCCGGTCATTTCTCTTTGTCCTTCTTCGGACTGGCTTCACGCTCGATCCAGTCCTCAATATCCACGCGCCGAAACCGCCAAGTGCCACCAACCTTGAAGCCGGGCAGCTTGCTGTCGGCCGCGAGGCGGTAAGCGGTTTTCTTGTTGATCCTGAGTTAGTCGGCAACTTAATCAGTGGTCATGACGCCAGTCGCCATTCGAAGTATTTCCCCAGAATTATCCTTAACGAAGGATCTATGGAAAATTTCGGACTCCTACAAGGCGGGAAATCCGATCAAGTTCAGAGCTCTGATAAGAGCGGACTGTCTTCGGGCGTATTGCGCTTTGCATTCGCGTTGTGTCTCTGTCTTGGATGTTCGGGCACCTGCGCCGCGTCACAGCCCACACCATCTATCTTTTCCCTCGGCCCAATCGATGTTGCTTTTGCGCGCGGTGAGGGCGGCGCGGCTATGTCACGACACCGAACACCACGCGCTCCAGTCATCCATCAGCGCGCGGCGCTTGGTGAACAGGTCGCCGCGCGCATAGGCAGCCTCGGCCTTGTCCTTGAGTTGATGGGCGAGCGCCATTTCGATCACCTCGCGCGGGAAGCGGGTGGTCTCGCCCGCCCAATCGCGGAACGTGGAGCGAAAGCCATGCACCGTGATCCTTTCCCGCCCCATCCGGCGCAGCAGGGCCGTCATGCTCATGTCCGAAAGTGGGCGTCCGGGTTTGATTTCGCTGCCAAAGATCAGCTCGGTCTGCGCCCCCGCAGTGCCGAGCGCGGCCATCGCCGCCTCGCTGAGCGGCACGCGGTGCTCCTTGCCCGCCTTCATCCGAGCTGCAGGGATCGTCCAGACTTTCGCTTGCAGATCAATCTCTTGCCAGCTCGCCAGTCGGACCTCGCCAGCACGCGCGGCGGTCAGGATTGCGAAGCGGAGCGCGCGCGGCGCAACACCTTCGCGCGCGGTGAGATCGCGCATGAAGCCGCCAATCTCACGCCAGTCGAGCGCCGCGAAATGCGCGACCGCCCGCACCTTGCCGGGTCTGGGTAGCAAGTGATCGAGATGCCCGCGCCAGCGCGCCGGGTTCTCGCCGGAGCGCGCTCCGAGAACGGTCGCATAATCAAGCACCGCCTCGATCCGCTGCCGCAGGCGGCTCGCCGTTTCGGGCTTGACCTCCCAGATCGGCCGCAGCGCCGCCAGCACATCCTCGGTCTCGATCGCTTGGACCGCGAGCTTGCCGAGCACAGGAAATGCATAGCTTTCAAGCGTCGAGCGCCATTGTGCAGCGTGCTTGGCATTGCGCCAGCCCGATCGCTTGCTCTCGATCAGCGCCGTGGCCGCATCCGTGAATATCAGTTCCTTGCGCTTGTTCTTCTCGTTCAGGGGATCGCGGCCTTCTGCAATGAGCTGCCTGGCCTCAAGCGCACGCTCGCGAGCACGGGCCAGGGAGACATCGGGATAGGCGCCAAGCCCAAGGTCGCGGCGACGGCCATTGATCTGGTAGCGCAAAACCCACGATTTTGCCCCGGACGCCTTGACGACAAGCATCAATCCCCGCCCATCACCATGCTTGCCCGGCGATGCCGTCTCAACCTTTCGCGCCGTCAGCGGCATTCGCCGATCCCACAATTGATCCCACACTCAAGCAGAGTTATAGATGAACGCTGGCGGACGCAAGGGAATAGTGGTCGGCGTATCTATTTGTTTTTCAATGCCTTATTTGGAGGCGTGTGAACGGTGTCGAACCCCGGCGAATGCCAATTATACGGACTGTCCCTCCGCCATTCACCCTGGAAGATAACCGCTTCTAGTCAGAAATAGCAGTTATCCTGTTTCTCCCCCAAATTTGGTCCCACACTCGAACGCCGCATGATGGCGGGCGTTTTGGGGCTCTGGCGGCCGGTGGTGGAATTTTCTTCGGGCGGAGAAGCGCAGCGGCGCGGGCGCTTTCCGAGGCTTGGCGCCAGCTTTCTGATTTGCAAAGACCCTGGCGCAAGGGATGGTGTCAGGCTTCTCGTTCACCCCCGTCCCGCGCTTGTTCTGGCCGCTTCGCAACGCCGCCGCCGCCGCCAAGTGTGCTTGGGCTGAGCGATTTGCGCAAAAGCGCGTTCGCAGGCATCTGCCCCCTGGCCCTCGCGATTACTCTATGGGTTCGGCTTCGCTTTCCAGCATGATCGGGACGCCGCCTCGGATCGGGAAGGCCAGTTTGGCTTTGCGCGAGATCAGGCGAGCGCCGGCGCGGTCATAGTCGAGTGCGCCATGGGTGATCGGGCAGATCAGGGCTTCGAGCATCTTTGGATCGATCGCGCCGCGCTGGTCATCGTCGCTTGCGGATGTTTCGCCTTTGCTCATGCTGATAGTCCCTTCCTCGTTTGCGGGCGTTGGCCACGGGAAACGCCACTTTATTGAATATCAGACGGAGGATCGCCCGGCGCCGTGGCCATCGCCATCAGGGCGCGCAGATCGCGGATGCGTTCGGCCAGCCCCGATGCTTCGAGCAGCGCCTGCTTCTCTGCCGTCGAAAACGGGCATAACATCGAGATGGCGTTGGCGATGGTTTCGTCATCGGCCTGCTCGAGCGCTTCCCAATCGACGGATAGATGGCTCGCATCGAAATAAGCCCGAAGCTGATGCAAGAAGCGGTGGCGCTGGTCCTCGTCGAGCACGTCGCCCTGCTCCTCCAGATCGCTGCGATAGGGGGCCCAGTTCGGGGTGATCTGCCGGAAGGGGAGAAAGCTGTCGATCTCCGCGCCGATCTCGAAGCGGATGCAACCGCCCAGGGCGATCAGATAGCGCCCGTCCTCGGTTTCGTTGAAGCTGACCAGCCGACCGGCACAGCCGACCCGGTGCAATCGGGGCGGTATGGCATCGCTGGTCTTGCTCAGCGGCTGCACCATCCCGATCATCCGATGAGGAGAGCGCAGGCACTCATCAATCATCGCCAGATAGCGCGGCTCGAAGATATTGAGCGGCAGACGCGCGCGCGGCAGCAGGATGGCCCCCTCCAGCGGAAAGATCGGCAGCACGCTGGGCAGGCTGTGGAAGCTGATATGCTGAACGGGTCCGGTCATGCGCCTCGCCTAGCTGAACAGGATCGAGGACAAGCGGCGCCGGCCCGCCAGGGTCAGCGGATCCTTGTCGCCCAGCGCCTCGAAAATCTTGACGAGCTGCGTGCGCGCGGCGCCTTCATTCCATTCGCGATCGCGGCGGAAGAGCTCGAGCAGCGCATCGATTGCCCCCTCATTATCCCCCGTGCCCATCAGGGCCAGCGCCAGATCGAAACGGGCCTGATGATTGGCCGGATCGGCCTCGACCGCGGCGCGATGGGTGTCCAGCTCACTGCTCGCCCCGGCGCTTTGCCGGGCCAGCTCGATCGCGCTCTTGACCCCGGCGATGGCGGCATCCTCTGCCTTGTCAGCGGGGAGCAGGGCGATGATCTGTTCGGCCCGATCGATCTCACCCGCGGCAAGCTCGCAGCGGGCCAATCCGGCGACGGCGCGCAGATTGTCCCCCTGCTCGCTCAGCACGGCGGCGAAGGTCTCGGAAGCGGTGGTCAGATCGCCTTCCTCCAGCGACTGCTCGGCTATCTCCAGCGCCGCGGAGAGATTGTCCTCCTCCGACGCGCCGCCGCTTGCCGCAATCACCCGGTCGACGAATTCCTTGAGCTGGCTCTCGGGCAGGCCACCCATGAAGCCATCGACGGGCTGGCCGTTGTGAAAGGCGAAGACGGTCGGGATCGATTGCACCTGCAACTGCCCGGCGACCATCGGGTGCTCGTCGATATTGATCTTCGCAAGGGCAACCTTGCCTTGCGCAGCGCGGACGACCTTTTCCAGCGCCGGGCCGAGCGCCTTGCAGGGGCCGCACCACGGGGCCCAGAAATCGACGAGGATCGGGCGGGTTCGCGATGCCTCGATCACATCTGCCATGAAGCCGGCATCGGAACTATCGAAGACCAGATCATCCGCCTTGGCAGCGTTATTGTTCGAACCAAAGGTCAGCATAGGGGCTCCATCACAAACATCACCGCATGATGCGGATATTCATCGTGCTTTCACACCATGTAGGGCGGTTGCGGGGGAAGGTGCAATGGCTAAGCATCGAAAGCAGCGGCCTTGTGCTCCAGCGCATCGAAATCGACCAGCCGATGCTTCGGGGCATGCGCTGCCACAAAGCGGGCGAAGGCCTCCTGATCGAGGGTCACGGTGGCTTCGTTATGCAAGGGGTGGCAGTTGACCTGCGCCGCCGCTGTCACGGCTTGATC
This sequence comes from Neomegalonema sp., assembly GCA_022760435.1. Lineage (GTDB taxonomy): Bacteria > Pseudomonadota > Alphaproteobacteria > Rhodobacterales > Rhodobacteraceae > JALEFY01. The sequence goes on from JALEFY010000023.1 coordinate 15,864, forward strand.
TAGGATCAGCGTGACCGATTGCGCCGCCGGATGGATCATCGCCAGCGGGGTCACCGACCCCGGCAACACCCCGAGCGTCTCCAGCAGCAATTCCGGCTTGCCAAAGGACAGGCGCGGACTGCCCAGAGCGGCCTCGAGATCCTTGATCCGGATCTTGCGATCTTCACGGCAGGTGACCAGCCACAACCCGCCCTTCTTGTCTTTGAGAAACATGTTCTTCACATGCAGGCCGGGCATCTGACCACGCAGGGCCTGGCTTTGCTCAACGGTATGAAGGGGCGGATGGCGGTGCAGAACCGGCGTAATGGTGAGCCGATCAAAGCAGGCCATAAGGTGATCGGGGATCCCGGATCCGCTCTCTTGCGGCGGTGTCTCATTGGCATCAAAGGCACCGGGCCGGGCTGAAGACATTTTTTCACCTCGTCGCATTTTTCGCTTGCACCTGTGAGATCAGCGTTCTATCAAGCCGCTCTGTCGAGGGCAAACACTGCTCAAGACGAAGCGGGCGTAGCTCAGGGGTAGAGCACAACCTTGCCAAGGTTGGGGTCGGGCGTTCGAATCGCCTCGCCCGCTCCATTTCAAGACGAAAAAGCCGTGGGCTCGCGCCTGCGGCTTTTCGCGTTTATGGGACTTGGTCGCGTTTATGGGATCTGGTCGCGGTTCTGGGGTCTGGCTGCTGCCGATGGCACGAAGCAGCGAAGCGGGTGCTTCGCTGTCGTCTCAGGCCGTTCAACTGGCCGGTACTTTCAGGGGCAAGCAGTTCAACCGGAGAGAGGCGGCGGCTCAGCCCTTGCCGATCGCCATGACTTGCGCTGCGGATTTGCGCAGCAATGCTTGATCCGAGCCGCAGACGAACAGGCTCACCCCGCGCGCGTGCCAGGGCGCGATCTGCGCCGGATCGCCGACGAAGAGGCCGATGGCCATCCCGGCCCGCTTGCCAGCCGCGATCACCCGCTCGATCGCCGCATCCAGCTCGGGCGATGGAAAGCCCACGCCCATGGATTGCGACAGGTCCGCGGGGCCGATGAACAGCAGATCCACATCCGCCACCGCAGCGATGGCGTCGAGATGCTCGAGTGCGCTCTCATCCTCGATCTGGACCATGACCACCGCCGCAGCGTCGCAGGCTTCGCGATAGGCTGGGATGCCCATGCCGCCATACTTGCCCGCGCGCGGTGACGGCGAGATCCCGCGCTTGCCGCGCGCAAAGCGCACCGCGTCGCAGACCTTCTCGGCGCCGTCCTTGTCGAGCACATGCGGCACCATCACCCCGGTCAGCCCCAGATCGAGCAGCGGCGCGATCCAGTCGGTGTCCCGGCCCCAGCGGCGCGAGAGAAGGGGCATTCCCACCGCCCTGGCCGCAAGCGCGAGCATGTCCATCTGGCCGATGCCGATCGGGGCGTGTTCCTGATCGACCACCGCAAAATCAAGCCCGGCATGGCCGAGGATCTCGACCACATGCGGCGACGGGGTCTTGACGAAGCTGCCCACCAGGAGCTCACCGGCCCGGATGCGGGACCTCAGATCATTTGTCATGGCAGCCCCTCACCCGAGCCCGATCACATCGGCGGCATTGCTCGCGACCATGGCGTGGATCTGCGCATCCGAATAGCCCTGCGCGAGGCAAGCCGCCACACCGCGCTCAAACCCCTCGAGCGGGTTCAGCGTGCCGGTCTGGCCCAGATCCGAGCACAGGATCGTGCGCTCTGGCCCGACCAGATCAATGAACGCCTTGAGTTCCTCATAGCTGCGGTTGCGAAACTTGGAGCCCTCGAGGAAGAAGGCAAGCGAATGCTCGACATAGGCCCCCATCTCCGCGATCGCCAACGTGTCTTCCTCCGACGCGCCCACGATGTCCTCGGGATGGGTGAAGATCAGCCGCTCCACCCCGCGCCGGCGGGCTTCGGCAAAGACGATCCGGGTCTCGCGCGCATGGATGTGCCCGCTTGCGAGCGCCATGCCGGTGGCGGCGATCACGTCGAGCACGTCGAGCACTTCCGGGCGCAGGCGGTCATTCTCGAACAGCGGCACGGGCGCCGCTGGCCTGATCTTCTGGGTGGAGGCAGGGTGCACCCAGCCCGAATTCTTCTCCCACTCAAGATGGTTCTCGGCAGCGAGCGTCGGCAGCCAGACGATCCGCCCGTCCATCGCCGCGGTATGCTCGACCGCATAGGGGTTGAAGCCGCCCACGACATTGTTGAGCACGATCCCCGAGAAGATCTTAGTCTTCAGCTCGGGGTGATGATCGCGGATCATCCGCGCGCACATGACGCCCGAATAATCGTGATCCTTGGTCACGGCGGCGGCGAAGCCGACCTCGGAAAGCATGTGCGCAAGCTCGATGTGATCGAGCGCGCGCGGCGCGATCGACGGGCCGCTATGCACATGCGGATCGACGGCGCCCGTGAGGATCTCGCGGATCCTCGCCTGTTCTTCGCTGGTGGCTGGTTGATCCAGGGCCATCCGGTATCCTCCCGATGATGTCGCCGATTTTCCGGCTTGCGCGCCACCCGGTCCGGGTTAGCACGCCCTTGTTCCGATGAGTGGAACGATGTTCCTATTATTTTTAAGCCGAGCCATCCGTCAAGCCCCGCTGATGCCGACATGTCGCATCGGGCAAGCCGCAGTTGCGCTCAATGCCAGCGATAACTAAGAGTTGATGCCTGCCGAGGAAGGGGCCAGCAATGCCGCAAGATGAGGGTAAGAGCGCAGAAGGACTGCAATCGGTTATCCTGACAATGCAGATCCTCGAAGCGGTGGCGCAGACGGGCAAGGGCGTAGGGGTGACCAGCCTCGCCAAGACGCTCGGCACCAGCAAGAGCCGCATCCACCGGCATCTGCAAACGCTCGTCCAGCAGGGCTATGTGTTCCAGCATGAGGACAGCGAGCGCTACGAGATCGGGCATCGGCTGATTGCGCTTGGGCAGCAGGTGTTCGACCATTCGGGGATGATCCGCGCCTCGCATGATGTGCTGCTGGAGCTGCGCGATCGGCTGGGCCATTCCGCTGTTGCCTCGCAATGGACGCCGGACGGGATGCTGGTGGTCACGACGGTATCCGGCCGCTCGCCGATCGAGATCGGGGTGCGCGTCGGATCGCTGCTGCCGTTTCACGGCTCTGCGCAAGGCAAGGTGGCCTGCGCCTTTGGCACCCCCGCGTTTCAGAAACGGGTGCTCTCGGGGACGCTCACCTCGCTTACTCCCGCGACTATCACCGATCAGAGCGCCTTGCGCGCCGAGCTCGACGCGATCCGCCAGCGCGGCTGGGCGGTGGCGCCGAACCAGGCTGCGGTCGGGCTCAACACGCTGGCGAGCCCGATCTTCGATGGGGCCGGGATCGTCTGCGGTGCCACTGCGATCGTCGATCTCGTCCAGGCGATCGGCGAGCCGCCCTCTGCCGAGCAGATCGCCGGCGTGCTCGATGCTGCGCGGCGGATTTCGACCCTGATGGGCTATAGCGGTCGTTTTCCGCCCTGCTAGATCCGGGGCAATTTCAGCACCGATTCATGGAGCCTCAAAGGCCGCCGCGCGCTTGTGCGGCGGTTTTCTTGCGTGCGCGCCGCGCTGCGGGGGCGAGTGGATCCGCGCGTGCAGGCGGGGCTTGACAGGCGCCTTCGCTCGCAAATATGTTCCGTATATAAGAACGATGTGCCGCACAGCGACACAAAAAGCGCTTTCACGGCGCAAGGGAAGAAGTCGATTGCCGTATTCGGGCGATCAGGAAAGGGTGTGGATGTACGACAAATCCGATCCGCGCGCCGCGCTTGCTCAAGATGCGCCGGGCAAGGCTGTCAACATGCTGGCGCAAACCGGGCTGGTCGCAAAGGCGCAAGAGGGCCATTTCGACCGCACCGCGCCGCAAATCGACGATGCGAGCGGGCAGACCTGGCTCCATCGCGGGCACAATTTCATCGTCGCCTATACCCAAGCCAAACCGGGCGCACGCCTTGAGCGCCCCGCGCAGGTGGATGAGTATTGCGTGCTGCTGCCCGAGGCCGGGGCGCAGATTGCTTGCGAGGGCAACGACGAGGGTGCAAGCGTGCCCGGCTACTCGATCGCCTTCGTGCCGCCCGGCGACAGCGTGGTCACGATGCCCGAGGGCGGCGTGGTGGTGCGGATCTTCTCAAGCCGGAACAAGGACCTCGCCGAGGCCTGCGCCAACGCGCGCAGCTATGACGAGCCGCGCTGGCACATTCCGCCCTTCGCGCCCTGGCCCGATCCGACAGATGGCTGGAAGCTGCGGGTCTACTCGCTCGATGTGCCGCGTCAGGAAGGCCGCTTCGGCCGCATCTTCCGCTGCACGACGCTGATGATCAACGTGCTCGAACCCTTCGATGGTCCCCGCGATCCCGCGAAGATGTCGCCCCATCACCATGATGATTTCGAGCAAGGATCACTCGCGCTCGCGGGGGCGTTCACGCATTACCTGCGCTGGCCCTGGACCAGCGACATGGCCGACTGGCGCGAGGATCAGGCGCTTGCGATGGGGGCACCCTCGCTGCTGGTGATCCCGCCGCCGGTGATCCACACGACGCGCGCCACCGGGCCGGGGCGCAACCTGCTGGTCGATATTTTCGGCCCCCCGCGCGCGGATTTCTCGCTCCAGCCCGGCTGGGTGCTCAATGCCGCGGACTATCCGATGCCGCAATGACGGGCACGCGCCCGCCGATGAAGTTTGCACGGGCAATCTCTTTCGCCTCGGCAAAAACAAAGATCTTCGGAAGATGAAGGTCCTCGACAAAACAAGAAACACTTAGGGAAGGATGACCCAGATGATCAGCAGACGATCCTTGTTGCAGACCGGCGCCGCCGCTGGAGCGATGCTTGCCATGCCGCATGTGGCCCGCGCCTCGGGCAAGATGATGCGCATCGCCCATGCCGCCAATGAGCGCCACCCCGGGCATATCCTCGCGACCAGCTTCGCCGAAGGGCTCGAGGAGCTGATGCCGGGGGCCTTCAACGTGCAGATCTTCCCCAATCGCCAGCTCGGCGGTGACAAGCAATTGCTCGAAGGCACCGTTGCCGGCACCATGGATGTGACCGCCGTCTCCGGCGTGCTGGTGCCGCTCGTCACCGGCCGTCAGGGCATGAACGCCTGGCAACTCCCGTTCCTTGTGCGCGACTATGACCATTTCGGCGAACTGGCCCTGAGCGAGACCGGCCAGAAGATCCTCGACGATCTGCGCCCCGCCGGGCTGATCGGGCTTGGCATCGCCGATACCGGCCAGCGCAACTTCCTCTCGGTCAAGAGCGCGGTTCACGCCCTGCCGGATTTCGCGGGGCTCAAGACCCGGATCGTGCCGGTGCCGCTGCACAAGCAGATCTGGGAAGCGGTCGGCACGGCGCCGGTCGGCCTGCCCTATGGCGAGGTCTATGGCGGGCTCGAGACCGGCGTGATCGACGCGGTGGAGATCAACGTCTCCTCGATGCTGGGCGAGAACCTGTGGGAGGTCGGCAAGCACTTCACCCTCACCGGCCACTACCCCTGGCACATGGTCACACTGATGTCGCAGCGCTATTGGGACGGGCTCAATGACGAGGAAAAGGCCGCGGTCACCGAAGCCGGCCGGCGCTCGATCGCAAAGACCCTCGCCTATGCGAAGAACCAGGATCTCGAGGGCCGCGAAGAGCTCAAGGGCAAGGGGGTCGAGATCGTCGAGCTCGCCGATCTGAGCGCGATGCGCGAGCGGGTCGCGGGCCTCACCGCCGAATGGGCGGCGAAGGACCCGTTGATCGCGGAACTGGTCGCCGCTGCCAGCAAGGCCGCCTGAGCCAGCATCCGGGCGGGGGCGCCATGCCTTCGCCCGGGCACATGAGCAAAGCGTGTCGCGCGCATGCGCCTGCGGGCTCTTCCCCCCGATCTTCCCAGAGCAAAGGCGGCCTCGCGGATGCAAGACCAAGCCGGAATTCTCTCTCGCATCATCGGTTGGTATCTGCGGGTGATCCGCCTGCTGGCGGGCTCGTGCATGGCCCTGATCGTGGGGATCATGATTGCGCAGGTCTTCTATCGCTATGTGCTCGGCTCGAGCCTGATCTGGGCCGAGGAGCTGTGCCGCTATCTGCTGATCTGGCAGACCTTCCTCGTGCTCGGCCTCGCCTATTCACGCGGGGAGTTCGTCTCGCTCGATTTCCTGCCGCAAGCACTCTCGCCGCGCGGGCGATGGATCCTGCGGGCGGTGATGGCGGTTCCGGTCATGGTCTTTCTCGGCGTCATGGCTTGGTACGGGTATGATTTCGCCTCGCGCTTTGATCGCCAGACGATCCCGGCGCTCGATTTCATCTGGACGGCGCTCTCGGGCGAAGCGCTGGGGCTGTCGATCCGCTGGGTCTATATTTCCGTCACCGTGGGGCTGGTGTTGATGATGCTGCATGTACTTGCCGATCTCGTGGTGCGCTTTGGCCCCGAATTCATGCAAAACCGGGCCCTGAGCGCCGAAACCGCAGTGCAGGGCGAGGTCTGATGGGCTCCTTCTTTCTTCTTTTTGCGGGCTTTTTGAGCTCGGGCATCCCGATCGCGCTGGCGCTCGGCATCGCGGGCACCGCCTATCTCGCGCTCTCTGGCAATGGCATGATGATGCTGATGTTGCCGCAGCGGATGATTGCGGGGATCGACCAGTTCGTGCTGCTGACCATCCCGCTATTCCTGCTCGCGGGGGCGCTGATGAATGTCGGCGGCGTCACCGAGCGCATCGTTGCCTTTGCCCGCGCGATGGTCGGCCATCGGCGCGGCGGGATGTCTTCGGTCTCGATCCTGTCTTCGGGCTTTTTCGCTGGCATCTCCGGCAGCGCGACCGCCGAGGCCTCGGCGCTTGGGACGATCCTGGTCCCGGCAATGGCCAAGCAGGGGATGCCGCCCGCCTATGCCGCCGCCCTGATCGCGGTGAGTTCGGTGATGGGGCCGATCATCCCGCCCTCGATCACCATGATCATCTATGGCGTGCTCTCCGGCGCCTCGATCGGGCAATTGTTCCTCGCCGGTGTGGTGCCGGGGATCGCGATCGCGGCCGGGCTGCTCACCTATGCAAGCTGGCGCGCGCGGCGCGACGGCTTTCCGGTCACGCCGAAAATGAGCGGGCGCGAGCGGCTGGCGGCGACCAAGCGCACGCTACCGGCGCTGATCCTGCCGCTGATCATCCTGGTCGGGATCAAGGCCGGGATCTTCACGCCGACCGAGGCAGCCGCGGTCGCCGTGGCCTATGCGCTGCTGATCGGCTTTATCTACCGCGACCTGACACCGGGGCGGGTCTGGGAGGCGCTGATCGCCACCGCCCTCGTCTCCGCCTCGATCCTGTTCATCACCTCGATGGCCAGCATCGTCTCGTTCGTCTTCACGCTCGAGCGGGTGCCCGCGCTGATCGCCGATGCGATGCTGTCGCTGACCGACAACCCGTGGCTGATCCTGCTGCTGCTGAACATCTTCCTGCTGATCCTCGGCATGTTCCTCGAGCCGATCTCGATCCTGATCCTGACAATGCCGATCCTGCTGAAGTTTCAGGCGCTGATCGGCATGGATCCGGTGCAGTTCGGCACCGTGGTGGTGCTCAATGTGGTGATCGGGATGGCGACGCCGCCGGTCGGGATCCTGCTGTTCATCGCCTCGGCGATCTCGGGCGAGCCGGTGACCCGGGTGGTGCGAGAGGCGCTGCCGCTGATCGGCATCTGCCTGCTGGTGCTAGCGCTGGTGGCGCTCGTCCCGGCCCTGACGCTCTTCATTCCCCGCGCCCTGTTCTGAACAGGGGCGGGGCATTGCAGCTTTCGGAGCGGCAGAGCCGACACGCTGCGCGCGTCAGACCTTCGCGCGCAGGCGGTTGACCAGCAGATCGTCCTCCAGAATACGATCCTTCATCGCCAGGATCGCTTCGACATCCCAATTCGCACTCAGATAGCGCCCCTTGGCCCAATCTGCCTGCCCGGAACTGAGCCAGACCACAAAGCTGGCCGCCAGATCCGGCTCATCGACAAGGTATTCATGCATGTGCTCGGGCATGGCATGTCCGATATCCGTCGCGACCCCGCCGGGATGCATCGCAAAGCATTTGATCCCGTCATCGCCGTGATCGCTCTGAACGAATTCCACCAGCCGGTTGATCGCATGTTTGGAAGTCTGATAGTCTGACGCTCCAGGCATCAAGAATTGCGCGCCGATCGATGACATCACGATCAAATGCCCGCCGGTCTGCCCCTCCGCCTCATGCTTCTTCGCGCTTTCAATCAGATGCGGCAGCGCAAACCGGATCACATGATAGGCGCCGCGAAGGTTCACCTCCCAATTCTTCCACCAGCCTTCAGGATCGCTCTCACCGATCTTTGCCCAAGGGCCGAGAAAGCCGGCATTGGCATCCGCGATATCGACCCCTCCGAACTGTGCGATGCAATCGGCAATGGCGGCCTCGACCTGATCGGCTTTGGTCACATCACAGGTCGAAAACGCGCATTGGGTATTCGCATTGGCTTGCCGCACGAGATCGCAGGTTTCCTGCAGCGCGCCCTCAGAGCGGGCAGTGATGTAGATGGCCCGAGCTCCGGCTTGGGCGAAGGCAACGGCCGTCGCCTGCCCGATGCCGCGCGATGCGCCGGATATGAAAACCACCTTCCCGGACGCGCTGCCCTTCAGCGCCCCCTGGGGATCAATGGCGCCGTATTTGGCATGATGCGAAGGAATGTCGAGAAACTGAGATTGTATCGATGACATGAGCGCGCTTTCGTTTCTGGCATTGTTAACGAGCGCAAACCGAATTCCCTGAAGGCATGAGCGCCTGCCTTATGCTCCGAAGAACCTGCCTGATCCTCCAAACGCACATAATTAAAGCAGCTTGTCTGCGCGCGCGGTGATAGAGACCGCGTATGGAGATAACAATGGATTTGCCCTATCTGATCGGCCTGAGCGACGCCTATCTGTCCAAAAAAATGCCCCAAAGCCCGTAAAGCTCCCGCGTCTGGGCGTTCTGCGCCGCGAGCAGGTGAGCGCTATGGAGGCAACCCTCTATGAGCCCTTCGTTGCGCTGATCCTCCAGGGGAGCAAAATCACCGCAGCCGGAGAGCAGCGCGTGATCTTGCGGCCGGGCGATGCGCTCCTGATCAGTCACGATCTTCCCGTCGTCTCCCAGATCACCGAGGCCAGTGTCGAGACCCCCTATCTCGCCCTGAACCTGTCTCTCGACACAGCCATTGTACAAAGCCTTGTCGGGCAGGTTGAGCGGCAAACATCCCCCCTGATGCCGCCGCGCCCGATGGCAATCGGCCAAGCCGATCGATCCTGGCTCGATCCCCTCCTGCGATATTTCGAGATGATGCACGCCCCGGCGGATGCGAAGGTTCTCGGCCCCTCCACTCTCCTAGAGATCCACTATCGCCTGATCCAATCCCCCATCGGCGAGACCCTGCGCAGCCTGGTCTTCGCCGACAGCCATGCCAGCCGCATCGCCAAGGCCATAGCGCGGATCAGAGCCGGATTTCGCGAGCCGCTCAGCGTCGCAGAGCTCGCCCAGCTCGCCGCGATGAGCCAATCCTCTTTTCATGAGCACTTCAAATCGGTCACGGGGACGACGCCCTTGCAATTTATCAAGGACCTGAGGTTGATCGAGGCACAAGCCCTGCTGCGCGCGGAGGCGATGAGCGTTTCAGAAATCGGCTTTGAAGTCGGATATGAAAGCGCAACCCATTTCAGCCGCGACTACTCACAAAAATTCGGCTGCTCCCCACGCCATCACCGCACCAAACCCGCAAACGAGACCGCCCCCCGCCTCGCCGGTGACGAGGAATGGGGAGCTCAAAGCGGGTAAGATCGCGATTGACGGCCGCATAGCGACCAACCAGCGCTTCAGCCGGAGCCTGCAATGCCGACGCCTGTGTTTGGACCTGAGACCCGAATTCCCCCCAGCTTTTGGGAGACTCCGTTGCTTGGTCTGCGATGTAGTGGCAGTCATTCCGAGTATCCTGGTACCATTTAAGCACTGCCCTACAGGCAACAAAAAACCTCCCGTTTTATCGGGAGGTTGTGTGGGTTGTTTTGTTTATTTCTGGTTGCGGGGGCAGGATTTGAACCTGCGGCCTTCAGGTTATGAGCCTGACGAGCTACCGGGCTGCTCCACCCCGCGTCACTGTCGCGTGCA
>JALEFY010000024.1 GCA_022760435.1 Neomegalonema sp.
CGCCAACTCGCGATGCTCGCGGCTCCGATGGGGCGGCCTGACCGGCCGACGCGCGGTCGCGCTTTGGGCGGCGCATCCAAACGTCGCCCGTAACACATCGCCCGACGATGCCGCCGATCGATCTCACGCCAACTCGCGATGCGCGCGGCTCCGATGGGGCGGCGCTTTCAAACGTCGCCCATCCGCGCGGTGTTGCCCTTGCAGGCGTTATTGAACCGCCTGCGCCGCGATTGCGTCGAAAATGGCGTCCAGCTCTGCGGACATTGCCTCCAGCGGCTCACCGCCATCGGCGAAATAGGGGGAGAACACCGCGCTGGGCGTCTTGTAGGACAAGGTCGCGGTCCCATCGCCATCATCGGTGACATAGATCACGATCGGTGCCTCGATCCCGGCAGCGATATCGGCTGCCAACATGCGCACGGCAAAGTCATTGCGATAGATGCCAAAGACCGCATTGCCCGGAATATCGACCCCCCGCCCCTTGGCCGCCTTCGAAGCGCTGGCGGTGTACACGACGATCATCTTGTTATCCGCCACTGCCGCGCGCAGGCTCTCCTTCAGCGCTTGGAAATCCAGCGCACTTTCATGGATCTGCCAGCCCTCGCGCGCCGGGATGGTCTCTTTGGCCTGCACAAACAGCGCAGAGCTGCCAAGGATCAGCGCCGCGATCCCGAGGCGGCAGGTCTTATGGTACAGATTTTTCATGCTTTTATTCCTTCTTCGCGTCCCCAAACCAGCGGCGGGTCCATCCCGATCCGCGCCCGCATCCACACGCCCAGGGCGCTGCCGGCGAAGCCGAAGATGAGCCACCACCAGCCATGCAGGCTCCCCGAGACCACCCCGCCGACAAAGCCGCCGATATTGCAGCCAAAGCCGAGCCGGGCGCCATAGCCCATCAACACCCCGCCGATCAGCGCGGTTCCAATATCGCGTGCCGACAACCGCCAGACCGGCGCAAAGCGTCCGGCGAGCCCCGCCGCCAGCAACGCCCCGAGCATCACGCCAAAATTCATCACCCCGGTGCTGTTGGCGAAGACCGAGGCGCTCAGCACATCGGGCGACCACCCATTCCAGGCCAGCACCGGCACCCCGATCCCCTCGAGCAGCTTGATCCCCCAGGAGGGAAAGGCCGAAGTGATCCCCCAGGGCCGTCCCAGCGTGACAAAGGTCGCCACGATCACCCCGGCCAGCACCAGCGCGCCGAGGCTCATCGACCAGGGCCCTTGCAGGACCGAGCCATGATCGCGCAGCCGGTGCTCGATCTCGCCGTGGCGCGCCCGCTCCAGACGGATGGTGAGCGCCGCCAGCACCCCCAGCAGGCTCAAGGTCACCAGCACCGCGCCCGGCGTGCCAAGCCAACCGATCAGAGAATGCGCACCGACGCTCGGGCTGCCATTGAAGATTTGCCCCGTCCCGCTCCACAGGACCGAGCCAGCGATAAAGGCCAGCAGGGTCAGCAGCATCCGGCTCGAGCCACCGCCGACAGTGAAGAGCGTGCCCGACCCGCAACCACCGCCCAGTTGCATGCCAAAGCCAAACAGGGCCGCGCCAAAGGCGGAGGTCAGCGACATCGGGAACACCCAACCGCTGGCGCGCACCCCGATCGCCTCACCGTAAGAGATCAGCGGCAGGGTGATCACGCTGGCAAGCGCGAGCAGCAGCAATTGCGCGCGAAACCCGGCCCCGCGCCGCTCGCGAACGAGCCGCCGCCAGCCTGCGGTAAAGCCGAAGGCCGCATGATACAGCGCCACTCCGCCCACCGCGCCAACAAGGGCCGCACCGCCCAGAGCGCTGCCGCCCTCGTCCGCGGCGCGCCAGACCACCCAGAGCAGGGCCAGTATCGCGCCAATGATCACGCCAATTTGCACTCTTATCCCCTCCTTGGGTGGTTCAAGTGACCCGGCGGCCCCGAACCTGTCGCGCTCTTGCCGCAATGCAGCGTGCATGCTCGACCGTCGAATTTCAGTGCCCGCCAAAAGGAAGCCAAACCAAAGACTTCGCACCATTCCCGGCAAGCGCGCCGGGTTTTGCTTAGCAGCACCGCCGCTCGCAATTGCATCACTCCTATGTGAAGGCCCGTCTATAGGAACGCGAGCGCTTCTTGTTCTAGAATATTTCCCTAGCGGCAACGCCGCCTGTCGCCAAAGCGCCAAGCGCGTCTGGCTTTGCAATGAAAGGTTTGACCATGTCTGCGACCGATGCCTTTGGCTATGAAATGTCCTTGGAAGCGTCCGCGAACCAGTCCGCCGCCATCGACGCCTGGAACAAGACCGTCCATGCGTTTCTGGCGCATTCGGCGCAAACCCCGGTCTATCTGGGTCAGACCCTCGAGCTTGCCCCCGATTTCGCTCTGGCCCATGCCGCGAAGGGGTTCTTCATGCTGCTGCTCGGGCGGCGCGAACTGGTGCCCGCAGCGCAAGAAGCCTGGGCGACGGCAGCGACACAAACCGGCGAGCTGACCGCGCGCGAGCAAGCTTATATCGATGCGCTCAAACTTTATCTGGGCGGCTCGCTCGCACAAGCGGCCTCACGGCTCGATGCGGTGCTCAAGACCCATCCGGGCGATGCGCTCCTGCTCAAGCTCGTGCATGCGATCCGCTTCGTTCTGGGCGATGCGCCGGGCATGCGCCGCTCGATCGAGGATGTGCTCGATGCCTATGACGCGGCGCATTCTGCCTCGGGCTATGTCAATGGCTGTTATGCCTTCGCGCTGGAGGAGACCGGCGATTATCTCGCCGCCGAGCGCCGGGGCCGCGATGCGATGATGATGGCCAATGACGATGCCTGGGGCCTGCATGCGGTGGCCCATGTCATGGACATGACCGGGCGCAGCGCCGAAGGGGTCACCTGGATCTCGCGCCAGCCGCAAGCCTGGTCGCATTGCAATAATTTCGGCTACCATGTGTGGTGGCATCTCGCGCTGTTCCATCTCGATCGCGGCGAGCATGCGCGGGTGCTTGAGCTCTACGATACCGAGATCCGGCGCGAGAAGACCGATGATTACCGCGACATCTCCAACGGGGCTTCGCTGCTGATGCGGCTCGAGCTTGAGGGCGTCGATGTCGGCCCGCGCTGGGAAGAGATGGCCGAGTTTGCCGCCAAGCGCACCGATGATGGCTGCGTCGTCTTCGCCGACCTGCATTACGCTCTGGCGCTCAATGCCACCGGGCGCTGCTATCAATCGGACCGGCTCCTGGCCTCGATGCGCGCGCAGGCAGAGCGCAAGACAGCCTGTATGGATCAGGTCGCCGCCGATACCGGCGTGCCGGCCGCGCTCGGGCTGCGCGCCTTTTCCGAAGCCGACTATGCCGGCGCCTATGCGCATCTGAGCCGGGCCCGCCCGCAACTGCACCGGGTAGGCGGCTCGCACGCCCAGCGCGATGTGTTCGAGCGGGTGAGCATCGAGGCCGCCTTGCGCGCAGGATTGCTTGACGAGGCGCAAGGCTTGCTGCAAGAGCGCCTGCGCCATCGCGGTGCGATTGATGCCTATGCAGAGCACCGACTGGCCCGCATTGCCCAATTGCGCGGCACCGGCCCGATTGCCGTGGCCTCCTGAGCGCGCAGTCACGATCCGAAAGAGATCCATGAAGACCGACACCTCCCTGAGCGGCGAGGCCCAGAGCCATGCCGCCGCCCGCGCCGAGCGCGAGAAAAAGCGCGATCCACGGCTTGATTTCTTCCGTGGCCTCGGGATGTTCATCATCCTGATCGCCCATATCCCCTGGGATAGCTGGAACCGCTGGATCCCGGCCCGGTTCGGCTATTCGGACGCCACCGAGATCTTCGTGTTCTGCTCCGGCGCGGCCTCGGCGATGGCCTTCCTGACCCTGTTCGAGACCCGGGGATGGTGGATCGGAACCGCCCGGATCCTTTGGCGGATCTGGCAACTCTACTGGTGCCATATCGGCGTCTTCTTCGCGGTTCTCACCGCTCTGGTCATTGTCGATGGCAGCGGCTTTGATCCGACCAAGAGCCATGTCACGACGCTCAATCTGGCGCGGTTTGTGGACGATCCGGCCGCCTTTCTGCCGGGCTTGTTCAGCCTAAGCTATGTGCCGAACCTATTTGACATCCTGCCGATGTATATGGTGATCCTCGCGCTCTTGCCGGTCGTGATCGCGCTGAGCCGCTGGCGCGGGCCGGACGGGCGGCCCTGGCTGGTCTTCGCCTTTTCGCTCGGCTTGTGGATGGCGGCGAGTCAGCCTTGGCTGAGCTTTATTGATGTGCCGGTCTTTCAGGGACTGAATCTGCCCGCCGAACCGGTTGGCGAGGCCCGCACCTGGTTTTTCAACCCGTTTGCCTGGCAATTGGTATTCTTCACCGGCTTTGCATTCGCGGTCGGATGGCTGCCAGCGCCGCCGATCTCGCCGCGCCTGATGTGGATCGCCGCTGCCGTGCTCGTGATCTCGGCGCCGCTCGATCCCGATGGCGTGCCGATCTGGCGACTGATGGGGATGGTCGAGGGCTTGCAGCCGGTGGTGCAACAGATCACTCATGACACCGCCTCGCTGCACTCGAAGAGCTTTTTCGGGCTGCTGCGCTATGTGCATTTCCTGTGTCTGGCTTATCTGGTCTGGGCGCTGGCGGGCGAGCGCGGCGCGCATCTGCCCGATACCGGGATCCCGGGCAAGCTGGTGACGATCGTGCGCCGGGTCGGGCAACAATCGCTGGCGGTGTTCATCGCCTCGCTGGTGATCTCGCGCCTGCTGGGCGTGCTGATGCACAAATATGACGGGCTGAACACACTCGGTGTGACGATCGCCGTCAACCTGCTCGGCTTTGCCCTGCTGGTCGCGGTCGCCTATACCGCGCGCTATTTCCGCAACCCGCCATGGTCCAAACCGAGGTGAGGGTCAGCCCAAACCGAGCCCGCGTCAGCCCTTGCGGCGGCGCCGCTCGGCCAGGGTCCGCACCACCCCGCGCATCATCCGCACATCCTGCTCGGTAAAGGGTGTGCGGCTGAGCAGATTGCGCAAGGACAGCCGCATATGCGCTGCCTTGTCCTCCGGCCAGAAGTAATTGGCCTCTTCAAGCTCTTCGACAAAATGGACGAACAGCCGCTCGATATCCACCTGCGCGGCCAGCGCACTGTCACCGGTCTCATAGACATCCGACCGATGCTCAACCGCCGCCTTGCGGATCTCCGAGGCCATCAGCAGCACGCATTGGCCCAGATTGAGCGATGAGAATACCGGATTGGTCGGGACGGTGATGATGATATTGGCCGCCGCGATGGCGTCGTTTTCCAGCCCGGTACGCTCGCGACCGAACAGGATGCCGACCCGCTCACCATCGCGCATCCGCGCCATGGCATCTTGCGCCGCCGCCTCTGGATCCATGACCCGTTTGGTCAACTCGCGCGGACGCGCCGTCGTCGCATAGACGGTGGTCAGATCGGCGATCGCTGCCGGGGTCGTGTCGAACACCCGGGTGCGATCGAGAACCATGGTCGCGCCGGAGGCCATCGCCACCGCCCGCTCATTCGGCCAGCCATCGCGCGGATCGACCAGCCGCAAATCGGCGCAGCCAAAGTTCCACATGGCGCGGGCCGCAGCCCCGATATTCTCGCCCATCTGCGGCTCGACGAGGATAAAGGCCGGTGCGCGCAAAGCGGCCTCGGGCGATCGGCGATCGAGAGCGGAAATGTCGGTGTTGTCGGTCTTGGTGTTATGGGTCTTGGCATCATCGGTCATGGCCGCGCTTATGACACGGCCATGACAGGCAAATCCAGCCGCAAGCTGCATCAGCCGAAGATGAAATCGCTCTCGTCAATGCTTCCGGCATTGGTGTTGAGCAGCGTGGCGCTTGTGCCAAGGTCGATCTCAATGACGGTATTGGCCCCAACTTGCGTGATCACGAGATCATCGAAAGTGACCGCGCCGCTGATCTCGAACTGATCGATGCCGTTCTGGAAACCGCGGATGGTATCATCGCCCAGATAGCCCGCCGCCCCGCTCCAGGAGCCGGTGCCGTAGACGAAGGTATCCGCCCCGCCAGCGCCATTGATGATATCATCGCCAGCACCGCCGATGATCCGGTCATCGCCATTGCCGCCAAGCAGACGGTCCGCACCGTCGCCGCCATCGATAAGGTCATCCCCGGCGCCGCCAATGATCAGATCGTCGCCATCGCCACCGACAAGCTCATCGACACCATCGCCGCCATTCATCTTGTCGTCGCCATCGCCGCCATATAGCAGGTCATCGCCCTTCTGCCCGATCAGCAGGTCATTGCCGCCATGACCGTAAAGCGTGTCATTGCCGGCGCGGCCGCCGATCTTGTCATCGCCGCCGGTGCTCGAGCTATAGGTGCTCTCAGCATCGCCATAGAGAAGATCATCGCCATCGCCGCCATTGAGATTGTCGTGACCATCGCCACCGATCAGCGTGTCATCGCCGCGCTTGCCAACGAGACTATCGTCACCGGCACCGCCATCGAGCGTGTTATCCGCGCCGCTGCCGATGAGCAGATCATTGAACTCGCCAGCCAGAACATTCTCGATGGAGCTGATCGTGTCGCGCGAGCCGGTACCGTCATCCGCAAAGCCCTGACCGAGATTGACCACGACCCGATCTTCGAGACCGAAAAGGTAGCGGACTGTATCCACGCCCGCACCACCATCGATGATATCAACACCGCTCAACGGCTCGATCAGGTCATCACCGCCGAGCCCGTAGAGCTTGTCGGCATAATAGCCGCCGCCGATGACTTCACCCGCCGCGCTCCCCTCATAGTCCCAGGCAAGCTGCGTGAAGTCGATGGTCTCATTGGCCAGCGCAATCATGTCCCAATTCATGTTGGTGACAGAAGCAAGCTGATTGCCATTCTCGGAGATATAAAGGGCGGTCAGGTAGAGACCCGATTGGGTGAAACTTCCCTGAAAATCAAAATCAATGCCCAGCGAAGTCCCGAGGATGCGCGTACTTGTCTGGCTGGTGATTTCCAGATCGTAAGCACCGATGATGAAATAGCTCAGCCAGTAACCATCTGCCTCTGGATCATGACGTACGGTAACCATGAAAATCCCCTCTGCATTGCCCAAGCAGAGGCGTAACATTCACCGTTTATGGATACAACTCCGTGCGGCACCTTGACCGCGCCTGATGCGGTTGAGTTTTACAAGAAGATGAAATCTTCCGCACCAATCACACCTGACGCGCGATCTTCGAGCAGGATCGTTCCATCGCCGAACGCAATCAGCGCGCCCGATTCGGTCTGGGTGATGGTCAGATTCTCGAACCCGGAAACGCTCAGGAGCGAGATCTCGATACGATCCTCACCATCGCGCCAGAAGCGGATGGTATCGGTGCCAAAATCGCTGCCATCATAGACAAAGACATCGAGATCGGCGCCGCCGATCAGCAGATCATCACCGCCACCGCCGACAAGCCGGTCAATGCCATTGCCGCCGCGCAAGGCATCATTCCCGGCCCCGCCCGCAAGCCGATCCGCACCGGCTGCGCCGTTGAGGCGATCGGCGCCCGCACCGCCCAGAATGGCGTCATCGCCATCGCCGCCATGCAGCCAGTCATCGCCATCTCCCCCCGCGAGGGTATCATCACCGCGCTGCCCGTTCAGAAGATCATTCCCGCCATCGCCGCTGAGCTGGTCGTCATCGGCAGAGCCCATCAGCCGATCATTCCCCGCACCGCCCTCGAGCAGATCGGCCCCGTTCGCGCCGATCAGCAGATCATCGCCTTCGCCGCCGCGCAGCCAGTCATTGCCGCCGCGTCCATTGAGCCGATCCAGCCCGGCACCGCCATCGAGCAGGTTTTCCGTGCCCGCCCCCAGCATCAGATCGTCAAACTCCGTGCCGATGGCGTTCTCGATGGCAATCAGGGTATCGCGATCGCCCCAGGCATCGATGGCGAATTGCTTGGCAAGATTGAGCACAATCCCCTGCTCCGCGCCTTCGGCATAGGTGACCGTGTCCGAGCCCACCCCGCCCCGGATCAGATCGCGCCCGGCATAGGGCTCAACCACATCATTGCCCGCAAACAGACGGAACGTGTCATCAGCGCCGCCACCAAAGGCAGCCTCGGCCACGCTGGAGCCGCGATAATCCCATTCTTGCTCGAAAAAGCTCTCGAGCGCAGCCGCCTCACCGCCATTGGCATCAAAGGAAAGCGCCAGGCCGCTTGCCTGTGCGACCAGCGCGTCATCGAGAGAGAATTGCATCGCGGTGAATTGGGCACCGACATCGCCAAAGCTGCCGGAGAACCGGGCGGTCAGCCCCGGCAGCTCCGAAGCCGCGCCGGTTTGTACGACAATTTCATCCAGCGAGACGCTGATCGTCTCGCCATAAAGCGCCGCTTGCAGAAAGTAATTGTAGAAATAGCTTTCCGCCCCGGCTGCGTGAGAGACAACCGCCATGATCACAGCCCCAGCGTTGGTATGGTTTCATCTCCCGCCAGTTTAGCGGCTGGGCCTTAAGAATCCTTCGCCAAGAATCCTTCGCCCCGGAGCGGCGCGCGCGACAAAACTTCCGCAACGATGCGCCTGCAAACTCTGGACGCTGCCCGCGCGCAATGGTAACGCTGCGCCGCACGGTCGAATTGTTCGGCAATGAGGCCCGAAACGTAGCGGACCCAGATCGAGGGAGAGCCATGAGCAAGATTAAAGTCGAAAACCCGGTCGTTGAACTCGACGGCGATGAGATGACCCGGATCATCTGGCAGTTCATCAAGGACAAGCTGATCCTGCCTTATCTCGACGTTGATCTGCTGTATTATGATCTGGGCATCGAAGAGCGCGATCGCACCAATGATCAGATCACCATCGACGCCGCCAACAAGATCAAGGAAGTCGGCGTTGGCGTGAAATGTGCCACCATCACCCCTGATGAAGCGCGGGTCGAGGAATTCGGCCTCAAGCAGATGTGGCGCTCGCCGAACGGGACTATCCGTAACATCCTGGGCGGTGTGGTGTTCCGCCAGCCGATCATCTGTAGCAACGTGCCGCGCCTGGTGCCGGGCTGGACCAAGCCGATCGTCATCGGCCGCCACGCCTTTGGCGATCAGTACCGCGCCACCGACCTGAAATTCCCCGGACCGGGCACGCTGACCATGAAGTTCGTCGGCGAAGACGGCACCGTGGATGAGCGCGAAGTGTTCAAGGCGCCGTCCTCGGGCGTGTTCATGTCGATGTACAACCTCGACAGCTCGATCATCGACTTCGCCCGCGCCTCGATGAACTATGGCCTCTCGCTGGGCTGGCCGGTCTATCTGTCGACCAAGAACACCATCATGAAGCAATATGACGGCCGCTTCATGGAGCTGTTCCAAAAGGTCTATGACGAGGAATTTGCCGACAAGTTCAAGGAAGCCGGCATCACCTATGAGCACCGCCTGATCGACGACATGGTCGCCTGCGCCATGAAGTGGAATGGCGGCTTTGTCTGGGCTTGTAAGAACTACGATGGCGACGTGCAGTCGGACACCGTGGCACAAGGCTTCGGCTCGCTGGGCCTGATGACTTCGCAGCTCATGACCCCCGATGGCAAGATCGTCGAGGCCGAGGCGGCGCACGGCACCGTGACCCGCCACTATCGCCAGCATCAGAAGGGCGAGGAAACCTCGACCAACTCGATCGCCTCGATCTTCGCCTGGACCGGTGGTCTCAAGCACCGCGCCAAGCTCGATGGCAATGAGCCGCTGAAGAACTTCGCCGAAACGCTGGAGAAGGTCATCGTTGATACCGTTGAAAGCGGCTTCATGACCAAGGATCTGGCGCTGCTGGTTGGCCCGGATCAAAAATGGCTGACCACCATGGGCTTCCTCGAGAAAGTCGATGAGAACCTGAACAAGGCTCTGGCGGGCTAAGCCTCCCCCAAAGCCTTCTGACACTGGAAACCTCTGTGGCACGAGCCGCGGGGGTTTTCCTTTGCCACCACTCCGCGTTGGCGTGGCCGGAATTCTATCGGAGTGCTTGATAAAATAGATCCACCACCGCAGGGGCATGCGGTGGTGGACCTCATGAAGGGTCGGATGTCTCCTCGGCGTAAGCTGCCGCCATCCGATGCTCCCCTCCAAAGTGCCGGGCGTCATGGGGTGGGGGGCATATGATCCACCCGGCACTATTTTGTCGGCGATGCTGGGGCACTCCACCTTCGCGGACCACCCCACCTTCATCGCTAAAGGAACTCACGGCGCCACATTTGGTTCCATTCGGGGCCCGGGAAATTACAGGACCGGCAAAATTGCGGGGCCGGGGAACTTGCTGGCGCCGCCGTATTCAGCCGCGACCATCCTCATCGCGGCCATCCTCACCGGCGAAATAGGCGCTATGGTCCTCGTCGATCGCGTAGCCGCGCGCACGCTTGTACGAGCTCGGGGTCGCTTTCTCATGACTTCGGCTGACCAGCGCATCGAACTCACGATCACGCGCGGTAAAGATCGTCGCAGCAACAGCTTTGATCGCAGAAAACGCACCAAGCTCCTCAGAGCGGTACAGCGCCTTTTCTTTACCGGCTTCGATAATTGTGCGGTGTTCATGCCGGGCAGCCATGTCACTTACTCCCTTGATCGTCAGCATAGCCCCACAGGGCTTTGTTGAACTTGATTTAGGAAAGAACAGGGCAAGCAGCGGTGTATTTGATCACATGCGGACTTAACGATAGGGAAAGAACGCAAAGATGCCTTAAAATTCCCGCTGCAAAACATCGACTTATGGAAGGGATAGCGGCTTTGTGAATTTTTTGGGGAAATTCACTTTTCGCGCGTATCGCCCCCAAAGGTCGCGATAAACAGGCCGGAAATACCGGCCTCTGGCGCGATCGACCCGAATCAGAGCGGCTCAAGATCCCGATATCGGCAAGCCGCCAAGCCGACAAGAGCGACCCTGCAAGCCCTCAACCGACAATCCGATCAGGCCACCTCACCGATAATACCGTTAATCCCGGTCGGGTTCAGCAGCACCAGCGCCCCGCGCTGCTTTTCCACCAGACCGGCCTTACCCAGAGCAGACAGCTCTCGCGTGACCACCTCGCGCCGGGCTCCGATGCGATCGGCGATCACCTGTTGCAAGGGGGGCGGAGTGATGACCCGGATCTCCGGCGCCCCCAGCCGCGGCCGCGACAGGCGCAACAGCTCGGCACAGAGCCGCTGGCGCGCTGTGAGATAGACATGCTCGGCCAGACGCCGGTTGAGCTCGCGAATCCGCCCTGCCATCAGCACCATCAGCGCCCGAGCCGCCAGCGGATCCTGGGTCACGGCATCAATAAAGGCCCCGGCCGGGATCTTCCCGACCACCGAGCGGGTCAGGGCAATGACCGCCGCAGAGCGCGCCACGCCGTCAATCGCCGCCATCTCGCCAAACAGGCTGCCCGCGCCAAGATCGCCCAGGATCACTTCCTTGCCGGTTGCAGCCCGGTGCAGCGCCCGCACCTCGCCACTGATCACGCAGCGCACATCGGTGCTCTCCTCCTCATAATCGAGGATCAGCGCATTGGGATCGACCTCGGACCAACTGATCCGCCCCTCCAGCCGCGTACGCGCTTCGGGTGCCAGTTCGCCAAGGACGCAGACCGATTTGAGACTATGCGCTGTTCTGCTCACCGAATTTCCCCGAATTACGCCCAACTCACCACAGGCAGATCGTCAAGAGCCCATTTGTCAAGCGCCCGCCGCATCGCTCTCAGATGTACAAGCCGCCCCTGCATTTGGCCAGCGGCCAAACGCATCGGATAAGGATCCGGTTTTGGGCCTCGGGAGGGGCCCGCCTCCTTCGCCTGCCCCCTCCGCCTGCCAAGCCCCCTTCGCCCGCCTCCCACGCCTGCCCTTGCTCGGCCGCACTCACACCCGGCGCAGATAGGTCTCGATCTCGGCGACGGAGACCCGCTCGAGAAAGGCGTCATATTCCTGACGCTTCAGGCGGGCGAAGACCTGCTGCATATGCGCCGGGAAAATCGCCGAAAGCCGCTCGGACTGCTCCCAGTTCTCGATCGCCGCGAGCCAGGTCAGCGGCAGCGGCAAACCGTCATCCGGACCGGGCTCGGCCGAATGCGGTGCCCCGGGCTCGCTGGCCGTGTCGAGCCCGTAGAGCGCGCCGCCCAGGATCATCGCCGCGACGAGATAGGGATTGGCATCGGCGCCCGCGACCCGGTGCTCGACCCTCGCCGCCTTGCCAGATGTGGCCGGGCAGCGCAGGGCGACGCCGCGATTATCCATCCCCCAGGCGGCACTGCGCGGCGCATAGGAGCTCGGGACATAGCGCCGATAGGAATTCAGATGCGGCGCCCAGATCAGCATCCCGTCGCCCATGGTCTCGAGCAGCCCGCCGGTCACATGGCGCAAGGCGGGATTGGGGTCACCCGGCGCGCCGCTGGCAAAGATATTGGTGCCGCTCTCATCCATCAGGCTCAGATGCACATGGGTGCCCGACCCGGCTTGCTCGCCGTAAGGTTTGGCCATGAAGGTCACCTCATAGCCATGGCGCCGGGCAACCCCGCGGATCGCGCGCTTGAGCAGCACCGCATGATCGGCCGCGGTGACCGGATCGCTGACATGCACGAGGTTCATCTCGAACTGCCCGGCACCAAACTCGGCAATCATGGTCTCGGCAGGCACGCCGGTGATCCGCGCCGCCTCGCGCATCTCGGCCAAGAGCGGCTCGAAACAGCGCATCACCCCGAGCTCATAGATCTGCACTTGCGACAGGCGCTCAGAAGTGCCGGGGATCAAGGGCGGCTGTGGACGCCCTTGCGGCGTGCGATCAGGATCGATGAGATAGAATTCGACCTCGAAAGCCATCGCCGCACGCAGCCCGCGCGCATGCAGCTTCCTGGTGAGCGCAACCAGCGCCCCGCGCGGATCGAAGGCCGCCGGCCCATCCTCATCGGCATCGGTCAGCGAGGCGATCACCTGCGCCGTTGGCCGCTCGACCCAGGGCATCAGCGAGAGCGTCGCCAGATCCGGGATCAGCACCCCATCGGGATCGCCGACCTCAATGGCGATGCCGACCCCCTCGACATCGGTGCCCTGAATGGTCATCGCCAGCGCGGAAACCGGCAGCTTCGCCGCCCCCTCGCCGAGCTTGCCCATCGCCTCGACCGGCATCAGCTTGCCGCGCGAGAGGCCATTGAGATCGGTGGTGAAGACCTCGATGGCCTCAAGATCCGGGTGACGGGTGCGAAAGGCCGCGGCGGCATCGGCGAAACTGCTCATGATGCGCTCCTGAGCGAGGGCTTGCGGGCGACGGCATGGGTGCAGATCATCTCCAGCGCAAGGGTCGCGGCGGCGAGTGCGGTGATCTGGCTGACATCATAGGCCGGGGCGACCTCGACCACATCCATGCCGATGAGATGAATGCCTTGCAGATGGCGGATGCATTCCTTGGCCCACCAGGGGCTCATGCCGCCGCAGACCGGCGTGCCGGTGCCGGGCGCGAAGGCCGGGTCGAGCCCGTCGATATCGAAGGTGAGATAGCAGGGCTTGTCGCCGACGATGGCGCGCACCTTCGCCGCGGCCTCTTCGGGCGCGAGGCGCTGCACGGCGTTGCCATCGAGGATGTTGAAGCCCATCGGCGCATCATTGGTGGTGCGAAGCCCGATCTGAACCGAAGCGGCGGGATCAACCAGCCCCTCGCGCGCGGCATGCCAGAACATGGTGCCATGATCGATCCGCCGCGTGCCCGAGCCGCTCCACTGGTCGTCAGGCCAGGTGTCGCTATGGGCATCGAACTGGATCAACGAGAGCGGGGCGCCATGCTTGGCCGCGAGCGCCTTGAGCACCGGGTAGGTGCAAAAGTGATCGCCCCCCAGCATCATTGGCGCAGCGCCTTGCGCGATGATGGACGCAAAGGCGGCCTCGATGCGCTCGGGCACCGCAGCGTGTTGGCCCTGATCGAAGAACACATCGCCCCAATCGACGACATTGAGCTCCGCAAAGGGGTCAAAGGGCGAGGGCCAGGCCCGCTCCCAGGCCAGATGCGCCGAGGCTTCACGCACCGCGCGCGGCCCGAGCCGAGCGCCGGGGCGCCCCGTCGTGGCCCAGTCATAAGGCACGCCGACCACCGCGACATCGACCCCGCTCAGATCCTGCGCATAGGGGCGACGGCAAAAGGACAGCGCCCCTGCCCACATGCCCAGTTCCTTGACGCTGCCGCCCAGAAAGGCCGGCTCGCGCCGAAAATCGTTCTCATCAACGCTCATCGCTCTTCGCTCTTCGCTTATGGCTCTTCGCTTAAGGCCACCCAACGCCCGCCGACCGGTCTTGCCGAGGGAACTTGTTCCAGATCACCCGGTCTCACCAAGTCAAGGGCGAGGCGGCGCAGCCGTCTCGGCGCCGCGGCGCGCACCCTTGACCGCGCACGCCCCTCATAAAATCGACATCGGCCGAGGCGCGGCAGACCTGCCCGCATCGGCCTTCCCCAGCCCCAACACCGCGCATCGCCTCGAGCGATCATGACGCCCGCAGCGCGCTCCAAAACCAGGGTGGGTGGGTGGGACAAACCTGACCCGGAGGCCGCCAGGCATCCGGGACCGCCTCACCAGATCTTACAGCCAGCCGCGCTCGCGGGCCGATTGCTCGGTCAGATCGAGCACGCGGGCGATCTTTGCCATCGCGAGGTCGATCTCGGCCCGGGTCCAGCTCAGGGGCGGCGACATGATCAGCGTGTCGCCCACCGCGCGCATGATGTAATCATTGGCAAAGCAGTGATCGCGGCACAGCGTGCCCGCCTCGCCCGGACCTGCCATGCGCCGCTTGCTGGCCTTGTCGGCGACCAGCTCGATCGCGCCGAGCAGCCCGACGCTGCGCACCTCGCCGACGATCGGATGATCCGCAAACCGCGCGAGGCTCTCGGCCAGATACGGCCCCGTATCGGTGCGCACCCGCGCCACCAGCCCTTCGCGCTCCATGATCTCGATATTCTTCAGCGCCACCGCGCAGGCCACCGGGTGACCGGCATAGGTATAGCCGTGATAGAATTCCTCGCCCTTCTCGATCAGCGTCTGCGCCACGCGGTCCCCGACCAGCAGCGCCGAGAGCGGGACATAGCCGCTGGTGATCCCCTTGGCGACGGTGATCGTATCGGGCGTGAAGCCGTAATGCTGGCAGCCGAACCATTCGCCGGTGCGGCCAAATCCGGTGATCACCTCATCGGCCATCAGCAGGATATCGTATTTACGGCAGATCGCCTCGATCTTCTGCCAGTACCCTTTCGGCGGGATCTTCACCCCGCCCGCGCCCTGCACCGGCTCACCGATAAAGGCCGCGACCTTCTCGGGGCCGACCTCCAGGATCTTGTCCTCGAGCGCCTGCGCAGCGCGGGCGGCAAAAGCGTCCTCGCTCTCGCCCTCGCGCGCCTCGCCATAGGCATAGGGGGGCATGATATGCTCAAAGCCCGGCAGCGCGGTGTAGAGCTGACCGCGCATCGCGCCCATCCCGCCCATCGACACCGCGGCGATGGTCGAGCCGTGATAGCCCATCTGCCGGGCGATGATCACCTGCTTGTCGGGCTTGCCCTCCAGCACCCAAAAATGGCGCACCAGCCGGATCGCGGTGTCATTGCTCTCCGATCCGGACGAGCCATAGAATACCTGATTGATCGAGGGCGGGGCGAGCTCGGCGATCTTCTGCGCGAGCAGCGCGGCGCTGGGCACCGAGCTCTTGAAGAAGGTGTTGTAGAAGGGCAGCTCGCGCATCTGCTGGGCGGCGGCCTCCACCAGTTCCTCGCGGCCATAGCCGACATTCACGTTCCACAGCCCGGCCATAGCGTCGAGGATCTCGCGCCCATCGGCGTCATAGATATAGGGGCCTTCGGCGCGGGTGATGATCCGGCTGCCCTCGGCGCGCAGCGCCTTGTGATCGGTAAAGGGATGCAGATGGTGGGCGGCGTCGATGGCCCGCCACTGATCATGCGAGCGGTTCTGATAAGCCATGGGTTGCTCCTGTTGGCTCGGTCACGCGGAGGGGGGAGATTAGAAAGGCGTGATCAGCCGGAGCGGCGGGTTATAGCCGATGCGCGCGCACAGGATCAGCATCCGGGTCTTGTCGCAGATCCCGGCGCCAGTGCCGAACTGCGCTGCGCTCTTGTTCATCATGTCAGCAATGCTGATCGAGTTGCCGCGATTTGGCAAGTCCGGTTTGGCGCGGCTCGGTGCGAGGCACCGCTGTGCTGTTGAAAGCACATCTGAGCCCTCTTAACCGCCGCCCTAACCGCACCCAGCCTCCGTTAACCGCTCGGAAACCCGCCTCTGGCTTGCTGCTTGCGAGCCAAACAGCCGCTCGCGCCCGCGTTCAACATGCCAAAACGACCCTGACAGGAGAGCCAGAAATGCTTGCCATCGTCCCGTCCCAGACCGACCCGACCAAACCGATCCTGCGCCAGTTCATCCGTGATCTCGTTTTCGAGACCCACCGGTTTGGCCCGGTGCTCAAACGCGCCTGGTATGGCGATGAAACCGCCCAGTCGCGCGTTGCCACCGCTGGCGCCTTGCTGTGGATCCTTTTCGCCTCGGTCATCGGCTATCCGTTCGTCTGGCTGACCGCGATCCTGTCTTGCGCGGCGATCATCACCTGGATGAGCCTGCTGCTCAAATTCTGAAGCCTGGTAAAAACCGGCTGGCCATCACTCAGCGCTGTGCTTATGAGAAGCCCCATGAGCAAGACAAAATCCCATGACCAGCCCACCCATGAGCAGCCTACCCATGACCGGCCCACCCATGACCGGCCGATGCGCATCGGAATTGCTGGCCTCGGCACTGTCGGGGCGGGCGTTGTCAAGATCATGCAGCGCCATTCCGATCTGCTTGCCCACCGCGCCGGACGCCGCCTCGAGCTGGTGGCCGTCGCCGCCCGGAGCCGGACCCGAGATCGCGGCGTCGATCTGAGCGCCTATGACTGGGAAGATGATCCCGTAGCGCTCGCCAAGCGCGAGGATATCGACCTTTATATCGAGGTGATCGGCGGCTCGGATGGCCCGGCCAAAGCCTCGACCACGGCGGCGCTCAAGCGCGGGGCCCATGTCGTGACCGCCAACAAGGCGATGCTGGCCCTACACGGCGCCATGCTCGCCCAGCTCGCCGAAGAGCATGGCGCTTCCCTGCGCTTCGAGGCGGGCGTTGCCGGCGGGATCCCGATCATCAAGGCGCTGGGCGATGGCCTGGCCGCCAATGAGGTCACCCGTGTCTTTGGGGTGCTGAACGGCACCTGCAATTATATCCTCACCAAGATGGCCCGAACCGGACGCGATTATTCGGACATTCTGGAGGAAGCCAAGGATCTGGGCTATGCTGAAGCCGACCCGACCGCCGATGTCGGGGGGGTCGACGCGGCGCACAAGCTCGCCCTTCTCGCCTCGCTGGCCTTCGGGACGAAGACGAATTTCGACGCGATCGCCATTGAGGGGATCGAGCGCATCACCCTGCCCGACATCCAGTTCGCCGCCGATCTGGGTTATCAGGTCAAGCTGATCGGCTCGGCCCGAATGACGCCGAGCGGTCTGGAGCAGCGCGTTGCGCCTTGCCTGATCCCCAATCATAGCGCCATTGCCGCGCTGGACGGGGTCACCAATGCGGTGGTTTGCGAGGGTGATTTCGTCGGGCAAGTGGTGGCGACCGGCCCCGGTGCCGGAGAAGGCCCGACCGCCTCCGCCATTGTCGCCGATATCATTGATATTGCACGCGGCGGCAATCGCCCGGTTTTCGGAGTGCCGACATCGACCCTGGTCGATGCCTCTCCGCTCGATCCCGGCGCGGCTCGGGCGCCGTTCTTCTTGCGCATGACGCTCAATGACGCGCCCGGTGCGCTGGCGCAAGTGACGCGAATCCTCGGCGATGCCGGGGTGTCGATCGATCAGATGCGCCAGCATGGGCGCGCGCCGGAACCGGCGGCGGTGCTCATCGTCACCCATGAGGCGCTGCGCAGTAATGTGCAAAGCGCCGTGGAGGCCATCGCCGCGCTGCCGATCTCTCACGATCATCCGGTGGTTTTGCAGATCGACAAGGGCTAACAGCCACGCTCCAGACGCAAAAGAACCGGCTCCCGCA
This sequence comes from Neomegalonema sp., assembly GCA_022760435.1. Lineage (GTDB taxonomy): Bacteria > Pseudomonadota > Alphaproteobacteria > Rhodobacterales > Rhodobacteraceae > JALEFY01. The sequence continues at coordinate 17,990 of JALEFY010000024.1, forward strand.
AGGAGGCCGGTTCATTTGTGAACAGAGCTGCAAACCGGCTCGAATTCGTGAGATGCTTTTGGGTTGGGAACAAGCTAGCGGCGCGCGTTTGCACCAAGATGGCTTGCACCCCTATGGCTTGCACTCCCATGGCTTGCATCTGTGCCGCTTACAGACGGCTTCTGGCATTTCCCCGCCTGATCGCGACAGCACCGCAGCTCCATCAGCGCAGTACAGTCTCACAAGACGAACACCAAAAACCGATCTGCCGTAACCAAATGCTAACCTTGTGCAGCTAGCCTCATCTCAACCCGAGAGCATCTGGGCGGATGCTTTACATCCGAACCGGTTCCGGCAAGCGGCGATCCTGACCACCAGCGGCTTGGCTGCTGCCTTTGGTCAGAGCTTCACGGACGGTGCGCTCGGCCTGGATCGGCTGAGCCTTGACCGAGCAAATGGGCTTGGTGCTTTTCATGTTGGTCCTCACATCGAGATTATGGCCACTAAAAGCTTGGCCGATTGCTGCTGCGCCTTCTCGACAAGAGGCACCGCAGTCCACAGTGATCGGGTGTATACCCCAAACCTTTCCAAAAGGCAAATTGTCTCACCCGCTGCATCACCTAGACGATTTTGCAACAGTTCCCTGCCTATAAGCATTGCTGCAAACGGCCGAAGGCGATACACCGCCCCCGGACCGGAGCCTTTAATGCAGGGAAATGTGGCTTATGGAACGCTCGGATATCCTCGACAACGAACTTGAATTCAAAGATCGCATGCTCTCGCTCGGCCTTGCGCGGGTATCCGAGGCGGCGGCCATTGCCTCCTTCTACCAGATCGGCCGCGGCGATCAGAAAGCCGCCGACCAGGTGGCGGTCGATGCGATGCGCACCCAGCTCAACATGCTCGACATCAAGGGCGTGGTGGTGATCGGTGAGGGCGAGCGCGACGAAGCGCCGATGCTCTATATCGGTGAAGAAGTGGGCCAGGGCTGGCATGGCGCCGGCGGTCCGGAAGTCGATATCGCCCTCGATCCGCTGGAAGGCACCACGCTGACCGCCAAGGGCCTGCCCAATGCGCTCGCGGTGATTGCGATGGGCCCGCGCGGCTCGATGCTGCACGCGCCTGACGTCTATATGGAAAAGCTCGCCGTTGGCCCGGGCATCGACAAGGGCGTTGTCGATATCGACCAGGATCCGGCCGATAACGTGCGCGAGCTCGCCAAGTTCAAGGGCCTCAAACCGTCGGACATCACCGTCTGCATCCTCGAACGTCCGCGCCATGAGGCGATGATCGAGAAGGTGCGCAGCACCGGCGCCTCGATCCGCCTGATCCCCGATGGCGATGTGGCCGGTGTCATCCACTGCGCCGAAGCCGACAAGACCGGCATCGACATCTATATGGGCTCGGGCGGCGCGCCGGAAGGCGTTCTGGCGGCTGCGGCGCTCAAGTCGATGGGCGGCATGATCCAGGGTCGGCTGTTGTTCCGCAATGACGACGAGCGTGGCCGCGCCCACAAGGCAGGCATCACCGATCTCGACCGCAAATACGAGCTCGACGAGCTGGTGACCGCGGATGTGATCTTCGCCGCCACCGGCGTCACCGATGGCTCGATCGTGCGCGGCGCGCGCCGGGTTGGCGATCGTCTGGAGACCGAAACCATCCTGATGCGCTCGGCCTCGGGCTCGGTGCGCCGCATCCACTACTCGCGCAAGCTCGCCTGAGCCGTGCGACAAGAACCTGGCGCGCCGATTATATTGGCGCGTCGCCCCTTCCCGGGTTAGATCTGAGACGAGCATGCCGACAGGGCATGCGAGGATCTGCTGGAAAGGGGCCCGATCATGGCGCGAAAGATTGGCTTTGGCGAAGGGGCCAGACGCGAGAGCGCGCGGATCGAGCAGGAGCGCCTTGAGCAAGACAGCGTCGTCGCGCGCCGCAGCCGCGGGCTGCCCAAGGTGTTGCCCAAATCCCTTCCTGATAAATTGCCCTCTTTCGAGAGCTCTTCCGCCGAGTCCGACACGGCCCGCAGCGATGGCGCTTCTGGGCCGCCGATCTTTTTCGTCCTCATCTTTCTGGGCATCCTTGGTAGCTGGGTGATCTCGGCCCTTGGCGGGATCGACACGATCCAGCGGCTGTTTACCGATCTGGTTACCGGAGAGCGCGGGCTCGATCAGGTGATCCCGCGCCTTGCCCCGGCGATCTTCCCGCTGGTCTTCGCCCTCATCTTCTGGCGCATGATGTTTCGGCGCCGCCAGAAACGCGCCGAGCGCCGCCCCCAATCCGCCCGTGCAACCGCGCAAGCGAGCAGTTCGCAGCCCCCGCCCCTTCCCCAAGCCGGTGCGATCCAGCCCAGCGGCGGGGTGCGCATTGTCGGGATCGCCTTCCTCGCACTCTGGCTCGCCGGGTGGAGCGTGGCTGTGCTGTTCGGCTTCTCAAGGGTGGCCGCTGGCATCGCTGATGGCGGTCTCGAGGGCTCCGACCTGTTCATCCTGATCTGGACCGGCTTCGCTGCCATCGGCTGGCTGCTGGGCGCGCGCATGCTCTGGCGCCTGCTCACCGGCGCCGCCAGCACCAACAAACAGGACGCGATCATCAATCGGCGAAAACGCCACGTTTCGCGCCGGGATGGCTCGTTTTACGAGGGCCAGTAATCACATCATCTGGCGTTTTTGCGCCACCTAGCCCATAGATATGGCCATGCTTGATTCACATGACACGCCCGCCTTCCTCAATATCAGCCACTCGCTCATGGGCCGCCGCTGGGTGCCGCGCGATCCGAATGCCGAGCGGATCGGCGCCGCGATCTGCCAGCAACACGGCCTGCCCGATATCGTCGGCCGGGTGCTGGCCGCACGCGGGGTGCCGATCGAGGAAGCGGCGCGCTATCTCGACCCGACCCTGCGCGAGCTGCTCCCCGACCCGCATTCCCTGCGCGACATGGGCCCCGCTGCCGAGCGGCTGGCGGCGGCGGTCACCGGCCAGCAGAGCATCGCGATCTATGGCGATTATGATGTGGACGGCGCCACCTCCACCGCGCTGCTGGTGCGCTGGCTGGCCATGCATGGGCTCAAGGCCACCCATTACATCCCCGACCGCATCGACGAGGGCTACGGGCTCAACACCCCGGCAATGGAAGAGCTCGCCCGGCACCACAAGCTGATCATCGCCGTCGATTGCGGCACGCTCTCCTTCGAGCCGATCGCCGCCGCCCGCAAACTCGGCGCGGATGTGATCGTTGCCGACCATCACCTTGCGGGCGAGACGATCCCCGAATGCACCGCGGTGGTGAACCCGAACCGGCAGGACGATACCAGCGATCAGGGCCATCTTTGCGCCGCTGGCGTCGTCTTTTTACTGCTGATCGCGACGCAAAAGGTGCTGCGCGAGGCGAAGCACTACACCGCCGCGCCGCCGGATCTCATGAGCCTGCTTGATCTCGTTGCGCTCGGTACCGTGGCCGATGTCGCGCCGCTGATCGGGGTAAATCGGGCGCTGGTGCGCCAGGGGCTCAAGATCATGGCCAAGCGCCAGAATATCGGCCTCAAGGCCCTCTCGGATGTCGGGCGCCTCACCTCCGCACCGACCGCCTATCACCTTGGCTATGTGCTCGGGCCTCGGATCAATGCTGGCGGGCGGGTCGGCCAGGCCAATCTGGGCACGCGCCTGCTCACCGCCACCGATCCGGGCGAGGCGCAGGGGCTGGCCGAGCGCCTCGACGCCTATAACGAGCAGCGCCGCGAGGTCGAGGCCCAGGTGCTCGACCTTGCCTTCGAGCAGATCGAGATGCGCGAGGGCGGAGCCGAAGCGCCGCTGGTCTGGGCGGCGGGCGAGGGCTGGCATCCGGGCGTGGTCGGCATCGTCGCCTCGCGCCTGAAGGAGAAATACAACCGCCCCGCGCTGGTGATCGGCTTTGACGAGCACGGCGTCGGCAAGGGCTCGGGCCGCTCGATCGAGGGCGTGGATCTGGGCCGCTCCATCGCCACCTGCGCGCGCGAAGAGTTGTTCTTGAAGGGCGGCGGGCACAAGATGGCGGCCGGGGTGACGGTCGAGCGCGAGAAGTTGCCAGCGGCGCTGGCGCGGCTCACCGAGCTGCTGGCCCGGCAAGGCGCGGGGGATGGCGGGCCGCTCGATCTGCGCATCGACGGCGCGGTATCCCCGGGCGGTGCCACCATCGAGCTTCTGGAGACGCTGGAGGCCGCTGGCCCCTTCGGCCCCGCCAACCCGGCACCGCGCTTCGCGATCCCGTCGGCGAAGATCTCCTGGGCGAAACCGGCGGGCGAGATGCATCTGCGCTTCACCGCCACCGACGGGATGGGCGGCAAGCTCGAGGCTATTGCCTTTCGTGCCTTTGACGGGCCTTTGGGCGAATTTCTCTCCAACCGCGCCAGCCGACCGGTGCACCTCGCGGGGCGGCTCGAGATCGACGACTGGGGCGGACGGCGTCGGCCCAAGCTGCGCGTGGAGGATGCCGCCGAAATTTCTTGACCAAGCGACGTTTTTTCCTTGCCAGCGCCCGAAGCCTTGCCGTAAACAACCGGCCTGCGTTTCGGGCAAGTGTGGCTCGAAGCCAGGTGCAGCGATCTGACCGGCTCGCTGTTCAGTGTGCGCCCTTCGTCTAGTGGTCTAGGACGCCGCCCTTTCACGGCGGAAACACGGGTTCGAGTCCCGTAGGGCGTACCACTCCCCCAAAGCCCGGCATGACAGTGTTGCAAGACCGGCACGCTGCACCGCGTGCGCCCTTCGTCTAGCGGTCTAGGACGCCGCCCTTTCACGGCGGAAACACGGGTTCGAGTCCCGTAGGGCGTACCACTTTTTATCTCACGCCAGTTCGCTTCGCTCACGGCTCCGATGGGGCGGGCTGACCGCCCGGCGCGCGGTCGCGCTTGCCTCGCCCTGAGGGGCTCGGGGTAGCTCACGCCAGTTCGCTTCGCTCACGGCTCCGATGGGGCGGGCTGACCGCCCGGCGCCAAAGCGATTTTCAGCGCATCGCGCGTTCGGAAAATCGCGTCAAACATACTGCCGCGCTTGCCTCGCCCCGAGGGGCTCGGGGTGGCTCACGCCAGAGAGATTGCATCAGGCGATGCGGGCGAAGAGCAGGAAGACCAGCACGACGACCAACAGGCTCAACACGAGCTTTGGCACCGCCCATCCATAGCAAAGCCAGGCCCCCGTCACCCGCGATGCACCGCTCAGACGCGCTGCCTGATAGCGGCTTGGATCATGCCCGATCAGCGACGGGGTCCACAGCGCCACCACCAGCGGGATCGCGCTCAGCGCCACAATCAAGGACATGATCAGAACGAACGCCCAAAGCGGCAGCCCCTCCCGCGGCGAGATCCCCTCTCCCAGCAGGCTATAGACATCCAGTTGCACGATCGGCGAGAGCCCGGCACTGGCCAGGATCGCCAGCGGCAAACCGGGCGCGTTCGAGCCCAAACGGGCAATGCCAAACGCAGCCCCGATACCGAGGGCAGCGACCAGAACCACGATCAGCAAACTCGGCCATAGCAGCAAGGCTCCCAACTGCCAGGAGAGGAAAAAGCCGACCTCTGAACCAGCACCATAGCCGAGCACGAACAGGACCAGAGCCGCAACGGCCAGCAGCGTCCCCAGCACCACGCCGAGCCCCTGCCAACGCAGCGCCGAGCGTGTGCGCTCGCTGCTCGCGCCGCTCAGAAAAGCGCGCGCCATCCCCCGCGCCTGCCAAGATGTCCACAGCCGCCAGAGCACCAACAACACCGCCAATGCGCTCAAGCCATGCCAAAGCGCAAGCGCTGGCATGCGCTGCGCGAAGGGCAAGCTGCTGATCGCGGGTGCCGGATTGCTTTGCGAGCCGATCCCGAGCGCGACCGCAAACCAGTCCTGCATCTGCAAGGACGCAGCGAAGCAGGCGAGCAGGCAGACTTGGGCGGCAGCCCCAAGCCCGGTCTTGCGCGCGCCTCCCTCGCGTGCGGCCCAGTCTTCGGGGATCGTAGCGCCCAGCGCCGGCGCAGCCCGCCCGCGCCCATAGCGCAGGATCAGGGCCGCCAGCGGGACCAGAACCACCGCCAGCACGGCCCAAGCCAGCCAGGGATCGCGCAAGAGGGGCGGCGCGCTCCCGTCAAGGGACAAGAGCGCAGCGCCCGCCCCCGCCAGCGCGAGCAGGGCCGCCGTCAGCACGCCGCGCAAGAAAACCCCAGCCCGGTTCATCGCCAAGCTCAATGGCAAGCCCAGCAGCACCGCCCCAACGGCCATCGCCATTGCCAGCGCGGCGCTGGCACCAAAGCTGCGCAGCGCGCTGCCGAGCGATGAGCTGGCCATGAACGGATCGGAGAACAGCGCCTCGGGCGGCACGAGCAGGCCACCCATCACCCGATGCGCCAGCGGCAAGACCCAGACGAGGGCGATCAGCAGCGCCGGGAGCCAGAGGAGCAGAAGCCCTTGCGCGCGCTGTTGCGCCAAGCCTTGCCCAGCCAAGCCCTGCCCCACCATGCCTTGCCCCGGCGCGTGGGTGCGCTGAAACGGGCCGGGTGCGCTCTCGCCGGTGATTGACGTGGCCATCTCCCCCATCCCCTTATTCGCCGGTTACTTATTGGTGCTCGACAGCTTGATGCTGATCTTCGGTGCAGGCTTGGTCACAGGCGCGGAAGCATCGCTGGCCGCATCACTCGATGTGTGCACCGGATCTGGCTCCTGGCTCTCCGGCAGCTCGCCAGGCGGCAAGGAAGCGGCGTCGGAAGCAGCCTCGGGAGCGGGCTCGGTTTCCCCCAAATCTGATACGAGCGGCTCAGGCACCACCGGTTCAGGCTCGATGGCTACAGGCTCAATGGGGGCAGGCTCACTATCTCCCGACCCGATCGGCGCCGGAGCCGGGATGTCATCGGTCGCTCCTGTCGCGGCGGGCACCGGGTCCATGTGATCCACCGGTTTCATGTACTTCCTCACGTCCATGTAATCCACTGACGGGCGCAACCGGCTCCAGTCGGGCGGCGTGAGAGCGGGCTCGGGGCGCGGATCTGAGGGATCCGGTGCCCCAACCGAGCCGCCAGGCGCATTCTGAGCTGCGGTCGCGATTTTCGGTTCTGTCACTGCGGGATCAGAGGGGCCGGGCTCTGTCGCTGCGGGAGCGGCGCCCTGCGCCTGATCGCCCTCAGCCTGCGCAGCGGCCACCTGCACCGCAGCATCCTCAATCGGCGCGGCGGCGCTCATACCGGCACCGCTTGCGGCCGCGAGCAGACTGTCCTCATGCTTCTCGGTGAGCACCGGCGCCCGTCGCGCCAGGCTCACCGCCCGGCAATCGCGCGCCGCCCAGCCAATCGTCAGGCTCTCTCCGCGCGCGGGCAGCGAAGCCTCGACCGAGACCGGGAGCAGGACATTGAAATCATCGGTTTCAGCCACGCGCAACCGGACCTGCAAATGATTGCCCTGAAACAGGATATCCACCACTTGCGCCTCAAGGCGGCAGGGCAATCCGCCCGGACGCGGCTGCACCACCACATCTTCAGGGCGCAGCATCAATTCGCATGGCTCCCCCGGTTCCAGCGCCCCGACCTGCCGCGCCAGCACCGCTTTGCCGTCGATGAGCCGCGCCCGCAACAAACCGCCGCGCGCTTCTTCCATCATCGCGGGCAGCACATTGCAAGGGCCCAGCAGACGCGCAACCACCGAGGATGCCGGCTCATCATAGAGATGCCGCGGATCGCCGCTTTGGCGCACCGCTCCCTCATGCACGACCATGACCCGGTCGGCATAGCCGAGCAGCTCACGCCCATCCTGCGCACAAAGAACGATTGCAGCGCCGCTTTGCTTCTGGCGCCCGATCTCGGCGATCAGCGCCGCGCGCGCGCGGGGTTCGACCCCATCCAGCGAGCGATCAAGCAAGATCAGCGAAGGCGCCGCCATCAGCGCCCGCGCGCAGCCCAGGGCGCGGCGGTCGGCGAGGCTCAGCATATCGGGCGTCATATCGGCCAGCGCCGCCATCCCCATCCGCTCGAGCATCGCTGCTGCATGAGCGCGCCGCTCGGGGAGCGGGATCTGCTTGGCGCGCAAGGCGAAGGCGAGGTTCTCGGCTATCGTCAGGCTTTCGATCAACGCACCATCGGCAAAGCCAAAACCGATATCGCGTTGCGGGCGCGGCACGCGCGCAACCGGCGTTCCGCGCAGCAGCACCGAGCCCGAACGCACGGATTGCAAACCCGCCATGGCCAGCAACAGATCGCTCAGCTCGCTCGCACGCGGGCTCAGGATCAAAAGCATCTGACCACGCGCCAGACGCAGGCTGTCGATGGTCAGTCCCGCGCGCCCCCACAAGCGATCACGCAGATCGCGCGGCGCAGCGCGCAGCTCGAGCCCCTCCAGCCGCAGCACCTCTTCACCTACCGCGCTGCCTTCTGTCGGCGAGGGCGTCGGCGCGCTCTCAAGCGGCGGCGCGAGAGGGGCGTCATCTGTTTCGGCCCCGATCTCGGGAGCGTTTTCCTCCGGTTGCATCCTCATTTCTTTTCCTTGATGCGATCCAGCGCCACCTAGGCATAGACAGGACTGCGCAAGCAAGTTCTATGCTCGCAAATCCGTCCGGCTTTTGCACAGAGCGCCTTCGCTGCCGCGCTTGGGGGATTGTCAATTCCAATTGATCTTTGCGCCGAAAACCGGCCTTGATGCGTCATGGATCGCTTCTCGGAAATGGAAATGTTCGTCCGCGTGGTCGAGGCTGGCGGGTTCACCGAGGCCGCGCGGCGGCTCAATGTCTCGAAATCTGCCGTCTCCAAGCAGATCGCGGCCTTGGAGCAACGGCTCGGCGCGCGGCTGCTCGATCGCACCACTCGGCGGGTCAGCCCGACGGAGATCGGCCTCGCCTATTTCGACAAGGCCAGCCATGTGCTCGCCGAAGTCGAGGAAGCGGATGCGATGGCGGCCTCCTTGCAAGACGAACCGCGCGGAGAATTGCGGGTCTCCGGCCCGCATAGTTTCGGGATCTCACGCCTCTCGAAAATGGTCGCCAATTACGCGCTGCGGCACCCGCAGGTGCAGATCTCTCTCAGTCTTGACGATCGCTTTGTCGAGCTGATTGCCGAAGGCTTTGATATCGCGATCCGGATCGGACAGATGCAGGACAGCACGCTGAAGGCTCGCAAGCTGGGCGAGACCCAATTGCTGCTGGTCGCGAGCCCCGCCTATCTCCAGGCAAGGGGGCATCCCGACCGGGTGGAGGCTCTGAGCACGCATGAGCTGCTGCATTACAGCAATCTCGCCTCGGGGCAGAACTGGCGCCTGCGCGCTGAAAATGGCGAGGAAAAGCTGGTCCGCGCTGGCGGTCGGCTCTCGGTCAATAACGGCAATGCGCTTCTGGCGGCGGTCGAGCAAGGCGTTGGCATCGCGCTGCTGCCCGATTTCATCTATGGCGCGAGCCTTTCGCAAGGGCGGGTTGAAGCGGTTCTGCCTCAGGCCACGCGGGAACCGCTTGGCATCTGGGCGGTCACCCCGCCCGGCCGCTTCACCCCGCCCAAAGTGCGCAGCTTCATCGATTTTCTGAGCAACGAAATGCGGCGGGGGGACATGCCCCAAAGCGACAATTAAAAAAGATCAAGATGGGAGAGACGCCAATGGTCGAAACGGTCACCCTGTTCGAGATGGGGCCGCGCGACGGGCTGCAAAACGAGAAGCTGCCAATCAGCACCGAGGACAAGATCGCGCTGATCGACCGGCTCTCGCGCACCGGGCTGCGCAAGATCGAGGTGACGAGCTTTGTCAGCCCCAAATGGGTGCCGCAGATGGCGGATGCGGGCGCGGTGCTGGCCGGGATCACCCGCGCCCCTGGCGTGTGCTATGCCGCCCTCACCCCGAACCTGCGCGGGCTCGAGGGCGCGCTCGCGGCCGGGGCGGATGAGGTCGCCATCTTCGCCTCCGCCTCCGAAGGCTTCAGCCAAAAGAACATCAACTGCTCGATCGCGGAGAGTTTCGAGCGCTTTGCCCCGCTGCTCGCCGCCGCCCGGGAGGCGCAGATGCCCGTGCGCGGCTATGTCTCCTGCATCACCCATTGCCCCTATGACGGCGCTGTCCCTCCGCAAGCGGTGCTCGAGGTCACGCAGGCGCTGCTTGGGCTGGGCTGCTATGAGGTGAGCCTTGGCGACACGATCGGCGGCGCCGAGCCGGGGGATATCGAGGCGCTGCTCACCCATCTGTGCAGCGAGATCGCGCCGCAGATGCTGGCCGGGCATTTTCATGACACCAAGGGCCGGGCGCTCGCCAATATCGAGGTGGCGCTGGCGCAGGGGCTGCGGGTGTTCGACGCCTCGGTCGCCGGGCTCGGCGGCTGCCCCTATGCTCCGGGCGCGCGCGGCAATGTCGCGACCGAAGCGGTGGTCGATCTGCTCGAGACGCGCGGCTTTGTTACCGGGATCGACCGCCCGGCGCTCCTTGAGGCCGCCGATTTTGCCCGCCAGATCACTCGAAAGGCCGCATGATGGATCTTGAGTTCCAGACCCTCCTTGCCGCGCGCGATGAGCGCGGGGTGCTCTCGCTGACCCTCAACCGCCCCGACAAGCGCAACGCGCTCTCCGCGCTGATGATCGAGGAGCTGACCGCCTTTGCCGCCGCCGCCAATGCCGATCCGAGTTTGCGGGCGGTGGTGCTGCGCGGCGCGGGATCGGTGTTTTGCGCCGGGGGCGATCTCGCCTGGATGATGGCGCAGATCGAGGCCGACCGCCCCACCCGCATGGCCGAGGCGCGCAAGCTCGCGGTGATGCTCGGGGCTCTGAACACCCTCAACGCGCCGTTGATCGGGCTGATCCAGGGCGCGGCGATGGGCGGCGGGCTCGGGATGGCCTCGGTCTGCGATGTGGCAATCGGGATCGCAGGGGCGAAGTTCGGCTTCACCGAGACGAGGCTCGGGCTGATCCCGGCGACGATTTCGCCCTATTGCCTCGCGCGCATGGGCGAGGGTCCGGCGCGGCGGGTGTTTGCGAGCGCGCGGATCTTCGGGGCGCAGGAAGCCTGCGCGCTCGGCCTGCTGGCGCTTGTGGTGAGCGAGGATGAGGCTGAGGCGGCGATCGAGGCCGAGCTCGCCCCCTATCTGAGCGCCGCGCCCGGCGCTGTCGCGCGGTCAAAGGCGCTGGCCCGCTCGCTCGGACCACGGATCGACGATGCGGTCATCGACGCGACGATCACCGCGCTTGCCGATGCCTGGGAGACCGAGGAAGCGCGGGCCGGCATCGCCGCCTTCCTCGAAAAGCGCCCCGCCCCCTGGGCCTGAGCGCACTCCTTTGGCTGGGGGGGGCGGCAAGAGAGGGCATGCGGGAGAGGCAAGAGGGGAACAATTTGGGGCGCTCGGGCGTCATTCGCTCGGGTGCCCCGTCCCCATTTCCTTCAATAGGCTTTACCTGACCTCGAACGCCCAAAGGCTGCCATGCCGCATTCATCCTCCCCGCCCGATCTCAAACCGGCCCCACTGGCCCCACCGCTGGCCGAGCGCCTTTATCATTGGCTGAGCCCGACCGCTCGCAAAGATGCAGACAGCGCCTTGCCCGAGGCGGCGCGGGCGCGCCAGCCGCAGAATTTCGTGATCCACCTGTCAGCGCTCGGTCTGAACAAGATCGCCGACACGCTCATCAATCCCAAGCTGGTGTTGAGCTGGCTGCTGACCGTCGCCGGCGCTTCCGGCTTTGTCGGCTTGTTGGTGCCGGTGCGCGAGGCCGGATCCCTGCTGCCGCAATTGTTCATCGCCGGACCGATCAACCGGCTCTCGCAGCGCAAATGGGCGTGGAGCGCGGGCGCGCTCGTGGAGGGAGCCTGCGCCCTTGGCATCGCCATCGCGGCGTTGAGCCTTCAGGGCGCGGCGCTCGGCTGGGCGGTGATCGGATTGCTGACGCTGCTGGCGCTGGCGCGCAGCGTCTGCTCGGTCGCCTATAAGGACGTGCTCGCCCGCACCATCGCCAAACAGGGGCGCGGCAGTGTCACCGGCGCCGCTGGATCGCTGGCGGCAATCGGGGCGCTGATCTTCGCGCTGCTGCTGCTGAGCGGGATCGCGGATCGCGAGCCCCTCGTCATCGGTGGGCTGATCGGCGCCGGGATCGCCTGGATCGGCGCCGGGATCGTCCTGAGCCGCCTCACGGAGCCGCCCCGAACGGATCCCAAGCCAGCGCGCGAGAGCTGGCGAGCAATGGCGCGCGCTTATCTCGGCGCCCTGCGCGAGGACCACCAGCTTCGGATCTTTATTCGCACCCGCGCGCTGCTGATCGGCACAGCGCTCGCCCCGCCCTATATGCTGGCCCTCTTTGCGCGCGGCGATGAGGGTGCCCACGCCTCCGGGCTGGGATTGCTGCTGATCGGCGCGGCGGCGGCGGAGTTTGCCAGCGGCTATGTCTGGGGTCGGCTCGCCGATCATTCCAGCCGCCGGGTGATGCAGGGCGCCGGAGCGCTCGGCTGCCTGTGCCTCGTGCTGACCTTGCTGGCGCAGGCGATGGGCTGGCTGAGCTTGCCCGGCGTCCTTGCCGGGCTCATCTTCCTGATCCTGATCGCCCATAACGGCGTGCGGCTCGGCCGCTCGATCCACCTGGTGGACATGGCACCCGAGGGCCAGCGCACCTTCTACACCTCGCTCTCCAACACCGTGATCGGAGCGATCCTGCTCGGCGCGAGCGTCTTGAGCCTGCTGGCGCAATTCTGGGGCGAGGGGGCGGTGCTGGCGGTGCTGGCTCTGATGACGCTCGCCGCCAGCCTGAGCGCGCTTGGCCTTGAAGAGGTGCAACAGCAGCGGCACTGATCCGCGCGGCGCTCGCAAACAAATAGACCCCCCGGACCATTGACTGGTCCGAGGGCGGCAAGAGAAGACGCGAGAGAGTGGCGCCCTTGGTAGATCAGAGCGATCAGGCGGCGGCGGCCTGCTCGGCTGCCTTGACCGAGAACCGCACCATGGTCTGGTTCAGCAGCATGTAGGCGATCTCGCCAAAGGTCGCCGGGCCGGTGAAATCGCCGGTATGCTTGCCTTCCAGCTCGCCATAGAGGTAGTTCAGGATGCAGTTGCAGCTAAACGCCTCCGCGCCGCCGGTGCCCGCTTTTTCGGCGAAGCTCGCCACATAGTTCTCGACCGGCTTGGCGATGCGGTATTCCACACCGGCGATGACCGGCGCGTAGAAGGTCACCTCGCCGCTATCGGCATTGACCGCGTTGACCGAGACATTGACCATCGCCCCGGCATAATTGGCCACCAGCGGCCAGCGGGTGTCAAAGCCGTTCTCGTTGTAATAGCGCGCGAGATCGACGCTCTCGCCATTGACGCGAGCGGTCTTGGCCGAAAAGCCGCTTTCATCGAACACGAAAGTCTGCCCGGCGGCATCGCCTTGCTCGAACAGGTTGACGATGTCGAAATCAATATCGGCATCCGCGGGCAGTTCCACATGCAGCAGCGCCGCGCCATCCTCATGCGCAATGCCGGTGGAGCCGTCAAAGACCTGCGGCTTGGTCGAACCGATCTCGGTCAGGTGCACGCCAGCGATCCAGCCCAGAAGCGGCTGGTCGAACACGCCCTCGATCTCGGCGGCCTTGAGCGCGAACTCGGTATGCGCGCTGGAAAAGCCCGGGATCAGGATGCCGGTGAAGCCGTGCGAGAAGCGATCGGCGGCGAGCTTGCCGATCTCGGCAGCCGGCAGGACGACGGTCTTCGCATCGGTGGCACGCTCGATATGGGTGCAGAACACGCGCTCGCGATCGACCATGCCGCCTTCCTCGGTCAGGAAGTAGACGGCGGTGCCGCCGATCCAGCGGCCCTTGGGCAATTGCGCCATCGCCTCTTGCGACCCCGCGACCAGCAGCACGGCGCCGCTCTCGATCAGTTTGCCAGCTTCTGCTACGGTCAACATCATGTTTTTCATCGGTATAATCCTGTTCTTCAGGTCCAAGGACTGATCAGAAATGCGCCAGATCGGCGTGGGCGAACTGGTTCTTCGCAACCCAGGCAAAAAGCTCCTGCGCTTTGCCAACTTCGGACCCGGGCGCGGCCGCGACTTCCTTGCGCAAACGCGAGACGAGCAGGCGGGTCGCGAGCGACGCCTTCGACAGGTCGGAGCTGGATTTGAGGATCTGGACCCAACGCGGATCATTGGAATTTTGCAGCATCGAACTCACCTCTCTCAACTAGAGCGAGTTACACCTTAAGGGACACGCGTAAACAGGCGGTTACGGGTGCATACAACCAAGCGGCGAAATACAACGCATTGTTCCAAAGTCTCATGGCACAGGCATGAAATCTCAGAGTTTACGCTAAGTAACTCTTATAAGATTGGCTTACTCGAGCGCAGCTTTACAGGGGCGATCAAAAGACGCTCTAGCGGAGCGTCTTTTACGCCATGCTTTCAAGAGCCAAAACAGATCCGCCGATCCTGACCGGTTCATTGCCGCCAAATAATGCCATGAATTTTGACGCGCAGGTACTTGTTATTCGGGGTACTTCCTATCGAGGCTACTCGATGCCCGCAGGGCCGCGCGCTCTACCCGTCAGGATCACGGCCAACCCATTCTCGGTCTCAAAGATGTCCGCAGCCACGCCAAAGGCCCTCTCGAGATTGGCCTCGCTGAGCACTTCGACGGGCGGGCCGTCGGCCAGAACGCTCCCTTCGCTCAGCAATACCAGCCGGGTACACCAGCGCGCCGCAAGAGAGAGGTCATGGAGCGAGACCAGCACCCCGCCCGCTTCGCTACCTTGCCCCTTTGGCCCCCCTTGGCCCCTTGCCCACCCTTGGCCGCTTGCCCCCCCTCGCCCAGCACGCGCCGAAAAGGTCTCCATCAGCGCAATCTGATGCGCCGGATCCAGGCCGGAATTGGGCTCATCCGCGAGCAGCAAGGGCGCTTGCTGCGCCAAGGCACGAGCGATCAGCACCCGCGCCTGCTCGCCGCCGGAGAGCTCGACCGCCGGACGGCTGCGGAACTGCGCGACATCGGCAAGGACCATCGCCTCCTCGATCGCGCGCTGATCTTCCGGACCAAGCGGAGCCCCCGGCCCGCGATGGGGATGGCGTCCCAGAGCGATGAGCGCTTCGACGCTCACCGGCCAGCCGATCTCGCGCCCTTGTGGCAGGAAGGCCGCGCGCAGGGCCCTTTCACGCGTCGAGAGCGCGAAGAGCGGTGTGCCCGCCAGAGCGATTTCGCCGCTGGATGGCTGCATCCCCAGCGCC
Organism: Neomegalonema sp.; assembly: GCA_022760435.1. Lineage (GTDB taxonomy): Bacteria > Pseudomonadota > Alphaproteobacteria > Rhodobacterales > Rhodobacteraceae > JALEFY01. Next base: position 33,109 of record JALEFY010000024.1, read on the forward strand.
GCGCGCATCAGCGTCGATTTCCCGGCGCCATTGGGTCCGATCAACCCGACAACTTCACCCGGCGCGATGCGCAGATCGATACCGCGCAGGATCTGCCGGGCGCCGCGATGCACACAGAGCGCTTTGGTTTCCAGAAGGAAGGGTTGTGCACTCATGTCAATTGCCGCCTGGTCCGGATCACCAGCCACAAGAAGAACGGTGCCCCGACCAGCGCCGTGAGCACCCCGAGCTTCAGCTCCTGTTGCGGCACAAGCAGCCTTGTGGCGATATCGGCCCCCAGCAGCAGCGCCGCGCCGCCCAGCGCCGAGGCCAGCAGCAGGCGCGAGGGCTGCGCCCCGACCAGCGGACGCAGCAGATGCGGCACCACCAGACCGACAAAGCTGATCCCGCCCGCCACCGCCGTCGCCGCGCCAACGCTCGCCGCCGTGCCCAAAATCGCCATGAGCCGCAACCGATCAAGCCGGATCCCGAGCGAGGCAGCGGCCTCATCTCCAAGGGTCAGGGCATCGAGCCCGCGACCAAGCAGCCCGAGCAGCACCCATCCCAAAACCATGAAGGGCAAGGCGATCTGCACATGCAGCATCGAACGATCGGCGAGCGATCCCATCATCCAGAAGACAATCTCGAGCGCGGCAAAGGGGTTGGAGGACATGTTGAGCACCAGCGATGTCATCGCCCCGGCGAAACTGGTGATCGCCACCCCGGCCAGGATCAACGACAGCATCGACCCCGCCCCGCCCGCGATCACCTGCACCAAAAGCGTCGCCGCCCCCGCGCCCAGCAACGCCCCGATCGGCAGGGCCAGCGCGAATAGGGAGGCAAAGCCGGTATAGATCGCGAGCACCGCCCCGAGCGAGGCGGCGGAGGTCACCCCGATCAGGCCCGGCTCCGCCAGCGGATTGCGCAAGAACCCCTGCAAGGCAGCCCCCGAGAGCCCCAGAGAGGCGCCGATCGCCGCGCCGAGAATAGAGCGCGGGAGGCGGATCTCGCTCATCACCAGCCAGGCCGCCTCGCCGCGCCCACCCCAGATCGCCGCGAGACTGTCGCCCATGCTCAGCGCCGAAGTACCGATGAGCAGCGACAGCACAAACATCACCAGCACCAGCGCCGCAAGCAACGCGATGGTCAGGGCGTAACGATCCCTCTGTCGGCGATGATCCCCATCGCCGTGAAAGCTATTATTGATCGAGCTGGACATGATGGCTTGGCGCGCTGCGGCTCATTTCTTCTTTCGCGGCTTGGCCTTGCTGTCCGGCTTTGCCTCGGCACCATAGACATTCTCGCTGCCGGGAAAGGCGCGGCTGCGGACCTCATCGGCATAGCGGGCGATGGCATCGATCATCATGTCCTGCATGGTCCCGTAGCGCTTCACAAAGGTTGGCACGCGCGGAAAGAGGCCCACCATATCCTCGAAGACAAGGATCTGGCCGTCGCATTCGGCGCTGGCACCGATGCCGATGGTCGGGATCGACACTGTGTCGGTGATCTTGCGCGCCAGCGGCTCCACCACGCCCTCGACAACCACCGCGAAGGCGCCGGCTTCCTCGACGGCCCTGGCATCGTCGATGATCTCTTCCCACTGATCCTTGTCCCTACCTTGGGTCTTGAACCCACCGGTCGTGTTCATCGCCTGCGGCATCAGGCCGATATGACCGCAGACCGGGATGCCGCGGCGCGACAGATGGGCGATGGTCGGCGCCATCTCCTTGCCACCTTCAAGCTTGACCGCCGTGCAACCGGTCTCCTTCACCACCCGCGCGGCGTTGCGAAACGCGATCTCCGGGCTTTCCTCAAAGCTGCCAAAGGGTAGATCGACCACCACCAGCGCCTTGCTGGCCCCGCGCACCACCGCCTGACCATGCATGATCATATGCTCGAGCGTCACCCCCAGCGTGTTGGGCATGCCATGGATCACCATCCCGAGGCTGTCGCCCACCAGCAGCATGTCACATTGTGCATCACACAGCCGCGCGACATGGGCGGTATAGGAGGTCAGACACACAAGCGGATCGCTGCCCTTGCGGGCGCGAAAGGCCGGGACGGTCATCTTCTTGCGCGGGGCGTCGCCGGAATTTCCTGCTGGAGTCGTTGTGCTTTGCGTCGACATAAAAGAGGCTCCTTGCACAGGGGCATGAGGGATGGTCACGGGATGCTTACATGAGGGGGGCTCACTCGGGTATCGGGAGGCCCAGTTCGCGCAGCCTAACGGTTTTGCCTGACTGCGCAATCCACTTGCTGAGGGAACAGTGGCCGATGCGAGGAAGCATCATCGTGCAAAATTGGGCGAGGATGCGCTTGCGAGGCCCGAACTTCGCATTCCAATGCGTAATTGGCCCCGAAATGCGCAAATCGCCCATCTGCGTGTTTCAATCGAGCGTGACTTGCTCCATATATCGCCGGAGTGAAGATTTGAGGTTTTGTTCAGTCTTCATAGCGACACAGGAGCGCGAGGTGGTTAGAGGGCGGCGCTGGGATGAATGAGAGTAGACGCGTGATGAGCACAAAGACACGATCCCGAACCCATGGCGCGCTAACCCATGGCGCGCTAACCCATGGCGCAGTTCTGAGCGTTTGTGCGGGCCTTGCCGCGCTGTGCCTCAGCCCGCCGCCACGTGCCGAAACCGCTTCGGCAAATGAGACCGTGACAATTCAGTCCGTGGCAAATCAGTCCGCGGCAAACCAGATCGACCAAGCGCAAGAGCCCACAGCGCCGCGTGCAAGCGGTGCCGTGCTCGTGCAATCACGCCTGAGCGAAGCGCAAACGCTGGAGAATCGCCTACTGCTGCGCGGCGTCACCCAGGCCGCGCGCAATGTCGAGGTCAAGGCGCAGACCGGGGGTCTCGTGATCAGCCGCCCGCTGCGCAAGGGCGCGCAGGTCCGCGAAGGCGAGCTACTTTGCGAAATCGATCTCGGCGATCGCAATGCCCAGCTCAAACAGGCTCAGGCGACGCTGGCCAAGGCGCGCGCGGATGCGACCGCGTCCTCGACCCTCTCGCGCAAGGGCTATTCCACCGGCGTCGAAGTCGCCACCGATCAGGCGGCTCTGGCCGGAGCGCAAGCCGCGATCGAAACCATCGAGCTGGACATTGAGCGCACCCGCATCACGGCCCCCTTTGATGGCTTGCTGGAGAGCGATACCGCCGAGACAGGCTCGCTCCTGCTCTCGGGCAGCACCTGCGCGACGGTCATTGCCCTCAACCCGATCCATGTCGTCGGCTATGCGCCCGAGCGCAGTATCGATCAGGTTTCGCTGGGCGCTCCCGCCCATGTGCGGCTGATCACCGGGCGCAGCTTCGAGGCCGAGGTTTCCTTCGTCGCTCGCGCCGCCGACCCGGCCACCCGCACCTTTCTGGTCGAAGCGATCGCCCCCAACACGAACGGGCTCGTGCGCGATGGCATGTCTGCGGAGATGTCCATCGGCCTTGAGGACGATCAGGCGCATCTGTTGCCGCATTCGGTCCTGACCCTTGATGATGACGGTCGGCTTGGGGTGCGGATCGTCGAGCGTGAGGATGGCACGTCGCTGGCCCGGTTCGTGCCGGTCGAGCTGCTGCGCGATGGCGCGGACGGTGTCTGGCTGGCCGGTCTGCCGCCGCGCGCCGAGATCATCACCGTGGGCCAGGAATTCGTGACCGACGGGGCGCGGGTCAGTGCCCTGCCACAAGGCGAAACCCGCCCGTAACACAAAACCAAAGGGCATCCGCTTAAACAGGTGTCCGGCCAAGGTCGTGATTTGGCGAAGATGAAGACGAGGGAAATGAGATGGTCAATGGTCTGATAAGCTGGGCAGTGCATCACGCCCGCACCATCGTCGCCTTCATCCTGCTTTCGCTCACCGCGGGCAGCTTGGCCTATCTCACGCTGCCCAAGGAAGGCAGCCCGAATATCGATGTGCCGCTGCTCTTTGTCTCCGTCCCCTTCCCCGGGGTCTCTGCCGCCGATGCCGAACGCCTGATCATCAAGCCGCTCGAGCAGGAGCTCAGCGATCTTGAGGGGCTCAAGCAGATGACCACCTACGCCACCCAGAGCCATGCGGGGGCGGTGCTGGAATTCGAGTTTGGCTGGGACAAACCGGCCACCGTCGCCGAGACCCGAACCAGGGTGGACCGCGCCAAGGTCGAGTTCCCGAGCGGCGCCGAGGAGCCGGAAGTCAATGAGATCAATCTGAGCGAATTTCCGATCCTGATCGTCAGCCTGTCCGGTGATTTGCCCGAACGCACCCTCTTTCGCATCGCCAAGGAGCTCCAGGATGCGATCGAGGGCAACAAGGCGGTGCTCGAGGTCGGCCTTGCCGGGTATCGCGATGAAGCGATCGAGGTGATCATCGATCCGCTTAAACTGGAGGCCTATGACGTCACCGCCGCCGAGCTGATCCAGGTGGTCGATGCCAATAACAAGCTGGTCGCCGCGGGCTCGCTCGATACCGGCGAAGGCGCTTTCCCGATATCGCTTGCCGGCTCGTTCGAAAAGCTCACCGACATCACCAGCCTGCCGGTCAAGGTCAATGGCGATCGGCTGGTCACGCTGGGCGAGATCGCCAGCATCCGCCGGACCTTCGAGGACGCGACCGGCACGGCCCGCTTTACCGGTGAGCCCACCGTGGCACTTCAGGTCAAGAAGCGGCTGGGGGAGAATATCATCGATACCGTCGATCAGGTCCGCGCGACGGTGACCGATACCATCGCGACCTGGCCGGAGCCGCTGCGCGAGGCGGTGCGGGTCGATTTCTCCATGGACGAGTCGACCCATGTGAAGGGCATGGTCAGCCAGCTCGAAAACTCGGTGCTGACCGCGGTGATGCTGGTGATGATCGTCGTCATTCTGACCCTGGGCCTGCGATCCGCGATGCTGGTTGGATTGGCGGTGCCCTGCTCCTTCCTGCTCGCCTTTGCCCTGCTCGACGCGCTGGGCATGAGCGTGAACAATATGGTGATGTTCGGCATGATCCTCGCCGTGGGCATGCTGGTCGATGGCGCCATCGTCGTCACCGAATATGCGGACACCCGGCTCGCAGAAGGCGCCTCGCCGGATATCGCCTATGGTGAGGCGGCCAAGCGCATGTTCTGGCCGGTGGTCAGCTCAACCGCCACCACGCTCGCCGCGTTCTTGCCGATGCTGTTCTGGCCGGGCATGCCGGGCCAGTTCATGGGCTATCTGCCGCTCACCCTGATTTTCGTGCTCTCCGCCTCCTTGCTGGTGGCGCTGATCTATCTGCCCGTGGTCGGCTCGCTGCTGGGCTATCTGTTCGCTGCCTTGGGACGGCTGGGCCAAATGATCGGGCTCGGCGCGCGCAAAGCCCCCCGCCCCCTGCGGCTGGAGCGTCGGCGCTCGCTCTTTGGCGCGTTCATCCATGCGATTACCGGCAATCCGGTGATGCCATTCGTGGCGCTGGCCCTGGCAGTTGCGAGCCTGTTCGGTGCGATCACCCTCTATGGCATCTATGGCAAGGGCACCGAGTTCTTCGTCAAGACTGACCCAGAACGCGCCATCATCCATGTGCGCGCGCGCGGCAACCTCTCCTTGAGCGAGAAAGACGCGCTGGTGCGCCGGGTCGAGCAGCGGGTTGAAAAGATCGATGGCATCGCCGCGGTCTTCTCCTTCGCCGGTGAGGGCGGGCTCGAGCAGCAAGGCGGCGAAAGCCCGGTGGACAGTATCGGGCAAGTTCAGATCGAACTGGCCCCCTGGTCGGAACGTGGCAGCGGCGATGCGATCATCGACAATGTCCGCGCAGTGCTCACCGACCTGCCCGGCGGCTATGCCGAGCTGGCGCTTCAGGAGGATGGTCCCAAACAGGGCAAGCCGATCCAGATCATGGTGCGCACCTCCAACTGGTCGAACCTGCATGCCGCGACCGCTGCGGTCAGGGCCAAGCTGGAGAGCATGCCCGCCCTTGTCAGCATCGATGACACCCGCCCGCTTCCCGGGATCGAATGGCAACTCACCGTCGATCGCACCGCAGCGGGCCGCTTTGATGCCGATGTCCAGCAAGTGGGTGCTCTCGTCCAGCTCGTCACGCGCGGCGCGACCATTGGCACCTATCGCCCCGATGACAGTGATGAGGAGCTCGATATCCGGGTCCGCTTCCCCGAAGATGCCCGCACTCTGACGACGCTCGATCAACTCAAGCTGCGTACGACCAGCGGCCTCGTCCCCCTCTCCAATTTCGTGACCCGCAACGCCACGCAGCAACTCTCCAGCATCCAGCGCCGCGATGGGGAGCGCTTTTTTCTCGTGCGCGCTGATGTGATGCCGGATGCCAATGTCAATGAACAACTCGACCAGATCGGTGCCTGGATCGATAGCGAAGACCTGCGGGCTCGCTATGGCGCACAGACCGAGCTGGTTGGCGATCAGGAGGAGCAGGAAGAAAGCCAGGCCTTCTTGCAAAGCGCCTTTGCCGGGGCGCTCGGGTTGATGTTCATCATCCTGCTCGCGCAGTTCAACTCGCTCTATAACGCGGTTCTGGTGCTCTCGGCGGTGGTGCTGTCGGTGGCCGGGGTCTTGCTGGGGATGCTGATCATGGGCCAGACCTTCTCGATCATCATGACCGGCACCGGGATCGTGGCGCTGGCGGGGATCGTCGTGAACAACAATATCGTGCTGATCGACACCTATCAGCAATATGCCAAGCAGATGCCTCGGCTCGATGCGATCGTGCGCACCGCCGAGGACCGGATCCGCCCGGTGCTGCTGACCACCGTCACCACCATTGCCGGATTGCTGCCGATGATGTTCGCCACCTCGATTGATTTCTTCAATCTCGAGCTAAGTACCGGAGCACCGACGGCTTTGTGGTGGGTGCAACTGGCGACGGCGGTGGTTTTCGGCCTCGCGTTTTCGACCCTGCTGACCCTGATCGTCACCCCCGCCGCGCTGGCGGCGCGGATCTGGGCCCATCGCGGCCTTCTCGCGATCTTTGCCGGCAAGGTCGGCATGCGCCGGCGGCGGCTCGATGGCGAGATCATCGCCCATCAGAAGGCGGGCCGCGATGAGATCCTGTGGACCGAAGATCCGGCCCTGACCGCACCGCGCGGCGACCCCAATCGCTTTCGCCGCCGCCCGGATGTCGCTGCCGAGTAGAAAACCCGGCACAGACCTCTCCATCGGCGTGCAAAGCGCGCAAGCGTGATCGCAGCCCCCTTGAGCCAGCGGGCAAGGGGCGCTAGATCACGTCATCTTGCCATTCAAACAGATGAAGGCGCCTCCGCGATGCCGATCAAGATCCCAGAATCCCTACCCGCCCGCGCAATCCTCGAGCGTGAAGGGGTCATGGTGATGGATGAGGGGACGGCGCTGCGCCAGGATATCCGCCCGATGCAGATTGCCCTGCTCAATCTGATGCCGGACAAGATCTCGACCGAGACCCAGTTCGCCCGCCTCATCGGCGCGACGCCGCTCCAGATCGATCTGACACTCGTGCGCATGAGCCAGCATCGCTCGATCAACACGCCGAGCGAGCATCTGGAGGCATTCTACCGACCCTGGACCGATGTCCGCGCCCACCGCTTTGACGGGCTCATCATCACGGGAGCCCCAATCGAGCTGCTGCCCTTCGAGGAAGTGACCTACTGGGCCGAGTTGCGGGAGGTCTTCGACTGGACCGAGGCGAATGTGTTCTCGACCTTCGCCGTGTGCTGGGGCGCGCAAGCGATGCTGCATTACTTCCACGGGGTCGCGAAGCACGCCCTCGCGCACAAGGCGTTCGGATGCTTTCGGCATAACAACCACATGCCCGGCTCGCCCTATCTGCGCGGCTTCTCGGATGATTTCATCGTCCCGGTCTCGCGCCATACAGAGATCAGAGAGAACGAGCTGCCAAAGGATGCCGTGCGGGTGCTCGCCAGCGCCCCGGCGACCGGGCCTTGCCTGATTGAGGATATGCAGCGCCGCGCGCTCTACATGTTCAATCATCTCGAATATGACACACAAACCCTGGGCCGCGAATATCAGCGCGATGTCGATGCGGGCAAAGAGATCCAGTTGCCGGAGAATTATTTCCCCGATGACGACCCCAGCCAGAAACCGCGCAACCGCTGGCGCGGGCATGCGCATCTGCTCTTTGCCAATTGGCTCAACGAAATCTATCAGAACGTGCCGTTCGATTTCGTCGACCAGGCCGCGCGCCCCTCGGCACAGGAGCGTGCAGCTGCGATGGACAAGGATACCGGCAAGGTGGGCGTGCGCTAGCGGCCGCCCCGATTTCGTAAATTCTGGGTCAAATTGGCGATTTTTTCGCTGGTTTTCCTGATCCTGTCCCTTAGGCTCTTTGGGTGATGCTGCACATGCGCATTGCGCGCTCTGCACGGCGTTCTTGTGATCTGCACGCACGAGGCGCCTGCAACACATCATGGCGCAGCATGTTGGTCTGTCCGAGTCCGGCCCCTCAGCCTTGAAAGGGGCGGCGTCAAGTCGATGGAGTTGATCGGTTCATGTCGCTGTTCGACAAGTCTCTACGCTCCCAGTTCTTTCTGACCGCAGCGCGGCCTTGCCCCTATCTGGCCGATCGTGAGGAGCGCAAGCTCTTCACCCATCTGACCGATACCGATGCCAATGCCCTGCATGACGATCTCGCCGCACATGGCTTTCGCCGCTCGCAAAACATCGCCTATCGCCCGGCCTGCACGGATTGCGATGGGTGCATTTCAACGCGGATCCGGGTGAATGACTTCGCCCCCAGCACGTCGCAAAAGCGGACCCTGAAGCGCAATGCCGATCTGGTTCGCGACATTGATGCGGCCTGGGCGAGTGAGGAGCAATTCGAGCTCTTCAACCGGTACCTGCTCTCGCGTCATGAAGATGGCGGCATGGCCGATATGGATCTGTTCGAGTTCGCCGCCATGGTCGAGGATACGCCGGTGCGTACCAGCATTGTCGAATATCGTCTGGCCAGGGCGGGCGAGGACGGGCCGCAAGGCAAACTGGTCGGCGCCTGCGTGACCGATATGCTCAGCCACGGCCTTTCCATGGTCTACAGCTTCTTTGACCCCGCGCTGACCCGGCGCAGCCTCGGACAGTATATCATCCTCGATCATTTCAGATGGGCGCAAGAGCTGCGAGTGCCCCATGTCTATCTGGGCTATTGGGTGCCGGGCAGTGCCAAGATGGACTACAAGATCCGGCTGCGCCCCGCCGAGATCCTGCGTGAGGATGGGTGGCGCGACTATCATCCCGAGATGCTCGAGGAATTGCGGCCCCAGCGCGAAGGCCAAGGGGAAAGCCAAGGGGAGGGCCAAGGGGAGGGCCAAGGGGAGGGCCAAGGTGGCTGCCAAGGCGGGGGCCAAGGCGGGGACAGCGAGAGCTGATCGAGCGGCTTTAGCGAAATTGCAGGACCGCCATGCGATCCTGAGCGCATGACAACACGGTGCGCCTATTGCGATACGATCCAGCACACGAGCTCCAACCGCTGCCAAAGCTGCGGGGCCGGTGTGAGCCGCCATGTCGAGATGCAAGGCACCCCCGCCCTGCGCCTGAAAGATCCGGCGAGCTGGCTAACATGGGCGAGGCAGAATTGGCCGCTTGCCCTGTTCGGGGCCATCTTCCTCCTGCCGATTGCGCTGCAACTGACCTTCGCGCTGCTGGGCGGCGTGCTCACGCTCATTGGCGCGACCTTTGTCGGCAAGCTCCTTTTGACACTCGGCCTCGCCGTCTTCTTCTGGGATCTGCGTCGGCGCCGCCGAATTCGCGACTGAGCCTTGGCGACTGAGCCTATTTCTTCGGCCGCGCTCTGCTCGGATTGGCGGTTTCCTGCTCCAGCCGCATCCGAGCGATCTCTTCACGATCCGATGCCTTCGAAACCACCCGCATCTGTTCGATGATGTAATCGAGATGCGCATGGACCGCTTGACGCGCCCGCTCCGGCTCGCCTGAGATCACCCCGTCCCGGATCGCCCGGTGCTGATTGAGCAGGGCATCGCGCCGCTCGCGCTGATTGTAGAGGATCGAGCGGTTGTAGAACACACCGCGGCGCAGCAGTTCATAGAGCGAGCGCATGGTGTGCAGCATCACCGCATTATGCGCGGCCTCGACGATGCACATGTGGAAATCCGCATCGATCGCCGCCTCTTCGGCCGGGTTGCGCTTGGCATGCGCTTCCTCCATCCGCTCGAAGATCTGACAGATGATGGCGCGATCAGCCTCACTGGCACGCTCGGCCGCATGGGCGGCTACCGTCCCCTCGATATCGCGGCGAAACTCCAGATAATCGAAAACCGCATCATCGCGGCTGGCGAAAAGATCGACCAATGCCTCGGCAAACGCAGTCCCAAGCAGTTCAGCGACAAAGGCACCGCCGCCCGGACGGATCACGATCAATCCACGATCCTCAAGCGATTTGAGCGCCTCGCGCACCGTTGGGCGCGAGACTTCCATCGCCTCGGCGAGATCGCGCTCTCCCGGCAGCCGCTCGCCCGGGCGCAGCACCCCTTGCAGAATCAGCGTCTCGACCTGCTCGATGACAGCGTCTGAAATCTTCTGGGCTGGGATTTTCTGAAAAGGCATGGAGGTTTTCGTTCTCACTTAGCGGTAATTGGGTAGGCCCGGCGATCACCTCTCCCCCGAAACGCGCGCAAAGGCAACCCGTGTCCTTATGTCGCACTTGGTGCGAAGAGCCCCCCCTCTCGCAGTGCACAAGTTCAAATCCTGCGTCCCGGACCAGACCATCGAGCGATAAAATTCAACTGCGCCAGAAGACCGCATGCTTTCTTGCGCAGCCACCGCAAATGGAACAAGGTTTCAGAAGAGCGCAGCGACGCTCGCCCGAAATTGGAATTGACCAAAAGTAGTGGGCCAGACACATCGGAACCGCAAGGTCTGCCACGATACTCTGGCGCAACCCGGGGAAATGTGGCTCCAGTCAAAGGCTGCCGCCCAGCCGCGCGCCCGGGAAAAGCTCCTCGGGCATGCTCGGACATAACAGGAGGAATGGATGCGCGACGACATCATCGGACAAGATTTCGCCAACGACCCCGATTCGCATGAAATCCAGGAATGGGTCGATAGCGTGCGATCCGTCATTGCCGTCGATGGTCCCGACCGCGCCGATCAGCTCCTGAGCGCCGCCGTCGAGGCCGCCAAGCGCAACGGCGCCGATGTCCCCTTCGCCGCCACCACCGCCTATATCAACACCATCAAGCCCCATGAGCAGCCCGAGCATCCGGGCACGCGGGAGATCGAGCGCAAGATCCGCTCGGCGATCCGCTGGAACGCGGCGATGATCGTGCTGCGCGCCAACAAGGAAAGCTCGGAGCTCGGCGGGCATATTGCCAGCTTCCAGTCGGCTGCGACCCTTTACGACACCGGCTTCATGCATTTCTGGCGCGCCGAGAGCGAGGCGCATCCCGGCGATCTCGTCTATATCCAGGGCCATTCCTCTCCCGGCATCTATGCCCGCGCCTTTGTCGAGGGGCGGCTCAGCCAGGACCAGCTCGACAATTTCCGTCAGGAGGTTGAGGGCAAGGGCATTTCCTCCTATCCGCACCCATGGCTGATGCCGGATTTCTGGCAATTCCCCACGGTCTCCATGGGCCTTGGCCCGATCATGGCAATCTATCAGGCCCGGTTCATCAAATATCTCGAAGGCCGCAGCCTGATGCCGAAAACCGATCGAAAGGTCTGGGCCTTCATGGGCGACGGGGAGATGGACGAGCCCGAGAGCCTCGGCGCGATCAGCCTCGCCGGGCGTGAAAAGCTCGATAACCTCGTCTTCGTCATCAACTGCAACCTGCAACGCCTCGATGGCCCGGTGCGCGGCAATGGCAAGATCGTGCAGGAGCTGGAGGGCGATTTCCGCGGCTCGGGCTGGAATGTGGTCAAATGCCTCTGGGGCACCGGCTGGGACGAGCTGCTGGCCAGTGATACCACCGGGCGCCTGCGCCAGCTCATGGAAGAATGCGTGGATGGCGAGTATCAGGACTTCAAGTCCAAGGACGGCACCTATATCCGCGAGAAATTCTTCGGTCGCTACCCCGAAACGGCGGCGATGGTCGCCGATTGGTCGGATGAGAAGATCTGGAGCCTGACCCGCGGCGGGCATGATCCGCGCAAGGTCTTCGCTGCCTATCACGCCGCGGTCAATCACAAGGGCCAGCCGACCCTGATCCTGGCCAAGACGGTGAAGGGCTATGGCATGGGCGCCGCTGGCGAGGCGCAAAATATCACCCACCAGCAAAAGAAGATGGGTCTTGCCGATCTCAAGCAGTTCCGCGACCGCTTCCGCATTGATCTGACCGATGAGCAGGTCGAGAACCTCGAATACATCACCTTTGCCGAAGACAGTGCGGAGATGAAATATCTGCGCGCCAGACGCGAGGCACTGGGCGGCTATCTGCCCTCGCGCCGCGCCAAGACGACGACCGAGCTGACGGTGCCGCCGCTCTCGGCCTTCGACGCGCAGCTCAAGGGCACCGGCCCGGATCGCGAGATCTCCACCACCATGGCCTTCGTGCGGGTGCTCAACACACTCTTGCGCGACAAGTCGCTGGGCAAGCGGGTGGTACCGATCGTGCCCGATGAGAGCCGGACCTTCGGCATGGAAGGGATGTTCCGCCAATACGGGATCTTCAGCCAGGTCGGCCAGCTCTACACGCCGCAAGACGCCGATCAGCTCATGTACTACAAGGAGAGCGCGAGCGGGCAGATGCTGCAAGAGGGCATCAACGAGGCTGGGGCGATGAGCTCCTGGGTCGCGGCGGCCACGGCCTATGCGAACTCGAACTGCCCGATGATCCCGTTCTATGTCTATTATTCGATGTTCGGCTTCCAGCGCACCGGCGATCTGGCCTGGGCCGCTGGCGATTTGCGCGCGCGCGGCTTTCTGGTCGGCGGCACCTCCGGGCGCACTACGCTCAATGGCGAGGGGCTGCAACATGAGGACGGCCATAGCCATCTGATCTCGGCCACCATCCCCAATTGCATTTCCTATGATCCGACCTACTCATTTGAGGTCGCGACCATCATCCAGAACGGCTTGCAGCGGATGATCGGTAATCAGGAGGATGTGTTCTACTACCTGACCACGCTCAACGAGAACTACGTGCATCCCGACATGCCCAAAGGCGCCGAAGAGGGCATCATCAAGGGCATGTATCTGCTGCGCGCCTCCGCGAAGAAGAAGGGCCACAAGGTGCAGCTCATGGGCTGCGGCGCGATCCTCAACGAGGTGCTGGCGGCGGCAGAGATGCTCGAGAATGATTACGGCGTCGGTGCCGATGTCTGGTCGGTGACCTCCTTCACCGAGCTGCGGCGCGAGGCGATGGATGCCGAGCGCTGGAACATGCTGCATCCGATGAACGAGCAGCGCGTGCCCTATGTGACCCAATGCCTGAGCGATCAAGGCGATGGGCCGTTCGTGGCCTCGACCGACTACATGAAGCTCTTCGCCGATCAGATCCGCCCCTTCGTGCCGGGCCGCTACAAGGTGCTCGGGACCGATGGCTTCGGGCGCTCGGATTATCGCAAGGCGCTGCGCAGCCATTTCGAGGTCGATCGCCGCTTCGTGGCGCTGGCCGCGCTCAAGGCGCTGGCCGAGGACAACAAGATCGCCTCGACCGAGGTCGCCGACGCGATCGGCCGCTATGACATCAACCCCGAAAAGGCAAACCCGGCCCGCGCGTGAGGCGCCGCCGCAAGAGCAACAGACAGGACGAGGGAAAGCAAATGGCTCAGATTGATGTGACGGTGCCCGATATCGGCGATTTTTCGGATGTGCCGGTGATCGAGGTGCTGGTGAATGTCGGGGATAGCGTCAGCGAGGAAGACCCGCTGATCACGCTGGAAAGCGACAAGGCGACGATGGAAGTGCCCTCCCCGGCCGCCGGAACCGTGCGCGAGCTGAAGGTGAAGCTCGGCGACAAGGTCTCCGAAGGCACGCTGGTGCTGGTCCTCGATGGGGACGGCGAGGGTTCGGGCGCTGGGTCAGCCGATGAAGCCGCTCCGGCGGCTGAAGAGGCGCGGAGCGAGATGGCGGTTAGCGTGCCCGATATCGGTGACTTCAAGGACGTGCCGGTGATCGAGATCCTGGTCAAGGTCGGCGATGAGGTCGCGGCGGAAGACGCGCTCGTCACCCTCGAGAGTGACAAGGCGACCATGGAAGTGCCCGCGCCGGCCGCCGGTACCGTCACCGCCATTGCCTTGAGCGTTGGCGACAAGGTCTCCGAAGGCAGCGCGATCCTGACCCTCGCGGTGAAGGGCGCGGCTCCTGCCGCCGCCACGCCAAAATCGAATGGCGCCGCCGCCGCCGCGCCGAGCACCTCTGCGCCGACCAGCGCCCCGAGCAAGGCCCCGGCGCAGGGCGGCGGTCTGCCGATCCCGAACCTGACGGATTTCGACCTCGTGCACGCCGCGCCCTCGGTGCGCCGCCTCGCGCGCGAGCTCGATCTCGACCTGACCAAGCTCAAGGGCACCGGCGAGAAGGGCCGCATCACCAAGGAAGACGTGAAAAAGGCGCTCTCGGGCAGCAGCTCTGGCGCAGCGATCTCGGGCGGGATGGGGATCCCGCCGATCCCGGAAGTCGATTTCTCCAAATTCGGCCCGATCGAAACCGTCGAGATGCCGCGGATCAAGAAGCTCTCCGGCCCGTTCCTGCACCGCGCCTGGCTCAACATCCCGCATGTCACCAACCACGATGAGGCCGACATCACCGAGGTCGATCAGTTCCGCAAGGAGCTCGACACCGCTGGCAAGGCCGAAGGCTACCGGGTCACCCTCCTGTCCTTCCTGATCAAGGCGAGCTGCAAGGCGCTGGCGGAGCACTGGATCGTCAACAGCTCCATCGCCCCCGATGGCCAGTCGCTGATCCGCAAGAACTACTACCATATCGGCTTTGCCGCCGACACGCCGGACGGGCTGGTGGTGCCGGTGATCAAGGACGCCAACAAGAAGGGGGTGATCGAGATCTCGAAAGAGCTCGGCGAGCTTTCGGCCAAGGCGCGCGATGGCAAGCTGAAACCGGCGGAAATGTCGGGGGCGAGCTTCACCATCTCCTCGCTGGGCGGGATCGGCGGCACCTCCTTCACCCCGATCGTGAACGCGCCGGAAGTCGCGATCCTCGGCGTCTCGCGCTCGAAGATGGCCCCGGTCTGGGATGGCAAGACCTTCGCGCCGCGCAACATGCTGCCGCTGTCGCTGTCCTATGACCACCGCGCCATCGACGGGGCGCTCGCCGCGCGCTTCCTCGTCAGCCTGAAGACCCTGCTCGGCGATGTGCGCCGGCTGCTGCTCTAACAGCGAGCATCGCACCACAGGCACGCATCGCGCGGGGTGGCCCTGCTACCCCGCCCTTTGCTCGGTGCCCTTCGCACCCTGCCCTTCGCCGCGAAAAGGATCAATGACCCATGCCCGTTGAGCAAATTACCATCCCCGATATCGGCGACTTCTCGGATGTCCCGGTCATCGAAATCCACGTAAAGCCCGGTGACGAAGTCGCCGCCGAAGACCCGCTGATCACGCTCGAAAGCGACAAGGCGACGATGGATGTCCCCGCCCCGGTTGGTGGCGTGATCAAGGAAATCAAGCTCGCCATCGGCGACAAGGTCAGCCAGGGCACCTTGCTCGGCACCATCGAGACCACCGCCAGCGCTGGCCAGAAAAGCGCCGCCAAATCCGAACCCAATATCCCGGCCGAGAGCTCGGTGGCGGGCGGGGCGCGGGCGCAAGGCGATCTGCATGCGCAAGTGCTGGTGCTCGGCGCTGGCCCCGGCGGCTACACCGCTGCCTTCCGCGCCGCCGATCTGGGGCAGAAAGTGGTGCTGGTCGAGCGCTGGCCGAGCCTGGGCGGTGTCTGCCTCAATGTCGGCTGCATCCCCTCCAAGGCGCTGCTCCATGCCGCCAAGGTGATCTCGGAAACCGAGGAGATGGCCGAGCACGGGCTCACCTTCGCCCCGCCGCAGATCGACATCGACAAGCTGCGCGCATGGAAAGACAGCGTGGTTGGCAAGCTCACCGGCGGGCTGAGCGGGCTGGCCAAGGGCCGCAAGGTCGAAGTGGTGCGCGGGGTCGGCGCCTTTGCCGGACCGAACCTGGTCGAGGTGACCGGCGAGGATGGCAAAGTGACCACGATCAGCTTTGACAAGGCGATCATCGCCGCCGGGTCCGAGCCGGTCGCGCTGCCCTTCATGCCCAAGGACGATCCGCGGGTGGTGGACAGCACCGGCGCGCTCGAGCTGCGCCAGGTGCCCAAATCCATGCTGGTGGTGGGCGGCGGCATCATCGGGCTCGAGATGGCGACCGTCTATCAGGCGCTGGGGGCGAAGATCTCGGTGGTCGAGCTGACCGGCGGGCTGATGGCGGGCGCGGACAAGGACATCGTCAAGCCGTGGCAAAAGCGCATGGAGGGGCGGTTCGAGGCGATCTACCTCAACACCAAGGTCACCGGCGCCACCGCCACCGATGGCGGGATCGAGATCACTTTCGAGGGCAAGGACGCCCCCGCGCAGGCGGTCTATGATCTGGTGCTGGTCTCTGTCGGGCGCATCCCCAATGGCAAGAAGATCAATGCCGAGGCCGCCGGGGTCGCCGTCGATGAGCGCGGCTTCATCGCCGCCGACAAGCAGATGCGCACCAATGTCCCGCATATCTTCGCGATCGGCGATATCGTCGGCCAGCCGATGCTGGCGCATAAGGCGGTGCATGAGGGCAAGGTCGCGGCCGAGGTCGCAGCCGGGCACAAATCGGCCTTCGATGCCAAGGTGATCCCGTCGGTCGCCTATACCGATCCCGAGGTTGCCTGGGTCGGTCTGACCGAAGAGCAGGCGAAGGCCAAGGGCATCAAGATCGGCAAGGGCGTCTTCCCTTGGGCCGCCTCGGGCCGGGCGCTCTCCAATGAGCGCTCGGAAGGGATGACCAAGCTGATCTTCGATCCCGAGACCAACCGGGTGTTGGGCGGGGCGATCGTCGGGCCCAATGCCGGCGATCTGATCGCGGAAGTGGCCCTGGCCATCGAGATGGGTGCCGATGCCGAGGATATCGGCCTGACGGTGCATCCGCACCCGACCCTTTCGGAAACGGTGGCGATGGCGGCCGAGATGTTCGAGGGCACGATCACCGACCTGATGCCGCCGAAGAAGAAATAGGCCTCCTTGACCGCTCGGCAGCGGATCGCGATATTGGGATCTGCTGCCAGGAGCATCCGCGGGGGCGATCCCGCGTGGCCGCTGGCAATGCAAGGATGCAGGAGGCTTTGATGGCTCGATCCGCACAAGCGACCAGCGCATTGACGGAACCACAGCGCATCGCGCAGATCCTCGGCCTTCCCGGTCGGAGCGCGCACCCGGTCGCGCTGGCCGAGACGATCGCGAACGGGCTGCCGGTGAAGGCGGCCGAAGCGCTGCGCGCCCTGCTCGGCGCCCCCGCTTTCGAGCATGTCCTGTCCGAGAGCACCCTGCGCCGCAGCCGCCGCCAGGACCGCCCCCTCACCCCGCAAAGCAGCGAGAAGCTCTACGAATTCGCACGGGTCTATGCGCTCGCCGAGGAGGTTTACGGTGGCGATCGGGAGAAGGTCGCACGGTTTCTCGAGGCGCCGCACCCGATGCTCGAGGGCAAGACCCCGCTCGAGATGACGGTTTCAAGCTCCGCTGGCGCCGATGCGGTATCGGCCCTGCTGCATCGGGTGATCGCCGGCTTCGCGGCCTGAGCCCATGACCCATCGCAGGCTCGATCGCGACTGCACCGCCTATCGCATCGGCCACGCGTCCGGGCGCTATCCGATCTTCAGCCCGGAAGGCGCGCGGCGACGTGCCGGGCGCTGGCACCGAGCGGGGGACCCGGTGATCTATGCGTGCGAGCATTATGCCACCGCCATGCTCGAGATATTGGCCTACCTTGCTGGCGTGCTCCCGTCACAGCAACACTTCATTACCATTACGATCCCGAATGGGGTCAGCTACGAGGTCTTTGCCGAGCATCAGGCGCCCGACTGGCGCGAACCGGACTCAGCGGGCGCGCGCAGCTTCGGCCATCAATGGGTCGAAGAGGCGCGCTCGGCGGTGCTGTTCGTTCCTTGTGCGATTGCCCCGGTCGAGCGAAACCTGCTCATCAATGCCGAGCACCCGGACTTTGCCAAGATCGAGGCCGGGCTGGAAACCCCGGTGTGGTGGGATGAGCGCCTGTTCGCGCCAACGCCCCCCGCAAAGAAACGCGGCTCTGCACGCACCCCTAGAGCTAAAGGAAAATGAAATCGTCCTCGCCCAGCGCGTCGGCGGTGACGCCAGCCACGACGATCCGCCCGGTGCCGTAATCGACATAGGCGTTGTCATCGAGAGGCAGGGAGTAGATGTCGAGATCGTCGAATGCCTGCACCCCAAGCCGCGTGCTGGCGCTTTCAAAGGCGATCTTGTCGATCCCGTCTTCGAAATCGAGGATCCGGTCATTGCCCTCGCCATTGGTGGCGAAGACAAAGACATCGGCATCACCACCGCCATAGAGACGATCGGCCCCGGCGCCGCCCGATAGCGTGTCGGCCCCCGCATCGCCCGAGAGCAGATCGGCGCCATAGCCGCCTTCGATCACATCATCCCCATCGCCGCCGCGCAGCACGTCATTGGCGCCGCCGCCGGTGATCGTGTCATTCCCGCCCAAACCGCGAATGCCGACATAAGAGGTGCTGCCATTGGCCGAGAGAATATCATCGCCCGCGCCGCCAGTGGCTTGCTCGATGTCATGAGCAAACAGATCGAGGGTGACCGCGCGCAACTCGCCGCTTGCAACCGAAGCGTGATCGGAGCCGGTACCGCCATAGATCTCGACATCATCCGCATCAAAGATCAGCAGATCATCGCCCGCACCGCCAAACAGCGCATCGGCACCGCTCTGGCCGACCAGGGTGTCATTGCCTGCCCCGCCCGACAGCGAGTCATTGCCGGAACCACCGCGCAGCAGATCTTCTCCGATGCCGCCCTCCAGCGCATCGGCCAGGGACAAGCCGCGCACGATGTTGTCGCCCCGGCTCGCTTCGATCGCGGTTGCTTCCTGCGTGGTCACGCCAAAGGGATTATCCGCCGCGACCGAAGCCTGCGTCACGGTGAAACTCCAGCTCACGCTTTGCTGGAGGCTGCTGCGATCCAGGCGCACCCATTCGGTATTGTCCTCGACCAGCACGCTGAGCTCATGCACGCCCGCGGTCAGTGCCATACCCGCGAGACTGATTTCCTCGAGCCCGGTAAAGGCGAGCACCTCCACCCCGTCCAGCGTCCAGGTGATGTCATAGAGCGCGGGATCGATTGTATTGACGTAGAAGCTTGCCGGGTTGACCAGCTCATAGTCCAGCGGCAGCGTGTCGAATGCCCAACTGTCGAGCGGGTCGATATCCTCATAGAAAGCGAGGATGAATTGCTCGCGGGCAATCGCATCGAAGGGCTGCCCCAGCGCGCGCATCTTGGAGGTTTCGGAGGCGCGATAGAGCCCCTCGGCGCTGTACCCGGCGCCCTCATAGACACCGATTGTGCCGATGCCTTCTTGCTCATAGCCCAGCCAATGCGCCCATTTCGCCCCGGTTGGGTCGGTGGTGATATTGGCCTCCAGCGGCTCAAAGCCGGTATAGACCTGCGGCCCGCCATAGCTGTATTCGTCCGCCAGATCCACGTAGCTGTGGCCGGTCTCGTGCAGGGCGATCTCCTGAGCCGAGGCATTGCCGCCCGCCCAGACCGCCCAGGAGCCACCGCCGCCGCCATATTTCTCCGAATTGACGGTGACCATTTGCAAGTCGGTATCGATATCGCTTCCCGCCAGCTCGAAATTGCGCCAGATCAGCGCTTCGAGCGTGTCGATATAGAGCAGCCGGTCCGGCCCGCCGGCATAGCCAAAGCTGGCATTGAGCGCCGTTGCCTTGCTGACCGCGACCCCGTCGATCACTTCCTCGCCATCAGCGCCGCTCTCCTGCGAAATGACAAAGGCGCCGTGAATGTTGAAGATATTCTGGTAGCGCGCGAAGGGTTCGACCAGATTGGTGCTCGCGAGCGGATCGCCGCCGGTGAACAGATAGGCCGCGTACTCGCTCAAATGGGTCGTGAATGTCGTCAATTCATGGCGCTGATAGCCATCGCCGAGCGCGACCAGATCAACTCTGTTCGACGAAGGTCCGCTCAAGGCGATATTGACGAGTGACATAGGCAGACCCCGGGCTTCGACTGAATGTCGCTCTCCCCCGAGAATCATGCCTAGGCAAGAACGCGCCTAGTGTCAAATGAATGCGCCGCAACATGCCCGGTTATGGTGCGAATATCGGTTAATCCGCGCCGGATTGTTCTCTAAAACGTACAGGACCTGCCCAATTCTGCGCCAAACTAACATGCTTGACGCAGAAAAGCGGGACGAATTACGCCGGTCGGCTCAGGGTCTGGATGAGATTTTCGATCCGCCCGTCTTCCTGATTGCCAAAGCTCGAGGCCAGTTCATAGGCGCGCTGCACCTCGACCAGACGGGTGATTTCCGTTACGGCGCTTACATTGCTCTGCTCGAGATAACCCTGCGCGATCTTGCCGGTGCCCTCGACGGGCAGCGGCGCTTCATCGGTGGTGAAGCTCATGCCGCTGGTGCGTTTGAGGCTCTCGGGCGGGGCGGTGAACAGGCCGACCTGACCGATAAGATTGCCGTCGGCGGAGATCGAGCCATCGCCAGCGATCTTTACCTCGGCGGCATCGGGGGGGATGAAGATCGGGCCGCCGCTGGCATCGAGCACGCGCACGCCGTCAGAGGTGACAAGCTCATTGGCTTCATTGGGCGTGAAGGACCCGGCCCGGGTCAGCAGCGGCGCGCCATCGGGGCTTTCGAGCATGAAATAGCCCTCGCCCTCGATTGCAAGATCGAAGCTGCCACCGGTATGGGCGAGCGCGCCTTGGGTCTCATCGACAAAATGCCCGCGCGCAGCCGCCATCGACAGCGAGCCCACCGGCCCTTCGACCGCCTTCACATATTCGGAGAAGACCGGCGCCTCGCGGCGAAACCCGTCGGTATTCATGTTCGCCAGGTTGTTGGCGATGCTCTGAAGCTCGTCGAGCAAGGCCGATTGGCGGGTCACATTCACATAGAGCGCGTTATCCATCGGTGGCGATCTCCTTGAGAAAATCGATCTCCTGCTGGACCTTTTCGAGCTTCATCCGCGCATCGGCGATGGGCTGTTTCTGGCCCGGGAGGTCTTCTGACAGGGGAAGGGGAAAGAGGCTGAGCACCGCTTGCGCGCGCTCGGAACGATCGGCCTCGAGAGCCGCGCGCACCGGCTGGGGCAACACGGTCTCACCGGCAATATAGGCCGAGAATGCCTGCATGCGGGCGGTTTCATAGTCGATACCGCCCTCGCCAGGCGCATCGGCGGTCTGGATCGGCATCCGGTCACCGCCCAGTGCCAAAGCGCTGGTTGCCTGCACCCGCAGATCCGCCGCCCGGCTTGAGCGCTGTGCCACCGCATCGGGCAGCACAATCTCGACGAGCGCCGACAGATCGGCATTGATGAGCTTTTGCGCCAGGCTGGTGCGCAGATCATCAAATTCCGGGATAGCCTCGGCCATCGCCAGGGTCTCGACCAGCGCCGGTGCTTGCTCGGGCTTGAACGAGAACAGGCGCTCGCGCATCACATCACGGAAGATCTGATGGCGCATGCGGCGGTATTGCGCGGCCTTTTCAGGTGCCAGCCCGGCCGCGTAATCGAGCGCGACAAAGGCTTTCTCCAGCTTGCCAAAACGTGCCAGCAGCCGTGCTTCGGCCTCCAGCGCGGCGTCACCGACCGGGCTATGGCGATATTGCAGCGCATAGCTCGAGAGCCTTGCGGCCATCATGAGCGCCTCTTCCATCTCGGCAGGTGCCTGCAAGGTCTCTGAATACCGGATCGCGGCGCGCGGGGCGAGCGGGTCCTGGGTCTTCATCACCAGATCGAAATAGTAGCGCGCCTTGCTCAGATAGCCTTCGGACAGCGCCAATTCGGCCTCGACCATGAACATCGGCAGGGTCGGCTCATCACCATTACGCTCAAGGATGTCCATGATCGCCTGCGCCTCGACGAACTGTTCGGCGGCGATGGCGGCGGTGGCGATGCGTGCGCCCACGATGCGGCGCAGCGGTGCGGTCAGGGCGATGAGTGCATTGTTCGACGCGCGCCAGGCGTCCATCGCCGCCGGAGCCGAGCGATCCGCCAGCGCTGCCGCCTGCCACAGACCATGCAGCCCCGGGCAAGGCTCGGCGGCCAGAAAGATGCTGCCCTCCTCGACCGGCTTGCCGGTCACCACATCGGCCATGTCCTGCAAGGCTCGCGTGCGCGGCGTGCTGACCCCGTAAGCGTCGGGCATATGCGAGGCTTCCGGCCCCAGCCCGTTGAACAGATACAGCTCGGTCAGACGCTCAAGACTGTGCCGGTCCACCACCCCTTCCTCGGTGTAAAGAGTGCGGCGCAGCTCGGCGAGATCTTCGTTGAAGGTCTTGGCACCGCCCCACTCGTCCAGCATCAGGCTGCCATCGGATTCGCAAACCGAAGGCTCCGCCGCTGCGTGTTCTTCGGCGGGATCGTGATCGGTCGAAGCCTCAGGGGCAGCATGGTTGTTGCCGTGATCGGGAGCGGGATCGGCATGCGCGCGCGCGGCGGTCTCGATGGCCTTGTGCGCATCGCCGTGTTTGTCTTGAGCGTTTTTGTCTTGGCCATGCTTGTCTTGAGCATGCTCGTCTTGAGCGTGGTCGTCTTGCGCGTGTTTGGTCTCGCCGTGGTCACCCGCGCCCTGTTGGTGCTGATCCGCAGCGTGCTGGTCCTGTGCGTGCTGGTCCGGAGCGTGCGATGGCTCATGCGCTTCGGCATGCATCTCAACCGGCTGCACTTCGTCCTCAGCCAGCGGTTCGAGCTTCTCGATCGCAGTCTCGGCCTCGCCGCCCTCAACAAAGGAGATAAAGCCCTCATCAGCCGCGCGCTGCAATTGGCGCAGCAAGAGATCTCTGGCCAGAGCGACCTCTGATTTCTCGCCATCCTTGGCGGCTTGCGCATGCAGAGCCTTCAGGGCCGCAGCATCGCTGGCTTGCTCTTTTTCCTTTGGCTCAGGCTTGGCAGCGGCGTGATCGGCTGCGCCCTGATGTGCAGCTTCATGCTTTTTGGGCTGCTCAGCAGCATGATCATTTGCGTGATCTTCTGCATGATCTTGCGCCTTGGCCTTGGCCATATCCTTGGCCAAATCCTTGGCCTCAGTGTGATTTTGGGCGTGCTCTTGCCCCTGATGCGCGGCACCCTCCTGTGTCGGCTCCTGCGCAGACATCACTTCTGCGGCCGCATCGCCCGTCGAGAGATCTTCCGCCAGCTCCACCGGCGCGGCCTTTTCAGGCGCACCATCACGAATATCGATCAACAGCCGGTTCTTGCCAAAGCGATAGGCCGTGCCATTGCACTCGCAGTTAAAGCCGAGGATCAGCTTGGTCTGCCCGTCTTCCCACAAGGTCTGCGCACTCTTGAGCCGATGCGCCGCCTGGCGCCGGATCATTGCCTTGGTATTGAAGACCAGCCCCGGCGCATTGAAGGTCAGGAC
Organism: Neomegalonema sp.; assembly: GCA_022760435.1. Classification (GTDB taxonomy): domain Bacteria; phylum Pseudomonadota; class Alphaproteobacteria; order Rhodobacterales; family Rhodobacteraceae; genus JALEFY01. Next base: position 56,592 of record JALEFY010000024.1, read on the forward strand.
CATGCCGCCTTCGGTCGGGGCCTGGGTCCAGCCGCGCTCGGGAGCGAAATCCAGCGCCACCCGGCTATAAGCGCCATGCTCGCCGCCACGCACAGCAATGGGTTCGGCCGAGGCTTGCGCCCCGGCTCCCATCATTGCAGTCAAGCTGACAAGCGCGATCAGTCTGTGTCGCATCACGCCGCTCCCGATTTGAGGGCCTTGAGCTGCTCTTCCAGCTCGTTGAACTCCGGCCGCATCTCACGCGGGGCGTTCTGACGACCAACCTCGATGCAGATATTCGGAGCATGCTTGTGCAGATTGGCAACCAGCACATCCCGGATCAGCTTGTAGAACTGATGGTCCTGCTCGGCATAAAGGCCCGACTTGGTGGCGAACGGACCGACAATGCCATAAGCGAGGAACACGCCGAGGAAGGTACCGACCAGCGCGCCGCCGATCATCTTGCCCAGCACCGACGGCGGCTGGTCGATCGAGCCCATGGTCTTGATCACCCCGAGCACCGCCGCCACGATCCCGAGCGCGGGCAGCGCATCGGCAACGCTTTGCAGCGCATGGCTGGCATGCATCGCGTGGTGGTGATCGGCCTCAAGCTGCTTTTCGAGCAGATCCTCGACCTGATGCGGATCATCATAGTTCATCGACGCGCTGCGGAAGGTGTCGCAGATCATGTCGACGACGTGATGGTCATGCGAGATCTTCGGATATTTGTTGAAGATCGCACTGTCATGCGGGTTTTCGACATGCTCCTCGAGCTTCAGCGGCTCGGTCTGGGCCATGCGCACCAGCTCGTAGAGCAGGCAAAGCAGGTCGGTGTAGTCCTGCTTCTTCCATTTGGGCCCCTTGAACAGCTTGCCCAGATCACTGAGCGTCGCCTTGATCGTACCGCCATCATTGGAGACGATGAACGCGCCCACCGCCGCGCCGCCGATCATCATCATCTCGAAGGGCAGTGCCTTGATGATGAGGCCCATCTTGCCGCCGGCAAGGATGTAGCCGCCAAACACCATCGCCAGGATCACGACGATACCGATAATCACGCCCATGACCGGGGCCTCCTGTTCAATTCTTGCTCAGTTGCGGATCAGCGCTTGGGCGCGGTGACATTGCGCCCTGCCAGCTCAAGCGTGACGGCATAGGCTTTCTTGGTTTCCATATTCGCCAGGATCTGCGAGGCGGCGTTGGACTTCATCTGCGCGAGGAAGCCCGAGGCGAAATTCGGCGGCATCGAGTTGAAGATCTCGGCCGCCTGCTGCGGCTTCATCTTCGTGTACATCTGGACCAGATGGGCGATATCGCGCTGGGCGGCGCCATCGACGAGCTCGACCATTTTCTCGAATTCCTTCTTCGAGCTCTCGAGCTGGGCGATGCGCTCCTCGATTTTCTTGGCCGCGGCCTCAAGCTCGAGCTTGCGTGCATCGAGCTGGCGCTCATAGGCGACAAGCTCTTGCTCGCGCTTCTTGAGCGCGCGGATCAGCGCGTTTTCCTCGGCATGCGGACTGGTGTCCTTTGGCTCTTCGGGCGCCTCTTGCGCCGCGTCCTTCTTGATCTCGCCGGTCACGAACGGGTTGCCCGCCGCCTCCGCTTCAGAGACGATCCCCGCGAGAGCAGAATTGGCCATCGGCTTTGCGACGCTGCGTGCCCGGCTCTGCTCGGCCATTGCCTGAGCCCGCTGCTGGGCGGCGGTGAAATCCTGGATCGCATCGGCGGCCTTGAGCGCCCCCCCGGCGCCAAAGCACAGCACAATCGCCAGCAATGCCTGACTTCTGGAGGCCATTACGCATTGCCTCCCTGACCGGAGAAGACGCGGTGAAACTTGCGCTCGGTGCGCATGGCCGGACGCTGCACGGTATTCGCGCGTGCGCTGAAGGCTTGCTGCGCCGGCAGGCTGTTGGCGATCGCATGATCGGCGAACTCGAACCGGTCGAGCTTGAGCTCCATCTCGCGCGCATCATTGATGAGCTGCGCCAGGCGCTCTTGCTCGGCACGGGCATCGGTCTTGGCATCCGCGAGGGTGAGCCGCGCTTTTTCGACCGTCTCGGCCAGGGTCTTGATGCTCGCGCCCAGCCCCTGATCGGTGTTGCGCAAAGCCTTGAGCTTGCGGTTCAGGCTCCAGCAGTAAAACGCGGCGGCGGTTGCAGCGGCGATCGTCAATCCGTCGGCAATATCGATAATCATAGTGTCGGTTCCCCTCAAATCACGACGTATTCTTCAATCAGCAGGTCATTGACCGCCTCGGTCTCCGCGACGAGGCGAATGCGAAACAGGATCTGCGCGCGCAGCCGGTCCATGGCCGACGGATCCATCAGCTCGCCCGGATCGATCGAGCGCAGCATGGTGTTGATCGCATCAACGATGCGCAGCTTGGCGTGCTCGACCTCGGGCAGGTGCTTTTCATCGGTCTCGATCGAGAGTTTGAGGCGCAGCTGGCGGTGACGCCCCTGATGCTTGAGCGAGATCGCCATCGGATCGAGGTTGAGATAAGCGGTCTTGTTCTCGACCACCGGCGGGGGCAGCGCGTGCTCCTTATGGGCCTTTTTCGGTGCGAGCCCGATCATTTCGGCCACCGGCTCGACCGGGACCATGCCGGCATAGACCCCATAAAAGGATCCACCGCCCAGCAGCAGCGCCAGCACCACGCCAATCAGCAGGGGGCCCTTGCCACCTTTTTTCTTCGGCTCTTCATCTTCGACGATTTCTACTTCGACCTGATCCGACATCATCCACTCCAGTGAGCCCTGCACAGCCGCCATTCAGGGCCTGCGCAAACTTGCTTTCGGGAGTGAACTTAAAACGACAATGCAAACTCCGTGTTAACGAGGACACGGGTATTTCAATTTTCAGAAACGAGAACGTTCGCCCTTGACGGGTTGGAATTTGGAATACGGAGCGGTTATGGCCGGAATGCTCGAGACCTGGAACGCATTGTCTCTCACCAAGCGACTAACTCTGGTGGGGGCGGTGATTGGCACCATCCTCACAGTCCTGGCGCTGGCTCAGACTGCCACGGCACCGTCGATGGCGCTCCTTTATGGGGGGCTTGAGGAGCAGTCGGCGGGTGAGGTCGTTACCGCCCTCGACAAGATGAACGTGCCCTATGAGATCCGCGGCAATGCGATCTATGTCGATGGCACGCAGCGCGATTTCGTCCGGATGAGCCTGGCGCGGGACGGACTGCCGCAGCAAGGGCAAAAAGGCTATGAGCTTCTCGATGATCTGAGCGGCTTTGGTACCACTTCCGAGATGTTCGAGGCGGCTTATTGGCGCGCGAAGGAAGGCGAGCTTGGCCGCACGATCATGTCGGTGCCGGGTGTCTCCTCGGTTCGTGTGCATATCGGCAATGCCTCGCGCCGCCCGTTCCAGCAAGGTGCGGCAAAGACGACCGCCGCCGTGACCGTACGCACCAATGGCGGCGCGCTCTCCGAGCAATCGGCGCTGTCGATCCGCTATCTGGTCGCTCTTTCGGTGGCTGGCATTGACCCCAAACAGGTCGCGGTGATCGATGCCAAACACGGCGTCGTCCTGCGCCCGGGTCAGGATCGTGCCTTTGGCGTCGGCAACGCCCTGGCTGAGGAAAAGGCCAAGCGGCTCGAACAGGATATCGCAACGCTGCTCGGGGTGCGGGTTGGCGATGGCAATGTCCGCGTCTCCGTCACCGTCGAGACCACGACCGAACAGGAAACCATCTCCGAGCGGATCGTTGATCCGGAAAGCCGGGTGACCTTGACCGCCGACACATCCTCGCTCAACGAGCAGACCAAGGGCTCGCGCGGGGTGGTCACGGTTGCCTCCAACCTGCCCGATGGCGATGCGGCCAATGGCGATGGCGGCGACGAATCGCAACGTCAGGAAAGCCGCGAGCAGGTCACCTACAGCTATTCGGAGACCCGCCGCGATCAGGTTAAATCGGCCGGGGCCGTCAAGCGCATCGGGGTTGCGGTGCTCATCGATGAGCAGGAGATCATCTCCCCAGATGGCACCATCACCTATCAGGCCCGCCCGCCCGAGGAACTGGCCGCGATCCAGAAGCTCGTACAGTCAGCAATCGCCTTTGATGAAGGGCGCGGCGATGTCGTGACCGTCGAATCGATGCGCTTTGCCGCGATCCCCAATACCGGCGAGGTCGTCACCGCAGGCTTTGCCGAGCGTTTCCTCGAAAACAACGCGATGTCGCTGATCCAGCTCGGCATTCTGAGCGTGGTGGCGCTGCTGCTCGGCCTGCTCGTGGTCAAGCCGATCCTGAGCGCGACCAAGGCACCGATGCTGCGTGAAGACGAGCTCGCCCAGGCGTTGCCGACCTCCGCCACCGCTGGCCTGCCCGCCCCCGATGGCGCGAAAGCGACGAATGAGATGAGCATGGCCGAACTTGCCGCCGAGCCCGCCGAGACGGTGGTCATCGAAGACAAGTCGGATGAAGGCGAGGGGCTCGAGAAGATCGGCGCCATGGAAAGCCTGCGCGCTCTGGTCACCGAGGAGCAGGAAGCCAGCGGGCATATCCTGAAGAACTGGCTCAACGACACCCGCACCGCGGTGCCGGCGTGATCAGGCGCGGTGAGGAAAGGACATGAGCATGGCCATGAGCAAGTCCCTGTTTCTGGAGCCCTTTGCCCAGACCACTCCGGCGGAAAAGATCGCCTTGCTCGAAGCCCAGCGTGAAGAGCAAGCGCAAGAGGCGCTGAAGGCGCAGCTTGAGGCCAGTTTCGATGACGGCTATCGCGCCGGGCTCGAGAAAGCCGAAGAGCTGGCGCAAGATGCGCGGCTGCGCGCGATCGAGACCGTTGCCGAAGAACTGCGCGGCCTGCGCGCCGATATCGGGCAGGCACAGGGCGTCGCCAATGCCCAGGCGGGGGCGGCATTGATGTCGGCCCTGGAGGCGCTCTTGCCAGCACTTTGCGAGCGCGGATTCGCCACCGAGGCCGTCGCGGTGCTCGAAGCCTGGATGGGCGATCTCGACGATGCGCCCCTGACCCTGCGCGCGGCTCCTGACTGCGCGCAGATCCTCTCGGAGGCGCTGGCAGGCATGGCTCCGCATGGCGCCCTGCATGGCGAGGGCCACGATCCGCAGGCCCTGAGCGCCACGATCACCAGCGACCCCGCCCTGCCCCCGCTGAACTTCGAGCTGCATGTGGGCGAGAGGGTAAATGCATTCGATCTCGACGCACCGCAAAAAAATATCCTGGCAATCCTTGCCCGGCTAACGGCTCCGAAACCTTCTTCGAGCCATTGTGCACCCGAACCGTCCCCGATGGGGGATGATGTATCCGAGCCCGGAGAAACGTCATGAGCGAAGAACTCGATATCAAGATCCCTGACCCGAATGACGGCGCTGGCGAAGCCCCCAAATTCGACACCCGTGATGAAAGCCCGGAAGGGCGCCATCGCCGTGCGATCTTTGGCATGCCCGTGCAACTGGTGGTCTCGGTCGGCAAGGCCGAACCGACGGTTGGCGAATTGCTCGCCATGGGCCGCGACACCGTGATCCCGCTCGATAGCCGCATCGACGAGCCGGTGGAGATCATGATCGGCAAACGCGTCATTGCCCGCGGTGAACTTCAGGAGATCGAAGAGGGCGAAGGCGGTCTGGGCGTGCGCCTGACCGAGATCGTCGACATCTCCGGCCCGTTCTGATCCACGCCCCTGCCCTGCCCGCCAGGAGCGCAGAATGCGCTTTGAGCGGACAGGTTTCTACCGCGCTGATTGATGCAAGGACCTGCGATATGCGTACCGCCAGAAGGGCGACTGCAAACACTGCCAGTATCAGGCTTCGGGCCCTGCTGCTCGGGCTTGTCATTGCCCTGGTCGGTCTGAGCGGACCGGCCATGGCGCAGGATATCAGCATTTCTCTGGGCGATGGCGAGGCGATGAGCGCGCGCATCATCCAGATGTTCTTGCTGGTCACCCTGCTGAGCCTCGCGCCCGGCATCGCGATCATGGTGACCTGCTTTCCGTTCATGGTCACGACCTTGTCGATCCTGCGTCAGGCGATCGGCCTGCAAGCGGCACCGCCCAACATGATGATCGTGTCGCTGGCGCTGTTCCTGACCTATTTCGTGATGGCGCCGGTCTTCTCGACCGCTTGGGAAAACGGCATCCAGCCGATGATCGACGGCACCATGACCGACGAACAGGCATTCTCCGAGACGCTGGCCCCTTTCGTCGAGTTCATGAGCGCGCGCGTTGATCCGCAGACCCTCGCCTCGCTCACCGATCTGGCCCCCAAGCAGACGCTGATCCCCGAAGATGAGGCCGCCCCGCTGTCGGTGCTGATCCCCTCCTTCATGCTCTCGGAGATCCAGCGCGCCTTTGAGGTCGGGTTCATGATCTTTTTGCCCTTCCTGATCATTGATCTGGTCGTGGCCTCGGTTCTGATGGCCATGGGCATGATGATGGTGCCCCCGGCCGTCGTCTCCCTGCCCTTCAAGCTCGCCTTCTTCGTCATGGCCGATGGCTGGACGCTGCTGGCTGGCGCACTCGTGACAGGATACACCTCGTGATGCAGCAACTTGAAGCCCCCAAGGGCGGCGCCGTCGCCCCAGCCTCCGCAGCAAGCAGCACCGGAGGCACCCTGACCGTAAAACTCTCCAAGCCGGAAAAGGCTGCGATCATCATCAACGCGCTGGGCGAAGAGCTGGCCGCACAGATCCTGCCCGAGCTGGGCCCGGCGGCGATCCGTTCCTTTGCGCGGGCCTCGGCCCGGCTGACGGATGTGCCCAAGGCCGTGATCGAACAGGTGGTGATCGAGTTTGTCGAGGCGCTGGAGACCCGCGGTATCTCGGTCAATCATGATGCGCTGCGCCGCCTGTTGGCCGAGTTCATGTCGCCGCAGGATATCGATGCGCTGTTCCGCAATCTCGACGCCAATGTCAGCGGTGAGGAAACCGTCTGGCAGCGGCTCAACCACGCCAAGATCTCGCAGATCGCCCAGTTCCTGGGCCGCGAGCACGCGCAGACCACCGCCGTTGTGCTGACCAATATGAGCGCCGAGAAAAGCGCCAAGATCCTGACCCGGCTGGACCCGCTCTATGCCCAGGAAGTGCTCATGCGCATGTCGGCGCTCGATCACATCAAGCCGCAGGTGCTCGATCGGATCGAGGCATCGGTTCAGGATCAGTTCCTCGACAATGACAGCGATGACAGCAGCTCCTCGCGTCCGAAACCGGCAGAGCTGGTCGGCTCGATGATGAACTTCCTGCCGCGCGAGAAGCGGGATGGCTTCCTGAGCACGCTCGAGGAAAAGGTCCCCGAATTTGCCGATGCCGTGCAAAAGAAGATGTTCACCTTCGAGGATATTCCGAAGCGGGTTCTGCCCGGGAGTATCGCAACCATCTGCCGCAGCGTCGATGCGCCGGTCCTGCTGCAAGCGCTGTTTGCCGCGAAACAGCAGCGCTCGGCAGCGCTGGATTTCATCCTCAACAACATCTCCAAGCGCCTTGCGGAGCAGTACCGCGAGAGCCTCGAGGAAATGGCGGTCCCCACCGCCAGAGAGATGGAAGAAGCGCAGCAGCAGATCGTCGGCAAGATCCGCGAATTGTCCGATATCGGCGAGATCAAGCTGATTGTCACCGAGGACGACGAAGAAGACGAGGATTGATCCTCGAGCCTATTGTTGGCCAAAGATGCAAGCTTGGCCAAGCATAGCGGACGAGGGGGCATCCCCCCTCGCCGCCTGATGATCAGCCCAAGGTCGGCATCACGAATTGCGCATCCTCACGCATCCCGCGCGGCCAGCGGGTCGTCGTGGTCTTGATGCGGGTGAAGAACCGCACCCCTTCCATGCCATGCATGTGGTGCTCGCCAAACAGCGAGGCTTTCCAGCCGCCAAAGCTGTGGAAGGCCATCGGCACCGGGATCGGCACATTGATCCCGATCATCCCCACCTCGATATCATGGCTGAAAGCCCGCGCCGTATCGCCATCCCGGGTGAAGACCGCCGTCCCGTTCGCATAAGGGCAGGCATGGATCAGGTCCACCGCCTCCTGATAGCTGCCGCGCCGCACCACCGAGAGCACGGGGCCAAAGATCTCCTCGCGCCAGATCTTCATATCGGTGGTCACCTGATCAATCAGCGTGCCGCCGATGAAATAGCCGTCCTCATAGCCTTGCATCTTCTGCTCGAAGCGGCGGCCATCGACGACGATCCGCGCCCCCTCCTGCGCGCCGCTGTCGATATAGCCGCGCACCTTGTCGAGATGCTGGGCGGTCACCAGCGGCCCCATCTCCGAGGCCGGATCGGTGGCCGGGCCGACCTTCAGCGCCTCGATCTTCGGGATCAGCCGCTCGATCAGCGCGTCGGCGACCGCATCGGTGACCGGCACCGCCACCGAGATCGCCATGCAGCGCTCACCGGCCGAGCCAAAGGCGGCGCCCATCAGCGCGTTGGTAGCGAGATCGAGATCGGCATCGGGCATGATGATCGCGTGGTTCTTCGCCCCGCCCAGCGCCTGCACCCGCTTGCCATTCGCGGTACCGGTCTGGTGGATATATTGCGCGATCGGGGTCGAGCCCACGAAGGAGATCGCCTTGACATCGGGATGATGGAGCAGCGCATCCACCGCTTCCTTGTCGCCATTGACGACGTTGAACACGCCCTCGGGCAGCCCGGCCTCGGCCAGCCACTCGGCCAGGATCAGCGCGGCGGAGGGGTCGCGTTCGGAGGGTTTGAGGATGAAGCTGTTGCCGGTCACCAGCGCGATCGGGAACATCCACATCGGCACCATCGCCGGGAAGTTGAACGGCGTGATCCCGGCGCAGACCCCGAGGCTCTGGCGGATCGCGTGGCTATCGACCCCGGTGCCGACATCCTCGGAGAACTCGCCCTTGAGCAGATGCGGCGCGCCGACGGCGAACTCGACGACCTCGAGCCCGCGGGTGACCTCGCCATAGGCGTCATCGACGGTCTTGCCATGCTCGGCGGAGATGATCTCGGCCAGTTCGCGCCCGCGCTCCCAAAGGATCGCCTTGAACCGGTCGAGAATGCGGGCGCGGCGCAGGGCGGGGGTTTTCGACCAGGCGGGCCAGGCGGCCTTGGCGGCGGCGACGGCGCTGTTCACTTCCTCGGTGGAAGCGAGGGCGACGCTCCTGGTGCTCTCGCCGGTGGCGGGGTTGAAGACCGGCTGGCTGCGGCCGGAGCGCCCGGCGACGCGGGCATTGTTGATGAAATGGGCGATCTGAGTGGTGCTGGTAGTCTCTTGCATGATGCTTCCTCCGCTGGCCGGGCCGCTGCACGCGGCCTCACTGACCCGCGAAGAGCCATCGCATTTGCACGGATCATCGTATAGAACGCGAATTTCAAGGATCGCTATGCGTTTTTGCATAGCGATCCCTTCAGAGGCGGCGCCGGATCGGGAGCGGACCGGGATCTACAGCAGCGCCTTGATAATCTCGCGGATCATCTGAAACAGCGTATAGGCCGTGGAAACATCCCCCGCCTTGATCTTCTTCACCTCATCCTTGATCGCTTCTGCTGCCTCAAGCCCGTCTTCAAGCGTTTTGCCCATCGCCTCGGCGATCTTGCGCAGGACCACCACCTTGCGCCGCCAGAAGCTGTCCGGGTCATCGGAAGGGCCCAGTTCCCCCTCGGCTTCACTTTCGATCACCTCGGCGGTATCGGGCTCGATCAGCGCGCGCCCGGCCTCGCTCTCGACCGCCTGTTTCATCTGCTCGGCGGCAGGTTTGACCGCCTCGATCTGGGCCGGGGTCACCGCCGCCAGGCTCTCGGCGCTCTCGAGCTTGTCGAGCACTTCAGCATATTGCGCGCGCAGGGTCGGCCAGAGTCTCACAATGCTCGCAGGCTTTCGCGGCAGCGGTGATAGCGCTGGGATCGGCAGGCCATGCCGACGCGCGCCAGCGCCGCTTGGCCCCTAGCACCGCTTTGCCGCTAGCGCTTCTCTGACACTAGCGCCCTTCGAATTCCGGCTTGCGCTTGTCGAGGAAGGCGGCGACGCCTTCCTTGTAATCATAGCTCTGGCCCGCCTCGCCCTGCAGCACGGCTTCGAGCGAGAGTTGCTCCTCCCAACTATTGCCGAGCGAGGCGCGGAGCAGTTGTTTGGTGCGGGCAAAAGCGGTCGTGGGCCCCTTGGCCAGACGCCGGGTGATGACATCCGCCCGCGCTTGAAGCTGATGATCGGGCACCGCTTCCCAGATCAGGCCCCAATCCACCGCCTGCCGCGCAGAGACCGGCTCGGAAAGCAGGCACATGCCCATTGCCCGCGCCGGGCCGACCAGACGCGGCAACCAGTAGCTACCCGCCCCCGCCGGGACCAGTCCGATCCGGGCGAAGGGCTCGACAAAGCTCGCACTCTCGGCCGCCAGCACGATATCGGCGCACATGGCGATATGCGCCCCGGCCCCGGCGGCAACGCCATTGACCAGCGCCACTGTCGGCACCGGTGCCTCGGCAATCGCGGTGAGCGCAGGGGCGTATTCCTCGCGCAGGATCAGCTCAAGGTCCTGAGCGCGAATATCGCCAAGATCCTGCCCGGCGCAAAAGGCTTGCTTGCCATCGGGGTTGGCGGCGCCGGTCAGCACGACGACGCGGGCTTGCTCCGCCGCCAGCTTCATCGCTTGCGCAAGCTCCAGCCGCATCGCCCGGCTCAAGGCGTTCATCGCCTCGGGCCGGTTGAGCGTCACCGTCGCCACCTGATCGGTGACCGAATACAAGAGCGTCTCGAATTGCATGGCGTGAACTCCCCGGGAAAAATGCTATTGCGCTGCGCCGAGCGAGGCGAGAAGGGCTTGCGCCTTGCCGCTTTCGGCGAAATCTGGATCGACCCGCAGGGCCAGGGCGAGGACGCCGCGCGCCTTGTCGCTCTGCCCGGCCTGCGCGAGCACCGCACCATAGTGATAGGCGATGGCCCCACTGGTCGGCGCGGCCGCATGGGCCTTGGCCAAAACGTCAAGCGCTTGGGCGAGCGCGTCTTCTTGCCCTGCTTCTTGCCCCGCTTCTTGCGCCAGCAGCCAGCCATAGCTATCGGCGATCGCGGCGCTGGAAGGGGCGAGCCGATACGCCTTCTGAGCATAATCGAGCGCTTCGCCGTCCCCCAGACCAGACAGCGCCAGCGCAAGGTTATTGAGCAGCGCCGGAGCGTCCGGGGTCTTGCGCAATTGCGCGCGCAGCACGTCCCGAGCCTCGGTGAAGCGGCCCGCTGTGATCTGATGGGCGGTGAAGGCGAGCAACAGACGCGCATCCTCGGGCACGCGTTGGAAGGCCCGGCGCAAGGCGTCCCCGGCGCTCTCATTATCACCTGCGCGGGTCAACAGCGCTGCCTTGGCCTGCACCGGCGCGGGTTCGGACGGGTAGCGGGCGATCAGCGCATCGAGCGCCGCAAGGGCCGCGTTCAAATCTCCCGACAACGCGCGCGCCTGTGCGGTGAAGACCGCTGCTTGCAGAGCATCGCGCGGCGAACGGGCCTGAGCTGCTTCTGTCATCAAGCCAGCATCGCCGCGCGCCAGAGCCCAATGCGCGACCTGATCAGCGATCCGCTGTTGAGGCGCTGCGGCCAATGCCTCGCGCAGCCCTTGCTCGAAATCGCCCATAGCGCCGATGATGAGCTGCGCTCTGGCCCGCCAGAGCCACAGATCGACACTGTTCTGGCCGCTTTCGATCAGCTCGGTGCCAAGCTGCGCGAGCTCAGGCCAGGCACCAAGCCCCGCAAGCGCCTTGATCGCCTCCTGCTGGGCGAGGAAATCCGGTCCGCCGAGCGGATCGCGCGCTTGCCGCGCCAGCCGCCGGGCAGTCTCGATCGCCGCCTGTTGGTTCTGCCCCCCAAGGCTCAGCTCCAGCATCAGACGGCCCAGCAACCCGCTCTGCGGATGCCGCTCCCATGCTTGCCTTGTCACTGCAAGCGCCGCCTCTGGCTGGCCCGCATTCAGAAATTGCCGAACGGCAAGCCGGACGAGCGGCGGGGCATAGTCGCTGCGCTCCAGCGCGCTTTGCAACCGCGGCTGCGGGTCGGCGCCTTGCGCCCTCTCCAACAGCGCCATCGCTTCATGAGCGGGCAGATAGGCCGGCGCCTCTCGCAACACCCGCTCAAGCAGCGAGCGGGCGCGGCCGTCATTGCCCTCGCGCGCGGCCAGATCGGCGCGCAAGGTCAGCGCCGCCGCCTCTTGCCCCGGCATCTTCTCGAGCGCGAGGATATCCTCCTCCGCCTGGCGCTCCAGACCCATCGCCAAGCGCTCACGAACAGAGAGAATGCGCCACGCCGCGTCATCTCCGAGCGCCATGGCCAGAGCCTCCCCGGCTTCCTCGCGCCCTTCGCCCGGAAGATCGGCGAGCTGCTGGAACCGGGCCGCCGCCCGCTCGCGCGCGCCTTGCAGCACATCGGCGCGCGCCGCCAGTCGCAGCGCCTGGCGATCAGGCGGGTTCGCGCTCAAAAGCGGCGCCAAAGCTTCGAGCGCCGCCATCGGGCGATCATCGCGCAAGCGGATCTCCGAGAGCGCGCGCAGGGCGACATCATGGCTTGGATGCTGTTTGGTGTATCGAAACAACATCCCTTCTGCCTGCGCCAGATCTCCGCGTTCGGCCTTGATCAAACCGCCCAGCAGCAGTGCCGGTGCGTAATCGTCAAAGGTCGAGGCGATCCGGCTATAGGTCGCGTCCGCGCGCTGGAAATCCTCCTTGGCGAACAGGATCGACGCCTCGAGAAACAGCGTGACCGGACTTCCCGGTGCCACAGAGCGCACAAGCTGCGCATCCTGTTCGGCTTGCGCGATCGCCCCGGCCAGAAGATGCGCCCGCGCGCGCTCGACATAGGCATCCACCTCGCCGGGATCGAGCGCGATGGCCCGATCGAGATAGCGAAAGGCCGCCCGGCGCAGGCCCTGCGCCAGCGCGTTGCGCCCCTTGAGCAGCCAGGCGGGGGCGAAATCCGGAGCGATGCTCAGCAGCTCATCGATACGGTCCTGGGCCTCCAGCGGCTGATTTTGCGCGATTGCAACCTGCGCAAGGCCCAGCCGCGCCGGTTTGTGCTCGGGCGCAAGGGAAAGCGCCTCCTGATAGACCGCCCCGGCCTCCTCGAACCGCTCGAGCAGCATCAAGGCACCGGCACGCAGATCGAGCTTGTCGACACGCGCGGCCTCGCTCGCAGCGCTGAGCGAGACGACCTCCAGCGCTTCCTCTGCCCGGCCAAGCCCGATCAGCGCCTGCCCGAGCAGGATCTCGCTCAGATCGCTGGGCTGACTGCTATGGGTCCTGCGTGCTTCCTTCTCTGCCGAGAGCAGATCGCCCGTCTGCAAATAGAGATGGGCCAGCGAAAACCGGGCGTCGAAATTATCCGGATTGCGCAGCAGCGCCCGTTTATAGAGCGCGCGCGCTTCGTCCCGATCCCCTTGCCGCAATGCCTGGGCGGCCTGCCCGGCCAGCTCGACAGATTGCGCCTGATCGTAATCCGAGACTTGCTGAGCATGAGCAAAGCCGCCCATGCTGAGCCCCAGGCCAAAACCCAGGCCGAGCCCCATGCCGAACCACATGCCGAAAATCGACATGCAGATGCACAATATCCGCAAAAATCGGCCAAAGGCTTGCATCACTTACCCATCATCGCTCTATCGACCCCACTGGCAGGAATGGATCTGGCCTTGCCACGCCTCTGGTCCAGAGCATCGCCCTCAGAAGCGCCCATTCAGCTACCGCCATAAGCCAGATAGGGGCCCGATACAATTTCCATGGAGCTTTTGCGTGCCGGTTACGACGCTTAGACGCCATCAAGCGCTGGAATTTGCCGCCCTCACCCTGAGCGCGGCCCTGTTTGCGATCCTTCTCCTCGGGGCCTTGGTGCTGAGCCATTTTCTGTGGCCCGACCAAGCCATCCTCGCCCGCTACGATATGCTGTTTCTCTACTGCATCTGCGTGCAGGCGCTGCTCATCGGCTTCGGGCTGGAGAGTTGGGAGGAAATGCGGGTGATCGCGCTCTATCATCTGCTTGGCACCGGGATGGAGATCTTCAAGGTCCATGTCGGGTCCTGGGTCTACCCCGAGCCGGGGCTGATCCGGCTCTATGAAGTGCCGCTCTTTGCCGGTTTCATGTATAGCGCCGTCGGGAGTTTCATCGCGCGCGCCTGGCGGCTCTTTGATCTGAGGCTCGACGGCCCCCCCCCGCTCTGGGCGATGCTGCTGCTCGCATTGATCGCCTATGTCAATTTCATGACCCATCACGTCACCTATGACTTGCGATGGGTCTTGTTTGCCGCCTCACTGGTGCTGTTCTGGCGAAGCAGGCTGGGGATAACACTCTGCGGCTCCAACCTGAAACTGCCCTTGTTGCCCGTGCTCGTCGCGGTCGCTGTGTTGATCTGGGGGGCGGAGAATCTGGCGACATGGGCCCGGGCATGGGCATATCCGTATCAGCTCGCAGGCTGGCGGCCAGTCGGGATCGCCAAGATCGGGAGCTGGTATCTGCTGATGCTGCTCAGTTTCGTGCTCGTGGCCAGCTTGCATCTGCGCCAAAAGCCATCGGGGCTTCAGCCAAGCTCGCAGAGGACCTGATAAAGCGCGCCGCCGAGCCGCTCCACGATCACGTCCTGCCCGAGATCGTCGCCCGCGCTTCTCACGACGGCGAAGTTGATCCCGTGCTGGCGCAAGAATACCGCCAGCATCCGCCGGTCAATGGCCAGCGCCAAGGGGGCGCTCGGGTCATCATGCACCTGCGCGAGCACGCCAGCGAGCAACCCGTCCTGATGCACCACCGGCGCGCCGGAAAAACCCACCACTGCGCCGGTTTCGAGCGCGAAACGCTCACCCGCGGGATCTTCGGCGCGAGGCGTCAACCGGGCGGGCAACACGCTCAGCGCGCCGAGCGGGTCGGTGCCAGCATAGCCCAGCACGCTCAGGGAGGTCTCTGGCGAGACATCGCGAAACGAGAGCACCAGGGTGTCCGAGATCGGTTGCTCGGGCCTAAGCAACGCCAGATCCCGCGCCGCATCCTGCGTGATCAGCCGGGCCGGGATCCGCGCCTCCGGTTGATTGGCCGGGATCACCGAAATGGCGCGGCAGCCGCGCACGGCATGGGCATTGGTGACGATGACACCGTCCGGATCGCCGATAAAGCCCATGGCAAAACCACTGCTGGTTGCAAGGCTCGGCGCCGCGGCGTTCGGCGCGGCAGGCTTGGTCTCGGCAAGCTTGGGTTCGACAGGCGGCGGCGCTGCGATCGTCGTCTTGGGCTTTTCTGCCTCGTTCCCTCTGACCCCATCAGCCCCGGATCCGGCGCAGCCGCTCAACAGGCCCAGGCAGAGCAGCGCCGGACCTGTCCAGAGCAGAAATCTGCGCGAAACGCGCCCATGGCCACGATGGGTACTCGTCCTCATCATGCAATCCCCTTGTTTCGCTTCGCGCCGGAAATGCACCGCCTCGCGCCAGCTAGAGACAGGCTGGCCCTCACGGTAGGCATGGCTCACTTTTCGCGCATCAACGCGTCAAGGCGCTGCTTCTCAAGCTCGGTCAGCGGTGCCTGCACCGGCGCCTCCGCTTCGACCGCGTCGCCGCCGCCTGCCCGTCCTGTCCGGCGCAGATACCAGATGAGGCCGAGCAGCGCAAAGAGCGCGGGGAGGCCCCACACCAATGCGTTCTTCACTGAAAACTCGGGCTTGAGCAGGACATATTCGCCGTAATAATCAACCAGCGTCTGTTTGACCTGAGCATTGCTCTGCCCGGCGAGAAGTTGCTCGCGCACCAGCCGACGCATATCCCCGGCGATCTGTGCATCGCTCTCATCAATGGACTGGTTCTGGCAAACCACGCAGCGCAGCTCCGAGGAGATTTCGCGCGCCCGTGCCTCAAGGGCCGGATCGGCCAGCATCTCTTCGGGCTCGACAGCCATGGCCGGAGCGAAGGTGCCCAGCAGCATCACAATCACAACAAGGAACAAACGCATCGACTACTCCGCTGGCACTGCTTGACCGGCCATCGCACCGCGGCGCGCCGGAGCCCCGACCCGGTGACGCCGATCGGTCAGGCTGACGATACCGCCCAGCGCCATGACCAGGGCCCCGATCCAGATCCAGTTGGCAAAGGGTTTGATATAGGTGCGCAAGGCCCAGGAGCCGTCCTCGCGCTGATCGCCCAGCGACAGATACACGTCATCAAGCAGGCCGGACCGGATCCCGCTCTCCGTGGTTGGCATCCGCTGCACGGTGTAGAGCCGCTTTTCGGTGTGCAGAACCACCCCGTCGGACAGGGCCTGCCCTTGCTCGGCAAACCGGATCGCCGCGCGATCGGCGATGAAATTGGGCCCTTGCACCCGGCGCACATCCTCAAACTCGAACTGGTAGGCACCGACTTCCCAACGATCGCCAGGGCGCACCAGCCGGACATCTTCCTGCTCGAGACCGGTCAGCAGGGTGATGCCCATCACGGTGAGCCCGAGCCCCAGATGGCCGAGGATCTTGCCCCAATCGGCACCGCGCAGACGGGTAAGGCGCCCCAGATCCCAGCGGCTGCGCTCGCCCAGATCGATCAGGGCACCAAGGATCAGCCAGGCGGCCAGGGCTGCGCCAAAGGGGGCCAGCAGCGATCCGCCACGGTAGAAGACATAGATTGCCGCCGCCGCGATCAGGGAAAGCGCCGCCGCAACCCAGAGCTTGCGCAGCGCCGCCGCCGCATCGCCGCGCTTCCAGGGCAGCATCGCGCCGATGGGCAGCGCCAGGATCAGCGGTACCATGAGCCAACCGAAGACCATGTCGAAATAGGGTGCTCCGACCGAGATCGTGTCCCCCATCGCCTCATAAACCAGGGGTGCCATGGTACCGATGAACACCGCCGCTGTCGCCACCGCGAGCAGGACGTTATTGAGCAGCAACGCACCCTCGCGCGAGACCGGGGCGAAGATCGAGCCAGAAGACAGGCTCTCGGCCCGCAGCGCGTAGAGCCAGAGCGATCCGCCAAGAAAGACGCACAGGATCAGCAGGATAACGCTCCCGCGTGCCGGATCGGTGGCAAAGGCATGCACCGAGGTCAGCAGGCCGGAACGCACGATGAAGGTACCGATCAGGCTGAGCGAGAAGGCGAGGATCGCCAGCAGGATCGTCCAGCTCTTGAGCTCGCCGCGCTTCTCGACCACCACCGCCGAGTGCAGCAGCGCCGCCGCCGCGAGCCAGGGCATGAACGACACGTTCTCGACCGGATCCCAGAACCACCAACCGCCCCAGCCAAGCTCGTAATAGGCCCAATAGGAGCCGAGCGCGATGCCGATGGTCAGCGACACCCAGGCTGCCAGCGTCCA
The DNA here is from genome assembly GCA_022760435.1 of Neomegalonema sp. Classification (GTDB taxonomy): domain Bacteria; phylum Pseudomonadota; class Alphaproteobacteria; order Rhodobacterales; family Rhodobacteraceae; genus JALEFY01. Next base: position 73,805 of record JALEFY010000024.1, read on the forward strand.
GGGCCGCACCCAGCGCGCCCATGCCGCATCGACCCGCCCCTCGATCAGCGCCGCCACCGCGAAGGAATAGGCGGTCGAGAGCCCGACATAGCCCAGATAGAGAAATGGTGGATGGAAGGCGAGGCCGGGATCTTGCAACAGCGGGTTCAGGTCATTGCCATCCGCCGGCATCATCGCCAGACGCTCGAACGGGTTCGAGGTAAAAAGGATAAAGCCGAGAAACGCGACCCCGATCATCCCCTGCACCGCCAGCGTCCGCGCTTTCAGCGGTGCCGGCAGATTGCGGCCGAACCAACCGATCATCGCGCCGAACAGCGCCAGCGTCAGCACCCAGAGCAGCATCGAGCCCTCGTGATTACCCCAGACGCCCGACACCTTATAGAGCATCGGCTTGGCAGAATGAGAGTTGCGCGCGACCAGCGACACCGAGAAATCGGATGTAACAAAAGCATGTGTGAGCGCGGCAAAGGCGACCGCGATCAGCAGGAATTGCGCGGTGGCCGCCGCAGGGGCCAGCCGCATGAAATCGGCATGGCCGCGCGCCGCCCCGATCAGGGGGACGCTGGCCTGCACGCAAGCGATCAAAAGCGCCAGAACCAGCGCGAAGTGTCCAAGTTCAGCTATCATGCCTGCACCATACGTCCTTGCCCGCTCAGGCCATAGGCGCGCGGTGTCGCAGCGCGCCTCACCCTGTCGATGCCACCCATCCCGAACGACAAACCGTTAAAACCTCAGGCAGATGTCGTTTTATGGGCATTGGTTTCAAGTTGCAGGGATGGGTTTCCAAGCATGATGCCGGGCTGATCGCCGGTTACTGACCGCCTTCTTCCATACAGATCAGCCCCCAGGGCGTGCCGAATCGGTCGGTTACCAGTGCATAGGCTTTCGCATAAAAGGTCTGCTGCACCGGCATGGCCACCGAGCCCCCTTCGGACAAGTCGGCAAAGACGCGCTCGACCTCAGCGACGCTGGGCAGATCGACATGCACATTAAAGCCCTGGGGCGTCTTGTAATGCGGCGCCGGCGGATCGCCGCCCATCAGGATCGACTTGCCATCCTTCATCAGGCAGGCATGAGCGATCTTGTCATGCCAGTGCAATGGCATATCCGCAGCGTCGGGCGTCTCGCCAAAGGGAAACAGGATCGGATTAGGCGCATCGAACAGGTCGGAATAAAATTCAAACGCTTCCTTGCAATTGCCGTCAAAGCTCAGATACGGGACCATCGCCTGGTTCTCCCTTCATGTTATGGATTGTGGTTTTTCTGGTCGCGGTGAACTCTTGGCGACGCTGATCGCGCACCTTTGGTCAACCTATTGGTTTTGTATCGAACGGCACGATCGCCGTCAATATGGGATTGTGACAAGGCCTCGCTTCGGCCCCGGGCATCCCACGCCCCCCAAATCAGCAAATAGGCGCGCAGGCTTTTTCGTGGTAATCACCGATGATGCACGCGCCGGCCGCCAGCCTATCGGCTCTCAAGAACGATCAAATCCATGTCTGGACAGCCAGCTTGCAGGCCAGCAGCAGCGAGCTGGCCCTCGCGCGCACCTGGCTCAGCGAGCCTGAGACCGAGCGCGCCGAGCGTTATCGGTTCGAAAAGGATCAGCGCCGCTTCATCATCGGGCGCGCCTGGCTGCGCAAATGTCTGGGTCGATATCTGGACGTGGACCCGGGCATCGTGCCCTTGCGCACGGGGCGCCATGGCAAGCCGGAATTACCTCAGGAATTGCGCTTCAACCTCACTCGCAGCAGCGAGCATGCGATGATCGCGCTGAGCTGGCGGCGTCCGCTCGGGGTCGATCTCGAGATCCAGGATCGCGAGCGCGGCACCCACAATAGCGCCATTGCCGACACGCTGTTTTCCAGCAGCGAGAGACGGGTGCTCTCGCAAGCGGATCCCGAGCGCGCGGCGGATCTGTTCTTGCGGCTGTGGACCCGCAAGGAAGCGCTGGCCAAGGCCCATGGCGAGGGGCTGGGCATCGCCTTGCACGATTTGAGCATCCCGCTGGTCGAGAGTGCGCGGCCGCTCGAATTCTCAAGCCTTGGGCAAAGCTGGACCCTGCTTCCTGTGGAAGCACCGCCGCAGCACTGCGCCGCTTTGGTGGCTCAGGGACGTTTTCGCGCTCAAGTGATCCAAAATTCACGGTTAATTTCGAAGATTGGGTCAGTCTTTCCCGAAAGTCTCTTGTAGAAACGAGCTGAGATAGACAAGGGCGGCGATTGGTCGAGGGTTAGAGCGCGTGACGGCAGAAAGGGCAGAAGAAGCGGATATCGTGCTCGCGGCGAGTTTCACGATCGACCCGGCGCGCGAGACGATGGCGTATTTGTCGGACCTGCTCGGCTGGCGCGGCGGGGTCGAGATCGCTCCTTACGCGCAGGTGTTTCAACAGATCCTCGATCCGATGAGCGCCCTGCGCCGCGGCAGCAATCGGGCGAGCGTGCTGGCGATCCGGCTGCGCGATCTCATCGCGGGCGATCAGAGCCCGCAGGACTGCGCCGAGGAACTCGCCGCCACCATCGCGTCGGTGAGCTGGCCCGCGCCGCTGCTGGTGCTGCTCTGCCCGCAAGAGCGGCCCGATCCGCAGATCGAGGCGGCGCAAGGCGTGCTCGCCGAGCGACTGGCGGGGCAACTGGCGGGGCGCTCGAATGTCTCGCTCGCGCGCGCCGAGGACGCCTTTGCGCTTTATGAGGTGCCCGCGCCCTTTGACCCGATCGCCGATGCGAGCGGCCATGTCCCCTATACCGAAGCCGGGATGGCGGCGCTCGGGGCCCAGATCATCCGCTGGACCGACGCCGCGACCCGCAAGCCGCTGAAGATCCTCGCCAGCGATTGCGACCACACCTTATGGGCGGGTGTGCTGGGCGAGGATGGGGTGGACGGGATCACGCTCAGCGCGGGCCATCTCGCTTTGCAAGCCGCATTGGCCGCGCAGGCCGAGGCCGGGCGGGTGGTGGCGCTCCTCTCCAAGAACGAAGATGCCGATGTGCTGCGCGCCTTTGACGAGCGGGACGAATTCGCGCTGCCGCTCTCCTCGGTGCTGGCGCGGTCCATCGGCTGGGAGCCAAAGCCGCAGGGGCTCGCGCAGATCGCGGCGCGCTTCGAGGCCGGGCTCGATACGGTGCTGTTTCTCGATGACAACCCGGTCGAATGCGCCCAGATGCAGGCGGCGCATCCGGCGGTCACCACGATCCGGGTGCCGACCGATCCGGCGCAGATCGCCCGCTTTGCCGCGCATCTGTGGCCGCTCGATCTGACGGGCACCACGGATGAGGACCGCAAGCGGGTGCAGCGCTACCGCGATGAAGCCGCAAGGGCTGAAGAGCGTCAGCACGCCGGAACGCTGCGCGATTTTCTCGCCTCCTTGCAGCTTCGGATCGAGATCGACGCCGCCGCTCCGGCGGATCTGCCGCGCCTCGCGCAGCTTTCCTTGCGCACCACCCAGTTCAATGCCGCGCTCAAGCCGATGAGCGAGGCCGAGCTTGCCGGGCAGATCAGCGATCCGGCGGCGCTGTTGTTCACGGTGCGGGTGCGCGATCGGTTCGGCGATTACGGTCTGGTCGGCGCGATGCGCGCCCAGATCGAAGGCGCACGACTGTCCGTCGATCAGTTCCTGCTGTCCTGCCGGGCGCTCGGGCGCGGGGTCGAGCACGCGATGCTGCGCAGGCTCGGCGAGGCCGCCGAGCAGCACGGGGCCGAAGAAATCGCGCTCGAGATCACCCATGGCCCGCGCAACCAACCGGTGCGCGCCTTCCTCGCGAAGGTGCTCGGTACCGCCGAGCTGGCCGCCGAGCTGCCCCCCGATCTTGCGGAAGGCACGCTCTTGCGCCCCGCTTGCGGCTATCGCGCCGCCGCCTTCGATGCCGATGCCCCGGATGCCGAGGATCGCCCGGCCCCGGCCAGCACGAGCGGCAGCGATGCGCTCACCCGGTCGGCGGCCTATGAGCGGCTCTCGCTCGAGCTGACCAGCGCCAGAGCGCTTCTCGCCGCCTTGCGCGGCTCGGCGCTTGCACGCCCGGCGCTCGAAACCCCCTGGCGCGCCCCTGCTCCGGGGCTGGAGGCGCAGATCACCGCGATCTGGGAAGACGTGCTCGGCCTCACCGGTATCGGTGCCGAAGACCGCTTCGTCGATCTGGGCGGGCGCTCGATCCAGCTCGTGCGCATCCATGCCCGCATCGTCACCGAGCTCGGCCTGCCCGCCGCGCTCACCGATCTGTTCGAGCACACCAGCCCCGCCGCCCTTGCCCGGCATCTGAGCCGCACGCGCCCGCAAGCGCAGGGCGCCCATGCCCGCATCCATGCCCGCATCGAGGAACGGGCACGAAAGATGCTTGCCAAGCGTCTTGCTCAGCCCGTTGCTCAACCCGGCACAAATCCCCTGGCCCAGACCGCCGCTCCCCAAGGCAGGACCGCCAAACCATGACCGATACGCCCGTCACCGCCCCCCAAACCGAGATCCCCGACGGCATCGCCATCATCGGCATGGCCGGCCGCTTCCCGAAGGCGCGCGGGCTGGCCGAGTTCTGGGACAACATCAAGGCCGGGCGCGACTGCATCACCCATTTCTCGCGCGACGCGCTCGAGATCGACATCCCCGGCTCCGAGGCCGACACCTATGTCTGCGCCAAGGGTATCCTCGAGGACGCGGACCTCTTTGACGCCCGCTTCTTCGGCTACACCCCGCGCGAGGCCGAAGTGATGGACCCCCAGCACCGGATCTTTCTCGAGATCGCCTGGGAGGCGCTGGAGCATGCCGGCCATGACGCCGCCCGCTATGACGGGCTGATCGGCTGCTTTGGCGGCTGCTATATGGACACCTATGTGCTCGCCAATCTCTGCGCCGATCCGGCGTTTCGCGAGCGGCTGGTGCAGGAGATCCAGGTCGGCTCGCTGCAAACCGAGCTTGGCAATGACAAGGATTATCTCGCGACCCGCACCGCCTTCAAACTCGGGCTGAGGGGCCCGGCCTTCACGCTGCAAACCGCCTGCTCCACCTCGCTGGTCGCGATTGCCACCGCCTGCCAGAGCCTCGAGAACTATGCCTGTGACATGGCGCTGGCCGGCGGGGTCACGCTGGTGCTGCCGCAATACAAGGGCTATTTCTACAAGGAAGGCTCGATGCTCTCGCGCGATGGCACCTGCCGTCCGTTCTCCGAGGATGCCGCCGGCACGGTGTTTTCCAATGGCGCGGCGATGGTGGCGCTCAAGCGGCTGGCGGATGCGCAGGCCGATGGCGACACCATCATCGCGGTGATCAAGGGCTATGCGCTCAACAATGATGGCGGCGCCAAGCTGAGCTACACGGCGCCCTCGGTCGCGGGCCAGTCCGAAGTGATCGCGCTCGCCATGGCGATGGGCGGCATCGCGCCGGAAACGGTTGGCCTGATCGAGGCCCATGGCACCGCCACGCCGCTTGGCGATCCGATCGAGGTCGCGGGGCTGACCGAGGCGTTCGGCCTTGGCGCCGAGCATCGCGGCTCGGTCGCGCTGGGCTCGCTGAAGGGCAATCTGGGCCATATGGATGTCGCCTCGGGTGCGATGGGCGTGATCAAGACCGCGCTGGCGCTGCGCGAAGCGGTGCTGCCGCCCTCGATCCATTTCTCCGCGCCCAATCCGAAGGTGGACTGGGACGCCACACCCTTTGCGGTCAACACCGAGCTGCGGGACTGGCCCGCGCCAGAGGCGCATCCGCGCCGGGCCGGGGTGAGCTCCTTCGGGGTTGGCGGGACCAACGCCCATGTGGTGCTCGAGGAACCACCGGTAGCGCCCGAACTGGCCGCGCCGCGCCAGACCCAGATCCTGCCGCTCTCGGCCAAGACCGCCACCGCTCTAGAGGCACAGGCCGCGCAATTTGCCGATCATCTGGACAAGGTCGCGGATCCGGCTGCCTTCGCCGATGCCGCCTGGACGGCGCAAATCGGCCGCCGCGCCTTCGAGCATCGCCGGATCCTCGTCGCCGAGACCGCCGCCGAAGCCGCCGAAGCGCTGCGCGCGCCTGCTCCCGCGATTCTTGCGGGCCGCGCCGCGCAGGAGGATCCCGAGCTGGTCTTTCTTTTCCCCGGCCAGGGCGCGCAATATCCGGGCATGGGCGCCGGGCTCTACACCAGCGAGCCAGTCTACCGCGCCGCGCTCGATCGGATCTGCGACGCATTGATGGCCGAGGATGCGCTGGGCGAGGATCTGCGCCCCTATCTGCTCTGGCAAGAGGGCGCCGCAATGCCGCGCGAGGCTGCCGAGGCCGCGCTCGCCCAGACCCGGCTCACCCAACCGGCCATTTTCGCAGTCGAGATCGCGCTCTTGCGCCTCTTTGAGAGCTGGGGGCTCACCCCGAGCGCGGTGCTCGGCCATTCGATCGGCGAGTTCGCCGCTGCGGTCGCCGCCGGGGTGCTCTATGAGGCCGATGCCGCCCGGCTCGTCGCCCGGCGCGGGGCCCTGATGCAGGCGCTCGAGCCCGGGCAGATGCTGGCGGTGCGCGCGAGCGAGGCCGAGATCGCACCCTATCTGAGCGACGCGATCGGCGTGGCGGCGATCAATGGCCCCAGGGCGGTGGTGCTCAGCGGCAAGGGCCCGGCAATCCGCGCCCTTGCCGAGCGGATGGCGCAAGAGGGCCTCACCGCGAAAGTGCTGACCACCTCGCACGCCTTTCATAGTCCGATGATGGCACCCGCCCGCGCGCCGCTCGATGATTTCGCGGCCCGGATCCCGCATGGAAGCCCCTCGCTGCCCTTCGCCTCGACCCTCACGGGGGCGGTGCTCGCCAGCGACACCTTCACCCGCACCGGCTATTGGGGCGCGCAGCTTTGTGCACCGGTACGCTTTGCCGAGGCGGTGGCGGCGCTGGCTTCTGAGAACCCGGCGCGGATCTTTGTCGAGATCGGCCCCGGTCAGGCGCTGAGCGCCCTCGCCGCCCCGACCCTAGCCGCGCATAAGGCCGCCGCGGCGGTCCCGGTGCTGGGGCCGAGCAGCGATCCGGGCGATGACACACGGGCCGCTTTGAGCGCTGTCGGGCGGCTGTGGTGCGCGGGCAAGACGCCCGATTGGGCCGCGATCCAGCGAGCGCCGCGCCGCCGGGTGCCGCTGCCGACCTATCCGTTCGAGCGCAAACGCTACTGGATTGATCCGCCGAGCGCGCAGGCCCGGACCGAAGAGCCCGCACCAGTCGCCCCCCCCGTCGCCGCCGCCCCAGTCACAGCGCCCCCCGGCGCCGCCCCCGCTGAGCAAGCCCCGCTTGCTGCCGCTGTTGCCGCGCCCGCTGCCACGCCCGCTGCCACGGGCAGCGCCGAGGCGCTCATTCACGCCCAGCTTCAACTCATCGAAGACCAGCTCGCCGCCATCCGGCGCGGCTGAGGAGACATGCCATGACCCAGAACCAAGCGATCCCGCGCCACCAGAGCCTGCTCGCCCGCCTGACCGAGATGGCCGCCGATCTCTCGGGTTTCGAGCCCGACGAGCTCGATGCGCATGCGAGCTTTCTGGCGCTCGGCTTTGACAGCCTGTTCCTGACCCAGCTCGCCGCCAGCTATCAGGCCGAGTTCGGGGTGAAGATCACCTTTCGCAGCCTGATCGAGACCCATCCGAGCCTCGACGCGCTGGCGATGATGCTCGATGCTGCCTTGCCTGCCGAAGCCTTGCCTGCCGAAGCTGTTCCCGAAGCCGCGCAAGAGATACAACAAGAGGCTCCGCAAGAGGCTCAACCGGCACCAGCGCCCGCGCCGCTCGCCGACACTGAACAGCCCGCGCCGCAAACGGTGATGCGCCAACCCCTGCCCACCGCACCGCAAGGCTCCCTTACACAGGGCTCCCCTGCACAGGGCCTCGAAGCGATCCTGAACGCGCAGGTCGAGATCATGCGCCAGCAGCTCGCGGTGCTCGCTCAGATCCGCGGCGCAACCCCTGCTGCCGCCGCAACCCCTGCTGCCGCAACCCCTGCCGCCGCACCCCTTGCCGCACCCCTTGCCGCCCCGCTCCCGGCACCGGTTTTCTCACAGCCAGAACCGGCCTCACCGCAGCCGATGAAGGCGCGCACGGCGCCTGAAGAGGCGATGGAGGACGCCGCCAAACCCGCCCTTCCCGCCGGTTTTGGCCCCAATGTCAAACCTCTCACCGAGGCCGATGTCCTCACCCCCGCGCAGACCGTTCACCTCGAGCGCCTGATCGCGCGCTGGAATGCCAAGACCCCCGGCTCCAAGCGTCAGGCGCAAGAGGGCCGCGCCCATCACGCCGACCCACGCACCGCCGCCGGTTTCAACCGCCTGTGGAAGGAAGCCGTCTACCCGATCACCGTCACCCGCTCCTCGGGCCAGCGGCTCTGGGATATCGACGGCAACGAATATATCGACTTTCTCAACGGCTTTGGCCCCAACTATTTCGGCCACAACGCCCCGTTCATCAACGAGGCGCTCAAGGCCCAGCTCGAGCAGAGCTACGAGGTTGGCCCGCAGACCCCCAAGGCCGGTGAGACCGCGCGCATGTTCGCGCAGATGACCGGCATGGACCGGGTCTCCTTCGTCAATACCGGCTCCGAAGCCGTGCAGGCCGCCATGCGCCTGGCCCGCACCGTCAACGGCCGCGACAAGATCGTCAGTTTCTCGGGCGATTATCACGGCAATTTCGACGAGGTGATCCTGCGCGGGGTTGGCGCGGGCGAGAAGCGCAAGACCCTGCCCGGCGCCCCCGGTATCCCGCGCGGCTCGGTGCAGAACATGATCGTGCTCGATTATGGCGAGGACAGCGCCCTGGAGGCGATCCGCGCCCAGGCCGGTGAGATCGCCGCCGTTCTGGTCGAGCCGATCCAGTCGCGCCGCCCTGAGCTGCAACCACGCGCCTTTCTTCATGCCTTGCGCAAACTCACCGAGGAGCACGGCATCGTGCTGGTGTTCGACGAGGTGATCACCGGCTTCCGGCTCTGCCCGGGCGGGGCGCAGGAATTCTTCGACGTGCGCGCGGATCTGGCGACCTATGGCAAGATCGTCGGCGGCGGCATGCCGATCGGGGTCGTCGCCGGCAAGGCCCATCTGATGGACACTTTCGATGGCGGCATGTGGGACTATGGCGATGAGAGCTTCCCCGAGGCCGGGGTGACCTTCTTCGCCGGAACCTTCGTGCGCCATCCGCTGGCGATTGCCGCCGTCCATGCCTCGCTGCGCTATCTCCAGTCCGCCGGACCCGAGCTGCAACGCGGCGTCAATGCCCGCACCACCAGGCTCGCATCGGCGCTCAATGCGCTGTTCAAGGAAGCCGGGGTCGCGATCGAGGTGCCCCATTGCGGCAGCCAGATGTTCATTCGCAACAAGGAGAGCGGCCCGCTCGCCGCGCTTTTCCATCTGCATCTGCGCGATCGCGGCATCCATGTGCTCGAGGGCTTCCCGTCCTATGTCACCGCCGCCCATACCGATGACGACATCGACCGCTTCATCGAGGCGGTGGCGGACACGCTCGGCGAGATGCAGAGCGATGGCGCCCTGCCCTCGCCCGGCACCATCTCGCCGCTCGCCGCCCGCTATCAGCGCCGCTTTGCGATGACCTCGGGCCAGCGCGAGATCTGGGCCGCTTGCCAGATGAGCGATGCCGCCTCGCTGACCTTCAACGAAAGCGACACGCTGGAGCTCACCGGCCCGATCGAGACCGACCGGCTGCTGCGCGCCATGGGCGATGTGCTCAACGGCGTCGAAGCCTTCCGCCTGCGCTTTGACGCCGATGGCGAGGAGCAGATCGTGGATCCCTCACTGGAGATCCGGGTCGGCTATCACGACCTCGTCCAGCAGGAGCCGCAGGCGCAGGATGAAGCGCTCGCGGAACTGATCAGCGAAGAAAGTCGGCATCTGTTCGATCTCGAGGAAGGCCCGCTGGCCCGCGCGCATCTGCTGCGCCTTGGCGAGGAGCGCCATGTGATGGTGATCTATTGCCACCACATCGTCTTTGACGGCTATTCGGCCGAGCTTCTGGCCGAGGCGATCCTCGAGCGCTACCGCGCGCTGGCCGATGGCCTTGAGGAAAGCCCGATTACCCCTGCCCCCTTCTCGCTCTTTGCGGCGCGGGCGCAGGCAGCACAGAACGGGCCAGCCTATGAAGCGGCGCTCGATCACTGGGATGAGATGTTCGCCGAAGACGTGCCGCCGCCCCTCGATCTGCCCGGCGATCATCCGCGCGGCGCAAGAAGGGGCCATCGCGGCGGCACCGCGCATCGTTTGCTGCCCCCCGAGCTCGCCGAAGCGGTGCGGGGCACTGCCAAGCAGCTCGGGCTTGGCCAATATGCGCTGCTGCTCTCCTGCTTTGGCACCTTGCTCTCGCGCCTGTCGAGCCAGGAGCAACTGGTGATCGGCATTCCTTCCGCCGGTCAGGCCCTGCACGGCGTCGAGGCGATCGGGTATGGCGTCAACATCCTGCCGATCAACATGGCACCCGAGTTCACCCGCCCGTTCGATGATCTCGCCCATGCCAATCAACGTGCCCTGCTCGGCGCCTTCGAGCATCAGGAAGCCCCCTTGAGCGCCATCGTCCGGCATCTACAAATCCCGCGCGATCCTGCCCGGCTGCCGCTGGTCGAGGTGGTGTTCAATTTCAGCCAGTATTTCGAGACGTTGAGCCTTGAGGGCTGCACGCTCACCGCGCGCGAAAACCCGCGCTCGGCCTGCTATTACGACCTGTTCTTCAACATCATCGCCAGCAAGCAAGGGCTGGCCATCGATCTCGATTACAGCGCCGATCTGTTCGAGCCCGAGACCATCGAGCGTTGGATCGACCATTACACCGCCTTGCTTGAGGATGTGCTGCGCGATCCGCATCAGGCGCTGGGCGATCTGTCGCTCATCGATGGTGATGCAGGCGGCTCGGTGCTGCTTTCGTGGCAGAACAAGAACTGAGACCGGCAAAACGAGAGCCGGGCGCTGCAACGCAATATCACATTGCCGAAGGGCGCGGGCTCTGTCATGCGCTGGTTATGAGACGCGCCGAGGTGAGTGGCGCCGAACGCGCCGAGTGGGAGTTTCAATATGGCACCGATCATCGACCCTGACCAGCTCGTCACGCGGGTGGAGCGGCTGATAGAGGCACGCGCGCTCGAGCATCAGGGCAAGACGGCGCTGATCTGCGGGCAGGATCGGCTCACTTATGGTGAGCTTCTCGAGCGCTCGGCACGGTTGGCGGCGGCCTTGCGCATGGCGGGGGCGGCGCAGGGCCATGTGATCGGGCTTTATCTGGAGCGCTCGGAGGACATGGTCGCGGCGATGCTCGCGGTGCTGCGCATCGGCGCTGCCTATCTGCCGCTCGACCCGGATTTCCCGCCCCAGCGCCTCGAGCACATGATCGCGGATAGTGGCACGCGGCTGGTGATCACCCAGCCCGAACTCAGCGCACAGGCGCCCGCGGGCGATTACGAACAACTCGATATCGATGCCAGCGCCTCACTCGCCCCCGATGCCGGCACCCCGGCCGAGCCGGAGGAGAACGGGGCAGATCTTGCCTATCTGCTCTACACCTCGGGCTCGACCGGCAAGCCCAAGGGCGTCGCGATCACGACCCGTAACCTCATGAACTTCCTGCTCTCGATGGCGCAGGAGCCGGGCCTTGATGCCGATACGCCGCTGCTGGCGGTGACAACCCTGTCCTTTGACATCTCGATGCTGGAGCTGCTGCTGCCCTTGATCGTCGGCTCTAGCGTGGTGATCGCCCGCGCCGAAGATGCCGCCGATGGCGAGCGCCTCGCGGCCCTGATCGCCGAGCACGGCGTGGGCGCGATGCAGGCGACCCCGACCACTTGGCGCTTGCTGCTCGAGGCAGGCTGGGCGGGGGATGCGGGCTTCAAGGCCCTGTGCGGCGGCGAGCCCTTGCCCGCCGATCTCGCCCGCGATCTCGCGCCAAAGGTCGGCGCGCTCTGGAACATGTACGGCCCGACCGAGACCACGATCTGGTCCACCTGCTACCGCGTGCCCGAAAGCGGCGCGCCGGTGCTGATCGGCAAGCCGATCGCCAATACCTCGGTCTATGTGCTCGACAAGGCGATGCGCCCGGTGCCGATCGGGGTGCCCGGCGAGATCTTCATCGGCGGCGCCGGTGTCGCGCAAGGCTATGTCGCGCTGCCCGAACAAAACGCCGAGCGCTTCGTGCCCGACCCGTTCACCGAAGACTTTGGCGGGCGCATGTATCGCACCGGCGATTTCGGCCGCCAGCTCGCCGATGGCAATCTCGAGTTTCGCGAGCGCACCGACCGGCAGGTGAAGATCCGCGGCTTTCGCATCGAACTGCCGGAGATCGAGGCCCAGCTCGGCCAGCACCCTGCGATTGCGCAAGGCGTGGTCAAGGTCTGGGAGCCGCGCGCCAATGACGCCCGCCTCGTCGCCTATCTGCAACCCGAGCCAGGCAGCGCCGAGCTCGATGTCGCCGCCCTGCGCGACTGGCTGCGCGAGCGCCTGCCGGGCTACATGATCCCGCAGCATCTGGTGATCCAGCACAGCTTCCCGCTCACCCCCAATGGCAAGATCAACCGCCGCGCCCTGCCCGAGCCCGAAGACGCGCCGACCCTCGAGATCCCCTATGTGGCACCCGAGGGCGAGACCGAAACCACGCTGGCGGCTGTGTTTGCCGAGATCTTGCGCCTCGAGCAGGTCAGCGCGACGGCGAATTTCTTCGATCTGGGCGGGCATTCGATCCTGGCGACGCGGGCGCTCGCGCAATTGCGTCGGAGCGGTTGGCCGAGCCTGACCTTGCGGGCGATCTTTCAGGAACCGGACCTGCGCAGCCTCGCGCGCCATCTCGATAGCCTGCGCAGCGCGAGCGAGGATCGCGAAGAACTGGAGTTTTGAGCCATGAGCGCCAAAACCTTGAACATGATCGAAGCCGCCCAGCTTTGCGCATCATTGGCGCGGCAAGGGATAGACCTGCGGGCCGAGGGCGCGGGGCTAAAGGTATCGGCCCCCAAAGGCGCGGTCACCGCCGAAATCGCCGAGCAGATCCGCAGGCTCAAACCGGCGCTGCTCGTTCATCTGCGCGCAGCCCAGGCGCTGCATGACCCGATCCCGGCACTCGCCCGCGATAAGGAGAGCCGCTTTGCGCTCGGGCAGATCCAGCGGCTCTTCTGGGTCCACCAGCAATTCGAGCCCGAAACCCTGCTCTACAACCTGCCTGCGGCCTGGATCCTGACCGGTCCGCTGAATCAGGAGGCGCTCGAGCACTCGGTTCGCGACCTCATCGCCCGGCATGAAGTGCTGCGGGCACGGTTCTCGGATGATGACGGCACCGCCAGCATGTTCATCGGCGAGGTGCCAAGCGTCTCCCTGCCGATCGAGGAATTTGGCTCGGACGATCCCTATTCCGAAGAGGCTGAGCAGCGCCTGCTCGCCCTGCGCGATACCCCGTTCAACATGGCCGGGGGCTCCCTGTTCAAGATCCGGCTGATGCGCTTGCGTGAGGATCAGCATATCCTGTTCTTCATGCCGCATCACGTGATCTGGGACGGGGTTTCCTTCGATATCCTGCTGGATGATCTGAGCACCCTCTACGCGGCGCATGAGGCGGGCGTGACCCCGGATCTGCCACCCCTGCCCGTGCAGTTCGCTGATTTCACCGCCTGGGAAACCGCGATGCATGATGCCGCCGTTTTCGAGACGGAGATCGACTATTGGCGCGAGAGCCTCACCCCGCTGCCGGATCCGCTCTCTATCGCCACCGACAAAAAGCGCCCGCGCAGCTTCTCGCATGAAGGGGGCTGGCGCGCTTTTGACCTCGGCCCCGAAACCGTGCAGCGGCTGCACTCGGTCTGCGAGCGCTATAACGCCACCGGCTTCATGGTATTCCTCGCGATCTGGCAAGCCTTCCTGAACCGCCTGACCGGGCAAAGCGAGATGGTGATCGGCTGCCCGACCCAAACCCGCTGGCGCGATGAGACGCTGCCTCTGGTCGGCTGCTTTGGCAAGGCCCTGCCCCTGCGCAGCGCGATTGACCCGGCAGCGCCGCTGAGCGAGCTGATCCAGGCCGCGCGCCGCTCGGCCATCGATAGCTTTGCCCATGCCAATGCCCCGCTGCAAGATATCATGGACCGCATCACGCTGCCGCTCGACCCATCGCGCACGCCGCTGTTTCAGACCTTGTTCAGCCATCAGCAGGTCAGCCGACGCCCCCGCGCCTTTGGCAAGCTCGAGCTCACCCAACGCTATATCGTGCCGCCGGGCGTGCCCACCGATCTGGCCATGGCGGTGATGGAGGGTGAGGCGAGCGCCAATGTCACCTTGCTTTACCCCGATTGCCTGTTCGAGCCTCGCACCATCGCCCGCATGGCCGAACGGTTCGAGAATTTCATCATCGAAGCCCTGCGCGCGCCAGAGACGCGGATCTGCGATCTGCCCTTGCTGCTGCCGGGCGATCTGCAATTGCTGAGCACCTGGAACGAGACCTCGGCCAGCTATGATCGCGAGGCACTGGCCCAAAGCGCATTCGAGGCGCAGGCCGAGCGCAGCCCGGACCGCATCGCTGTCACGGACGAGGATGGCTCGCTCAGCTATCAGGCGCTTGATGCGCTGGCCAACCGCCTCGCGCATCTGCTGATTGCACAAGGCGTGGGCAAGGGCAGCATCGTCGGCCTGCATCTGCCGCGCGGGAGCCAGATGCTCGCAGCCTGTCTCGCGGTCTGGAAGGCAGGCGGCGCGTATCTGCCGCTCGATCCGGAATTCCCGCCCGAGCGTCTGGTTTACATGGTGGAAGACAGCCAGGCTTCGCTGGTGCTCTCACATAGCGACATTGCGAGCATCTGGCCCGCCAGCGCCAATGTCCTCCTGCTTGATGAGCATGGCGAACAGATTGCCGCCTTGCCCGATCAGCGCCCGGACTGCCCGGCAAGCGCGAGCGACCGAGCCTATATCCTCTACACATCCGGCTCAACGGGCCGCCCCAAAGGCGTCGAGAATGCCCACCGCGCGCTGGTGAACTTTCTGACCAGCATGATCCGCGAGCCCGGCCTGTCTTCGCAAGACGTGCTGCTGGCGGTGACCACCATGTCCTTCGACATCTCGCTGCTTGAGCAATTCGCCCCGCTCCATTGCGGCGCCCATGTCGTGATCGCCAGCAGCGATGATGCGCTTGCCGGCTATGCGCTGGCCGATCTTATCGAAGAGCATGAGATCACCTTTTTGCAAATGACCCCCTCGGGCTGGCGCCTGCTGCTCGATTGCGATTGGGAGGGCCGAGCGGGGCTCAAGGCGCTGTGTGGTGGCGAAGCCCTGCCCCCGGCGCTGGCCGAGGCATTGCTCGATAAGGTCGATGCGGTCTGGAACATGTATGGTCCGACCGAAACCACCGTCTGGTCGTCCTGCGAGCAGGTGCGCAACGCGCAGGATCTGAGCATTGGCCGCCCCATCGCCAATACCAGCCTTTATGCGCTCGATCCCCTCGGGCAGATCCAGCCGCCCGGTCTGGTCGGGGAGCTGGCGATCGGTGGGGAGGGCCTGGCGATCGGCTATCTGGGCCGCTCCGAACTGACCGCCGAGCGGTTCATCCCCGATCCCAGTCAGCCGGGCACCGGCGCGCGGGTCTATCTCACCGGCGATCTGGGGCGCTGGCGGATGGATGGGCGGCTCGAAGTGCTCGGGCGCAAGGACAGCCAGATCAAGCTGCGCGGCTATCGGATCGAGCTGGGCGAGATCGAAGCAGCCCTGGGCACTCTGGACGGGGTGGCGGAAGCAGCGGCGGTGCTGCGCAATGATGCCAGCGGGGAGGATCGCTTGATCGCCTATCTGGTGCCTCAACCCGGCGCGCAGATCGCCAATGCCTCAAACCTGCGCCGCAGCTTGCGCGCCTTTTTGCCCGACTACATGATCCCGCAACTGTTCGAAACGCTGGAGGCGATGCCCAAGACCGCCAATCGCAAGATCGACCGCAAGGCGTTGCCTGATCCTTCCGGCATGGTCCGGCAGGCGCGCAGCGTCGAGCCGCCCAAGGGCGAGGCGGAGTTGCTGCTCGCCGCGCTGTGGTCCGAAGCGCTGGGCGTGACCGAGATCTCTCGTCACGACAATTTCTTCGAGCTGGGCGGCACCTCCTTGCAAGTTGCGCAGATGGTGGCCAGGGCACGCGCAGAACGCGGGCTGCGCCTGTCGCCGCGCGCGGTGATCTTTGAGACCCTCGAACAACTGGCGAGCGGGTTGAGCGTGCCGGCCTGATCGCCCGCTCACGGCTTGCGCGCGCCGCTCTTGCGCGCGCAGCTCATGCATACGCTGCTCTTGCGCGATCAGGCCTTTGGCAGCAACGCCCGCACTGCCTTCGAGCTCTGGATCTTGCGCTCCTCGGCATAGGCCTCATGATAGGCTTCCACCGCATTGAGCTCATAGAGATAGTTGACCATGATCCCGGCAGACTGGGCCAGACCCTTGGCCGAGCCATCCGCCATCCAGTTGATCCGGGCCAATGAGGCGCCGTTGCCCAGGTGAAACCGCGCCACCGGATCAATCGGCTGGCCGTCATCGCGTTTGACATCGAGGAAGTAGCGCGCGGCCAGGGTCATCAATTTCGGCTTGAGGATTTCCACCCGCGCCGGATCACGCGCCCAGGCAAGATCGGCGATCGCCCCGGCGACCTCGGCGGCCAGCCCATCGGGCTCGCGGCGCGCCTCATCACGGATCCATTTGGTCAGGCCCGGCACCGGGGACAGGGTGACAAAGGTCTCCAGCCGGGTCAGAGCCCTCGCCAGATCCTGCGCTACCTGCTTGATCAGGAACGCCCCGAAGGAAATGCCGCGCAGCCCCTCCTGACAGTTGGAGATCGAGTAAAACACCGCCGTCGTCGCCTCTCCCGGCGAGATCACATCGCGCGTTCCGGCCAGAACCTCCTGAATGTTGCCCGCGATCCCCGTGGTCAGCGCCACTTCAACGAAGATCAGCGGCTCATCGGGCATTGCCGGGTGAAAGAAGGCAAAGCAGCGCCGGTCAGCGGGCTGAAGGCGGCGGCGCAACTCCTCCCAACTGTCAATCTCATGCACGGCCTCATAGGCGATGATCTTTTCCAGGATCAGCGCCGAGCTGTTCCAGTCGATCGGTTGCAAGACCAGAAAGCCGCGATTGAACCAGCTGGAGAGCAGATGATGAAAGTCGGTGTCGATCGGCTCAAGCTCGGGGTGCTCGCGCAACAGCCGCAGCAGATGGGTGCGCATCTGCACGAGCGCATGGGTGCCGCCCGGCGCGAAATTGAGCCTGCGGAGCAATTCCTGACGCCGCGGCGTCGCAGCCCGCGCCAGCGCCTTGAGCGCGCCGCCACTGCGGTCGGCCGTATAGGCGGCAGCCGCCATCGACAACCGATCGGCATCGATATCGTAGTCATTGGCCAGAAGCTGAAAGAAACTCAGCCGCTCGCGCGCATCGAAGGCATCATAGCGATGAAGGATCTGGGCCGCGAGCGCCACGCCCGACGCCTCGCCCTTCGAGCTCATGAGCATCATGCACAGATCCTTGATGCTGCGATTTTGCTCGGTCTTGGGGCTGGACCATTCCACGAGCCGCGCCCCGCGCTCGAGTATCGAGGCCAGCAGATCATTCAAGGTGCTCATCTGAGCCATGGCGCTCCCCTCCTTGGCTTTGTCCGTAAGCGCGGCAGGATCAACCCCACCGCCTCGCCGGGACAAGGTAACCAAACGTCAGTTCGAGGGGAAGGGGGTGCAAGGAGGAAGCCCCAAGCAGGATGCAATCTCCCCAGCGCATCCAAACCGGTCAGCCGTCACCCCAGTGCGACTTCACCCCGATGAGCCTTCCCCCCGATAAGCCTTCGCATCTGCCTGAGAGGATTGGAGCGGGCGATCGGGATCGAACCGACGACATTCAGCTTGGGAAGCTGACGTTCTACCACTGAACTACGCCCGCGCGGAAGGTGGTGGTTTTCAGCACCTTCGGCCTTGCTCACCCCCGCCACGCCGCTGTTGCGACCGGCGCGTGAGAGACGCTTTCATAACCGGGCGTGAGGGCTATGGCAAGAGAGTGCACGCGGGGCTTTCGCGGGTCGATGGCCGCCCCCCCGCTCGTACGGGGCGGGGCGGCCAGAGATTGCGTGACTGCGGCGGATCGGGTGTCCGCCGCCTCGCGTGATCAGATCAGCACATCGGCATCGTCAAAGCGCAAGGTCTCCACCGCAAAGACGGTGTCCACGGTATTGGTCCGCAGATCCTCGACCTCGAACCGGCCCGAGCCCAGATCCGAGATGCTGAACGCCGCGCGCTCGCCGGTGAATACCGCGATATCCGCGCCCTCGCCGCCATCGAAACTGTCAACCCCGGTGCCACCGATCAACAGATCATCACCGGTGCCCCCGATCAGGCTGCTGCCGAAACTCGAGGCGGTCAGCGTGTCATTGCCGCCGCGACCATCGAGGATACCGGCCCGCATCAGCCCATCGGCCGAGGCGGTGTCATCGCCGCCATCCGAGCCATAAAAGCTCTCGATCTGATCTTCACCCATGTTGAAGGTCACGCCGATCTGGTCCTCGATATAGACCTTGTCGCGGCCATCGCCCTCGGTGATGTTGGCATGGTTCTCGCCATTGTTGAGATAGTAGGTGTCCGCGCCATCGCCGCCATCGAAATAGTCGACCCCGCCTTCGCCCCACATCCGGTCATTGCCCGAGCCACCGATCAGCATGTCCGACCCGTCGCCGCCAAACAGCCGGTCGGCATCCTCGCCGCCCTCGAGCCGATCATCGCCGCCCTGGCCGAGCAGCGTATCGGCACCAGCACCGCCGAAGATCTCGTCATCGCCCTCGCCCGCCAGCACCCGGTCATTGCCGCCAAGGAAATTGCCGATATCGGCATTGTCCGACCCATAGGCCAGATCCGCCTCTTCGGTGCCGTACAAGATAGCGCCGGCATCAAATTCCAGCCCCTCGACATTGCGCACGATATCGATCTCGCCAGTGAGAAGATTGGTGATGGTCATGTCGCCATTATCGGCAAAGACAACCTGATAATCATCCGCCGCGCCCGCGAGCCAGACGATGTCATTGCCCTCGCCGCCATCGAGCACGTCATTGCCGAGCCCGCCGATCAGCGTGTCATTCCCGGCCCCGCCCTGGATCTCATCATCATGCGACGAGCCGGTCAGGCTGTCATTGCCGCCGCGCCCATCGATATAGGCGGAGACGTCGAGCCCATAGGCAGTGACGGTGTCGGCGCCCGCATCCGAGCCGTAGAAGCTCTCGAGCTGATCCTCGGCCATATCGAAATCGACGCCGATCCCGTCCTCGATGAACACCCGCTCGGTGCCACCGCTATCGGTGATGTTGGTATGGTTCTCGCCATCCTCGAGATAATAGATGTCCGAGCCTTCACCGCCATCATACATGTCGATGCCGCGCTCGCCCCACATCCGGTCATTGCCAGCGCCGCCGATCAGCATGTCATCGCCAGCGCCGCCAAGCAGACGGTCATGCCCTTCGCCGCCATCGAGATGGTCGATCCCGGCCTCACCGCTCAGGGTGTCATTGCCATCCTCGCCATAAAGCTGGTCATCATCGATGCCCCCATACATGCGATCATTGCCGGTGCCGCCATAGAGGATGTCGTTCTCCGACAGGCCGGTGAGCACATCATTGCCCTCATCACCGTAGAGCTGATCCTCGCCGCGCGCGCCGATCAGCCAATCATCGCCGCCGCGCCCATAGGCGATATCATTGCCAGAGAGCAGATTGACCTTGTCGTCGTAATTCGAGCCCAGGATGACATCATCGTCATTGGTCGGCGTCGCGATCTCACCGGTGAAGGTGATGTTATCAACGCCGAACTCCTCGCTCGAGAAATCGGAGTGGAAGGCGAGCATGATCTGCACGCTCTCCGATTGCGGGATCTGAAAGCTGTATTCGGTGAGGGTCTTGCTCAGCCGGCTCTCGGCGGTGCTGCTTGAGTGGGTCAGGCTCCACAGATCGATATCGCCATCCCCATCGGCATCGCGCAGCTCATCGGCGAGCATCTGGCTGGTCACACCCGGTTGCAAGACCAGATCCTCAACAAGGCCCAGCGACTCATTGGTACCGTCGCGATTGACCTCGGAGCGAAACAGCATGCCGACCTCGAAGGTCACCCCGCCATCGAGGCTGTAGAGCACCGCCATATAGTCATCGCGATCCCAGGCGGCGCTGCCGGTCTGGTAATTGCCCACCGCGAACAGGCCCGAAAAGGTCAGTTCATTCAGGCCCAGCGTATCATAAGTGCCAAAATCAATGGTCTGGATCGCTTCACCGGCCGAGGAGGTGGGCCGGATATCCTCGCCCGCCCACAGGTAGTCGCCATCGACATTGCCGTAGAGGCCGAGCTGATTGAAGATATTGCTGCCATCGGTGCGACCGAAATGATCATGGCCACTGGTCTGGAACTCGGCGCTGGCGGTGTAGCGCACACCCTGGCCATCGGTCTCGAAGCTTTCCTGGAAGATGACTGACAAAATGGCCTCCGGCTGATCGGCATGCCCCGGCTCGGGCGGCACTTGCGGGCGCACACCAGGAGCTGAGAGTTGTGATTTACGATCATCCTCGCTCAACAGGGTAAAGATCGGGATAACCAGACCGTTGAGCGCGACACAAACTGGCAATGCATTTGCATTGCCGATCGAAACTTGCTTTTAGGGTTCCAGTGCTCCTTTGGTGGTAACCATGACCGATCCCTCTCGCATTCTAGGCATCATCCTCGCGCGCGGCGGATCCAAGCGGCTACCGGGAAAGAATGTGCGTTCTCTGGCGGGCAAGCCGCTGATCGCCTGGACAATTGATGTCGCAAGGGCCTGTCCACGGATCGGCCGGGTTCTGGTGAGCTCCGACGATGCGCAGATCATCGACGCTTCGCGCGCGGCGGGGGCCGAGGTGCCCTTCACCCGCCCGCCCGAGCTGTCGGGGGACGATGCGCGCCCGATCGACGCGATCTTCCATGCGCTTGATATGCTCGACACCCCCATTGACATCGTGGTGCTGCTGCAACCGACCTCGCCGCTGCGCCGGCTGACGGATGTCGAAGCCTGTCTGTCAATGGTGCTCGATGAGGGCGCGCCGAGCGCGATTGCGGTCTCGCCGGTGGACAAGGGGCCACATTACTACGGCGCCCTCGACGCGCAGGGCCTGTTCACCCAGGCCGATGTCTTCAACCGCCACCGCACATCCGGCGATCCGGTGATTATCAACGGCGCCTGCTATGTGGCCCGCACCGAAGCGCTGCGCGCTCATGAGGGCTTTGTCATGCCGGGCACCAGGGCCCATGTCATGAGCCCCTATCACTCGGTCGATATCGACACGATCGAGGATTTCGTGATCGCCGAGGCGCTACTCGCCCTGCGCAAGCGCGAGCAATAGCACGCCCTCCTCGACCTGATCGCCCACGGCCACCAGCAATTCGCCCACCGCCCCGTCACGCGGGGCGCTCAAGGTATGCTCCATCTTCATAGCCTCGAGCACGATCAGCGGCTGGCCGCGGCTCACCGTCTGCCCGGGCTCGACCGAAACCAGCTTGACCAACCCCGGCATCGGTGAGAGCACCCGGTCCCCGCCGCCGCTCACCTCTTCAGGGCGCAGGAACGGATCCTGAAGCGCGATGCGGATGCTCTGCTGCGCGGTGCTCAGACTGACGATCTCGCGCAGGCGAGAGAGGAAGGCGGTTTGCACTTGCCCGTCGATCAGCGCCCGCCAGCGCGGGCCGTCGCGGCCGAGCAGTCGGATATCCGCCTTTGTGTCGCCATCGCTGACGCGCCACGCGCCCTCCCCGACCGGGGTCAGGCGCAGGGTGAGCGGCTGCTCGTCCACGATCAGATCGGCAAAGCTCTCCCCCGCCCCCCACAGCCGCAGCGCCCCGAGCGCAGCGAAGGGATCGCGCGCCGCCGGGCGCTCCGCGTAGCGCTCCAGCAGCCCCAGCGCGTAGAGCGCCGCAAGTCCGGCCAGCCCCATCGGTGTCGCGGGTTCGGGGACCAGCTGCGCCAGATCGCGCTCGATCAACCCGGTATCGACCGCCCCGGCCGCAAAGCCCTCATGCGCGGCGAGTGACCCGAGAAAATCGCGATTGGTAATCGTGCCCGCCACTTCGGTCTCAGCAAGCGCCCGGCGCAACGCTCCGAGCGCGGCGCCGCGGGTCGGGCCATGGGTGATGATCTTCGCAATCATCGGATCATAATGCGGCGAGATCACATCACCTTGGCGCACACCGCTATCAATCCGGGCGCCGCGCTCGGGAAAGCTCAGGGCATGGAGCGGCCCGGTGGCGGGCAGAAAGCCCTTGGCAGCATCCTCGGCATAGAGCCGCGCCTCGAAGGCCCAGCCGTTGATCGACAGATCCTCCTGCGCCATCGGCAGGGCCTCGCCGCTGGCAACGCGCAATTGCCATTCGACCAGATCAAGCCCGGTAATCGCCTCGGTCACCGGATGCTCGACCTGAAGCCGGGTGTTCATCTCCATGAAGTAGAACCGATCGGCGCGCAGCCCCTCGGAGGCATCGACGATGAACTCCACCGTGCCAGCACCCGAATAGCCGACCGCCTGCGCCGCGCGCACCGCCGCCTCGCCCATCGCCGCGCGCATTTCCTCGGTCATGCCCGGAGCCGGCGCTTCCTCGATCACCTTCTGATGGCGGCGCTGCAAGGAGCAATCGCGCTCGAAGAGATGGACGACCGAGCCATGATCGTCGCCAAACACCTGCACCTCGATATGGCGCGGGGTGCTCACCCATTTCTCGAGCAGCACCTGCCCATCGCCAAAGCTCGCCAGCCCCTCACGCTGAGCACCGGCGAGCGCATCGGCGAAATCCTCGGGTCGCTCGATCTTGCGCATGCCCTTGCCGCCGCCGCCCGCGCGGGCCTTGAGCAGCACCGGATAGCCGATCCGCGCCGCCTCCTGCGCCAGAAACTCCGGCTCTTGCCGCGCGCCATGATAGCCCGGCACCACCGGCACCCCGGCCTTCTCCATCAGCGCCTTGGCCGCATCCTTGAGCCCCATCGCCCGCACCGCCGCCGCCGACGGGCCGATGAAGCGCAGCCCCGCGGCCGTCACCGCGTCGATGAAGCCGGGGTTCTCCGACAAGAAGCCATAGCCCGGATGGATCGCCTGCGCCCCCGTGCGCAGCGCCGCGTCGATGATCGCGCCGCCTTGCAGATAGCTTTGCGCGACCGGGGCGGGACCGATGCACACCGCCTCATCCGCCATCGCGACATGCAGGGCCTGCGCATCCGCTTCCGAATAAACCGCGACGCAGGACACGCCGAGCCGATGGGCGGTGCGCATCACCCGGCAGGCAATCTCACCGCGATTGGCGATCAGGATCTTGTTGAACATGGCGTGTCCCTTCCTAAAATTCTGCCTGCCGAGCCTGCGCGGAGCGCTAGAGCGGCATCCCCGCGCCGCTTTCATCGAGCCAATGCTCGAGCTGCTCCAGTTCCCGCGTGGTGAAATCCGATCGCTCGAGCACCCGAGTGCCGCCGGAGATCAGCGATGGCGACAACTCCCAGTCGATATACCCGGCGGCGCGCTCGGCCTTCAGATCCTCGGCGAGCTCCGCAACCTGCGCTTCCCTGAACATGTCCTGACGCGGGTTGCCCTGCATGCCCATGCACAGATCGTTGCTGGCAAAGCCGAGCCGATACGCGCGCCGCGCGATCAACTCGGCCAATTCGAGCTCGCCATTATAGCCCTGCGCATGCTCCTCCCGGGCCTCGGGCGTGAAGCTGCCCGCATCGCCCGTCGAAACCGCAAGCCAGAACAGCGAACGCGCCGTCCCGGCATCCAGTTGCGGCAGTGTGCAAAGCGTATGCAGCTCTGCGATCCCCGCATCCCAGTTCCACGCACAGCCCAGCCAGTGCAGCACCTCGCTGCGTTGGCTGAGCATCCAGGTCGTTATCTCACTCATCGTCTCTCGCTTTTCTGTCGGCTACATCCGGAACAGCCCGAACCGCGTGTCCGGGACAGGTCCGTTCAATGTAGCCGACAGGGATAAAGCGAGTATGTCGCGCGAGCGTCTCGGGTCGATAATCCCGTCATCCCAGAGCCGCGCCGAGGCGTAGAGCGGATGGCCTTCGGTCTCGAACTGCTCGATGATCGGGCGCTTGAAGGCCGCCTCCTCTTCCGGTGCCCAGGCGCCGCCCTTGCGCTCGATCCCCTCGCGGCGCACGCTGGCCAGCACCCCGGCCGCCTGCGCCCCGCCCATCACCGAGATCCGGCTATTGGGCCAGGTCCACAGGAAGCGCGGCGAGTAGGCGCGCCCGCACATGCCGTAATTGCCCGCGCCAAAGCTGCCGCCGATCAGCAGCGTGATCTTCGGCACCATCGCCGTCGCCACCGCCGTCACCAGCTTGGCGCCATGCTTGGCGATGCCCTCATTCTCGTAGCGCCGCCCGATCATGAAGCCGGTGATGTTCTGCAAGAATACCAGCGGGATCTTGCGCTGGGCGCAGAGCTCGATGAAATGCGCGCCCTTGAGCGCGCTTTCGGAGAACAGGATGCCGTTATTGGCCAGGATCCCGACCGGGATCCCGTGCACATGGGCAAAGCCGCAGACCAGCGTGGTGCCAAAGCGCGCCTTGAACTCGGAAAACCGCGAGCCATCGACCACGCGCGCGATCACCTCGCGCACATCGAACGGGGTCTTGGGATCGGCGGGGATGATGCCGAGGATCTCTTCGGGATCATGAGCGGGCGGCTCGGGCTCGGCCCAATCGAGCGCCGAGCGCTTGGTGGTGTTGAGCCCGGCCACCACTTGACGCGCGAGCGCGAGGGCGTGGGTGTCGTTCTCTGCCAGATGATCGGCAACGCCCGACAGGCGGGTATGAACATCGCCCCCGCCCAGATCCTCGGCCGAGACCACCTCGCCGGTCGCAGCCTTCACCAGCGGCGGGCCGCCCAGAAAGATCGTCGCCTGATCGCGCACGATGATGGTCTCGTCCGACATCGCCGGCACATAAGCGCCGCCCGCGGTGCACGATCCCATGACCACCGCGATCTGGGCGATGCCTTGGGCGGACATGTTGGCCTGATTGAAGAAGATGCGCCCGAAATGGTCGCGATCGGGGAAAACCTCGGCCTGATTGGGCAGGTTCGCCCCGCCGCTATCGACCAGATAGACGCAAGGCAGCCGGTTCTCCTGCGCGATCTCCTGCGCGCGCAGATGCTTTTTCACCGAGAGCGGGTAATAGGTGCCGCCCTTCACGGTCGCATCGTTGCAGACCACCATCACTTCGCGGCCCGAGACCCGGCCGACCCCGGCGATCACCCCCGCCGCTGGCGCCGCGCCGTCATAGAGCCCATGCGCCGCCGTGAGGCCAATCTCCAGGAAGGGCGTTCCGGGATCGAGCAGCCGCGCCACGCGCTCTCTGGGCAGCAGCTTGCCGCGCGCCACATGCCGCTCACGCGCGCTCGAGCCGCCGCCATCGAGCGCCAGCGCCGCCGCTTCTTCGGCTACGGCCAGTTCCTTGAGCTGATGGGCGCGATTGGCCGCAAAGCTCTCGGCGCGCGGCGAGATCTGGGAATGCAGGCGGGTCATGCGCACCTCTTGACGATATCGGATTGTGATACTACTTTTCGGGAAGATCCAGCCCGGCGCGCGGTGGCGGCGCGCGCGAAGGCATCGCGCATTGGCAAACGCTGCATTGGCAATCGGCAGAAATCCGGGCAAAGTCCCGAAACCTGCCGCCTCTGCCATGGATCGCCGATGAACAACCGCCAACGCAAGACCCTCGAAGCGATCTTCGGGGAGCCAACGCCCGCTGATCTTGAATGGAGTGAGCTTGCCAGTCTGCTGTCGGCATTGGGGGCCGAGCGCTCCGAGGGAAGCGGATCCCGCGTGCGGTTCAAACTCGGGGATGCGAAATTGGTGATCCACCGCCCGCACCCCAAACCAGTGATGGACCGCAACGCCGTGCGCGCGGTGCGCGCCTTTCTGATCGCGAGAGGAATACAGCCATGAGACCCTATAAGGGATATACCGGCAGTGTCGAATTCGACGAAGATGACCTGCTGTTCCACGGGCGCCTGATGGGGATCAGCGATGTCGTGACCTTTCAGGCCGAAAGCGCCACGGCGTTGGTGCAAGCCTTTCACGATAGCGTCGATGACTATCTCGCGTTCTGTGCCGAAGAGGGGGACGAACCCCAAAAACCCTATTCGGGCAAGCTCGCCCTGCGCACGCCGCCAGCCTTGCACAAGGCGATTGCCGAGCGGGCGCAGGCCTCTGATCGCTCGATCAACCAATGGATCGTGGACACGCTGAGCGAGGCGATCGCGGCGAGCAATCCGGCGCAAACGCCGGTCGCCTCCGGCAAGCGGCCCGGCTCCTGAGCCCGCAGGGGCGGCGGTGATCACGCCGTCGCCTCGAACAGTTCGCGCCCGATCAGCATCCGCCGGATCTCCTGGGTGCCTGCGCCGATCTCCATCAGCTTGGCATCGCGCAAGAGCCGCCCGGTCGGATAGTCGTTGATATAGCCATTGCCGCCCAGCGCCTGGATCGCCTGGAGCGCCTGCTGGGTCGCCTGCTCGGAGGCATAGAGGCAGCAAGCCGCCGCGTCCTGCCGGGTCACCTGCCCACGATCACAGGCCGCCGCCACCGCGTAGACATAGGCCCGCGCCGAGTTCATCGCCGTGTACATGTCCGCAACCTTGGCCTGCATGAGCTGGAAGGTGCCGATCGACTGACCGAACTGCTTGCGCTCATGCATGTAGGGCATCACCACATCGAGACAGGCATGCATGATGCCGATGCCGATCGCGGCCAGCACCACGCGCTCGTAATCGAGCCCGCTCATCAGCACCCGCACCCCGCGCCCCTCTTCACCCAGGATATTCTCGAACGGCACCTCCACATCCTCGAATACCAGCTCGCAGGTGTTCGAGCCGCGCATGCCGAGCTTGTCCAGCTTTTGCGCGGTGGAAAAGCCGGCCATGTCCTTCTCGATCAGAAAGGCGGTGATCCCGCGCGAGCCCGCGCTGGGGTCGGTCTTGGCGTAGACCACCAGGGTTTGCGCGTCCGGCCCGTTGGTGATCCACATCTTGTTGCCATTGAGCACGAAGCGGTCATTGCGCTTGTCGGCCTTGAGCTGCATCGAGACCACATCGGAACCCGCCCCGGGCTCCGACATCGCCAGCGCCCCGAAATGCGCGCCCGAGCACAGAGCGGGCAGGTATTTCTCCTTTTGCGCGGGCGTGCCGTTGCGGTTGATCTGATTGACGCAGAGATTGGAATGGGCGCCATAGCTCAGCCCCACCGAGGCGCTGGCGCGGCTGATCTCCTCGACCGCGATGCAGTGGGCCAGATAGCCCATGCCCGAGCCACCATAATCCGGGTCGGCGGTGATGCCGAGCAGGCCGAGTTCGCCAAGCTCGGGCCACAGATCGAGCGGGCATTCATTGCTGCGATCAATCTCGGCCGCACGCGGGGCGAGGCGCTCTTGCGCCCAGCGATGGGTGGTCTCGCGCACCGCCTCGATCTCTTCGCCCAGGCCAAAACTCATGCTGTGATGGAACATCGGCTCCTCATCCTCTCCAGGGTCCCGAGTTGTTCGGGTATCCTCCCGCCGGGCGCATCTGACGGCACCCTGTCATATGCCCTACCGTGACCTGCAAGGAATGCTGGCGTCAACCGTCAGAAACCGGGAACCAAATGAATGTTCTGCTGCATTTTCGCAGGTTGAAGCGACATCCAGCCGAATGGGAGCCTCTTTCCCCGGATGCTGCCCAGTTCGCCCTGTCTCACTCAAATCCCAGCCTCACGCATCGGCGCTCATCGCCGCCGACCCAAAGGCCACCCGGCCAAGCCCGCACATTCCGATCACGATCCAGGAGCAATTCGTCATCATCGACGGCAAGGTCTGATCGCCGAACTGGCTGGTCAACATGCAGGCGGCGATGGTGATGCTCATCAGCGGATCCAGAATGCGCCCACCGCGCCAACAGCCCAGTTGGCGCAGCACACAGGTGCCGACAGCGAGGGTGAAACCGATCAACCCGAAGACGAGGGCGACGCTGGGAAGAAGGCTTGGGAGTAGGTTTGGGGCGAAACTGAAAGCGAGCATTGGTCTGGCTCCGATAGGCTCAAGGTGAAGATCATGCATTCACCCTGCGCGCGAATCGCCCCGCGCCGCTGTGAACCGCTTCACAGGCGCGGGCAATTTTTCAGCCCATCAGACCCCCGGAGCCAAATGCGTGGCCCGCGCGATTAACACGCGTCAAGCATCAACGTGAAAATCGTGCAAATTCCCCTCTTGCATTCGCCGGGCAAATCCATCATGTACCCCGTGCCCAAGGTCGCACGTGCCTGTGGGTGCCCACGATCCCAATGTCGGACCGGCTCGAAACATCGAAGTCGGTCGAGCCTCGGCAACAGCGATCTGATCGCAACGCCGCTTGGCAGGAGGCAGAACGGGTCGACGGTACAATCGGGGCAGCCGAATGAGAGCTGCACCGTGATGGGAAGGTTGTATGTCCCATCGGGCACCTTGAAGCAACGACGGTGAGGGCCCTTTGGCTTCTCGGTGCAGTCCATATGCGCCGGTCTGAAGAGGCACACCATCCTTGCCGGACGTGCGGTCGGTTCTTCCCGCCCAATCCAAGGCATTTGTCATCCCCCCGCGCGTTTGCCGGGGCTGTTGTCTTGCTCATTCGCGTTTTCGCCATACGTCCATAGATGGCAACGCGGGAAAGCGAGGCGACGTCTGATCTTTGCTTGTTGGACGGGAGCTGCCGCCATGACCACTGCTCGCATTCGTGAATTCCTCGAAACCCGACGACCCGAAGGGCCGTGCCTCGTTGTGGACCTTGATGTTGTCCGCGACAACTTCTCCGCCTATCGCCGCGCGATGCCGGATACCGCGATCTTCTATGCCGTGAAGGCCAACCCGGCACCTCAGGTGCTCAAACTGCTCGCCGATATGGGCTCGAGCTTTGACTGCGCCTCGGTGCAGGAGATCGAAATGGCGCTGAACGCAGGCGCGACCCCGACCCGCGTTTCCTATGGCAATACCATCAAGAAAGAGCGCGATGTCGCCCGCGCCTTCGCGCTCGGTGTGCGCCTGTTCGCCGTCGATGACGTGAACGAAGTCGAAAAAGTCGCCCGCGCCGCACCGGGCGCCAAAGTCTTCTGCCGCATCCTGTGCGACGGCGCTGGCGCCGAATGGCCGCTCTCGCGCAAGTTCGGCTGCGAAGGCGACATGGCGATCACCGTGCTGGAGCGCGCCCGCGATCTCGGCCTCACCCCGTGGGGGATCTCGTTCCATGTGGGCTCGCAACAGACCAACCCGCAAGCCTGGGATGGCGCCCTGCAAGAAGCCTCGCGCATCTTCCGCGAGATGAGCAAACGCGGCGTCGAGCTTGGGCTCGTGAACCTCGGCGGCGGCTTTCCGGCGCGCTATCTGAAGAACGTCCCGGCGGCCGAGGCCTATGCCGGTGCGATCTATGACGCGCTGCGCCGCCATTTCGGCAACCGCCTGCCCGAAACCATCATCGAGCCGGGCCGCGGCATGGTCGGCGCGGCGGGCACGATCAAGGCTGAAGTGGTGCTGGTCTCGCGCAAATCCGATACCGATGCGACCCGCTGGGTCTATCTCGATATCGGCAAGTTCAGCGGCCTGGCCGAAACCATGGAAGAGGCGATCCGCTACCCGATCCGCACCGCCCGCGATAGCGACGCGATGGAGCCTTGCGTGCTCGCCGGCCCGACCTGCGACAGCGCCGATGTGCTCTATGAGAAGACCCCCTACCCGCTGCCGATCAGCCTGACGGTCGGCGATGAGGTGCTGATCGAGGGCACTGGCGCTTACACGACGACCTATTCGGCCGTCGCCTTCAACGGCTTCCCGCCGCTGCAAACCTATATCATCTGACCGGATCGGATCGGGAGGCAGCGCCCGATCCCGTTTCCCCTCCCATCGCCGCCCGCATTCCGGGCGGCGCCGTTTTTTCATCTTCCTCGCAGGAACAACCCCAGGGACCCCGCGCCAGTGAGCAGGGGGCAAGAGAAACATGACCCAATATCCCATCCATGCCACCGTCAACGGACCGATCGTGATGATCGGCTTTGGCTCTATCGGGCGCGGCACCCTGCCCCTGATCGAGCGGCATCTGCGCTTTGATCCGGCGCGGCTGGTGGTGATCGACCCCGATGAGCGCGTGCGCGCTCATGTCGAGGGGGCGGGATATCGGTTCATCCACGCGGCAGTCACCATCGACAATTACCGCGAGCTGCTCACCCCGCTGCTCACGACCGGCGATGGGCAGGGCTTTTGCGTCAATCTCTCGGTTGATACCGGCTCGCTCGATCTGATGAAGCTCTGCCGAAGCCTGGATGTGCTCTATATCGATACCGTGGTCGAGCCCTGGCTCGGCTTCTATTTTGACGAGAGCGCCGGATCGGCCGCGCGCACCAACTACGCCCTGCGCGAGCCCGTGCGCATCGAGAAGGCGGCGCAGCCGGGCGGCACGACCGCGGTCTCCTGCTGCGGGGCCAATCCGGGGATGGTGTCCTGGTTCGTCAAGCAGGCGCTGGTCGATATCGCCCGCGATACCGGGCTCGATCTGACCGAGCCCGGCCCGGAGGATCGCGAAGGCTGGGCGGCGCTCGCGCAGCGGCTCGGGGTCAAGGGCATCCATATCGCCGAGCGCGACACCCAGCGCTCCGCCCAGCCCAAGCCGTTGAATGAGTTCCACAATACCTGGTCGGTGGAGGGCTTCATCTCCGAAGGCAAGCAGCCCGCAGAGCTCGGCTGGGGCACGCATGAGCGCTGGATGCCGGCCAATGCCCGCCACCATGAGAGCGGCTGCCAGGCGGCGATCTATCTCGAGCAGCCCGGTGCCACCACCCGTGTGCGTAGCTGGTGCCCGACCCCGGGCGCGCAATTCGGCTTTCTGGTCACCCATAACGAGTCGATCTCGATCGCCGATTACCTGACGGCGCGCGATGATGCCGGTGCGGCGGTCTATCGCCCGACTTGCCATTATGCCTATCACCCGGCCAACAATGCCGTGCTCTCGGTGCATGAGATGTTCGGCAATGGCGGCACGCCGCAGCCGGTACAGCATGTGATGGATGAGGACGAGATCGTCGATGGCGTGGATGAGCTCGGCGTTCTGCTCTATGGCCACGCCAAGAACGCCTATTGGTACGGCTCACAGCTCTCGATCGAGGAGACGCGAGAGCTCGCGCCCTATCAGAACGCCACCGGCCTGCAAGTCACCTCGGCGGTGTTGGCCGGGATGGTCTGGGCGCTGGAGAACCCGAAAGCCGGGATCGTCGAGGCCGATGAGATGGATTACCGCCGCTGCCTCGAGATCCAGCGCCCCTATCTGGGTCCGGTGAAGGGCTATTACACCGACTGGACCCCGCTCGAGCAGCGCATGGCGCTGTTCCCCGAAGACCTCGACCGCGACGACCCCTGGCAGTTCCGCAATATCCTCGTGCGCACCTAAACCGGTCGCACAAAAGAGCCCGCTGTTACGCGGGCTCAGTCACTTCTTCGGCCGATTGTCGACGCCACATCTGGGCATAGGTGCCGCCCATCGCCAGCAATTCGGCATGTGTGCCGCGCTCGACGATCTCGCCCGCTTCCATCACCAGAATGAGCCCGGCATCGGCGATGGTCGAGAGCCGGTGCGCGACGGTGACCACCGTGCGGCTGCGCGCCAGCTCGTGCAACGCGGCCTGGATCCCCTGCTCGGTACGGCTATCGAGCGCCGAGGTCGCCTCATCCAGGATCAGGATCGGCGGGTTCTTCAGGATCGTGCGCGCGATCGCCACCCGCTGCTTCTCGCCGCCCGAAAGCTTCAGCCCACGCTCGCCGACCACAGTGTCAAAGCCCTTGGGCAGTTTCTGAATGAAATCATAGATCTGCGCCGCCTTTGCTGCCTCGATCACTTCGGCCTCGCTGGCGCCGGGGCGACCATAGGCGATATTATAGCCGATCGTGTCGTTGAACAGCACCGTATCCTGCGGCACCACCCCGATCGCCTCACGCAAGGAAACCTGCTGGACATCGCGCAGATCCTGCCCGTCGATCGAGATCGCGCCGCCGGTCACATCATAAAACCGAAACAGCAGCCGCCCGATGGTTGACTTGCCAGCCCCGCTCGCCCCGACCAGCGCCACCGATCCCCCTGCCGGCACCGTGAAGCTCAGCCCCTTGAGGATCTGCCGATCCGGGTCATAGGCGAAGCGCACATCCTCAAAGCTGATCGCCCCGCCCGACACAAGCAGCGGCGGTGCGCCCGGCTTGTCGCGGATCTCTGCCGGTTGATCGAGCAGCGAGAACATGTCGGTCATGTCAATCAGCGCTTGGCGGATCTCGCGATAGACGGTGCCGAGGAAATTGAGCGGCATGGTGATCTGGATCATCAAGGCGTTGACCATCACGAAGTCACCTACCGTCAATTGCCCCTGCTGCACGCCAAGCGCCGACATCACCATCAGCACCGCCAGCCCGGCGGTAATGATCAGCGACTGTCCGCCATTGAGCAGCGCCAGGGTCAGTTGCGTATCGACTGCGGCCTTTTCGTAATGGCGCATGGCACCGTCATAGCGCTCGGCCTCCATACGCTCGGCGGCGAAGTATTTCACCGTCTCGAAATTGAGCAGACTATCGATGGCCTTCTGATTGGCCTCCATATCGCGCTCATTCATCTTGCGCCGGATCGCCACCCGCCATTCGGTGACCCGGAAGGTGAAGGCGACATAGAGGATGATGGTGACCACAACCACCAGCAGATAGGTCCAGTCGAACTGAAAGAAGAAGATGCCGGCGACCAGCACCAGCTCCAGGATCAGCGGCACGATCGAGAACAGCAAGAAGCGCAAGACGAACTCGATCGCCTTGGTGCCGCGCTCGATCACCCGGCTCAGCGCGCCGGTCTGGCGCTCCAGATGATAGCGCAGCGAGAGTGCGTGAATGTGCTGGAAGGTTTCCAGCGCCAGCTTGCGCAGTGCCTGCTGCCCGACCTTGGCAAAGACCGCATCGCGCAATTGCTGGAAGACGACGCCGCCAAGGCGCATCAGCCCATAGCCGATGACCAACGCCACCGCCGAGAGCGCGATCAGCATACCGGCATCGGGCTCCGCCTCACCAGCGAGCTTGTCCACCGCGGCCTTGAAGAAGAAGGGTGTGACCACGGTCGCGATCTTGGCAATCACCAGCAGACCCAGGGCGATCACCACCCGCGATCGCACGCCCGGATCGTTTTCAGGCCAGAGATAAGGGGCAACGCGCTTCAGGATGGTGAAACTGGCGCTTTGCGCCATGATTTCTTCCGGGTGGGTCTGGGCTAGTCCTCGTCGGCGCACAAGCTATCCATCACTGTTTTGAACGGTCGGCAGCCGAAAGATCTGCCCGGGGAATATCAGATTGGGATCGGTAATCTGATCGCGGTTCAGCGTATATATGGTCTCGAACTGAAAACCGTCACCATAAAGCGCGTCGGCAATGCGCCAGAGCGTATTGCCGGGTTGGATGATGACGGTGCCTTCGTCCAGAGAAATGTCCTCGACCGCGATCCGTTCAAAGGGCGTGCTCGCCCGGCTATGCACGGTGCCGGTTTCCAGCACCTGCTCGACGCCCAGCGTGTAGCGTGAGGGGGCGATGTCCTGCGCCATGCGCAGTTCCCAGACACCGTCCTCGCCGATCACCGTCTCCCCGGCGGGGCGCTGATCGAGATAGACCCGCGCGCGCTGCCCCGGAATGCCGCGACCGGCCACGAGAACATCGCCATCCGCGCCATAAGTCAGAGCCTGGATCGAGACTTCTTCCTCGCCAGTTTCGCCCTGCGGGGGGAGCAAAGACGCGGCGCTGGCTTGCACGGGCGCGGTGACGATGGCCATGCGCGGGCTTGCTGGCAGATCGAGCACCGGGCTGGCGCGCGCTTCCTCATTGTCGCTCGGCACCGATTGCGCACCAAGCCCATCACTGGAAGGGTTCGGGGCCTCTGTCGCCGGATCGGCCACCGTCAACAGGACCGGCGCCGGGCTGGTCAGCTCATTGCCATCGGCATCGCGGCTGCGCAGGGTGAGTTTATGCAGGCCCGGGCTCGGCGCGGGGGGCAGGATCGAGACGAACTCGCCCCGCGCATCGGTACGCACCTGCTCGACCGGTTTGCCATTGCGTAAGACTGTGACATCCACCCCTGGTTGCGCCCGCCCGGCGATCACGGCGGATCCATCCTTTTGCGCGCGGACCATATCGAATTCCGGCCGCTCGGTCGGTTGCGATTGCGCGGCAAGCTCGGCAAAGGCGCTCACAGCGCCCTGACTTTCCCGGGCCTCTTCGATCGCCCCACTGACCGCCTGCCGAGCCGATTCACCTGTCGACTGCCCTGCTGGTGCCGCAGCGGTTTCTTGCGGCTCGGTCTGAGCGCTCACCTGCGCATCGCTGCCGGAGGGGGCAGGTTCAACCGCTTTTTCCCGCAACCCGCCCCGATCAGCGAATCTCTCCTCCATGCCCTGCTCGGCAAACCACAGACCGACAAAGGCCCCGCCCACGATCAGGGCAAGGCCGAGCAGCGATAAAAGGGCTTCGGTACGGCGCATGATGGTCTCCAAACTTCGAGGAAGCATGTTAGTGCGGCGCAAAGCCCGCGTCCAACAAACTTGTCAGCCGCAAGAGCCTGCGCCGCTGGCAGAGCCTTTCGCATCACGTCGCATTATGTGCTAGCAGGCCGGAAACACTCGCGCCCGGCGCCCCAGAACTTGATGACGAGACAGGATCCCATGTCGGTTTCTTCGCCCCCCAAAGCCCCATCCGATCGCCCCCCCTTGCAGCTCGACCGTTCGGTTGCAGTCTATTGCGGATCGCAAGACGGCGCCAATCCGGCTTTCATCGCGGCCGCTCGCGCCTTGGGAGCCGGGCTGGCGGCGCGGCAGATGCGGCTTGTCTACGGGGCCGGTGATCGCGGCCTGATGGGCGAGACGGCGCGCGCCTGCCTTGCCGGGGGTGGCCGGGCTCTGGGCATCATTCCCCGCCATCTTTGGCGGCGCGAGCTGGGCAACTCCGACCTGACCGAACTGGTGATCACCGAGAACCTGCAACAGCGCAAATTCCTGATGCTGGAGAATGCCGCCGCCGCCGCCGTGCTGCCGGGGGGGGTTGGCACGCTCGATGAGGTGGTGGAAGCGCTGTGCTGGCGCCAGCTTGGCCTTCATGCCAAGCCTGTGGTGCTGCTCAATATCGGCGGGTTCTGGGAGCCGCTGCTTGGCGTGCTCGAGACGATGGCACAGAACGGCTTTCTCTATGCCGGGGCGCGCGACCATCTGTTTGTCGCACCAACAGTCGAGGCGGCGCTCGCTATCCTTGAGGAGCAGATGATGCCGGGCGATCGGCCCGCCTCCCCGGATCCGAGTGCGACCAATTGACGAGGGTGCGCGCCAAATTGTCCCCGCGATTTTGCCCATCTTGACGCCATATAACAGCCCTCGTGTAGATCACAGACACGTCGTGAGAGGACTCCGAGATGATCAAACAAGTGTTGACCGCCGCCCTGCTGACCGCTGCTGCCATTGCCCCGGGCGCTGCCTTCGCCGAAGACAATGCCGCCGCCATCGCCGCGCTGGGTGGGGACGCCAAGAAGGGCGAGAAGGTCTTCAAGAAATGCAAGGCCTGCCATGTCGCTGATGCCGAGAAAAACAAGGTCGGCCCGCATCTGGTCGGCATCATCGGCCGCCCGGCAGCCGCGGTTGAGGATTTCAAATACTCGGACGCGATGAAGGAAAGCGGCGTGACCTGGACCGCCGAAACCATCGCCGCCTATCTGAAAAAGCCCAAAGACTATATCCCGAAAAACAAGATGAGCTTTGCCGGGCTGAGAAAAGAAAAGGATATCAACAACATCCTTGCCTATCTGCTCGAGACCTCGGGCGAGACCAAGTAAGCTCCCCGAGCTGAGAAGATCAGGAAGGCGCCTCGCTCGGGGCGCCTTTTTTCTTGCGCAGCAGAGACAGGACATAAAGCGCCACCGCCACCCAGATCATCGCGAAGGCAATGGCGTGCCAGCGGGTAAACGGCTCGGCAAACAGCATCACCGCCATGAAGAATTGCAATGTCGGGTTGATGTATTGCAAAATACCCATCGTCGACATGGTCAGGCGCTTGTTCGCCTCGGCAAACCAGACCAGTGCCACCGCCGTGATCACCCCCGATCCGATCAGCAGCAGGCTGAGCCCCCAATCCTGCCCGAAATAACCCGCCGGGCGATCAGCGATCATTGACGTCCCGGTGCTGTGGATGATCACCAGATAGATCAGCGCCAGCGGGGCCAGCACAATCACCTCGGCCAGTACCGAGGAGATCGGCCCGAGCGCGCTATAGCGCTTGGCGAGACCGTACAGCGTGAAGCTGGCAGCCAAGAACAACGCGATCCACGGCGCGGCACCAAGGCCGATGCTCAGGATGACCACCGCCAGACAGGCCAGCGCGACGGCCAGGAATTGAAGCGGGCGCAGCTTCTCGCCCAGCACCGCCATCCCCAGGCCGACGGCCATCAGCGGCAAAATGTAGTATCCCAGGCTCGCCTCGACCTTGTGATCGAACTGAACCGCGACGATGAACCCGAACCAGTTGATCGAGACCAGCAGCGCACAGATCAGGATATTGCCAAGCCGCGACCGATCGGCAATCGCCGCCAGGGTCGGGCGCCAGCGTCCGGTAAAAGCCGCAAACAGACCAAGCGCCGCGAGGCTCCACAAGGTGCGGTGGACGAGGATCTCCATCGGGGGCACCGCCCCGAGCTGGTGCAAATAGACCGGCAGAAAGCCCCAGGTGACAAAGGCCCCGAGCGCGGCTGCGACACCGATCAGGCTCGCGCGATCCATGAAACACTCCGCAGCAAGAACGCGCACGCCGCTCACCATTGTGGTGAGACGTCAGTTGGCGCAGGGCAGCAACAACCGCCCCGCGCCGAACGGGTTTAGGCGGCCAGGCGCGCCGCAACATTTTCCCAATTAACCAGCTTGTCGAGGAAGTTGGTCAGATAGGCCGGGCGCTTGTTGCGAAAATCGATGTAGTAGGAATGCTCCCACACGTCACAGCCCAACAGCGCGGTCTGATCGAAGCAGAGCGGGTTGACGCCATTCTCGGTCTTGGTGACCGCCAGCGAGCCATCGGCCTTCTTGACCAGCCAGCACCAGCCCGAGCCGAACTGCCCGGCGCCCGCGGCGGCAAATTCTTCCTTGAACTTGTCAACCGAGCCGAAGCTTTCGACCAGCGCCTTTTCCAGCTCACCCGGCATCGCGCCGGAATTGGGGCCCATCATCTCCCAGAATTGCACGTGGTTCCAGTGCTGGGAAGCATTGTTGAAAATGCCGTTCTGCGCGACCGCGCCGGGCTGATAGGTGCCCTTGATGATCTCTTCGACCGATTTGTCTTCCCACTCGGTACCCGCGATCAGCTTGTTGCCATTATCGACATAAGCCTTGTGGTGCAGATCATGGTGGAATTTCAGGGTCTCTTCCGACATGCCCGCCGCGGCGAGGGCGTCATGTGCGTAAGGAAGATCGGGGAGTTCGAATGCCATGGAATGCCTCTTGAAGTTGAAAAGCTGAACGGCCCGAACGGACCTGCGACGCAAGTAGATGTGCGGCCTCGAACCGGCTTTGTCTACTCGCAAAGTTGGGTTTGAACGCAGGAGTTTTGGAAACAGTTCCGGCGCAATTGAGTGATTGTCACTCCAAACGGCGCAAAGGCGCTAAACTGGCAGCAGCAATGCGGCCACGCGCCGCCCTTCGGAGAGCAGGACATTATAGGTGCGGCAGGCCGAAGGGGAGCTCATCCCCTCGACCCCGATCATCCGCGCATCGAGCTGCCGCGTGAAACTCGCCGGGAGCGGTTTGAGATCGGACCCCATCCCCACCAGCAAGATATCGACCTCACCAGCCAGCGGGGCGAGCAAGGCGTCATCGAGTTGATCCCAGAGCTGCACCGGATCAACCGCGACAATCCCCTTGGCGTGCAGCAGCAACGCGCCTTCGTGGAAACGACCGGCTATCCTGAAACCGCCGGGAGCATAGCCATCGATGGGCGGCTGACTGCCGTTGAAATCGAGCTCGTCGAGGCGCATGGGCCTGCCTTTCTGTTTCCGCCGCCGCTGGGTTGCGCGCGAGCCGGTCCCTAGCCGAACTGAACCCCGGCCTTGCTCTCCTTGTCGGCCTCGTTGTCCCAGTCCCGCTTCACCCCAAGCCAGAGAAGGACCGGCGTTGCGATTGAAATCGAGGAATAGGTGCCGATGACAACCCCCAGGATCATCGCGAAGGTGAAGCCGCGGATAACCTCGCCGCCCAGAAAATAGAGCGCGAGCAGCGCGATCAGGGTGGTGACCGAGGTCATCAAGGTGCGCGACAGAGTCTCATTGATCGACATATTGAGGACTTGCGCGAGTTCGGTCGTCTTGTAGCGGCGCAGATTCTCGCGGATCCGGTCATAGACGACCACCGTATCGTTGAGCGAATAGCCGACGATGGTGAGCAAGGCCGCGATGATCGAGAGATTGAATTCCAGCCCCAGGAGCGAAAAGATCCCAAGGGTGATGATCACGTCATGCACCAGCGCCGCAACGGCCCCGACCGAGAACTGCCACTCGAACCGCAGCCAGATATAGAACAGAACCGCCAGAACCGCGAGGATGACCGCCGTCACCCCGCGCTCCACCAACTCGCCCGAAACCTTCGGCCCCACCACCTCCGAGCGGCGGATTGTCGTGCCGGGAAAGGCTTCTTGCAGCGCGGCAGAGACCTTCCCCACCGCCGCTTGCTGAGCATTGCCGCCGCCTTCCTGCCGCTCGACCCGCGCGAGGATGGTGTTGGCATCGCCGAATTCCTGCACCGCGATATCGCCAAGGTCGAGCCCGCCGAGCACCTCGCGCACCGAGGAGATCGGCTCGGCCTTCTCCAGCCGGGCCTCAACCAGCACCCCGCCGCGAAAATCAATGCCGAAATTGAGACCGAAGGCCAGCAGGGAAATGATCGACAGCACGATCATCCCGGCAGAAAGGGAAAGGAAGAGGCGCCTCATCCCCAGAAAATCGATCGTGGTGACGTCCTTGACCAGCTTCAGGCGCATGGCGAATTCTCCAGGTCAGCGCGGCAGGGCGATGGCTCGCCGCTCGCTCAGGGTTTCTTGAACGCATGCGCATGCTGCCAGATCAGGCTGGCGATGCGCACCGCTTCTTCATTGCTGAGGATCTCTTGCGGATCGAGCGCGTTTTCGGCCTCGGGATAGCGCGAGAAATCCATATCGAAGAGCGTCTCGCGATGGGTCAAGCCCAATGCGAGACGCAGTTTCTCATTGCCTTCGGCGAACAGCGCCATGAACTCGAGCGCTTGCTGGCGGGGCGGCATGACCGGCTTTCCAGCGACATGGGCTTCGAGCAACTGCACGATCCCGGTGCGATCCGGGTTGCGCACGCCCTCGATATGACTGGGAAAGACGTTGTTGAACAGGCGCAGAAACTCG
This sequence comes from Neomegalonema sp., assembly GCA_022760435.1. GTDB lineage: Bacteria > Pseudomonadota > Alphaproteobacteria > Rhodobacterales > Rhodobacteraceae > JALEFY01. The sequence goes on from JALEFY010000024.1 coordinate 113,194, forward strand.
GTCGCGGCGCCGCTGAGCGATTCATTGCGCCGCGCCGGATGGACGCAGCCCTGGGGCAGCGGAAGATGCGCGAAATCGGCGAAATCATCAATCAGATCGCCATTGACGAAGGATTTGGGCTCATAAAGGCGGACATGGACCTGCTCCTTGCCCATCACCTGCGCCCATTGGCTGTAGATCTTCCAGTGATCGAAGTAATAAAGCCGCTTGAGATCCATTTCCGGGAAGAAGATCTGCTGCTTGAACCCGGACTTGACCCGGGTCGAATACCAGCTCAACGCCAGCGTATCTTGCCTGCGGAAATAGACATAGACCTCGATACGCGGGCAGATCGGGGCGAGCAGGGATCTGAGCCGCTCGATCTCCTCAATGCTGCGCAAGCGGCTATGGCAGTGCTCGTTGGAGAGCAGCACAGTCGAGCAACCCGCCCGCTCCACCTCCCGCGAGAGCGCCGTACGGACTTCGGCGCGAAATGCCGCCAGATCCTCATCACTGACGATCAGCCGGTTCCGGCGCAGATCATCGCGCTTGTGATCGGCTGCGGCGAAGGCGGCCAGAGGCTCATGCACGACCGGGCCGATCGTCTCGGGATACAAGACCCCCTGCGCGCGATACACGGCGCGGTTCTCGTGAAAATAAACCTGAAGCGCACTCGTCCCGGTTTTCTCGGTGCCAATATGAAGAACAATACGCTCGACCACACTCTGGTCCTTTTATTCTGGGGGCGCTTGGCTGTCTGGCCCGCCGGTCGCTGTGACATCGGCGGGCCTCAATGCGCGTGGCACGTTACAAAAGCAGTTCCTTGGGCCGTTTATAGGCGTACCAACTGGCAACGAAGAAGCGGGTCAGCATGACGGCGGTGAAGACCGAAGTGATGATCCCGATCCCGAGCGTCACCGAGAACCCGCGCACCGGTCCCGAGCCCATCGCGAACAGGATCGCCGCGGCCAGGAACGTCGTCACATTTGCGTCGATGATCGCCGTAAAGGCCCGCTCATAGCCAATCTCGATGGCCCGCGCGACGGATCGCCCTCCCCGCAATTCCTCGCGGATCCGCTCAAAGACCAGCACATTGGCATCAACCGCCATCCCGATGGTGAGCACGATCCCGGCAATTCCGGGTAGGGTCAGGGTCGCCCCCAACATCGAGAGGGCGCCGAAGATCAGCACCACATTGATGATCAGCGCCAGATTGGCTATCATCCCGAACCAGCCATAGGTGAGCGCGACATAGACCATCACGCCGATAAAGCCGATGATACAGGCGAGCCGACCGGCAGCCACCGAATCCGCCCCCAGCTCCGGGCCGACCACGCTGCTCTCCTCGATGGTCACATCCACCGGCAGCGCCCCCGAACGCAGATTGACCGCCAGAGCCGTGGCACTCTCGGAGTTGAAATTGCCTGAGATCTGCGCCGATCCCCCCAGGATCGCCTGGCGGATCACCGGAGCGCTGAGCACCTTGCGATCGAGCACCATGGCGAAGCGGCGATTGACATTGGCTCGGGTGATCTGGCCAAAGATCCGCGCCCCGGTCCCGTCGAAGCGCAGGTTCACCACCGGCAGCCCGTTATCGGGATCAAATCCGAGCTGGGCATCCGAGAGGTTTTCGCCGGTCAGGTCGACCTTTTCATAGACTGCAATCGTACGCCCCGCATCTTCGGGGTTGAGTTCGGCATCATAGGGCAGCACCTCGACCCCCGGCGGGATCCGCCCGGCGGCGATATCGGCCGGGCCGACATCCTCGGCCACCATCTGAAACTCGAGCTTGGCGCCCTTGAGCAGATCCTCGACATTGACGCTCTGCTCGCCAGGAAGCTGCACCAGCACCCGGTCGGTGCCCTGACGCTGAATGGTCGGCTCACGGGTGCCGATCGCATCGACGCGGCGGCGGATCACCTCGATCACCGCCTCCAGCGTGTTGCGGTTCATCTCTTCCTTGGCGGCATCGGAGAGGGTGATGCGCCAGGTTTGCGCCTCCTCGCCTTGCTCGACAACGATATTGCTCTGCCCGCCACCGGTGAGCAGATTGCCGACCGGTGTTCCAAGCGCACGCAATGCCTCGCCGACCTGGGCCACCGTTTCCGGCTTTTGCGTCCAGATCACGAGGCCATTTTCATCCATCGAGCGGCGGCGGATGGAGCCGACGCCCTTGTTGGTCTGCCGATCCAGCTCGCGGATCGCATCGCGCACCTGCGGCCACAGCCCCTCATAGAAGCTGGCATAGCTGTCCCCAACCTGCGCCTCGAGCAGGAAGTGCGAGCCGCCTTGCAGATCGAGCCCGAGATTGACCGTCTGACTGGGCAAAAAACCCGGTAGACTGTCGCGCGCCGACGGGCCGAGCAGGTTCGGAAGGGCCGCAAGGACGCCGATGAAGACCACCAGCGCCATCAGGACCTTTTTCCACAGCGCAAAATGCAGCATGATGATCAGGCTTTCTTGGCGGCGGCGGGTTCAGTCTTCGACTTGACGCCGGAAATGGTCGCCCGGACGAGGCGCACCTTCGTGCCCGGTGCGATTTCGGCCTCGACCTCGTCGCTATCCTCGATCACCTTGGTGACCTTGGCGATGATCCCGCCCTGGGTGATCACCTCATCACCGCGGCGCAGTGCCTTGAGCATGTCATTATGCTCGCGCGCGCGCTTTTGCTGCGGGCGGATGATCAGGAAATACATGATGATGAAGATCAGCCCCATCGGGATCAGGAAGCCGGTCAGCAGGGCATCGCCTCCGGCTGCGCCACCATCTTGTGCATAGGCGGGGGTAAAGATCATCGGATCGGCTCCTTGGAAGCGGTAACGGGGCACGGCATGAGCCGGCTGTGATGGCGAAAGGCCGACTTCATGCAAAGCCGGCCCGGTTTGCGCCCTATTTACCCCCCTGTTCGCCGGACGCAAGAGAGTGCAGGCAAGAAAGCGTCGCTGCGTGGCCGTTGCTCCGCGCGATCCGATCGGTTAAAGCGCCAGCGACCAGCGACAAGCGAGCAGGAGCGCCGCCCCCATGCATGATATCAAAGCCATTCGAGAGAACCCGGCCGCCTTTGACGCCGCGCTGGCCCGGCGCGGAGCAGAGCCGCAATCGCCCGCCTTGCTCGCGCTCGATGAGCAGCGCCGCAGCCTGATCACCCGCTCCGAGCAAGCGCTGGCCGAGCGCAATGCCGCCTCCAAGCAGGTCGGCAAGGCCAAGGCGAGCGGCGATGAGGCCGAATTCGAGCGGCTGCGCGCGCTGGTCGCCCAGAAGAAAGATGAGGTCGCCGCCCTTGAGGCCGAGGCCAAACAGGCCGATGAAGCCCTGCGCGCCGCGCTGATGACCATCCCCAACCTGCCCTATGACGACGTGCCCGACGGCGCCGATGAAGACGCCAATGTCGAGATCCGCCGCTGGGGCGAGCCGACCCGTTTCGAGTTCACACCGCGCGAGCATTACGAGCTCGAGGCAGTGGCCACCACGCTCGATTTCGAGACCGCCGCCAAACTCTCTGGCGCCCGTTTCATGCTGCTCAAGGGCTCGCTGGCGCGCCTGCACCGGGCGCTGGCCAGCTTCATGCTCGACACCCATACCCAGCAAAACGGGCTGACCGAGACCTGGACCCCGGTTCTGGTCAAGGATGAGGCCCTGCTGGGCACCGGGCAATTGCCCAAATTCAAGGAAGACCTGTTCAAGATCGAAGGTGATCACTGGCTGATCCCGACCGCCGAGGTAACGCTGACCAATATCGTCGCCGGGCAGATCCTTGATGAAACCAGCCTGCCGCATCGCTTTTGTGCCTGGACGCAATGCTTCCGCTCCGAAGCGGGCTCGGCCGGGCGCGACACCGCCGGGATGCTGCGCCAACACCAGTTCGAGAAAGTCGAGATGGTCTCGATCACCCGGCCCGAGGACAGCGATGCCGAGTTGGAGCGGATGACCGCTTGCGCCGAAGGCATCTTGCAAAAGCTGGAGATCCCCTACCGCACCGTTGTACTGTGCACCGGCGATATGGGCTTTGGCGCCCGGCGCACCTATGACATCGAGGCATGGTTGCCCGGTCAGGACAAATATCGCGAGATCAGCTCCTGCTCGAGCTGCGGGGATTTTCAGGCCCGCCGGATGGAAGCCAAGCTGCGCCGCACTCCCAAAGAGGGGGAGAAGAAGGGCGCGATTGACTTTGTCCACACGCTCAATGGCTCGGGGCTCGCGGTGGGGCGCTGCCTGATCGCGGTGCTGGAGAATTATCAGAACACCGATGGCTCGGTGCGCATCCCGGCGGCGCTGCAACCCTATCTGGGCGGGGCCACCCTTCTGGGCGCCGATGGCGTGCTGAGCTAGGTGCCAGGCTGGCCAGCGATACGGCAACGGACGAAAGCAAAAAGGAACACCGACATGCGTATTCTGGTCACCAATGATGACGGTATCGCCGCTCCGGGGCTGAAGGTTGCCGAGGCGATCGCCGCAGAGCTTGCCGGACCGGGCGGCGAGGTCTGGACCGTCGCCCCGGCCTTCGAGCAATCGGGGGTGAGCCACGCGATCTCCTTCACCTCGCCGGTCAAGGTCGAGCAGCTCGAGGCGCGCCGGTTCGCCTGTGCCGGTACGCCAGCCGATTGCGTAATCCTGGCGATGCATGCCTTCATGAAGGAAACGCCCCCCGATCTGGTGATCAGCGGGGTCAATCGCGGGCATAACATCGCCGAGGACACAGTCTATTCCGGCACGGTCGGCGGCGCGATCGAGGCGGCCTTGCAAGGGGTGAAGGCCGTCGCGCTCAGCCAGTATTTCATGCGGCCGGGAAGCCTGTCACAGCAGGACGAGCGCCCCCAGGACCTCGACATGTGGGAAACCGCCCGCACGCTCGGGGCGCAGGCAGTGCGAAAGGTGCTCGATCTGCCTTGGGAGACCGACCTCTTTTACAACATCAACTTTCCGCCCGCAGCGCTGGGCACGCCCAAGGGCCTGTGCTTTGCCCGCCAAGGGCGGCGACGCCATGTCGGCTTTGGCGCCGAAGAGCGGGTCTCCCCGGCCGGTCGCAGCTATTTCTGGGTGCGTCACCGGATCGACAATCGCGACGCTGAGCAAGGCGATGATTGCTTGCTCTGCGCCGATGGTTGGGCGACGATCGTGCCGATGAAGCCCAACTACACCGATTATCCCCGCCTCGCGGAGCTTCAGGCGCGCGAGAATTGAGGCTTGGGGCTCCAGGTGAGATCTTCCCCATGAGCGACAAGGCACCGCATCCGGGCTCCGCGCCGGACCGCATGACATCCCAGCAAGCCGCGTTGGCGATGCGCATGGTGCTGGCCGCGCGCCGCGCCGGGGTCAGCGATGCTCGCGTGCTCGCTGCGCTCGAGACGACGCCGCGCGCCGAGTTTGTCGAGCCGCCCTATCTGCAAGACGCGCATCAGGACACCGCCTTGCCCATCGCCTGCGGGCAAACCATCTCGCAGCCTTCGGTGGTCGCACTGATGACCGCGGCGCTGGCACCGGAACCCACGCATCGGGTGCTCGAGATCGGGACCGGGTCGGGCTATCAAGCCGCCATCCTCGCGCCCTTGTGCCGCCGCGTCTACACGATCGAGCGGCATCCCGCCCTGCATCGGCTCGCCAAGGCCCGCCTCGACCGGCTTGGGCTGCATAACGTCACCACATTGCTGGGCGATGGCAGCCGCGGTTGGCCCGAACAAGCGCCCTTCGATCGCATCCTGCTCACCGCCGCCCCCGAGGATGTGCCGCGCCTGCTCGCCCAGCAGCTCAAGCCCGGCGGGGTCATGGTACTCCCCGCGGGGCAGGAGGGTAGCTTGCAAACCCTGCTTCGGGTCACCAATGGCGCGGATGGGCTCGAATACGAGGAACTCGGCGATGTCCGTTTCGTCCCCTTGCTTGAAGGCATCGCCCGGCAATAGCGGCCCAACGCAAGAAACAGGCTCGACATTCGCCCTGATCACGGTAAGCGAGTGCATAGAAAGGCCATAAAAACCGGCCAAATCGGCAGCGCGGTGCCCCCGGACGGGACCGCAGCCGGAATTGAGCAACAGAGCAAGAGGCGGCAATGGGTTTCAATTGGCGAGAATTCAGCCCGGCACAATGGATCGGTCTGATCGGTCTTTGCGCTGTTCTTGGCGGATGCAGCCAGACGGGCGATCTGTTCGGCGATAGCGGCAATAGCGGCGCCCAAGTGGTCGATGAGGTTCCAAACCAACCAGCAACAGCGCGCTTCCCGCCGCAGCCGGTGGTGGTCGAGCAAGCGCCGCTGGGCAGCATCGGCGCAGCGCCGCCGGCGGAACCTGCCCCTACCGCGCCTCAGCCGACGGCTGGGCAGGTACGCACAGGCGTTGAGGCGCTCCCCACCCCAGAGCGCGAACAAAACCCGCCAGAGGCAATCGCACCGCGCGATAGCAGCCATCTGGTAAAGCCCGGCGACACCGTCTATTCGATCGCGCGCCTCTATGGCTCGAGCCCGGATCTCATCCGCGCCGCCAACGGCCTTGACGGAGCCTTTACGATCCAGCCGGGGCAGATGTTGCGCATTCCGCTGATCGGCGAACAGCGATCGGAACGACCGGTCTCGCAAACCGTGGCTGATGCGCAGAGCGATGAGGCTCAAGGCATTGAGACTGAAAGCACTCAGGCGCATCAAGCCGAGCCCGATCCGGCGCAGACCCATGCCACGCTCACGCAGCAGATCCGCCAGCAAGCACGCTCCCCGCTGCCGCCAAGCGCCGCCGCGCCGCTGCCGCCCGAGCCCGTTGCAGCCCGTGCGCTCGCCTCTCCCCAATTGCGCCGCCTGCGCAGCGATACCGCCGAGATCCGCCTGCTGCGCCCGGTCGATGGTGAAATCGTCGCCGGGCTCGATGCGCTCTCCCCCGGATCCGAGCAAACCGGGATCGAGATCAGATCGTCAACCGGCACCCCGGTGCGCGCCGCTGCCAATGGGCAAGTGGTGTTCATCTCCCCCGATGAAGGTAGCCTGCGCTATGTCGTTGTGATCAAACATGAAAATGACCTGATGACGGCCTATGGTCGGCTCGACCCGGTCGCGGTCTCGCTCGGGCAGACGGTCGAGGAAGGCCAGCGCGTCGGTCAGGTTGCCCGCCCGCCATGGGGCGAAGAAGCGCGGCTGCATTTCGAGCTGCGCCGTCAGAGCTTTGCGCTCGACCCGACGCCCTATTTCTGATCGCGCTCCAGACGCTGACCGAGCTGCCCGGCGAGATCCTGCACGAACTGCCAAGCCACCCGCCCCGAAACGGCACCACGGGTCTGGCGCCATTCGATCGCCGCTTCCTCCAGCGCCTCCGGCTCGATCTGAAGATCATAGGCGGCAACATAGCCCGCCACCATTTCCAGAAATTGCGCCTGGCTACAGGCATGAAACCCGAGCCACAGGCCGAACCGGTCCGAGAGGGAAACCTTCTCCTCCACCGCCTCGGACGGGTTGATGCCGCTCTGGCGCTCATTCTCGATCATGTCGCGCGGCATCAGATGGCGACGGTTCGAGGTCGCATAGAGCAGCACATTCTCCGGCCGCCCCTCAACCCCACCATCAAGAGCCGCCTTGAGCGCCTTGTAATGGGCGTCGTCCTTCTCGAAGGACAGATCATCGCAAAAGATCAGCGCCCTGCGCTCGGGATGCGCGCGCAAGATCGCAAGCAACCGATCGAGGGTCGGCATGTCCTCGCGCAGCACTTCGATGAGCAAGAGCGTGTCATGCTGCTCTGCATTGACCTGCGCATGCACCGCCTTGACCAAGGAGGATTTGCCCATCCCCCGCGCGCCCCACAAAAGCGCGTTATTGGCGGGTAAGCCCTTGGCGAAACGGCGCGTGTTCTCCAGCAGCGTGTCGCGCGCACGATCGACCCCGACCAGCAAATCCAGATCGACCCGGCTCACATTGGGTACCGGATCGAGCCGGTCGGGCTCGATGCGCCAGACATAGGCGCTGGCAACCGCCAGATTGAGGATCGGCGGCGGCGGCGGCACCAACCGCTCCAGCGCGTCGGCGATCCGGCGCAGCGACTCGGCGCTCTCGGTATTCGGATCAAAAATGCCCATCGCTGCGCTCCCTTCACCCGCCTTGCGCGGGCTTAATCCATCAATTCCGCTGCCTCGCGCTCTTCGCGTCGGCGTTCAACCGCGCGGACCAGCAGGATCGAGATTTCATAAAGCAGATAGATCGGGATGCCGAGGCCCAATTGCGAGAACGGATCTGGCGGGGTCAACACGGCGGCGAAAGCCGCGATGCCAACAACCGCATATTTGCGCCCCACACTCAGATCATCGGCCGAGACAATCCCGGCCCTCCCCAGCAGGGTCAGCACCACAGGGAGCTGGAAAGACAGCCCGAAAGCGAAGATGAAGGTCATGACCAAGGAGAGATACTCGTTGACCTTGCCAAGGAAATAGGTGCGCGCCTGCTCCGCCGCTGCCAGCGATTTTTCGAGCCCCGCGCGCGCCGCGATCCCGGCCTTCATCGCCCGCACTGCGATATCGGACAAGGGCGCAGGGTCAGGCTCATTGAGCGCGGCGCTTGCTTCTTCCGCAATCGCGGCCTCGACCCGAGCATCCACCGCCACGCGTGCAGCGCTCGCCGCGGCCAGGACCCGATCCAGCTCGCTCTCACCGGCATTCATCGCCGAGAGCGAGGTTTCGATCGCCTGAGCGACCGCAGGCGGCGGCGGCTCCGGCGCATCCTTGCTCATGCCGTAATCGAGGAAAAACCCGAACGCCATCGGCATGACGAAGAAATACACAAGGCTCGCCCCCATCGCGAACAGGATCGGCGTCGCCAGCAGAAAGGGCAAGAAGGCCGATTGCTCATCGCGATACAGTCCGGGCGCCACAAAGCGCCAGAGCTGGTTGGCGATGAGGGGAAAGGCGAGAAACAGGCCGCCGAACATCGACAGTTTGAGATCGGTGAAGAATTTCTCATGCAGCGCGGTGAAGATCAGCTCGCATTCTTCCCCGCGCGCTGTCAGCTCGGTGCAAAGCGGTGCACTGAGCAGATCGTAGATGTCCTTGGCGAAAATGAAACAGATGATGATGCACACGCCAATGGCGATCATCACCCGGATCATCCGATCGCGCAATTCGGCCAAATGTTCGATGAGCGGGGCCGTGCTGGCCTCGACATGCTCGTCTGTACTGGTTTTCGACACGCCTACCGCCCCTTGCGACAGAACGCCCGGATACTCGATGCGCGCGGCATCAATTCTCCGGGGCGGTCTTGAAGCCTACTTTTCGCTGGAAATCTTCGAGAAATGCGTCATCCGCGGCAGCCGAAGCCGGGGCGGGAGCCTCGACATCGCCATCCGCCGGATGATGCGCCGGCTCGGATCTTGAGACGGCCGGCTCGGGCGCCTTGCCGGGCTCGATGCGGCGCACCGGCGGCTCTGTGCTGACGGTCGGCGACGGCGGGCGCGGTGGCTGCGTGCGCGCGGAGCCCGACGCATCAAGCGGCGTGCCATCCAACCCGTCCTCGATCTCGCGCTTGGTTTCTTCGCCGAACTTGTTGATCTCATCCATCACCGCGCTGCGCGGATTGGAGATCTTTCGGATCGACCCGAGTTCCTTGTCGAGATCAGCCTCACGCGCTGCTTCTTCCATGCCGCTCTGGAATTCGCGCGCCAAGCCGCGAGCCTTGGCGACCCAGCGACCCACATTGCGAATGAGCCCGGGCAGATCCTTCGGCCCGACCACAATCAAGGCCAGCGCCGCCAGAATCAGCAGCTCCATCCCACCGATATCGAACATTCAGCCTTGCCTCACCTTATGGCCGCGTTGCAGGGCACCCGAACGCAGCACGCGCTTCGAGAGCCTCAGGAGGCTTCCGACTTACGTTCGGTGCTGCTTGCATTGCCATCGATGACGGTGCCGCCGTCGATCTCTTTCGGCGATGCCTTGGCTTCTGCTTCTCCGTCTTTCATGCCCTTCTTGAAGGCATTGATGCCTTTGGCGACATCGCCCATCATCGCGGAAATCTTGCCGCGCCCAAACAGCAGGACAACGAGCAGGATGACGAGAACAATCTGCATTGGGCCGATCGACATAGTAACTCTCCCTTAGGATATCTTGCGCATCACGCGCTGTCTCTTTCGTGACCCTGACACGAAGGTCATCGCTGAGGTGTAATTATGACCGAAACCAGAGCAGTGCAAAGGCTTATGCGCGCGCAACCTGCTGATGATGATCGGCAGGGGTCACTTTTTTGCTTATCTGCTCCGAACCTTCGGGCAGATAAGGTGTCGGCACCTTCCTTTGTTTCCTGCAAGGAAACACGAAGCAGCGATCCCGGCGCAAGGAAAGCCACAGCCGCTCACCAGGATCGGGCAAGAACGCGCCCGGAACCGTCGCCTTGAGCAGCGAGCCATCATAGCCCATGCGAACCTCGATCAACGAGGTCGACCCCATGAAACGGGCCCGCTCCACCACCCCTTCCGCCGCAACGCCGGTCTCAGGCGAATCCGCCGGCCGACCAGAGCGGTCGCGATCCACCTTCAGATGCTGAGGGCGAATGATGATCTCGACATCGGCCTCATCGACCAGCCCCGGCGTGAAGAACCGACCAAAGGCGGTCTCCGTCTGCTGAGCCGCGACGATCCCATGGATCACATTGAGATCAGAAAAGAACGCCGCCGCACGCCGGTCAACGGGGTGGTTATAGATGTAGTAAGGCGCCCCGATCTGGATGATCCGCCCGGCACGCATCAAGGCGATACGATCACCCATCCGCATCGCTTCGTCCGGATCATGGGTCACCAGCAGCACGGCCGTTTGCTGCTCCTTGAGCAAGGCAAGCGCATCATCGCGCACCTGATCGCGCAGCCGGTTGTCGAGCGCTGAGAACGGTTCATCCATCAGCATGATCTTCGGCTTGGGCGCCAGGGCTCGGGCCAGGGCGACGCGCTGCTGCTCGCCGCCTGAGAGCATATGCGGGTATTTCTCGCCAAACCCGCCGAGCCCCACCCGTTGCAGCTCATGCCCGGCCCGCGCCGCCTTGTCGCGCCCCTGAAGGCCGAAAGCGACATTCTCCGCCACGGTCAGATGCGGGAAAAGCGCGAATTCCTGAAACATGAGCCCGATCGCGCGGCGTTCGGGCGGCAGATGCAGCGAGGGGCCCGAAACCATGGCGCCATCAATCAGCACGGTGCCGCTATCCTGACGCTCGACCCCGGCGGCAATACGCAAGGTCGTGGATTTTCCGCATCCCGAAGGCCCCAGCAGACACACGACCTCACCGGCCTCGATCTCCAGTGAGAGATCGTGCACGCCCGCCTCCGCGCCAAAATCGCGCGAGACCGCTTGCAAACTCAGCCGTGGGGCTTGTTTCATGGGTCCTGGCCTTCTTTCCATCCCTTCTCGGTCGCGCAGACGGATCCTGCGCCCGCCTTATCACCAAGTATTTTTGTCAAGAAAAGATGTATCGCTTGCAACCGGATCTGACAACCCGGTCGCACAGTATCATTTGATGCTCACCCCATCGTGCTGTTGAACGCCCCGCCATCGAGCAAGACATTCTGCCCGACCATGAAGCCCACATGCGCCGAGCACAGGAACGCACACATCGCGCCGAAATCGCTCGGCTCGCCGAAATGCCCGGTCGGGTTCACCGCCTCGGCATTCGCCCGCGCTTCTTCGAGCGAGATATTGTGTTGCAGGGCGGTGGTCTTGAGCAAAGTCTCGATGCGATCAGTATTGTGAGAGCCGGGGAGCAGATTGTTGATGATCACCCCGTGCCGGGCAACCTGCCGCGCCGTGCCCGCGACAAATCCGGTCAGCCCCGCCCGCGCCGCATTCGACAAGCCAAGCTGCGGGATCGGGCTCTTCACCGAGCCGGAGGTAATGTTCACCACCCTGCCCCAGCCGCGATCGATCATGCCCGGCAGGATCGCGGTCATCATCATGATCGGGGTGAGCATGTTCTGATTGACCGCCGCTTGCCATTGCTCGCGCCCCCAATCGGACCAGACGCCCGGCGGCGGACCTCCGGCATTATTGACCAGAATATCCGCCTTCGGTTCGGCTTCGAGCACCGCTTGCTGCCCTTCGGGCGTCGCGATATCCGCAGCCACGGTTTTTACGCGCACGCCATAGCTCTGGCGAATCTGCTCCGCGGTGGCCTCCAACGGCTCGATGCTGCGCGCATTTAGCGTCAGATCCACCCCGGCCTCGGCCAGGCGCTGCGCGCATGCCCGTCCCAATCCCTTTGATGACGCGCAGATAATCGCCTTTTTGCCTGCAATACCCAGATCCAATTGTCGCTCCCTCATGCTAAGACGGCCCTGCCGGGATGCGCGGAACTGTCGCAAACCGGTTCGGAGAGTGACAAGCACTGCAAATTGACCGCTCCTTGTAAAGGCTTCACTGAGCGGCGCGTTGTGTCAGGGGGAGTATGAAATGCTGAAATCCGTTCTTAACTGGATCATGAACCGCCGTAATGTCGAGCCGGGGCAGACACCGGCGCCGGACACGGCCTTCATCCGCATTCCGATGGGTCCGCAGGGGCTGGCCCAGCAGATCGACACGCAACTGGCAGCGGGCGGGCTCGGCGCGGCCCGGCGCGATGATGCCGCCGATGAGATCGTCATCGATCTTTATGCCGGGCGCAGCGCTTTGCCCAAGCTCATGCAGATCCTGAGCGCTTGCGGTGTCGAGAAGGGCACCATGCTCACGGTCGAGGTCCCCGGCGATGGATCGAGCGGGCTGCGCGAGGCGATCGCCCTTCAGTAAGGGATCGCGCTGCCATCATAGGCGAAGAACCCGCCCGACTGGCCCGGGCGCAGTCCATCAACAACCCTGAGCAAGCCGGCAGCCGATTGCTCAGGGGTCTGAACCTCGGGCCGCGCCGCGCCTTCGGGTCGAAATGGCGCGGAGAGCGGACTTTCGACCGTGCCGGGATGCAAGGCGGCAATCACCGCTTGCGGATGGGTGCGGCGCAGCTCGATCCCAGCGCAACGGATCACCTGATTAAGCGCGGCCTTTGCCGCCCGATAACTGGTCCATCCGCCCAGACGGTTATCCTCGATCGACCCGACCCGCGCGCTGAGCGCCGCAATCACGCAGCGATCCTGACGGGGCAGCAAGGCGAGGCTGTGCTTGATCGCCAGGGCGGGCAAGATCGTATTGAGCCGGAACTGCGCGGCCATGCTGTCTTCGCTGAGCGCCTGGAGCCGCTTTTCTGGTTTGCGATCATCGATAATCAGCGCGCCGGTGGCAATCAACACCAGCGAGACCGGTCCCGAAGCGGCGATAGCGGCGCCGAAGGCTGCCTCGTCCGACAGTTCAGGCAAGGACCCGGCACCGCGGCCCAGCCCAATGACTTCAGAGCAACGCGGATCTCTTGAGAGCGCGTCAGACAAAGCGCCGCCGATGGCACCGGTCGCGCCGATCACCAGCGCCCGGTAGCCCTGCGCGAGGGAGGTCATGGTCGGGGTTTCTTGCGATATCGCCATTCAGGAGCAAATGGCGCAGCCGGCAGATTTGACAAGCAAACCGACCCCAAGGCGCAATCCCCTCGGGCACTATCCTTTCAGACGCGATCATCCCCAGAGAAGGCCAGGCTCGGCGGGGCACGGCGGTCGACCCCGATCAGGCCAGCCCGCTCTCTTTTCCCTTGATCAGCTTGCGGCGCAGCCAGCCGGAGAAACTGTCCATCGCCATCACCATCAGCACGATCAGGATGATGTAATAGCAGACCTCTTCCCAATCCTTCTGGGTATACATCGCCTGCGTGATCAACAGCCCGATCCCGCCGCCGGTGATCGCCCCAATGATCGTCGCCGAGCGGGTATTGGATTCGAGGTAGTACAGGATCTGGCTGAGCAGGACCGGCATCACCTGCGGGATCACCCCGAAACGGTAGCGCTGCAAAGGATGCGCGCCGGTTGAGCTGACGCCGTCGATCTGCTTGTTGTCGACATTCTCCAGCGCCTCGGAGAACATCTTGCCGAAACTGCCACTATCGGTCAGCGCGATCGCCAGCGCCCCGGTCATCGGGCCCGGACCGAACGCGCGCGAGAGCACGATGGTCCAGATCAGCGCATCAACCCCGCGGGCAAAATCGAAGATCCGGCGGAAGAACTGGCGCACCAGCATGAAGGGCGAGAAATTGGTCGCGGCCATGAAGGCCATCGGCAGCGCGACCAGAGCAGCGGTCATGGTCCCGAGAAAGGCCATTAACACAGTCTCAAAAATCGCCCCAAACACCTCGGCATGGTGCCACATCTTGTTGTGCCAGAAATCATGCCACATCGCGCCGATATTCGAGCGCTCCGGCACCACCCGCTCGCTGCTGAAGGCGAGCCCGACCAGCTCACCAAAGCTGCGCCCGTAGAACGGGCTGTCCAGGGTGAAGAAGAACAGCTCCCAACCGGGCTCGTAATGGAAGACCTCGGTCTTGGCCCGAGTAAAGGTCAGGCGCCCCTGATCGGTGGTGATCGCAACCCGCGTGTTGCTGGCATTGATCCAGTCGGGGATCTGGCCATCCGGCGTGGTCAGCTTCACCCGGCGCCCCTCCATCCCCAGCAGGATATCGCCATAGCCGGGGAAGCGGTAGAGCGCGTCGGTCTTGCCCTCGTAGAATACGCGATGCCCCTCGCCCAGATCGATCTCGACCCGGTCGCCCTGTCGCTCGACCCAATCGGGGCTCTTGCCCTCAGGCCAGGTGCCCTTGTTCTCACCCTCGATGGCGATCTTGATATCGCCGGTGCGGTTCTGGCGCACCACATGGGTCTTGTAGGACCAGAAATCGGCGACCAGCACATTGGCATTGTCCCAGCGCGCGCGCTCGTTCAGGCCCAGAATATCAAAGGCGAAGAACACATAGACAAGATAGCCGAGCACTGCCACGACGGAGCCAAAGGCGAACAGGCGTTTGCGGCTGAACTGCCGGGTGACTTCGGGCAGGATCGCTTGTGCGGCGGCGGATTGCATGGCTTAGCTTCCCTTCACGAGGCGCTGGCGCAGATGGCTGGAGATCTGATCGACCAGCACGATGGTCAGGAACAGCACGATGAAGATCGCCACCACCTCGTCATAGCGCCCCTGCCCCCATTGCATTGCGATCTTGAGCTCGTAGCCGATACCGCCCGAGCCCACGAAACCCAGGATAGCAGAGGCGCGGATATTGATTTCAAAGCGCAACAGCGCGTAGCTCATCCAGTTGGGCATCACCTGCGGCAGCACCCCCAGCCACATCCGCTGCATCCAGGAGGCCCCGACCGAGCTCAGCCCCTCGACCGGTTTGAGATCGGCGTTTTCGGCCACTTCGGAGAACAGCTTGCCCAGCGCGCCGGAGGTGTGAAAGGCGATGGCGATCATCGCGGGCACCGGGCCGCCGCCGAGAATGAAGATCAGCACCAGCGCAATCACGATCTCGGGGAAGGCGCGCATCAGATCCATGCAGCGGCGAAAGAACGGGATTGCCCAGGGCCAGGGCGCCAGACCACGGGTCGAGAGCAGTGCCAGCACCACCGCAGCAAGGCCACCGACCAGCGTGGAGACCGCCGCGATATTCAGCGTCTCGATCAGCAGCGGCAATACTTTCCACATGATGCCGGGCAGCAAGGAGATCTTTTCCGACGCTTCGGAAAGCACAGAGCTCGGAAAATCGAGAAGATGGGACAGCCCGTCCCAGAACCCGCCGGCATTGCGGCTATCGGCGAGCAGGAAGCCGGAGACCATTAGCAAAACAAAAATGAGCAGCGTCAACCCGCCATAGAGGCGCTTCTTGCGCATCAGCTCGAGATAGCCTTCCTCGATGCTATTGGCGCGCGGGGCGGCGAAATCGCTCATATCCGGTCTCCAGACAGAATTCGGGCGGGAGTAAGATGCTCCCGCCCGAAAACCTGATTACTTCATCTTGGCCTTACGCGCCTCGACGATCGAGATATACGCGTCATGAGTGATCGGGTTGAAGCCCAGCGACTCGCCTGCCGAGATGTTGTAGGTGCAGTCTTTGTCTGCCTCATACATGCCGTCGATCAGGGCGGTCATTTTCGCCTTGACGTCTGCCGGCAGAGCCTTGCGCAGAACGATCGGGCCTTCCGGGATCGGCTTCGAGCGCCAGATTTCGACGAGGTCATTCATGTCGACCAGGCCGGCGTCAACCGCTTTGCGCAGGGCGCCCGAGTTGAAGCCGTCTTCCCATGCGCCTTGGCCGTCGGCCCAGGTCACACCGCCGTCAACATCGCCATTGCTCACGGCAACGATGGTTTGCTCGTGACCGCCGGTGAACACGACTTCACCGAAATAGTCGCCCGACTCCATGGTCGCGCCGGTCAGCTCAGGGATTTCGATCGACGGGATCAGGTAGCCCGAGGTCGAGTTCGGATCACCGAAGCCGAATTTCTTGCCCTTCATGTCGTCGAGCGAGGTGATGCCGCTGTCTTTGCGTGCAAAACCGATCGAGTGGTAGCCATAGCTGCCATCGAGGTTGATTTTCACCAGAACCGGCTCAACCGCCTCCGGGTTTTCCAGATAGGTCTTGGCGTAGCCCGACGCGCCCAGCCAGGCCATGTCGATGGTGCCGCCCAGCAGGCCCTGGATCACGCCGTCATAGTCTGCCGGAGCGAAGAGTTTTACCGGAACGCCCAGCGCTTCTTCGGTGTAGTTCTTCAGGCATTCGTGGCTGGTCATGCGGTCTTGAGCGTTTTCGCCGCCCAGGATGCCGATGCGGAACTCGGTGATCTTGTCTTCGGCCAGAGCCACACCCGACAGCAGGGTAGTGGCAAGCACTGCAGCAAAGAATTTTTTCATCGTCGTTCTCCCAAAAGGATGCCCAGCCGCGAGGCAGCCGGGGTGGTAGGCTCAGGCGGAGACCGCCTGGGTCGGACGCTCGGGAATCTCCCGTTCCACAAGCGCCTCGATCTCGGTGGAGGTCGCCGATTCAGAGAAGCTCTCATCGGCGCCATAAATCTCTCGCGCAGCACGGGTGGTCAGCTCGTCCGGAGCACCGTCGAACACCACCCGGCCGTCGCGCATGCCGATGATCCGGTCGCAATAGCGCCGCGCCGTGTCGAGTGTGTGCAGGTTGGCAATGACCATGCGGCCATCTTCCTCATGGATGCGGCGCAGGTCCCGCATCACCAGCTGCGCGTTCATCGGATCGAGCGAGGCGATCGGCTCATCCGCGAGGATGATCGACGGGTCCTGCATCACCGCACGGGCGATCGCGACGCGCTGTTGCTGCCCGCCCGAAAGCGCCTCTGCCCGCTTGGCGGCATGCTCGGCGATGCCGAGCCGATCCAGGATCTCGATGGCGCGCAGGATGTCGGCTTTGGGATAAAGATTGAACATGGTGCGCAGCACTGGCTGGCGATTGAGAGTGCCATGCAGCACATTCGAGACCACATCGAGGCGCGGGACCAGGTTGAATTGCTGGAAGATCATCGCGCAGCGCGCCTGCCAGGCGCGCTTTTTCGCTCCTTTAAGGGCGGTCACGTTCTCGCCCTCGAAGATAGCGGCACCGGAGGTTGCATCGGTCATCCGGTTCATCATCCGCAACAGGGTCGACTTACCGGCGCCCGAGCGCCCGATAATCCCGACCATCCGCGCTTCGGATATATCGAAACTGACGCTATCGACCGCGGTTTTGCTTCCGAAGGCTTTCGACAGGGACTGGACGCTGAGCATGCTCACCTCTGTTAACACTTTGGCGGACCCTAGCGGCAAGCCACTACAGTTTGGTGACAGTTCGTTGTCGCTCCTGCAAAACCGGCTTCAAAAGCGGCCACCTGTCTATAACTGACGCGAAAAAAAGCAGAGCGCGCCCCAGTTCTTCGCGTCCGCACCCTCGCAATTGCACAATCGCCGATCGAGCACCGATGCGCGGCGAAGGTGATTCCCTACCGGCACGGCCCGGCTGTCCCGCATGGGCGGGCACCGAAAACCGATCCTAGAAGTCGCGTTTCCAATTGAGCCCGACAGAGGCCCCCTCCTGCCCGCTGATCCGGCTATCGACGGTGACATTGTCGAACAGCTCGACCTCAACCTCAACCTGAGTGCTGCGCCCATCGACCGGTTGCGAGATCCCGACATAGACACCCTCGGTCAAGCTCCGCCCGGCGCGCAGCGCGGTGCCCTCGTCCGAGCTGTCGACACTCAGCACATCAAGCCCGGCGGCCTCGCGCACATTGCCCAGCACCCCCTCGCGCCCACTCATCAAGGTGGCAATGCCGCTGGCGAGCTGGATCGCCTGCCCCGAACTGAGGGCGGCGCGGGACCGGCCAAACAGCGTGCGCGGCAAGACCTCGTCATCGGGCACCGCAGGGGTCGAGGAAAACCCGATCTGCGGATTGCTGGCGGTGCCGCGGATCTCGATACGGCCGGTGAAATCATCGCGCTCATGCTCGAACAGCACCGAGAGCGCCGGGTCGGGAGAAGCAGCGCCCTGAAAGGTCAACACGCCGCGCTGAAGGGTAAAGGGGCGCCCGACCAGTTCCAGATTACCCCGAACCGAACTGACACTGCCCAGGATCTGCGGCGCGCTCGCTGAGCCCGAAATATCGAGATCGGCCTGCCAGCGCGAGTCGAGCCCGCGGCCACGCACGAAAATCGTCTGCGGCGCGCGCAGCTTGATAGCAAGCCCGATCGCGCCGCCCGCCGCTTGCGGCTCGGAAACCGGCTCGGGCGCTCCCTTGATCTCGATCGGCCCCAGATCGGCGACCGTAGGCGGCAGGTTGCTGACAAGGCGCACTTCCGCCCGATCAATAACGATCTCGCCAGAGACTTGCGGCGCCAGCATCGGTCCGGCGGCCTCGATATCAAGGGTCAGGGCAGCGGTCACATCATCGCGGCGGACGAGGACCGCTTCGCGCGCATCGAGCTGCGCCTCAAGCGTATCGCCTTGCAACGAGACCTGTGCCCGCACCGGTGCCCCGGCGCCATCCTGAGCATTGAGGGCAAGGCGCAGACCGCCACCATCGAGCAGCTCGGTCTGCGCTGTGAGATCGGTCAAAATGGTGCCGGTTTCCAGGAATTGGTAGGTTCCTTGGGTCAGGCTCAGCGATCCCGCCGGTTGCGGCGCCTCGACCGGTCCGGTCAGGCGCAGATCAGCATCGAGCTGCCCGCTCAACACGTGATCGGGAAAGGGAAGCAAGCCCCAAAGCGTCGCGATCTCGCCCGCCCAGGTCAGGGACGCATCGATTTGCGCACCGGCGGGCGGCGCGGGCACCATACCGGCGGGACGCAGCGGCAGCATGGCGCGCGCGCGCAGCGGCTGCTCAAACGGTCCGGACGCCTCTGCTTGCATTTGCGCGGTCTTGCCATCCCAAGTGCCGCTCGCGGTGATATCGAGCATCCCTTCGCGATTGCCCAGATCGGCGAGCACCAGATCGCGCGCCCGCAAATCAACCGTCCCCGCAGGCGCGCGGGTGCCGGTATCAAAGCGCGCTTGCGCCTCGAGCTGGCCCGAGGAGATCGGCAGCTCTGCAAGCTCCGCCATCGGCACCAGATCATCGAGCGAGAGCGACAATGCGCCCTGAAGGCTGCTCGGGCGCAGCGTCAGATCGCCGAGTGCCTGCCCCCCCGGCACGCTCAGATCCAGCCCGGAAATTTCGTAATTGGCCCCGCGTTGCTGAAGGCGCAGCGGGCTGTTCAAAAAGAAACTCTTATCCCCAAGATCAGTGCGCGCCTCATCAATGCGGGCCGAGAGCGCCGCACTTGCCAGATCCGCGATCCCGGCCAGCGAGACCCGCGTATCCCCATAGGCGCGATGCGTTCCCGCCGCCTCGGCGCCCAGCACCAGACGAGACAGCGGGCCGCTCGCCTGCGCAGTGATGCTCGGCAAGACCAGGGTCTGGGTCGAGAAATCATCGCCCTTGAAATCCAGCCGAACTTGCGGCGCGCTCGTCAGCGCCGAGCCGCGCAAGCCGATCTGCGCGCGATCGAGCCGCGCCTCTCCCAGATCAAGACCGGAGAGCTGCGCACTCATATCCACTGCCGGATCCTCGCCAAGGTCCTTCGCCGAGCCGCGCGCACTAACACGGGCCACCCGCACGGAGCCCGCAGCGGCGAGCCCGGAGCCACTCAGACGGAACTGCGCATTCTGGCGTCCGGTCAGATCAGACAGATCGGCATCGAGATCGAAAACCGCCAGGGAGATCGTGTCATAGCGCAGCCGAGCGCCCTCCAGATGCACTTGCCCCAGTTGCTCGCCCGCCGGAGCGCTCAGCCGTAAGGTCCCTTGCGCCTTTCCGGCAAGAGGCACCGCGGCGAGAGGGCCAAAGCGATCGAGCGCGGGGATATCGAGATCGAGCGCCGCGTCAATCAGCATGCGGCCCAAATCGATCTGTGCTTGCCCGTTCATCGCCGCACCCAGAGCCTGCGCCTCAAGCTGCGACAGGTTCAGCGCCTCGCCGGTCTGGGCAAAGCGTAAATCGACCTGCGCCCCGTCGAGCAGCCCGCCAGCGGCGCGCCCGGTCAAGGTCCCGCTCACACTGGGATCATCCGCGCCCTGCCCCAAGGCAATTATGTGTTGCAGGCTGATCGCCGCCAGATCCCGCTCCGCGATGTTCAATCCTTCGGTCCCCACGGAGCCCCTTAGTCGCAAGGCGGTAAGCGGGCCAGAGAACTGCCCTTGAGCGCGCACACGCCCACGCGCCTGCTGGTCATAGGCTTTGGCGATCGGGGTCAGATCCGGCATTTCGAGGCGATAAAGCCCCGAAGCTGTTTGCGTTTCCGTGTCGACCCGGCCCGATCCCTCGATCCGCAGCGGCTTGGCGGAAAAGCGCAAGCTGTTGAGATCGACAAAACCTTGCTCATAGGCGATCACCGCATCGAGGTCCCCCGGCCCGAGCAGCTCGGGGCCCATCCGATCGATGCGGGTGCCGGTGACGCGCCCGCCGATACTGACCTTGCCGCCCAGATCGGTATGCGCCAGATCCAGCGACAGAACCGCGGTATCGACATCCACCGAAGCAGAGCTGAGCCCGCTTAGCCGCGCTTCACCGATGGCTTTGAGATCATTGATCGGGCCTTGCACCGTCCCATCAAGCTGGATGATCTGCCAGTCCACCCCGTCGATCATCCCCGCCAGAAGCGGTGTCAGGCGCAGATCAATCTTGCCATCAAGGCTCTGATCGGCGCGCTGAAACTGGCCGCTCACCCGCATGCGCGCGGCAGGCGAGGTGAAGGCGGCATTGTCGATCTGGATCACCCCGTCCGCGCCTTCGGTCACCGCCACGCGCAGCACCGAGCGCTCGCCCAAGGCCGCCCGGCTGGTCTGCTCAAGCGCGGGACCCGGAACAAGATCGAGCTGCGCATTGACCGAGAACGGTGCCTCGGCATGGATCCGGCCGGCGCCGGTGACAGTGAGCACCTGATCCGCCTGAGCATCGAGCGACAGCGCCCAATCCTTGAGCGGACCCTCGCCGCGAATGGCAATCTGGCTGGCGCTCCCTTCGGGCAGGCCCAACATTTCGGCGACGAGGCCGCCAGCGCTCTCATCGGCCTCAACCAGCACGCGCGCGGTCTGCGCGGCGAAATCGCGGGCGTAGTCGATCTCTACCGCGCCGCTCACCGCATCGCGGCGGCTGATCTGGAGGGTGAGCGCCTGCACATCCCCCTCATCACGGGCATTGCCCCTCGCATCGAACGCGAGCGATTGCTCCGCCAGCACACCGGCGGCGATGAAACCGGAGGTCACCTCGAGTGCATCGATCCGCAGCGCGATCGGGCTGCGCGGCCAGTCGAACAAGCCGCGCGGGGGTCCCTTTATCGCCGCATCCTCGCGAATGGTGACATCCGGCGGCGTCGGGCTGCGCATCACTTGCGGTGCCTGCAAGACCAGGCTGTTGATCTCGAGCTCCCCGCTCAGGATCCGGCGCGGGTTCCAGACCAGGCTCATGCGCTCGGCAGTGAACCAGACACCGTCCTTATCCGCGATCTCGACCCCGGTGAGACCGATCTCCCCAGTGCCGCCTTCCTCGACCACCTCTGCGGTGATCTCGAAGACCCCCTCGACCGAGACCTGGCTCAGCGCAAACTGCACCAGTGAGTTACGCAGATCGAAGATCGAGCGCTCGGCACTGGCGGGCATGGCGAGCAGTGCCAAGACGCTCAAAAAGGCGCTCAACGGGATCAGTAGGCGAAGGAGAAGCCGCATCTAGAATGCCTGTCCGATGGAGAAATAGAACTGAAAATCGTCATCGCTGGGGCGCGGGTTCATCGGCAGCGCGACATCAAAGCGGATCGGTCCGATCGGCGAATAGTAGCGAAAGCCGACCCCATAGGCGGCCAGAAAATCCGAATTGCTGAAAGCGAGCAATTGCGGCGAGACCGCTCCGGCATCAACAAACGCCGCCGCGCCGAAATCGCCATAGAGGCGAGCACGCAGCTCGGCGCCGATCTCGGCGGCGGAGCGCCCCCCGATCGGATCGCCATCGCTATCGAGCGGGCCGACATGGCGATCGGCAAAACCGCGCACCGATCCGCCGCCCCCGGCATAGAGCCGACGGTTCGCCGGTACATCTTCAAACCGGCTCGAAAGGATCGACGCCGCCCGCGCCCGACCGGCGATGACATAACGCCCCTCTTCATCAAGAGCTTGATAAGCGGAGCCGCTCAGGTCCGCGGTCAGAAAAGTGGTTGTGTCGGCATCGAGCAGCCCGGCGAAGGGGGTGAGCTGAAACAGCCAGCGCGAGCCCTTGCTCGGGTCGAGCTGGTCATTGGTGTTGTCAAAGCGCGCAAAGCCCGGCACGCCCGCCAAGAACACATCGGCGTCCCCGGAAAGATCGGTCACCCGCGCCGCCTCCAGCAGGCCGCCCAGACCAATGATCCAATGCTCGGTAACCTCGCGCTCAAGCCCGACGGTCAACGTCGCGCCGGTCTCATCATAAGCTTCGTCCTCGATATGGCGCGCGGAGAAGCCGGCGGTCAGATCCTGCCCCGGCTGCGCGAATTGCGGCTCGCGATAGCTGGCGGTGAAGCGCTGTTCGAGCATCCCGGCATCGAAACGCAGATCAAGCTGCTCATTCTCGCCAAACAGGTTGCGATGCACAAAGCCCAACCGGGCCTCAATGCCGTTATCGGTGTCATAGCGCAGCCCGGCAGAGACCGTCCGCGGCTTGCGCTCTTCGATTTCGACAAGGATCGGCACCGAATGCGGCCCGCCATCCTCTGGCGCAGCTTCGGGCGGCTCCTCGGGAATGCGTACACTGGCTAGCCGGAAAAGGTCGGTTGCCAACAGATCGCGCTGGAAGGTTTCGAGCTGCTCATGGCTGAAGGGCGCCCCTTCGGCCCATCCCTGATAGGTGCGCAAATAGCGCGCGCGGACCTTGTCGA
This sequence comes from Neomegalonema sp., assembly GCA_022760435.1. Taxonomy (GTDB): domain Bacteria; phylum Pseudomonadota; class Alphaproteobacteria; order Rhodobacterales; family Rhodobacteraceae; genus JALEFY01. The sequence continues at coordinate 136,441 of JALEFY010000024.1, forward strand.
GTCCCTCAAACCGCAGGGGGCCGAACTGGGCTTGCGGACCGGGCTCAAGGGTGCTCGTCACGCTCAAGCTCGATTGCTCAAGATCAGCGACCGAGCGCCGCCCCGTGCTGCGGGCCCAGGGTTGGCCGTTATTGCGCAGGAAACTTTGCGCTTCGCTCTCCGCCGCCAGGATCGGCGCCGCCTGCGCCCGCGCGCCCACCGGAGCGCCGAGCGCCGATGGTTCCGGCAAAGCCGCCGCGGGCGCCTCGCCCTCGATCCGGAATTCATGGGCGACGAGGGTGAAGGCTGGCCCCGGATCGATGCGCAAGATCGCCCGCGCCTTGCCGGTTACGCGCTCCGATTGCGGGTTTGCGTTCGCCGAAGCTTCTGATTGCGGGGCCGCTTCTTGCGGCGCGATCACCTCGCGCTCGACCCTCGCCTGAAAATACCCCTCCGAACGCAGGATCTTTTGCAAGATCTCGATATCCGCCTCCGCGCGGCGCCGCAGCAGCGCCACCGATTGCGCCCCGTCCTCCTGACGCCGCCACAAGGAGAGCGACTGCTCAGCCAAGGCGGCAATCTCGTCAGAGGGCGCGCCGATCAGCTCGGGCTCATAGGCCAGCGCCGTACCCGGATCCCCAAATCCAAGATCGAGCGGGTCCTCATCGCCAAACAGCAGCCCGCACCCGCTCGCCAGCGCGCAGAACGCCGCGACACCCGCCGCGCGCAAGGCCCGCGCTGCCCGAGCGTTTACAGGAGACATCAATGAACGCATGGAATTCCCAAACATGTTAGGTCGCAACGCGTGCCGAGCCTCAAGGTTGCATGAAGCAGCCGAAATTCTGCCATGCGACCTTACAGGAGACGCCAAATATTGATTAAATTATCTTTGCAAACCCTTCATAAAGTGTGACCAGCGTTACTCTTCTACCCGCAGGGCGCTTTCGATCTCATGCACGCCGCGCGGCTCTGGCTGCCCTTTCTCCCGCGCGATCATGCGCGCTGCCGCAACCTCACGCACATGATCACCGATCTCGGGATGCTCGCGCTCAAGCCGGATGAAATCCTCGCGATTGAGCCGCAGCAGGCGCGCGCGCGAGACCGTGGTGAAGCCCAGCGCATGCGGATGGTCGTCCAGCATCGCCACCTCGCCGAAGAAATCGCCGGTTTTCAGCTCGACATCGCGCCCATCGCGCTTGGCGGCAACCTTGCCCGAAGCGATGAAATACATCGCCGAGCCCGGATCGCCCGGATGGATCACCTCCCAATAGGGCGGGAAGGTATGGGCATGCAGGTAAGGCATGATCCCGGCCACCGATTGCGCCTCCAGCTCGGCAAAGAGCGGGATGCGCGAGAGCAGCGACCAGGTGACGACGAATTCGCGCCGCGCCACTTCTTGCGAGAACCCGGTGGAGATGATCGCGATGGGCAAGGCAAACATGCCCAGCCCGCAGATCATCACCAGACCGCCAAAGATCTTGCCCGCCGGTGTGATCGGGGCGACGTCGCCATATCCGACCGTGGTCAGCGTCGCCATCGCCCACCAGGCCGATTGCGGCACCGAGCCGAACTTGTCCGGCTGCACCTGATGCTCAAGGTAATAGATGCCGGTGGCCGAGAAGAGCAGCATCGCCACCATCAACAGCATCGCGCCCATCAGCGCCCGCCGTTCATTGATCAGCACCCGCACCAGCGTATGCATCGCCGGTGAATAGCGCGCCAGCTTGAAAAAGCGCAGCAGCCGCAAGATCCGCAGCACCCGAAGGTCGATCGGGAACAGCACATGCAGATAGAAGGGCAGGATCGCCGCCAGATCAATCAGCATGTAAGGACGGGTGGCAAAGCGCCAGCGCGCGGTCCACGGGTTCATTCGGCGCAAGAACGGCACCTCGACACAGCTCCACAGCCGCAGCCCGTATTCGAGCGTGAAGATCAGCACCGAAATCGCATCGAAAGCCTGGAGCCAGCCCCCATATTGCGCCGAAATCTCCGGCACCGTCTCCAGCGTGAAGGCGACGACATTGGCAAGGATCAGCAAGATCAGGAAATTGTCGATCAGATCGCTGCTCTTGTCATCGCCGCGACCGACTTCCAGCAATTCATAGACACGATGGCGCAAGCTCTCGCGTTGCGGCTTGGGTGCGCCTCCTTGATCGGCATATCGGGGCATGGCCTCAGGCTCCTTGATCGTTTTCGCCGATGCTCGCGCCGGGCGATGCATTGGGGGAGGAGCCTGCAAGCCCGCTCAGGATCGGACAATCGGGACGCCCATCGCCATGGCAACTTGCGACCAGATGCGCCAGCTCATCACGCAGCGCCGAAAGCTCCTGCATCTGCCGATCAAGCGCCGCCACATGCGCCGATGCCAGTCGCTTCACATCGGCACTGCTGCGCTGCTGATCATCATAGAGCAGGAGCAATTCGCGGCACTCCTCGATCGAGAACCCGAAGGCCCGAGCCCGCCGGATAAAGACCAGCCGACGCAAGGCCGCCGCATCATAGAGCCGATAGCCCGTCGCCGAACGCCCCTCCGGCGCAACCAGCCCGATATCGGCATAATAGCGCACGGTCTTCGTCGGCAGACCGGCGATCCGCGCAACCTCGCCGATGGTCATCATCTTGCTGGGGGAGGCATCTGGCATGGCGTTCCTTTGGCAGATCAGCAGGGGCGAGCGCTTGACCTTCCCCCAACTGGAACCAGTATGTGCACTTGCTCGGGTTTCGCAAGCACGCAGCGCTCGCATGCCTGTCATCTGGCCCCACCAGGAGTTGTCCATGAACCGCAACTTGCTCATCGCCGCAGCCGGCGCGGCGCTTCTCGCCTTGGGCGGCTATTTTCTGCTCGCCCGGACCACGGCCCCCGCGCCCTCCGAGCAGCCTCACGCGGCGAAGAGCCCGGCCCCGCAAGCGAGCGAGGCGCTCGTGGCTGTGCACCTGCCCGCGCAACTCACCGAGACCGCGCGCCTGGGCAAACAGCATTTCGACACCAATTGCCAGATCTGCCACGGCGCGAACGCACAGGGGCGCGATGGCTTCGGGCCGCCGCTGATCCACAAGATCTACGAGCCGAGCCATCACGGCGACATGTCCTTCTACCGCGCTGCCGCTTTGGGCGTGCGCGCGCATCATTGGCGCTTTGGCAATATGCCCGCAGTCGAGGGCGTGACGCAGGAGCAGGTGAGCGCAATCATCGCCTATATCCGCGAGTTGCAAAGAGCCAACGGGATCTTCTGAGCCCAGCCGCGCAGCCTTATCGTCTTGGAAATGTTGCAGTGCAGCGCTAGCCTGCTCTCGCCAATCAAGGACGGGAGCGGAGCGATGTTTTCTCTGACGAATAAAAAGGCGCTCGTTGTCGGCGTCGCCAATGAGCATTCGATTGCCTGGGGCATCGCCCGAGCGCTGCGCGCGCAAGGGGCCGAGCTCGCGATCACCTATCTCAACGACAAGGCCGAGAAATACGTGCGGCCACTGGCCGAGCAACTGGACGCCCCGATCATCGCCCCGCTCAATGTCGCCGACCCGGCGCAGATGACGGCGCTGTTCGAGACCATCGCCGACAAATGGGGCGCACTCGACACGCTGGTGCATTCCATCGCCTGGTGCCCGGCCGAGGATCTGCATGGCCGCGTGATCGACAGCTCGGCGACCGGTTTTGCCGAAGCGATGGATGTCTCGGTGCATTCCTTCTTGCGCCTCATCCATCAGGCCGAGCCGCTGATGCGCCCGGGCGGCACCTGCATGACGGTGAGCTATTACGGCGCGCAAAAGGTGGTCTCGAACTACAATGTCATGGGCCCGGTCAAGGCCGCTCTGGAGGCCGCGACCCGCTATGCCGCGGCGGAGCTGGGCGAGAAAGGGATCTCGGTGCACGCGCTCTCCCCCGGACCGCTCAAGACCCGCGCTGCCAGTGGTATCGATCATTTCGATGAGCTGATGGCACGCGCCAGCGCCCTCGCCCCGACCCATCAGCTCGCCACCATCGAGCAGGTCGGTGCCTATGCCGCGTTTCTGGCCAGCGAGGAAGCGGGGAACATCACCGGCGGCGTACATCTGATCGATGGCGGCTACTCGATCATGGGCTGAGGCGATGAACCCTTAAATTTCGCGCCGTCAGCGCCGCTACCGGCTCCGTCACTCGGCAAGCATCCCCGCCGAAAGGGCGAAGGCCGCAACGCGTCGCAGCGCGGGGGCTCGATGCCCCCAAGCTGCGAGCCCCGTTACTGCTGCGAGCCCGGTTACTGCCGCGCGCCCCCGCCTCGCGATCAGGCGGCCTCGAGCAGTTTGCGGCTGATGATCAGGCGCATGATGTCATTGGCCCCTTCCAGGATCCGATGCACGCGCAGGTCGCGCAAGCGCTGCTCGAGCCCGTAATCGCGGATATAGCCATAGCCGCCATGCAGTTGCAGGGCATCATCCACGATCTCGAAACAGGCATCGGTCGCAAACTGCTTGGCCATCGCCGCTCGCATCCCGGCATCGGGCGCTTTTTGGTCGAGCGCGAAGGCGGCGCTGCGCACCATCAGCCGCGAGGCTTCGAGCTTGGTCGCCATATCCGCCAGCTTGAATTGCACCGCCTGCTGCGCGGCCAGCGGTTTGCCGAAGGCCTTGCGCTCCTGCACATAGGCTCGGGCAGTATCCAGCGCCCAGGCCGCGCCGCCCAATGAGCACGCGGCGATATTGATCCGCCCGCCATCGAGCCCGGCCATGGCGAATTTGAACCCCTCGCCCTCTTCCCCGATCCGGTTCTCGATCGGCACCAGCACATCGTCAAAATTCACCACCGCCGTGGGCTGGCTGTTCCAACCCATCTTCTTCTCCAGCGCGCCGAAGGAAACGCCCGCGCGGTCCTTTTCAATGAGCAGGGTCGAGATGCCCTTAGGCCCATCCTCCCCCGTGCGCACCATCACGCAATAGACATCCGACGTCCCGGCACCCGAGATAAAGGACTTGGCGCCATTGACCCGGTAATGGGTGTTGTTCTCCATCACCGCCCGCGTCTTGAGCGCCGCCGCATCGGATCCCGAGCCCGGCTCGGTCAGGCAGTAGCTGGCGATCAGCTCCATACTGGTGAGGCGCGGCAACCATGCCGACTTGACCGGATCCGCCCCAAAGCGATCGATCATCCAGCAGACCATGTTGTGGATCGACATGAAGGCCGAGGTCGACACATCGCCATAGGCCAGCTCTTCAAAGACAATCGCCGCTTCCGCGCGGCCCATGCCCGAGCCGCCATAGGCATCCGAGGTATAAATGCCGGCAAGGCCAAGCTCGGCCAGCTCGCGCAGCACATCTACCGGGAAATGCGCGGTTTCGTCCCATTCTCCCGTAAAGGGGGCCAGTTTTTCGCTCGCAAAGCCGCGCACCATGTCGCGCACCTGACTTTGCTCTTCGGTCAAATCGAAATTCACTGCTGATCTCCGCCAAGCCGTTCCGTCCAAGCCGTCTCATCCCCGCACCTGCGCACCGCATGAAGCGGTCGAGGTCGGCTGGATTGCCCGAAAGTGCTGCGCCCGGTTCCTGGACGGAGCCTTGCTCGGGTGAGCCTTATTGTTGGATGGGGAAAGCCTAACGGATGTTTGGCCGAGCGTCGAGGCAGGATCCCCCCGCCAGATCGCCAGACAGACTGCAAAAGTGCAGCCTAAGCACCGATCAATGCGCTTTGGATATGGCTAAAAGTCCAGCCGGATGCCGATCTTGACCTGCTGCTCGGACTCGCCGATGCCCTTGGGGTCCCAGCCGGTCACCGATTGCAGATCGACATAAGCGACGGCGCCGCCGGTGATCTCGTAGCGGCCGCTGGCTACGACCTTGTAGGCCAGCCGCTTGCCATTGGTGTCCTTCATCTCCCTGTCGCGCCCGACACCGATGCTGAAAAAGACACCGGTTCGCCGCTCATAAGGATCGCTGATCACCGGGATCGACAAGGTCAAAAAGCGCGCATCTGAATTCGTGGCAAGGGGCTCGATACCGCTGCGATCCCTGGTCAGGGTCACGGTTTCAGGGATCTCGGCCATCACCGCGTCGCGCAGCTCCGCCCATTCATCCAGTTGCCCTGGAAAGGTATATTCCTGCGCCATCACTGTCGACGGGAGCACCGCCAGAAATACGGCGGTGACGCCTGAGAGCATCGCTCGATAGTTCTGTTCCAAATGCGGCCTCTCTCTCCCAATGCATGGCCAGCGGACCACTTTAAGGTAAATACGCCTGGCGCGCTCAAGGTTCCTGCGCTGGATTCTTTCCCGTTCCTGATTGTGGACAACGATGTGGATATCTTGGGGGTAAGCCAGACGCGTCCGCAAGATTTATTTTCATTTACTGTGTCTTGATGTGTAGTTTGGCACACACTCAAGGCGTGCCATCGCAAACCGATAAGGATTTGCGCGCATGCGTCCGGAGACTATTGCTCTGTCTTCATTGCCTTGTCTTCTGGCGAGCAGGCAGCGGCCCTCAGGCCGCGGCGGCTTCCGGCTCGACCAGTTTCGCCAGCTCCTTGCAGAACGCGAAAGCGCCCTTGACGCGCAGGGTCGGATCATCCCAGTCGCGGCGCACGACCAGCTTGTGATCGGGCTTGAGCTTCACATGCGCCTTGGGGTCGGCGAGCAATTGCGCGAGCCAGGCCGGATTGGCGAAGGTATCGCCCCGGAACTGGATCGTCGCCCCCTTCGGGCCGCCATCGAGCTTGGCGATCCCGGCCTTGCGGCACATCGCCTTGATCTGCACCACCCGCAACAGCGTCTCGACCTCGCGCGGCGGCTTGCCGAACCGGTCATGCAGCTCGGCGCCAAAGCCCATCAGCTCTTCCTTGGAGGCCAGATCGGACAGGCGGCGATAGAGCGACAGGCGCACATCGAGATCGGTCACATAATCCTCGGGGATCAGCACCGGCACGCCGAGATTGATCTGCGGCGACCAATGCTCCTCGCCCTCCAGGAAATCGGTCTCACCGGCGCGCATCTTGGCGATCGCCTCCTCGAGCATGTCCTGATAGAGCTCAAAGCCCACCTCGCGGATATGGCCCGACTGCTCATCGCCCAAGAGATTGCCCGCGCCGCGAATGTCGAGATCGTGGCTGGCGAGCGTGAACCCGGCGCCCAGACTGTCGAGCGAGCCCAGCACCTTGAGCCGCTTTTCCGCCGCCGGGGTGAGCGGCTTTTTCGGATCGGTGGTGAAATAGGCATAGGCGCGGCTCTTCGAGCGCCCGACCCGGCCCCGGATCTGATAGAGCTGCGCGAGGCCGAACATGTCGGCGCGCTGCACGATCAGGGTGTTGGCGGTCGGGATGTCGAGGCCGGATTCGACGATGGTCGTCGCCAGCAGCACATCGTAGCGCCCGTCATAAAAGGCATTCATCCGCTCATCGAGCTCGGTGGCCGAGAGCTGGCCATGACCGGTGATGAAGCTGACCTCGGGCACATGCTCGCGCAGGAACTCCTCGGCCGCGGGCAGATCGCGCACCCGCGGCACCACCCAGAACGCCTGCCCGCCGCGGTATTTCTCACGCAGCAGCGCCTCGCGCACCGAGACCGCATCGAAGCTCATGACATAGGTGCGCACCGCCAGCCGATCGACCGGCGGCGTCGCGATGATCGAGAGCTCGCGCACCCCGGACATCGCCATTTGCAGCGTGCGCGGGATCGGGGTGGCGGTCATGGTCAGCACATGGACATCGGCTTTCAGTTCCTTGAGCTTCTCCTTGTGGCCAACGCCGAAATGCTGCTCTTCGTCGATGATCAGGAGCCCGAGCCGATCGAACTTGATCCCCTTGGCCAGCAGCGCATGGGTGCCGATCACGATATCGACGGTGCCATCGGCGAGCCCGTCCTTCACCGCCTTGGTGTCCTTGGCGTTCACGAAGCGGGACAGCGCCCCGACCTTGATCGGCCAGCCCTTGAAGCGCTCGGTGAAGTTCTTGGCGTGCTGGCGGGCGAGCAGCGTGGTCGGCGCGATCACCGCCACTTGCAGCCCGCTCATCGCCGCGACGAAGGCCGCGCGCAGGGCCACTTCGGTCTTGCCAAAGCCGACATCGCCGCAGACCAGCCGATCCATTGGCCGCCCGGAAGTCAGATCCGAGAGCACATCGGCGATCGAGGAGAGCTGATCCTCGGTCTCGGTATAGGGGAAGCGGGCGCAGAATTCCTCATAGGTGCCTGCCGGGGGCTCGACCAACTGGCCCTTGCGCAGCTCGCGCTGGGCGGCGATGTTGATGAGCTTTTCGGCCATCTCGCGGATGCGCTCCTTGAGCTTGGCCTTCTTCGCCTGCCAGGCGCCGCCCCCGAGACGATCGAGCTGGGCGACCTCCTCGGAACCATAGCGCGACAGCAGCTCGATATTCTCCACCGGCAGATAGAGTTTGGCGCCGCCATGATATTCGAGCACCAGGCAGTCATGCGGCGCGCCCAGCGCCTCGATGGTTTGCAGGCCCTGATAGCGCCCGACCCCGTGCTCGACATGCACGATCAGATCGCCCACCGCCAGCGCCGTGGCCTCGGAGATGAAATTGTCGGCGCGGCGCTTTTTCTTCGCCTTTTGCACGAGCCGATCACCGAGAACGTCCTGCTCGGCGATCACGACCAGTTCGCGGGCCTCGAAGCCGTGATCGAGTGGCCAGACCACCAGTTGCGGGCGCGCGGAGCCGGCGGCGGCGGCGATCTCCCAACGGTCGGGGCTCTCGACCTCTTCGATGCCGTGATCATGGAGCACCGATTTGAGCCGGTCGCGCGAGCCTTCGGAATAGCTGGCGAGGATCACGGTCTTGCCCGCCTGCTGGCTGGCGGTGACATGGGCGGCGAGCGCGTCGAACAGCTTGCCGCTCTCGCTCTTGCGCTCCTCGATGAAGTCGCGCGCGTGGCGCCCGCCAACATCAATCACCCCCGGGCCGGGAGGCTGGCGATGCGGCGTGAAGCGGCGCAC
>JALEFY010000002.1 GCA_022760435.1 Neomegalonema sp.
GCAACACCCCGGCAATGACACCGTGATGGCCCCCGCACAGCCCCAGCCACCCCACGCGCTGTCATCCTCGGGCTCGTCCCGAGGATCCATGCCGCCACAGGCCCAACCGCCGACCCTCAAGCGCCTTCGCCGCCTCAAAGCCAGCTCACCCGCCCAAATTGAAGCCGTAGAAAGACGCTCCCCCGGCAACGCCCCCCGCTTTGCTTGACCATCCCCCCGACACCCGAGCGCAGCCCCCGCCGCTCCCGCACGAGCGCCCCCCAATCCCTGCGCTCTCCCGCCCCAAGGCGATGAGAGCGCGCAGGCGCCGAAGAGCCGCCAGCCCCACCCCTCATCCCCCGCAATCCGGAGCCTGCTCATGGCCACCCTTCTTCTCTCCACCGTCGGCAGCGCCCTCGGCTCCTCGATCGGCGGCACCCTGCTCGGCGTCTCCGCCGCCACCATCGGCCAGACCGCGGGCGGCGTGCTCGGCGCCTATATCGACAACCGCCTGCTCGGCCCCGGAGCACAGAGCGTCGAAGGCCCGCGCCTCGACAAGATCCTGCTCTCCACCGCCCATGAGGGCGCCGCCTTGCCGCGCCTTTGGGGACGCATGCGCGTGCCCGGACAGATCATCTGGGCCAGCCGGTACCGCGAGAGCGTTGAGACCCAATCGCAGGGCGGGAAGGGCGGGGCGAGCGCCGTCACCACCACCTACAGCTACTCGGTCTCCTTCGCCGTCGCCCTGTGCGAAGGCCCCATCGCCCGGCTTGGCCGCGTCTGGGCCGATGGCGCCGAGATCGCCCTCTCCGATCTGCCGCACCGGCTCTATCTCGGCACCGAGGATCAGCTCCCCGACAGCGCCATCACCGCTATCGAGGGCGAGGCGAGCGCGCCCGCCTATCGCGGCACCGCCTATCTGGTCTTCGAGGATCTCCCGCTCGCCCAATTCGGCAACCGCATCCCGCAGCTCTCCTTCGAGGTCTTCCGCCGCCCGCCAGCACCGCAAGACGCCCCGCCGCGCCTCGAGAGCCTCGCCCGCGGCGTCGCCCTCACGCCCGGCACCGGCGAGTTCACCCTCGCCACCACCCCGGTGCGCCGCCAGATCCGCGAGGGCGTGGTCGAGACCGAGAACGCCCATGACAGCGCCGGCACCGCCGATCTGATCCGCTCACTCGACGCGCTGCAAGCCGCCTTGCCGCATGTGGAGAGCATCAGCCTCGTGATCGCCTGGTTCGGCACCGATCTGCGCTGCGATATCTGCGAGATCCGCCCCGGCATCGAGCGCCGCGACCGCATCACCGAGCCGCTCACCTGGCGGGTGAGCAACACCGATCGCAGCGCCGCCTGGCTGGTCTCGACCGATGCGGACGGCAACCCCAATTTCGGCGGCACCCCCGATGATACTTCGGTGATCGAGGCGATCCGAGAGATCAAGGCCCGCGGGCTCAAGGTACTGATCTACCCCTTCATCCTGATGGACATCCCCGGCGGCAATGCGCTGCCCGACCCGTGGGATGCGACCGCTGCCGAGCAGCCCGCCTTCCCCTGGCGTGGCCGCATCACCCTGAGCGCCGCACCAGGCGAGGCAGGCTCGCCCGATCAGACCAGCGCCGCCGCCGAGCAAGTCGCCGCCTTTTTCGGCACCGCCGAGCCCGGCCACTTCGCCGCCACTTCAACCGGCGTTGCCTATAGCGGGCCCGCCGAATGGCGCTATCGCCGCCAGATCCTGCATCTGGCCAATCTCGCCCTCGCGGCCGGCGGCGTCGATGCCTTCGCCATCGGCTCCGAGCTGCGCAGCCTCACCCAGATCCGCAGCGGCCCGCAGAGCTATCCGGCGGTGGACGCCCTCATCACCCTGGCCGAGGACCTCCGCAGCGTTCTTGGCCCCGAGACCCTGCTCACCTATGCCGCCGATTGGTCCGAGTATTTCGGCCATCAACCGGGCGATGGCAGCGGCGATGTCTTCTTCCATCTCGACCCGCTCTGGGCGAGCCCGGCCATCGACGCCATCGGGATCGACGCCTATTTCCCGCTCACCGATCACCGCCCCGGCAGCGACCCATCCGCCGCCATCACCGATATCGAGACCCTGCAAGCCGGGATCGAGGGCGGGGAGGGCTATGAGTGGTACTATGCCAGCGCGCAAGACCGCGACGCCCGCATCCGCACGCCGATCATCGACACTGCCCATGGCGAGCACTGGATCTTCCGGCCCAAGGATCTGCGGAGCTGGTGGCTCAATCCCCATCACAACCGGCCCGGCGGCGTGCGCTCGGCCAGCCCGACTGCCTGGGTGCCGGGCTCCAAGCCGATCTGGCTGACCGAGCTCGGCTTTCCGGCCGTCGATACCGGCCCGAACCAGCCCAATGTCTTTGTCGATCCCAAATCCTCGGAATCGAACCTGCCGCATTATTCCCGCGGCCTGCGCGATGATTTCGTCCAGCGCCGCGCGCTCGAGGCGGTCCTTCGCTATTGGAAGGGAGAAGCCAACCCGCTCTCGCCCCTGACCGGCGCCCCGATGATCGAGACCGCCGCCACCCATATCTGGACCTGGGACGCACGCCCCTGGCCCGATTTCCCGGGCCGGGCCAAGCTCTGGCGCGATGCCGCCAATTACGCTCTCGGTCACTGGATCTCCGGGCGCACCGACAGCATCCCGCTCGCCGATCTCGTCGCCGAGCTCTGCCTCGCCGCCGGGCTCAGCGCGAGCGATTTCGACGCCTCGGCGCTCATCGGAACCGTCGACGGCCTGATCGCCGAGCGCCTCCTGTCCACCCGAGAGATCTTGCAGCCCCTGATGCTCACCTATGGCTTTGACGCCGCGGAGAGCGGCGGGCAGATCCGCTTCGTGATGCGCGGCAGCACCCCGATCGAGGCGCTCGCCACCGAGCGCCTTGTCGTGAACGAGGGCGAGGACGAGATCGCCGCCCCCCTGACCCTGACCCGCGAGGATCCCCAGAGCTTGCCCAGCGCCTTGCAACTCACCTATCGCGAGGGCCTCGCCACCTACGAGCCCGCCTCCCTGCAAACCCGCATCGAGCATCCAACAAAGCTCAAATCCGCCAGCGAGCTTCCCCTCGTGCTCTCCCAATCCGCCGCCACCCAGACCGCCGAGCGCTGGTTGATGGAGACCCATACCGCCGCCACTGGCGCCGAATTCGCCTTGCCCCCGAGCGCCCTGCGCCTTGAGCCGACCGATGTCATCCGGCTCGTGGAGCAGGACAAGAGCCATATGCTGCGCCTGTCGCGGATCGAGGATGCCGGTGCCCGCCGCATCGAGGCCGTGCGCACCGATCCCAGCCTTTATGAGCGCGCCCCGCGCCCCGATACGCTCAGCCTGCCCAGCGGCACCGCCACCCTCGCGCCGCCGGAGCTGATCTTGCTCGATTTGCCGCTCCTGAATGACGAAGCGCGCCCCCATGCCCCGTGGCTCGCCGCCGCGCTCTCGCCCTGGCCCGGCGGGGTCGATGTCTACCGCTCGGATCGCGACGAGGCCTATACCTTCGATGCGAGCCTCGAGCGCCCGGCCACCATCGGCCGGACCACGACCGCTCTGGCCGCCGCCGATCCCGATCGCTGGAGCGCCCAGAGCCTCGATATTCGCCTCTCCACCGGGGTACTCGAGAGCCGCACGCGCGAAGCGGTGCTGAACGGCGCCAATCTCGCCGCCCTGCAAACGCCGTCCGGTGCCTGGGAGGTAATGCAGTATGCAGGCGCCGAGCTGATCGGCCCGAACACCTATCGCCTCACCGATCTGCTGCGCGGGCAGGGCGGAACCGAGGCCGACATCGCCGCGAGCCTGCCCATCGGCAGCCGTTTCATCCTCCTCGATAGCGCGCTGGTACAAAGCACGCTGCCCGCAAGCGCCCTTGGGCTCGAGCGCCATTACCGCGCCGTGCCAAAGGGCAGGGCGCTCACCCCCGAGCTCTCCACCCACCGCCTGCACAGTGCGACAGGTCTGGGCCTGCGCCCCTACGCCCCCACTCATCTGCGCGCCGCCTTGAGCGCCGAGAGCCTGACCCTCACCTGGACCCGCCGCACCCGCCTCGGCGGCGATCCCTGGGAGCCCCCGCAAGTGCCCCTCTCCGAGGAAACCGAGCGCTACAGCGTGAGCCTTACCGGCCCGAGCCCGCAGACCCTCACCACCACCGCGCCGGAAGTGACGATCCCAAGCAACACCCTCGCCCCTGGAGACTACACAATCACCGTCGCCCAAACCTCCACCACCATCGGCGACGGCCCCAGCACCAGCCTGCTCCTGACGGTACCTTGAGGTGGCTCTCTCCCCCCAACACGCCGTCATCCTCGGGCCCCTCCCGAGGATCCATCTCGCCGCAAATCCAAACGCTCGGCTCTTCCGCAAAACCGCTCCACGAAAGCCCGAACCGCGCTCGCTGATCCATGGATTGTCGGAACAAGTCCGACAATGACGCCGCTCTGCCGCCCTCGCGCGTCCCCGACACTCCCCAACACGCTGTCATCCTCGGGCTCGTCCCGGGGATCTATCGCGCCGCGCATACAAACGTCGGTTTCTTCCGCACACCCCCTCCAAGAAGCCCCGACCGCACGCGCTGCCCCATGGATTGCCGGAACAAGTCCGACAACGACACCGGGATGGGACGAGAGAGACGCCTCTACGCTGACCACCTCCCTCGAGAGACGCATCTCCCCCCAACACCCCGTCATCCTCGGGCTCGCCCCGAGGATCCATGTCGCCGCGCATCCAAACGCCGGGTTCTTCCGCACACCCCCTCTAAGAAGCCCCGAGCCGCCCTCACTGACCCATGGATTGTCGGAACAAGTCCGACAATGACAACGCTCTTCCGCCCCAGCGCGCACCTCGCACGCCCACACGCCGTCATCCTCGGGCTCGTCCCGAGGATCCATCTCGCCGCGCATCCAAACGCCGGTTTCTTCCGCAGCCCGCCTCCAAGAAACCCCGGCCGACCGCGCTGCCCCATGGATTGCCGGAACAAGTCCGACAATGACGCCGCTCTGCCGCCCTCGCGCGTCGCCGACACTCCCCAACCCGCTGTCATCCTCGGGCTCGTCCCGAGGATCCATGTCGCCGCGGATACAAGCGCCGGTTCCTTCCGCACACCCCCTCCAAGAAGCCCCGACCGCACGCGCTGCCCCACGCCCCCCCGAACCAAGCCCGGCAGTGACACCGCCCTGCACCCCAACGCGCCAGTCCTTCGCCCCCAAAGAGCCCCCTCATGACCGACACCCCGAACCTCTCCCTGCCGCTGATCGCCAGCGCGCAGGCGCAAAAGCATGTCACCCATAACGAAGCCCTGCTGCGGCTCGATGCGCTCACCCAGCTCACCGTCCTGAGCGCCAGCCTCACCGAGCCGCCGCCCGTCCCCGAGGAAGGCGCCCGCTACCTCGCCGCGCCGAGCGCCACCGGCGCCTGGGCAGGGCAGGGGAGCACCATCGCCCTGTACTCCAACGGGCTGTGGACCCACATACCCCCGCGCGAGGGGTGGCGGGCCTTCGATCTGGAGAGCGCGCAGGTCTACACCTTCCTCGCCGGAACCTGGGCCCCGAGTGGCCTCGCCCTCTCCACGACCGGCGCCGCCAGCAGCGCCAGCGTGATCACCCATAGCCACGCCCTCACCAGCGGCGGCGCGCAGGACACCGGCCCCTTCATCCCTGACCGATCCATCGTGCTCGGCATCACCGCCCGGGTCACCGAGACGATCACCGGCCCGGCGAGCTGGAGCCTTGGCACCTCCGACAGCGCCAACCGCTACGGATCGGGGCTCGGGACAGCCGCAGGCTCCTACGCCCATGGCATCACCGGCACCCCGCTTGGCTATTACGGCGATACCGCCCTGCGCCTCACCCCCGAAGGCGGCGATTTCACCGGCGGCACCGTCCTGCTCGCCGCCCATATCCTCTCCCTCACACCGCCGAGCTGACCCATGCCCCAGACCTCCCCCCTCTCGGAGCTGCGCGCCCATCCCGCGACGCTCGAAGACCTGCTGACCGCCGCTCGCACCATCTATGGCGAGGCCCGCGGCGAGCCCCATAAGGGACAGAGCGCCGTCGCCTGGGTGCTCAAGAACCGCGCCCGCCTCGCGCGCGCCCATCTCGCCGCGCGCGCCCGCGTGCATCCGCTCTATGGCGATGGCACCCTGACCGGTGCCGCTCGCGCGCCCTGGCAGTTCTCCTGTTGGAACCAGGACGACCCGAACCGCGCCCGGCTCCTCGCGGCTGATTTCACGGACCCGCGCTTTTGCACCGCCTTTGCGATTGCCGCTCAGGTCTGGGCCAATCTCACCCCCGACCCGAGCCTTGGTGCCACCCATTACCACCACCGCGCGATCGCCCCGGCCTGGTCAAAGGGCCAGCGCCCCTGCGCCGCCATCGGCGCGCATCTGTTCTTCAACTCGATCCAGTAACCCCTAGCGAAAGGACCCCCGACCATGACCACGCTTCTCGCCGTTCTCGACACCGCATTCGGCATCCTCCCGACCGCACTGCAAGCCGGGATGATGATCGTCACCGCCGCCTCCGCCGTCACGGCCCTCACCCCGACGCCGAACGACGATCAGATCGTCGGCAAGCTCTATAAGGTGCTGGAGATCCTCGCCCTCAATATCGGGCGGGCCAAGGATCAGCCGGCCAATCGGGCGCAATAACCCCCATTGCTCCCAAGATCAGCGCATTTTGAGTTGATCTTCGCGCGGGCAGGGCACAAGTCTGCTAATGAAGCCTGATGCCCACTCGCGTCCGGCAACCAAAAGGTTTGGCGAATGCCGCATTCCGCGCCCTTTCCCAAAGCACCACAGCCCAGACCGGCGGCGCTCGATCCGGTCTGGGACCGTATCCGCGAAGAAGCGCGCCTGATGGCCGAAGCCGAGCCGATGCTTGCCAGCATGGCCCATACGGTGATCCTCAACCAGCGCCGGTTCGAGGACGCGCTCGCCTATCGCATCGCCCAGAAGCTCGGCTGCGAGGAGCTCTCGAACCTTTCATTGCGCACGCTGATCTTCGAGACCTATCGTATCGCCCCCGCCCTGGGCGCCGCCGCCCGTGCGGATGTCGTTGCGGTCTATGAGCGCGATGCCGCCTGCCGCAGCTATCTGCAACCGGTGCTGTTCTTCAAAGGCTTCCTGGGGTTGCAGGCCTACCGGATCGCGCATCATCTCTGGCGCGCAGGTCGGCTCGACCTCGCCAGCGCCCTGCAAGTGCGCATCTCCGAGGTCTTCGGAATGGATATCCATCCCGGCGCCCGCATCGGCAAGGGTATCCTGATCGACCATGCCACCGGCGTGGTGATCGGAGAGACGGCGGTGATCGAAGATGATGTCTCGATGCTCCACGGCGTCACCCTGGGTGGCACCGGCAAGGAAGCAGGGGATCGCCATCCCAAGATCGGCCGCGGCGTGCTGATCGGTGCGAATGCCTCGATCCTGGGCAATATCCGCGTCGGCCATTGCAGCCGGGTCGGGGCGGGGTCCGTGGTCCTGCATGATGTCGCCGATTGCAAGACCGTCGCCGGGGTTCCGGCCCGCGTGGTCGGCGATGCCGGCTGCGATCACCCTTCCCAGTCGATGGATCATCAGGTCGATGAAGACGGCGATTGCGGTTGCCCGGACCGTTAGGCGGCCCGCAGCCTAGTCCTGAATAATCACGTCGCGCGGCCCGACATCCCCGGTCGCGCGGCGCAGCCGTTCATCGAGCAGCTCCGGATCCACTTCCGGGCCGCTCAACCGGTCGATCTTGGATTGCAGCGCATCGCGCTTGGCCTCAAGAGCCCGGATCTCTTCGCGCAGTTCAGCCTCGCGCCGCTCCAACGGGCGCAGATGCACGCTGCCCGAAGCGCCCAACCAGTAATCGACGACGAAGAATGTGATGACACAGAGCATGAGGATCACGGCAAGCGTGTCAATCATGCGCCATTTCTTGGCTCGCGCCATTCTGATCCTCGCATAGCTTCCGACGCGCCACTGACGCGTCGGAAGTGTTTAGCACAAGTCTCAGCCCTTGAGAATCGAGCGGCCCGCATAAACCGCTGCCGAGCCGAGTTCTTCCTCGATCCGGATGAGCTGGTTATACTTGGCGAGCCGGTCCGAACGCGCGAGCGAGCCGGTCTTGATCTGCCCGCAATTGGTCGCGACCGCGAGATCAGCGATGGTGTTGTCCTCGGTCTCGCCCGAGCGGTGCGACATCACCGCCGTGTAGCTGGCCTTATGCGCCATTTCGACCGCTTCGAGCGTCTCGGAGAGCGAGCCGATCTGGTTGACCTTCACCAGGATCGAGTTGCCAACACCCTGTTTGATACCATCGGCCAGACGCGCCGGGTTGGTAACGAACAGATCGTCGCCGACCAGTTGCACCTTGCCACCGATCTTGTCGGTCAGCAGCTTCCAGCCTTCCCAATCGTCTTCGGACATGCCGTCTTCGATCGAGATGATCGGGTAGCGGTTGCACAGATCGGCGTAATACTCGACGATCTCGGCCGCGCTCAGCACCTTGCCTTCGCCGGCCAGATGATAGGCGCCGTCCTTGAAGAACTCGGTCGAGGCCGCATCGAGCGCCAGATGCACGTCATCGCCCGGCTTGTAGCCAGCCTTCTCGATCGATGCCATGATGAAGTCGAGCGCATCCACCGTCGAAGCGATGTTCGGGGCAAAGCCGCCCTCATCGCCGACATTGGTGTTGTGACCGGCGGCCTTGAGCTCTTTCTTCAGGGTGTGGAAGATCTCCGCCCCGATCCGGACCGCGTCCGACAGGCTCTCGGCGCCGACGGGCATGACCATGAATTCCTGGATGTCGATCGGGTTATCCGCGTGCTCGCCGCCATTGATGATATTCATCATCGGCACCGGCATGGTGCGGGCCGCAGCGCCGCCGACATAGCGATAAAGGGGCAGGCCAACGCTGTCCGCTGCTGCCTTCGATGCTGCCAGCGATACCCCGAGGATCGCATTGGCACCGAGGCGCGCCTTGTTATTGGTGCCATCAAGTTCGATCATCATCCGATCGAGGCGCAGTTGATCGGTCGCATCGATCCCGGCCAGGGCGTCATTGATCTCGCCATTGACCGCCTCAACCGCCTTGCGTACGCCCTTGCCGCCATAGCGCGCATCGCCATCGCGCAGCTCATGCGCCTCATGCGCGCCGGTGGAAGCGCCCGAAGGGACGGCCGCCCGGCCCAGGCTTCCATCCTCCAGCAGCACATCCACTTCCACGGTCGGATTGCCGCGGCTGTCAAGGATCTCGCGGGCGGTAATGTCGATGATCGCACTCATAACGCATCCCTCATTTCATCAGATACAGTCTATCCGGGCAGCTCGGCCAGCCGCCCGATCGCTCGCCCAAGGCTCTAGCGCAGCGCAGCATTGACTTACAGCAGAAAAGTTGCCTCAGCCTCGCCAAGCAGCCCTAACGGATGCCTATCAGCTTTCGCATTTCTTCCCTGAAAGCGGCACGCAAAACAGTTCCAGCCGATGATCGACGAGCCTGTAGCCCAGCCGCTCCGCAATCTTCTGTTGCAGCCGTTCGATTTCCTCATCGACAAATTCGATGATTTCGCCGCTATGCAGATCAATGAGATGATCGTGATGGTCACGCTCCGCATCTTCATAGCGCGCACGCCCGTCCCGAAAGTCGAGCCGCTCCAGAATCCCGGCTTCCTCAAACAGTTTCACCGTCCGATAGACGGTCGCGATAGAGATCTTCGGATCGATCTGGGAGGCGCGGCGATACAACTCCTCTGCATCGGGATGATCATCGGCTGCGGAGAGAACCTGCGCCACCACGCGGCGTTGCTCTGTCATCCGCAAGCCCAGTTCCTCGCAGCGACGAGAGATGCGATCATCGCTCATGCCGAAAATTCCTTACTCTGCCGCCTTCTCCAAACGCTTTGCTTCATCCCAAAGTGCGTCCATCGCTGCAAGGTCCACATCGGAAAATTCTTTGCCCTGCGCGCGCAACTGATCCTCGATATAGGCAAACCGCCGCACGAATTTCGCATTCGCCCGGCGCAGCGCCGCTTCGGGATCGACCTTCATCCAGCGAGAGAGATTGGCGGCGACAAACAGAAGATCGCCCATTTCCTCTTCCAGCCGTTCCTGAGCCTCGCCCGCCTGCCGAGCCTCCCGCAGCTCCTGTGCTTCCTCGACCAGCTTTTCGAGCACATCATCAATCTGCGGCCAGTCAAACCCGACCCGAGCCGCTTTCTTTTGCAGCTTGTAGGCACGGGTGAGGGCGGGCAGGGGGGCGGGCACATCATCGAGCACCCGAGGAGCTGCCACTTCCTCCTCGCCGCGTTCGATCCGGCGCAGGGCTTTTTCCTCAGCCTTTATCGCTTCCCAATCCGCATGATCGGCATCGCCAAAGACATGCGGATGGCGACGGATCATTTTGGTGACGATGCCCGCCACCACATCATCGAAATCGAATTGCCCGCGCTCTTCGGCCATCCGCGCGTGAAAGACGACCTGTAACAGCAGATCACCCAGCTCATCGCGCAGATCCCCCATATCTTCACGCTCGATCGCATCGACGACTTCATAGGCCTCTTCGATGCAATATTTCGCGATGCTCGCGTGATCCTGCACGACATCCCAAGGGCAGCCGGATTGTGGATCGCGCAATGCGCGCATGACATCGACCAGCGCTGCCGCCGACCCCTTGGTCGCTGCTCCCTTGACTACCGCTCCCTCGGCCTTCGTTGTTTCCGGATCCGTGCCAGTCTTACCCAAGGCCAATCCTCCCCAATGCCAGGTTTCCCCAATCACGATTATGTTAAATATCGGCCTTCAGAAGCCCGTCGTGGCTCAACCGGCCTCCTGCGCCGCCGGATACGGATCCAGAGCCCGAAAGCTCTTTTCAAAATGCCCACGATCCTGCTCGTTCATCTCAAGGCGTAGCTCGATCACACCATCCAGATCGCGCCGCTCGACAACGCAGCCCTGACGATAGAGCCAGGCAAGCGCAGCGCCTTCCGACGCAGGCAGACGCAAAGAGTAGCGCCGAGCATCCTGCCGCAAATGCCGGTCGATCATCTCAAGCAAAGCATCGGTCCCGGCCCCGGTATGCGCAGAGATCGCCACAGCATTCTCACGACGCGCGGTCTCATTCATCACCCAGGTTCGGGTATCGTCATCGAGAAGATCGATCTTGTTGCGCGCCTCGATGATCTCTTCGCGCGCCGCCTCATTGATCCCCAGTTCGCCCAGGACCTTCAGCACATCGGCATTCTGCGCATCACTATCCGGATTGGCGACATCGCGCACATGCACGATGGCATCCGCCGCGAGCACCTCCTCCAGCGTTGCCCGGAACGCAGCCACCAGCAAAGTCGGCAGATCCGAGACGAAACCAACCGTATCCGAAAGAATGATCTTCTTGCCCGAAGGCAATTCCAGCGCCCGCATCGTCGGATCGAGCGTGGCAAAGAGCATGTCTTCGGCCAGCACTTCCGCTTTTGTCAACTTGTTGAAAAGCGTCGACTTTCCAGCATTGGTGTAGCCCACCAGCGCGACGATCGGATATGGGATTTTCTTGCGAGCAGCCCGGTGCAGCTCACGCGTGCGCACCACCTTTTCCAGCCGCTTCTTCAGCAAGGCGATCCGATCGCGCAGCATCCGCCTATCCGCCTCGATCTGCGTCTCACCCGGACCACCCATGAAGCCGACGCCGCCGCGCTGGCGCTCAAGGTGCGTCCAACTGCGTACAAGCCGCCCTTTCTGGTATTCGAGATGCGCAAGCTCTACCTGCAACTCCCCCTCTCGGGTGGCAGCACGCTCGCCAAAGATCTCCAGGATGAGCGCGGTACGATCGAGCACCTTGAGCTTCCATTCGCGCTCAAGGTTACGTTGCTGGATGGGCGACAGCACGCCATCAACGATCACAAGATCGATCTGCGCGGCCTCGAACCGCGCCCCGAGGTCATGAACCTTCCCCGGTCCGATCAGCGTCGCTGCGCGGGCGACAGGCGTTCGCACCAGCTCGCTACCGATAACTTCGAGATCCAATGCCGCTGTCAGTGCGACAGCTTCATCCAGACGACTCTGTTCGGTGCGCCCTTGCGGGTCCGTATTCAAAACAGGTCGAATAACAAAAACGCGGTCCAAAGGTCCTCACGCGGCTAGAGCCGAGCGATCAGCGCCCCGTCTGCGCCTCATCCCCTTCATACAAGGAAATCGGCTGCGCGGGCATGATCGTCGAAATGGCATGCTTGTAAACCAGTTGCGACTGACCGTCTCTGCGTAAAAGCACGCAAAAATTGTCAAACCAGGTGAGCACCCCTTGCAGCTTCACACCATTGACCAGAAACACCGTCACCGGGATCTTGTTCTTGCGCACATGGTTGAGGAATGCGTCTTGCAGGTTTTGCTTGTCAGAAGACATGTTGTTTTCTTTGTCGCTTCTTTTCGTGCCTGATGGGCTCAGGTCTGTTGATATATATGGGTGCGAGCACGCCGTACCTACTAAACATAGCGCGTTCAATCGAGGCGCGACAGTGGAAAAACGTACAAACCCGCGCTTGGCTCTCTAGAAAAAGTCAATGCTCACCCGGAAGAGCGCTTCAACTTGCGGCACGGCAGGTTTCAGCGAGAAAATGACGACGAGGTCATCGGCCTCGATTCGAACATCCTGATGCGGCAGCAGAATTTCAGTGCCCTTCAGGACCGCGCAGATCAGGGCTCCTGGCGGCATATCGATCTCACGCAGGTTCTTTCCATGCAGTTGCGAGGTTTGCAGCACCTTGGCCTCGATCAACTCCCCTTCCCCATCGCGCAGCGCATAAAGTTCGCGAATACGCCCCCGGCGCACATGGCGCAAAATTGATGACACCGTTGTCGAGCGCGGGTTCACAAAGGCGTCGATGCCGAGAGGATCCGCCAACGGCGCAAGATTGGGGTCATTGGTCAGCGCAAGCCCCCGCTTGCTGCCAAGTTGCTTTCCCAGCGAGCAGGCCAGCACATTGACCTTGTCATCATCCGTCAGGGTGACGATGGCCTCTGTCTCCCCGACCCCCGCTTCCTCCAGAACCGTGCGGTCTAGCCCGTCACCATGGATTACGATGGTACGTTCAAGCACTTCGGCAGCATTCTCGGCCCGAGCGCGATTGCGCTCGATCAGCTTCGCCCGTTTGCCCTGCGCTTCAAGCAGCTCAGCCAGGTGCACCCCGATATTTCCGGCCCCGACCAGCACGACCCGGCGTACCGGCTCCGATTTCTGGTTGAAATGGTCCAGCGCCCGATCCACATCGCCTTGCCGCGCCACGAAATAAACCTCGTCACCGACAAAGAGCTGATCATCCGGCCGCGCCAGATGCAGCCTGCCGCCGCGCACATAGGCGCAAACCTTGATCTCCGAGAACAGCTCCGCGATATGCTTCAGCGGCGTGTTCACGATCGGGCATTCCTCGACGACCCGTGTCGCCAAAGCATGCAAGCGCCCACCCATGAAGAACGCCGAGTCAAATGTCGTCGGCGCACTCAACCGCCGAAGCATCACCTTGGCGACCTCCATTTCAGGGGAGATCGTCACATCAATCGGCATGTGATCGGCCATGAACATATCGGTATATTGCGGCATCAGATACGCCTGAGAGCGGATCCGCGCGATCTTGCTCGGTACCTTGAACACCGTATGCGCGACCTGACAGGCCACCATATTCACTTCATCGGAATAGGTCGCCGCGATCAGCATATCCGCGTCCTGGGCATTCGCTTGCTCCAGGACCTGCGGATGCGAAGCATATCCGACAATCCCGCGCACATCGAGCGTGTCCGAGATCTTGCGAACGAGATCAGGTGAGACATCAATCACGACGACCTCATTGCCCTCCGAGGCAAGTTGACGCGAGATTTGATAGCCGACCTGCCCGGCCCCACAGACAATGATGCGCATATTTCCGCCACTCTACCCTGCAACCCGCCGGTGAGAGACCGGGCCCCTGCCCCGTCCCCTCAAGCCTGGATGCTTCTTTGCGTCATACACGAAAAATACGCGCATCGATATTGCCGAAACGCGAAGATTAACCCTCGGATGAGGTTGTCTCGTCGGCTTCATCCGCGCGCACAGCCAATCGGGTCCCGCCCTTGCTGCTGGTAACGACGCCCAGGGATTTCAGCTTGCGATGCAGAGCAGAGCGCTCCATGCCCACAAACTCTGCGGTGCGCGAGATATTCCCGCCGAAGCGATTGATCTGTGCGATCAGATATTCGCGCTCAAACGCCTCGCGCGCCTCACGCAAAGGCAGGCTGACGAGAGACACATCGATCCCGCCCCCTCCCTGCTCAAATCCCCCGCCAGAGATCTCCGGCGGCAAGTCATCCGCACAGATCGCTTGCCCGCCGAGCCTTTCGGGTCCGGACAGGATCATCACCCGTTCAATGATGTTCTTGAGCTGGCGCACATTCCCGGGCCAGGCATAGGCTTGCAAAGCGGCGATGGCGTCGGCACCAAAGGTGATCAGCGGCAACCCCTGCTCGCGCATCAACCGCTCGACGAAATGCTCGACAAGGGTCGGGATATCATCGCGGCGATCCGAGAGCGCAGGCACCTGGATCGGGACCACATTGAGCCGGTGATAAAGATCCTCGCGGAAATGCCCGCCCGCGATCTCGGTGAGGATATCGCGCGTCGTCGCACTGACGATTCGCAGGTCCACCCTCACCTGATTGGCCCCGCCCACGCGGGTAAAGCTCTGATCGACCAGCACCCGCAAGATCTTCGATTGCGTCCCCATCGGCATGTCGGCGACTTCATCGAGGAAAAGCGTGCCGCCATGGGCACGCTCCATCAGCCCCGGCGTCACCACACCGTCGCGCTCCTCGCCAAAGAGCACCTGCTCCATGTTTTGCGGCTCGATCGTCGCGGAGTTGACCACGACAAACGGCGCCTCCGCCCGTTTGGAATTCGAGTGCAGGAACCGCGCGGCAATCTCCTTGCCCGCGCCCGAAGGACCAAAGAACATGATCCGCGACCCG
This sequence comes from Neomegalonema sp., assembly GCA_022760435.1. Classification (GTDB taxonomy): domain Bacteria; phylum Pseudomonadota; class Alphaproteobacteria; order Rhodobacterales; family Rhodobacteraceae; genus JALEFY01. The sequence continues at coordinate 14,940 of JALEFY010000002.1, forward strand.
GTCGGTGCCGCACGCAACAAAGCCTGGCGCAACATGGTGATCGGTTGGGATTTCCCGATCATGTCGGCATGGCTGAACTCACGCGATTTGAGATCACTGTTCTCGCGGCGCAAACGCGATGCCTCCAGCGCGCGCGCCACCGTGACCAGCAGATAATCCAGCTTGAAGGGCTTCTCGATAAAGTCATACGCGCCCTGGCGGATCGCCGCGACGGCAACCTCGATATTGCCATGGCCACTAATGATCAGAACCGGAATATCGGGATTGTCGCGCTTTACGGTCTTGAGCACTTCGATCCCGTCCATCCGGCTGCCTTGCAGCCAGATATCGAGAATGATCAGATCCGGGCGCCGCTCATTGATCTGGTCGAGCGCGGAATCGGCTGTATCGGCCATGCGGGTCGCATGACCCTCATCGACAAGAATGTCCCCCAGCAGGGTGCGAATATCCGGCTCGTCGTCAACAATGAGCACATCAGCCATAATCTTCTCCCTTATGCAGCGCCTCGCCGCACGTTCTGAGCGCTCCCCAGCACATCAGTGTCTTCCAGTGATTGAGCAATCGGCAGGACGATCCGCGCACAAGCGCCGCGGCGCCCATCGGTGCCGAAAGGGTCTGCGTCGCACAGCGCAAATTCCCCCGAATGCTCCTCGATAATCTTCATGACCATCGCGAGGCCGAGCCCGGTTCCCTCTGCGCGGGTCGTCACATAAGGCTCCAGCAAGCGCAGACGGTCTTTCTCGGGCAGTCCGACGCCATTGTCTGAGACTTCGATCACAACGCGCTCATCGGCGGGTTTGATCGCGACCCGGATCATCGGCTTCTCGATCTCAATCCCCGCCAGCCGGGCCGAGACCATCGCATCGGCCGCGTTTTGCAGCAGATTGGTGAGAGCCTGCGTGATCTGCCCGCGATCGCATCGAATATACGCGCCCGCAGCCGCGTTCTGGATCGAATACTCAATCTGTGCCCGCGCCTCCTTTTGCAGCGACACGCATTCGCTGACGATATCGGCGAGTTTTTCATGTGCCATCGTTGGGGCCGGCAGTTTGGCGAATTTGACGAAAGCATCGACCATGCGCCCGATATCGGCGGTCTGACGCACGATCGTCTCGGTATACCGCTCCAGCGTCGGCGCATCCTCGCCCAGCCGATCCGCGAATTTGCGGCGCAAGCGCTCGGCAGCAAGCTGGATCGGGGTCAGAGGATTCTTGATCTCATGTGCGATGCGTCTGGCCACATCCCCCCAGGCTGCCATGCGCTGCGCGGCGACCAGATCGGTGAGGTCATCCACCGTCACCACATATCCGCTGACGCTCTTCCCCTCCGGGCCCCGTTGAAGCTGCGCGGAGATCCGTACATTGATTTCCCGCTCGGCGCCCTTGCGCAGCAACCGCATCTGCGCCGACACCGCCCGCGTCGGCACCGCCTGGATCTGCGCGAACAGATGCGCGAGCTCCGGGACCAGGCTCTGGATCGCCTTGCCGATTGCCTGCTCGCTCGTGATGTCGAGCAAGCCTTCCGCCGAGCCATTCACCAGCCGCACATGGCCCTCGTCATCGAGCCCCACCACCCCGGCCGAAACCCCGGACAAGACCGCTTCGGTAAATTGGCGCCGAGCTTCGCTCGAGGCTTTCTCTGCCTCAAGAGCATCCTGCTTGCGTTTCACCTCGCTGGTCATCTGGTTGAAGGTCCGTGAGAGCAGCGCAATCTCATCATCGCCCCGCTCCTCCTTCACCCGCGCCACCAGATCGCCCGAGCCAACCCGCTGCGCTGCTTGCGCAAGCCGCCCGATCGGCTTTGCCAGGCGCTCGGCAAACCAGAGCCCGAAATAGATCGCGGCCATCAGGACGAGAACCACAAAGCCCAGATAGAGCGCCGCGAATTGGGCGAGCCATTCCTCCCGGTTCTCCTCGAGCCGGTTGTAAAGCTGGGTGCCCTGCTCCGCGTTCTCCTGATAGCTGAGCACATCGCCATCAACGGGCCGCGTCACATACAGAAACGAGTCGAGAAATGCGTGGAGTTTGACCAGACCGCGCATCTCATTGATCACCGGATCCTCGCGGATCACCACTTCACGATCGAGTGCAGCGGTGAAATCCTCCAGCGGCGGCGGCGTGTATGTAAAGCGATAGGTATTCGCCCCGCGCGCAATGATCTCGCCCGAGGAGTTGACGACATAGATGTCCGAGAAATCCGACTCTTCCGTCATCCAACGCAAAAGGCGTTCAAACTCACGATTATCCGGGGTCAGAAAGCGCAGCGAGGCTTCCCGATTGATCCGCGAAGCCAATGACTCGGCCTTGCCCCGCATCGCCGCCCGATGCTCGACCGCATAGGCTTGCGCGACCGAGCTGGAGCTATGCACGATTGAGCGCATTTGCTGGCTGAACCAGGCCTCAAAACCAAGCTGGATCACCAGAAAGAAGAACAGCGCGGTCAGGATCGCCGGCGCTGCCGCAACTCCGGTGAAGAAAGCCACCATCCGGCCATGGAGCTTTGACCCCGCAGAGCCCGCGCGCCGGGCAATGATCAGCCGCGCAATCTGGATCCCGATCAATGCGGTCAACGCCACGAGATACACGACATCCGCAAGGATCAGCGCCCGAAACCAGATCGAGCTTTGCACCTCGTGATTGGCGCCGGAGAGCAAGGCGTAGGTCGTCAGCGCCAGGACCGGACCAAGAACCGCAAGGGCCACCGCAGCCACAAAACTGCGCCGCTGTCGCAGCACCTTGCCGTGACGCTTGAGTGTTTTTCGCAGGGTCGAAGCGAATCCGGTCATCGGTCCCCAGGTGGCGAAAACGGCAATACCGGATGCAAACCTGCGGTCGACCTCGAAATCAAGCGCGTCCTACGCGTCCCGAGGGCCACAACCCAAACATCTGTGTTGCCTCAATACACCACGTTCTTCCCGCGCGTGACCGGAATGTCAAGCTCGCGAATTTTTTTTCGCAATGTGTTTCGATTTATCCCGAGAACTTCGGCGGCCTTGACCTGATTCCCGCGGCAGGCATGCAAGGTGAGTGTGATCAGCGGATGTTCCAGTTCTCGCAGCACCCGATCATAGAGCCCCGGCGTCGGCGTGCCCGGTTCGTAATTGGCAAACATCTTCTTGAGATGCCGCTCGATCGCCTGGGTCATGCTCTCCTGCTCATCGACAACCGGCATCGCCATCACCGGGCTTTGTGCGAATTCGGCCTCGACGGTATCCGCATCGATCGTGTCTTCGGGAGATAGAACGGCCAGCCGCCGGATCAGATTTTCCAATTCCCGCACATTGCCCGGCCAATTATGCGCTTTCAGCGCTTCGAGCGCATCGCGTGAGATGCCCTTTTGCGGCAGCCCCTCATCAGCAGCCCGACGCAGGAAATAGCGCGCCAGATCAGGAATGTCGTCATAGCGCTCGCGCAAGGGCGGCAAGGTCAGCGGCACCACATTGAGCCGATAGAACAGATCCTCGCGAAACAGACCGGCCTTGATCAGCCGCCGCAAATCCTGATGCGTTGCTGCGATGATCCGGACATTGGTCTTGATCGGTTCTCGCCCGCCCACGGTGACGAACTCGCCCTCCTGAAGAACCCGCAACAGGCGCGTCTGTGCTTCGAGCGGCATGTCTCCGATCTCATCGAGGAATAACGTCCCTCCCTGAGCGAGCTCGAACTTACCCTGACCGCGCTGAGTCGCGCCGGTAAACGCTCCCTTTTCATGGCCGAACAATTCGGATTCGATCAATTCCTTCGGGATCGCTGCCATATTCACCGCAACGAAAGGCCCCTGCTTGCGGCGGCCAAAATCATGAAGCGCGCGGGCGACCAGCTCTTTCCCGGTCCCTGATTCGCCGGAGACCATCACCGTCAGATCGGTCGGTGTGAGCCGCGCGATGACCCGATAAACATCCTGCATCGCGGCGGAACGCCCGATCAGCGGAAGCGCCTCGGCCTCCCCGTCCGGTTGCTCAGCGGAAGCGGTGCCGCTTTGCCCTGTCGCCAGCGCGCGCTCCACGGTGCTGATGACCTCTCGAAGGTCAAAGGGCTTGGGCAAATACTCATAAGCCCCGGCCTGCGCCGCCCGGATCGCGGTCATGACCGTGTTCTGCGCGCTCATCACGATGACCGGCAGATCCGGGCGCTTGCGCTTGATATTGGGGAGCAATTCGATTCCGTCGCCATCGGGCATCATGACATCGGAGAGCACGATATCGCCCTCACCCGCTTCGATCCACTGCCACAGGATCGAAGCCGACCCGGTCGAGCGCACCCGATGCCCGGCTCTGGTGAGCGCCTGGCTCAGCACGGTGCGGATCGCCTTGTCGTCATCGGCCAGCAATACGATGCCCGAATTCATGACGCCTCCCTGTTTTACTCTTGTTGTTATTCGTCCGTCGATCCGGTCCATACCGGGAATAGAAGCCGGAACGTCGTTCTTTCCGTCCCGCGCATGCATTCGATGACCCCGCCATGATCGGCAACCAGCTTCGCGACCAGCGCCAGCCCGAGCCCGCTTCCGGCGGCTTTGGTGGTCACGAAAGGCTCGAAGATATGCGCGCGCATATCCTCGGAGATACCGGGCCCATTGTCCGAGACTTGCACCTCCAGCGGCAACCCCTCCAGCCTGCCGCCCGACACAGCAATCTTGACGCCGGGCCTGAAGGCGGTGCGCATCGTTATCTCGCCGCCCGGGTTCGGCGCTGCCTCCGCTGCGTTCTTCACCAGATTGGTAAAGACCTGCAACAGCCGGCCCCGATCCGCCGGGATCGGCGGCAAGGACGGATCGTAAATCTCCTTGAACCGGATATGCGCCCCATATCCGGCCCCCGCAGAGCGGCGGACCTGATCCAGAACATCATGGATATTGATCGGCTCACGCTTTGAAATCCCGATCTCCCCGAAGTCATCGACGCGCTCGAGCAATTGATGGATGCGCGCGACCTCCTCGCCAATGATCTGCGTCATCTCGCTGGCCTGATCGCCAAGCTCCATCTCCAGCAATTGCGCAGCGCCTGAGATCCCGGCGAGCGGGTTCTTGATCTCGTGGCTCAGCATCGCGGAGAGCCCACTCAGACTGCGGCTCGCGGCCCGATTGGCGAGCGAGCGGTCCATGGCCTGAGCAATCGAGCGCGGCTGTATCACCAGCAGCACATTGTCAGCGACACCGCTGCGCCCCGAATACATCCGTGCCGTCTGCACATCGACCAGGGTCGGGGTTTCATGCCCGATCCAATGCATCTCCACCCCATACTCACTGAGCGACAGCGCGTTGCCCCGCGCCTGCTCGACAAGCTCGAGCAACCGGCTGGTGGGAGAACAGAAATGATCAAGCCGCATCCGCGCCAGGGTCGCAGCGCTGTGGGAGAAGAAGAGCTCGGCCGCCGAATTGACCGCGACGAACCGGTTGTCCTCAGCCAGAACTGCGCAAGGCGTTGGCAAGGCATGCCAGATCGCCTCAAAATCCGTTGCGCCCTGCGCGCTTATGCTGCCTTCGATGCGTATGGTCTGCGGCACGCATGCTTCTCCTGTAACTGAGACAGCAGATCGCGCACGGTTTGCGCGCTCTGTGCTCTGAAAATCGGATCCTTGATCTGCGCACCGCCCTCGATTGCATCGAGCGCCCAGCCCAGATGTTTGCGGGCGCATTTGATGCCGAGGCGCTCGCCGTATTTGTCGAGGATCCGCTCGTAATGCTCGCGCAGCAGCCGCAGGCGATCCGCGGCATTGGGCGTGTCATACGCCTTGCCGTTGAGCCCGGCGGCGATTTCGGCCAGCGCCCAGGGTTTGCCTTGCGCGCCGCGTCCGATCATCACGCCCGCCGCCCCCGAAGCCTGCAAGGCTCTGCGCGCCGATTGCACATCGACGATATCGCCATTGACGATCACCGGAATGTCAACGGCCTCGACAACAGGGCGCACCGCAGCCCAATCCGCCTTGCCCTTGTAAAATTGCTGCCGGGTCCGGCCATGGATCGTGACCATTGCCGCGCCCGCATCTTGCGCCGCGCGCGCCAGTTCGGCGGCGTTGAGACTGTCATGATCCCAACCGAGCCGCATCTTCACGCTCACCGGCAGATCAACCGCATCGATCACGGCTTCTATCATCGCGATGGCCAAGCCGGGCTCGCGCATCAGAGCTGATCCCGACAGCCCGCTCGTCACCCGCTTGGCGGGGCAGCCCATATTGATATCAATGATCGAAGCCCCTTGCCGCGCCGCCAGTTCCGCGCCCCGCGCCATCCATTCCGGCTCACGTCCGGCAAGTTGAACGCAGATCGGCCCCGGCTCATCGACGATCTCGGCCTTGCCCACCATCTCCTCGCATCCCTGCACCAACTCGCGACTACCGACCATTTCGGTACAGGAGATCGGCAAGGAGAACTGGCGCAACATTGCCCGGAACGGCGCGTCAGTGATCCCGGCCATCGGCGCGAGCAGCACCGGCATGTCGATCTGGATCGGGCCAAGCTTAATCGGAGCAAGCTCCATCGGATGCCCACCGCCAAGATCTTCGCAATGTGATAGGGAATTAACGCGCAATTGCCTAATCCTTGTGCATCCCAGCTTTCTACGAGAAGTGATGCGTTTGGGCAATGGCCTGCTGACCAGACGCGACAAAGAAGTATCCATCGGGGCACCTCCCGCGCGATCTCCCAATCACGCCGAGCGGGTGACGCGCCCGCAGCGCGACACTTTCCGCTTCCTTCCCTTTGCGGCGAACCGGTACTAGGGTGCCTCAGGTTTGAAGGGGACCCTATGAAACTCGCTGCCTTGATCGTCGCCGCCGGTCGCGGATCTCGCGCAGGCATCGGCCTGCCCAAGCAATACCGTCGTCTTGGCGCGCAAACGGTACTCACCCGGACCTTGCGCGTTTTTCTCGAGCCCCCCGAGATCGACGCCTGCCTCGTCGCCATCCACCCCGATGATCGCGCGCTCTATGACCAGAGCATCGAAAGCCTCTCAACCCGTCTCACACAGAGCGGGGCGAAGCCTCGCCTGCTCGCGCCCGTGCATGGCGGGGAAAGCAGGCAGCAAACCGTTCTGCGCGCGCTGGAGACGCTCGCAAGCGGCGCGTACACCCATGTCCTTATCCACGATGCCGCGCGCCCCTTCCTGCCCAGCCAGGTGCTGTCGCTCTGTATTCAGACCGTCAGAGAAGGTAAGAGCTGCTACCCGGCGCTTGCGGTCGTCGACACGCTCCGTCGCCATAGCCCCGACGAAACCGGCACAATCGACCGCACAGATCTCTTCCACGCCCAGACGCCGCAATGCTTCGTGCTGCCCGAGATCCTCGATGCCCACCGCCGTTTTGCCGAGCATAGCGCCACCGATGATGTCGAGCTTGCCCAGATGGCCGGCATCGACATCCTTCCCCTTCCCGGAGCGCGGGAGAATATCAAGCTCACCACCCAAGCGGATTTCGACTGGGCGCAAGCGACATTGATACAGGACACTCCCCCCATGATCGATCTTCGCACCGGCCAAGGTTTCGATGTCCATAAGTTCGGCCCCAATGCCGATGGCTCCACCGATCACGTCATGCTTTGCGGTATTCGTGTCCCCCATGATACCGGCCTCGTCGGACACTCCGATGCGGATGTTGGCCTGCATGCCTTGTCTGACGCCCTCTATGGTGCCTTGGGAGAAGGCGATATCGGGCGCCATTTCCCCCCTTCCGATCCGCAATGGCGCGGGGCTTCTTCAGACATCTTCCTGGCCCATGCCGCCGATCTTGTCCGCAAACGCGGCGGACGGATCGCCAATCTCGATCTCACCCTGATCTGCGAGCGCCCAAAGATTACCCCCCATGCCGCCGCGATGCAGGAGCGCTGCGCTCAGATCACCGGACTTGAGCCAGCGCGGATCTCGATAAAGGCAACAACCTCGGAAGGGCTGGGCTTCACCGGCAGGCGCGAGGGGATTGCGGCCCTTGCCCTGGCAACGGTCCTGCTTTGAAGACCCACCGCCTTCTGGCCACCCTGTTCGGGAGCGGCGATCTGCCCTTGGCGCCGGGGACTTGGGGCTCTCTTGTGGCCCTGCTCTGTGCGGCGATCCTTTACGCGATCACCGGAGCCCTCCCGAGCGTGGTGCTCCTGTCGCTTGCCTCGGTGATCATATGGCGCAGCGCCGTTCTCTATGCCCGCGCGCGCGCAACCAAGGCCCCGAGCGAGAAGGACCCCAGCGAGATCGTCGCGGATGAAGCCATTGGCCAGTGGATCACGCTACTCCCGGTTTTCGTGAGCGATGCACCGGCCCCCTACTGGCTCGCCGCCTTTATCGCCTTCCGCCTCCTCGACATCACCAAGCCTTGGCCGATAAGTTGGGCTGATCAGCAAGAGGGCGCGCATTGGATCATGATTGATGACGTTCTCGCCGGAATACTGGCGGCCCTGATCCTGACAGCCGGCCTTGCAACCCTGCCCACCTGATCAAGAGGCGCTCTATGTCCTTCTCCCCGCAGATCCTGGCCCTCGCCACGCGTGTGATCGAAACCGCCACCCACAAGCAGCTTATCCTGGCAACCGCCGAGAGCTGCACCGGCGGGCTCATTGCCGGAGCGCTCACCGCGATCCCCGGCTCCTCTGCTGTGGTCGATCGCGGCTTTGTCACCTATAGCAACGAAGCAAAAACCCAGATGCTCGGCATCCCTTCTGGTTTGATCGGCATGCATGGTGCCGTTTCAAGCCCCGTCGCCCAGGCCATGGCTTCCGGAGCCCTTAACCGCTCAAATGCCCACCGCGCCGTGGCGGTGACCGGTATCGCCGGGCCGGGCGGCGGCAGCGCGCTCAAGCCCGAAGGTCTGGTCTGGTTCGGCTTTGCGCAGCAGGGAAAAGACGTGCTCAGCGAGGAAAAGCACTTTGGCGCCATCGGCCGAGACAATGTACGCAGCGCCACCGTTCAATACGCCCTGCGCCTGTTGCTCACCTCAATGGAAGACTGACCCCCCACCCGCTCATACCGAGGCAGAGCCGTTCTGCTTGCCATAAAGCTCTTCGGCCCGCCGCTCAAACGCGCGCACGATCCGAAGCATCGCCTCGTTGAAGACCATGCCGATCACGCTTTGCAGCATGCGACTGCGAAACTCGAAATCGACAAAGAAGTCGATCGTGGTCGAACCATCGTCATTCTCGACAAAGTACCAATGGTTGTCGAGATAGCGAAAAGGGCCGTCGAGATAGGCCACATCAATCTTGCGTTCATCAGGTCGCAAGGTCACCCGCGAGCCGAAGCGTTCGCGAAACACCTTGAAGGAGATGATGAGGTCAGCCTCTATCACTTCTCCCTGCCCTTCAGGCAACGGCGCCCGCTTGCGAATGCGGCAAGCCGCCGTCCAGGGCAGAAACTGCGGATAGCTTTCGACATCCGCGACCAGCGCATACATCTGCTCCGGGGTGTAGGGAACGCGCCGCTTTTCGCTATGGGTCGGCATGGCAATATCCTCCCCATCCCGAGCAATGCAGCTTCCGGCTTACAACCAACATACTCACCAAACCGTCACGCCCGAACCGCAAGCTGCGCCTCGCGCGCCGCGCGCATCCGTTCAAAATCAGAACCGGCATGATAGGAGGAGCGGGTCAAGGGGGTCGCCGAGACCATCAGGAAGCCCTTGGAGAAAGCCGCAGCCTCATAGGCCTTGAACTCCTCAGGCTCCACATAGCGCGCCACCACATGGTGCTTGGGTGTCGGTTGCAGGTATTGGCCGATGGTCAGAAAATCGACATCGGCAGAGCGCATGTCATCCATCACCTGCAACACCGACTGGCGATCCTCGCCCAGCCCGACCATGATCCCGGATTTCGTGAAGATCGTCGGATCGATCTCCTTGACCTGCTGAAGCAGCCGGAGCGAGTGAAAATACCGCGCGCCGGGACGCACTTGCGGGTAAAGGCCCGGCACGGTTTCAAGATTGTGGTTGAAGACATCGGGTTTCGCCGCAACCACGATCTCCAGAGCACCGGGCTTGCGCAGGAAATCAGGGGTGAGGATCTCGATCGTCGTGCCGGGGCAGCGATGGCGCACGGCGCGGATCGTCTGGGCAAAATGCTCGGCGCCGCCATCCTCCAGATCGTCGCGATCCACCGAGGTGATGACGACATGCTCGAGCCCCAACCGCTCGACCGCCTGGGCAACGCGCCCGGGCTCGAAAACGTCAAGCGCATCCGGGCGCCCGGTGGCGACATTGCAAAAGGTACAGCCGCGCGTGCAGATCTCGCCCATGATCATCATGGTCGCGTGGCGCTTCTCCCAGCATTCCCCCACATTCGGGCACCCGGCTTCCTGGCAGACGGTCGAGAGACCATGCTCGCGGATGATATCGCGTGTCTGCTCGAACCCCTGACCGCTGGGCGCCCTGACGCGGATCCAGCCCGGCTTTTGGGGGGAGACATTGTCGCCCTTATGCGCCTTTTCCGGATGCCGCTCGGCGCGATCCTTCAGATTGCGCGCAAGGCCGGGGGATTGCTGGGGGGCGCTGGGTTCGGTCATGCTGTCGTCCTTCATTTCCCCCCTGCATACGCTTGGAAATTCTGCCTGCCAAGATCTTGCCAAGCAGGAGCGTCCACAAGTGGGAGGTCCCCCCTGCTAGAGATACCGCTCGCGGATATCGACGCTGCTCCGATCGCCGAGCTTCGCCGCATCGGCTTCCAGCCAGCGCGCGGCGGCGTCCCTTCCCGCTTCGTGTAGTTCCTGCAAGATGGTCCAGGCCGGGTTGAGTTTGCTCGCAGCTCCGAGCATCCGCATGGTCTCTTCATCGGCGATGGCATGAATGCGCATCTTCTTGTAGCGGGTATCGGGCAGATGCCCTTCCTCGACCAGCCGGGCGACGGTATCGATCGCCCGCATCTCCCCGAGCAGGTTCGAGTTGAAAGCAATCTCGTTCATCCGATTGAAGATCCCGTCCGGCGTGGTCGGCGTCTCTTGGCGTACAATCGGATTGATATGGACGATCACCACGTCTTCCGTCTGGCAAAAATAGATCAACGGCCAGATCGGTGGATTGCCGGTATAGCCGCCATCCCAATAATCGCGCCCATCAATCCTCACCGCCTGGAACAGCGTCGGAAGGCATGCCGAGGCCAGCAATGCGTCGGTCGAGATTTCATCGCCCTGAAAGACCTTGGCCCGGCCCGAGCGCACATCCGTCGCGCAGACGAACAGCCTAGGGTCATCCTCGCGGCAAACCTTGCTGAAATCGACCATCTCGCTGAGCGCATCGCGTAGCGGATTGATATTGGCGGGGTTGAATTGATAGGGTGAGAACAAACGAGAAACGACCTCACCAGCCAAATAGCCCGGATGCACGCCAAACAGATTGGGCATCCCCCGGTCGCTGAGCATCCCAGTCCAGAAAGACCAGGGCGGCTGGTTGAGTGGTGACAGATCGCGCATCCGTTCCCAAAAGACCCGCAATTGATGCTGCGCCTCTTCACGCCCACCGCTCTTGAGCCCGGTGGTCAGCATCGCACCATTCATGGCGCCGGCGCTGGTCGCCGACACCCCTTCAATATCGAGCCACTCTTCCTCCAGCAGCCGATCCAGGACACCCCAGGTGAACGCACCATGGGCACCTCCACCCTGCAAGGCGAGGCAGATCCGTTGACGGCGGGGCTGCGGTTTGGGAGAGGCCGAGTCGCGCATACCGTTTAGAGCGCCGTCCAGCCACCATCGACCGAGATCGTCGTCCCGGTGATCTGGCTTGCCGCATCCGTGCACAGGAACACCGCAGTCTGGCCGATTTGCTCGACAGTCGCAAATTCCTTGGACGGTTGGCGCGTCAGCAGCACTTCGCGAATGACCCAGTCGCGATCCTTGCCATGGGCCTTCATCTGATCCTCGAGCTGCCCTTCAACGAGAGGCGTCCACACATAGCCCGGACAAATCGCGTTACAGGTCACCCCGTGCTCGGCGCCCTCCAGTCCCACGGTCTTGGTCAGGCCGACAACGCCATGCTTGGCAGCCACATAAGCGGATTTGTAGGGCGACGCGGTGAGGCCATGCGCGGAGGCGATATTGACGATGCGCCCCCATTTTTGCTCCTTCATCTGCCCCATGACCGAGCGGATCGTGTAAAAGCTCGATGACAGATTGATCGAGAGAATGAGCTCCCATTTTTGCGGCGGAAATTCCTCGATCTTCTCGACATGCTGGATGCCGGCATTGTTGACCAGGATATCAACTTTGCCGAACTTCTCGCGCGCCTGCTCAATCAGGGCTGCGCACTCATCGGCTTTCGACATGTCCGCACGGATATAGACGCCTTCGGTCTCATATTGCTTCGCAATTTCGGCGACCTGATCATGATCTTCGGTGTTATCGAGGTGATCATTCATCACCACCTTGGCCCCGGCAGCCGCCAGCTCCTTCAACACACCAAGCCCAATCCCGCTTGTCGAGCCGGTTACAACTGCCACTTTGCCGCGCAACATCATCTGATCCTCCGATCCGGGGCCTGAAGCCCATTTGCACCATCGCGTCCCTAGTGACCTATGCCGGAACACGCGTTGCGGCAACCATTCAGGCGCTGTTGTTTTGCAGATGCTCACAAACAACAGCGCAACCGACTGTTTCGCAAGCAGCCCACAAGCAGCCCAGAAGCAGCCGATGCGTGCGCTCTATTGCGAGCGCCCTCACGCGCCCTGCTGCGCCGTCCCCTCTTCGTGCTCCGCCGCCTCAATCGCGGAGTCCTGCATGACTTCCATGCCCACCGCGGAGAGCTGCGGTGCCATGGGAGCATAGGGCGCCGTATCTTCCGGAGCGATACCGCTGCGCTGGGTAAGGCGCCAGAGCCCATAGGCGACAATCGCCCCCTGAAGCATCGCCAGGTAAAACCACCACGCATCCGCGCCGCCAAACGCGATCAGATACCCGACAACCACCGGCCCGATCGTTGCACCGACACCGTGCAAGAACAGCATCCCGCTCGAGGCAGAGGCGAGGTCGTCCTTCTCTAGGTGATCGGCCAGATGCGCGATGAGCAAACCGTATATCGGGTTCGTCATCGCCCCCAGGACAAGCGCAGACAAGAAAAATACCGAGACCCGCACCCCTTCGATCTCAAACAGAACAAGCGGGCCAAGAACCCCGCCGACCAGGCTTGCGAGCGCTCCGGTCAAGGCAACGAGGATCACCAGAACCCGGCGGTCGATCTGATCCGAGAGCCAGCCGACCGGAATCTGGCTCAAGACCGCGCCCAGATAGATCAGCGTCAGAAAGATCGAGATCTCGACGACTGTGAAGCCCGCTTGCTTCGCATAAACGGCGCCCATGCCAAAACAAGCCGACAGCACCCCGCCCAGCATCAAGATCCCGACCGTGCCGAAGGGAGATGTCCGGTAAAGCCCGAGCAGCGTCATCGGCCGCGCTGTCGCGAAAACCGGTGTCGGCCCCACCGTCAGCAGAACCGGAGCAAAAGAGAGCGAGACCAGTACGGAGATCAGCACGAACAACCCATACTCCGCCGGATCGCCAAGGTTCAGGCATAGCTGACCGATCACGATCCCGCTCATCTGCATGAAGATATAGGTCGACATCGCCTTGCCGCGGTTCTCATTCGACGCCGCGTCATTGATCCAGCTCTCGGCGACGATATAAATTCCGGCAAAGGTGTAGCCGACGATGACCCGCAGCACGAACCAGGCAATAGGATCGATGGCGAGGATATAGAGGATCAGAACAGCGGAGATGATCGAGCCATAAGCGGCAAACACCCGGATATGGCCAACCTTGCGCAGCAGCGCAGGAGTGAACCAGGCGCCCATGAGCTGGCCGATATAGTAGCCGCCCATGACAAAACCGAGCGTATTGGCCGAGAACCCCTCAAGGCTCCCGCGCAGCCCGAGAAGCGTGCCTTGCAGCCCGTTCCCGATGCTCAGCAGCGCGATGCCCAGAAACAGGGTCCAGCTATTTCGCAATAATCCAACCATGCGCGGCCCCGTCAAACTCCGGATCGATCGATCAGCCTCAACGCCCCTTCGGTCATGAACGCCGAAATCTCGCGGCGGCACCGCCGCTTGACGGAGCGCCACACCGACGACGCATCAGTTTCTGGCCGGACAAGCCCCTCAAGGCGACTGACTACAGCGCCATCCAGGACGTTGAAGACCTAGACGCTTCTTCTCGAGCAGATCAAGGCAAAGCCCGTCAAAATGCGAAAGAGGCACCCGAAGGTGCCTCTCCACAAGTTCTTCTTGCCGCCTGCGAGCACGATCGTCCCGCCAACAGCCCCGATCAGCCGCGCGGGTCAATGCCAAGGCGGTTGAGGGTCTCGATGGTGATGTTACCGCTCGCCAGCCCATTGGCCTTCTGGAAGCGCTCCACGGCGCGCATGGTGCCTGCACCGATCACCCCATCGACCTTGCCCGGATTGTAGCCGCGCTGTGCCAGGGCCCGCTGCAATTCTGCGATCAAATCCGGTTTGGCATTGGTCTCACACAGGATCGGGCGCCATTCGATGCGCGCTTCGTTCGATTTCACCGTTTCCATCACTGTCGCGAAAGCCGGCTCGATCTTGCGCCGCTGCACCCGGTTCGGCTCCACCAGCTTGCGCACCCGCACTTGTTGCGTCTTGGCGGGGATGGTGATGCGGCGGGTGCTCGGCGGCTCGACCATCACCCGCACCTGCACCGTCTCGACCTTTGCCGGAATTGTCCGGCGCTCAACGCGAGCGGGCGTGCGTACCTTGCGCGTCGTCACCGTCTTGTATTCCGCCGGAACCGTGACCAGACACATGATTTCGCCGGTCGCGCTGTCGATCCGCTGGATCGGCCCTGTCCCGCGCTTCCATTCGGTATAGGACTGGCGCACCAGAACCCGCTCGGTCACTTCCTGATACTCAGCAGGCACCGAGACCACCTCTTCACGCTCTGGCTCGATGACGATGGTCTTGGTCCGGGTCTCGTATTTCGCTGGCACGATCTCCAGCCGCTCAGATGCCCCTTCGATCTCGACCGTCTCGGTCACCCATTCATACTGGGCGGGGCTCACGATCAGCTCGTCCGTCCCCTCTTTGGTCATGATCCGCTTGGCCACCTGCTTGGTCGAGGCAGGCACATGCACCCGGGCATAGCATTCGCCGGGCTTGGGATTGGCCGGCAGGCTGTCGGCATCAAATGTCTGGGCCAGCGCTTCAGGATTGCCGCCCGGAAACGCCCCAGGAGCGGCAGCAACGGCACCAAGCAGAATGGTCGCCGCGATCAAGTGTTTCTGCTTCATCTCAAGTCCCTTTAACTCGGAGGACAAATACGCTCTCACCTGTCCCATGATCGGCCACGCAACGCGCAAACCTTGTCGCATCGGGGGTTCTGGTTCAAGACACGTGCCAGAACGGATCCCATAATAAGGCACAATCATCGTGAGATTTTGCTGCCAGATCCGGCGCGCGCTTTCAAGCCTTCAACGAAAGCAGCGAACTGTCCCCATAGGAGTAAAATCGATACCGATGCGCGATCGCATGCGCATAGGCCGCGCGCATCCTGTCATGCCCGGCAAAGGCACTCACCAGCATGAACAGCGTCGAACGCGGGAGATGAAAATTGGTCATGAGCAGATCGGTCGCCTGAAACCGAAAACCCGGAGTGATGAACAAGGATGTCTCACCACGCCAACCTTCCAGCGCCCCTTGCGCATTGACGGCACTTTCGAGCAGCCGCAATGCCGTCGTGCCCACCGCGATCACGCGCCGCCCCTCCCGGCGGGCCGCATTGAGCCGCTCCGCAGCCTCCTGCGTGATCTCCCCCTTTTCGGCATGCATCCGATGCTCCGAAAGGCTCTCTGTCTTCACCGGCAGGAAGGTGCCCGGACCAACATGCAAGGTCACGCGCTCCTGCTCGATCCCGGCTTCCTGCAAAGCCGCGAGCAAGGTCTCATCAAAATGCAAGGATGCGGTGGGCGCAGCGACGGCACCATCTTTCTGAGCAAAGATCGTCTGGTAATCGGTCCGGTCGCGCTCATCTGCCGGGCGTTTGCCAGCGATATAGGGCGGGAGCGGCATCACCCCGGCGCGAGCAATCGCAGCATCAAGATCCCCCGCAGAGAGATCAAAAGCGATCTCGATCAGCCCGCCCTCGTCCCTGGCGACAATCCGCCCCCAGAACCCATGATCGGTATCGACCGCGAACGCGACCCGGTCCCCGATCATCAGCCGCTTGCCCGGCCGCGCCATCGCCCTCCAACTCTGCCCGTCGATCCGCTCGATCAGCAAAGCTTCCATGGCAACCGTGTTCTCGCCCCTGACCCGCCGGCCGAAGAGGCGTGCCGGGATCACCTTGGTATCATTGAAAACCAGAACATCTCCCGGCTTCAGGATCTCGGGGAGATCGGCCACAGACCGATCAAGCATCCCCTCATCGGTAACGCAAAGCATCCTGGCACTGCGCCTTGGGCTTACGGGGCGCAGGGCGATCAGCTCATCTGGCAAATCGAAGTCGAAATCGGAAAGGCGGAGTTCTACAGGCATGCCCAGCCCTTAGCGCGAAAGCCTGCCGCCTGTCATCTCTCGAAGATGCGCAGCATCAACCGCCCGCGACGCTCATCACGACAGCGAGCACCAGAAGCCCGGCGCTCAGCGCCAAAGCCTTCTGTACGAAAAGGGTTTTGCAGCAGGGAAAGGATCGATGCAACATGCCAACCTCCGAAGCGAGATCCCATGATCACCGTTAGAGCATGGGGAGAAGCGTTTCAGTAGGTCCAAGCATAAACGCGGCCCTTGGGCCGCGCATTACACCTTATCACACAGCTCGGTGAGCTTTGTTTCACTTATTGCTTGATATCGGCGAGCACTTTCACCGAGACCATCATGTCGGTCGGTGCGGGAACAGATCCGCCCTGCCCGACGCCGCGCTTGATGCTGTCCACGACATCCATCCCGTCCACTACCTGGCCGAAAACGGTGTACTGCCCGTTCAGAAAGCTCGCATCGCCAAAGGTGATGAAGAACTGGCTGTTGGCGCTATGCGGATAGTTGGTCCGCGCCATGCCGACAGTGCCACGCTTGTAGGGCACATCGTTGAACTCGGCCTGAAGATCCGGCTTCGATGAGCCGCCGGTACCATTGCCATTCTGGCCGTCACCGGTTTGCGCCATGAAGCCTTCGATCACCCGGTGAAACGGAACACCATCATAGAAGCCTTCGCGGGCCAGATCCTTGATCCGCTTGACGTGATTGGGCGCTACTTCCGGCAGCAATTCGATGACAACGATACCGGTTTGCGAAGGCGTACCGCCTTCCTTGTCATAGCCGAGCCCAACCTCAATCTGAATTGCGTTCTCCGGGTCTTTAACTTCCACGGCCCAAGCCTCCATTGCGCTGAACGACAGCAAGGCCAGCGCCATCAGGGGCGCGGCGAGGGCTGCGAACAACTTAGTGATCATCTGACGCATGAGAGTGTTTCCTCATTCCTTGCGCACCGCTGCCGAATGCAGGCGGTATCGAGCGCAGGTACCCTTCTTCTCGCTTTGGGTCAAACCTGTGGCGAGCCTTGGGCGTCGATCTTCGCTACTCGGTCTATGTCCGCGCTTCGCTACTCGGTCACTCTCCGCGCTTCGCTACTCGGTCACTCTCCGCGCTTCGCTACTCGGTCACTCTCCGCGCTTCGCTACTCGGTCCTTATCCGCGCTTCGCTACTCGGTCCGCGTCCGCTACTCGGGAAGCTTGACCGTCTCGCGCACCGCTCGGTGGTTGAATTTCTGCCGCAGCCGTTCCGAGACCTCTGGCGTCACGAATTTCGAAACATCCCCGCCGAGCCTGGCAATCTCCTTTACGAGCCGAGAGGCAATCGCCTGATGCTCAGCATCGGCCATCAAGAACACCATCTCGATTTGAGCATTGAGGGCCCGGTTCATCCCGACCATCTGAAACTCGTACTCAAAATCCGAAACCGCGCGCAGCCCGCGGATGATCAGTTGCGCATCCACATCCTCGGCGAAATGCATCAGCAGGTTCTCGAACGGGCGCACCTCGATCGCGCAACCGGTCTTGCGCGCGAGCGGCCTCACCATCTCCTCAAGCATCGTCACCCGCTCCTCGAGAGAAAACAGCGGGCCCTTGTCGCGATTGATGGCGACGCCGATGACCAATCGATCAACCAGACGCAGGCTGCGGCGAATAATATCCAGATGACCGACGGTCACCGGGTCAAAAGTTCCTGGGTATAAGCCCGTGCGCGCCACCTTGGTCCCTCCTGCGCCTCTGTAATAACTCCCCTAGCGTTTGCCTTTACGTTCCCATTCGTCAAGGTTCGATCGGGAAACTTTCCTGCAAGTCCTTGATTGAGCGGGCGTGGATCAAACTGACCAGGGCGGTTCAAGCATCGCGGGAGAGTTTGATCACATTCCCTTCGACACTACGATCAAGCTCCACCAAAGGCGTGCTGAGATTGTCTGGCAGGTCCACCGCAGACAGATCGCAATTGGCCAACTGGCCTCGGGTCAGGCCCACCGCATCGATCATGTTTGCTTCATCGAGCAAGGCATGATCGAGAACCGCGCCCTGAAAATCGCATTCGCGCAGGTCCGCACCGCGCAAATCTGCTCCGGTCAGATCGGTTCGCACCAGGCTCAGCCCTTGCCAACGCGCCGAGCGTAGATCGCAACCGCGCATGGAGACGCCGGTCAACCGGGCCTCGCGCATGCGATAGGGCGACAGTCTGGCACCATCGAGAACCGCACCGCCCATCTCCGCATCCGAGAACCGACAATCACGCAAGTCGGCATTGGAGAAATTCCCCCCTTGTGCATTCACGCCGGACAGGTCCGAGCCCCGCAGGCGCGCACGCTCAAAGGATGCACCGCGAAGATCGGCTCCGCGAAAATCAGCGTTCTCGAACTTGGCACCATTGGCATAAGCACGCTGAAGCACCGTGTCGGCGAGACAGGCGCCCTGCCCCTGAACCCGCCACAGCCGCGCTTCAACAAGATCCGCTTCGCGCAGATTGGTGCCCCGCAGATCGGCCTTTGACAGATTGGCGCCGCTGAATAGGGCGCAACACCCCTTCCCCTGACCAAAGGCGATCTCGCGCAGGTCCGCATTCGTAAGATCGGCGTTGCTCAGATCCGAATGCCTCAGATCCGCAGCGCGCAAGGCGATCCCGGCCAAGGCCATTGCGCACAGATCCTCCCCGGACAGGTCAGGATCCTGCGCGAGCGAGGCGCGAAAAAGGGCCCAGATCTCTGGGCCCTTGCGAAAAGCGTCGATGTGATCAGGATGCGCCAATGGATACCCTTCAGCGGGACTGAAGGGCCCGGGGCATGCTCATCACCCCTTCCCATCAACCCTTGATGAATTCTTCAAGTGCCTCGTTCTCGCGCGCGAGCTGCGCCAAACGTGCTGCCACAACATCGCCGATCGACACAACCCCGACAAGCTTTCCGCTCTCCAGAACCGGCATGTGACGGAACCGCCCTTCGGTCATCCGCTCCAGAACGCTCATCACATCTTCGTCCGGAGCCGTGCTTTTCACCGCTTTGGTCATGTAGGCCGAGACCGCATTATTGAGCGAAGCAGGCCCATCGGTCCCAAGCGCACGGACAACATCGCGCTCGGAAATAACGCCGGCCAAAGTCCCAGAACTGTCAAGAACCATCATAGCGCCGAACTTGCGCTCTTTGAGCTGACGGACCAATTCGGCGAGGCTATCGGAGTCCTTCACCGAGGCCACGCCATCAGTGTTCTTGCGCTTGAGAACGTCACTCACTTTCATTCCGGCCTCCCGTTTTCTTGGATCGTCGAAACAGGGTCCGTGTAAATTTTCGTGACGTCAAGATAATAAAATCTTTCGCCGTCATTGTGCGCCGCACAATCAAACGACGACAAAGGCCCTGTTTTCACAGGGTCTCAAGCCGCATTTCTACCCTTCTTCGCCAGGATCTCCCCAAGATAGCGCCCCGTATGCGAGCGCTGTTCTTGCGCGATCTCTTCTGGCGTGCCCATCGCGATCACTTCCCCGCCGCCATCGCCGCCCTCGGGCCCAAGATCCACGATCCAGTCCGCGGTCTTGATGACATCGAGATTGTGCTCGATCACCACCACCGTATTGCCCTGCTCGACCAGTTCGTTGAGGACCTCCAGCAGTTTGCGCACATCCTCGAAATGCAGGCCCGTGGTCGGCTCATCGAGGATATAGAGCGTCTGCCCAGTTGCCCGCTTGGCCAGTTCCTTGGAGAGCTTGACCCGCTGCGCCTCCCCGCCCGACAGCGTCGTCGCCTGCTGGCCGATCTTGATATAAGAGAGCCCGACACGCTTGAGCGTCTCCATCTTGTCCCGGATCGCCGGCACCGCCTTGAAGAACTCGGCACCATCCTCGACCGTCATGTCGAGCACATCCGCGATCGACTTGTCGCGATACTTGATCTCCAGCGTCTCGCGATTGTAGCGCGCCCCGTTGCAGGTGTCGCAAGTGACATAGACATCGGCCAGAAAGTGCATCTCGATCTTCAGCACGCCATCGCCCTGGCACGCCTCGCAGCGCCCGCCCTTCACGTTGAAGGAGAACCGCCCTGGCTTGTAGCCGCGGGTCTTGGCCTCGGGCAGCCCGGCGAACCAGTCGCGGATCGGGGTGAAGGCACCGGTATAGGTCGCCGGGTTCGAGCGCGGCGTGCGACCGATCGGGGACTGGTCGATATCAATGACCTTGTCGAGGAACTCGAGCCCCTTGATCGCCTTGCACGGCGCCGCATGCGCCCGCGCCCCGTTGAGCCGCGCCGCGGCGGTCTTGTAGAGCGTTTCGATGGTGAAGGTAGATTTGCCCCCACCCGAAACCCCGGTAATGCAGGTCAGCGTGCCGAGCGGGATCTTGGCCGAGGCGTTCTTGAGATTGTTGCCGCTCGCCCCGATCACCTCGAGCCATTGCCCCTTGCCCGAGCGCCGCGCGGTGGGCACGGCGATCTCGCGGCGGCCAGCCAGATAATCTCCCGTCACCGAGGCCTCGCAAGCCATGACCTCGGGCGGCGTGCCCGCCGCAATGATTTGCCCACCATGCACCCCCGCGCCGGGGCCAATATCCACGAGGTAATCGGCCGCCAGCATCGCCTCCTCATCATGCTCGACCACCAGCACCGTATTG
Organism: Neomegalonema sp.; assembly: GCA_022760435.1. Lineage (GTDB taxonomy): Bacteria > Pseudomonadota > Alphaproteobacteria > Rhodobacterales > Rhodobacteraceae > JALEFY01. The sequence continues at coordinate 35,985 of JALEFY010000002.1, forward strand.
CCCGCATCGCGCAGATTGCGCAGCGTCGCCAGCAGCCGGTCATTGTCGCGCTGATGGAGCCCGATGCTCGGCTCATCGAGCACATAGAGCACCCCGGTCAGCCCCGAGCCGATCTGGCTCGCGAGCCGGATCCGCTGGCTCTCCCCGCCTGACAGAGTGCCTGCATTGCGCGACAGGGTCAGATAGTCGAGCCCGACATTCACCAGGAACCCCAGCCGCTCTTCGATCTCCTTGAGGATCGAGCGGGCGATGGTCTGCTTTTGGGGCGTGAGGCTGTCAAACACCCCTTGCGCCCAAGCCGCCGCCTCGCGGATCGAGAACCGGGTTACCTCGCCGATATGGCGCAGGTTATCCGCATCCCCGAGCTTGACCGCCAGCGCCTCTGGCTTGAGCCGATGCCCGCCACAGGCCGCGCAAGGCTGCTGGGTCTGATAGCGCTCATATTCCTCGCGCATCTGGTCCGAGCCGGTCTCGCGCCAGCGCCGCTCGAGATTTGGGATCACCCCTTCGAAGGGCTTCGTGGTCTGATAAACCCGCCCGCCATCATCGAAGCGGAACTTGATCTCCTCGCCATCCGACCCCATCAGCAGCACCTCGCGCAGCCGTTTGGGCAGATCCTCCCAAGGCAGGCGCACCGAGCTCTTGTAGTGCTTGGCTACCGCTTCCATGGTCTGGCGGTAATAGGGGGCCGGCTGGCCACTCTTGGCCCAGGGCGCGATGGCACCGTCAAACAGGGATTTGCTGGTATCGGGCACGATCAGATAGGGGTCGAACACCATCTCGATGCCGAGCCCGTCGCAACTCGGGCAGGCTCCGAAGGGCGCGTTGAATGAGAACAAACGGGGCTCAATCTCCGGGATCGTGAACCCCGAGACCGGACAGGCGAATTTCTGGCTGAAAGTTATGCGTTCGGGCTCGCCCTCGCCTTCCCCCGGTGCCGTTTCAATGATCGCGATGCCATCCGCGAGGTTCAGCGCAGTCTGGAAACTGTCCGCAAGCCGCGTCTCCAGCCCCTCGCGCACCGCGATCCGATCCACCACCACGTCGATATTGTGGCGCAGCTTCTTGTCGAGCGTCGGCGGCTCGTCGAGCTCATAGAAGGCCCCATCGACCTTCACCCGCTGGAAGCCCTGCTTGCGCAGCTCCAGCATCTCCTTGCGGTACTCGCCCTTGCGATCGCGGACCATCGGCGCGAGCAGATAGGCCCGCGTCCCCTCGCCCATCGCCATCACCCGGTCCACCATCTCCGAGACCTGTTGCGCCTGGATCGGCTGCCCGGTCGCCGGAGAATAGGGAGTGCCCGCCCGAGCAAACAGCAGCCGCAGATAGTCATAGATCTCGGTCACCGTGCCGACCGTGGAGCGCGGGTTCTTCGAGGTCGTCTTCTGCTCGATCGAGATCGCGGGTGAGAGGCCGGAGATGTGATCGACATCCGGCTTTTCCATCATGTTGAGAAACTGCCGCGCATAAGCGGAGAGCGATTCGACATAGCGGCGCTGGCCCTCGGCATAGATCGTGTCAAAGGCGAGCGACGATTTTCCCGAACCCGAGAGGCCGGTGATGACGATCAACTGATCGCGCGGCAGGTCGATATCAATGCCCTTGAGATTGTGCTCACGCGCCCCGCGCACCGAGATGAAGCGCTGATCCGGGATCGCGGTGGGCACGCTGGCAGCAGTCTTCTTCGCCGTCGTCCTGGTAGCCGTCGTCTTGGTTGCGGTTGTCTTGGCTGCAGCCGTCTTGCCTGCCGCGCCCGTCTTGCCTCCCGCACCTGTCTTGCCCACGGCACCGGCCTTGCCTGATGCGCTTCGTTTCGCCTTGCGCGCGTTCTGAGGGCCTTCCTGTGCCATGCTCGTCCTCCAACACTCCGAAGAGGCTTAAATAACCTCATTGCCGAAGCAACGGGAGGGCGGCGCCAATATTTTTTGAGACTGAGAGGATTCTGGGGATGGGGGATGCACCAACCTTGGGGGGAAGGAGAGCCATTCGGCTAGCGGTGCAATCCCCCATCCTGTCATTCACCCGGCCAATTGGGGGGAAGCGCCGGGTGAATTCTGTGGCGAGAAGCTCTCGCTATCTCGTCGGGAGAATTAAGGTACCCTCTCGTGACAGTCCTGTAAACAGCTTACGAACCAACGGCAAGTGGTCTATGCAACTTTATACATAAAACTGTCACGAAATGGCAGGATCAGGTGATTCTCAACGCCCGATCGAGTGAAAACGCCCCAGCGCCGCGGATGGCGAGATATACGAACAGGACGATCCAGAGCAAACGCTGATCGGCGATCACGTGATTCGACAAGTGATCGAACATCTTCTCCGGAATACCGGACGCCGAGCCATGGCCGCTCACGTCAACCCAGGTCTGCATCGCGACAAAGCCGATCATCCCAAGGCTCGCGAGCCGGGTGAAGAGACCAAGCACGATCAGCGCTGGCAAGATGAACTCCGCATAGGTGCCCAGATAGGCCATCAGCCAATAGCCAATGCCAAGCTGGTTTGCATCATACTCGACCGCCTCCAACGCCTTAGGCGCGATCTGCGACAAGGCATTATCGCGCACAGTCAGGTAATCGAGCCACCCCTCTGCGCCCTTGGCCGGGTCGATGACCTTCAGCAGCGCCGAGTTCCAGTAATACAGCAAAAGCACACTGGCGAAGGCGAACCGGACGAACAGGCCCAGGAACCAGTCCTCCAACCCCGCCTGCAAGCGGCGGAACGCTTCCTGATGAAGATCCATCAGGTCATCAAAGAAATTCAGCATGGCACACTCCCTCTGGCGCAACGCCCTCCAGGCGAGGGACATTTGCTTGGATCAAATCTTCCCTGTTTCGATAGCGGTGATTGCCCCGACGGCCAACAGCCAGCTCAGGCTTTCCTCAAGGCTGAACCGATTGTCCGCCTCCTGAGCCTGCGCCGCCGACGCGCCAAGGGGCACCAAAGACGACAAGGCGACAACAAACGCCGCCGCCCCCACCGGACAGCGCGACACCGTCACCTCCATTTCCGGACGCAGGACCAGCACTGCCTGAGCCCCGGCGGCCACCGCCTTCTCGCCCCCGGCTGCCGCTTGCCAAAGATCAAAGATCGGATGAGCGGAGCGCAGCACAGAAACCGACGGATGCAGCCGAAGCTGCAACTCACCAAGCCTTTCCGCCCCGATCTGCGCGGCCGCCTTGCCCAGATCGTCGGAGGTCGCAACGGGCGCCTCACCCGCATGATAGGCGCAACGCCGCGCCCATTCGATCCGCGCGATATCCGGAAGCCAGGCAATGCTCTGCGCTGGCTCGAACCCCGCCAGCCAGTCGGGGAAAGTCTCGCCATAATAGATCATCAAGGGCGAGAGCGGCGGATGGGTCCGCACATAGACGCTCGCCATCGCAGAGAAGAACGCCTCCCCAACCAGTCGCTGCGAGACCGGAAAGCCCCGCGCAAGCGCCTCGCAAAGCGAGACCACGACATTATTGCGATAGACATTGAAGCGCTTGCGGGCCGGTGCACCATCCTTGCCCCGCGCAACATCACCCGGGATCGGCGCATCGCTCGCCAGAAGAGCTGAAGAGAATTCGCTTTGCCCCGCGCTCATCCGACACTCCGCAATTGCGGCTCCGCCCGCACCTGATCGGCATCGCAAAGAATGGCATCAGCGCGCCGCGCTTCTTCTCGCAGGACCGACCAGGCGGGAACATCATTATCCCATTCGATCAGGCTCGGCAGTGCCCCCAACTCTGCGATCAACTGCGCGTACAGCGCCCAGACCGGATCGGCCACCTCACGATCATGCGCGTCGATGAGAAGCGGCGCCCCGATCTCATCGGTATCCGGCGCATGCCCGCCTAAATGGATCTCGCCAACCAGTTCGAGCGGAAACCCGTCGAGATAAGCCTCAGCAGATTGGTCGTGATTGGTGCAACTGACAAAAACATTGTTCACATCGAGCAACAAGCGGCAGCCCGATCGGCGGGCGATCTCCTTGATGAAATCCACCTCCGTCCAGGTCGAATGATCGAAACGCACATAGGTCGATGGGTTCTCAAGCAAGATCTGCCGCCCCAGGACCGATTGCACCTGGTCGATATGCTCGACGATCCTGGCCAGGACGTCATCAGTATAAGGCACCGGCAGCAGATCGTTGAGATAGCCGACATCATGGCTCGACCACGCCAGGTGTTCGGATACCAGGCCCGGATCATACCGGTCGATCACGCCCTTCAGGCGCTCCAGATGCGCCGGATCGAGCCCCTTCTCGGCCCCGATCGACAACCCCACCCCATGAACCGATAGCGGATAGTCCCGCCGCAGTCTTTCTAGCATGCGATGCGGTGGGCCTCCGGCCCCCATGTAGTTCTCCGCATGGATCTCGAACCATCCGACAGGCCCCGGCTCCGCCAATATGTCCGCCAAATGCTCGCCCTTGAAACCGACCCCGCTGCGGTTCGGGATCTGCGCGTTTACGCGTTCATCGGGCAAATGAGACATTGGCATGGGAGCCTCCGGGGCTTGGAGATCTGTGAATGCGGATGGCCCCGAGCCTGAGGCCATCCGTCTGTTCAAGCTCAGACGTAAGGCTTGAAACCCTCGACCGGCTTCAGGTCGTCAAGCGGCGTTTCTTCGCCATTGGCACCGACACGCGGCAGGTCGCGCTGCAAGCCGACCAGCGAGCCACCACGCGCCTTGCCATCCGCGGCATCGGAGATGGTGATGCCTTCGCACTCACCCTTGGGCACGAGGGTCCAGGCATTCCCTTGATAATCGACGGTCGAAGTGCCCGCACAAGTGGTGCCCGGACCGGCTGCGCAGTCATTTTGCCCGGCCTTGGAAATGCCGAAGCACTTCTCCTTGCCTGCGGCATGCGCGGCATCCTGTCCGGCCAGATGCGCACCACCCAGGACTGCGGCGACGGCACCAGCGATTGCAGCGGCTTTGACAGTGTTCGACATTTTCTACCTCCATCAGAGTGACATTCTCCGGCATTGCCGCCGGTGTGTTCCTATTATTTGCCTTTCCCGGCGCGGGTACCAGTACCTCGCGGGCCGGATGACGCCACTGTTATTGCCTGCCTTCCCGGCGCAGCGTTCTCGTGAAGATTGTTTCAAAGACCTACCGAGACTAGCCTTTGCGCTCAGGCAGATCATGCATTAAACGCAAGAGAAAGGTCCAAGATGAGCGCGGCTACGGCACCTCATCTCTCCGATCGACCGGGCGAATCGGCCCCAAACAGCAATGAGGCAGCCATGGCGGGCAGTGTTAACAAGGTAATTTTGGTCGGCAATCTCGGCCGCGATCCGGAAGTGCGCAGCTTCCAGAATGGCGGTCAGGTCGCCAACCTTTCCGTGGCGACCTCCGAGACCTGGAAGGATCGCAACAGCGGTGAGCGTAAAGAGCGTACCGAATGGCACCGGGTCGTGATCTATTCCGAGCCTCTGGTTCGCGTCGCGCAAAACTATCTGCGCAAGGGCTCGAAGATCTACGTAGAAGGCCAGCTCGAAACCCGAAAATGGACCGATCAGGGCGGTCAGGAGCGCTATACGACCGAGATCGCGCTTCGCCCCTACCGCTCTGAACTGACCATGCTTGATGGACGGGATGGCGGCTCCGGCGGCGGTTATGGCGGCGGCGGCGGCGGCCAATCCGGCTATGGCGACCCGGGCCCGGGCGGCGATACACCGAGCCAGCCTGCCTCGTCGGGCAGCTTCAACAACGATCTTGACGACGAAATCCCATTCTAAACCCGGCAGGGGCGAAGGACGCGATGAGCAATGCACTAAACCCGCGAGGGCAATCCAGTACGAGCGTTCAATTCCGCTTTGAGCGGCGCAGTGCGCTCACTGCGGAGGTTGTCATTCTCAAAGCCAGGATGAACATGCATACGCGGCGCTCTCGCTACCACGAGATGGGCCGGATTGCGCTGCCGAGCCTGGAGATCATCGAACCCTTCGGCAATGACCTCACCGAAGCAGAACAAAGCTTTGCGCTGGAAATGGCGCAAAAGTTTCTCGATCAGATGCTGGAAGAGCGCCGCAAAGCCTTTGAATTGCTGCCGATCACGCTCTCCGATCTGCGGATCTGGATCAACGAGGCAGCGGCGTCGGACGAGATCGAGGCGACGGCGGATGACGTCCTGTTCGCCTTACAAGATTTGCGCAGCGCGATTGTCGCAAAACTGGGTCAGCGGTAACCCCGCCGCTGACCGCAAAAGCCCAGCATCCGCTCTTCAATCGTCTGAATTTCAGCCAAGGGCACCTTGCCCATTGAGCTGAAGCGGCTGCGGATCTGCGCGGCAATCTACGCCACCCTATCCCCTCACGCCTGCTCAACCTAAGCTCAGACCGCTCGACCTCCGCCTCCCCCAAAAAAAGAAGGGCTGGCAAAAGCCAGCCCTCCTGATTTCTCAACCGAAGCGGGATCGCTTAGGCTGCGATCGCGACGCCGGTCCAATCGATCTCGTTAACGGCCAGAGCGCGGGTTTGCGCTTCGTCCAGCAGCGGGTAGCACGGGCGATACAGCTCCGCGCGCTCGCGCAGGCTGAATTGCGACAGCGCTTCGATCATTTCCGCGTTGTTGAAGCTCATGAAGTTGTCGCGGTGCGGGCGATAGCTCTCCGTCGCAACGCCTTCCGAGATGATCGCTTCGTGGCGGTCCATCAGGACGTGGAAGTACTCGACAACCTCGGTGGTCTCTACCTGAGCAATCGAGGTACCGTTGATGAGCTGACCGGCATAAGCAAAAGCACGCGGCAGGTCGAACAGCATCTCAACGCGAGCGCCTTCGACGAGGATGCCGTGCTTGGCGGAAACGGTCAGGTCGCGCTTCGGCATGCCATTGCCCAGAGCACCAGCGGTGATGCGGATCGGCAGGTCTTCCGAACGGTGGAAACCACCCAGGCCACGCGGTGCGATCTTGCTCGAGCCGATCCAGGCAACCGGCTTGAACTCACCATCGACGGTGCGCACGAGATCGCCCGATTTCAGTTCTTCAACCGCTTTCTCACCTTCGGCGGTCTCGATCATGGTGCCGCGGCAGAAGCAGACAAGCGCATCATCGGTCGGGGTCGGGTTCGGGGTGTCGGTCTGGTTACCGGCGGTCGAGGCTTCCTGTGCCCAGGAAGTGTCCGACTGCAATTGCAGCGAATCGGTCTCGGTTGCGGTCTCGGTCACACCGATATCGGTCGGAGTGGTCAGCGATGCAGCCGCAGCGGTCGAGCCGGCTTGCATGGTGGTGACAAAGCCTGCGTCCAGCGTGCCGTAGGAAATGAACTCGCTGCCGCCATCTGCGCCTTCAACATAGACCGCGCCGTTATTCTGCAGGCCAGTCGCCTGGTTGCCAGCGCTGTCCGAGGTGGTGCTGTCGAAGGTGAAGACATAATAGGTCGCGCCATCGTCGCCGACATTGGTCAGGACAGCGTCGGTGCTCGACAGGGTTGCGTATTCGGTACCCGCGGAGTTGAAGACTTCAACGGTGAACGGTGCGTCGGTGCCGACTGCGTCCGCACGGACCTCAATGAATTCCTTGCCGCCATCAGCGGTCCCACCGAGTTCGTTATAGTGCAGTTCGGTAATGCTCAGAGTCATTTCGCTCTCCCCTTTATCCTAACTCAACAATCCCAATCCCCCGAGCGCTCACTCAGGACGATCCAACACTCTCACCTAACCAGTCTGCAATGCTTAAGCCAAGGTGAATGTGATCTCTCTAACGGCTCAACGCCCGGAACGTTCAATAACGAAGAAAGGTTGTGGTTTCAACACCACAGCGGCTCCCTTCAAGTGATCGTGTTGCAGCTTACTGGCTCGCGTCTTTAGGAAAAAAGGCATCGAAAAGACGCGGTTTTACCTCTACTTGCTCTATCGTTCGCGAAACAGCCTCGCTGTCAAGAACATTTGATCGTTTTGGCGTTGGCGCAACATATCGGCGCCGCGAAGGTCACGGCTTCCCGCCCGGAAACTCGGCGCAAGCAGCCGGGCGCCCATCAAAAATCCTGTGGCCCTCCCGCCCTCGCCTACAGGATCTTGTGCGCCCCGATCCGGTGCATCGCTGGCTCGACGCTTGCCCGAACGCGCGCGACGCGGTAGTTCTACGACAAATTTCTAAATCAGGACGAGAACGCCTTGAGCGACGAGCCCCCAATCGAGAACGGCGCGGGACAGCCGCTGCCGGAAAGACCCGCATATGACGGACCGCTGATCTCGGTCGAAGAAGAGATGCGCCGCAGCTATCTCGATTACGCGATGAGCGTGATCGTGAGCCGCGCCATCCCGGACCTGCGAGACGGTCTCAAGCCCGTGCATCGGCGCATTGTCTATGCGATGCATGAAAACGGCTTTTTCAACAACAAGCCTTACAAGAAATCGGCCACGATCGTCGGTGAAGTCATGGGTAAGTACCACCCCCATGGTGACAGCGCGATCTATGACGCCCTCGTGCGCATGGCCCAGGATTTCTCGATGAGCGTCTGTCTCGTCGATGGTCAGGGCAATTTCGGCTCGCTCGACAACGATCCGCCCGCCGCGATGCGCTACACCGAATCGCGCATGACCAAGATCGCCGAGAGCTTCACCAGCGATATCGACAAGAATACCGTCGAGTTCCAGCCCAACTACGCGAACGAGTTGCAGGAACCGACCGTCCTGCCGGCGATGTTCCCGAACCTGCTGGTCAATGGCGCGCAAGGCATCGCGGTCGGGATGGCCACGAACATCCCGCCGCACAATCTGGGCGAAGTCATCGATGCAACCCTCGCCCTGATCGAGAACCCCGAACTCACCATCCCTGAGCTGATGGAGTACATCCCCGCCCCCGATTTTCCGACCGGCGGCGTGATTCTCGGGCGCTCCGGTGCCCGCGCCGCCTATCACAATGGCCGCGGCTCGGTGGTGATGCGCGCCAAGGTCCGCATCGAAGAGGTGCGCAAGGACCGCATGGCGATCATCGTCGATGAGATCCCCTATCAGGTCAACAAGGCGGCGATGGTCGAGCGGATCTCGGATCTGGCCAAGGAAAAGCGGATCGAGGGCATCTCGTCGGTACAGGATGAGAGCAACCGGTTCGGCGTACGGGTCGTGGTCGAGCTGAAGAAAGATGCCACTGCCGATGTGGTGCTCAACCAGCTCTACCGCTACAGCCAGCTTCAGACCTCGTTCGGCTGCAACATGCTGGCGCTCAATGGCGGGCGGCCCGAGCAGATGGATCTCAAGACCATCCTCGCCGCCTTCATCGCCTTTCGCGAAGAGGTGGTGGCCAAGCGCACCGCCTATCTGCTGGCCAAGGCCCGTGATCGCGCCCATCTGCTCTGCGGCCTCGCGGTTGCGGTCGAGAATGTCGATGAAGTGGTGCAACTGATCCGCTCCTCGCCCGATGCCGCTACCGCCCGCGAGCGGCTGCTGGAGCGCAAATGGGACGCAGACCAGATCCGCGGCTATCTCGAACTGATCGATGATCCGAAGAACCGGATCATGGAGGACGGGACCTACCGCCTCTCCGATGAGCAGGTCCGCGCGATCCTTGAGCTGCAACTGCGCCGCCTCACCGCGCTGGGCCGCGAAGAGATCACCGACGAGTTGAAAGAACTCGCGGCCAAGATCACCGATTACCTCGACATCCTGCGCTCGCGCGAGCGGATCATGGCAATCATCTCGGGCGAATTGTCGGATATCAAAGAGAAATATGCCGTCCCGCGCCGCAGCGAGATCGTCGATTATGACGGCGATGTCGATGATGAGGACCTGATCGAGCGCGAAGACATGGTCGTCACCGTCACCCATGGCGGCTATATCAAGCGCACCCCGCTGGTCGAGTACCGCCAGCAGCGCCGCGGCGGCAAGGGCCTCGCGGGCATGGCGACCAAGGATGAGGATTTCGTCACCCGCCTCTTCGTTGCCAATACCCATACCCAGGTGCTGTTCTTCACCACCGATGGCATGGTCTATTCGATGAAGGTCTGGCGCCTGCCTCTGGGCGGACGCAGCGCGCGCGGCAAGGCCGTGGTCAACCTGCTGCCGATCCCGCCCGGGGTCTCGATCGCCAACATGCTGGCCATCGACGCACCAGAGGATGAATGGGCCAAGCTCCAGATCGTCTTCGCCACCTCCCAGGGCGATGTCCGCCGCAATGCGCTGTCGGATTTCACCAATGTGAAGTCGAACGGCAAGATCGCCATGAAGCTCGAGGACGGCGTCGCGATGGTCGGGGCTGCGATCTGCGACGAGGCATCGGACTTCCTGCTCGCCACCGAGCTGGGCAAGGCGATCCGCTTCCCGGTCACGGATGTGCGGGTGTTCAAGGGCCGCGATTCGACGGGCGTGCGCGGTATCAAACTGTCCGAAGGCGACAGCGTCGTCTCCATGGCGGTGATCCTGCATGTCGATGTCACCCCCGAAGAGCGGGCGGCCTATTTCAAGATGCGCCGTCTGGTCGCTGGCAATGGCGAGGAAGAGCTTGGCTCTGACGAGCCGCAGGCCGAGGATCTGGGCAGCAGCGAGGATATCGCCCTCAGTCAGGAGCGCTATACCGAGCTCTCGGCGCGTGAGGAGCTGATCCTCACCATCACCTCCGTGGGCAGCGGCAAGCGCACCTCCGCGCTCGAATACCGGGTCACCGGACGTGGCGGCCAGGGCATCAACGCCATTGATCTGGGCAAGCGCGGCGGCCGGGTTGTCTCGCTCTTCCCGGTCAATGACGGCGATGAAGTGATGCTTGTCACCGACAAGGGCCAGTCGATCCGCTGTCCTGTCGAGGGGATCTCAATTCAGTCACGTTCTGCTGGTGGAGTTCGCGTGTTCCACACGAGTGCTGATGAGTCCGTTGTATCTGTCGCGCGTCTGGCCGAGGCCAGCGAAGAGGAGGAAGCCGAGTCATAACCACGAACCCAGCCCATCGCGATGCCCTGCCGGACCGGCCGCAGCAGGAGCAACAAGCCGATCAACTCCCCCTGCCGCTGGTCGGGGGACGCGATAAGGCCGATACAGGCTGGCGGCGGTCGATGAACTGGACGGTGCGGCGGGCACGCGCGATCTGGTCGCGCTTATGGATCGCCTGGCAGCGGATCACGGGCGGGGCCTCCCGCGCCTTTCGGGTGGTGCGGTTCTATGTCTGGCTGGTCCTGGTGCTGCTGGTGGCCTCGCATGGCGCGATGCAGATGCGGTATCGCTCGACCGATCCCTGTCAGATCCTCTCTCATGCGAGCGAAGACAAGGTGCGCGAAGCACGCCTCGCCGCCGGGATCCAGAAGGTGGGTCTCGCCACGGTCATGGAAGACGGGATTTTCTACCGGATGGAGCAACAGGCGCGGGCCGGGTCGATCTTCAAATGCTATGGCGCGGTGATCGATCTTGCGACCGATGGTGATCTCGACCGGGACTGGTTCGGCCAGATCGCGCCGCAACCGCCGCAGACGGTGCCCGAAACCCTTGAGCCCGAAGCCGATGTTTCCGATGCCTCAGAGCCCGGTCAATAGGGCGGATCAAGCACAGGGCCCAATAGACGCCTAGAGCGGAACGCCCCAACCGCGCAGCAGCGGAACCAGTTGCGCCGAATGATAGATGCGCATTCCCGGCACGGCCTGCGTCCAGCGCGCGGCGGTTGTCGGCGCTGTATAGACGCTGTCGACCATCCCCCGGCGCAGCGCTGCCATCGCTTGAGCCTCGGTCTTGAACCCCATCATCCGAGCCCGATCCTTTGGCCCTTTGAGCAAACGCCGCAGGTCCTTTTGATGGACACTCCCTTCCACCACACCGACGAAATCACCCATCTCGCTCATGTTGTAGCGCCCCGACAGCACAATGCTGGCACCGATGGGCGGATCGAGCGTCGGCGCTGGGCCCAGCGCAGCGATATTCATCACCCCCAATACCGCCGCGATAAAAGCGAAGATCATCGGCACCAGGGTTTCTTTGGTCATGCGAGGCAGCGGCACGCGAGGTTCTCCCGAGACAAAGGGTTCAGAGCCCTCTATGCCTGATCACGGTTACGCGCCTCTTAAGAGCCGTGAAGATTTTCCACCCCGTCACCGGGCGGCCTTGACCTCGCCGCCGACATCGCGCATGGCGTCGCGATGACAGATCCAATCCATATCATCGGCGGCGGCATGGCAGGCTCGGAAGCCGCCTGGGCCGCGGCCAATGCCGGCGTGCCGGTGATCCTGCACGAGATGCGCCCCACCCGCGGCACCTTCGCCCATCAGACCGAAGGGTTGGCCGAGCTCGTCTGCTCCAACTCTTTTCGCTCGGACGATCACACCAGCAATGCGGTCGGGGTGCTGCATGAGGAAATGCGCCGCGCCGGCTCGCTGTTGATGGCCAAGGCCGCCCTCACCCGCACCCCGGCGGGGGGCGCTTTGGCGGTCGATCGCGACGCGTTCTCCGCCGCCGTCACCGCCGCGATCGAAGCCCATCCGCTGATCGAAATCCGCCGCGAGGAGATCGCAGGCCTGCCGCCCGCGGATTGGGACAGCGTGATCATCGCCACCGGCCCCCTGACCTCTCAAGCACTGGCCGAAGCGATCCGCGCGCGCACCGGCGCCGAGCATCTCGCCTTCTTCGACGCCATCGCCCCCATCGTCTATGCCGAGAGCATCGATATGGGCAAAGCCTGGTTCCAATCGCGCTATGACAAGGGCGAGACCGAGGCCGAGCGCCGCGCCTATCTCAACTGTCCGATGGACGAGGCGCAGTACAACGCCTTCATCGACGCCCTGCTCGCCGCGCCCAAGACCGAGTTCAAGGAGTGGGAGAAGGACACTCCCTATTTCGATGGCTGCCTGCCAATCGAGGTCATGGCCGAGCGCGGCCGCGAGACCCTGCGCCACGGGCCGATGAAACCGGTCGGGCTCACCAATCCGCACAATCCGACTGTGAAAGCCCATGCCATCGTGCAGCTTCGTCAGGACAATGCGCTGGGCTCCCTGTTCAACATCGTCGGCTTTCAAACCAAGATGACCTATGGTGCCCAGAAAGACGTCCTGCGGATGATCCCGGGGCTCGAGACGGCGGAGTTCGCGCGGCTCGGCGGCATTCACCGCAACACCTTCATCAACTCGCCGACGCTGCTCGATCCGGCCATGCGCCTGCGCGCCGAGCCGCGGATGCGCTTTGCCGGGCAGATCACCGGGGTCGAGGGCTATGTGGAGAGCGGCGCCATGGGCATCCTCGCCGGGCGTTTCGCCGCCGCCGAACGGCTCGGCCTTGCGGTCATCGCACCGCCGCGGGAGAGCGCCATGGGCGCCCTGCTCGCCCATATCACCGGCGATGCGGAGGCGGCGAGTTTTCAGCCAATGAATGTGAATTTCGGCCTGTTCCCCCCCATCGAGATCGAACGGGTCAAGGGGCGCAAGGGCGCGCGCAAACAAGCGCGGGCGCAGGCCAATGCCGAACGCGCGCTCGATGCCTTTGATCGGTGGTTATCGCAAACGCCGCTTCCCAAGGCACCCGTCCAAGCCTGAGCACCGGCTAGGGCGGTATCGGCGACGCGGGCCTCAACGCCGCTTGGCACTGCTCCAGCGCTGATAAGCGCGCGTCCAGGCATCCAGAAAAGCGTCGATATCTGCCCGGGTGCTGCTCTGACCGAGCGATACCCGGATGGCCGAGCTGGCAACACTCTCATCATAGCCCAAAGCTTGCAGAACCCGCGAGCTCTTGACCTTCCCTGATGAGCAGGCACTGCCGGCCGAAATCGCGATCCCGGCCAGGTCCATCTGGATCACCTGCGTCTCTGCCCGCCATCCCGGCACCGCTACGCAGGTGGTGTTGGGCAGCCGCCGCGCTCCAGCCCCGATGATGCGTGCGTCCGGGGCGGCCTCCATCATCCGGGCTTCCAGCTGATCCCTGAGCCGCGCGATCTCCGCCCAGACATTGAGTGCGATATCGCGCCCCGCCGCCCGTGCAGCGGCGCCAAAACCCGCAATGCCAAGAACATTCTCAGTCCCCGAACGCTGGCCGAGTTCCTGCCCGCCGCCCTTGAGTGCGGCACCGACCTCGGTACCGGATTTGTTGATCAGGCAGCCAATCCCTTTTGGCCCGCCGAGCTTATGGGCTGAGAGGATCGCGAAATGGATCCGCCCATCGGACAGATCGAGTGCACAGCGTCCGGCCGCCTGGACCGCATCCACGATGATCCCCCCGCCGCTGCCATCATGAGGCATCAAGCGGGTCGGAAGCGCGCCCGGCATGATCCCGGTCTCGCTATTGGCTAGGGACCAGGCGATGGCCGGGCGATGCTCCTCGCACCAGGTCGAAAGCGCGCCGGAATGATCGAGATCCACGGCACCCTCAGCGGTGAGCGGGAAATCTGGCCCGGCATCGGTCCATGAGAAAACGCAATCATGCTCGGTTGCCGGTGCCAGAAACGCCGCGCCAGTGCGCGTTATCTGAGCAACCGCAAGCGCCGCAGCCTCGGTCGCGCCGGAGGTGAAGATCACCTGCGCCGGCTCACATGCCGCGAGTTGCGCAACATCGCGGCGCGCATCCTCAACGATCTTGCGCGCCTGCCGACCCTCGGCATGCACAGAGGACGGATTGCCGAGCACATCCATTGCCCGCGTCATCGCCTCGCGTGCTTCGGGTCGCAGAGGATTGGTGGCATTCCAGTCGAGATAAACGCGAGACATCACCGCCGCTCAACCATCAACCGCTCACGCAGCATCGGCGTCGGCATCGGCGTCAGCATCCGCGCCGCCTTCTTCCTCGAGCAAGGCAGCAAAGTCCGGCAGCGCATTGCACGGTGCCAGCCGCTTCTCGATCACATCCGCGAGCGAGATATTATGCAGGAAGAGATAGACCTGCGCCGAAAGATGCTCCCAAAGATCATGGGTAAGGCAGGATTCGCGCGTCCCGCCGCAGCCTTGCGAAGCGCCACAGCTCTTGTCGCACCGCGTTGCGCGCAGCGTCTCATCAACTGCACTCATGATCTCCGAAAGGGGGATCGCGTCCGGATCACGCGCAAGCCGATAGCCGCCACCGGGCCCGCGCATGCTCTCAACCAGCTTGGCGCGGCGCAGCCGCCCGAAAAGTTGCTCGAGATAGGGAAGCGAGATCGACTGCCTTGCGGAGATATCCGCCAGAGGGATCAGCACATCGCGCCCGCCATTCTGGGCGTGCGTCAAAGCCATGTCTGCCAGCGCGGTGACCGCGTAACGACCCTTGGTGCTGAGCTTCATGGCTTCTGTTTCCTCATGGCCATTATTTTTCGGCCAGTTTTTTTTCGGCCAGTTTCTTTTTGGCCAGTTCCTCATGACCAATTCTTCTCGCCAAAAGCGCCGTCGTGACAAAACGCAAATTCGAGGCGTCAATGCTGTGTCAAGCGCAAATCTTGACGCGGCCCTCGAGAAGGGGTACCCGTGCGTTTGCACTTTTTTGCCCGGACGGATCTTTTCCCGGTCCCAGTTACCTAACCCGCCCCGGCAACAAGATCAATATGGCAACGCATATCAGGAGCGCTCTCTATGCCCGAGGTGATTTTCGCCGGTCCGGAAGGACGTCTTGAAGGCCGCTATCACCCGCAAAAGAGCAAGGAAAGCCCGATCGCCATCATCCTGCATCCGCATCCCAAATACGGCGGCACGATGAACAACCGGGTTGTCTATGAGCTCCATTATCTGTTCCACCGTCTCGGCTTCTCCTGCCTGCGCTTCAACTTTCGCGGTGTCGGGCGCAGTCAGGGCGAGTTTGACCAAGGCGTTGGCGAGCTCTCCGATGCCGCCTCGGCGCTCGATTACCTGCAACAGAACAAACCCGATGCGCGTGGATGCTGGGTCGTCGGCTTCTCCTTTGGTGCCTATATCGGCATGCAATTGCTGATGCGCCGCCCAGAGATCAACGGCTTCATCTCCGTTTCTCCGCCAGCGACCATGTATGATTTCTCATTTCTCGCGCCCTGCCCGTCTTCGGGGCTGATCGTGAATGGTGAGCGCGACAAGGTCTCCCCGCCCGCAGATGTCGCCAAATTCGTCGACAAGCTGCAAAAGCAAAAGGGGATCACGATCACCCATGAGACCATTGCCGGGGCGAACCATTTCTATGAGACAGGGATGGACGAGATGATCGGCACGGTCGAGACCTATATGCGCAAGTCCCTCGGGCTGCCGATGGTGGCGGCTTCCGTCGATACCGAATAGGCCGCGATCAGGCCCTCTCCGAGAAGTTTTTGCATCACGCCGCAA
>JALEFY010000025.1 GCA_022760435.1 Neomegalonema sp.
ACAGTGCGCGGGTGAGGGCTGCCGCGCGAAGGGGCGACTGTAGGATGGCAGTA
This sequence comes from Neomegalonema sp., assembly GCA_022760435.1. Taxonomy (GTDB): domain Bacteria; phylum Pseudomonadota; class Alphaproteobacteria; order Rhodobacterales; family Rhodobacteraceae; genus JALEFY01. Next base: position 54 of record JALEFY010000025.1, read on the forward strand.
GTGGCTGGCTGTTGCCCCTCAACTCCCGCTGTCGCCCTCGGGCTCGTCCCGAGGGCCCATGCCTCGACCCGCCGGGTGTTGGGGGGCGGGGTGCGGTGGGGGGTCCTGAGATCCCGGCCCCATGCCCACGGTTCGCGCTCGCTGCATGACGGATCCTCGGGACGAGCCCGAGGATGACGGTGTGTAGGATGAAGGCCGCTCGGATGGGGCGACCGGGCGATGGTTGTGCTTGCAGGGTCGCGCCGCCTCCTCCCACTGTCGCCCTCGGGCTTGTCCCGAGGGCCCATGCCTCGACCCGTCGGGTGTTGGGAGCGGGGTGCGGTGGGTGCTTTGAAGATCCCGTTCCCATGCCCACCGTTCGCGCTCGCTGCATGATGGATCCTCGGGACGGGCCCGAGGATGACGGTGTGTGGGATGAAGGCCGCTCGGATGGTGCGAGCGGGCGATGGATGTGCTTGCAAGGCGACACCGCCTCCTCCCGCTTGCCATTGCGTGCGGACCTAGTTCCGCCCCATACTCTGACCATAAAATGTGCCGCTCAGGCCGTACCTTATGGGAGGATGGTGTCATGGGATCCGAAGCCGTATCCGAACAGCGCGCGGAGCGTTGCAGGCCGCGTTTTGCCTCTCTCGCCGACAAGCAGTCGCTTGAGGCCGTGCCCGACCTAGAGCGCTACACCGCGCGCTCGACCCGCGACATGCTCGATGAGGCCGCGGCCCGCTTTGGCGACAAGACGGCCCTGAGCTTCCAGCTCACGGGCGATCCGCAGGACACTGTCCACACGATGAGCTTTGCGCAATTGCAGGCGCAAGTGCGGCGTCTGGCCAATGGCCTTTATGCGGCGGGCGTTCAGCCGGGGGAGACCATCGCCCTGATGCTCCCCAATCTGCCTGAGACACTGGTGGCGATCCTCGCGGCTCAAAGCCTTGGGGTGGTCACCCCGATCAACCCGATGCTCGAGCCCAAGATCATTGCCGGCATCCTGCGCGAGACCGGGGCCACGACGCTGATCACCCTCGCGCCGCTGCCCAAGACCGATATCGCGCAAAAGGCCGCCGAGGCATTGCGCGCGGCCCCCGGGGTCGGGCGGGTGATCTGCGTGGATCTGGCGCCTTACCTGCCACTGCTCAAGCGCCTGATCGTGCCGTTGATCCGCCCGAAGGTCTCCTGGCCGGTGCGCCATCTCGCATGGAGCGCCGTGATCGGCAATCAGCCTGCGGATCGGCTCCTCTTCCAGCGCCCGCTCGGGCCGCAGATGCCGGGAGCCTATTTTCATACCGGAGGCACCACCGGGACACCGAAGATTGCGGTGCATGATCATCGCTGCATGGTCCATAATGCCTGGCGCGCGCATTTCCTGCTTTTTGGTGCAGAGGATGTGCTCATCTGCGCGCTGCCGCTGTTTCACGTCTTTGGCACTTATTCCATGGCCCTGCCTGCTCTGGCGGCGGGGGCGCATCTGGTGATCCTGACCCCTTCCGGTTTTCGCGGCGAGGGGGTGGTGGCAAATTTCTGGAAGCTGATAGAGCGCTATCGCTGCACCTTCTTTGCCGCGGTGCCAACGGCGCTTGCCGCGCTCGATCAGCGCCCGGTCGATGCCGATCTGTCGAGCCTGCAATATCTGTTCTCGGGCTCGGCACCGTTGCCGCAAGCCTTGTTCAAGCGATTTGAGCAAAATACCGGCTGCAAGATCCTCGAAGGCTATGGGCTCACCGAAACCACCTCGGCGGCTTGTTGCAATCCGCCGGAGGGCGATCGCCGGATCGGCTCGGTTGGGCTGCCGCTGCCCTATACCGAGCTGTGCATCGCCACGCGCAATGCGGATGGGGCGATGCGCAAGGCCGAGGCGGCCGATACGCTTGGCGAGATCTGCTTTCGGGGTGCTTGCGTCTTTCCCGGTTTTCTGGAGGCGGATCGCAATGCCGGGATTTTCGTTGATCTGGGTGATGGCGGCGGGGAGTGGCTGCGCACCGGCGATCTGGGGCATCTCGACCCCGATGGGTATTTGTGGATCACCGGGCGGGCGAAGGATGTCATCATTCGCGGCGGGCACAATATAGATCCCGGTATGATCGAGGAAGCGCTGGCCGAGCATCCGGCGGTGGCGGTGGTCGGGGCGATCGGTCAGCCCGATAGCTATGCGGGCGAGTTGCCCTGCGCCTATGTCGAGCTGCGCGAAGGGATGACGGCGAGCGCGGAGGAGCTCAAGGCCTTTGCCGCCGAGCGTGTGTCCGAGCGTGCGGCGCGGCCGGTCAAGGTGGTGATCATGCCGGAAATACCGAAAACATCGATCGGCAAGACCTTCAAACCGGCGCTGCGCGAGCTTGCGATCCAGCGGGTGCTGGAAAAGGCGATGTCCGATAAGGGGATCGAAGTGGGAATTTCCGTGCGCCAAGATCCCAAGCTGGGAATGGTGGCCCTGCTCAAACCGGCAAAAGATTCGGGTGATTCTCAAGCCATACAAGCAGTGATGGATGGTTACGCCGTTGCATGGCGGCTTGAAAATCAATGATTTTTGCCGGTTTTGCGATCGCGAGAACGTGATTTTGCACTTGCGAAGGCTCGGTGCAAGCAAAAATGCGCCAATCGCGGCCTTCTGACACCGCTGCTCATGATATCTCAAGAAAATTTCGAAATGGTCCTTGGCTTACAAGAGCACCGTGTGGCACGAGCTTTGAAAGAGGCGTCCTGGCCGATGGCCGTGAGAGATGTCTCAACCTGACAACGATTTGTCCAGGTTGGAGCTGCGCCGCATGGAGCGGCTTGGTCTGGTCGCGAGGCGGTAGGTCGCCTGGCGATGGCTCGTTTGTGGGAACAGGGGTGACGGTATGCGCGTTGTAATGTTGGGCACTGGTTATGTGGGTCTGGTCTCGGGGGTTTGCTTCTCCGATTTTGGCCATGACGTGGTTTGCGTCGACAAGGATCCGAACAAGATCGAGAAACTTCTCAATGGGGAAATCCCGATCTATGAGCCGGGCCTTGATCGTCTGCTTGACCAGAATGTCAAAGCTGGGCGTCTGAGCTTCACGCTCGATCTGAAAGAAGCCGCCAAGGGCGCGGACGCGGTGTTCATCGCCGTGGGTACGCCGACCCGTCGTGGTGATGGCGGCGCCGATCTGACTTATGTTTTCGCTGCTGCGGAAGAGATTGCAAACACCTTCGATAACGGCGTCACCGTCGTTCTGAAATCGACGGTTCCGGTCGGTACCAACCGTGCCGTGCGCGATCACATCAAGAAAACCAACCCGAATTTCGAGTTCTACATGGCGTCGAACCCGGAATTCCTGCGCGAAGGCGCGGCCATCGAAGACTTCATGCGTCCTGATCGCGTTGTCGTCGGCTGCGACAGCGAGGAAGCAGAATACACCCTGCGCCAGCTCTACCGTCCGCTCTACCTGCGCGAGACGCCGATGCTGTTCACCACCTTCGAGACCGCAGAGATCATCAAATACGCCGCGAACGCGTTCCTGGCGACCAAGATCACCTTCATCAACGAGATCGCCGATCTGTGCGAGAAGGTGGATGCGGATGTGCAGCAAGTCGCCAAGGGCATTGGCCTTGACGGCCGTGTCGGCTCCAAGTTCCTGCATGCAGGCCCGGGCTATGGCGGCTCGTGCTTCCCGAAAGATACCCTGGCTCTGGCCAAGACCGCGCAGGAAAACAAGGCTCCTGTGACGATCGTCGAGAGCGTGATCAAGGCCAATGACAACCGCAAGGTGAAAATGGCCGAGAAGGTCATCGCGTCTTGCGGCGGTTCGGTCGAAGGCAAGAAAATCGGCATCCTCGGCGTGACCTTCAAGCCGAACACCGATGATATGCGCGATGCGCCGAGCCTCGTGATCCTGCCGACCCTGATGGAGCGCGGCGCGACCGTCGTCGCTTACGATCCGGAAGGCCGCCGCGAAGCCGAGCACATGATGCCGGGCGTGAACTGGGCAGACGACGCCTATGACGTCGCTCAGGACGCCGATGCGATCGTCGTGATCACCGAGTGGAACCAGTTCCGCGCGCTCGATCTCGAACGCCTCAAAGGCATGATGAAATCGCCGCTGCTGGTCGATCTGCGCAACATCTACGATCCGAACATCGTTGCGGAGAAAGGCTTCTCCTATGTGCCGATCGGCAAGCCGGCGCGCATGCTGCCGGACGCACAGCCGGTAGACGCATAATCCTACCATCCTTCCGCCCCGTTCGTTCGTGATTTTGCGCGCGGCGGGGCGGAAGTCCCCCTGTTCCTCCTGAAATTTGTCTGCCACCAGAGTTGTTTTTGTCGGGGGCCTTTATGGATCGTCAGGCTGAAGTCATCCACGCACTGAATAATTTGCAGGCACATTGGTCGACTCTGACCAAGACCAGCATTCGCGCCCTTCTGGAGGCAGATCCGGAGCGCAGCGATCGGTTCACGATCCAGTTCGACGATCTTCTTTTCGATTTCTCGCGCCAGAAGATGACGGATGAGACCATCCGCCTTCTGTCGCATCTGGCGGATGTCGCGGAGCTGCCGCAGGCGGTGGAGCGTCTTTTCTCCGGAGAGCCCGTCAACAGCACCGAAGGGCGCCCGGCCCTTCATATGGCCCTGCGTGCGCGCACCGGGCATTGGCCTGCGCCGGATGGCGGCTGTGCGCGTGAGCGCGCGCAAGCGGTGCGTGAGCGCATGCGCAGCTTTGCCGAACGCCTGCGCGCCAACATGCTGCTCGGCGCCACCGGTTCGGCGATCAACCATGTGGTCTCGCTCGGCGTGGGCGGCTCGGATCTGGGGCCGCATATGGCCAGCCAGGTCTTCCAACCCTTCGCCAATGGGCCCAATGTCCATTACATCTCCAATGTCGACGGCATCGAATTGCAGGAGACCCTGGAGAAGCTGCATCCGCGTAATACGCTGGTCCACATCGCCTCGAAATCCTTCACGACCCTCGAGACGATGGAGAACGCCACGACCGCCAAGGCCTGGCTTGAGGCGACGCTCGGGCAGACCGGTGCGAAAAAACATATGTCCGCTGCGACCACCAATGTTCAGGCGGCGCGCGATTTCGGCATCAACGAGGATTATATCTTCGAATTCTGGAACTGGGTCGGCGGGCGCTACTCGCTGTGGTCCTCGGTCGGGCTGAGCTTGCCGATCATGATCGGCTGGCAACGGTTCGAAGAGTTCCTCGATGGCGCCGCCGAGATCGACCAGCATTTCCGCTCGGCGCCGATCACGGAAAACATTCCGATGATGCTGGCGATGATCGGGATCTGGAACCGCAACATCCTCGGCCACGCATCGCTCTCGCTTAACCCCTATGACCATCGCCTGCGCCGCTTCCCGGCCTATCTCCAGCAACTGGAGATGGAGAGCAATGGCAAGCGCACCAACCGCGCCGGGGGGCTGGCGATGATGGCGACCTCGCCGATCCTGTTCGGCGAGCCGGGGACCAACTGCCAGCACAGCTACCTCCAGCTTCTGCATCAGGGCTTCGAGATTTCGCCGGCCGATTTCTTTCTCGCCGCCCAGACCATTGGCGGCACTGAGCGCCAGCACCATCTTCTCGCCGCCAACTGCTTCGCGCAACTTGAGGCGCTGGCCCTTGGCCTCACCGAGGAAGAGGCGCGGGAGATGCTGGCCAAGGATGGTAAGGACCCGGCCCGGATCGATCAGATCGCGCCGCATATGGCCTGCCCGGGCGATCGTCCGGCCTCGCTGTTCCTCTATCGCCGCCTCGATCCGCGCACACTGGGCCGCCTGCTGGCGATCTATGAGCACAAGGTCTACGCGCAAGGCGTGATCTGGGACGTTGAAAGCTTCGATCAATGGGGCGTTGAGCTGGGCAAGCGCCGCGCCAAGATCCTGGCGCCGATGGTCAGCGGTGAGGCAGAGACGGAAGAAGCTCATCCGTGCAGCCACCGCTCGCTCAAGCATTACCGGTCGCTGCAATTCGAGGTCGAGGCCGGGGCGCCCAATCAGAAATTGGGGTGAATTGTTAAATTGGGGGCGGCGCGCCGAAGAGCGATCCTCGGCGCGTTCGCATGTTCGAGACTGAAAGCCGAGGGGTGATTATGACCGCTGTTAAGACCGCCGTTTTTCCTGTTGCCGGCATGGGCACGCGTACGCTGCCTGCGACCAAAGCGATCCCGAAAGAGCTGTTGACCATCGTTGACAAGCCGGTGCTGCAACTGGCGGTTGAGGAAGCGCGCGCCGGTGGTATCGAGCGGTTCGTTTTCGTGACGTCTGGCATCAAGACCGCGATCGCCACGCATTTCCGCCGCGATATCGCGCTCGAGAAAAAGCTCGAAGCCAAGAACAAGATGGACATTCTGGACGCGGTGAAGGGTGCCGCAATCCCGGAAGGCGACCTGCTCTTTGTCGAGCAGCATGAGGCGCTGGGTCTGGGCCATGCAGTCTGGTGCGCGCGCCACGCGGTTGGCAACCAGCCCTTCGCAGTCTTGCTGCCTGATGACGCCATCCAGGGCGAAAGCTCGATCAAGGAGATGCTCGCGCATCACACCGATCCCAAGCAGCAAAGCATCGCCGTGATGGAAGTGCCGCTCGAAGACACCAAGAAATACGGTGTTCTGGACGTGGAAACCGATGATGGCAAGGTTGCCACCGCGAAAGGCATGGTCGAAAAGCCCGATCCGTCGGTCGCGCCGTCGCGTCTCGCTGTTGTGGGCCGCTACATCCTGCCGCCGGAGATCTTCCACCCGCTCAACGAGAAGAAGCTCGGCGCGGGTAACGAGATCCAGCTCACCGATGCGATCGATGCGATCAAGGGCGAATGCCCGATCCGCGGCATCCGCTTCAGCGGCCGCCGTTTTGATTGCGGCTCGAAAAAAGGCTTCGTCGAAGCGAATGTCGCTTATGGCATGGCCGATCCGGAAGTGCGCCCGGTGATCGAAAACCTGCTCAAGACCCTGGGCTGATCCCGGACCTTGGGCTGATCCCGGCGCGCTTGCCTTCTCTGGCGTGCTAGCCTGCAAAAAAGAAAAGCCGCACCCGAGCTTGGGTGCGGCTTTTTGCATTTGGGGCAGGGGCGGCCTGGGTCAGGCGCTCTCGCGCACTTCGAGGCCCAGCTCGCGCACCTTACGATAGAGCGTGGAGCGACCGATGCCGAGCCGACGCGCAACTTCGGACATGCGCCCGTCATATTTGCGGATCGCCATCTCGATCATCTCGCCCTCAACTTCGGCCAGGGTGCGCATATGGCCCTCGACATCGAAAGGTGAGAAGCCTTCGGCCATGGGCGGGCGCGGATGCAGCCCTTCGCCATCGAGCGTGGCGCTTGACGGGGTGATCGGCTCGGTCAGAGAGCCAGCCTGCGCGACCAGTTGCGGGAAGTCATGCAAGGTCAGCAACTCGCGATCCGACAGGACCACCGCGCGGTAGATGATATTCTCGAGCTGGCGCACATTGCCCGGCCAGGGGTATTCGCTGAGCAATTGCAGCGCGGAGGGCTCGATGCCACTGACATTGCGCCCTTCCTCGATCGCGAATTTGCGGATGAAATGCTCGATCAGCTCGGGGATATCCTCGCGCCGGTCGCGCAGGGTTGGCAGCGACAGCGGGAAGACATTGAGCCGGTAGAACAGATCCTCGCGGAACTTGCCCTCATCGACCAGTTGCTGAAGGTCCTTGTTGGTCGCCGAGATCAGACGGATATCGACCTTCACCGGCTTCTTGCCGCCGACCGGGTCAACCTCGCCTTCCTGGATCGCCCGCAGGAGTTTCACCTGGATGTCGAGGGGGAGCTCGCCGACTTCATCTAGGAACAGCGTGCCGCCATTGGCCTCCTGAAACTTGCCCAGTCGCTTTTCGGTCGCGCCGGTAAAGGAGCCTTTTTCGTGCCCGAAGAGAATCGATTCAACAAGATTCTCGGGAATGGCACCACAGTTCACCGCGACAAACGGGCGGCCGACCCGCTCGGAGCCCCCCTGAATCGCCCGCGCCATCACTTCCTTGCCGACCCCTGATTCGCCCTCGATCAGGATCGGGATATTTGACTGCGCGGCGCGCTCGGCCAGCTTGATCGACTGGCGCATGACCAGCGAGCGGGCGATGAGATCTTCAAAGCGCAAGGTGCCGTCGGCCTTGCGTTTGAGCCGGGAGACCTCTCCGGCCAAGACATTGATCTTCAGCGCGTTACGGATGGAGACTTGCAGGCGTTCGGGGCTCGCTGGCTTGACGATAAAGTCATTGGCGCCCGATTGCATCGCCTGCACGACCGTGGTCACAGAACCGTTTGCGGTCAACACGATAACCGGCAGATCCGGGCGCTCCGGACGGATTTCCGCGAGCACATCCATTCCGCTCTTGCCCGGCATTACCAGATCGAGCAGCATGACATCGACCGATTTCTTCTGTGGATCGCGCAGAATCGTCAGGGCTTCGATCCCGTCCTGGGCGGTGACGGTGGTGTAGCCCTGGGCTCCGACAACGGATTGTAACAGGCGCCTTTGTGCGGGATCGTCATCGACGATCAGAATCGTTTGTGGCATCGCTTGCTCTTCTCCTCGCCAAGCGGTTGGTTAACCATTTGCCTCATGCTCTTCGGACATCCCTGCTCGGGGTTGCTTGTGTATTGGCATGGAACACCGGCATGCATTAATAATGTGATACAAGCGCGAGCAGTTTTGCCAAAGGGTTAATTCGCGCCTGTCAGAGCGTGTCTTATTGACCCCATCGTGACATCGGGGTGTTGTTTACGCGCTACGCCGTTTAAAAACGAAACTATGGTGAGGGGATTCGCAGGCTTTCGCGTTGCTTGGAACCAAGGGCCATGCGAATAGGTTGTAAGTCTGCGAGAGCGGAGTTGGAGATTTGGCGGCATTTGCTGCCGAGCGACACGCGCAGAAGCGCGATTGATAAGGATGGAGTGAGGGATGAAAGCGATTTTTCGCATGATCGTCGCCGGCGGTGCTCTGGCACTGGCTGGTTGTTCGAGTCTGCCCGGTGCAAACCTGGGCGACACTTTCACGATGGAAAGCTTCCTGAACCGTGATCTGCCGGGCGGTTCGTACACCAACGAACTGGCGAAAGCCTATCAGGCCGAAGCAGCTCTGGAAGTCAGCAAAGACACCAACTGGTACGACGCCACCGCATTCAAGGCAAAAGCCGAAGCGGCTGCTGCTGGCGAAACCGTCATGCCTTGGGATCCGGCAGCTTACGGCCTCGACGGTCAGATCGCCACCGGCTACCAGGAAACCCTGTCGGCTCTGAAATTCAAGGAAGCACGTCCGGCCGCTTGTGCCCGCATGGTCGCTGCATTTGACCACTGGGTCGAGCAGTCGCGCGAAGGTTCGCACTCGATCACTCCGGCTGGCACCGCGCAAGGCGCATGGGCCGGCGCTCACTACGAGTGCACCGGCGGCATCGCCCCGATGGCAGCCGTTGCGAAAAGCTGGACCGTCTATTTCGGCTTCGACCGTTCGAACCTGACCGCGCAAGCACGCTCGGTCCTGAACGAAGTCGTCGAGTCGGTTCGCGGCCTGTCCTCGCCGCTGCTGTCGATCGTTGGTCACACCGACACCGCCGGTTCGGTTGGCTATAACCAAGGCCTGTCCGAGCGCCGCGCCAACACTGTCGCCAACGCTCTGTCGGCCGCTGGTGTTGACATGGGTACCGCCACCCTGGCGGGCCGTTCGGAAAAGCAACTGGCCGTTCCGACTGCTGACGGTGTTGCAGAGCCTCTGAACCGCCGCGTTGAAATCCAGCTCGGCAAATAATGCCGACAGATTTCTGCTGATACTTTCGAAAGCCGCTCCTCTCGGGGCGGCTTTCTTGCTTTGCTGCTGGCGATACGATGTTTAGCGCGGTGAGTGCCGCCCGAATATTGCCGCGAAGCTATGGCTTTGCTGACCGCATGAAAGCATTCGCATCCCCCCGCCGATCCGCCGCGTCAGGGCAACCCTTGCGCTCCCGTTCCTTTGCCGGTCTGCTCGCGGCTGGCTTGCTGCTCGGCATGGGTGGCTCGGCGCTGGCTGAAGAGGAGCAGGTGCCGCCGCAAATCCCGCCGATCCCGCATATCGATGAGGAAGAGCTCTCGCGCGCGGCGCGCGAGTCGATCGAGCGGTTCATGGAGGTGATCGGCCCGATGATCAGCCAGTTCGGAGCGATGATCAACGGTCTGCCGCGCTATGCGCCGCCCGAGGTCATGCCCAATGGCGATATCATCATCCGCCGTCTGCCCAGCCCGGCCGATCAGCAGCGCGAACGCGTCGATACCTGACGCCGCTTGTGCGTGCGGGCGACGATCGCACCGCGAGCACCCTGTTCAAGCGGCGCGCGGTCCCTTATGTGTCGGCGACATGCTCGATGTCTGAGGAGACCAGCCGATGATCCGCACCGCCGCCGCCCGTTTCGATGCCCGCGAAACCCATGTTTCCGATCCGCAGCTTGGTGATCTGCCACTCTGGGATTTCTCGGGCCTCTACGCGGAACCGGCCGATGAGGCGGTGTCCGCGGATATCGCGGCAGCCGCCGAAGAGGCAAAGGCCATCGCTGCCGATTACGAAGGCAAGATGGCGGACCTGACCGGCGATCAGCTTGCCGAGGCCATCGCCCGCTATGAGCGCATCGACAGCCGGCTGGGCCGGGTGATGTCCTATATCGGCCTGCGCTACTATCAGAACACCACCGACCCGGCCCGCGCCAAGGCGCTCGGCGATGCCCAGGGCAAGAGCACCGAGGCAACCACGCCGCTGGTCTTCTTCACCCTCGAGCTCAACAAGATCGACGAAGCCGCGCTGGAGGCGAAACTGGCGCAAAGCGAGGCGCTGCGCCGCTACAAGCCTTGGCTCGACCGGCTGCGCGCGCTCGCCCCGCATCAGCTTTCCGATGAGCTCGAGCGCTATCTGCACGACACATCCGTCGTCGGCTCCGCGGCCTGGAACCGGCTGTTCGACGAGACCATGGCAGACCTGAAGTTCTCCGTCGCCCTGCCCGAGGGCACGCAGGAGCTTTCCATCGAGCCGACCCTGACCCTGCTCACCGATGCTAGTCGCGAGAAGCGAGCGGCGGCCTCGGCGGCGCTTGATGCGGTGTTTGCACAGAATATCCGCCTGTTCACGCTGATCACCAATACCCTGGCCAAGGAAAAGGAGATCGACGATCGCTGGCGCAAGCTGCCCAGCCCGCAGGCGGCGCGGCATCTGTCGAACCAGGTTGAGCCCGAGGTGGTGCAGGCGCTGCGCGATGCGGTGGTGGCGGCCTATCCGCGCCTGTCGCATCGCTATTACCGGCTGAAAGCGGGTTGGCTCGGCCTTGAGAAGATGGCGCCCTATGATCGCAACGCGCCGCTGCCGCAGGTCGAGGATCGCAAGGTTGGCTGGGATGAGGCGCGCGACACGGTGCTCGGCGCCTATGGCGATTTCGCGCCGAAAATGGCGGAGATGGCCGAGACCTTCTTCGCCCGCAATTGGATCGACGCGCCGGTGCGCCCCGGCAAGGCGCCGGGGGCCTTTGCCCATCCGACGGTCGCCGATGCGCATCCGTTCGTGATGCTCAACTATCTGGGCAAGACCCGCGACGTGATGACCCTCGCCCATGAGCTTGGGCACGGCGTCCATCAGATCCTCGCCGCCGGGCAGGGGGAGCTGCTCTCGCGCACCCCGCTGACCCTGGCCGAAACCGCGTCCGTCTTCGGCGAAATGCTGACCTTCAAGCGCATCCTGAAGGCGCAAACCGATCCGGCCAAGCGCAAGGCTCTGCTCGCGGGCAAGGTCGAGGACATGATCAATACCGTCGTTCGGCAGATCGCGTTCTACGAGTTTGAATGCCGCGTGCATGCCGCCCGCCGTGAAGGCGAACTCACCGCCGATGATTTGGGCGAGATCTGGATGGCGGTTCAGACCGAAAGCCTTGGCGACGTGTTCGACTACCATGAGGGCTACAAGAATTACTGGTCCTATATCCCGCACTTCATCCATTCGCCGTTCTATGTCTATGCCTATGCTTTCGGCGACGGGCTGGTGAATGCGCTTTATGCGGTCTATGAGAGCGGTCAGGTCGAGAATTTCGAGGGCAAGTATTTCGATCTTCTCGCCGCTGGTGGCACCAAGGGGCATAAGGAATTGCTGGTCCCCTTCGGCCTCGATGCGTCGGATCCGGCCTTCTGGCAAAAGGGGCTGAGCGTGATTGAGGGCATGATCAGCGAGCTCGAAGCGCTCGACGCGACAGTTTGATCGTTCAAGCGGTTTTGCGACGTGAGGATTGTCACGTCGCGAACCTGTCGCAACAACCCTGCGCTTCACCCGGGCGCGGGGATCCTCTAGTCGTGAAGGGAGACGACAACCAGCCGGGAGGACATCGCCATGCCAATCACCAAGGTAGGACTGACCACCGGAGATTTCGCCAATTCCCTCTCGGCCTTGCCCGATTGCCTCGACAAGTTCGAGGCGCTGGGCGTCGATAGTGTCGAGCTGATCCTCGCGACGCTTGATGTGGTCTCGGGCACGCGGATCCTGCCTGCGCAAATGCGCAAGCTCAAGGCGATCTGTGCCGACCGCCCCTTTGGCTTCACCCTGCATGGTCCGATCAGTGGCACCTTCATGGACCGGGCGCATCTGCAAATGCAGATCGATACTTGCCGCGCCGCTCTCGAGGTCGCCGGGGAGATCGGTGCCAATGCGCAGGTGCATCATGGCGGCTCGGCGCCGACCGGCAGTCAGGACGAGATCGATACGCTGATGGGGCTCGAGCGCGAGACCCTGGCCGCGATCGCGCCGGTGGCGCAGGATCATGGCGTGGTGCTGTGCGTGGAGAATATCTTCGGCGATGGCGCGCGCTGGTTCGCCTCTCCGGCCGAACTGGCAGCGCAGATCCGCGCGGTCGATCACCCCAATATCCGAGGCACGATCGATTTCAGCCATGCCGCGATCAATGCCACCGTGCGCGGCTTTGATCTGATGGAGAGCCTGACCGCGATGGCGCCTCTCGCCGGGCACTTGCATATCCATGACAGTTTCGGCAAGCCGCAGACCTTCAAGCCCTTCACCTATGGCGAGGCGATCAATTACGGGCTCGGCGATCTGCACTTGCCGCCCGGCTGGGGCGGGCTGAACTGGGATGCCTTCGCGCGTCTGCCCTTTGCCGAGGATGTCGTTGCCAATCTGGAGCTTTCCACCCGCTGGGATGATGCGCTGGAGGAGAGCATCGCGCTGGTGCGCGGGATGATCGCGACCAGTCTCGGCCTTGCGGCTGCGTGAAATTCTCGCGACATTGCGTCGACTGACTTTCGGCAAGCGGCGCAAAGGGCTATGGCTGTCCCAGTTTTGCGTCGAAAGCGAAGGGGAGTGAGATCATGTCGAACACGCAATGGTATTGCCAGATTGGTCAGGAGCGGCAGGGGCCGTTCACCGTTCAGCAGATGCGCGAGCTGATGCAAAGCGGGCAAATCGATCAATTCGCACTGGTCTGGAGCGAGGGGCAGGGGGATTGGGCGATCCTGCGCGACTCGGCTCTGGCGAGCGAATTGGGCAGTGTCGCCGGTGGGGAGGAAATCCAGCCGGGTGAGCGCTACTCGCTCTGGCAGCATTTCAAGCGCTGCTTCTCGCCGAAATTCTGGCAGTTCTCCGGTCGCTCGCGTCGGCCCGAATTCTGGGGCTTTGTGCTGTTCTCGGTCCTGACCATCTTTGGCTTGGGCCTCTTGGGTGGTGTGATTGCGGGTGTGCTCAACGCCCAGCCCTCGCCAACCGGCGAGCCCAACCTGCTTGGCTTGCTTGGGATGGTGCCCTTTTTCTTGTTTTTGCTGGCCCAGATCATTCCGTCTATCGCGGTCACCGTGCGGCGCGGGCATGATATCGGTTTGCCGGCCTGGGCGACGATCATCATCGCGATTCTGGGGGGGAGCATCGTCATCGGCCTGATCCCGAGCCAGAAGAAGCCGAACAAATACGGCAATCCGGTTTAAGCGCGGCGCGCCTGGCCCGTCATTCAGCTTGCCTCGCCAGAAGTCGTGCGGCGCGAGAGCGGGTGGCGGGTGAAGACGAGCTGTTTGAGATGGTTCTGGTTCAGATGCGTATAGATCTCGGTCGTGCCGATGCTGGCATGGCCGAGCAATGTCTGGATCACCCGCAGATCGGCACCGTTCTCCAGCAGATGCGTGGCGAAGGCATGCCGCAAGCTGTGGGGTGAGATCACTCGCGGATCGAGCCCGGCTTCGGCCGCCAATCCCTTGATCAGTTGAAACAGGCGTTCGCGGGTCAGATGGCCGCTCTTGCTGCGCGACGGGAACAGGAAGGGGCTGTCCTTGTCCGGCATCTGATCGCGCAGAGCGAGCCATGCGCGCAGCGCTTCTGCCGCGCGGGGGGAGAGCGGGACCATGCGCTCGCGCTGGCCCTTGCCGCGCACGGCGATCATCTCACGGCGTCCGCGTGCTGCGCGCACCGGCAGGCTGACCAACTCACTGGCCCGCAATCCCGAAGCATAGAGCATTTCGATCAGGCAATGCAGGCGCAACCCGGATGCCGAGCTTTCTGCGTGCCGCGCGGCCGCGCTGAGCAGCGCCTCGACGGCTTGCGGGCTGAGCGTGCCGGGCAGGGCGCGCGCGGGTTTGGGATTGACGAGGCTGGCGGTCGGATCATCGCCGCGCAAACCGTCCTCGAACAGGAAGCGGTGGAGTTGCCGCACGGCGCTGCTGCGGCGGGCGCAAGTGGTCGCGGCGAGCCCTTGCGCGCGCCAGGCTGCGCGTATGCTCTCGATCTGCGCGGCGCTTACGCTGGCCAGATCGCTGCCCTGACTTTTCACGCCGCTGGCATAGGCGTCCAGATCGCGGCGATAGGCGAGCAGGGTATTGTCCGCAGCCCCGCGCTCGGCGGCGATCGCATCGAGAAAGCGGTCCACCCAGCAGGTGAACTGCATGGGCTCGCGGCTCGGATGCTGGGTGGGTCTCTCGGTCATGCTCATGCCGCCGAGAGTGCCCGCCGCAGGTTAAGGCGCCTTTAAGGACAGATGCGCCGGCTGGGCCCGATCATGAGCCCAGTATAATCGCCTCCACCGCGATTTCGCGTGCATCGGCTTCAAGGCCGAGCGCGACCAGAATGCTCAGGCTTTCAAAGAGCGTGCGCGCTGGTACCGAGGCGCCTTTGCGCAGGGCCGCAAGGGCCTCGAAGGCGGCGAGCGCCGGGCTCTCGCCCGGGGAGAAGGCCGCGGCATCGCGCAAGGCGAACAGGCTCGGCTGGGGGGCGATCTGCCGCAGCGCGATCAGGGCGGCGACGCGGCGCCCGGCGTCTTGTTCCCCGCGCACGGCCCGGGCCAGCAACTCATCGACATCGGCGCTTGCCTGAGGCGGCACATAGCGCGGATCGGCGATCCGTTGCAGCACCCGCTCTTCGGCGCTGCTGGCGACATCGGTGCCGAGCATGGCGACCCCGACTTCCCGCGCACGGCCAACCAAGCGCAAGGCATCGCGTGCGCTCTCATCGCTGGCGACCTGACCAATCAGCGGTGCTCGGTAGCCAAGAATGCGAAGCATCGAGCCGCGCCGCCCGGCGGTATCGGCACGCTCATAGGCCTGGGTGAGCGAACGATCGAGCCCATCCGCCCCGGCATTGAGCGTCTGTTTGAAGGCTTCGACCCGGCCCCAGACCCCGCCCGATTCGGCCGAAGAGGCGGAGGCAAAGGCTTCGGCAAGCGCATCGCTGCTCAGCGCGCCGGAAATCTCCAGCCGCTCGAGGATCTCCAGCAGGTTGCGCGGCGGGATCGGGGCGTTGCTATCGGGCAGGGAAAGCGCCGCGAGATGGGGGAGCTGCGCCTTCGAGACGAAATCCGTCGGCAGAGCGATACCGGCGCGGCGCAGGGCGGCGATCTGCAAGGCGCTCATCTTGTCGAGCCGCTTGGGCAAGCGAGTGATCTCGGCCAGCAGCGGATCGGCGGCGGCGGCGAGCAACTCAAGGGTCTCGGCATCGCCATCGCCAAGGCTGCGCGCGGCCTCGATGGTCAATTGCGCGGCCAGCAAATCGCCCGAGGCGATCTGGCAATAGGGCAGCAGCCCCGGATCGATCTGCCGGGCACGGCGCGGCTGGTCGAAGAGCAGTCGGCACATGCGCTCATCTTCGCCCTTGAGCAGAGCGGCATCGACGGTGCCGACTGCATCGAGCGCGGTCTTGCGCGGGGCGGCCTCGCCAAGGCTGGCAGCGGCGTCAATAGCGCCGAAATCGAGCAGCGCATGCAGGCGCGCATCGAGGAAGTCATGGGGGGCAATCTTGTCGCTGGGCACATCGCGCGGCGCTTCATATGCGGCGGAGAGCAGCCGGATCGCGAGGGCATTGACGCTGCGCAGATCGGTGGGCCGCAAGGAACGGATCGCCTTCACTGCCGCTGTCGGGCTTGCATCGCGCCAGGCATCGACGGGCAGGCCGGTCGATCGCGCAGAGGCAATGCCGACCGAGGCGCCGGACACGCGGGTTGGCACGGCCGGAACCACGCGGACAGGTTCATTGGGGCCCGGCGGAATGAGCGCGTCATTTTGTGGAGCGATGGCGAGCGGATCCTCGCTGATCGCGGTTTCGGGCTGGTTCTGCGGCTGCGCGCCGGGCGGTGCGGAGATGTCGGAGGCGATATCCGCCGAGGGCTGTTCGGCGCTCTCAGCGCTGATTGCAGGCTCTGAAGGGCCCGAAGGCGCTGCTTGCGGATCGGCGGCGTCAAGAGCCGGAACCTCGATCGCAACTTCGGCGGCGGCCGCTTGTGCGCCGCTTGGACCGGGGGTGCCAGAGATGAGCGGCCCCGATCCCAGCGGATCGTCGCCAACTGTACTCGCTTGCGCATCCGCCGCGAGCGGTGCTTGTGAACCGAGCGGGGCCGAAGCGGTATCGGCACTTGCGCCTGGGTCTGAGGCAGGAGCCGCAGCGTTGTCGGTGGAGGGGATCACCGGATCGGGCACCGCCTGCTCGCTGCTTGCTGCGTTGCCAAGGGTCGGGTCCGGCACGCTGCTGCGTTTTTGGGTGGTCCAGGTCTGCCGCGTCGCCTGCTCTGGATTAAGGAGCGGGCCGATCGGGTTGCCTTGCGTAGCCTGCTCGGCGCTCTGGCCGGGATCCGCGGGCAGGATGCCGCCATTGGCGGCGCGGCTTTCATGGGCGCGGTTGAGCCAGCCGATCACCCCGCGCGGGCTTTCGGATTGCACCGGGATCGGCGCCGCGCCGCTATCGCTCGCCCCCGTCTGACTGGATGCTGCGCCCGGATCGAGTGGCGCTTGCGTGGGCAGCAATTGCGTTTCAATCGCCTCACCTCGCTGCGGCGCGACCGGATTCGGTTCGACCTCACCGGGGCTCACTTGAGCGGGGGCCACTTGCGCTGGCGCGGTCTGGCCGCCATTCAGATAGAGATCGGCATCCACGCCCTCAAAAGGGACCTGCTGGGCAAGCGCGGGACTAGCGGCGAGTGACAGCAGCGCTGCGCATAGCGGGGTGAGGGCGGTCATCCCCAGCAGGCGGCCGCGCAAGGGGGCATCCTCGAGCATGGGGGCATCCTCGAGCAAGGGGGCGTCCTCGAGCATGGGGGCGTCCTTGTGCAAGGGGCCGACCTGGAAAAAAGGGCCGCCCTGGAAAAAGGGGTTACTCACCAGCGATCTCCTCAAGCGAAACGGGTTGCTCGATCGTCCGGCTCGTCGGCGGCAGATCTATGACGGCGATGGCAATTGCGCCTGCAATCATGCCCAGAACCAGCAATCGGAATAGAAATTTCAGCACCTGATGCCGTCTCCCTATTGGACTTTTCTGCCGTTTGACAGGGATCTCCTTAACGATGTCGGGCGCGTCGAGCAACGTAAAGCCTTGACGCCCGAGGCCGCGCTCGGGGAGACTGCGGAGCTTCGGGCATAAGTCAGGTGCCGGTTTTGGGTCCCGAAGATCTTGGGTTGCGAATATATTGGGCCCCGAAGGATGGTTGGGTAGGAGTGGTGTGTGTCTGAGGATGACGGTGCCGATGGCAAACGCGAGGGCGCGGCAAAAGGATCCGGTCCCCGTCCGAAAGGCGCCAGCAAAGCCGCCTCGGAGGGCGCGACTGAAGCGTCCGCGCGGCCTTCTGCCTCTAGCCGACGCCGGGCCCGCAGGCGCCGGGCTCGTCAGCAGGCCCAAAAGCGTGATGCGGCCCGGCAGAACTCGGTGCAGAATGCTGCGCAGGACAGCTTACAGACCCCTTCACCGGACAGCGGCAAGCGTGCGAACAACGCGCCGGTTGCCAGAAATGTTGGCTCGGCCCATAAACGCGCTGCGGGGGGCAAGCGGCCTGTCTCGACTGCGCAAGGCGGATCAGCATCGAATGAAGGCAATCAGGGCAAGCGCGGGCGCGCCATTTCGGGCGGCCCCACCGATCTCAAGCGAAACCGGCGCCGCACGGCGCGTCGATCGCACTCGGGCAGCAAGCGCAAGGGCGGGGATCAGCCCTTGATGAACAACTGCGTTCTCAAGCAAACCCGGACGGTTGCCCTTGTCGGTCTGATGGGCGCGGGCAAGAGCGCCATCGGACGCCGCCTGGCCAATGTGCTGCACGCCCCGTTTCGCGATGCCGATGATGAGATCGTGCGCGCTGCCGGTATGAGCATCGCCGAGATCTTCGAGCGCTTTGGCGAGCCGTATTTTCGCGAAGGGGAGCGCCGGGTGATTGCGCGGTTGCTGGCCGATCCGGTGCATGTGCTGGCAACGGGAGGCGGCGCGTTCATGGATCCGCAAACCCGCGATGCGCTGAGCGCGCGGGCGATCACCGTCTGGCTGAAGGCCGATCTGGATACACTGGTCGAGCGCTGCTCGCGCAGAGATGGCAAGCGTCCGTTGCTCAAGAATGGCGATGTGCGCGAGACCTTGTCGCGCTTGATGTCGGATCGCTATCCGATCTATGAGCAAGCCGATGTTACGATCTCCACCGGGCAGGAGAGCCATGGCGAGACCGTCCGGCGGTTGCTCGATGCGCTCGATGGCCGGGCGATCGAGGGCTGGAATGCGGCTTGCAGCGAAGATCTGGATCGCGATCCGGGGGCGGAGCCGGTATAGCGGCGGGCTCGACTCAGGGCTGCGGCGAGCGATCCAAGTGGCGAGCGATCCATGTGGCAAGCGACCCATGCGGCGCGTGATCCTCATCCCCGGTGGTCTTGGTAATAGGCGACCTTGGCAGTAGGCGACCTTGGCAATAGGCGATCTTGCGAGAAAGATCGGTTGAAACAGGCACTTATATTGGCGCCCGGCGCAGCTCAGGCCCTCAGGGGACAGGCGGCGATCGGGCGGGAAAGCGAGGCAGGGATGAGCAGCGAAACTCTTCAGGCGCGGCGCGAGATCGTCCCGGTTGCGCTCGGTGCGCGGTCTTATGAGATCCATATCGGTCCGGGGCTGCTCGATGATGCTGGCGCTCTGATCGCGCCCTTGCTGCGCCGCAAGCGGGTGGCGATCGTCACCGATGAAACGGTGGCGGGCCTGCATCTTCAGACCTTGCAAGCCGGTCTGGCCAGCGCCGGGATCGAGAGCGAGGCGGTGGTCGTGCCTCCCGGTGAGGCGAGCAAGAACATGGGCCAGCTCGCCGCGTTGGTCGAACAGCTCCTGGCGCTGAAGGTGGAGCGCGATGATGTGGTGCTCGCGTTCGGCGGCGGGGTGATCGGCGATCTGGCGGGCTTTGCCGCCGCGGTGCTGCGCCGGGGCGTGCGCTTCGTGCAGATCCCGACCACGGTGCTGGCGCAGGTGGACAGCTCGGTCGGCGGCAAGACCGGCGTCAACACCCCGCAGGGCAAGAACCTCGTTGGCGCCTTTCACCAGCCCAGCCTGGTGCTGGCCGATACCGATGTGCTGGGCACGCTCACGGGGCGCGAGTTCATCGCTGGCTATGGCGAGGTGGTGAAATACGGCCTGCTCGGCGATGCGGCGTTTTTTGACTGGCTCGAGGATAACGCCCCGAGCCTTGCGGCGGGGGATGAGGCGGCGCGGATCCATGCCATCAAGACCTCTTGCGAGGCCAAGGCGGCGATCGTGGCGCGCGATGAGACCGAGCGCGGGGATCGGGCGCTGCTCAATCTCGGCCACACCTTCGGCCACGCGCTCGAGGCCGCGACGGGGTATTCGGATCGGCTGCTGCATGGCGAGGGAGTGGCGATCGGCATGGCGCTCGCCTTCGAGGCGTCGCAGCGGCTCGGCCTGTGCGCGCAGGAAGCCCCGAGCCGGGTGCGCGCGCATCTGCGTACGATGGGGATGAAGACGGATCTCACCGACATCGACGGCGCTCTGCCCGATGCCGATGGGCTGATGGCGCTGATGGCGCAGGACAAGAAGGTGCAGGACGGCAAGCTGACCTTCATCCTGGTGCGCGCGATCGGCGAGGCCTTCCGCACTCAGGATGCCGATCTGCAAGTGATCCGCACCCTGCTGGCGGAGGAGCTGGGCAAGCGGTGATCCGCTCGCCCGCAGGCTGAAGGGCTCAGCGCAGGCGCTGGACGTTCAGGCGTTCGGCGCTGGCGGCGCAGATCAGTTTTTTGCCATCGGCCGTGTTGGCTTCATAAATCGCGAGTGCCGAGCGCATATGGCTCCCGGCATCCTCGCTGCCAAAAACGGCGACAGAGCCGCCCGCGCTGCCGACACCGCCCCATTGCAACTGATCCATGCTATCCGAGCGCCAGCGCAGCAAGGGGCTGCCATCGAGAAAGCACACGACCTCGCCCGGTGACAGGCTTGGTGCGGCGCTTTGGTTCTGGCTCTGGGGAGCCGGGGAGGGGGTGGCGGCACCTTCTTCACCACCGGCTCTTGCGGCATGAAACAGCAATCCACTGATCACCATGCCGCCCAATACCACGCTCAGCCCCATCCCGAGCGTTGCGATCGCGCCACCTCTGCCCCCGATTGCGGTCAAAACTCTCATCGCTGCGCCTCCTGTTGCACTTTACCGGCCCGCCTCTCTCGACAGACCCGAGCGGCTGCGCTAAGCCCTCGCGGTCTGCGCTGCGAGCCCCTATCTGCCTCATTGCGCAATTTGCTGCTTTCACACAACCGAACTGGTCGTTCTCGCCATGGAAAATGTCGTTCTCATCATCCACCTGATCCTCGCGCTGCTGCTGATCGGCGCGATCCTGTTGCAGCGCTCGGAGGGCGGTGCGCTCGGGATGGGCGGTGGCGGCGGTGGCGGCGGCGGCGGCGTGATGTCGGGCCGGAGCGCGGCAACGGCGCTGTCGAACGGCACCTGGATCCTGGCCGCGGCCTTTGTGGTGACCTCCTTGCTGCTCACCCTTTTTGCCACGCAATCGGTGCGCGATACTTCGATCATCGAGACGCCGCCAGCGGCCGAAGGTCCGGCGGGTACCCCGGCACCGGGCCTGACGCCCGATGATATTCCGCTGGCACCGCCGAGCCGACCGGCGCCGGTGGACCCGACCATCCCGCCCGCCGGGGACAACCCGACGATCCCACCGGCTGAGTAGCGCCGGGCGCAGGGGGGCAGTGGGCGACGCTGAAGTTTGATGCGCCCAATGCCCCGGACGCAGGCGCCTTTGGCAAGAAGTGCCGGGGATATGGGAGGGGATCACGGGAGGGGATCATGGCTCGATCGAAAGCGGGGAATGCGGCTGGTTCGGGGCTGATCGGCTGGCTGCAACGCATCAGCGGCGCAACCCAGGGCGCCTTTGCTGCCTGGGCATCGGACCGGCAATGGCGGCGCATCCTGCTGATTGCGCTTGTCGCACTGGCGATCTTCGTGCCCGGTCAATGGAGCCACGGCCCGACCGATCGCGATGAGGGCCGCTTCATCCAGGCTTCCAAGCAGATGCTGGAGAGCGGCGATTTCATCGATATCCGCTTTCAGGATGAGCCGCGTCACAAGAAACCTGTCGGCATTTACTGGTTGCAAGCCGCCTCTGCGAGCCTGTTTGGCGGGGCAGAGGCGCCGGTGGGCGCTTTCCGCATCCCCTCATTGATCGGCGCGGTGCTGGCCAGTTTGCTCGGGGTCTGGGCGCTGCGCCCGTTGATCGGCGCGCGTGCGGCGCTGCTGGCGGGGGTGATGATCGCCGGGCTGCTGATGCTCAATGTCGAGGCGCGGATCGCCAAGACCGATGCGTTCCTGCTCGCCTGCGTCGTTGCGAGCATGGGCGCGCTGGCGCGATTGTGGTTCGGGCTCAAGGACGACCCGCGCGAGCATGCCTGGTATGTCTTCTATTTCTGGACCGCGCTGGCGGTGGGCACCTTGATCAAGGGGCCGATCGTGTTCTTGCCGGTGCTCGGGGTGATCTTGTGGCTGTGCATTCTGGAATGGAATTGGCGCGGGCTCACCCGGCTGGGCTGGAGCTGGGGCGTGATCTGGTTCGCGCTGATTGCGCTGCCCTGGTTCGTGGCCATCGGGGTGAAGACCGAAGGCGCGTTCTTCTTTGCCTCGGTGGGCGAGGACATGATGAGCAAGGTCGCCAGTGGTCAGGAGGCGCATGGCGCCCCGCCGGGCTTTTATCTGCTGGCGCTTTGGGGGACGTTCTGGCCGTGGACGGCGCTGCTGGCGCTGGCGGTGCCCTGGGCCTGGCGTTGGCGCCGTGCGCCTGAGACCGCGTTTCTGCTGGGCTGGATCATCCCGGTCTGGATCCTGTTCGAGCTGGTGCCGACCAAGCTGCCGCATTACGTGCTCCCGGTCTATCCGGCGCTGATCGCGCTGGCGGCGGCAGCGGCGCTGGACGGGTCCGGACGCCCGCGCGGCGGGCTGTTCTGGATCTGCGCGGTGCTCTGGGCGATCCCTGCGCTGGTACTGCCGATCGGGATCGCGGGCTTGCCCTTTGCGCTCGAACAAGAGCTCGTCCCCGGCGCCCTGCTCCTCTCGGCCTTCGCGTTGCTCAGCCTGATCCTCGCCTGGCGCTGGCTGCTCCAGGGCGCTTGGATCGGCTATTTGCGCGGCGCGCTGATCGGGGCCGGGCTCACCTATGCGAGCGCCTTTGCTTTCGCCTTGCCTGCGCTCGACACGGTCTGGATTTCCGAGCGGATCACCGAACAATCCGCGCCCTATCGTGCCTGCGCCGCCGAGCTCGGCCTGCCAGCGCCTTTCTTTGCCTCCGCCGGGTATCGCGAGCCGAGCCTTGTGTTCCTGATGGGCACGGACACCGCGCTCATTTCTCCCGAGCGCGCGGCTCCCTGGCTCATGGAGCAACGCGGCCCTGCCGGTGTCTGGATCAAGCAGCGCGATCGCGCGCGCTTTGAGGCCGCGCTTCCCGAGGGGCCGGAGGGTATCGTCGAGGTGAGCCGACTGACCGGCTTCAATTACAACCGCGGCAAAGAAATCACCGTTGCGCTGGTGCTGCGCGCCGATGACCCGGCGCTTGCTTGCACGCAGGCCCGGTTCAATGCGATGCAGAGCGCCGAGCGGCCTTCGACCGCGCAATAGCCGGGCGATTTCTCGAGCCCTTGCCCTGCAATGACGTCTGTATCGGATCCCGTGATGAGCGAGCCTTCAATCTTTGCCCCGTCCGACAATGGTCTCGCGCCGCGTATCACGGTGATCGCGCCGATGAAGAATGAGCGCGAAGCGGTGGCGGATCTCGCGCGCGAGATCGGGGAGGCTTGCGCGGCGCTGGCGCCCTTCGAGGTGATCTTTGTCGATGATGGCTCGGATGACGGCACCGATGCCGAGATCGATCGTTTGCACGCGCAGATGCCCTGGCTGCGCCGGATCAGCCACGCGCAGAGCTGCGGCCAGTCGGCGGCGGTGCTCACCGGCGTGCGCCATGCGCGCGCCCCGATCTGCTGCACGCTCGATGGCGATGGCCAGAACCCGCCGAGCGAGATCCCCAATCTCGTGGCACCGCTGCTGAGCGATGCGAGCGGGCGGCTGGGGCTGGTGGCCGGGCAGCGGGTGGGGCGGCAGGATACCTGGGGGCGACGTCTGGCGTCGCGCATGGCCAATGGTTTACGATCCTGGATGCTCAAGGACGACACCCGCGATACCGGTTGCGGGCTCAAGGCGTTTCGCCGCGATGCGTTTCTGGCGCTGCCATTCTTCGATCATCTGCACCGCTATCTTCCGGCGCTGTTTCATCGCGAGGGCTGGGAGATCGCCCATATCGATGTGAGCCACCGGGCACGCGCGCAGGGCAGCTCGAAATACACCAATATCGGCCGGGCGCTGGTCGGGATCACTGATCTGTTCGGGGTCTGGTGGCTGATCAAGCGCCGCAAACTGCCGGAGCTGCGCGATACGGTGCGCGCGGGTCCGGATCAAGGAGCCGTCGAATGAGCGAATGGATCTTCTGGGCGCTCGGCGTGGACAGCATGGCCAAGGCGGCCTGGGTCGGCTTTGGCCTGCTCGGCCAGATGTTGTTCATGGGCCGGTTTCTGGTGCAATGGATCGCCTCGGAGCGAGCCGGGCGGGTGGTGATCCCCGTCGCCTTCTGGTGGTTCTCGATCGGCGGCGCGCTGATTCTGCTGTCCTATGCGATCTATACCGGGGACCGGGTGTTCATCATCGGCCAGTCGACCGGGATGATCATCTATATCCGCAACCTGATGCTGCACCAGCGGGAAAAACGTGCGCTGGCGCAGCCGGCCGAGGTGGACGGCTAGGCCTTCGCGCGCTAAGCCCGGCCATGGTCAATGAAACAGAAGGCAGCGGACATCGGATCCGCGCCCGATCAGCCTTGAGTATCGAGACAGATGGCACAAGCTTCCGTGAGTGATATTGCAAACAGCCTGCTTGGCTCGGTTTCATCCATGCTGCGGCGGCGGCAAGCGGGCGATGGTTTCGCGGCGCTGACCGGGGCCGAGGATGTGCGGGCGCTCTATCGGGTGATCCTGGGGCGCGAATGCGCACCGACCGATATTGCCGAGAAGGGGCAGCAGCCGCTTGGCGTGGTGGCGCGGGCGATGTTCGGCTCGCAGGAATTTGCCGAGCGGATCTGGCCCTCCCTGAGCGAGGGCGGCGATCTGCTGCATGAAAAGCGCCTCGATGGGCAAGCCTTTGCGCAGACCCAGGCCTGGATGGCTCAGCGCTTGAGCGGGCATGCCCCGCATAACTGGCGTCAGGCGCTTGGGGCGCTGGGCGCGGCGCATCCCGAACTCGGGGCGGCGATCGCGGGCGTGCCGGTGGAGAAGGCGGTGCAGATCCTTACGGCTGCGCGCGATGATCGGCCGGTTGAAAAGCCGGTCGAGCCGACGCTCAGCGAAGAAGAGATCGCGCTATGCGATCAGGCCGGTGGGCTTTTCGCGCTCATACTGGGACGCAAGCCCGAAGCGGAGCTGGACCTTCTCTCACGCGCCAAACGCCCCTGGCAGGACGAGATCCGCGAATTGCTGTGCTCCGATGAGTTCTCCCATAACGTGATCGATCGGCTGATCGAGGGGCGCAAGCTGCCGCATCAGGGGCTATCGTCGGTGCCCGATCCGG
The DNA here is from genome assembly GCA_022760435.1 of Neomegalonema sp. Classification (GTDB taxonomy): domain Bacteria; phylum Pseudomonadota; class Alphaproteobacteria; order Rhodobacterales; family Rhodobacteraceae; genus JALEFY01. The sequence continues at coordinate 25,345 of JALEFY010000025.1, forward strand.
TGCTGCTTGGTCGGGCCGCGGACCGGGTCGAGGGGGCGCTCCCGCTGCGTGGCTTGCCACTGGAAAGCTGGCCGCTGCTGATCGGTTCGATGCTGGAACTGGCGCCGCTGCGGGCGTTGATCGAAGAAGGCGCGGCCGAGGATCCGGAGCGGCTCGGCGCCGAGAAAGCACGGCTGGAAGCGGCGATTGCCAATGCGACCGGGCGCGTGCAGGCGGTGCGCATCCTGCGCGCGCAGATCGTCGAGCGTCAGAGCCTTGAGATCAGCGTGAGTGCGATCCCTCCCCAAATGGCGCCGCTCGCGGTGAGCCTGCATACGGATCTGGACGGGGCGGCGCTGGCGCAAACCGAGATCAATTGGCCGGAACTGGCCGAAGCGCCGGTGGCGTCTTCCGAGCGCGAGGATGCGGGCGCAGAACCCTTGCAGACCGAGGTCACGCTGGCGCTCTCTCCCTTTGAAACAGTGCCCGAGCGCCTGTTCGTTCGGGCCGCGATTGGCTCGAACGCGGCGCTGCCGCTGGTTGTGCAAACCAGCCTGCCGGGTGCCGAGCGTGAGGCGGTGCTGGCGCGCATTGCTCATCTGCTGGTGCGCGATGAGCGGCAACGGGCGCAAAGCGAGTTGACCGCCTTGCAGCGGCGCTTGCCATTTGATGCCGAGATCGCGGCCCTGCGGATCGAAGAAGCCTTCTGGGCAGGCGAGAATGATCGGGCGCAGTCGCTGTTTGAGCAATGGCAAGGCGCGGGCGCGGCGATAGCGCGGGTCGCGGCCCGGCGTGCCGCTGATCAACGTGATTGGCCCCGCGCTGCGAGCCTTTTGCAAACGCTGCTTGATACATCGGCGATGGAGCGTGCCTTGCTCGGGAGCGGTGCTGCGCCGACCTTGGTCGCGCCCCTGCTCGATGGCGCGCCGAGTGCTGCGCCCTCGGGCCTTGCGCGTGCGCTCGGGCGTGAGGATCTGGACAATAACGCCGCCGCGATCGAGGCGATGATCACGCTGTTCGTGCCGCCCGCCCGTATCGCCGTCTGGATCGAGCATCTGCCCAGAGCCCATAAGGGCGCGCTGTTGCAGTACCTGGCCCGGTCCGGCTCGCCAGCGGCGCAGCCGATCTTCTCCCATCTCGCGCCGCGCAAGGATCTGCCTTGCCTGATGCAACTGGGCATTGCCCGCTTTGCCAGCGATGACGGACGCCCGGATGTGGCGATGGCCTGGATCGAGACCGCGATGGCCGGCAAGCTAACGCGGGACCAGAAGATCCGCGCCGCCTATACCGCCCGCCACACCCGCAGCTTTGCGGGGCAGGCGCTTGCCTCGGATCTGTTCGCGCAAGTGAATGCCAAGAGCCCGGCCCGCAATATCGAGGAACTGGTGGCGCGTCTGGAGATCGATCTGTGCAAGCGCGACCCGCTGCGCGATCGCAAGCGCGGCGCGCAGGCCAGCAGCCGTTTGCGCGAGCTCTGCGTGCGCGAGCTTGAACGCGATCCGACGGATCCGGAGAAGCGGCATCGGCTTGCCAAGGCGCTGATCCTTCAGGGGCAACTGTCCGAGGGGATTTCGATTCTCGAATCGCTGCACGAGATTGATCCGGACAAGCGCAGCGTGCTGCTCGACCTCATCCAGACCCGCGCGCAGGTGAGCGAGCCCGAGACGCTGATCTCGCTTTGCGAGCGTTATCTGGCCGGCGGCTATGATGATCGGGTGGCAATCCACTACATTCGCGCCTTGCGTGCAGAGGACACCGCCGAGAAAGTGGCGCCGTTCATCGAGGCGCATTGGGAGGAGACCAGCGGCGCGATCCGGGGTGAGTATGCACGCAACTTCTTCTTTGTCGGCGAGTTCGACACCGCCCTGAGCAAGGCCGAGGCGCTGCTCGAGGCGGATCCGGACAATCGCATGGCGCGCACCGTTGCCATCGCCGCGACCATCGAGCTCGGTCAGCCCGATCGCGCCGCCGAGCATCTGCGCTTCTTTGATCCCGGCGATGACGAGGTCGTGTTCCTCGAGCAGCAATTGTTCCGCTACGCCATGGCTTACGGCGCCGAGGACAAGCGCGGCTGCCTGGAGCATCTGAACACGCTGTTCGCGCGCTATGGCTGCCAGCCAATCACCACCTTCCCCGGCCAGAAGCTGAGCTTTGACACGCTCAAGCCTTCGGGGATGTCGGTGCCCGCCAATGACATTATCGGCCCGGCGCCGGTTTATGACGGGCCTTTGGTCTCGGTGGTGATGACCGCCTATAATGCCGAGGATTACATTTATACCTCGATCCGTTCGCTGCTCGATCAGTCCTATCGCAATCTCGAGATCATCGTTGTCGATGACCTGTCCACCGATAGCACCCCGGATCTGCTGCGCGAGATCGAACGCGACGAGCCGCGTGTGCGGGCCTTGCTCAAGACCACCAATGACGGGACTTATGTGTCCAAGAACATGGGTATCTTGCAGGCGCGGGGGCAGTATATCGCGCTGCAAGACAGTGATGACTGGTCGCATCCCGATCGCATCGCAAAATCCGTTGCCGCGCTCGAGGCCTACCCGGAGCTGGTCGGCGTGACCACGGATTGGCTGCGCATGGACAGTGACGGCAAGATCGTCATCAAGGCCGGTGGTCAGATCTCGCATACCTGCTGCATCTCGCTGGTGTTCCGCAAGGCCGAGGCGCTGTCGCGCGCCGGGCTCTATGACAGTGTGCGCATCGAGGCTGATATGGAGTACATCCTGCGTCTGCGCCTGCTCTATGGCGAGGATGCGGTGGCTCGGCTGCGCTGGCCGCTGCTGCTGGGGCGGGCGCATTCGGCCTCGCTGACCGCCAGCGAGGAATATGGCATCACCCGGACCGGATTCACCGAGCCGCGGCGGCTCTATCAGGCGTCCTACAAGGCCTGGCACAAGCGCATTGCCGAAGGTAGCGCCGATGGGGCGATGCCCTTCCCGATGCGCGAGCGGCCCTATGTGGCACCGGGCCTCATGCTGCCCGAACGGATCAAAGAGGCGGAGTCCTGACGCGATGACCTTGTCCCAATCTTCCTCGCCTGCGCCCACCCTCGCAGCTGCGCCGATGACGGTGTTCAACTACACGGTCTATCGCGACAACCCGTATCAGCCGGTGATGTACAGCGCGATCGGCGATCGCTACGCCCTCGAAAAGGGCACGATCGACAATGCGATGGACGGCCAGCGTGCGCGCAAGGATGGCACGCATCAGCTTTTCCACATCCATTGGGAAGAGCATATCATTCGCCGCAGCCCGACCGAGGCCGAGGCGATGGCGGCGGCGAAATACTTCATGGACCGGCTGCGCTTCTTTCGCCGTCGCGGCGGGCGGGTCTTGTGGACCATCCACAATATCGCGCCGCATGAGCTTGAATATGAAGCGGTTTTCTCCTGGTTGCGCAGCGAGTTGCTCAAATCCGTCGACCGGATCTGCGTGCATAATCTCGAGGCGATCAATGTGCTGCGCGAGCAAGGCGCGGTGCCGCTGGAGAAGGTCGTCTATCTGCCGCACCCGGCCTATCACGGCTTTTACGAGGATGCCGGCGACGGCGCGGGCGCTCTGACGGGGCGTGAGCTGCTGGTGTTTGGCAAGGTGCGCCGCTACAAGGCGATCGACAAGCTTCTCGAGCGCTTCGTGAGCGGCTTGACTGCCGGGCAGGATATCGCCTTGCGCATCGCCGGGGAGCCGCTGGCCAAGGAAGGCTATGGCGAGCAATTGCTGGCCCGTTTCGAGGGCAAGCCGGGCCTCACGCTCGATTTTCGCCGGATCCCGGATGAAGAAGTCCCGCAGCTTTTCAGCCAGCATGCGGCGGCGGTGCTGCCTTATGAGCGCTTCTTGACCTCCGGCGCGCTGCTGGCGGCGATGACCTGCGGCATGCCGGTGATTGCGCCCAATGTCAGCCAGATCCGCGAGATCGTGCCGGCGGTGAATCACGCCTTTCTGTTTGATCCCGCGCAGCCCGAGACGCTGTTCGATCGCGCGCAGGCGCTGCTGGCGCTGGGGGCCGAGGAGCGCCGATCGCTGCGGGCCGAGATCCGCAAACGGGCCGATTATTTCCATCCGGACCGGATAAGTTCGCAGCTCGGCGCCGTCTATGACGCGCTGTCGCGGGCGTGATCTGAACCAAACCAATCGGGAGCTTTGGAACAGGCTGGACGCCAGCGTGCGAATCCTTTAGTTCTGAACTCCCGTAGACCACAACATCTGCGGGGAGAGCCGTTATGGCCCGCTATATCTTTGTCACTGGCGGGGTTGTCTCGTCCTTGGGAAAAGGGCTGACTGCCGCAGCCCTCGGCGCGCTGTTGCAGGCGCGTGGCTATTCGGTGCGGCTGCGCAAGCTTGATCCGTATCTCAATGTCGATCCCGGCACCATGAGTCCGTTCGAGCATGGCGAGGTTTTCGTCACCGATGACGGCGCCGAGACCGATCTCGATCTGGGCCATTACGAGCGTTTTACGGGCGTCGCGGCGCGGCGCACTGACAGCGTGTCCTCCGGGCGGATCTACTCCGATGTGCTCGAGCGCGAACGCCGCGGCGACTATCTGGGCCGCACCATTCAGGTGATCCCGCATGTGACCGACGCCATCAAGGACTTCCTGCGCATTGGCGAGGACGAGGTCGATTTCATGCTTTGCGAGATCGGCGGCACGGTCGGCGATATCGAGGGCCTGCCGTTCTTCGAGGCGATCCGGCAATTCGACAACGAGCGCCCGCGCGGCGAGTGCGTGTTCATGCATCTGACTTTGCTGCCTTATGTGAAGGCGGCGGGCGAGCTGAAGACCAAGCCGACCCAGCACTCGGTCAAGGAATTGCGCTCGATCGGCATTCAGCCCGATATCCTCGTCTGCCGCTCCGAATACGAGATCCCGGAGAAGGAGCGCGAGAAGATCGCGCGGTTCTGCAACGTGCGCCCGGACGCGGTGATCGCGGCGCTCGACCTGGCGAGCATCTATGAAGCGCCGCTGAAGATGCATGAGGAAGGGCTCGATCACGCGGTGCTCGAGGCGTTCGGGATCACCGGGGCTCCGGCACCAAAGCTCGACGCCTGGCAGGACATCGTTGACCGCATCCACAACCCCGATGGCGAGGTGCGCATCGCCGTGGTTGGCAAATACACGCAGCTCGAAGACGCCTATAAGAGCCTCGCCGAAGCGCTCACCCATGGCGGCATTGCCAATCGGGTACGGGTGCGCGCGGAGTGGATCGACAGCTCGATCTTCGAGAAGGAGAACCCGGCGCCGCATCTCGATGGCTTCAACGGCATCCTGGTGCCCGGCGGCTTTGGCGAGCGCGGGGCCGAGGGCAAGATCCGCGCTGCGACCTGGGCGCGCGAGCGCGGCATTCCCTATTTCGGCATCTGCCTCGGGATGCAGATGGCGGTGGTGGAGGCGGCGCGCAACTGCGTCGGGCTCACGGGCGCGGGCTCGGAGGAATGGAACGAGGATCGGGCCGAGCGCGGCGAGGATCCGGTCAGCGAGCCGCTGGTCTATTTCATGCCCGGCTGGGTGCAGGGAAACGCCACCGTCTCGGGCGATCGCGACAACAAGGGCGCGACGATGCGGCTCGGCGCCTTTGAGGCGTCGTTGCGCGAGGGCTCGTTGGTGGCCGATGCTTATGGCACCACCACAATCAGCGAGCGCCATCGCCACCGGTTCGAGGTCGATATCAGCTATCGCGAGCAACTCGAGAAGACGGGGCTGACCTTCTCCGGGCTTTCACCGGATGGCCGCTTGCCCGAGATCGTCGAGCGGCATGGCCATCCGTGGTTCGTCGGCGTGCAGTTCCATCCCGAGCTCAAGAGCAAGCCGCTCGAGCCGCATCCGCTGTTCGTTGGCTTCGTGAAGGCGGCGAAGGATCAGAGCCGGCTCGTATAGGCGAGACGCAAGAAACGGGTGGCGCTGCTCCGGCGAGAGGGGCAGGGTTTCGGGCATCAGCCAACGGAGAGCCCGATGCGCACCACCCCTTCGATGACCACGGCGCCCCATGCGCAAGTGGCGGCGCCAAGCCCACGAGCCTGGGCGCTGCTGTTGCTGCTTGGGACGATCTGGGGCGGCTCGTTCCTGTTCATCGCACTGGCCTTGCGCGGCTGGCCGCCCTTCACGCTGGTGGCGTTTCGGGTGCTGCTCGGGGCACTAAGCCTGTGGGGCTTCATCCTGTGGCGCGGGCTGCCCTTGCCGCGGCTCAGCTTGCGGCTGCTGGGCACCTGGGCGGTGATGGGGCTGCTCAACAATGCCATACCGTTCTCGCTGATAGTCTGGGGCCAGACCCAGATCGAGAGCGGGCTGGCCTCGATCCTCAACGCGATGACGGCGGTGTTCGGGGTGCTGCTCGCTGCGCTGCTGCTGAGCGATGAGCGGATGAGCGGTGCGAAGCTGGTCGGTACGCTGCTCGGGCTGATCGGGGTGGCGGTGATCATCGGCACGCAGTCGCTGGGCCAGCTTGACCCGCGCCAGCTTGGCCAATGGGCGGTGCTGGGGGCGACGCTCTCCTATGCGCTGGCCACCGTCTGGGGGCGGGTGGCGCTCAAGGGGCAAATGCCGCTCTTCAATGCCGCCGGGATGCTCGCCGGGAGCGCGCTGATCATGATCCCGCTGGCGCTGCTGGTGGACGGTGCGCCGAATATCTCTCCGCCGCTCGAGGCGGTGCTCGCCTTGCTGGCGCTGGGGATCGGGGCGACGGCGCTCGCCTATCTGCTTTATTTTCGGATCATGGCCGAGGCGGGGGCGGCCAATACCATGCTCGTCACCCTGATCGTGCCGCCCTTCGCGGTGCTGCTGGGCTGGCTGGTGCTGGGCGAGACGCTCAGCCTCGACGATCTGGCGGGCTTTGCGCTGATCGCTGCCGGGCTGCTGGTGATCGATGGCCGCGTGCTGGGGGCGTTGCGCGCTGCGATCTGATCAGGATCAAGGAAATTCGCGGCCAAATTGCTTACCCGGGCGTCAGGGGATCCCTGGCCAGCAGGAGGAAGCAGCCGATGATCAAGCTTGTGAAAGACGCACCGCCCGAAGTGACCTTGCAGACCGTCGCCGCGACCATGCGCGAATAGAAGCCGGGCCATCGGCCTGTCAGTCGTCCACCCCGCCACGATGATAGCCGGAGCTTGCACGCCCAGTTGAATGGGCGTAGGCAGCGTCGGTATTGCTTTATGGGAGCCTGATCATGTCCTTTTTGTCCAGCCGTCTCGATCGCGTGAAACCGTCGCCGACCATCGCCGTCACTTCGAAGGCGCGCGAGATGAAGGCGGCGGGGCATGATGTCATCGGCCTTGGTGCCGGCGAGCCGGATTTCGACACGCCCGACAATATCAAGGCCGCTGCGAAGGCTGCGATCGATAGCGGCAAGACCAAATATACCGCCGTCGATGGCATTCCCGAGTTGAAAGATGCGATCTGCGCCAAGTTCCAGCGCGAGAACGGGCTTTCCTACGAGCCGAGCCAGGTCACCGTCGGGGTTGGCGGCAAGCAGGTGCTCTACAACGCGTTGGTCGCGACCCTTGACGCGGGTGATGAGGTGCTGATCCCGGCGCCCTATTGGGTCAGCTATCCGGATATGGTGCTGCTGGCAGGCGGCGAGCCGGTGATCGTCGAGACCTCGATCGAGACCGCGTTCAAGATGACGCCCGAGGCGCTGGAGGCGAAGATCACGCCGAAGACCAAATGGCTGATCTTCAACTCGCCTTCGAACCCGTCGGGCGCGGGTTACACGCGCGACGAGCTCAAGGCGCTGACCGATGTGCTGATGCGCCATCCCCATGTCTGGGTGATGACCGATGACATGTATGAGCATATCGCCTATGCGCCCTTCGAATTCGTGACCCCGGCGCAGGTCGAGCCCGGCCTCTATGAGCGCACGCTGACCGTCAACGGTGTCTCCAAGGCCTATGCGATGACCGGCTGGCGGATCGGCTATGCGGCGGGCCCGGTGGCGCTGATCAAGGCGATGGGCAAGGTGCAGTCGCAATCGACCTCGAACCCGTGCTCGATCAGCCAATGGGCGGCGGTCGAGGCACTGAACGGTCCGCAGGACTACATCGCCACCAGCCGGGTCGCCTTCCAGCGCCGCCGCGATCTGGTGGTCTCGATGCTCAACGCCGCCGAAGGAATCGAATGCCCGATGCCCGAAGGCGCGTTCTATGTCTACCCGTCGATCCGGGGATGCATCGGCAAGAGCACGCCGGGCGGGGTGGTGATCTCCTCCGATGAGGTGTTCTGCTCCGAGCTGTTGGGCAGCGAAGGCGTGGCGGCGGTGTTTGGCGCGGCCTTTGGCCTCTCGCCACATTTCCGGGTGTCCTATGCCACCTCCGATGAGGCACTGACCGAAGCCTGCACCCGGATCCAGCGCTTCTGCGCCGCGCTCAAGTAAGCGCGCGGCGAGATCGTCGCTCAAAATCTGGCGAGGGGGCTCAGCCAAAGCTGGGCCTTCGCTGCCATCGGCGCTATGGTGAGAACTGGCGGCGCTCGGCTCTTGTCTTGTGCCGCTCACGCGTTTGAGGCCGCGGCGCGGTTTGAAGGGGCGAACCGGCCTCCGGCAGTCTGGCAATGGGGTGGCGCTTTATCATGGTGGATTACGGCGATCGGGGGCCAAGCTCCCATATCGAGGATCGGGACCCGCGCGAATGGGAGAAGACATCTCCCAAGCGCAGCGGTATCGGCGTGATCGCTGGGTTTCTCGGCGCGCTGGCGATCGGGGTTGGCGGCGTGATGATCGGCGGCGTCAATCAGGTGCTGGAATTCATCGGCATTGAGCGGCAAATTCCGATCCCCGAGCTCGATGATGCCCGTGCGCTCTCGCTCAAGGACAAGGCCGCGATCCTGCTCGGCGATACTGAACGGGTCTGGGGGCGCGCTTTTGCCGCGCAGGGCAAGACCTACGATCCGGTGACGCTGGTGCTCTATGCCGATCAGGCCACCGGGCAATGCGGGGTGGTGACTGGGCGTCAAGGTCCGGTCTATTGTGCCTTTGATCGCAAGATCTATCTCGATCTCGAGTTCATCAACACGCTCGAGGCCGAGTGGCAGGCCAAGGGCGATTTTCCGATGGCCTTCATCATCGCCCATGAAACCGGGCACCATGTGCAAAACCTCAATGGCGAGATGGACCGCTATTTCAACGCCTTCAGCGATCCCAATGCCGAGGCGGTGAACCAGTTGCAGGTGCGTCTGGAGCTTCAGGCTGATTGCTATTCGGGCGTGTGGACCCATCATGCCGAGGCGCAGTTTGGCATTCTGGAGGACGGTGATATCGAAGAAGCCATCGCTGCCGCCTTCGCCTTTGGTGATGATACCTTGCAGATGCGCACCCGCGGCGTGATCAACGAGGCCGCCTTCACCCATGGCTCGGGCGAGCAGCGCGCCCGCTGGTTCCAGATCGGCTTCAAGAGCGGTGATCTGGCCAGTTGCAACACCTGGGATGTCCAGCCCTTCGACAAGCTTTGAGCGGTTTTCGCGCATCGCAAATGCGTTTACCGCTTCGCTTTGTGCAGGGCTTTGCCTATGGTCGCTTCCGGGAGTGCGCGAGGGCTATTGAGCCCCGAGGCCACAAGGGAGTTTTTCGGCATGAAATGGCGTGGACGCGAAACCAGTAGCAATATCGAGGATCGGCGCGGCGGCAAGGTCGCCAAGGCAGGGGGCGGGATCGGCGTCGGCTTTATCCTGCTGATCCTCGCCAGCATCTTTTTCCCCAAGGCGGTTCCGCTGCTCCAGATGTTCGGGATCGGGCAACCCGGTCAGCAGCAGGTGACCACGACCCAGGGTGCCGGGATTCAGGACGATCATCGCGAGTTCATCTCGGTCACCCTGCGCGATACCGAGCGGGTTTGGGAGGAAGCCTTCCAGGGCAATTACCGCGAGCCGACCCTGGTCATGTTCTCCGGGATCACCAATTCGCCTTGCGGCAATGCCAGCGCGCAGACCGGCCCGTTCTACTGCCCGGCCGATGAGAAAATCTATGTCGATCCGGCATTCTTCACGGTGATGGAGCGCCAGCTCAAGGCGCGGGGCGATTTTGCGCAGGCCTATGTGATCTCCCATGAGGTCGCCCATCACGTGCAAAAACTGACCGGTGCTCTGGGCCGCGTGAATGCCGAGCGCCCGAGGATCTCCAAGCTGGAGGCCAACAAACTCACCGTCCGGCTGGAATTGCAGGCCGATTGCTATGCCGGCATCTGGGCGCGGCGGATGCATGAGAAATATGGCACGCTCGAGGACGGTGATCTTGACGAGGCGCTGGGCGCTGCGCATGCGGTTGGCGATGATGTGCTGCAACGCATGTCCGGCCAGCGGGTCGATGAGCGTCAGTTCACCCATGGCACGGCCGAGCAGCGCAAGCGCTGGTTCACGACCGGGCTCAATACCAGCAATCCGCAAGCCTGCGATACCTTCTCGCCGGGCTATAACCAGCTCTGAGTAAAGCTTGATGCCCCTGCGGCCAAAGGTTTGCGGGGGCTGCTTTTATAGGGCGATCAGGTGATTGTCCCAACTCAGGTCGCGATCGACCGCCAGCGGTGTGAGACCCTCCGGGCCGCCGATCGCCAGCCCCCCCTTCACGGTGATGATCAGCCCTGACTGATCGGCGAGCGCAGCCGCTCCGGCGGCCTCTGCCTGTGCGGACCAGCCGAGCGGGGCACCGGTCTGCGCGTCAAAGAACAGCACGGCGCCGCCCTTGGGCCCGGTGACGCCCAGCACCGCCCCATCGCCCGAAAGCGCGATCGAGCCGGCATAGGTCTTCAACCGCGCATTCTGCGGATGCTCCAGAAATTCAAGTGCTTCGCCGCGTCGATGCCATGCGGTTAGCGGCGCGTTCTGTAGCGGTGAGCCTTGCCATTGCAGCGCGACCGCGACCCTGCCATCGGGGGTCTGCGCCAGATGCCGGATCGAGTTGTGATGCAGGTGTGGCGGCGGCGCGACCTGCTCGAGAATCGCGCCCGCCTCGCTCAGATAGGTGAGATTGGGCTGCATGCTCGGCAGGTTGAGCTTGGCGCGACCGAAATCCGGATGTGTCTGGATGCCGCCATTGGCCACAGCGAATGCGCCCGAGGACAGGCGCAGGATCTGATGCGGGCCCACACCGCCCGAGGGCACCTCGCCAATGCGGCGATAGCCATCGCTTGTATCCCAGATGCCGATAATCCCGACCCCTTCGTCAAAGGCGTTCTCGGTGGTCAACAGCAATGCGCCATCGGCGGTGAAGGCGCCATGGCCGTAGAAATGCCGCCCCGCTGCGGGATCGAGCTGGGCCAGAAGCTTGCCGCTGGCGCAATCGATCACCATGGCGAACCGGCCCGGACGGCGGGCGAATGCGATCACCTCGGCGCGCGCCGGATGGGCGGCAGCGGCATGGGCGCGGTCTGGGGTTGGCTGGGCAAAGGCGATCTTCCCCTCCCGGCTCAGACCAATGATCCAGGTCGCGTTATCGGGGCGGGAGGCCGCTGAGAGCAGCACCGCGCCGCCGCAAGCCGCCCAGGCCGGGGCGCTGAGCCCTTGTGCCGCAAGCCCCGCAGCAGCGCCCGCCGCGAGAAAACGGCGCCGGTTCAAGCCATGAGCCATGCTCAATCCCCATCCGCCGCGCTAAAGCCGGTATCGACGCCGAGGCCGGGGCCGATATCTTGCGCCAGTTGCAATTGAAGATAGCGGATCTTGGTCTGCACTGCCTCTGCCCGGATCCGGGTCTGCGGCGCCTTCACCGCCTCGTGCAGCGGCATGCCGATGCGCCCGATCCGTTCATGCGCCTGATCGACCACCCGCAGCACCCAGTTCCGGCTCGGCTCGATGATATCGCCCGCCAGACCGAATTCGATCATCTGTCCGATGCCGGTGAGCTGCGCATCGATCAGCGCCAGGGACAGCTCCGAACGCCAAGCCTCGGCGCGGCGCGGATAGCTGCGGGTTGGCTCGCCCAGCGGACGGGACAAACGGGCTTCGGCAATGCGGATCAGCCCGAAATCAAGCGCGGTATAGATCTGCTTGGTGAACTCTTCAGCCGAGAGATAGACCGGATTGTCCGGCCCGGCCGAGCGGGCGAGATCGGCCCAGCCTTCGGGAGCGAACCAGTCGTCATAGAGCTCGGCGGCGATCCGCGTCAGATTGCCGGAAATGCCGGTGAGCGAAGGGCAATCGGGGGTGCTCTCGAGCAGCAGGCGCTCGATCGCCGGAAAGCCCTGAATGGCGGCGGAGAGATGCGCGATCTCGGCGGGATCGGCGCGGGTCTCGGCGGGAAGGCCGTGCAGCATCGCCAATCCGCGCTTCACAAAGCCTTTCTTGTCGGGCCAGAAATTCACCGTGAGCGCGGCACCGCGGGCCTCGATCGGGCCAAATTGGTAACTGTCGAGCGGCGCCCAGGCCAGATAGGCGGCGCGATACGCCTCGCTCACCGCTTGCGGGGCGGGCGCTGCGCCCGAGGCGGCGCACCAGGCGTCGATCTCTTGCGCCATGCTGGCGGTGCGGTCGCGAAAGGTGCCAAATTGCTGTGCGAGCACATCCAGCACCCGGCGGCGGATCGCATCGTGATCTGTCTGCCCGGCGCCTTCGGGCTCATAGGGCAAGCCGAGCTCGGCATTGTGGGTCGGCAAGCCGCGCGCATCGAGCGTCGGCGCTGTCGCACTGCTCTGAGCGAGCGCCGGGGCAGCACAAAACGCCAGAAGAAAGCCTGCGGCGGTAAAGAGAACGGGGCGCTTCATGGCAAGGGTCCTCACAGGGATTCAAGAAAACGGATCAATGCGTCGCGATCTTGCTTTGGCAATGCCCGCACGGCCTCGCGCGCCGCCTCTGCCTCGCCGCCATGCCAGAGCACCGCCTCGAGCAGTGAACGGGCGCGCCCATCATGCAGAAAATAACTGTGCCCGCTCACCGCCTTCGTCATGCCAATGCCCCAGAGCGGCGGCGTGCGCCATTCGCGCCCTGTCGCGAGCCATTCGGGGCGGTGATCGGCGAGCCCTTCGCCCATATCGTGCAGCAGGAAATCCGAATAGGGCCAGATGAGCTGGAAACTCTGCTCGGGCTGATCCTTCAGACGATGGGTAACGAATTTGGGTTGATGGCACTGCGCGCAGCCAAGGCCGTAGAACACCTCCTTGCCGCGCAGCACCAACGGATCCTCGAGATCGCGCCGGGCGGGCACCGCGAGATTGCGCGCATAAAAGCTGACCAGATCCAGCATTTTTGCCGAGATCTCCACCGGCTTCTCGCCGTCGTCATAGCCATGCGGCGCTTTCAGGCAAGCTTGCTGATCGGGTGTGCATTCGCCGCCGCCCCCCGGATGCAGCGGATTGGCGATGCCCATATCCCCGGCAAAGGCTCCGGCTGACTGCTCCTTCACCGTTGGCGCCCCGGCCTTGAGCCCGAAGCGGCCGAGCATCCATTGCCCGAATTCTGCGCTCCAGACCCGGTTGGGGCGGCCGGAGATCCCGTCGCCATCGCTGTCTTCGGGATCGGCGAGAGCGAGGATATCGCCTTGAGGGATCGCTTCGATGAGCCCCAGCCCGATCATTTGCGGCGCGATGCGGGGGCTGAGCTGCACCGCAGGATGCAGCGGGCCATAGCCGGTCTCGACGACGCTGTAGCGCGGGCGGCGCAGGGTTATCACGGAGCCATCGGCGAGGCTGACCGGGACCGGTTCATAGGCGATCCGCATGCGCCCTTCAGGGGCGTGGCCAGCGATGGCGCGGTCCTGCATCTGCAAGCCATAGACCGGCTCGGGTGCATTCGGCATCTTGTCCAGCACAGAAGCGGGCAGGCTGCTGAGCGACTTGGGAATCGACAGGCGCAGAAACATCGAATCGGCCGCATCCTGCGGGCCATCGGGTGGGTGCCCGCGCCCATCCTTCAAGTGGCAGCGCTGGCAGGAGGCGGTGTTGTAGATCGGCCCGAGCCCATCCGTTTGGGCATTGGCGCCCGGTGCTGGCTCAAAAACCCGCTCGAACAGGCCATTGCCGAGCTTGAACAGCGCTTCGCGTTCAAAGGGCATATTGGCCGAAGGCGTCGAGAATGCCTCGCGGCTGTGGAGGCCAAAGCGGGTCGCTTTGCCCGCGGGGTGGGTCTCGAAGCGTTCTGGCCGCGAGAAATCCTCCGCCAAGGCGCGCACCGCTGCGATCCGGGCCCGTTCCTTGTCGGTCCGCGGGATGATCGCGAGATGCGGCTCGCCCCAGGGGGCGGCATCGCCTTTCGCTTCGGCATGCGGCGCTTGCTCTGCCGTCGCTCCTGCGGATGCGGCTGGCTTGCTGAGATGTTTGGGGGAAGCGGCTGGCCCGGTTGGGCTGGCTGGAGCGGCGGCCGGAAGGGCCCATACTCCGCTCGTCAACAACGCCGCGAGGGCGGCGCGCGCGAGTGACGCTGTCATGGTCGGTTCCTGTCGGTCTGCGGTGCGCCCGATTGGATTCGACGCGCCTGACTACCGTGCGCCTTGAGCTAGCGCGGTCCATGATCGAGATCAACCGCGTTCTCGGCTCATCAAAGGGGGTGCGGGGAGGCCTGCCCCCCGCACCCATTTTCAATGCTCAGCGCCGCTTATTTGCGGTAGACCCACAGAGCGTTGTTCTCGTGATTGCTGGTGTCTTCGCCAATGAGGACATCGCCATTGCCGAGCACGAGCACATTGTCCGGGTTCGAGATCGAGCCGACCGGGCAGGCATTGGGCTTGTTGGCCTTGTCATAGCCGTGACCGGCGACCAGCGGGACCATTTTCGAGACGTTGAAATTCGCGTCGAGTTTCATCTCGTAGACCACGCCGCATTTGTTTTCGGCCAGATCGATATCGCCTTCGCCATCGCTCATGGTTTTGCCGATCGACGACATCGCCATGACCATGAACGGCACCGAGCCGTCCTTGGCACCGGCGAAGTTGATGTTCACGCCTTCCATCTTGCGGAATTCACCGGTCGCGCCTTTGGCCACGGCAGCCTTGCGGCTTTCGAGGAAGGCAACGCGGTTATCGGCGGCATCGCCAGCGGCCCAGGCGGCGACTTCTTCGTCGGTGATGTAGCTGGTCTTGCCGGCTTCGTACTTGTCGGTGCCGATGCCGTCATACTGACGAACCCAGCCTTCGATCTCTGCGTTCGAGCCATGGGCGAGCTCAATCCAGGAGATTTGCAGCGCGGTGTCCGCGGCAGAGGCGCCAGCCTCGCCCAGTTGCTTGATCTTGGCGGCGAACAGGGTGCCCGCGCTCAGATCGCCCGCCTTGTCGGCAACGAATTTGAAGAAGACAACGCCGGTGCCGTCATCGGAGAGATAGACGGTCTTGTTATCGGGCATCACCACCGAGTTCTCGTGGCTGAAACGGCCCATCGAGAAATGCTTGACCGGGCGGACATCGCCGGTCGGGTTTTTCATTTCGATGATATAGCCGTAATCATACGGGTTCGGGAACTGGCCCAGATGCGATGCCAGAGCAGCGACATCCTCATGTTCCTTGTACTCGACATTGTTCCACTCGGCGGTGTCGTCGAAATACAGCTCTTCCGAGCTCAGGGGCGTGTTCCACGGGGAGACGGTGCCGAAGCAGTTGATCCAGGTGCCGTTCACGGCGGAGAAATCGACCATCGAGACCGAGCCTTCGGCCACCGACCAGGTGCCATCGGCAGCGCGGCTCAGTTTTGCGCGCGACATGCCGCCCGGGGTGTTTTCCCAGTTGGTGAACAGGAAGCCTTCGTTCTCACCGGTCGGGATGAAGCCGTTGAAATCCGGGTCGTTCGAGACCAGCAGACCTTCGCCGCCAGCAGTGTTGATCACGCCGACAACGCCCATGTCACCTTCCTGGAGCAGGGTCTGATAGGCGCCCAGGGTGCTCATGACACCGATCTTCTCGGCATCGGTGCTCGGGGCGGCTTGCTCACCGGCGGCCCAGTTCACATTGGCGATGACGCCGACGGTGGCCTTGGAATAGGGGCCGTCGATCTTGGCATCCGGGTGCTGGATGTTCATGAACAGGTCCGAGCCGTGCTCGTAAAGACCAGTGATCTCGGCCTTGAGCGGAACGGTCAGAACACGGGTCAGGCCTTCGGCCGATGCTGCAACCGGGGTCAGCACCGATGCGGCCAGCAGGCCGGCGATGAGCTTTTTCATGTAAGATCTCTCCATTGCTACCGAGTGCCGTTGCGGCACCTTTGGCAGCGCGGACCATAGGAGCGTTCTACGACAAAACGATCACAAGGGCCGGAGCTGGCTGCGCTTTCTCGCGTAGCCTTGTGCGGATCCTCACAGGGAGCTGTGGGCGAGTGCCTCGAAATGCCCACGCGGGTCGGTCGGGCTCAGGGTGCCAGCGACGACTTGCTGGATGCTGTGCCGAATGCTCTGGGCGAAACTGCGGTAGCTGGGCCCCGAGGCCGCCCGTTTGGCGAGCGCGATTCGGTCGGACGGGCTGCGTGGCAGGGCGGAGAATTCGATGAAGGCCTGCGCCAGGCTCACCGGATCTTGCGGATCGAACAGCACCGAGCCGCTCAGATCAGCGAGCTCCGCTCCGGCGCCGGTTGCGGCAACGAGAACCGGTTGCCCGAGCCGCGTGGCCTCCAGCACCCAGCGCCCGGTTGCATCGCGCAATTGCGGCAAGATCAGCCCGCGCGAGCGATAGAGCGCGCCGCGCAGGGTTTCGATATCGCTCAGCGGTGAGGCGGTGACGTGGCGCGATTGCAGAGCCTCCGGGGCCGGGCCGTCGGTGAGAAACAGGTGGAAATGCGCCCCCTCGAAAGCAGTGCCAAAGCGCTGCATCGCCGCGGACAGGACCTCCAGATTGCCAAGCGGCCCGCCGGGTGCGATCACGATATAGGGCGCACCGCGCTCGCCCTTGCCTGCGTGTTCTTCGCTCCCCCAGCGGGCTTGTGCTTGCGCGAAGTCAGGGCCAAGGCAGCCGGGCCGAGCGATGATTGCTGGCGCGCTGTGATCTTGCGCGAAAAGGCGCTCATGATCGCGCCAAACGGCCTCGGAAGGGCAGACGATCAACGCCGCGCGATCCAGCGAGCGCGCAAGCGTGATGCGCCGGTTTCGAACCTGATCGCGCTCACCAGTACCTTGATCGCCATGCGAGGGTGCTAGATTTGGCGCGAGCAAGGGGGCGATATCGTGCAGGATCTGCACGTTGAAATCGAAAGGATGGGCCTTGGCCTGCGGCGCGATGCTCAGCCCGACCAAGGGTTCATCCTCATATTTCGCGATTGCCTTGTCGAGCAGCCCGGTTTGCACCAGCCCGGCGCTCAGCTTGCGGCGATGCTCGCCTCCTTCGAAATTTCGGGCGGTCCATTCGATGAAACGCTCCGGGTAGAGCCGTCCGGCGTGATGACAATAGACCCGGTCAAACACATCGAGGCATTCTCGCAGGCCGAGCGCCAGGCCGAGGATCAACTCAGCATGCGCGGGCGGGTTCTCGGCACTGCGGCTCTCGAAAGCCGGGCTGACATCAATGAAGAGTTTCATGGCATTCTCATTCGGCAGCGTCCTGCGTGATCCTGTCGGGCTCTTGGCCGTTGTTCGGCTCAGGCGGCGGCGATGGCGGAGCGCGAAGGCAGGGGCGGCGTGGTCCGCGTTTCCTCATCCAGCGATGCTGCGAGAGGGGCGGGGGTGGCGGGCGGCGCATGGGTTGGAGCTTCTCCCGGGCGGTGCGCTGAGCCCACTCCCATGCTCATTCCCGTGCTCACTCCCATGGCGCTTTGAAGCACGCGAGCCAAAGCCTCATCACCGGCCAGGTTGGCCACGTGCCGGGCAGCCGCCTGCGCGCGCTCGCGGCGATATCCGTCCGACATCGCTTCAGCGCGGGTAAAGGCTTCGGCCAGCGCACCGCCCGAGCAGCCCCATTCGCGCAAGCCGCTCACGCCCAAGGGGCTCTGTTCGCGCGGCAAGGCGCGCAGATCCGCTTGAGCGAGGATGGCGGTGTCCTCGGTCGCCAGATCCGCCAAAACTGTGCAGCCGGGAGTAATGGGCACGCATTGCGCCGCCATCGCCTCGAGCAGCAGGCGATCATGCCCCGCCTGCCGGGCGCAAGGACGAATGAAAAAGTCGCCCGCGCCGAGCAGGATCGCACGACCGGCATCGCTCAGCGGCTCGGCGATGAAGCCGATCCGGGGGCCATGTTCTCCTGCGATATCATCAAGGCCGAGCAGTCCGCGCGCGAGCTTGAAGCTGGCCCGGCTTGGCTCCAGATCGAGCGCAATCAGGAGCTGCCCGCTCTCCAGCGCCCCGGCAGCCTTCAGCAAGGCTTTGAGCGCCCGTCGCTCGGCAAAGGGATCAAGCGCCGCGATCATCAGCGGACCGGGGCGCTGGGCTCGAAATCCGCTCAGGCGCTCGGGGCGCATGGCGCCCACGGGCAGGCTCGTCGTCCAGATCGGGGCGGGGAAGTCATCGAGCCCAATGGTGCTATCGGCGGCGGTTGCCGGGGAGGCGGCGCCAATCGGTGTTGGCATCAGCACATTGCCGGGGCCCTTGGCGGCGTTCAACAAGCCTTGCGCATGGCTGCTACCGGCCAGAACCAGATTGGCGCGCGAGAGCAGACGCAACTGGTCGCGCATTGGATCATCGCCGATGGCGCGCCCGCTCAGCGCATGCCACGCCCAGTCGAAAACCACCGCGAGCTGGGTGCCGTAAACGCTCGCAGCTTGCTCAAGCGGTGCGAGGCAGACATGCCAGCCGGGCTCTGAAGGATCATCCTGCACGAAGACCCGGCGCGCGGCGGCGCTGTCATGGATCGGAGCGCTGAGCCAGCGCGGCGCGAGGCCCAGTCGCTCGAAAGCAGCCGCAAACGCGTCGGCCCGTTCGCACACGGCCTTGCCTGCGGCCGCATTCGGCATTGTCACAAACAGCTTCATGTACGCCTAGCCCCATCCCATTCATTGTCGTCCAGAGGGGGGCTCCCCCAAGCTCCATTCCCCCAAGCACCACTCATCTTGCGCCCCCGATCTTGCGCCGAGTCGCCTCTAGCCCTCTTTTAGCCTACGCGGGCGGCGTAAAATTGCGAGAGGGGGGCGGCGTTTCGAGCAAACGCGGCCAAATCGTGGCCGGCCTGTTGCAGCAGCGCGTCGTAGTGCCCTTCGCTCCAGATCTCCGGGTCGAATTCCAGTCCCAAAGCCCTGAAGGCGAGCTCGGGGGAGCGAATCTGCATCGATGCATCCGGCAGGAGAAAACTGGTGTCGGATTCATGCCAGAGCTGCGAGCAGCGAAAGGCGCTGAGCCCGGGCGCGAGCCGCTTGCCGCGCACTTGCTCCTGAAATTCCTGACCGCTGGCCAGTTCGAGGGCAAGCTCGGCGGCCCGAAGCTCGCCCTGTCGCAAGCGATCGGCGGCGAAGCTCTCTTCCTCTGGCTCTGGCACCCGCCCGAGAATGTCCTGATAGAGCCCCGCCACGACGCTCTGGGCGGGCAGCCCCAGCGCGCGGGCTTCATCGGGGGTGCAGCTTGGGCCGCCTTGCCGGGCGAGCGCGGGCAGATTGACCCGGGCCACAAAGTCGCCGATCCGGCTGGTCTCCAGCCGGTCCGTGCCCGGATGGACCTGGCCGCTATAGGGCGCATAGAGGTAATAGCCGCCCGCCAGCCTGGCGCCGTCCGGGAAGACCACCGTATCGGCCTCCAGCAGCAGGGCATCGCCGCCATGATAAAGGCAATGCGCGGTCGGATGGCCCGGCAGGCCGACATCTTCGATACGCCCATGCAGATCGAGCAAAAAGAGAATGTCGAGCGCCGCAGAATGGCGCGGATTGCGAAAGCGGATCCGAAGATCCGGCCCGTCAGCGATCATTTGCTCAAACATGCAAGGCCCCCCGCCAATCGGTCCCAAGCGTCGGTGCCGCGCGCAGTTTCTCTTCGGCATCGGCGATGATTGTCTGCGCCGCCATCTCCCAGGTGAAATGACGGGCTCGGGTTGCGCCGAGCCGATTGCGCGGCTGGGCGAGAGCGGCGTCAAACGCCTCGCAGAACTGACCGGCGAATTGTCCGGGCTGATTGGGATCGAAATAGCGACACGCGCCGCCGCCGATATCCGTATTCGCCCCGCCCAGACTGGTCAGAACCGGTTTCTCCGCCGCCATCGCGCTGATCAGCCAATGCGGGTCGAGCCCATCGAGATCCGCCCCCACCACCAGAAGCGCCGCGTCAATCAGGTGCCGAGCGGCGTGATCTTCGAGCCGATCAAGGATCACCACTTGCTCATCGAGCATTGCGCTCAGGCCGAGCCCGTCGAAAAGTCGGCGCCAGTCCTCGGGGTTCGAGCCTTCGTCAATCACGACCAGATCGAACTGATACTGGCTGCCCGGATCGCGAGCGAGCCAGGCCAGCAAGGGGTTGTCGATGGCCCTTTGCGGCAGATCGGCCCAGAGCAGGATCAAGGGTCGGATGCCATCATGGACGATCTCGATTGGCGCTGGCGCGGCGGCATCCTCCAGCGCGCCGCCGATGGGCAGGGCTTTCACATCGCACTGATCCTGCGCATCTAGATATAGCTGCGCCTCGGCCGCTGCGGCGCCGTTGAGGCAAAAGAGCGTGTCGGCATGCCCGAGCGCGTGCTCATGGCTGTGCAGCATCTCGCGCCGCTTTTGCGGATCGCGCATGCGAAGCAAGGGGGCAAGGCGATCGAGCACGATCGCTTCGGCGGCAAAGAGCCCGTGCACGAAGCGGGTCGCGGGGAAAAAGCCGTAGCTCTTGGGATCGGCCACCGGCAAGGTGCCGCGCGTGCGCAGACGGTGCGCGGCGGAGGCGAAACTGGCGGCCTCCATCCCGTTCAAGGCATCGAGCGCAAGGGCGCGGGGCAGTTTCAGATCACCGTGGATGAAGTCAAGCCGCGTGCCCAGCGCCTCGTGCAGCGCCTTGCCGAGGAGCCGGATGCGCCGCGCTTCCATCTTCTGTGCCTGCGCCGGATCGCTGCCCAGCGCGCTCAGATCATAGGACAGGCGCACGGAGCGCTCATGGCTCCGGGCGGCGCCGTTCATTTGCAGCGCATTCATGCGAGACGCCCTCGCGCTGGTCCGCGGTGATGGCGGCCCAGAAT
This sequence comes from Neomegalonema sp., assembly GCA_022760435.1. Classification (GTDB taxonomy): domain Bacteria; phylum Pseudomonadota; class Alphaproteobacteria; order Rhodobacterales; family Rhodobacteraceae; genus JALEFY01. Next base: position 46,285 of record JALEFY010000025.1, read on the forward strand.
ACTATCGCGGACACGATCCAGATCCGTATCGAGGTCGATCGGCCCGGCTTGCGGGTCTCGCGCGCTGCCCAGAAACGGCGCGGTGGGCGCATGGCTGCACAGCGCCGAGCCCTCATTGCGCAGATCGCGGCGGGCAATCAGCGGCGGCGAGCCGGTGGTGCCGCCCAAAGGCGGCGCGGCAATATCCTCGCCTGCCAGATGCTCGGTTCCGAGATCTTTGCTCGTCAGATAGTCCTGGGCGAGGCTCTCGTGATGGCCGCTCGCAGAGTTGCGCTGCGCACTGCCATTCAGGATCTCGTCATCGCCGGGCGCGCCGAGCCCGGTCTGGCTGTCGCCAGCCAAAACCAAATCGATGCGGTGCATGGCGCTCGGCAGCGAAAAGCGCGCCATCGCGGTATCCATCGCCCGCCCCGAGAGCGCCGTGAAACTCTCCGGAGAGACCGCCACCGCTTCCTTGCAAGCGGTCGAGACCGCGCGGGCAGTCACTTCGCTTACTCTGATGGCATTGTCGCGTGTCAGATAGCTCGCTTCGCCCGACAGGAACGGCGCCACTGGCACCACGCCGCTCAGCATTGCCGCTTGTAGGGCGAAATTCTGCGGCAGGCCCTCGGCGGTATTGAGATAAAAATCCGAGACCTCGCACAGCCCGGCAAGCAGCGGCTCCGTGATCGGGCCCGGCAAGATCGCCATTTGCGTACAGGCCAGCGGCCCGAGCCGCTCTGTCAAGGCACCGATTATCTGAGCCGGATGCTGGGCGGCTCGGCGATCCGGGTCGAGCGAGAAAGCGAGCAGCAGACGCGATTGCGGATGATGGGCGGCATGCAGGGCGAAGCCGCGCATGAGGGCCTCGAGCTCCTCCTTGGGGGCATCCGGATCGATCAGGCTGAGGAACACCCGGTTCGGTCTTTGCACCTCACTGGCTTGCTGCGCGTTCGCCAGCCATTGCTCGAGCGGAACCGGCGCGTCATGCCCATGGAGCCAGGCCAGCAAGCCTTTGAGCGCATCGGGCTTTGCTGCCGGGAGCCAGATCGGGGCGGGGACGTGCTGGGCCTGGGCAAAGCCTGCGGCGCGCAAGGCAATCGCCGCCGGGCGATTCGGGACCCAAAGCGCATGGGACCGCTTGGCCAGCCGATGATCAAGCGCATCCCAGGACCCGAGCGCCTCGGTCGGATCGGGCGGCAGCGGCAGCATCAGCACATTGCGGATGCCCCGCAAAAAGACGGATGGCGCACCCGCCCTCTCGCCCAGTCCGCGGAACCCGAAATGGACAGCAGACAGCGCCGATTGCGCCTTCCCCTCAAGCGAGCCTGTATCGAGTGAGCCCGTATCGAGCATCGCACGCGGGGCGAATTCGGGATGCGTATAAATCTCGGGATGTGCGAGTTCGACGAAATCGCGCCCCATCTGCTCGAAAGCCAGCCGATAGCCGTCGAGCGCAAGTTCCAGCCATGCCGCAGGCACAGCCAATTCTGCAAATCCGGAAGCCTCGCTTCCGCGCGAAAAGAACGCCATCGGTCGATCTCACACATACACGCTTCACCCAAAACACGGGCGATCGCTCAACCATGGGCCCGTTCGTGCTGCGTCTGCGATCCTCTCCCGGCTCTCAGGCATCGCCCCCTGATTGGTTCGAGGCGAGGATCATTGGCGCAGCATGAAGGCGGGTTTTTCTCGCGTCCCTCACGCCCCTTTTGCCTGCCATGGCGGCTTTGCGCCGGGCAAGCGGGTGGCGGTTAACACTTTGGTAAGGTTGCAAACATGTCGCAGGTTGTGGCTTTTCGTCCACCGAAATGACCCAGCTTGCGAAAAGGCGGGGGGCGATTCGTGCGAGTTCAACACAGGCGCAGGGGCTGCTGCTCGGGTCGGGCGGTCGGCGCAATGATTCGAAGGGCGCCCGGCGCCAGCGATGGGGAATCGGCATGATTCTGCTTATCGCGCGCCGCGCGAGCCCGAGATCGCTTCCGTTTTGAGGCTTGCGCTCTATGCTGCGCTGCGGGAGTTGAGAGCGGGGAAGCAGTCGGGGTGGCGGAGAAATGGCGCGCGATCAGGCGGGTTCTGAATGGACGGCTCAGGAGGCGGTGGCGCATTTGCGCACCACCTTGCTTGCGATGCGCGCCTGTTCCGCCGATGGTTTCGGCCGCGCCGCCGATCTTGCCCAGCGCGCCTTGTCCGATGGTAACCCACCGCTCACGCTGCTGACCCCCGAACCGGCACGCACGCTTGCCGCCCATCGCGAGGCTTTGCTCGAATTGCGGATTTGCGAAGACGACATTCTCGCGCGCGCTCTGGCGCAGATCAGTGGGCAGGCTCGGCTCGGCTCCGGCGTTTGCGAGGCGGAACGCCCGGCATCGCTGCGCCACGAGTTCTTCACCGCTTTGGGTGCCGAGGTCATCAGCGCTTCCCAGATAGGCCAGATCAATCCGTTCGATCCGCGCCCCGCGCAAGGGATGCGTCTGGTGACGGGGACGGCGCCGGAGGTTCTGGTGGCCAGTGCGGCAGAGATCGCCGCCCTGCGCCGCCGCCGTCTGGGCGATGCCGCCGAAGCCAGCGAAGAGGAAGACGCGGAAAGCCTGCGCCGCCAAGCCGAGGAAGGGCCGGTGATCCGGCAAGTAAATGCCTTGATCGCTCGGGCGCATGAAAGCGGTGCCTCCGATATTCATCTCGAAGCCCAGCCGGGCGGGTTGACCTTGCGCCTGCGCATTGATGGCGTGCTGCGCGAGATCCCGGCCCCGCCTGCGGATATGGCAACGGCGATCATTTCGCGGATCAAGATCATGGCCGGTCTCGATATTGCCGAGCGTCGCCGTCCGCAAGATGGTCGGGCCCGCGCCGATCTGGGCGCTGATGCCTTGCAAGGCAGCCGGGCGCTCGATCTGCGGATCGCGACCGCCCCGGCGCTGCATGGGGAGAGCGTGACGCTCCGGCTCTTGCGACGCGACGGTTCGGTGCCTCCGCTGGAGAGCCTGGGCGCCGATCCCGGTGCCATCGCGCAGATCAATGCCCTGCTTGCCCGCTCAACCGGCCTGCTGCTGGTCACCGGCCCGACCGGGTCGGGCAAGACCACGACCCTTTATGCGATGCTCGGACGCTTGCGCGGGCCCGAGCGCAAGATCATGACCATCGAAGATCCGGTGGAGTATGAGATCGAAGGGTTGACCCAGATCCCGGTGCATCCGGCAATCGGGGTCGATTTTGCCGCCACCTTGCGCACCAGCCTGCGGCATGATCCGGATGTGGTGCTTGTCGGTGAGACGCGCGATCCGGAGACGGCAAAAACGGCGGTGCAAGCGGCGCTGACCGGGCATCTGGTCCTCACATCGATGCATACCAATGACGCCGCCACCGCGATTGCTCGGCTCGCGGAAATGGGGGTCGAGCCTTATCTGATCCCCTCTACCGTGAGCGCTGCGATCGCCCAGCGCCTGCTGCGGCGGTTGTGCAGCGATTGCCGAACTCCGGTTGAACGGGCGGACCCGGAACTGGCGCAGCGGCTGGGGCTCGAGGCGGCGCAGGCGCGTTTGGGGCGCTCATTGCGGTTCTATGAGGCGCCGGGCTGTGCGCATTGCGATCAGACCGGTACCAAGGGGCGCTTTGCGGTGTTCGAGATCCTGCCGATGAGCGATGAGATCGCCCATCTGGCGATCAGCAATGCAACTGCCGGGCAGATCCGGCAAGCCGCGCGCAGCGCCGGTATCCGCTCGATGCTGGATGCCGCTCTGCTCGCCGCGGATGCAGGCGATGTCTCGCTGGACGAGATTGCGCGCGTGCTCGGAGCGGTCCAATGAAACAGGGGGCGCGGCGCAGGGAATGGATCGGGCGGGCGCTGAGCCGCCGCAAAGGGTGGCCGCAAGCGTCCAGACGCGCCGGGGCCACGCTTATCGAGATGCTGGTGGCTCTCGGTCTTCTCGGGGTAATCGCCGCCATCGCCTTGCCGCGTCTTCTCCCGTCGGATGCGCGGCTTTTGGCGCAGGACAGCGCGGCGGTTCTGCAATTCCTGCGTTCGGGGCGCGAAGAAGCGCTGGCGCTGGGGGCGCCGCAACGTCTGGTCCTGTTCGCGCAGGAGGGGCAGCTCTCCTGGCGGCCGCTCTACGCGCCGCCTCTGCCGGGCCCGGCCGAAGCGCGATCCGGGGCGGCGCTCTCGCTGGAGACTCGGACCCGCGCTGCCCTCCATTTGCGCCGTCCAGACGCTGGGCTGGTCTTCTATGCCGATGGTGCAAGCTCTGGCGGGCAGGTCCAACTCGAGCGCGGGGCTCTTGTGGCGCGGATCGGGGTCGATGCGCTGACCGGGGCGGTGGTCGATGGCGGGGTGCAGCGCGTGGAGACGGTCGGACAGCGATGACAGGCGCGGACAGCCATGATGCTCGCATGGATCACAAGTCAGCAATGCCGGTGATGCGCCGCGCAGGGTCGGTCTTTCTCGATGCCTTGATCGGAGTGATGCTGCTGGGCGGGGCGATGCTTGCCTTTGCCGAGCATCAGCACGCCGCCATGGGCCTGTCGCACCGGGCGCGGGCCGAGCTTGCGGCGGCGCGAGTGGCGCGGTCTGAATTTGCCTGGATCGCGGCGTCCAATCTGGCGGCGGGCGAGCGGCACAAGCGTGTTACGCTGCTTGCCGATCAGGATGGGCAGATGCTCACCCGGATCACGCCGCGCGCTCTGGCCGGGCTTCGGGCAGTGACGATCGAGATCTCATGGCAGGGGCCGCGCGGGCGGCATGTGAGCCGGTTTGAAAGCGCCTTCATCGACGGCGCCTTGAGCGGAGGGGCACCGTGATCGGCTCGCGAAGGACGACCGCTCGCATGAGGCACCGGGCGGGCTTTACTCTGGTGGAGATGCTGGCGGCTCTGGTGCTGCTGAGCTTGATCGGGGTGATGGCCAGCGCCGGACTGCATCGGGCAGGGATGATGCGCGGGGCGCAGCTTGATCGCCAGGCGCAGGCCGAGCAGGAGATGGCGGCGCTGCGTCTGGTCGAGAGCAGTCTGGCTCAGGCGCGGGTGGTGAGGCTGCGCAAGGCAGATGGCACATTCGGCAGGCTCAGTTTTCAGGGCGATGCCCGGCGCTTGCTCCTGCTGACCCATGCGAGCCGTGGCGGCGGCCCGGCCGGGCATGCGCTGCTCCGTTTGAGCCTGTCTGCCTCTGGCGATGGACCGGGCGAGGGCAGTGCCTTGCATTATCAGCGCATTGATCTGCCTGCCGCGCATCTGGTGAGCGAGACGCTGCTCGATCCGAAGGCGCGCGCGCAACTGCCCGCCGCGCGCGAAGCGCGACTGATGATGCCGATGGCGCTGCAATGGCGCTATTACGGGGCGCGCTCGGCCGGAGAGGTGGCGGCCTGGCATGCCGCATGGCAGGGGGAGCGGGTGCCGCCGCGCCTCGTCGCTCTGTTTGATCTGCGTGAGAACCGGCCGATCCTCATCGCGCCGGTTGCGCCCGGTTTGGCCCTGCTATGCGAAACCCGTCCGGAAGCCTATGCCTGCGAGCGTCTGCCATGAACCGCGATCTCGGCCCCAACGGCACAAGAGCCGACCGGCCTGGGCTTCTGCGAGAGCGGGCAGGCTTTGGCCTGGTCCTGGCGCTGATCCTATGCGCGGGGCTTGCCTGGTTGGCCTTGTCGCTCGGCAGCTCCGAGCGCGCCGCGGCTCGGCTTGCCTGGCGCGAGCAGATGCGTATCCGAACCGAATTGGCGCTCGATGCGGTTCTGGCGCAGACACTGGCCGCCCGAGCCAGCCTTGATGTCGCCGAGGATCCAACTGGCCCGCCGCGCCCGCGGCTCGACCCGGGCCTGGCGCGCAAGCTGCGGATGGGAGGGCTGATCGTGACGCGCGTGCCGGGAGAAGGGGGCATCGGCGATATCCTGGTGCGCATGCGGGTCATGGCGGCGAATGGGCTGATCGATCTCAACATCGCCAGCCCGCAAGTCCTCGATGCCTTCTACGCGGCGCAAGGGCTCAGCGGCGCTGCCATCGCGATCGAGCGCGATGCACTGCTCGATTGGACTGATCATGATGACGAGCCGCGCTCTTTCGGTCTCGAAGCGCCAGCTTATCGCGCCATGGGTTTGCCCGAACCGGGCAACCGCCCCTTGCGCTCGGTGGCGGAATTGGCCTGGGTGCACACGCGCTCTGCGCCGATCCGCAACCGGTTGGCCGAGATGGCGACGATCTGGGGGAGTACGCGGGTGAACCCGCTCAGCGCGCCATTGCCGGTGCTGGCGTCGCTGCTGGGGGAGAGCGCCGCGCGTCGGCTCATTGATCTGCGCTCGCAACCGGGGATGGAGGCAAGTGGGCTCGATGCCACTGGGCTCATCGCCTCGGCCCCGTCTGGCAGCGAGGCTTTGCTCGACAGCGCGCAAAGCCCTATGGTTCTCATTATAGGACAGGCCATCGGCCCCGGGCCGAGCGTCGTGCCCCTGCGCCTCGTCGCGCATTTGCCGCAGCAAGCGCAAGAGCGGGTCGTCATCGTGGCGCGCAGTCGCAGCGCGGTGGGGCAAGGCTTGCTCGCAGCCCAGAGCCAGGCAGAAAGGGAGGCGTGGCGGATGGGATTGCAGCAGGCCCAATATGAGAATGGGTGGCGATGAGCGCGCAATTTTTGCTGCTGGGAAAACCTGCCGAGGGGCTGTGGAGGCGGCTTGGGCGTCTGAGCGCGTGGTGGCGGCGCGAGATCGTCTCGGATGCGCCCAGCCATGCGCTGCTGCTCGAAGATCCACCGCAATTGATGAAGGTCGGTTCCGGCGAGGGGGAAGCCTGGCAGCGGGCGCGCCCGGATGAGCCGGGGATCGCGCGGATCCGGCTGGTGCTGCCATCGCAGGCGCTATTGCCGCTCGATCTGGCGGGCACGCCCAAGCTGAGTGATGGCGAGATTACCCGCGCCATGCGTCTGCGGCTCGGGACGCTCTCGCCGCTGCCTGCCGAGCGCAGTGCCCTTGCCTTTGAGCGCCTGGAGGATGGCGCGATCCGTCTGGTTCTGGCCGATCGCGATTTGCTGGTGTCCCTGCGCCGGTCCGATGCTCCCTGGCGGGCGATGCTGACGCAAGGCGATGCAGCGCAGATCAGCGATATCAGCGCCGATCTGGAGGGGCGATGCAGCTTTGACGGGAGCGATGGCGCCGGTCGCGGGCAGTTCCGTCCGATGCGCAAGGCGGCGCTATGGCTTGCGGGGCTGGCGGCGCTTGTCTTCGTGATCGCTCATGCCGGGAAGGGGCTGCAAGATCAACGGATCAATGCGGCTTTGTCCGCCGAAATCGCCCAGATGGAGACGCGCGTGCAGCCGATCCGGCAGAATGCGGCGCGGCTGGCTGCGCTTGAAGCCCAGCAACAGGCGCAGCTTCGCGCGCGCTCCGGGCGCCGGATCGCCACAGCGGTGCTGTTGGCGCATCTCACCGAGGCACTGCCAGATCATGTCTGGCTCGACCGGCTGATCTTGCAGGTGGAGACGCTCACCCTCTCTGGCGCCGCGCCCGATGCGGCCAAGGTGCTCGAGACGCTCTCGCAACAAAGCTATCTGCGCGAGTTGCGCTTTGGTGCCGCGACCATCCGGCGGGAGGATGGGCTCGAGCAATTTCAGATCCAGGCGCGGCTGATCGATGGGCCCTTGCCGGCGCTCTCGCTCGATCAGCGCTTGGGCGAGGGGGAGGAGGAACGATGAGCGATCCGAGCCGATCGAGCGCGGTCAGCGCGCATCCCGTCCGGGCGCGATCTTTGACCGTCGGCAGCGCGCCGAGGGATTGGCTTTCGCTTGTTTGGGTTCGGATCTTGCTGGTTGCGGCCCTCTTGCTCGCCTGGGGCGCGCTGATGCTGTGGAACCAAGCGATCCGCGATGAACAAGCGCAACTGGCGGCAAGACTGGCGAGCCTGCGGGCGCTGGAGGCGCGCGGGCCGCAGGTGCAGGCGCGGCTTGAGACCTTGCAGCGCTCGGATAGTGCCGGGCGCAGTGCGCTGCTGGCGCCCAGTGAGGCGATTGCGGCGGCGACCGCGCAGCGCCATATGCTCGCATTGCTCACCAGCGCTGGCAATCGGATCGATACCGTCCAGATCACCGAAGATCAGGAGGGTTCAGACGATCGGGGCAGCTCGGTGATCGCGCTGGATATCACGCTGAGCGGCAGTCTGGAGACTTTGGCGCTCGGGCTGATCGATCTGGAGACGCAGGAGCCGCCGGTATGGATCCGCACCCTGGAGTTGGCGCATAACGGCCAGCAGGCGCGATCCGGCGATGCGCCGATCCTGAGGGCGCGCATCGAGGCGCGGATGCGCTGGCAGCAGGCGCGCGGGCAATGAAGGGGCGGTGGATGCGAATCACGCGCGGCGATCTGGTGATGCTGGCCCTGGCGCTCCTGACCCTGGCTCTGGTCCTGCCGATGGCGCTGCGGCAGGCTACGGCTTTATGGGCGCCGGTACCGGCGGCGGTGCTTGAGCCAAGCGCGCCGCGATCCCTCGAAACAGCGGCACCCTCGGGCAGTGAAGCTGCCGCGCCTGGCATGCCCGATGCGTTCACCGAACAGATCATCGCCGCGAGGCCGCTCTTTACGCCGGGCCGCCAACCGGCCTCTCGTGGTGAGGAACCTGCCGAAAGCCCGTCGCCGCAGCCCTTGCCGCCGCCGCAAGTGACCGTTCAGGGGATCTTGCTGGGCAGTGATGGCGCGGTGGCGCTGCTCAAACGCGATGCGGGGGCTCCGCTGCGGGCGCGAGCGGGCGATGTGATCGCCGGTTGGCGGATTACCCAGATCACCCCGAGCGGCATCACCCTGTCCCATGAAGAGCGCAGCTTGCATTTCAGCTTGCGTGGTGGCGATACCGCCCCCGGCCCGAGGCCGCCTGCGGCAACCGTGCCGGGCGGGCCGGGGATGAATCGGGTGCTGGAGGGCCTGCCGGCTCAGTGAGCGCGGGCACCGCTGCGCCAGCGCGATTTTCTTACAGTGTTGCGGCCTATTTGATTTGCTCGAACGGTTTGCCATTGATGAGCAGCGACCCGTCCTTGAAGTCAAATCGGATCACCGATGCCAAGCCATCAGCGCTCGGGACCGCGACGCCGCCAATCCAGACATTGGCGATGCCGATGAACATCGGATCCACGAATTGCAGCGTTTGCACATTTTGCAAGAATTGCTGCCAATCCTTCATGGTGACCTCAACCCAGCCCTCGGGCGCGCTTTTGCCGCTGTTGAGGTCGACCGTCCCATCGGCTTGTGCAAAGAGCTCGAGCAAATCGATCGTGAAGTCGTTGATCTCGAAGCTTTCCACGCTCATGGGCGAGGCTGTGGTGTCCAGCTCTTGACCGGTCTCCACCAGCAGATCCTCGTGCAGGAAGATATTCATCGAAATATCGGTAGTGAACGCGCCGGGCTTGCGGTCGATCGCGTTCTGCGGGTCGAGTGCGGCCCAGGTCTCATCATCGAGCACCAGATCGCTGATATTATACTGGATCTTGGATTCTTGCAGCGCCGAGGAGGCAAGGGCCGGGAAGAAGAGCGTGGTTGTGGCTGTGCCGATCTGGCCCTTGCGCACGGCATCGGGCAGGACGGCCGAGAAATCGATCGCATTGGCGGTTGAGCGCAGCTCGACCTTGTCCTGGCGCACATCCAGCGTGGAGGAGCCACCAGCATAGGCCAGATCCAGAGCACTGATGCCGGTATCGGCTTCGCCCGGGAAAATGCGGGTCGATCCTGGCCCAATGTTGAGGTCGAGATCGAGCGTGCCACCCGCCTTCACGGCGCGAATCGGCACATTGATCAGCGCATCAAGACCGCTGGCAAAATCTTGCGCCGCGATCAGTTCAGCCAGATCGAGCTTGCCATCGGGCAGTACTTCCAGTGCGAGATCGAGATCCTTGAAGCGATAGTCGGTCGGCGAAGGCGCGGGGGCCGTGGCGATCAGGCTCGCGGCATCAATTTTCATCCGGATCGCATCTTCATCGCCATGAATGCTGCCTTTCAGCGCATCGGCGGCGATTGCGAACTTTTGAACCTGATCCGGGGCCCGGCCCTCGACATTCACTTCGGTGTTCAGACTGTCTGCGGCGAAGGTGACGTCCAGCAGCCCGTTTTGCGCCGCGCGATCGCGTGACAGCGTGCCGGAGACCTGCGGATTGGTGTAGGAAAACAGCCCGTAGCTGCGGGCAGCGGCATCGCGCGGGTCAACTGCGATCCGCTTGGCGGAGAGCGCATAGCCCAGCGCATCGCCCTGGAGCCGGGTGATCCGGGCCTCCAGCCCATCGCTCTCAACCTCGAAGCGCTCGCCCCCCGCGCTCAGGTCGGCGACGGTAAAGTGGTCGGGGAAGGTCAGGATGGTCGTGCTGGTATCGCTGATCGCCACCGCGCCGCTGGCGCTGGGGAATTGCGCCTCAAGTTCCTGATCGGCGATGCGCGCGGTCAGGTCGGTGAAATTTGCCTGATAGGCAAACGGAAAGCCTGCAATGTCGAGATCGGCGAAGGTGACTTCGACGCCCTGTCCGCCCAGGTTCGAGAGCGATTGCCGGATGGTCTTTTCCGCCTCGGGGCGCCCGATGAACCACACCGCGCTCCAGCCGATCACGGCGATTGCGACCACTCCCAGAAGGACCCATAAAGCCTTGCGCATGAAACTTCCCCTTGCCGTGACCGGCGCTTTGTGCCGGTCGATGCCCTGACAGGCGCGTGTCGTGATGGTTTCTCGATACCGGAACTGAGCTTTGCCCGCGAGTCTCAATATTGCGGCCTTCGCTCTTGCATCAATGCTGCCGCTGCCGACCTGAAGGCGCAAGAAGGGGAGGAGAGGGGGGGGAATAGGGTCCGACGTCGGCTATGGGGTGGGGGCGATAGGGAGCCGACGCCGGACTGCGCGAGGGATGCGCAACGCTCTTGTGAAGATCGAACAGGGCCGGTCAGCGACTGTATTGAGGCTTGTTTGTGACGCGGCAATTTGTGATCTGCGGCTTGCCAAACCGCCGAAAAGCCCGCCAAGATAAGGCATGGATACGCCGATCTTACCTTTCGCGCCAAACGGTGCCGGTCCCGCCCATCCACAACTTTGCGCAGCGCCGACAGTGGTCTCGTTTCACCGCAGGGAGCTGGGGCTCATTCTCTCAATCTACGGACGCATGGTCGCGGCGGGGGAGTGGCGCGACTACGCGATCGGGCATGGCAAGGAGGCTGCGGTGTTCTGCATCTATCGCCGTACTAGCGAGAACCCGCTCTTCCGGGTTGAGAAACGCCCGAAACTGGCGCAGCGCCAGGGGGCTTATGCGATCTTGTCCGCCGAAGGTCAGGTGCTCAAACGCGGCCGGGAATTGCCGCAGGTGCTCCAGCTTTTTGAGCGCAAATGGCTGAAGTTGGTGGATTGATGCGCCTTGTGCGGTTAGCAGAGCTCTTGCCAGCAGTGATGGCAGGGGCAGGCGATGAGTGTCGAACAGGATGTAAGAGCGCGCGCACAGGATCTGTGTGCGTTATGCGGCGGCGCTCAGGGATTGTCGGTTGTCGTACCGGCTCCGGAGCCGGAGGCACCCGAGGCCGATCAGGCGGTCTTGCTCTGTGAAACCTGCGCTGGCCAGGTCTCTGGAGCCGCGGATCTCGATCCCCACCATCTATTGTGTTTGCACGAAAGCGCCTGGAGCCAGGTGCCAGCGGTGCAGGTTACTGCTTGGCGGCTGCTGGGCAAGCTGGCGGCGCAGGCCGACGGGGGAGGCTGGGCGCAGGATCTGCGTGAACAGCTTTATCTCGAGCCCGAAGTGCTGGCCTGGGCGCAGGCTGAGACTGTGGAAGAGGCGACGAGCGACGCGCAGCACCGCGACAGCAATGGCGCCGTGCTGGTCTCGGGCGATACCGTGACCTTGATCAAGGACCTGCCCGTCAAGGGAGCAGGCTTTACCGCCAAGCGCGGCACGGCGGTGCGCAATATCTCGCCTGTGCCCGACAATCCCGAGCAGATCAGCGGCCGGGTCAATGATCAGCAGATCATCATCCTGACCAAGTTCGTGAAGAAATCCGGCTAGCGCGCTGCGCGTTCGCGCTCACTGAATCTTGCGGCGGAGCAGGCGTTCGGTCCAAAGGCCCAGAAAGACCAGAGCGAAGGCCCAGATGCTCATGTAGAGCGGGTCAAGCACGGCCTCGGGATAGGTTGGGTAGAGGCCGCTGCGAAAATAGGCAATCACATGGAGCAGCGGGTTCCAGGCCAGCATGTCGCGATAGGTGGGCGGCAATGTCTCCGGCAAGAAGAACACCCCCGATAGCAGGAACATGCCCCGCGTCGCCATCGAATAGATCGCGGCCCAGCCCGAGATGAAATAGTCGATGACCGCATTGAGCAAGCCGATCCCGAAACCGATCGCAGCGGCAATCAGCATCGCGCCAGCGCAGAGCTGCGGCGCATAGGGAAAGGCATATTCAGACCCGCTCCAGCCCACATAGGCCAGCAGGATGACGCCGATGATGCAATAGACAACCAGCGTTTCGAGCGTGGTCGCAAGAGCCTTGCCGGTCGTGGTAACCATCGGGTTTCGATTGGCGCGCGCGGTGGCCTGTACCGACATGCCGGCCTTTGACGAAGCGGTTTGAAACACGCTGAACGGGATCAGGCCGCTCAGCAAAAACAGCATGATATCATCGCCGAGCGGGGCGTGCCGTCCGATCAGGGAAAACAGCAGCCCGATGACCAGCACACCGGCGGCGTTTTCGGCCAGGGTCAGCACAAAGCCGAGCCGCGCTCCGGCGCGATGGCGCTTGAAGCCTTGGATCAGTAGCGCTTCGGTCACTCGGATCCGAGTGTTGAGGGCAGCGAAGAATCCGTACTGAGCCATGCGCGGCACTTCTCCGAATTGAGATTGCGATGCGTGTTTACTATAACGGTCCCCGAAGAAGCGGAAGTGGTTCCCCGGCCAGACAAATCCGGTTAGGACGAAAGAGCGTGACCGTATTGTGACGCGGGCCTCTTTGAGCGCGACGCGGATGTGACGCAAGGTGCGCAACGCGGATGTGACACATGTCCGGGCCAGGGCGCGCCTTGCTGGTGCAAGCTGTGTCCGGAGCGCTTTCTTCGGCAGATGCGCATTTTCGCGCTTTGCCCATATAGTTGCCTGAATCGGGGCGTCTGACGAGGGCAACGGCACAGGAGTGGATCGAGAGCCAATGGCGTTCACCGATAAAAAAATGGGCGGCGGCAATGTGCCCGCTCGGCAGGATCCGCTCAAAGCGCAGCGGCAGGCGGCGGAGGACTTTGCCCGCGGCGTGCGTCGTCGGCGCAATTTCTACGGGTGGATCAGCTTCGCCTTACTGGTGATCCTGCCCACCCTGGCGGGGTTCTGGTACTATGAGACCCGCGCCGCCAATCAATATGAGACGACCTTCCAGTTCGCTGTGCGCAGCAATAGCGAAATGGTCGCGGCCGACTCGCTGATGGGGATGCTCGGCGGCGGGAGTGGCCTGACAGGCAGCGACAGTTATATTGTGGTCGAGTATCTCAAGAGTTCCGAGATGGTGCGCTCCCTGGAAAAACGGGTCGGGCTCACCGAGATCTTTGCGAAACCGACGAACGACCCGCTACACGCTCTGGCGACCCCGGTGCCGATCGAGGATCTGCTCGAATATTGGCTGTGGATGAGCGATGCCGAGTATGATGTGAGCAAGGGGGTGGTCGAGGTTTCGGTCTGGGCCTTTGCGCCGGAGGACTCGCTGACCATCGCGCAAGAGACGCTGGTTCTGGCGGATGAGCTGGTCAATGAGCTCTCCCGCATTGCCCGCGAGGAAGCCTTGCAATTTGCTGATCGTCAGGTCGCGACCGCTGCGGATGATCTGCGCCGCTCGCGTCAGGCGATCCAGGATTTTCGCAATGCCGAGAAGGTGTTCGACCCGATTGCCGATGCGCAGCGGATCGATCAGCAGATCACCGCGCTTGAGAATGAAAAGATCCAGCTCACCACCGAGCTGGAAACCCGTGTCGCGACCGGTGGTGAGGGCGGGGCGGCCGTGCAGCAGATCCGGGAGCGGATCGCCGCTGTGGAGCGTCAACTGGTGGTCGTCGAGGACAGTATCGATGATGAAGTGCCCGAACAGTCGCGTATCTATGAAGGCTTGCAGGCCGAGTATCAAATTGCGCTTCAGACCTACGCTTCGGCTCTGAGCGCTCGCCAGCAAGCCGAGGCGGTGGCCACCCAGCGGCAGGTTTACTTGAGTGTTTACAACCCGCCAAGACTGGCAGAGGCTTCGATTTACCCCGATCGTCCTTATGTCATTTTCATGCTGTGCCTGACCTGTATGGGGATCTGGGGCATTGTTTATGTCGTGATGCTCAACATTCGCGATGCGATGATTTAGTATCACTCTCGCAAGAGCGGCACGCTGGATGCAATGTCGCTCTTGTGGACCTCCCCCGTTCCGGGTCATTGGGGGAGGAGCTTGTGGAGTTCGGTCGATGATATTGCTCAAGAACGTGACGCATTTCGTCAAGGTGACGCGGCCGATCCTGCATGATGTCAGCGCGGTTCTGCCGGGTGACAAGCGTATTGCCGTGTTCGGAAATCGCGAAAGCGGCAAGACGACGATGGCCAAGATCATCAGCGGCGCGCTGCCGCCCAAGATGGGCATGGTCATTCAGAAGCTGCGCGTGTCCTACCCCGTGGGCGCTTATTCCGATTTCTCGCAAAAGGCCAGCGTGGCGCATAATCTCGCGGATATCGCCCGGTCCTATGGCGTGAACGCACGCGCGCTCACCGAGTTTGTGGTCGAAGCCGGGGATGCGCAGATGTTCTTGCATCGCCCGATCGCCAAATTGACCTCTACCGAAAAGACCCGGCTGTTCTTCCCGTTGGTCTATGCGCTCCCGTTCGACTTTTATGTCCTTGATGGCCAGCCCGGTGGGGCGGTGCAGGCCTATAAGGAGCGGTTCGAGGCGCTGTTTCAGGCCCGGATCAAGAACAAGGGCATGATCATGTTCACGAACAAGCCCAAGCAAGCGCTCAAATACTGCGATACCGGCGCGATCCTGCATAATGGCCGGTTCGTCATCTATAAGAGCTTGAAAGAGGCGGTGCAGATCTATGAGCGGCATATCCAGCCGCTTGAGGTCGATCCGGATGCCTCCGCTCCCAAGGCGCTGCCAGCGCCGACGCGCCAGGCCGAGATGCTGACGGCGCCTAAGGAAGGCA
This sequence comes from Neomegalonema sp., assembly GCA_022760435.1. Taxonomy (GTDB): domain Bacteria; phylum Pseudomonadota; class Alphaproteobacteria; order Rhodobacterales; family Rhodobacteraceae; genus JALEFY01. Next base: position 61,396 of record JALEFY010000025.1, read on the forward strand.
TCTATCTTTAGCGAGCTTGGCCTTGCGAAGGGCAGAGCGCTGGGCTTTGCAGCGTTCCGGCCTTCGGCTGTTTCGCTGTGTTGCCGCCTATTGCAGCTTTAACCGCCCGACAAAACGGCCGATCGGCGTTGCGATTTCGAGCCGAACCGGGGTCCAGATGTCATTGAGCCGTGCCAGATAGACCACGCGCTGCATGGCGGCTTCATCAATATAGCCCGCCGGAGGCGCTTTCGGAAAACCGCCCAGCTCTTGCAAGCGCACCCAGCAGGTCAAGGCTGGCCCGCTATAGCTCCAGGGGCGATCGGCGGTCAGGGTCTCGAAGCCGCGGGTCTCAACCTCGGCCTTCATCAGGCGTTCGCCGTCCCAAAGATGCGTGCTGGTGTCGCATTTGGTGCCGGCGCTCTGGTGGATCGCATCATAGACGACGGCGATAAAGCTGAGCGGATCCACCGCTTGGCGCGCCAGATCGTGATCGACGGGGGTTAGAAAGGCCGGATCCATCTTCGGCGCGACCTGAGCAATCGGATCACCGGTGACGGTCCAGTCAATCTGTGCGCGCAGATGCAAGTCCTTGCTGCGGATATCGCTCAAATAGCGTTTGGGCCGACGCGTGTCAGAGACACGCTCCCCCGAGCTTTGTATCTGTGCTGACCAGGGGACCAGATTGGCGAAAGGCTCGATGGTCTGGCCGCTGATCTCGATACGGTAATCGGACGCTTCTTGATAAAAGTAGAGATCCCCGGTTGCCATCGGCACCCCGGTCCAGGTCACCTCGAAGGGAAAGCCGAGATCAATCTCGTCTGATCTGGCCGGAGCCCCCGCGAGCATTCCGGCCAGAATCAAAAACACTGCGACGATCGACGCCGATTTCCTGCGCATCTGTTTGCCCTCCCCGCAACAAAGCGGTCCCCGCTCGCAAAAGCGGGGCTCTACGCCGATCATTAAGCATCGCCGGTCAGGGTTTCAACCGGCGAATGAGGCTGGAAGTGTCCCAGCGCCCGCCGCCCATGTCCTGCACCTCGCCATAGAACTGATCGACCAGCGCCGTGACTGGCAACCTTGCGCCATTGCGCTTGGCTTCCTCGAGGACGATACCCAGATCCTTGCGCATCCAGTCCACCGCGAAGCCGAAGTCGAACTCGCCAGCGAGCATGGTCTTGTAGCGGTTTTCCATCTGCCAGGAGCCCGCCGCGCCTTTCGAGATCGCCTCGATCACCTTTTCGCCATCAAGACCGGCGCATTGGGCGAAATTGATCGCTTCAGAGAGGCCTTGCACCAGCCCCGCGATGCAGATCTGGTTGACCATCTTGGTGATCTGACCGGCCCCGGCATCGCCCAGACGGGTGGTGGCGCGGGCATAGGCGGCCATGATCGGCTCGGCGGCGGCGAAATGCGCTTCATCACCGCCGCACATGATGGTCAGAACGCCATTTTCGGCCCCGGCTTGCCCGCCAGAGACCGGCGCATCGACAAAGCCGCATCCTTGCGCCTTGGCAGCCGCATCAAGCTCGCGGGCGACCTCGGCCGATGCGGTGGTGTGATCGACCAGAACGGCGCCGGGCTTCATGCCGGCAAGGCAACCGGTCTCGCCCAGCGTCACCGAGCGCAGATCATCATCATTGCCCACGCAGACCATGACAAAATCCGCCCCTTCCGCGGCCTCGCGCGGGGTTGGGGCGTGTCGCCCGCCGAACTCGGCCGCCCATTTCTCGGCCTTGGCGCTCGAGCGGTTATAGACGCAGGTCTCATGCCCGGCCTTGGCCAGATAACCCGCCATCGGATATCCCATCACACCCATGCCGATAAAAGCCGTCTTTGCCATAGTCTCTCCCTTTCATCCTTGTTATTCGCCCCGCAGGCTTACCTATGCGAAAGCGGTTGCCGCGTTGCGGGCGAGCTTTGCAGCCCCGCTTTGCTCGGGCAAGGGGGCTTGCTGGAGAGGTTGGGGCAATACGCAGTGATGGGTAGGGATAGGCGAGTATGTGGCGATTGCTGAGCCGCTTGATGCGGTGGGTCCTGATGAGCGTGCTGCTCCTGGCGTTGTTTCTCGGCGGGCTCTCCTACTATTTCCTCTCACGCTCCTTGCCGAGCTACAACACAGCGGTCACCCTGCCGGACCTGCGCGGCGAGACCGAGATCGTGCGCGATGCGCGCGCGGTGCCGCATATCTTTGCGAAGACCGATTATGACGGCTTTTTCGCGCTCGGCTTTGTCCATGCGCAAGACCGGCTCTGGCAGATGGAGATGCGTCGGCGCATTGCGCGCGGGCAGATGACGGAACTGATCGGCTGGATGGCAGATTGGGCCGGACGGCGCGAGTATCTGCTGCGCATTGATGAGACCATGCGGGCGATCGATCTTCAGGGATCGGCGGAGCGATCGCTGGCGCATTTCTCGCCCGAGGCGCGTCGGCATCTGGAGGCCTATGCCGCCGGGGTGAATGCCTGGCTCGGCGTCGTCAATGACGAGGCACTGGGGCGCGGGGCGCCTGAGCTGATGATGCTCGGCGCCACCGTTGATCGCTGGACCCCCGCCGATAGCATCGCCGCGCTCAAGCTCACAGCCATGTTGTTGTCGGGCGGCATCTATCAGGAACTGCGCCGGGCACGCTATCTGGTCGCGCTTGGCCCCGAGCTGACCGCAGATCTGTTTCCGGAAGATCAGAGCAGCGCCGTGATCGGGCTGCCGCGAGAAGAGGCGGTGTTGCCCTTTGCCTCGCCAGAGCGGATCGCGCGGGCGCTTCCCGAAGATTGGCCGCTGCCCCATGACCCGATTGCCAAGAGCGGCGCGTCCAATGCCTGGGCGATCAGCGCCGCGCGCTCGAGTAGCAACGCGCCATTGCTCGCGGCCGATCCGCATCTGCCGCTCTCTGCGCCTTCGATCTGGTATGTGGCCCGGGTCGAGTTTCCGGGCATCGGTGTGATCGGCGGCACGATCCCCGGCATTCCGGCGGTGCTGATCGGGCGCAATGCGAGCATCGGATGGGGGCTCACGACGCTGGCTGCCGATACGCAGGATCTGTTCATCGAGAAGGTGAACCCCGACAACCCGGATGAATATCTGACCCCCGAAGGTTGGCGCCCCTTTGAAAAACGGGTCGAGCCGATCGCTTTGGGGGACGGGACCGCGGTCGAGGTGGTGTTGCGCCGAACCCGGCATGGGCCGGTCTTGCCGCTCTCCTGGCAACGGATCGCCGAAGTGACCCCGGATGGCCATGTGGCCGCGGTCGCCGCGACCTTGCTGAGCGATGAGGACCGCACGCTCGAGGCGGTGATGACGATGATGCGGGCCCCGGATGTCGAGAGCGCCCAGCGTATTGCACCGCTGGTGACGGCGCCGACCCAGAACGTGATCATCGCCGATCGCAACGGTATCGCTCAATTTGCCGTGGGAGCCGTGCCCTTGCGCGATACGGCGAGCCGCCTTCAGGGCCGGGTGCCGGTGCCGGGCTGGCAGGCGGAGAATGACTGGGTGGGCCTGATGCGCGCGCCCGAGCTGCCTGCGGTGATCGATCCGCCAAGTGGTGCGGTGGCCAATGCCAATAACCGGATCACGGATGCTCCCTTCCCACGCCATCTCACCCATGACTGGCCGGAAGACTGGCGCATGCGCCGGATCCGCAAGCTGCTCGATGGGCGCGATTTTCACTCGCTCGCCGGGTTTCAGGCGATCCAGAACGATACCGTCTCGGAGATGGCGCGCACCGTGCTGCCGCTGATCGCGCAACCGCTCTGGAGCCGTCTGCAATCCGAGCAGGAGGGGCCGCGCCGGGCCGCGCTGGAGAAATTCGCCCAGTGGAACGGCGATATGGATGCATTCCTGGCCGAGCCGCTGATCTTTGTCGCCTGGATGCGCGCGCTGGTGCGGCGTCTGACGGCGGAAAAGCTCGGCGATCTGGCCGGCGGGTATGCCGGGATCCGGCCGCAATTTCTGATGCGCGTCTTTCGCAATGAGGGCGGCGCGGCGGCGCGTTGGTGCGTGTTGCCCGATGAGCCCGAGCCGACCCGCGATCCGATGGAGACCTGTCGCAAGATCGCGCGCCGTGCGCTCAATGATGCGGTGGGCGCGCTGGCCAATCGCTATGGCGAGGACATGAGCAACTGGCGCTGGGGGCGCGCGCATCAGGCGGTGCATAATCATGTGCCGCTCGGCTTCACCCCGCTGCATGTATTGAGCAATATCCGCCATGAGAGCGGTGGCGGGCGCGATACCATCAAGCGTGGACTGTTTCGCGGCAATGGCCCGAACCCATATGAAAACATCCATGCCGGTGGATTGCGGGTGGTCTATGATTTCGCCGATCTCGACCGCTCGGTCTATGCGATGGCGACCGGGCAGAGCGGGCATTTCTTCTCCCGCCATTATGATGATTTCATCGAGGATTGGCGCTCGGGCGAGTATCAGCCGCTCTCGCTCGATCGCTCGGATGCCGAAGCCGGTTCGGTCGGGATCACCGTGCTGCGCCCGATGCTCAAGGATCCGCTGGCGGATCTGACCGGCCAGGCGCCGCAATGATCTTGACCCGCTCACCGAGCAGGCGGGCTTGCTCGGGCCAATGGGCGAAGGGCAGCACGCCGCCATCGCTGCGCGCGCTCTGTACCGCGGCCAGATCCAGCCTTGCATAGGTCCAGCCGGGGCGGTTGAGCCCGCCCAGCGCCAGCACGCCATCATCGGGAAAGCCGATATCGGGCGGGGCGTAAACGCCGGACGCGCCGATATTGATGTCTACTGCTTGCGACCAGGGCGCGGCGCCGACGGCGACGGCATGGGCGACAAAGCACTGGTTCTCCAGCGCCCGTGCCTGCGCGCCGATGCGCACGCGCCAATAACCGGCAAGACTGTCAGTGGCCGAAGGCACCAGCAGCAGCTCGGCACCTGCTTGGGCCATGGCGCGGGCGATGAGCGGGAATTCGGCATCATAGCAGATGCAGATGCCGATCCTGCCCAGAGCGGTGTCAAAGACATGCGCCGGGCCTTTGCCGCGCACCCCCCAGGGATCGCGCTCCCAGCGGGTCATGATCAGCTTGTCCTGATGGCCGATGATCCCCGCAGGGGAGAAGAGGCAGGCGCGATTGACGGCGCTGTCATCGCTCAGCCGGGTCGGCGCGCTGGCGGCGAGGATATGCACCCCATGCAAGCGGGCAAGCGCTTCGGTCAGCGCATGGGCTCGCTCAAGCAAGGGGGCGAGTGCGGTGATCTGGGCTGGCAGATCCGCATGCAGGCGCGCTGGCAGCAGCGAGGTCAGCTCCATCGCCCCATATTCGGGAAAGACCAGCAGGTCCGCGCCCGCATCCGCCGCCTCGCGGACCAGGGCGCGCTGCTTGGCCTCGTACTGCGCCCAGTCCTCGAGGAAATCGATCGGATAGGCGCAGGTGGCGAGGGTGAGGGGCCGGGGTAAGTGCGAGGGCAGTGTGCCGTTCACAGCGCGCGCCCCCAGAACTGCATCGGATGCGCGCGCTCGGCGCTCTCGCCATGATCGAGCCAATCGAGCGTGGTGCGCATATCCTCGAGCCGCTCATAGCCGCGCTTGCGCCAGAACGGATCGAGCGGGGCATAGTCTGCCGGGCGGGCAGGGTGGTCCTCGGGGCGGATCACCGCGCAAAACACCGAGCGGCGCGCGCCCATCGCCCTTGCATGGGCCTCGCGATGCTCAAAAAACGCATGGCCGATGCCGCGGCCGCGATAGTCGGGCAACAGCACCGATTCGGCGCAATAGAAGATCTCGCTCAGATCAGCGCCCTGCGCCGCGAATGGGGCCTGAAACGCTGCCTGCACCTGAGGCATCATCGCACCGGTCGCAGCCCCGATGATCCGGGTGCGGCCTGCCTGCGCCACCTGCGCCGCGACGATGATCCCGCTCGAGGCAGCGGCAAGCTCGCTCAGATAGCGCCGCTCATAGTCCAGATCGCCATCATAAAGATACGGCCAATCAGAGAAGACGCAGATGCGCAGCCGCGCCAGATCATCGAGCGCTTCGGTGAGCGATGATCCCTGAAGCGGGGTGATCGTGACCTCGCCGCTCATGCCTGAAGCCCCATCATCACTTCGGCCAGCGCCTCGGAAAGGTGACGCAGATCCTCAGGCGTGCCGCAGGAGATCCGGATGCAGCGATCGAGCCTCGGGGCCATCGGTTTGCGCACGAAGATGCCGCTGGCGATCAGCCCGTCGAGCACCGCGGCCGCATGCTGGCCATCGCCGCCGCAATCGATGGTGACGAAATTGGTCGCCGAGGGCAGCGGCGTCAGGCCGTGACTGCGGGCGATGGCGGCGATCTGGCTGCGCGCGTCGACCACCTGAGCCAGAACTTCGGCGGCATGGGCTTGATCCGCGAGAGCCGCCAGCGCCCCGGCTTGCGCGATCCGCCCGACCCCGAAATGATGGCGGATCTTGTCATAGGCGGCGATGATCGGGGCGGCACCGATCACATAGCCCACCCGCAGCCCGGCGAGCCCATAGAGCTTGGAAAAGGTGCGAAAGCGCAGGAGGCGCGGATCCTCGGGGGCGAGGGGCAGCGCCGTGCCCTCTTGCGCGGTCTCGATATAGGCTTCATCGAGCAGCAACAGGCAGTCTTCGGGCAAGCCCGCCAGCAAAGTGTTGATCGCTTCAGCGCTGTGCCAGGAGCCCATCGGGTTGTCGGGATTGGCCAGATAGACCAGCCGAGCCCCCTCGCGCTGTGCGGTCTGCGCCAATGCGTCGAGGTCGGAGCAATCATTGCGGTAGGGAACCAGATGCAGCGCGCCGCCATAGCCTTGCGCGTGATAGGCGAAGGTTGGGTAGCCGCCCAGCGAGCTTACCACGGCGCTGCCCTGCTCGACAAATAACCGGCAGGTATCGCCCAGAAGCCCATCGATGCCGCTACCGATCATCACATGGCCCGCATCGATCCCGAGATGGGCGGCCAGAGCCTCTCGCAGCGCATGCTGGCTCGGATCGCCATACATCCAGACATCGCGCGCCGCCTTCGCCATCGCCTCCAGAGCCAGCGGCGAGGGACCAAACACGCTCTCATTGGCACCGAGCCGGGCCAGGAACGGGCGACCTTCGGCGCGCTCGAGCGTTTCGGGCCCGACAAAGGGCACCGTCGCGGGCAGGGCCTCGACAAGCGCGGTGAACGGGGCGGTGGGCATGGTCGGAGGGGGCAAGCTGGTCATGCCTTGAGTGTTAGGGCGCTGCGGCGCCCAGATCCAGCGCAGAAACGAAAATACCCCGGAGCCGAAAATACCCCGGAGCCGAAAACGCCCCGGTGCCGAAAACGCCCCGGAGCCGATGAGGCGCCGGGGCGAGGATGCTGATAGGGCCCAACAAAGGGGCCCATGATCGAGGATTTGGGATCGGCGGTCAGACCAGCTTGGCCACGGTCTTCTCACGCACTTCGGCTTCGGTGACTTCCGGGGCCAGCTCGACGATTTTCAGCCCGCCCTCGACCACATCGAAGACGCCCAGATTGGTGATGATCCGGTCCACAACCGCCTTGCCGGTCAGCGGCAGGGTGCATTCGGTGAGCAGCTTCGGATCGCCCTTCTTGTTGGTGTGATCCATGATCACCACCACGCGGCCGACGCCAGCGACCAGATCCATGGCGCCGCCCATGCCCTTGATGAGCTTGCCCGGGATCATCCAGTTGGCCAGATCACCGCTCTCGGAGACTTCCATCGCACCGAGGATCGCCATGGCGATCTTGCCGCCGCGGATCATCGCGAAGGAGGTGGCGCTGTCGAAATAGGCGGTCTGCGGCAGTTCGGTGATCGTCTGCTTGCCTGCATTGATCAGATCGGCGTCGATCTCGGCCTCGGTCGGGAACGGGCCCATGCCCAGCATCCCGTTTTCCGATTGCAGTGTGACGGTAACACCGGCGGGGATGTAGTTCGAGACGAGCGTCGGGATACCGATCCCGAGATTCACATACATGCCGTCTTGCAGTTCCTGAGCCGCGCGCGCGGCCATCTGATTGCGGTCCCAAGGCATGGCAGCCTCCTTATGCGTAAAATTGCGTGTCTGCTGGCGGATGGATCAGGAGGCGCGGGTGGTGCGCTGCTCGATCCGTTTTTCGTGCGAGCCCTGGATCAGGCGATGAACGAAGATGCCGGGCAGGTGGATATGATCGGGGTCGAGCGATCCGGTCGGCACGATCTCCTCGACTTCCATGATGCAGATCTTGCCACAGGTCGCGGCCGGGTGGTTGAAGTTGCGGGCGGTCTTGCGGAAGATGCAATTGCCGGTTTCGTCGGCTTTCCATGCCTTCACGATCGAGATATCGGCGACGATCCCGCGCTCGAGGATATAGGTCTGGCCGTCGAAATCCTTGTGCTCCTTGCCTTCGGCGACCTGGGTGCCGACGCCGGTCTTGGTATAAAAGCCCGGGATCCCGGCGCCGCCAGCGCGCATGCGCTCGGCCAGGGTGCCTTGCGGGTTGAACTCGATCTCGAGCTCGCCCGACAGATATTGCTGCATGAACAGATCGTTCTCGCCCACATAGGAGGACAGCATCTTCTTGACCTGCTTGGTTTGCAGCAGGAGGCCGAGGCCGAAATCATCCACGCCGGCATTGTTCGAGGCGATGACCAGATCCTTGGTTCCGGCATCGCGGATCGCATTGATCAGGTTCTCGGGGATCCCGCACAGGCCGAAACCTCCGGCAGCGATGGTCATCCCATCAAAAAGCAGCCCGTCGAGCGCGGCGGTGGCGGATGGATAGATTTTCTGCATACTGGCGTGTCCTCGGCTTCCCTCGGTGGTTGGATCGAGCCCCTCGCGCGGGGGGGATGCTAGACCCCGCGTTCAGTCTCGTCATCTGCGAAAGGTTGGTGCATGGCAAAATCGGTGTCGTCAATGGGGGAGAATGCGGAAAACATTTCGCCAGACAAAAGTTCCGTCCATTTTTCGGGCGATCCGCTGCCGGAAGAAGGGCTTCAGGCGCGGCTGATCGAGATCATCGAGAGCGCGCCGCTGTTGACGGATTTGCTCGAGCGCAGCCGAAATCTGAACCTGCCCGCCTGGCGGCTGGTTTCCGGCGCGATCTACAACACGGTGTGGAACCGGCTTACAGGGCGCGAAGACAATCATGGAATCAATGACTTGGACATCGCCTATTATGATCCTGACCTCTCCTGGGAGGCGGAAGATCGGGTGATCCGGGCAGCGGCGCCGATTTTCGCGGATCTGCCCTTCCCGGTCGAGATCCGTAATCAGGCGCGGGTGCATCTGTGGTATGAAGCGCGCTTTGGCCGCCCCTACGCGCCGCTTGCCTCGGTCGAGGAAGGTATCGACCGATACGCGGCGAAGACCCATGCGGTGGGTGTGCGGCTGCTCGAGAGCGGGGCGCTCGACATTTTCACGCCTTATGGGCTCGAGCCGATCTTCGCGATGCGCATGGTGCCCAATCATTTGCTGGACAATCGCGAGACCTATGAACGCAAGGCAAAGCGCGCGCTCGAATGCTGGCCAGAGCTGACAGTCGAGTCGTGGTGAGGCCGCCCGATCGCGCCACGGTGGTCAAGGCAGAGCGCAGCAAGGGCGGCGCTCTGCTTGCAGTGGATAGGGCAGATCAGGCCAGCAGCGATTTGATCTCATCGAGAAGCGCGAGGCGTTGCTTGCGCAACTCTTCCATGTGCTCATCGCTCATCGGCTCGACATCGGTTTCGCCGCGATGGATCTGCCGGTTGAGCTCATGATACTGGTCGGCGATTTTCGCCACATGCGGGTTTGCTGCTTTGGCTTGGGCGATCTTGTCTGCGGGGAAAAATTCGGTGAGTTCATTGGGGGTATGAGACATGAAATACTCCTTTTTCTCATGCGCATCGGTGCCAGGTTGGGCGCGAGGCTGAATGCCCGGCCGCAGATCCAGGCCCGGTCGCCTGCGCCAGGCATAAGGTTAGACCGGTTTTCTCGAGGCAAGTTTGCTCCAGAACAAATTTTTGGATCTGATGGCAAAGAAAATCTCCGGGAACAAAATCGCCTTGGTAAAAATCTGCCCTGTGATCCGGATTTCGCGGATTTTCGTGCTTGACGCCTGTGAACGGCATGACTAAACACGAGGCTCCGGAGCGGGTCACCGCTTCGAAGAGATTGCGGTTGTAGCTCAGTTGGTTAGAGTGCCGGCCTGTCACGCCGGAGGTCGCGGGTTCGAGCCCCGTCAACCGCGCCATCTCTCCTTTCCCCCTCCATTATCTCATCAATGTCCGCCCACGAGCGTTGCTGTTCGACCGGGTGCTTCGGTTCGACGTTCGAGTCGCGCTGCTGGTGGAACCGTTCCGCCCCCGCAGGCATTCCTTTTCCATAATCAAAAAAGGGAATTGCCGGAATGAAGACCAGTTTGATCTTGTGGGATATCGAGCGGCGCTTGTGGATGGAGGGGCTGCCAGAGGCGGAGCGGTATATCGACCGGGACGCTTTCATCATCCTGCCCGACCCCATCGGTGCGTTGGTGGGTAAGGAGATTTCTCGTCGGTTGCGCGACATGCCGCGCTGGCGGGGCGTTTTCTTTGAGAAGACTTCCTGCTGGGTGCGTGAGAATGTGGCCGTTCTCTCTTACCGTGCTTCCGCCGTGCGCACGCCCGATGATCGAGCGCAATCCCCCTCCTTGATCACGAATTGCGCGTCTTCGTATTCGCGGAGCGCCAAGGGCTGGAAGCTCATCGCTCATCAGCAGGGTGACGAGGCGCTGATCGCCTGATCGCGCGCGAGAGAGGTGGCAAGGGGATAGGTTCCGAGGGGAGCGGCGTTAAGGGTCTCGACGGCTGATCCGCTCTCGTCTAAGCGAGGGACATGGATCTCGCTCGATATCTGCACGCCGCCGTCCCGCTCAAAGGGGCAGGAACTTTGCCGGTCTCCGATGGCCATGTGATTGATTATGACATCGCCGGGCCCGACAATGCGCCATCGGTTCTGATGCTGCATGGCGGCCCCGGGAGCGGGCGCAATCGTGACCAGCGTTGGCTGTTTGACCCATCGCGATATCGCACGATCGCCTTTGATCAGCGCGGCTCAGGGCAGAGCACGCCCTTCGCCTCCATCGAACACAATACCACCGCGCATCTGATTGATGACATCGAGCGCCTGCGCATGGCGCTCGGCATTGAGCGTTGGATCGTCTTTGGCGGCTCCTGGGGAGCAACGCTGGCTCTGGCCTATGCATATGCGCATCCCGAGCAGGTGCGGGGGCTGGTCCTTTACGGGGTGTTTTTGTGCAGGCCATGCGAGATCGACGGGCTGTTTGGCCGCGACGGCTCGGCGGCGTTGTTCTTTCCAGAGCTCTATGAGCGGTTTCTCGATCCGCTGCCCAAAAGCGATCGCGCCGATCCGGTGCTTGGCTATGGGCGGCTGATGCATGGCTCGGATGCGTCTGTGCGCGAGCGCGCCTTGCGCGAATGGTTGCGGCTCGAGGCGCGGCTCTCCAGCGTGCATGCCACGGATGCCAGCGCTGACGCGGTGGCCGATGATTGGCGGGCGCAAACCGCGCATGCGGTGATTGAGCAACATTATTTCCAGCATCACGGCTTCATCGACGGACAGGAGATCCTGGATCGGCCGGGGCCTTTGCGAAAATTGCCCACTCAGATCATTGCCGGACGCTATGACATGATCTGCCCCCCTTCCACGGCCTTCGATCTCTATCGCGCTATGCCGCAAAGCCATTTGAGCATCGTTCCGGAGGCGGGCCACACCTGGCGCGATCCGGGTAATCCGCGCGCGCTGCGTCAGGCAGTGGACGAGATCTGCCGCATTTTGCCTCACTAGGCAGGCGCGCGGCGGGTTGGTCGAGCTGCGATTTTATAAGGTCTTGAAAAACCTTGCGAAAACAAGTCTCTGCCGTGGCGTCAGGTATCTGACCAACGACTGGTCGCGACAAATCCGGCCATAAAACGAGCAGATTTCATTTGCTGTTCGGCGGCAAGAGATTACAACGCCCCTCTAACGCAAACGGTCTTGGTGCCCGCGCGGCGCGCGAAGCCATTGACCATTCTGCCTTGCGTGATAGACCGCAGGCAAACGCGACGACTTTAGTCTAAGAGATTCTCTGAGATGGGGATTGTCAGACGAAGGTCAAGCGAGGCGGGCCGCTCCTGTTTTGTGCGAGGGCGGTCGGCTCAGCCAAAGGAGAGGCAAGTGGACGAGCTCTTACGCGAATATCTTCCCATTCTCATCTTTATCGGCTTGGCGATCGGCCTGGGGCTCGTTCTCGTGCTCGCCGCCGTGGTGCTCGCGGTCTCTCGCCCGGATCCGGAAAAGAACTCGGCCTATGAGTGCGGCTTCAACGCCTTTGACGATGCGCGGATGAAATTCGACGTCCGCTTTTATCTCGTCTCGATCCTTTTCATCATCTTCGACCTTGAGGTGGCCTTCCTGTTTCCCTGGGCGGCGTCCTTTGCGGACATGTCCGATCTGGGCTTCTGGTCGATGCTGGTTTTCCTGGCCGTGCTGACGGTTGGCTTCATTTATGAATGGAACAAAGGAGCGTTGGAATGGGAGTGATCACCAATGACGGCGCGATGAGCCCGGCCGGTGCGATCGCTGCTGGGCCCGATCGCGAAGTGGCCACTCGGGCGCTTTCCAACGAGCTTGCGGATAAGGGCTTCATCCTCACGACGGCAGATGACCTGATCAACTGGGCCCGCACCGGCTCGCTGATGTGGATGACCTTTGGTCTGGCGTGCTGTGCGGTCGAGATGATGCAGGCGTCGATGCCGCGTTATGATGTCGAGCGGTTCGGCTTCGCCCCGCGCGCCAGCCCGCGCCAGTCGGATGTGATGATCGTCGCCGGTACGCTGACCAACAAGATGGCGCCGGCGCTGCGCAAGGTTTACGACCAGATGCCCGAGCCGCGCTATGTGATCTCGATGGGCTCCTGCGCCAATGGCGGCGGCTACTACCATTATTCCTATTCGGTGGTGCGCGGCTGCGATCGGGTGGTGCCGGTCGATGTCTATGTGCCGGGATGCCCGCCGACGGCCGAAGCGCTCGTCTACGGTATCTTGCAATTGCAGCGCAAGATCCGCCGCACTGGCACGCTCGAGCGCTGAGGAGGGACGGCAGATGGCACAAACTCTGGGGCAAGGCCTGCACGATCTGGCCGAAATTATCGAAACCGCGCTCGGCGATGCCTTCGTCTCGGCGCAGGTTGTTCATGACGAGCTGACGGTGCATGTCGCGCGCAGCCAGATCGCGACCGCGATCGAGACGCTGCGGGAGAACTCGGCCTGTCAGTTTACCTCGCTGATCGATCTGACCGGGGTGGACTATCCGGGGCGCGAGCGGCGCTTTGACGTCGTCTATCACCTGCTGTCGATGCCGCAGAACCAGCGGGTTCGGGTTGTGACGCAGGCGCGCGAGGATGAAGCGGTGCCGTCGATCACGGAGGTCTTTCCGGTCGCCAACTGGTTCGAGCGTGAAGCCTTCGACATGTATGGCATCATCTTCTCGGGCCATCCGGATTTGCGCCGGATCCTGACCGATTACGGCTTTCGCGGCTATCCGCTGCGCAAGGATTTCCCGACCACCGGCTATACCGAAGTGCGCTATGACGAGACCGCCAAGCGCGTGGTCTATGAACCGGTGACGCTGGTGCAGGAATACCGCCAGTTCGATTTCCTCTCCCCATGGGAAAGCGCGCAATATGTGCTTCCCGGGGATGAAAAGAAGGACGGTTGAGCCCTCGCGCCGATCCGAGGGCAGGTGATGGAGATCTCGATTGAAACCGCGACCCTGCTCGCGGCAATCGTTGGCGCCATCGGGTCGGGTTTGACCCTCGCCGATCCGGGGTGAGGGCAAAGGATCACAAAAGCCTCGTGGGAGGTTGTTGGAGAAATGGCCATGGACGGCACGAGAGATTTCAGCGGCAAGGTCAGTGCGGACAAGCGTCCGGGCGAGCAGAGCATCCGCAATTTCAACATCAACTTTGGCCCGCAGCACCCGGCAGCGCATGGCGTGTTGCGCATGGTGCTTGAGCTTGATGGCGAGATTGTCGAGCGCTGCGATCCGCATATCGGACTGCTGCATCGCGGCACCGAAAAGCTGATGGAGAGCCGCACCTATCTGCAAAACCTGCCCTATTTCGACCGGCTCGACTATGTGGCGCCGATGAATCAGGAGCATGCCTGGTGTCTGGCCATCGAGAAGCTGGTGGGCGCCGAGGTGCCGCGCCGCGGCTCGCTGATCCGGGTGCTCTATTCCGAAATGGGCCGGATCCTCAACCATTTGCTCAATGTCACCACGCAGGCGATGGATGTCGGCGCGTTGACGCCGCCGCTCTGGGGCTTTGAAGAGCGCGAAAAGCTGATGGTGTTCTATGAGCGCGCCTGCGGTGCGCGGCTCCATGCCGCCTATTTCCGGCCGGGCGGCGTGCATCAGGATCTCGACCCCAAGTTGCTCGCGGATATTCGCGAATGGTGCGAAGCCTTCCCGCAGGTGCTCGATGATCTCGAAGGGCTGCTGACCGAGAACCGGATCTTCAAGCAGCGCAATGTCGATATCGCGGTGGTGAGCCTGCAAGAGGCGCAGGAATGGGGCTTTTCGGGCGTCATGGTGCGCGGCTCGGGCTGGGCCTGGGATCTGCGCCGGGCTCAACCTTATGAATGCTATGATGAATTCGAGTTCATGATCCCGATCGGCAAGAACGGCGACTGCTATGATCGCTATCTGTGCCGCATGGAGGAGATGCGCGAGAGCACCAAGATCATGCTTCAGGCGCTCGACAAGCTCGAGGCATGCACCGGCGAGCCGGTTCTGGCGACCGATGCCAAATTCGCGCCGCCGCGCCGGGGGGAAATGAAGCGCTCGATGGAAGCGCTGATCCATCATTTCAAGCTCTATACCGAGGGCTTCCACGTGCCCAAAGGCGAGGTCTATGCCGCCGTGGAGGCGCCCAAGGGCGAGTTCGGCGTCTATCTCGTCTCCGACGGCACCAACAAACCCTACAAGTCGAAGATCCGTGCGCCGGGCTACGCGCATCTGCACGCGATGGACCATCTGTGCCGCGGCCATATGCTGGCCGATGTGAGCGCGGTGATCGGGTCCCTGGATGTTGTGTTTGGGGAGATCGACCGCTGAGGCGGGCTTTGGGACGGGCATGAGCAAGCTGAGCTTCATCGAGATGATCGCTTTGGCCTTCACCGGTCTCGCCGGGATCGCATCGGCTGTGCAGGCCTATGTGTCCTACGAGACCCGTGGTGAGGTGTCCCGGGCGATCGTGTTCTCGGAACGCATCGATGCTTGCTCGGATGTGCTGGTCGCCATCGAACCCTTTGTGCGCAAGGCCGCAGAAACCCGGCCTGCGATCGAGGGTAAGCCCGCGAGCGGCGAGGGGCGCTATTCGCTCCCCGGTCTGTTCTATGGACAATCGGCTGGCAGCTCGGCCTTCAAGTCCCGGCATGAGCCGCGCTTGCAGGATTGGGAGCGGGCCTATTCGACCTTCAAGATCGTGCTGCCCGAGGCGTTCCAGCCCGCGGGGAGCTATTTCAACGGATTGATCACGCGCCAGATCGAGGACGCCAATTTCCTCGATCGCGGCGAGATGATCACGACATTGCGAGAGATCGAGCAGCAGGCACAGGCCCTAACCGGGCAATGCCGGCAGTTGTTCTGATCGAACACGGACTTGCGCGAGGGTAACCGCGAGAGGATATGAGACGATGAACCGCCGCCTAGCTCCCAGGAGCGTGCAACCCGCGTCCTTCGCCTTTACGCCTGACAATCAGGCTTGGGCGCAAGGCCAGATCTCCAAATACCCCGAAGGGCGTCAGGCCTCGGCGGTGATCCCGCTGCTGTGGCGCGCGCAGGAGCAGGAGGGCTGGGTCTCCCAACCGGCCATCGAATATGTCGCGGCGATGCTCGATATGGCTGAGATCCGCGTGCTCGAGGTGGCGACCTTCTATTTCATGTTCAAGCTCGCCCCGGTCGGTTCGGTCGCGCATTTCGAGATGTGCGGCACCACGCCTTGCATGCTTTGCGGCTCTGAAGCGCTGGTCGAGGTCTGCAAGCAGAAGATCGCACCGCATGCCTTCGAGCTTTCCGCCGATGGCAAGTTCTCCTGGGAAGAGGTCGAGTGCCTCGGGGCCTGCTCCAATGCGCCGATGATCCAGGTCGGCGATGATTATTACGAGGATCTGACGGCGGAGAGTTTCTCGGCGCTGATCGATGCCTTTGCCCGAGGCGAGCGCCCGCGCCCGGGCCCGCAAAATGGCCGCTTTGCCTCTGAACCGCTGGGCGGGCTGACATCCTTGCCGACCGATCCGGTGCATGAGAGCAACGCCTCTGTGGCTCTGGCGCTGGGCACCGATCCGCTGCCTCGGCAATTCTCCGGCGGCACCCCGCAATTTGCGTCGGAGAACCTGCTGGGAAAGCGCCAGGGGGCAGCGATCTCTAAGCCGAGCCCAAAGGTTGCGGCGATCTCTGCCCCGGGATCCAATGAAGATGAGAGCGATCGCGGGCCGGTTGCGCCCGTGACCGAGAATGCGGCGCTGGCTGAGTTGCGAGCGCAGACGGTGGGGCGGCTCGATCCGGCGCTGGATGTGCCGACAGCCTCCGATTACACGCCGGAAACAGTCCCGGCGCAGTTCCGGCCGGAATTGCTGGGTCGGCCGACAGATGGCGGCGACGATCTGGAGCAAATCCGGGGGATCGGGCCGCAACTGGGCGCCTTGCTCAAGGATCTGGGCATCTATCGCTATGCGCAGATCGCGAGCTGGACGCCGGAGAATGTCGCTTGGGTGAATGCGCATCTGGGCGGATGGAAGGGGCGGATCATCCGCGATGACTGGGTGGCTCAGGCGCGCGCCCTGCTTGCGAAGAAATAAGCCGCGGCGCGGCAATTCTAACTAGGACGGATCGACCAAGAGATGTGGACCTACAGCACCATCAACCTCGTGATTACCCTGACCATTTTGGGGGTCGGGATCTTGGGGTTTCTCGGCGGTTGGCTGGCGCATCGCTCGGTGGTTCGCGAACGCAATAAACATGTCGGCGCTCAGATCGATGACGAGACGCAGACACATGGCTATGGAGCTTGAGCATGCTGAGCGACAGCGACCGCATTTTCCAGAATATCTACGGAATGAAGGACCGCAGCCTGGCGGGCGCCAGGGCGCGCGGCTGCTGGGATGGCACGGCCGCCCTGGTCGCACGCGGCGGCGAGGCGATCATTCAGGAGGTCAAGGATAGCGGGCTGCGCGGTCGCGGCGGCGCGGGCTTCCCGACCGGGCTCAAATGGTCGTTCATGCCCAAGGAAGTCGGCGAGCGCCCGCATTATCTCGTCGTGAACGCGGACGAATCCGAGCCCGGCACCTGCAAGGACCGCGAGATCATGCGCCATGATCCGCATACCCTGATCGAAGGCTGCCTGCTGGCCAGTTTCGCGATGCAGGCCCATGCCTGCTATATCTATCTGCGCGGCGAATATATCCGCGAGCGTCAGGCGCTTCAGGTGGCCATTGACGAGGCTTACGATGCCGGGCTGCTCGGCAAGAACGCCGCCGGTTCGGGCTGGGATTTCGATCTCTACCTGCATCACGGTGCAGGCGCCTATATTTGCGGCGAGGAAACCGCGCTGATCGAAAGCCTTGAGGGCAAGAAGGGCATGCCGCGTCTGAAGCCGCCCTTCCCCGCTGGTGCCGGGCTCTATGGCTGCCCGACCACGGTGAACAATGTCGAGTCGATCGCGGTGGTACCCGAGATCCTGCGCCGCGGTGCGGAATGGTTCAAATCCTTCGGGCGCGAGAACAATGCTGGCACCAAGCTGTTCGCGATCTCGGGCCATGTCGAGCGGCCTTGTGTGGTCGAGGAAGCGATGTCGATCACCTTCCGCGAGCTGATCGACCGCCATTGCGGCGGCATCCGCGGCGGCTGGGGCAATCTCAAGGCGATCATCCCCGGCGGCTCGTCGGTGCCATGCCTGAAGGCCGAGCAATGCGACGATCTGATCATGGATTTCGACACCCTGCGCGGCCTGGGCTCGGGCCTTGGCACCGCGGCAGTGATCGTGATGGATGAGAGCACCGATATCATCAAGGCGATCTGGCGCTTGTCGAAATTCTACAAGCATGAGAGCTGCGGCCAGTGCACGCCCTGCCGCGAAGGCACCGGCTGGATGATGCGGGTCATGGACCGCCTGGTGCGCGGTGAGGCCGAGATCGAAGAGATCGATACCCTGCTTGACGTCACCAAACAGGTGGAGGGTCACACGATCTGCGCACTCGGCGATGCGGCGGCCTGGCCGATCCAGGGGCTGATCCGCAACTTCCGCGACGAAATCGAAGACCGCATCAAGGCGCGCCAGACCGGTAAGGTCTCGGCGGTGGCAGCAGAGTAAGGGAGCGGCAAGAGATGAGCGACTTGCGCAAAATCATCATCGACGGCCAGGAAGTCGAGGTCCATCCGGATCTGGCCCTGATCCAGGCGTGTGAGCAGGCGGGCATCGCGGTGCCGCGCTTTTGCTATCACGACCGCCTGTCCATCGCCGGCAATTGCCGGATGTGCCTGGTGGAAGTGGTCGGGGGCCCGCCCAAGCCCGCAGCCTCGTGCCACATGCAGGTGAAGGATCTGCGCGGCGGGCGCAATGGCGAGCTGCCGGAGATCAAGACCAACTCACCGATGGTGAAGAAGGCGCGCGAAGGGGTGATGGAGTTCCTGCTCATCAACCACCCGCTCGATTGCCCGATCTGCGATCAGGGCGGCGAATGCGATTTGCAGGATCAGGCGCTGGCCTTTGGGCGCGATTGCTCGCGCTTTGAGGAAGACAAGCGCTCGATGGACGAGATCAATCTCGGCCCGCTGATCAAGACCCAGATGACCCGCTGCATCCAGTGCACCCGCTGCGTGCGCTACATGACCGAGGTCGCCGGGGTGCCGGAGATGGGCTGCACCGGGCGCGGCGAGGATGCGGAGATCATCTCCTATCTCGACCGCAACCTTTCCTCAGAGATGCAGGGCAATGTGATCGATCTTTGCCCGGTCGGCGCGCTGACCAGCCGCCCTTACGCCTTCACGGCGCGGCCCTGGGAGCTGAAAAAGACCGAGAGCATCGATGTGATGGACGCGCTCGGCGCCAATATCCGCATTGATGTGCGCGGGCGCGAAGTCATGCGCATCATGCCGCGTAACAATGACGATGTGAATGAGGAGTGGATCTCCGACAAGACCCGCTTCATCTGGGACGGGCTGCGCAATCAGCGGCTCGATCGGCCTTATGTGCGCGGCACCGATGGCAAGCTCGCCCCGGCAAGCTGGGAGCAGGCCTTCACCGCGATTGCGGACAAGATGGCCGGGCTTTCGGGCGGGCAGATCGCGGCCATCGCCGGGGATCTGGTCTCGGTCGAGGCGATGTGGGCGCTCAAGCAATTGCTGGCGCAAAAGGGCGTCGAGAGCCTCGAGTGTCGGCAGGATGGCGCGCTGATCCCGACCGACAACCCGTCGGCGGCGCTGTTCAACCCGAGCATTGCCGGGATTGATGAGGCCGATGCGATCCTGCTGATCGGCACCAATCCGCGGCTCGAGAGCCCGGTGCTCAATGCCCGCATCCGCAAGGCCTGGCTCAATGGCGCGGAAGTCGGTCTGATCGGCCAGCCGGTCGACCTGACTTATGAGTACGCGCATGTTGGCGCCGGTCCGCGCTCGCTGGCCGATTTCGATCAGAGCGGCTTTTATTCGGTGCTCAAGAACGCGAAGCGGCCGATGGTGGTGCTCGGCAATGGCGTGCTCGCGCGCCGCGACGGTCTCGCGATCCTCGGCACGGCGATGCAACTGGCCGAGCATGTCGGTGCGATCCAGGAAGACTGGACCGGCTTTGGCGTGCTGCACACCGCGGCCTCGCGGATCGGCGGGCTCGAGATCGGCTTTGTGCCGGGCGAGAACGGGCGCGCGCTGCCGAGCATCCTCGACGGTGCGGCGACCGGCGCGGTCGAGATGGTCTGGCTGCTGGGCGCCGATGAGATCGACATGAACCGCCTGGGCGGCGCCTTCGTCGTCTATCAGGGCAGCCATGGCGATGCCGGTGCGCACCGCGCGGATGTGATCCTGCCCGGCGCGACCTATACCGAGGAGCCGGGGATCTTCGTCAATCTCGAAGGGCGGCCGCAACAGGCAATGTCCGCGGGGCTGGCTCCGGGCGAGGCGAAGGAGAACTGGGCAATCATCCGGGCACTTTCGGCGCATCTGGGCGCGACCTTGCCGTTCAACTCGCTGGCCGAGCTGCGTGCGCAATTGGCCAATGAGCATCCGCGCCTTTGGGACGAGATGGACATGCCGGCCCGCGCGGCCTGGCAGCCGCTGGTCGCTGGGGCGATGGATGACACGCCTTTCGCACCAACCATTCAGGATTTCTACCTGACCAACCCGATCGCCCGCGCCTCGCAAGTGATGGCGCAGCTTTCCAAAGATGCGGCCGAGCGGGCTGCGGTCGCGGCCGAATAGGAGGCAAGGGAAATGCAAGAAGTCAGCTTTGTCTCCGAATATTTGCTGCCGGGCCTTTGGGTGCTGGCACAATGCCTGATCCTCACCGTCTGCCTGCTGGTGGCGCTCGCCTTCCTGCTGCTGATGGACCGCAAGGTATGGGCGGCGGTGCAGTTGCGGCGCGGCCCGAACGTGGTCGGTCCCTACGGTCTGTTCCAGTCCTTCGCCGATTTCGGCAAGTTCGTGCTCAAGGAGATCGTGATCCCGGCGGGCGCCGACAAGATGGTGTTTCTGCTGGCGCCGATGATCGTGTTCGTGCTGGCGGTGATCGGCTGGGCGGCGATCCCGTTTGCCGAAGGCTGGGTGATTGCTGATCTCAATGTCGGCATTCTCTATGTGCTGGCGATGTCCTCGCTCGGTGTGCTTGGGGTAATCCTGGGCGGCTGGGCGTCGAACTCGAAATACCCGTTCCTGGGCGGTTTGCGCTCGGCGGCGCAGATGGTGTCCTATGAGGTCTCGATCGGCTTCATTCTGGTGTCGATCCTGCTGAGCGTCGGCTCGCTGAACCTCAGCGATATCGTGCGCGCGCAGGACGGGGCCTATGGCCTGTTCTCCTGGTACTGGCTGCCGCATCTGCCGATGCTGGTGCTGTTCTTCGTCTCGGCCCTGGCCGAGACCAACCGGCCGCCCTTCGATCTGCCCGAAGCTGAATCCGAGCTCGTCGCCGGTTATCAGGTCGAGTATAGCTCCACCCCCTATCTGCTGTTCATGATCGGCGAGTACATGAACATCGTGCTGATGTGCGCGATGACCTCGATCCTGTTCTTTGGCGGCTGGCTGTCGCCGATCCCGGGCCTGCCGGACGGGGTGATGTGGATGGTGATCAAGATGGTGGCGATGTTCTTCGTCTTCGCCATGGTCAAGGCGATCGTGCCGCGTTACCGCTACGACCAGTTGATGCGGCTGGGCTGGAAAGTCTTCCTGCCGATGTCGCTGGCTTGGGTCGTGTTGACCGCGGTGGTGATGCGGGTGTTCGAGATCACGCCCTGGGCGGCCACGGCCGCAGCCCAGGCACTGAACTGAGGGAGCGCGCAAGATGGCTATGGCAAGCACCAATACCGGCGCGGTGCGCAAAGGGTTCAAGTGGAACAAGGCGGTGCAGTATTTCCTGCTCGCGGATTTCATTGGCGGCTTTGCGCTCGGGATGAAGTATTTCTTCAAGCCCAAGGCGACGCTGAACTATCCGCATGAGAAGGGCCCGCTCTCCCCGCGTTTTCGCGGTGAGCACGCGCTGCGCCGCTATCCGAGCGGCGAAGAACGCTGCATCGCCTGCAAGCTGTGCGAGGCGATTTGCCCGGCGCAGGCGATCACCATCGAGGCCGCGGTGCGCGAGGATGGCTCGCGCCGCACCACCCGCTACGACATCGACATGACCAAATGCATCTATTGCGGCTTCTGTCAGGAAGCCTGCCCGGTGGATGCGATTGTCGAGGGGCCGAATTTCGAGTTCGCGACCGAGACCCGTGAGGAGCTGTTCTACAACAAGGACAAGCTCCTCGAAAACGGCGATCGGTGGGAGCGCGAGATCGCCCGCAATCTGGAGATCGACGCCGCCTATCGCTAGGGGCGGCGCGCAAGGTTCATCGGGCGCCGCTGCAAGGCAGCGTTCTGTGCAAGGCCGGTCTTGACCCGCAAGTATCGCGGGTCCAGAAAGCGGCGGAAATGAGAGGGCCCCCGGGTCGAGGTTGTCTGACCAAAAGGTCATCGGACCGAAGCTGGGCGCTGCATGAGAGAGAGGGGCCATGGCCGCTGACGTTTTGCCCGTACTGGCATTCTATCTTTTCTCGACGATCACGGTGATCTCCGCCCTGATGGTCGTGATCGCTTCCAACCCGGTGCGCTCGGTGCTGTGGTTGATCGCGGCCTTTTTCTCTTCTGCCGGCCTGTTCGTGCTGCTCGGCGCGGAATTCGTGGCGATGCTGATGCTGATTGTCTATGTCGGCGCGGTCGCGGTGCTGTTCCTGTTCGTGGTGATGATGCTCGATGTCGATTTCGTCGCCCTGCGCCAGGGGATGAGCGAGTATCTGCCGCTTGGTGCTTTTGTGGCGCTGATCCTGATTGTCGAGATCGCGCTGGTCGTCGGCTTCTGGGTGGTCTCGCCGCAGGTGAGCACATTGATCGACAATCCGGCGCCTGCGATCACGCAAACGACCAACACCGCTGCGCTCGGCAACATCATCTATGACGACTACGCCTATCTGTTCCAGGCGGCGGGGCTGATCCTGCTGGTGGCGATGATCGGTGCGATCGTGCTGACCCTGCGCACCCGCGAAGGGGTCAAGAAGCAGAGCGTGGTCGCGCAGATGCACCGTACCCGCGAGGAAGCGGTGGCCTTGGTCGATGTGAAGCCGGGGCAGGGGATCAACTGACCATGAACCGGGGCGCCTCGTTCGATCCGGGACGGGGCATGAGAATGATAACAGGGGCGGCCCGCATGTGGCTGCCTGTCAGAGCGAGGGACTGACCATGGCCACGGGCCTTGAAATCGGTGTCGGGCATTTCCTGACCGTCGCGGCGATCCTGTTCGTGATCGGGATTTTCGGCATTTTTCTCAACCGCAAGAACGTCATCATCATCCTGATGTCGGTCGAGCTGATGCTGCTGGCGATCAACATCAACATGGTGGCCTTTTCATCCTATCTGGGCGATCTGACCGGGCAGGTCTTCACCTTGTTCATTCTCACCGTCGCCGCTGCCGAGGCGGCGATTGGTCTCGCAATCCTGGTCTGCTTCTTCCGCAACCGTGGCTCGATCGCGGTGGAAGATGTCAATGTGATGAAAGGCTGATCCGATGATTGCGAAACTGATTGTCTTTCTGCCGCTGCTCGGCGCCTTCATCGCCGGTTTCTTCTGGCGCTACATTGGCGAGAAAGCGGCTCAATGGCTGCCCACCGGGATCCTGTTCCTGTGTGCGGCGCTGAGCTGGATGACTTTCTTCTCGGTGGCGGGGGGCGATGCGGGCACCGTGCCGGTGGCCAACTGGATCACCTCGGGCGATTTCGTTGCCGAATGGGCTCTGCGGGTCGATATGCTGACCGCGGTCATGCTGGTTGTGGTGACCACCGTCTCCGCGCTCGTGCATCTCTATTCGACCGGCTATATGGCCGAGGATCCGGCCAAGCCGCGCTTCTTTGCCTATCTGTCGCTCTTCACCTTCGCCATGCTGATGCTGGTGACGGCCGATAACCTCTTGCAGATGTTCTTCGGCTGGGAGGGCGTGGGCCTTGCCTCCTATCTGCTGATCGGCTTCTGGTGGAAGAAGCCTTCGGCCAATGCCGCGGCGATCAAGGCTTTCGTGGTCAACCGGGTTGGTGATTTCGGCTTCGCGCTGGGGATTTTCGGCATCTACATGGTGTTCGGCACCATCGAGTTCTCCGAGATCTTCGAGCAAGCGCATCATTTCGATGGCCAGACCTTCCGCTTTTTGGGCGCTGATTGGGATGTGCTGACCACCCTCACTTTCCTGCTGTTCATCGGCGCGATGGGCAAGTCGGCGCAGCTTGGCCTGCATACCTGGCTGCCGGATGCGATGGAGGGGCCGACCCCGGTGTCGGCGCTGATCCATGCCGCGACCATGGTGACAGCGGGCGTCTTCCTGGTTTGCCGGATGTCGCCGCTGTTCGAGCTCGCGCCCGACACGCTGTGGTTCGTGACCATCATCGGTGCGACGACCGCGTTCTTCGCGGCCACGATCGGCCTGGTGCAATATGACATCAAGCGGGTGATCGCCTATTCGACCTGCTCGCAGCTCGGTTACATGTTCTTTGCGGCGGGTGTGGGCGCCTATGAGGCGGCGATGTTCCACCTCTTCACCCATGCCTTCTTCAAGGCGCTGCTGTTCCTCGGCGCTGGCTCGGTGATCCATGCCATGCATCACGAGCAGGACATGCGCCAGTATGGCGGGCTGCACAAGGTGATCCCGATTACCTCGCTGATGATGCTGATCGGCACGCTGGCGATCACCGGGGTTGGCATTCCGCTCACCCATATCGGTTTCGCCGGGTTCCTCTCGAAGGACATGATCATCGAGGCCGCCTATGGCTCGCAGAATGCCGGGCATCTCTATGCCTTCTGGATCGGCGTGATCGCCGCGGCGATGACCTCGTTCTATTCCTGGCGGCTCTATTTCAAGACCTTCCTTGGCACCTATCGCGGCGATCATCACACGATGGAGCATGCGCATGAGAGCCCGATGGTCATGCTAATCCCGCTTTTCGTGCTCGGCGCGGGGGCGGTGCTGGCCGGGATGGTGTTCTACGAAGCCTTTGTTGGCCATGAGGCTTACGAGTTCTGGAACGGCACCCTGTTCCATCATCACTATCATGAGGATCACGGCACCAAAGTCGCCGAGGTTCTGCACCTCGCCCATGATGTGCCCGCCTGGGTCAAGGTGGCGCCATTCGTCGCGATGCTCAGCGGTCTGGTGTTGGCGGTGATCTTCTATCTTGTCAGCCCCGGTATTCCCGATGCGCTCGACAAGCGGCACCCGGCTCTGCACGAATTCCTGCAACGCAAATGGTATTTCGACGAGCTCTATGACTTCCTGTTCGTTCGTCCGGCGATGTGGATCGGGCGTCAATTGTGGAAGAGCGGTGACGGCGCGGTGATCGACGGCACCATCAACGGCATCGCCATGGGCGCCGTGCCTGCGGTCAGCGAGGCCGCGCGCCGGGCGCAATCGGGGTATCTGTTCCGCTATGCCAGCGTCATGATCCTCGGCATCATCATCATCGTGAGCTGGTTCTTGTTCGGAGGCCGCGCCTAATGTCGGATGCATCCTTTATCTCGGAATATCACTGGCTCACCTTCGTGACCTTCCTGCCCCTTGCGGGCGCTGCGCTGCTGCTGCTGTTTTCGGACAGTGAGGAGGGCGACCAGCTTCAGATCAAGCGCTTCGCGCTGGGGGTGACGGTCGTCGTCTTCATCGCCTCGATCCCGCTGCTGATGCTGTTCGACCCGACCCAGCAGGGCTATCAGTTCATCGAAGAGACCGAGTGGCTCGGCCTGCTCAAATACAAGCTTGGCGTCGATGGCATTTCGCTGCCCTTCGTGATGCTCACCACCTTCCTGATGCCGCTGACGATCCTGGCGAGCTGGGGCGTGAGCAAGCGGGTCAAGGAATACATGATCGCCTTCCTGGTGCTCGAGACGCTGATGATCGGCGTGTTCGTGGCCCTGGACATGATCCTGTTCTACCTGTTCTTCGAGGGCGGGCTGATCCCGATGTTCCTGATCATCGGGGTCTGGGGCGGCAAGGATCGCATCTACGCGAGCTTCAAGTTCTTCCTCTACACGCTGCTTGGCTCGGTGCTGATGCTGATCGCGATGCTGTGGATGATCAACGAAGCGGGCACCTCCGATATCGTGCAGTTGCAGGAATACACTTTCTCCTCCACCCCGATCGAGATCCTGGGGCTTACCCTGCCTGCGGGCATGCAGACGCTGCTCTGGCTCGCCTTCTTCGCCAGCTTCGCGGTGAAGATGCCGATGTGGCCGGTGCATACCTGGCTGCCCGATGCGCATGTGCAAGCGCCGACGGCCGGTTCGGTGATCCTGGCCGCGGTGCTGCTGAAGATGGGCGGCTATGGCTTCTTGCGGTTCTCTTTGCCGATGTTCCCGGTAGCCTCGGATCAGATGGCGACCTTCGTCTTCACCCTCAGCGTGATCGCGATCATCTACACTTCGCTGGTGGCGCTGGTGCAGGAGGATATCAAGAAGCTGATCGCCTATTCCTCGGTCGCACATATGGGCTATGTGACCATGGGGATTTTCGCAGGCAACCAGCAGGGCGTCGATGGCGCCATGTTCCAGATGATCAGCCATGGCTTCATCTCCGGCGCGCTGTTCTTGCTGGTCGGGGTGATCTATGACCGGATGCATACCCGCGATATCGGCTTTTACGGCGGTCTGGCGATCCGGATGCCGATCTACGCCACGGTGATGGGCCTGTTCGCGATGGCCAATGTCGGCTTGCCGGGCACTTCCGGCTTTGTCGGCGAGATCCTCGCTCTCACCGGGACATTCCAGGCGAGCACCTGGGTGGCGCTGTTCGCCACCACCGGCGTGATCCTGTCGGCGGCTTATATGCTCTACATGTATCGCCAGGTGGTGCTGGGAGAGATGACCAATCCCAAACTGGCTGAGATCACCGATATGAACGGGCGGGAAGTCTTCATCATCGCGCCGCTGGTGATCGGCACGCTCCTGCTCGGGGTGCAGCCGGGGCTGGTGATGGATATCTTTGCGCCGGCGGTCGAGCATCTGCTCGATGGTTATGACAGTGCCGTTGCCGCTGCGCAGGGCGTGATGGACACCGCTGCGCACAGCGCGCCGGCACATTAAGACGAGGGTTTGCGAGACATGAGCACTTTATACGCTGATCTGGCGATTGTCCGGCCCGAGATCGTTTTGGCCATTGGCGCGATGATCTTGCTGGTTCTGGGCGTGTTTCGCGCTGCTGGCGATGCCCAGGCCGAAGCCACGACCGGGCGGCTGGTCTATGCGGTGAGCATCTTCCTGCTGCTCGCGACGGGGCTGATCGTGATCGTCTACGGGGGCGGTGAGACCCGTGAGGCGTTTGGCGGCATGTTCGTCGATGATGCCTTTGCCCGCTATGCCAAGGTGCTGATCCTGTTCAGCGCCGCGCTGATCATGATCCTCGGGCTCGAATATCTGGCCCGTAACAACATGATGAAGTTCGAATACCCGATCATCATTCTGTTCGCTGTGATCGGGATGATGATGATGGTTTCGGCAAATGATCTGCTCTCGCTCTATATGGGGCTCGAGCTGCAATCGCTCTCGCTCTATATCATCGCCGCTTTCCGCCGCGACTCGGTGCGCTCGACCGAAGCCGGGCTGAAATATTTCGTCCTCGGCGCGCTGAGCTCGGGTCTGCTGCTCTATGGCATGTCGCTGGTCTATGGATTTACCGGCTCGACCTCCTTTGATGCGATTGCGCAGGCGGTGACCGGGACCGAGAAAATGGGCGTCGGCCTGCTGTTCGGCCTGAGTTTCATGGCAGCCGGTTTCGCCTTCAAGATTTCGGCGGCGCCTTTCCATATGTGGACGCCGGATGTCTATGAGGGCGCGCCGATGCCGGTGACGGCGCTGTTCGCCACTGCGCCGAAAGTGGCGGCGGGAGCGATGTTTGCCCGTGCCATGGTCGAGCCTTTTGGCGCTGGCACCGATCAATGGCAACAGATCCTCGCCTTTCTGGCGGTGGCCTCCATGTTCCTCGGCGCGGTTGCCGGGATCGGGCAGACCAATATCAAGCGTCTGATGGCTTATTCCTCGATCGGTCATATGGGCTTTGCGCTGGTGGGCCTTGCCGCGGGCGGCGAGAAGGGTGTGCAGGCGATGCTTGTCTATCTCGCGATCTATGTGGCGATGAATGTCGGCGTGTTCGCCTTCCTGCTGACCATGACCCGTAATGGCAAGCAGGCGGTGAAGATCGCCGATCTTGCAGGGCTCGGCACCACCCACCCTGCTGCGGCAGCTTGCGTGGCGATCCTGATGTTCTCGCTGGCCGGGATTCCGCCGCTTGCGGGCTTCTTCGCCAAGTATTTCGTGCTCAATGCTGCGGTGGATGCCGGGCTGTCCTGGCTCGCCATTGCCGGGGTGATCGCCTCGGTGATCAGCGCCTTCTATTACCTGCGCATCGTCAAGGTGATGTATTTTGACGAAGCGGGTGAACCCCTGACCATTCTGGGCGGGGCCGAGCATAAGGTGACCTGGGCAGTGGCGGCGCTGCTGATGCTGGTGGCGATCTTCCCGTTCGAGCCGTTTAACGGTCTGGGGACACCTGAAGCGGCCGAGCGCGCAGCACAATCGCTCGATATCATCGGCCATGCCGGTGTTCCGGGGCATTGATGATTGCGCAGGCGCGCTCCTGGGCTCCTGACTTCCAGCGCCGCGACTATGCGGCGCTGCCGAGTACGAATAGCGAAGCGCGCCGGCTCTATGAGGCCGGCGAGAACGGTGGCCTCTGGGTCGTTGCCGATCAGCAGGTCACCGGTCGCGGTCGCCAGAACCGGCCCTGGATCTCCGGCGAGGGGGATCTGACCGCCACCTACCTGCTCACCACGCGGCACCCAGCCTTTCGCAATCAGGATGGCCAGCCGCGCCGGAGCCTGGCCGAGGCGGCGACACTCACTTTCGCGACATCGCTGGCGATCCTGGAACTGGTGCGCGATGTGGCACCGATGGCGCCGCTGGCGCTCAAATGGCCCAATGATGTCTTGCTCGATGGCTGCAAGCTTTGCGGTATCCTGCTCGAAGCCTTCGGATCCTCGCAGCAATATGGGCTCGCGATCGGGGTCGGCATCAATCTGGTCACCGCGCCGCCCGCTGATCCGCAAGCCGCCTTCGCACCGACCTCGCTCAAATCAGCGCTTGGCATCGAGCTGGGGCGCGACGAAGCCCTGACCGTGCTCGCATCTCACCTGGATCGCCGCATCGACCAATGGCTCGGCGGCGGCTTTGCGGCGATACGCGGCGACTGGATGAGCCATGCCGCCCGCCTTGGCGAGCCGATCGAGGCTCGATTGCCGCGTGAGATCATCCGCGGGGTGTTCAAGGAGGTGGACGCGAGCGGCGCGCTTGTACTAGACACAACCGCAGGGACGCGTCAGATCGCTGCGGCGGATGTCTTCTTTCCGGCTCCAAACTGAGTAGTTGAAAAGGGATCGCCCGC
Source organism: Neomegalonema sp. (assembly GCA_022760435.1). GTDB lineage: Bacteria > Pseudomonadota > Alphaproteobacteria > Rhodobacterales > Rhodobacteraceae > JALEFY01. The sequence goes on from JALEFY010000025.1 coordinate 90,530, forward strand.
ATGTTGCTCGCGATTGATGTTGGCAACACGAATACCGTGTTCGCGGTTCATGATGGGGCGGGCTTCGCCGCCACCTGGCGGATCCGGACGGAAGGCCGGCGCACGGCCGATGAGTATTTCGTCTGGCTCAAACAATTGATGATCCACCAGAATATCGCGCTCGATGATATCGAGGGCATGATCATCGGGGCGACCGCGCCGCAGACCCTGTTCAATTTGCGTCGCCTTGGGCGCACCTATTTCGATTGCGAGCCGTTGATCATCGGCGATCCAGGTGTGGTCATCAACGTGCCGGTCGAGTATGACAACCCTTCAGGCATCGGGGCCGACCGGCTGCTGAATGCGCTGGCGGCCTATCAAACATATGGACCCAACCTGATCGTGGTGGATTTCGGCACGGCGACGACCTTCGACATCGTCAATGAGCGCGGCGCCTATATTGGCGGCATTATCGCGCCGGGCGTGCGCATCGCCGCCGAAGCCCTCTATCAGGCTGCGTCGAAACTGCCGCGCGTCGATATCGACAAACCGGCGCGCGTGATTGGCAAGGATACCGTTCCCGGCATGCAATCCGGGCTGTTCTGGGGATATGTGAGCCTGATCGAAGGGCTGGTCCGGCGGATCGAGAACGAGCTCGACCGCGAGATGACCGTCATCGGCACCGGCGGCCTGTCACCGATCTTTGCGCAAGGCACCGAGCTGTTTGCGCATGTTGATCCGGATCTGACACTGCGCGGGCTCGTGGAAGTTTATCGGCGTAACGTCGGCCGACCAAGCGACGTTGGAGACTGAAAGGACAGGCAATGAGTGATGGGCAAGAGCTTGTCTACGTCGCATTGGGCGGCGCAGGCGAGATTGGCATGAATCTGTATCTGTACGGGTTTGGCAAGGGCAAGAACCGCCGCTGGATCATGGTCGATTGCGGGGTGACCTTCGGCGATATGGCTTCGAGCCCGGGCATCGACATCGTGATGCCGGATATCGATTTCATCGCAGCCGAGCGCAAGAAGCTCGTCGGCATCTTCATTACCCATGCGCATGAGGACCATGTTGGTGCTCTGGGCCGGCTTTGGCGGCGGCTCAAGGCGCCGATCTACTGCACCAAATTCACCGCCGAGATCGCGCGGAACAAGCTGGGCGAGGCCGGGATCGGCGGCAAGGAGGTCAAGACGGTCGAGCCGCATACCCCGATCGAGGTTGGCCCGTTCACCTGCCGCTATTTTCCGATCACCCATTCGATCCCCGGGGCGATGTCGTTGATCATCGACACCCCGGCCGGGCGGGTGTTTCACACCGGCGATTTCAAGCTCGATCCCGAGCCGCTGATCGGCCCGCCTGTGGATGAAGCGGCGCTGGCAGATATCGGCAAGGAGGGCGTGCTGGCCCTGGCCTGCGACAGTACCAATGTGCTGATGGAAGGGCATGCGGGCTCGGAAGGCGCACTCAAGGAAGGGCTCGAGCGGGTGATGCGCGATTGCGAAGGCGCGGTCGCGGCGACCACCTTCGCCTCCAATGTCGCCAGGCTGCGCACCATTGCCGAGATCGGCCGCAAACTGGGCCGCTCCATCGTCATTGCGGGCCGGGCGATGAACCGGATGATCGATACCGCGGTAGAGACCGGGGCGATCCCGGATTTTCCCGATACGATCTCCGATGAGCAGGCCGCGCAATTGCCGTCGGAGAATCTGCTCTATCTGCTTACCGGCTCGCAAGGCGAAGGGCGTGCGGCGCTGGCGCGGGTTGCGACCGGATCGCATCCGTTCGTGTCTTTGGGCGAGGGGGATATGGTGATCTATTCCTCGCGCACCATTCCGGGCAATGAGGTCGAGGTCTATCGCATCCATAACAAGCTCTCCGCGCTCGGGGTGCGGGTGGTGGATGCCGATGATGATCAGATCCACACTTCCGGTCACGGCCGGTCCGAGGATATCAAGCGGCTCTATGAGCTGCTCAAGCCGCAGATCTCTCTTCCGCTGCATGGTGAGCATCGGCATCTGCGCCACCATGCCAAGCGGGCGCTGGAATGGGGCGCCGAAGCCGCCGCGGTTGCGACCAATGGCACCATGCTCCAGCTAAGCCCGCCGGTGAATGGCGAGGCGCCGGTGGTGGTCGAGGAGATCGAGACCGGCCGCACCTATCTGGACGGCGAGACCTTTGTCGGCGCGCTGGATGGCGTGGTGCGGGCGCGGCTGAAGCTGGCCCGGCAGGGGCATGTGTCGATCGCACTTGTGCTCGATGAGGAAGGGGTGTTGATCGCAGATCCCGAAGTGCGCTGCCTCGGCGCGCCAGAGGATGGCGAGGGCTGGCCGGCGCCGCTCGAAGAGATGATCATGGACGCTGTCGATGAAGCGATCGATCGTCTGTCGGACAAGGATCGCTTGTCCGACGCGCAGATCGAAGAGACCGCAACCGTGGCCTGCCGCCGGGTCTGCGCCAAGCATTGGGGCAAGCGTCCCGAAGTGACCGCCATGGCGATCCGCCTCGACGAAGAGGATTAGGAGACGCGGCGCGATTGCCGCGATACAGAAAAAGGGGGCAAGGCCCCCTTTTTTTTTTTACACAGTTCGCTGCTTTTCCGCGGGAGCCATCAGCCTCTCGGGGGCCGTCCTCTCAGCCGCAAGGACGTGCCCGAGGCGGGCGCCTTGATCAGGCGGCGTCGAGCGCTTCGGTGTCCTCAGCGGTTTCCTGATCGTCACTGGCTTTACGCGACGGGAAGACGACTTCACGCAGGATAAAGGCTGGCACGTGATCGCCCATGCCGATGACCGGCTCGTCATTCTCATCGTCGCGATTGCGTCGATTACCGCCACGGCGGCGGGAGCGGCGGCGCTCTTCGCGCGAGAGATCATCCTCACGCCGACGTGCCTCGCGCTGCTCGCCCTTGGCTTCCTCCGGGCGTTCACTGTCCCGGCGGGGGCGTCTGCTGGAGCGCTCCTGATCGCCTTCGTCATCCTTGGGCATCGCATCGGCGGGGGTCTCGACCACCGGGATCGACTTGCCGATCAGCTCTTCGACCTTGTGCAGGTGTTTGTCATCGGCCGGAACACAAAGCGTGATCGCGGTGCCCTCTCGGCCCGCGCGCCCGGTGCGGCCGATCCGGTGCACATAATCCTCGGCATGGATCGGGATATCGAAATTGAACACATGGCTCACGGTCGGAATATCCAGACCGCGCGCGGCGACATCCGATGCGACGAGGAGAGTGATCTGGTTGTTCTTGAACCCGTCAAGCACCTGCATCCGGACGCGCTGTTCGAGATCACCATGCAGAGCGCCGACATTATAGCCGTGCCGGGTCAGCGACTTGTAGAGCGTGGCGACGTCGCGCTTGCGATTGCAAAAGATGATGCCGTTGGTGAGCTTGTCGCCTTCGGCATTGATCAGCGCGCGCAGCGCCAGCCGCTTGAGCCGCTCGGCCTGATCGCGCCGGGTCGCGGGCACCTTGCACAGGCGCTGTTCGATGGTTTCGGCCGTGGAGGACGGGCGCTCGACCTCGATCCGGATCGGGTTCGAGAGAAATTCTTCGGTCAGGCGCGTGATCTCCGGCGGCATGGTGGCCGAGAAAAACAGCGTCTGGCGGGTAAAGGGCGTGAGGCGGAAGATCCGCTCGAGATCGTCGACAAAGCCCATATCCAGCATCCGGTCGGCTTCATCAACGACCATGATTTCGATGCCGGTCAGCATGAGCTTGCCGCGCTCGAAATGATCAATCAGGCGACCGGGGGTGGCGATCAGGACATCCACACCGCGATCGATCAGGCGGTCCTGTTCGTTGAAGGAAACGCCGCCGATCAGCAGGGCCATCGACAGGTTCAGGTGCTTGCCGTAGATCTCGAAATTCTCGGCGACCTGCGCGGCCAGTTCACGCGTCGGCGCCAGGATCAGCGAGCGCGGCATGCGCGCCCGGGCGCGGCCCTGCGCCAGAATGGAGATCATCGGCAGCGTGAAGGAGGCGGTTTTCCCGGTCCCGGTCTGCGCGATGCCGAGCACGTCCCGGCCCTGTAGGGCATGCGGGATTGCCTGCTCCTGAATTGGCGTGGGGTTCTCGTAACCGGCCTCGGTTACAGCTTGCAGGACTTTCGGGTCGAGCCCGAGTTCGGCAAAGGTCATGGCCACCTTGGTTATTGCACCGGGAATGCGGTTCTGTGGATTTCGTTTCGGAATTTCGTTTCTGTGCAAATCTTCAATCTGCATTCTCGTTCCCTGCGCGACCTTGCGCCGGGATTTCAGTCCTCCCCAACGGTCTGCCAGTTTCGCCTTGCGAAAATGTGCATCCGCCAGCCCCCATCGCGGTTCTCGTGACAAAACTGGCTCACTTTGTCAATTCAGATTGCGGTTCGGACCCGCTCAAGCGGCCAAATTCCCCCAATTAAGCGCGATTTCACCTTCGTCTGACACCCTAAACGGCAATGTTATGCCGCCTATAGAGGGTCGAGCCATCATGCAGCGCACCGTCACTCGCGCCTTTCTTCGCCGCCGTTATTGGGGGGCGACGGTGCTGATCCTGCTCTCCTTGCTCAGCGCGGCGTTTACCGGCTGGTGGGAGCTTGACCGCCTGGAGCGACAGTCGAACTATTTCGGTGCCTTCTATCGCCTGATGGAGAGCACCAAGCGCTTGCATACGGCGATGGCCTATGCGCGCTTGTCGGCCTCCGATCCGGTGCTGGTGGACCGGCTCAGCCTGCAAATCGCCCTGCGCGATGTGGTTGCCGTGGTCTATGCCCTCCATCAGGGCGAGCACGCGCGGCGGGCTGTCACGCTTGATTGGAGCGAGGTCGCGCGCCGTCTGTCGCTCGATCTTGATGAGGTCGAGGCGCGCTTCGGGCTCGAGAAGGGATTGATGCCCGAAAGCCTCGAGCAGATCTGGCTCGCGGATCCCGGAAGAACCAGCAAGATCGAATTTCTCGGCCTGGCCGATGCCGTCGATCAGCAGGTGGCGGCGATGCTGCCGATTGTGACCAGCGCGCAGATTGATACGCAGATGCTCGATGCCGCGATTGATCTGACCTCCGGGCTCAATATCGCGGTGGTGCAACCGGGCTATGCCCAGCTCTCGGCGGTGATGGCGCGGCAGAGCCGCGGCAGCGGGCAGGTCGCCATGACCATCCTGCTGTTTGGCACCGGCTTTAGCGCGGTGATCGTGCTGCTGAGCACTCTGTTGATCTTTCGCCCAATGGCGCGCTCGGTCATCGAGCAGCATCACGCCCTGATCCGGGAGCGTGACCGGGCCTTGCGCTCTGAGCAGGTCAAGCGCGACTTTCTGGCCGTCATGAGCCACGAATTGCGCACGCCGCTCAATGGCGTGATGGGCTTTGCCAATCTGCTCCTGTCTACCGATCTCGACAACAATCAGCGCGATTATACCGAGACGATCCGCAGCTCTGGCGAAGGCTTGCTGGAGCTGGTGAACGACATTCTGGATCTGAGCAAGGTCGAGGCAGGCTCGCTCGAATTGCATGAGAGCGAGTTTGAGATCGAGGAATCGGTGTCCGGTGTTCTCACGCTGATGGCGGCCAAGGCACAGGAGAAACGGCTGGTCCTGAGCGCCTATATCGATCCGGACCTGCCCGAAGAGCTGATCGGCGACAGTGTCTGCCTGCGCAAGCTGCTGCTCAACCTGCTTGGCAATGCGATCAAGTTCACCGATGCCGGCGGGGTGTGCATCGAGGTTCACCGCCTGCGCCGCTCCTCAGAGACGTCGGAGACCGAATGGGTGCGGATCCAGGTGCGCGATACCGGTATTGGCATCCCGGCGGACAAGCTGCATGAGATCTTCGAGCGGTTTACGCAGGTGGACGGCTCGGCGCGCCGTCGGCATCAGGGCACTGGCCTGGGGCTGGCGATCTGTCAGGAGATCTGCGCGTTGATGGGCGGGCAGATCGGGGTGGAGAGCGAGGTCGGGCGCGGCAGCGTGTTCACGATGACCCTGCCCTTCCAGCGCGTCGATGGGGCCTGCATGCGCTTGCGTGCTGCGCTCGGGGGCAACCTGAGTGATCGGCGGGTATTGATTGTCGATCCTGATCGCCTCTCCCGCCGCAGCCTGCGCTTGCAGTTCGAAAGTTTCGGCGCCGAGGTTACGGTCTGTGCGACCAGCGCTGCGGGTCTTGCGGCCATTCGTGCATCGGCAGAGGGGGGCAGAGACTTCGATCTCGTGCTCCTCGATGCGTGGTGCTTTGCCAATGTGCCCACCAGGGCGGCCTGGCAAGCGGCGCTGCCCACGCGCTGGAACGGCAAACTGGTGCGGCTGACGGGGTTCGACCCGCATGGCCTTTCGCATCCGGGGAGCGGTGCTCTGGCCGATGGGCCAAGCTTTGGCGCTGATTGCGATCTGCCCAAGGCGGCGAGCCTGCGCGCGATTGCGCAGGTGGTCCTGCCGCCCCAAAGTGGCGGGGCGGCGGATGCCGGTGCTGCTGTTGCCGCTTCAATAGGGGGTGGCGAGGAAGCGCGCGCTCGCGCGCTCGAAACTAACCACGAAGCGCGCGATTTCGCGCTTGAGTCCAGCCAAGAAGCCCGCGAAGAAGCCCGCGAGGAAGCGCTTGATCGCAGCCTCGAGGCGTTGGCAGGCGCAGAGCCGCGCTTTGACAGCCCGGCCGTGCCGAGGCGCGATGTAGAAGTGCTGGTGGTCGACGATCAGGAGCTCAACCGGCGCCTTGTTCTCACCGCCTTGCAAGCGGCCGGGATCAGCGCCGCATCGGTTTGCAACGGGCAAGAAGCCGTCGACTTCGTGCGGGCGCAGCCGCCGCGCCTGATCCTCATGGATATGCGCATGCCGGTGCTCGACGGGATCGGCGCTTGTCGCCAGATCCGCGCTCTGGACGGGCCCGCATCGCGCTTGCCGATCATCGCCCTGACCGCGAGCGCCATGCAGGACGATCTTGATGCCTGCGAGGCGGCCGGGATGAACGGCCATCTGAGCAAGCCGCTCGATCTGGGGGCGATGCTGGAGCAGGTGCGCGCCTGGCTGACGGCTGCGCGCGCCGTCGCCTGAGGCCAAGATGCTCGTGAGGTCCGGGCCCCTTGAGGCCAGGTGCTTATGAGGCAAGGGTCCTCTTGAGGGCAGGGTGCTTATGAGGGCAGGAGATTAGCTCTCTTGCCGGTCGAGGATCTCGACCGAGAGGATCGTGGGCAGATGCCGGGCGATTTCCTGCCAGCTCTCGCCCTCGTCAAGGCTGGCGAAGACCGAGCCACTATTGGTGCCAAAATAGATCCCGGCCTGATCGCGCCGATCCCCGCCCATCGCCTGGCGCAGCACGGTGAAAAAGCACGCTTCTTGCGGCAGGCCGTTGCGCATCGCCTGCCAGCTCTCGCCGCCATCGCGCGAGCGCCAGACCGCTGCGGAGGCGTTTGGGGGAAAACGCCCGTCCATGTCGGAATTGAGCGGCAGCGTCCAGATCGTCTGTGGATCACGCGGATGCACCCGGATCGGAAATCCGAATGTCGAGGGCAGGCCCGGGGTACAATCATCCCAGTTGCGCCCGCCATCGCTTGAGCGCCAGACGCCATGATGGTTTTGCTGATACAGCAGGTCCGGGGTGCCATCGGCGCGCATCATGTTGTGCACGCAATGGCCAAGCTCGCCATCGCGCGGGGCAGCGGGATGGCTGTGCTCGGTGCAGCTTTGGGCATTGCCGAGCCGGTTGCGCCGTTCCCAGCTTTTCCCGCCATCCTCGGTCGCGAAGACGCCAGCGGCGGAGATGCCGATCCACAGCTTCTCCGGATCGAGCGGCGAGGGGACGATCGTGTGCAGCACGAGCCCCGCGCCGCCCGCGTTCCAGCTTTCGCGCGAGGGGTGCTCGGCCAGCGCCTGAACAATCTCCCAATGCGCGCCGTCATCCTCGCTGACCAGTAACTGGGCCGGCTTGGTTCCCGCATAGATCCGCCCATGCGCGTGGCTCAGTGACCAGATTTGCGAGAAATCCTTGCCGAAAGGGGCGGGCTGATCCTGCCATCCGATCATTTCGGCGAAACCGGGATCCTTGGACGCCCATTCATCCATTTGCCCGGTCGTGAGCTTGGCCAGGGTCCAGCTCTCGCCGCCATCGCGCGAGCACCAGATCCCGGCCCCGTGCCAATCGCCACCGCCCCCGGCCCAGATGGTGCCGGTTTCAGGATCACCGATGACGTGATTGATCGGCCAGCCATCGCAAAGCGGCCCCTTCACCTGCCAGCCGCTGCGCCCGCTCCCGCCATCAAGCAAGAAGACCCCTTTGGTGGTGCCGATCAGCACGGTCAAAAAATTGCGCGTCATGGTTCTGGGCTTCCTCTCAGGTCAAATCTTCCTCAGAGGCTAGGCTCGGCCGCGACAACAGTCAACAAATAGGTTTACTTTTTCGTGAAGCTTGGCGAAGCGCGGCGGATCGCGATAGGGAAAGGAGCATAGGAGGCCAAAGCGGGGGCTTGCATGGATATCAAACGGCGCACGACGATCCATAATGAGAAGCTCAAACTGACTTCGAGCTATATCAATGCGGTCGCGATCGGCCTGCTGATCTTCGGTATCGTCCGCCCGATATTCGAGGGAAAATTCGTTACTTTGGCCCAGTTTCTGGCTATGATCATAGCGATGGTGGTCAGCATCGTCGTGCATATTATCGGGCGGCGGCTGCTTAACGCGATGCAGAGCGAGGATGATCCGGAGCGAGAGGATTAGGTCATGACCCAACGCGGCGGCGTGGTCGTCGAGCTCTTGGCAGAGCCGATGTCTTGGCAGAGCCGATGTCTTGGCAGAGCCGATGTCTTGGCAGAGTGGCTGTCTTGGCAAAAACGCCGCCGCGCACCACATATCCGCTCAAAGCGGCGGCGGGATCCTCTGATGTGAGGCAGGCCAAATTAGCAAAGACGCCGAGATCGCGAGGGTGCCAGATGCATGAGGCGCCCAAAGGCATGAGGAGGCAAGGATGATGCAGATTCAGGAAATGGTCCTTGGTCACGGTTTGATGAGCCAAAACCTGTTGAGCCAAGCTCTTTTGGGGCAAGGGCTTATGGGCGAGGTCATGAACGCGATCATCGTCTATGGCTCCGTGCTCGTCTTCTGCGCGCTGATTGCGGCCTATGCGGTCTGGCGTGCGCGTCAGGACAGTATCGAGATCGAGAAAGCCCGGGCAAAAGCCCGCGCGAGCGCAAAACGCTAAGCGGCTTGCCGGGACGACCTCGGCGAAGAATGGATCAGGGCCGGCGCTCAGAGCCGGCCCTTTTTCGTCGGGCGCTCCGGCAGATCGATTGCGCGCCATGCGGCGCTCGTGCTCTTGCCTGTCAGCCGGGATGCGCTAGAACCGAGCCTGATTTCATCAGCTCCGCGCGCCTTGCCGCGCCTTTAGCAAAGGACAGGTCTCATGATCGGACGCCTCAATCACGTTGCCATCGCCGTACCCGATCTGGAAGCGAGCGCCGCGCAGTATCGTGAAACGCTTGGCGCCACGGTAGGTGCGCCGCAGGACGAGCCCGATCACGGCGTCACCGTCGTCTTCATCGAGCTGCCCAATACCAAGATCGAACTGCTCTACCCGCTGGGTGAGAACTCGCCGATCCAGGGTTTCCTCGACAAGAACCCCTCGGGCGGCATCCATCATATCTGCTACGAGGTTGATGACATCCTCGCCGCGCGGGACAAGCTGAAGGATCAGGGCGCGCGGGTGCTGGGCAGTGGCGAGCCGAAGATCGGCGCGCATGGCAAGCCGGTGCTGTTCCTGCATCCCAAGGATTTCAACGGCACGCTGATCGAGCTCGAGCAGGCATAAGGAACAGCGCCCATGCATGCCTGGTCGGTGGTTGGCAGTATCGTTCTTTATGCGGTGATGTGGTGGATCGTGCTGCTGCTTATCTTGCCGCGCGGGGTGCAAAGCCAGGGTGAGGCCGGTTCGATCGAGCCGGGCACGCCCGCCAGTGCCCCCGCCCGCATTTCGATCAAGCGCAAGCTGCTCTGGGCGTCGCTGATCACCCTGATCCCCTGGGCGATCATCAACGGTTTGCTTTTCTTCGAGGTTTTCAGCCTGGAGGATTTCAGCTTCCTGTTCCCGGACAGCTTCAAGGAACCACCCGTTGGCGGACGGGGCAACTGAGCATTGCAAACAAATTCCCGATGGTCGTGGGCAATTTATTTGCCTGCAATGCAAAAAGACGCTTGCCGTTCGCAACTTCTGAGCTACCCTTTTCCCAGGTGCAACAAGAAGGAGGTGATTCCATGCGCAAAGTGACTGCAGCTCTTTTCACGCTGGTATTCGTTCTCGGCGCCGTGGGCGCAGCAAGTGCCTGCCCGTATTCGGATGCGAAAAAGCCGAAAGAAACGACCGTCAGTAGCTGATCGTGCTGCGCAAAATTTGAGAATTTCGGAGCGGCCTTGCTTGAGTGCAGGGCCGCTTTTCCGTTTTTCAATCGCGATACTCGACGAGGCTGCCCAGATCCGGTCTTTCGCGCTCGGCCGGGGCGATGCGTGCGGTGCCGATATGGATGAGGCCGGTGATGCTCTCATGGGCCTTGAGAGCGAAGGCGTCTTCGGCCAGCAGGCGATCCGTCGCGACCCAGCCGGTCAGCCAGTTCGCGCCAAAGCCATGGGCAAGGGCAGCCTGGACCATCGCAAAGCAAACGCAGGCCGCTGAGAGCTCCTGTTCATGCGCCGAGATCTTCTCGCTCGGGCGCGGGCTGGAGATCACACAGACCACCACGGGCCCGTCGGTGACGGTCTTCTCTCCCTTGACCAGATCGCTTTCGTCCAGCCCCAGATAGGTGCCGCGCGCGCGCACCTGTTCGGCCAGCCGGTCCTTGGCCTCACCCTGCAACACCACGAGGCGCCAGGGGGCGAGCTTGCCATGATCGGGCACGCGCAGGGCAATGGTGAGAAGATCATCGAGGATCGCCCGATCAGGGCCGGGCGCGGTCAGCGTCTTGGCGGGCACAGAGCGGCGGCGGCGCAAGAAGTCCAGTGCTTCCTGGCTCGCAATCGGGGGGAGGGTGAGGCTGTCGGTCATCTTCGATCCCTGTCTTGAAATGGAGCAGCTTTCGCAGCGCTGTTTCTGTCTTCCCGGCTCTGCCGGTCTGGTCGTCCTCTGGCAAGGATTTTGCTGCAACTGCACTGCTTCGTTGGTTCTCTCCTTCTTCCCACGAGGCAGTGTCTGGGGGCGGCGTGTTGCGTGTGTATGAGCCGCCCCCAAAGCGTTCGCGCCACAGGGGAAATCGCGATCGCGCTGAAAGGCGTGTCGGAGCTGTCGAGACTGCCTTGATTCGGCAGATTATCGGTCATTTGCATAGGCAAATCCCGCCGCTGAGACAATTTTTCGCAAACAATGACGCTGATTTGAATTTCTCCTGACCGGGGAGCGCTGCAAGCGCATGCCTGACGCGATTCGGCTGCGGCTAAAATGCGTCATGCCGACCCGAATTTTACGAAATATCAACCTGTCTCGTTGTGCGCCGCGTCATCGTCTCGAAATGCAACGGCGATCTTGGTAATCTTGACGCTCGCGGAGATTGGGATTTCGAAACGCACGGGGGATGGCATGGCGCTCTCTTACAATGAGATGCTGGATGTAGCGATCAATACGGCAAAGCTGATCGTGGCCGGGCAATCCACGAAGACCGATAGCGTGGCCGATGATCCCAGTGGCGGCTGGAACTACACGGCGCTCCTGACCGGCTTTGACGGCACGCAAAACCCTTTCGAGTACCAGAACGCCATCGACACGACCGGGGTCGCCGAGCTCGACCCGCGCGACAATACCTGGTCAACGCTCGATGATGACAACACCCAGCAAAATATCCGTTTCCTCGCGGCGGTGCGCGCAGCCTTGCCGACCGATCATGCCGATTATGGCTGGATCGACGCGGCCTACACGCTGGCCGTCGATAGCTTGCTCGAGCGTCAGGCCGATCATGGCGGTTTCCGGCAATCCTATTTCGATGGCACTCCCTTCTCCGCTGAAACCCTCGATGAAGACGATTACCGCAACAATTACGACCTGAACGACAGTTTCTCGATCAGCATCGTCTACACGCTCGATTTCCTGCATCAGGCCACGGGCGAGCAGCGTTATCTCGACGCGATGCAGGATTTTGGTAATTTCCTGCTGGCGACCCAAGGCAGCACGCAAGCGGGCTGGGCCCAATCCTACGATTATACCGATATGGATGCCGGTACCGTCACTATCGATGCCGGTCGCAGCTTCGAGCCAGCGGCCTATTCGGCGCTCGCGACGTCAACCGCTGCCCGCTCGCTGCTCTCTATCTCGATGGAGCTTGGCAGTTCGAGCTATCTCGATGAGGTCGAGGACGCGATCAACTGGCTCAACGGTGTCGATATCTCGACCAATACCTGGGCGCGTTTCTACGAGCTCGGCACCAACCGCCGCATGTTCCCGTTCCGCACGACCAGTGGTGAGGGCTATGTCGACCCGGCCACGCTCGATGCGCTTGCCAGCCAACCGAACCCGAATGTCTTCAAGCAGACCGATGATCAGGGGGAGGACCATTACTATACGACCTCCTACAGCACCTGGGTGCAGCTCACCGGCGGGGATATCGGCTATAACGTCCGCGACACCTACGACATCGACGACCTGATCGAGGCCAATACCTTCTACACCGCGAACAGCGTTGCCGAGTTCGAGGCGCAATATGAATGGCGCGCTTCGGTCCTTGAGGCAGATGGCGATGCCGCGGCGGCGACCCTGGCAGCCGAGTACACGAACGCAATCGCCGCTGGCAGCATCGATTATGAAGACAACAACGCTGCCTATGACACCTTCATCGACTATTTCGTCCAGTCCTATGGGGCGAATTTTGCCAATGGCGCTTTTGAGCCCGCGCAGCCTGTTGTCGCCGTCGCCATTGCCGATCTCGAGATCGATACCGGCGCGGATATGGACTTCTCGATCGCTGGCACCTTCTTCGATGCGGATGGCGATGCCCTGACCCTGACCGCAACGCTGGCCGATGGCAGCCCGCTGCCCTCCTGGCTGGTTTTCGATCCGGCAACCCAAAGCTTCGCGGCCGATCCGGGCAGCAATGATTTTGGCAGCTACAATGTCACCGTGCGCGCGACCGAGGCGAGCTCGGCCTTTGCGCAGGAGACATTCAAGATCACCGTCAATGATTCGGTGGTTCCGGATATCGATCCGGGAGATATCGCCTTTATCGGCTATAACTCCGACAGTCCCTCCGGGAGCAATCTGGGCGATGCCTTTGGCTTCGTCGCATTGGTCGAGATCCCGGCGGGCACGCGGATCAAGTTCACCGAGAACGGTACCCTGGCCAATGGCGACCTGCTCTCGGGCGAGCGCACGATCACCTGGTCCTCGCCGGGCATCGCCGCGGGGACGGTGGTAACCTTCGAGAGCCTGAACGCGGATGGCAGCAGCATCGCTGTTTCGACCGGGTCGGTCGATGCGGATGATCGGATGCTGGATCTGAGCGCGGCGGGCGATCAGGTGCTGGCCTATGTCGGCCCGACCGCGTCACCGGTCTTCATCGCGGCGCTGAACATGAACGACGCCGATGCCGATGGCGATGGCAGCCCCGATGGCAATCAGTTCGGCACAGAATTCATCGGGACAGAAACGTCGCGCGGCTCTGAATTGCCCACGGGACTGACGCTTGGCCTGCATGCGCTGGGCATCGTTCCCGAGGTGGATAACGCCTACTATACCGGCACCACCAGCTTCGCATCGCAGGCTGAAGCGCTGGCCGCACTCAATGACCCGGCCAATTGGAGCTCGGATGATGCGAATGCGGTCGCGCTGAGCAATTGGGTCTCGGCGGTGAGCCTCGATGGTGTCGCCGCGCCCGAGATTGATGTGCAAGGGGGGGCGACCCCGACCAGCATCCTTGATGGCGATACCACTCCGTCAGAGGCGGAAGGCACCGATTTTGGCACCACCGCGGCGCAAGCGGTCACGCAGAGCTTTACGATTCGCAATACCGGGTCGGTGGATCTGATGATCAGCGATCTGCGCCTTGGCGGTGCTGATGCCGCGGATTTCTCCATCAGCGGGCTCACATCCTCGGTCATTGCCGCGGGCGGGAGCGCGAGTTTCGATGTCAGCTTCACCCCAAGCGCCGATGGTGCCCGCAATGCGCAGGTGATCGTCGAGAGCGACGATGGGGACGAGTCGCTGTATGATTTTGACATCGTTGGGACCGGTGATTTCACTGCACCGTCCCTTTCCGCTACGTCACCCGCTGATGGCGCAGTCGATATCGACGCGAATGCGGCAATCACCCTGACCTTTGATGAGCCGATTGTTGCCGGAACCGGCAATATCCGGCTCGAAACCGCCGCCGGATCCTTGATCGAAAGTTTCGATCCGGATGCGGGGGGCACTTCTGTCACATTAAGTGGTTCACAGATCACACTCACCCCGTCGAATCCGCTGCCGGAAGGCGAGGACGTGCGCGTCGTGCTCGAAACTGGCGCGGTCCTTGATATGTATGGCAACGCGATAGACGAAAGTGGTGGGGGCGGAGCTTTTACCTTCTCTGTTGAAGGGGGGAGTACGCCAGTGAGTACAGGTGTTGTGATTGTGTCGGGCCAATCCCTGATGGGTGATTGGTTCCAGGATAGCGGCTCCGCACATAGCGCGATCGACGGTGTTGTAACCACCTTGTCGATCGCGGAACTGTCGAGCCTGACCGGGTACGATTTGGCCAACCGGATTGCCGATGGCGACACGACCGTTTCCGATAATGGCGACGGCACGGTGACGCTCAACAATCTGCTGGGCGCCGATCGTCTGGCGATTGAACTCAAGGAGCGCTACGGCGCGGCCTATGAGGACATCGTGATCGTTCGGGCAGCCTCTGGCGGCAAGGCCGTGCTGGGGGGCAGCAGCGGCGACAATTTCTTCAACAGCGATGCATCCGGCTCGATCAATGCGGTGGGCGATGGCACCGGCAGCTTCGATGGCGGGCTGATGACCAATTTCGTCAAGCCCGAGATCGATGATGCCGTCTCCGGGCTGACGGATGCCGAGCTGATCGGCGTGACCTGGGCACAGGGCGAGGCGGATGATCCGGATCTCGACGCCAATGACGAGGGAACCAGCGCCGATAATGATATCGAGGCGCTCTACAAGAACGGGGTGAAATACACCCTCAACGAGATCATCAATTACACGCTGGACACCTATTCGAGCCAGTTCTCGGCGCAATCCGTGACGCCGACCGCCTATATCCAGCATATTGGCGGGCGCAATGGCCAGGATAACGGCATCGACGATGTCAAGACCATCCAGGAAGAGCTGGCGGCCGAAGAGTCGAATATTGTCATCGCCACCGAGTCCTACGATCTCGAGCGCGAAGACAGCGTGCACCCGACCGGCGAGAGCTATCATATCCTGGTTGAGCGGATGGCTGCCTTCATCGCCGATGGTGAAAGCGGCCCGCGGGTGACCAATGTCGCCTTGTCGAGCGATGACACCGCCGATGTGGCGACCGTCACGCTGACTTTGAGCTTCCCTTCGGGCTTTTCGATCAGCGATCTGGATCTGGGGCCGAACCCGGAGAAATATCTCACCGTCTTTGATGAGAGCACCGATGACGGCGATGGCCGGGATTTCGAGGAAGACCCGATCCCGGTCACCAATGTCCAGATCTCCGGCAACACGCTGATCTTCACGCTCGGGCGGGCGCTGGATGGCGATGGTTCGGTCGTATTTGCCTATTCGAACACCAATACGACCGATAGCAGCGCGCAGGATGTGATCAATATCGACAATCCGGGCGATGGGCTGAACGGTGATCTCGATCAGCCGCTCTATGGCTTCCGGCAGGATTTCACCGCCGCCGACTATACCGGACCGGATACGATCGCGCCGACCCTGGCGAGCTCCAGCCCGGCCGATGATTTCACCCTGGCCCCGGCGGCGGGTGATATCGTCCTGACCTTCAGCGAAGCGGTGCAGGCTGGCACTGGCAATATCGAGCTGCGCCTGGCCTCGGATGACAGCGTCATCTCCGCCTCTGTCAGCTTCAACGGCTCGAGCGTTACGATCAATCCGGATGCGGATCTGATCGAGGGCGAGGGCTATTACGTTCTGGTCGAGACCGATGCGGTGCAGGATCTGTCGGGCAATTTCTTTGCCGGGATCACCGACACCACGACGCTGAATTTCAGCGTCTCGGCCGCTGCCGGTCCGTTGGCACCGGGCGCGATTGCCTTTGTCGCCTATAGCTCGGATGACGATACGATCACCGATGGCTTCGCCTTTGTCGCGGTGGAGGACATCCCCGCCGGTGCCGAAATCAACTTCACCGATAATGGCTGGGATGGCTCGAGCTTTGTCGGCAGCGAAGATGCCTTCACCTGGACCTCGACCGGGATTGCCGCCGGTACCGTGGTCACCGTCGATCGCGATGGCGCCACTATCAATGTCAGCGCCGGCACCGTGACCGGCGGCTCACGCCTGGCGTTTTCGACCTCGGGCGATCAGGTTCTGGCCTATACCGGCACCGAAGCCGCGCCGAGCTTCATTGCCGCGATCAACATGAACGGTGCCTTCGGGCTGGAGAGCGACGCCACCAAGGGCTCGCTGGTTCCGACCGGCCTGACCGAAGGCACCCATGCCCTCGCGCTCGATCCGGAAGTCGATAATGGCTACTATTCCGGCTCGACCTTCTTCACCTCGACCAGCGAAGCGCTGGCCGCGATCAATGATCCGGCCAACTGGACGAGCAGTGACAGCTTCATTGATCCGGCGAGCTGGCAAACCAGCGCCTACACGATCATGGGCACCGATGTCATCGCGCCGAGCCTGATCTCGACCAGTCCGCTCGATGATGAGGCGGCCTTTGACGGCACTGCCGATATCGTGCTGACTTTCGACGAAGCGGTACAGGCAGGCACTGGCAGTATCCGGCTCGTCGATACGGCGAGTGGTCAGGATGTTGCGGCGAGCGTGACCTTCAACGGTACCACCGTCACCATCGACCCGACCGCGGATCTGGCCGGCAATGCCGCCTATCATGTGATCGTCGAGAGTGACGCGGTGACCGATGCGGCGGGCAATGCCTTTGGCGGTCTCACCGATCCGGCGGATCTTAACTTCACCGTATTCGAGGCGATCAGCTACACCGCTGGCGATATCGCCTTTATCGGCTACAATTCGGACGATACCGATCCGGGCCGCGATGCCTTCGGGTTCGTCTCGCTGGTCGATATCCCCGCAGGCCAGACCATCAAGTTCACCGATAGCGGCGTAACCGGCGGCGTGCTCGACAATGATGAGAGCACCCTCACCTGGACCTCGCCGGGGATCACCGCCAACACGGTCGTCACCTTCTCCCGGACCTCGGGCGGCGATCAGGTCGTCGATCTGGGCACGGTCTCGGGCGATGTGATCAACTTCTCGACCAGCGGCGATCAGATCATCGCCTATCAGGGCAGCGCGGCGAGCCCGAATTATCTGGCGGCGCTGATCATGGATATCGGCAATAGCGACAGCGAAGTGCCGCCGGGGCTGGTCGAGGGCCTGACCGCGCTCTCGATCGATCCGGAAGTGAACAACGCTTATTACTCCGGCCCGACCACGCTGGTTGGCCGCGATACCACCTTGTCCACGATCCATGATGCAGCGAACTGGACGAGCAGTGATGGCACCGCCTTCGATCCGAGCCTTTGGGCTTCGGGCTTCGATATCACGCTGGCGCAACTGCCGGAGATCGATGTGCTGGGCGGTACGCCGAGCCTGTCGATTGTCGATGGTGATGTGACGCCGGGTCTGGCCGATGGTACCGAGTTTGGCACCGTCACTGCCGCGGGCGCGGTGCAGACCTACACGATCAGCAATGACGGCACCGCCGATCTCTCGATCACTTCTGTGGTTGCGAGCGGTACGGATGCGGGTGATTTCGTGATTGCCGGTTTCACCAGCGGGGTAATCGCGGCTGGCGGGTCCGAGACCTTCACCGTCACCTTCACCCCCGCTGCCGAGGGCTTGCGCAGCGCGAGCATCGAGATCGTGAGCGATGATGCCGATGAGGCGCTCTATGATTTCGCGATCCAGGGCACCGGCGATGTGACCGCGCCGACCCTGCTGAGCACCGAGCCGCTCGATGATGCGGTCGATGTGGCGATCACCTCGAATATCACCCTGACCTTCTCGGAGAATGTCGCAGCCGGAACCGGCGCGATCGCGATCTACAATGCCGCTGATGACACGCTGGTGGAGACGATTGCCGCCAACAGCGCTTCCGTCAGCATCAATGGCGCGGTTGTGACGGTGGATCCGGTCGCGGATCTTGCGCAGTCGAGCGGGTTCTATGTGCAGGTCGATGCGACCGCCTTCACCGATCTGGCCGGCAACCCGTTCGCCGGGATTACCGATACCACCTCGCTCAGCTTCACCACCGGCGCCTTGCCGGCGGAGATCGACGTGCTGGGCGGGCTCACTGCACTGAGCATCGTCGATGGCGATGTGACCCCGGACCTCACCGATGGCACCGATTTCGGTCTGGTCGGGGTCGCGGGCAGCAGCCAGACCTATACGATCAGCAATGACGGGCTCGGCGATCTGTCTATCACCTCGATCGGCGTGACCGGCGCAGCGGCGAGCGATTTTGCCGTCACCGGCTTCACCACCGGTGTGATTGCGCCGGGCACGAGCCAGACCTTCACGGTCACCTTCACCCCGTCGGCGGATGGGCTGGCGACCGCCGGTATCGAGATCATCAGCAATGACGGCGATGAGGCGCTGTACGACTTTGCCATCCAGGCGAATGGCAAGCTGAGCGCGCCGACGCTGGTCAGCACCGCGCCGCTCGATGATGCGGTGGATGTGACGATCAGCGCCGATATCGTCCTGACCTTCGACACCGAAATGCAGGCGGCTGAAGGCGGGTTCATCTATGTCCATGCCGCCGATGGCTCAGTGATCGAGGCGCTGCGGGCGACTTCTGGTCGGGTGTTCTTTGACGGGACCACGGTCACCGTCGACCCGGTCAACAATCTGGGCTTCTCGACGGACTATTACATCACCGTCGATGCGAATGCCGTGCAGGATCTGGCCGGAAACGCCTTTGCCGGTTTCACCGACCCGACGCTGCTCAATTTCACCACGGCCGCCCAGCCGGTTGGCCCGCTGTTTGAAGAGACCTTCGAGACCGACGGTCTGGGCTCGCGCTACACGGTATCGAGCACCTTTACCGATCTCGATGACGATTATTTCACCCGCACCGATGGCTCGGATATCGATACCAAGAACGATGCCGGGTATCTGGGCAAGGAAGGCACCTATTTCTGGGCCGGAGAGGATCTCGATGGCGAGAACCCGACCGATGTCGAATGGATGCAATTCAGCCAGGTGAACACGGTCGGCGCTGGCGAGATGACCTTCACCGGCCTGTTCGGTGTCGGCAATACCAATGGCGTCGATGCTTCGGCCTATGATGACCGTGACTATCTCGCGGTCCTCTATTCGACCGATGGCGGCAGCACCTATCAGGTCGGCCTGCTGTTCCGGGCCATTGATGGTAGTGGCAATCAGCCCTTCGCCCTGGTCTCCACGCCGAGTTTCGTCGGCACCGAGGCCGAGGTCAGCGACGCCCTGCGCGATCTCGATGGCGATGGCGATGCCGATATTCGCCGCCACGTCACCAATTTCGGCGACAGCGATCAGGTGCTGAGCAACACGCTTCAGGAATTCAGCTTCACCATTCCCGAGGCCGATACGGTCGATATCATCATTGCCTCGCATATGGATGGCGGTGACGAAGAATTCGCCTTTGACAGCTTGCGCATCACCAGCAACGGGCCGGTCATCCCGGTCCCGGAAATCACGCTGCTGGGCAGCGACGGCTTGACCGAGATTGTCGATGGCGATGCGGTGCCGGATCTGGCGGATGGCACCGATTTCGGCTCAACCGGCCTGGTCGGCGGCTCGGTCCAGACCTACACGATCCGCAATGATGGCACGGCGGCGCTCAATGTGTCGGCTCTGAGCATCACCGGCGTCGATGCGGGCGATTTCGCGGTCACCGGCTTTACCAGCGGCACAATCGCTGCCGGTGCCAGTGAGACCTTCACCGTCACCTTCACCCCCGGAGCAACCGGTCTGCGCAGCGCGTCGATCGAGATCCTGAGCGATGATGCCGATGAGGCCGTCTACGATTTCGCGATCCAGGGTACCGGCGATGTCACGGCACCGCTCTTGTTGGCAACCAGCCCGGTCGATGATGCATCGGGCGTGGCCTTCAACACGGCGCTGTCGCTGACCTTCGATGAGGCTGTCATTGCCAGCACCGGTTCGGTCCGGATCATCGACACCCTCACCGGGGCCGAAATCGCGGCTCTTCCGGCAGCGGGCGCCAATGTCGGCATCGAAGGCGGCACAGTCACGGTAACGCTGCCGAGCGATCTGGCCTTCGATACCGCCTATCACGTGCTGATCGACACCGATGCCTTCACCGATGGCGCGGGGAATGCCTTTACCGGGATCAGCGATCCGGCGGCCTTCAACTTCACCACCGGCAGCCAGCCGGTCGGCCCCTTGTTCGAGGAAAGCTTCGAGACCGACGGTCTGGGCACGCGGTATACGGTCTCCTCGACCTTTACCGATCTGGATGACGACTACTTCGTGCGCACCGATGGCAGCGATATCGATACCAAGAACGATGCGGGCTATCAGGGCATCACCGACAGTTATTTCTGGGCGGGTGAGGATCTCGATGGTGAGAACCCGACCGATCTGGAATGGATCCGCTTCAATCAGATCAACACCGCCGGCGTGGGCAGCCTGACATTCTCGGGCGATTTTGGCACCGGCAACACCAATGGTCTGGGCGCCAATGCCTTTGATGATCGCGATTATGTCGGCGTCTTCTACTCGACCGATGGCGGCGGCACCTGGCAAGTCGGGCTGCTGTTCCGCTCGGCCGATAATAATGGCGACATTGCCAATGAGCCGCTGGCGCTGGTGGAAAACCCCAGCTTCATCGGCTCGGAAACCGCCGCTGCGGCTGAGCTTATCGATCTCGATGGCAATGGCGATGTGGATATCCGGGATTTCGTGTCGACCTCCGGCTCCTCGAGCCAGACCCTGTCGAACACGCTGACCACGTTCAGCTTCGACATTCCCGAGGCCAACACGCTCGACATCATCATCGCGGCCCATGCGGATGGCGGGGATGAGGAATTTGCCTTCGATAACCTGAAGATCGAAAGCGCAGGGCCGGTAACGCCGGTGCCAGAAATCGCGATCGAAGGCGGGGCAACCCCGACCGAGATCGTCGATGGCGATACCACCCCCGATGCGGGCGACGGGACGATCTATGGCTCGGTGGCGGCGGGCAATACCGCTCAGCAAAGCTACAGCATCGAGAATTCTGGCACCGCACCGCTCGAGATCACCTCCATCGTCATCACCGGCGATGCGCAGGCTGATTTCGTCGTCAGTGGTTTCAGCAGCGGCACCATCCCGGCTGGCAGCTCGGCCAGCTTCACGGTGACCTTCAGCCCGAGCGCGACCGGGACCCGCAGCGCGACCGTCCAGGTGTTCAGCAATGACGCCGATGAAGCGGTCTATGATTTCGCCATCGAAGGGACCGGCGATGTGACGGCACCAAGCCTGATCAGCTCGATCCCGGCGGATGACGCCGCCGATATCGCGATCGCCGCCAATATCGAGCTGAGCTTCGACGAGCCAGTGGCCAAGGGCGCGGGCACGATCTCGGTGTTCACGCAGGCTGGCGCGCTGGTTGAGGCAATCGATGTCGCCTCGGCGCAGGTGAGCGTGTCCGGGAGCTCGGTGACCATCGACCCGACGGATCCGCTGGCCTTCTCGACCGGCTATTACGTCACCGTCGATGCCGGCGCCTTCACCGATCTGGCGGGCAACGCTTTTGGCGGGATCAGCGACCCGGCGGCGCTCAACTTCACCACCGAGGCCACCGATATCATCGCCCCGAGCCTGGTCAGCACCTCGCCGGTCGATGATGCGACAGATGTTGCGGCGGATGCCAATATCACGCTCACCTTCGATGAGCCGATCGCCGAGGGCACCGGATCGGTGGTCATCCGCCTCGTGGCAGATGACAGTGCCGTCGAAACCCTGAGCGTGCCGAGCGCCTCGGTGAGCGTCTCGGGCGATACCGTGACCATCAACCCGGTCGCCGATCTCGATCCGGGCACCGCCTATTATGTCGAGATCAGCAATGGCGCCTTCACAGATGGGGCGGGCAATCCGTTCGCGGGGATTGCCGACAAGACGGTGCTGAACTTCACCACCGAGCTCGACAATCCGGGCGGCACCGGCCTGCCAAGCATCCCGACCTATGATCCGGCTGATGCGATCAGTGGTCTGGTCGGATCGGACGGGGTCGATGATCTGATCGTCGGCACCGAAAGCTCTGAGAAGCTCGATGGCAAGAGCGGCAATGACATGCTGTTCGCTGTCGGCGGCGATGACACGCTGCGCGGCCGCGATGGTGATGACATTCTGGTCGGCGGTGCCGGGAGCGACAATGCCGAAGGCGATGACGGCAATGACACCCTGTTCGGCGAAGGTGGAAACGACAAGCTGAAGGGCCGGGCCGGCAATGACATCCTCATCGGCGGGCAGGGCGATGATCGCCTCTTCGGCGACGAGGGCGACGACACGCTGGGCTTTGGCGATGGTGCCGATGATGTTGAGGGCGGCTCGGGCTCCGATCTGTTCGTCTTCACCGGCGACGGAGCGGGCTCGCATATCGCCGATTTCAACACCGCCGAGGGTGATGCGCTCGATATCTCCAGCGTGATCACCGGTACTGGCCCGGCGATCAATTTCGTCCGCCTTGTCAGCTCGGGCTCGACCGTCACTGTGCAGATCAATGCCGATGGTCAGGGCAGCGATTTCGTCGATGCATTCAGCTTCGAAGGGGATGCAACCAGCAAGGATGTCACCACTCTGGTGAATGATGGCGATCTGATCCTGTAACGCACAGGGCCAGATCGACGCGCGAGGGTGGGCGGCTCACGGGAAACCGGGGCCGCCCTTTCGCGTTACATGAAGCGCTCGGCCAACGGTGCTTGCAAGAAGCTCCAGCGGCCAGCGGCGAGCGTGCCGAAGATGCGCCCCGTTTCGGGGGCGCAGATGAGGGCGTCGGCGCGGGTTCCGGGGAGCAGCCAGCCGCGATCCTCCAGGCCCAGGATCCGTGCCGGTTTGGCCGCGACCAGCGCCCAGGCCTGCTCGATCGGCAACACGCCCTCCCGCGCCAGCATCAGGGCGGCATGGGCGATGCTGGGATAGTGATAATCGGACACCAGCGCATCGCAGGCCCCGGCGGCGATCACCTCGCGGGCGGAGACCCGGCCGTCATGCGAGCCGCCGCGCACCACATTCGGCGCGCCCATGATCACCGGCGTCCCGGCATCGCGCGCCGCCATCGCGGCCTGCAAACTGGTTGGAAACTCGCTGATCCGCGCGCCCATTGCCGCAAAACCGGCGCGTATCTCGCCGCTCGGATCATCATGCGAGCCGATCACCACCCCGGCTTGCTGCAACCGCGCGCAAAGCCCGGCCAGCGCTTGAGGCACCTTCGGCGCATTGGCCGCAAGCTGCTGCAAGAGCGCCAGATGCGCTTCGGGGGAGCGCCCGCCCTTGAGCGCGGCGCCGGTGAGCCGGGGCGGTCTCTTGCCCTTGGCCAGTGCCTCATGGGGCAGATGATCGTTGAGCACCACATAGCCGACGCGGTGTCGGGCGATCAGCGCTTCGGCCCGGGGCAGGTCCTCGAGCATATGCGTCTCCAGCCGCAACTGAAAGCGCAGATCGAGCAGCGCCTGATGCTGATAAGCCTCCAGCGCCGCGGCGAGATCTTCGGCGAAATCCGGGCCGCGCATCCCGCCTTCCCAGGAGAAGAACTGCGCCAGCCAGGCCGTGGTGATGCCACTGGCGGCCAGCTCCGCCTCGACCGTTTGCAGCGCGCGGATCTTGTCCACCGCCGCCCCGCGCCGCGGTGCCATATGCCGCTCGAAACCATCGCCATGCAGATCAACGATCCCGGGCAGGATCCAGTAGCCGGACAGGTCGATCTCTCGCGCGTGCGCTGCCCCCTCCAGGATCTGGCTTTGCCCCAGGCAAAGCGGGCTCTCGCTCAGGCCATCCGGGCCGAGCACCTGCGCGCCGACGAGGCGCAAGGCTGGTGCGGTCATAGCAACGGTCCTGCTTCCAGATCCTCGGCCGAGAGCGATTGTTTGGGCCGGCTGATCGCGTAGCGGGTGGCCCAGATCAGCTTTTCCTCGGCCCTGGTGATGGCGACATAGGCGAGGCGGCGCCAGAGCGGCACCCCATCCTCGGAGCGTCCGGCCCGGGCGGCGGCGAACAGGTCCGGCGCGAATACCTGAACCGTGGGCCATTGGCTGCCCTGGCTCTTATGGATGGTACAGGCCGCGCCATGCACAAAGACCGCGCCCATTCGCGCCGCGGTTGGAATGATCGGATCCTCGCTATCGGGTTGCTCGATCTGGATGATGGCGGCGGCGTTGATCTTCGGCTGCTCGATCCCGGCAATATAGAGCTTGGCAAAGCCCGGCTTCTTGCCATGCCCGCGCCAGAAGGCCTGCGCCCCCTTCACCAGCCCGGCCTGTTCGAGATCGATGCGCTTGTTGCGCTGTTTCATCGGCAGCTCGAGCCCATCGCAGATCAGCGGCTCGCCAGGGGCCAGCTCCTCGGCGGCGAGGCCATGAGCGCCGCGAAAGGCGTGGATCAGTCGGATCCGCGTCGCGTTACGCCAGACCAGCACCGGCGAGCGCGCCATCAGATCGCAATCAACCCGGCTGCCAAGCTCCACCCGAGGATCGCGCGCCGCGACCTCGCGGATCTTGTTTTCGAACGCCTCGAAACTGATATCGTCTTGCAGCGCATAGGCCAGATCGATGATCGGATTATCCGCCGCTTGCCGGTGGACGCGGCTGAGCACCCGTTGGTTCTGGGTTGGCAGGCTGTCGAACACCATCTTGCCGCCATTGCCGACCGGAGCGAGCTGGGCCGGATCGCCGAACAGCACCACGACGCCGAAAATCTCGCGCAGATCGTCGAGCTGGGCCTCATCGAGCATCGAGGCTTCATCCACCAGCCCGATCGACAGTGCCTCATCGCGCCGCTGCCAGCCGGTGATGAATTCCGAGCCGCGCAGCCCGACCGAGGCCAGCGCCGCTGGGGCTGATTTTGTCATCTGAAAGAAGGCGAGGGCGCGGTCGAGCATGTCTTCGGTCACGCCCTCGATTTCTTCGGGCCGCTTCTCGCGCTCGGGATCGGTCAGCCATTTGACCAGCTTTTCGTAATCGGGATCATAGACTGGCGAGTAAATGATACGGTGGATCGTGGTCGCCGCCACCCCGCGCGCGCGCAGGACCGAGGCTGCCTTGTTGGTCGGGGCGACTACGGCGAAGGCGGGGCTCTCCTTGCGCTTCTTGCGGGTTTCCTGATCGGGCAGGATCAGATGCCCGCCAGCCTCTTTCAACTGCTCGACGAACCAGGCGAGCAGATGGGTCTTGCCGCTGCCAGCCTTGCCCAGCACCGCATAGACCGGGGCCTTGCCTTCGGTCTCGATGAAGGTCGAGGACATGGAAACCAGATCGATGCCAGCCTCATCCACCGCGCTGCATAGCATCGCGATGGCGGATTTCTGATCGTCCGAGAAATCGGCGGGGGCAAGATCTGGTGTGCTCATGCGCAGGCGATAGCAGCCTTGGGGCGCCGCGCCAACACGCTTTGCTCAGAAACGAAAGCCCAGATTGATACTGCCAAAGGCTTGCGGGCGCGTCTGTGTGTCGAACTCCTCGGTCCGGACCGTGTAGGCATAGGTGAGGCGCAGCCGATCGGTGTAAAAGGCAAGGCTGGCCCAGGCGTCGCCGACCAGCGGTTCGCGTTCGATATCGATCGCCGCATTCGGACCATCGGCGAGAAGATTGCCATCGATGAACGCATTATAGCCGACCGCACGCCCCTCGAGCCCGGCGCTGAACGACCAGCCCCAGCCCTGCACCCGGCCGCTCTGGGTCTGGGTCGGCACCAGGTTGCCGCTGCTCGGTGCCAGCGCGGTATGCAGTTGATCGCCAATGCTCACGCTCACCCCGGCGGCGGCATGGGTATCGACATTGCCAAGGGCGAAGCTGCCATGGGGGCGCAGCTCGGTATCGAGCCCGGCCATCTCGCCAAAGACCCGATAGCTACGCGCGCCGGTAAGGGTCAGCGCTGGCTCATTCTCCAGCCCCTGATCCCATCCCTGCGCTGTCTGGCCGTGGAAGAGGGTGTGCGAAGTATCCTGGGTGAACTCCCCCAAAGAGAGCGAGCCGCCGATCACGCCGAGCCGCATGCCGAGCCGATCCTCCGTCAGGGTCGAGACCCCGAACAGCGAGCCATCGGGCGACAAGGCAATGATTTCTCCGCCCAGATAGAGATAGCCGCCATAGGGCCGATCATCGGCGACAGCGTTCGGTGCATCGAGATCGGTCGGGGTGAAGATCTGCTGACCCAAGCTCAGTTCCAGGCGCTGCGCGCCATAGGTGACCTTGGGCAGCCATGCGCTGGTTTGCGCACGCGGCAGCAGCACCTTGATTGCCCCGCCACGCGTATACCAGCGGTCTTCACCCTCGAAGGCGTAGAGATCGTTCTCATCGGCCAGGGTCACGGCGATATTGGGATCGGCGGCAAAAGAGGCGGCGGCGGCGATGGCCTTGCTCTGGCGGTCGCGTTCGGCTGTGTCCATCCGCTCATTGTCCGGCGTTTGCTGGGCCTGAGCGACAAAGGGCGCGCAAATCAGCATGCTGAGAAAAACGCTGCCGAGGACGCGTTTGGGTGCGGCACCTGCAAAGGCCGCCTTGCTGGTCGTTTTCATGCTTGCCCCTGCCTCAAGGGTGCTCCGGTTCGCTCCGAAGCTGATTGCGATATGGTTAACGCATCAGGTAACACGCCTTGAGGGGGAAGGCAAACAAGGAGGGGGAAGGCAAACAAGCCGCGCTCTTGCGGTGCAGAGCGCGGTTGTTGCGCGGCGTTTATGCCGGCTCAGGATTGCCCTGATTGCGGCTGTGCTCGGCGCGGAACTGGTCGAACTCGGCCTGATCCTTGGCCCGGCGCAGCCGATCCAGATAGCTGGTGAAGGCTTCCTGTTCTTCTTCCAGGCGTCGCAAGGTCTCCTCGCGATAGGTGTCGAAGGCAGTGTTGCCGCTGCTGCGGGGCTTGCGGCGCGACCAACCACAGCCATTGCGTTTACTCATACATCCCATTTTTCCACTCCAGATCATGTATCCCAGCAAGATCAGCCCGAACGGGCCCGCGATCACGAATCCCAGCACCATCGCTGTGATCCATCCGGGCCGGCCGTAACCGTCAAGCCACTCTTCGGCCTGCCTAAGCCATTGCATGTCGTTCCTCCGGGTTTTCGGTGATGTGAATGTTATTCACATTTACATAGATGGCGCCCACACCGCGCTTCGCAAGGGGAGGGGGCGAATTAAAATGGTCCCGTTCGGGGGGATCGAAGCAGTGCGCGTACCGGATATGGTCGGCCCCTTGCGCCGCCGCCGTGCTCAGTCGAGGTCCGGCAGGATGCCGACGCCCCTAAGATAAAGAGCAACGCCCGACTCGAGCAATTCCGTCGCAGCGATGGGCGCGCGGCCGTTTTGTGCTGCCCCGTCACCGAACAGAACCGCCGTGCCATGGGCCAGCGCCCAGAAATGATGCGCCATCATCAGGACCGGCGGCCGCTGGCTCGGGGGGAGCGGCGCGGCGACCAGCTCGACGGCGCGGGTCAGAACGGCAAAGGCGCGGTCCGCCGCCCGGCAAAGCGCCGCATCCTGTTCGAGCAGGGTTGGCGTGCCGAACATGGCAACGAAATAGGCGGGCTCACGCGCGGCAAATTCGAGATAAGCGGCCCCCAGCGCATCGAGCGCCCGGAGCGGCGTCAGATCCGCCCCCGACCAGGCGGTCTCAAGCGCATCGGCAAACGCGTTGAAGCCTTCAATAGCGACTGCGCTGATCAGGGCATCGCGGTCCTTGAAATGCCGATAGGGCGCTGCGGGCGATACCCCGGCCTTGCGCGCAGCCTCGGCCACCGAAAAGCCCGACGGTCCGTTTTCCGCAATCAGGCTGCGGGCGGCTTCGATCAAAGCATTGCGCAGATCGCCGTGATGATAGCCGCGTTTACTCAAGAAGGGGGCCCTCGATATTGCTGCGCAACAGAAGATCGGCTGCCTGCGCTCATACGGCAAGAGCCGCAAAGGGCCGGTTTGCGCCATGGCAAACCAGCCCCTTTATCCCCTCAATAGCGTCTGGCGCCGATCTTGGCCACCAAAGGCTCAAGCCCTCCTTGTCAGGTTACCCAAAGGTAAAGTCAGCCTCGGTCAGGATCACCCCATTGGCATTGGCACCGGTCATCCGGATCAGGTCGCCTTCGCCGTAATAGACATAGAGATGCGCACCGCGCTCCACGATGGTCAGATCCTCAAAGGAGACCGCATTGTCAGAGCCGATCTGAATGCGGTCTTCCCCATCGGTAAACCCCACCACCCAGTCATCCCCATCTCCCGACGCCGCGAAGACATAGGTTTCCTCGCCATCAGAGCCATAGAGGCGATCATTGCCCGCGCCGCCCTCCAGGCGATCATATCCGCGCCCGGCGATCAGGTAGTCATTATAGGCTGAGCCCGTCAGCGCATCATCGCCATCGCGGCCATAGATCCGAACCGAGCCACTGGCTTCAGACGCATCAATCACATCATCGCCGCCATGCGAGCCGAGCACGCGCTCGATGGTCAGCGCCGCATCCATGATGATGCGCGTGCCGACCTCATCCTTGACGGTCGCAAAATCATCGCCGCCGGTATCGGTGATCTGATCGGACCCTTCGCCATCGGCAAGCATGAAGCGATCATTGCCGCTGCCCGCGATATAGATATCGAGCAAGCCGTCATCGCCGCCATCGAAGTAATTATCGCCCTCACCACCATCAAGAACCGCGATCCCATTGGTGCCGACGAGAGTATCATCACCAGCATCGGTCTTGATCGACTTGTCGCCATTGGTGGCCCGAACATGCAGGTCCATATCGCCATTGGCGGTAAAGCTGTTGGCGCCGGTCGCAACGGTGAAGGCGTTGAACACGCTCGCCTTTGTGGCGTTGAAAGTCAGCCCGTCGGCGCGCACCACATGCGGCCCCTCCAGCGAGAAATTCCCGCTGCCGGTTACGGTCAGAACATCGCCGTCCGCAGCCTCATGCAAGGCCCGATCGAGGGTTGGATAGGCGATAAGCGTCGTCTCGTTCTCTACCCCCTTGACCGGCGGCACAAAAAGATCCAGCGCGGCAAAGTCTTCCTCCTCGTAACGGGTCCATTGAGCGCCGAGATCGGCATTATCCGCGCCGAACCCGTCAATATCGCCCTCGGTCTGGCTCTTGTTGCGCACCAGGATGCGCTCAGCGGTCGAGATTTCGCCGCTGACCCAGGCCAGGCCCGGATCATTGAGCAAGCCGGTTTCGGTCATGGTGCCGAACAGGTCAACGATCTGGCCGCTACCGATATAGGGGGAGTCCTTCATCAGGATGACATGATCATCCCCGGTGAAGTTCATCTTGGTGCTCACCGCATCGGCATAGTCCATCAGCGCGTTCGAGGCGCTTGGATGCACGATTGTGAAGCTGTCCCCGGCGGTGATGATGCCACTGAGCGGCGCAAAGGCTTCGGCATTGCTACCGCCATTGACGACGCGCGACAGGTAATAGTCGCTCAGGTCGATCGGCTCGTCTGTGGGGTTGTAGATCTGGATGGCTTTGTCATAGCCAGATCCGTTCACGTAAACGGAAATAAATAAGTCTGCCATGTCGCTCCTCGTTCGCAAGCCGGATTATTGCTTTGCGCTTGCAAGATGAAACCTAGGGTCAAAATGTGTATAACTAGTAATCGTCCCGATATATTTGCGTGATTGGAAGGGGTTTTCGCAATATATTGATGGGTATACAACGCAATTGACTGCTTTTTGCTAAGTATTATCCTTTGCATAAGTTTTAGGCGGCGGTGTTCTGGCAAGAAATTTTTCAGCATCCCCCGCTACACTGCGAGGCAGCGAACGAAAACCAGAGGCCCAAATGCAGCTTCACGCCCTTTCAAACCCCGCTCCAGTGTCGGGGGCCGTTGTCACGACTGCCCGTCAAGAAGAGCAAGCCGAGATTGCCCGCGCGCTGGAAGCCGCCGCGAACGGTAACTTCTCGGTTCGGATCGAGGGCGATGACCCGCTCAGCCGCGCCGCAAGAGCGCTGATCGCGCGCTGCGCCGCCGATAGCCAGACCGGGCTCGAGCATTGCGTGACCTTCGCCATCGGGGCCAATCAGACCGGCCTGTCTTGCGCCAATCTGCTCATCAACACCGAAGATCTCAATCTCGCGGCGCAGGAAATTGCCGTTGGCATGGAGGAGATCGCGACCTCCATCCAGCAAACCAATGAATCGGTGCGCCATGTCCGCGATCTCACGCAGGAAATGACCGCCCGCACGCGGGAGGGGCAAGAGCATGCCGCCGCAGCCGTGCAGGGGATGAGCGCCTCCGGCGCGGCGGTCGGGGCGGCCTTTGACCGGGTCAATGGTTTGCAGACCGCGACCCATCATATCGACCAGATCGTTGAAACCATCGCCAATGTCGCCCAGCAGACCTCGATGCTGGCGGTCAATGCCTCGATCGAGGCGGCGCGAGCCGGGGCGGCCGGGCGCGGTTTCTCGATCGTGGCGCAGGAGGTCAAGTCCCTCTCCGAGCAGACGGCCAAGGCGACCGACATGGCGCGCCAGCGCATGTCGGCGCTGCGTGAGGAGGTCTCATCGATCGCTGGGGGGCTCAGCCGCGCGGTCGAGGCGGTCGAGATCGGAGCCACCGCGGTTCAAGATATCAATCAGCGGATGCGCTTGATCGCTCAGGGCTGCGGGCAGATCGAGGGCGATATGGTCGATAGCGCCGATGCGCTCGGCGAGCAGGCGACCGTCACCCAGAGCGCTGCGGACAAGGTGACGGCGATTTGCGGCGGCGTTGAAACCTGCCTGAACAGCACTCAGGAGCTGATCGCCGCCAATGATACGGCGCTGAGCGTTGTTTCCGAAGATATGGCCCGCTACGCAAAGCTGGATCTGCCGGCGAAGGTGCTGCATCTGGCCAAGGCGGATCATGTCATCTGGAAGAAGAGGCTGGCCGATATGTTCGCCGGTCGCCTCAATCTGGATCCGGGCGAGCTCTCCTCGCACCATTCCTGCCGCTTGGGTAAGTGGTATGCGGCCTCGGGGGCCGAGCTTTACGGCGATCTGGCCGATTTCAAAGCGCTCGAGCATCCGCACCGTGTTGTGCACAGCGCCGGGGTTGCGGCGGCCGAAGCCTTCATGCGCGGGGATCGTCATGAGGCGTTCCGGCTGATGGGGATTGTCGAAAGCGCGTCGGTTGAGGTGATCCGTCTGCTTGATCGCCTGATTGCATCCGGGCGCTAAGCGGGTGCGCCGCGCGATCCTGAATGAGGGGGCGGCTGCATGAAAGTGATCTGGCAGGACCGTGATCTGGCATGAGCGCCTGATGCGCAGGAGCCGCCAATGCTGAAAAAGGCGGCCCCCATCATGCGCGTTGGTGGCGAGAGAATGCGCCACCAGCGCGGTTTGGTGCTTTGATCAGGCCGAGATGAACTGGAAGTCATCGGCGGTGAGGGTGATGCCCTCATTGGCGCCGTTGATCAGCCGCAGCACATCGCCTTCGCCATTATAGATCCAGATATGGGCGGTGCCGCGATCGGTGATGAGCAGGTCGTCGAAGGTGACACCGGTCATCTCGATCATGTCCACGCCATCCTCGAAATCAAACAGGCGGTCGGCACCGTCGCCGATATCGAAGGCAAAGGTATCCGCGCCCGCACCGCCAAACAGGCGGTCGGCTCCGGCTCCGCCGATGATGGTATCGGCACCCGCATCACCGCGCAGCAGATCGTTACCGGCACCGCCGATCAGGGTATCGTCACCACCGCGCCCGAGCAGGGTCACCGCGACGCCGGCATCGGTTGCATCGATCTCATCCGCGCCGCCATCCGAGCCCTGCACATATTCGAGCGCCAGGCCGGCCTCCATGATCAGGTTGGTGCCGATCTCGTCCTTCACCACGACCCGGTCATAGCCGCCGGTATCGGTGATGTTGAGCGAGCCTTCGCCATCGGCGATCACATAGGTATCGTCGCCCGAGCCGCCGATATAGCTGTCGAGCGCGCCATCATCGCCGCCATCGAAATGGTTGTTGCCTTCGCCGCCATTGAGCGTCGAGGCGCCGGTTGCGCTGACCAGGATGTCATCGCCCGATCCGGTGGTGATCATCTTGTCGCCGGTTGCGGCCCGGACATAGACATCGGCCGAGCCGGTATGGGTGAAGGTGGTCGCGCCCGTGGCAACCGTGATCGCGGAGACGGTGTCGGGTGCGTCGAGTTCGAGGGTCACGTTATTGGCGCGCACCACGATGCCTTCGACAGCGTCGTATTTCGTCTCATCGACCGAGATGCTGTCGCCGCTCGAGGCAGCGGACATTGCTTCCTGAATGGTCTCGTATTTAACGCCGGTCGTGTCATTGGTCACACCGGCGGTCAGCGACGTGGTGCTGTCGGCGAATTCGAGAGTCTCGACGTTGAAGAGCAGGTCGGAGCCATCGCTGCCGACATTATCGGTGACGCTGACCGAGCCATCGGCGTTTTCGGTGACGGTATAGTCGGCGGCGTTGCCCGAGAAGACGGCGGTATCGGTGCCGTCGCCAGCGTCCACGATGTCATCGCCGCCAACGCCGGTGATGGTGTCATCATACGAAGAGCCGATGACGTAGTCGATGCCATCCGAGCCGGTGAAGTCCAGACCCTCGGTGTTGTTGTTGGCATAGATCTCGTAATTGTCGCCGCTCCAGGTCTGGCCATTGGTGACATTGGTTAGCGCTGCGAACATATTGGTGAAGGTGTTGTTGGCGATGGTCGCGCCATCAAAGCCCGATTGGAAGGCCATGCCGAAGGTCAGCGCGTCCACGCTGTTGTCGGTTACGACGACGTTATCCGACGGCCCGATGACCCAGACCGCGAAATGGCTGGTCGGTTGGGTGTCGCCATTGCTGTCGGTCGCCCCGGTAAAGGTGTTGCCGGTGACCTCGATATCGTCGGCCGCGCCATAGATCAGCACACCGGCGGTCAGGTAATCGCCGCGCTGATAGCCGATC
Source organism: Neomegalonema sp. (assembly GCA_022760435.1). GTDB lineage: Bacteria > Pseudomonadota > Alphaproteobacteria > Rhodobacterales > Rhodobacteraceae > JALEFY01. The sequence continues at coordinate 123,690 of JALEFY010000025.1, forward strand.
TCCTCGATCGTGCTGCCGGTGACGCTGCCGCCGGCGGCGTCAATGAACACGATCCCGTTCTGCGCGATGGCCGAGGCCGAGGGCAGGAACCCGGCGCCGGTGACGGTGCTGTTGCTGATCTGGGCGTCGAGCCCGGCGCCTTCGGCGCGGATCCCGTTCTTCTGGAAGTCCAGCACGGTCGCGTCGGTCACCGTCACGGTGCGCGCCGCGCCATCGGTGTTGTCGAGCACGATGCCCTGGCCGCGCTGGTTGCCGCTGACGGTGCCGTCGCCCTGATACGGATCGCGAATGCCGGTGACGGTGACGGTGTCGATGGCGCCCGAGCTGTCGCCGTAATAGATGCCCTCGAAATCGGCATTGGTGCCGCCGCTCATGGCGTTGGCGAGGCCGCGGCCGTCGATCGTGACATCGCTGATCGTGACATCGGTGCTGTTGAGCACGGTGACAACCGCTGCGCGCGAGCGGTCATCGCCGACCGTGCCATTGGTGAAGGCCGGCGCGTCGACCATTTCGATCACGCTGTTGGTGCCGCCCTGGATGGTCAGGCCGGTGACGCCATCAATGATCACCTGTTCGCGGAAGGTGGTGTCATCGGCGAGCTGGATGGTGTCGCCGTCATTGGCGGCATCGACCGCTTCCTGAATGGTGGCGTAGCTGGTGCCTTGGGTGCTGTTGAGCACCGGGCCGGCGGCGGCGACGGTGTGGCTGCCGAGCCCGTCGAACGTGTCGGTCGCATAGCTGACCCAGTCGCTGGCGAGCTTGCTCAGATCGGCGGCAAAGCCGTCGCTGCTGCCATCGGTCACCGTCGCAGCGCGGCGCAGCGTCATGTCGAGCGTCGAGTTGCCGCCATTTGCCCATTGGGTGCCCGGGTCCACAAAGCCTGCGCCGGTGTCGGGGGTGCCGATCATGTCGACGATGGTCGCGCCGCCGGCGATCGTGGTGCCGCCGGTCAGCAGCAGCAGGTGATCGTCGCCATTATGCGTGAGGTTGGCGCTCGTCAGGTCGGCAACGGCGAGGATCGCGGCGTCCGAGGACGGGTTGGCGATGACGAAGGTCTCGCCCGGGTTCAGCGTGCCCGACAGGGAGATGATCGCCTCGACATCGGTGCCGCCATTCGAGATCCGGCCGATCGTGTAGGTGCTCAGGTCAATGACGCTGTCGGTGGCGTTGTAGAGCTCGAGCGCCTTGTTGTTGCTCGATCCTTCGACGTATTCGGAAATGATCAGCGAAGCCATGGATAAACCCTCTCCCAATAATAGCGAGAGGCGGCTCAGCACACCGTACGAATCCCCTCTCTCCCGCCGTAAAGGTTAATCTGTCGCCTTCCCGAAATGGGTGAACCTTTAATAACAGTTGCGTGACAATCCCGAAGAGAAAACCCGACGGGACGCATGTTTGTCCCCATAACCAAGTGTTGACCAATGGGCACTTTTGCTCCGAACAGTTCGGTGCGGCGCGGTTTCACCTTTGCGCGTCGGGCTCGGTCCGGTTAGGTCCGCGCAAAGAATCGCACCAGGAGGGAGGGGATAATGGTCAGCACCCAGAGACAGGAAAAGATCGCCGAGGCCCTTCAACTGGCGACGGAGCGGGGACAGGCGCAAGCCAATGTCGGAAACGTCTACTACATCGCCACGACCGGCTCGGATGAAACCGGCGATGGCTCAATCGGCAATCCCTGGGCGAGCGCCGATGAGGCCTCCAAGCATCTCGTTGCAGGCGATACCGTTTACTACCGCTCCGGAACCTATACCAACGCCAGTTATGTCGAGGCGGGTGCGCGCGATCTGAGCCATGAGGGTGACTATATCTGGAAGAGCGGCGTCGAGGCAGCACTCAGGATAAATGACCTTCACGGCGATGAAGATGCTTGGATCACCTTCGCCGCCTATCCGGGCGAGGCGGTCACCCTGAAATTCGACGGTCTGAGCGGCGTTCGGATCAGCAATTCGAGCTATGTGCGCGTCGAGGGTTTCGAGATCGAAGGCATCGTTGCCGACGAAGCCTTCGCCGATGCCAAGGCGGCGCAGTTCATCTATCGCCTGCCCGATGGCTCCTTGCATGAATGGCCGCTCGACGAGAACGGGATCCCGCTCGAGATCGACACGCCGCTGGGCGAGCTCGGGGCCGAGAAGCCGGGTTTCTGGAATGGCAATGGCATCAATATCAACAGTGGCACCCATCATATCGAGATCATCGACAATGATATCCACGACATTCCGGGCTCTGGCATCTCGGGGCTGGGCGGGTCGGACTACCTGACCATCGTCGGCAATCACATCGCTCGGGTGACCTGGTATCAGTCGAATGGCGGCCACGCGATCACCTTCAAGAATCTCGACAGCATTGATGAGAGCGGCAAATACAAGATCCTGGTGGTCGATAACGAGATCGAGGATGTGTATAACCGCCTCGTCTCCTGGTCGCTGAAGAAAACCGCCGTTTCGGTCGCGCTCGACGAAGGCAAGGGCATCCATTTTCAGAGCAATACCCGCGCCGAGGACTGGACCCATGGCGAGATCCTGGTGGCCAACAACCTGATCGTGCGGCAGGGGCAAGCCGGGCTGACCGCCAATGGCGCCGATGGCATCACCTGGTTCGCCAACACGCTTGTGGACAATGGCTATATCCGGACGGCCGTCGAGCTTGGCCTCACCGACCCGATCGTGACCGAAGAGAGCAACCCGAGCGCGGGCATTCGCTTGCAAGGCGGCGATGAACTGCGCGCCTATAACAATCTCATCGTCAGCACCCAGGCGAGCAGCATCGAGGGGTTCTCGCCAAGCGATAGCGCGGTTGAAAGCAATCTGGATGCCCAAGGCAATCTGCTGGTCAATGCGAGCCTCGGGAACCGGGCGCTCGACAAGGTGGAGTGGGTGGCGGGCTTTGCCATTGCCGCGAGCAATGATGCCGGGTTCGTTGACGCCGAGGCCGGGGATTATCGCCTCAGCGCGTCTTCGATCGCGCGCAATGCTGGCGTCGAGGTGGAGAGTATCTTTCTCGATGCCGATGGCAATGACCGCGATGACGGGGCGCTCGATGTTGGGGCTTTCGAAGTACAAAGTCGCGCGCCGCAGATCTGGTGGGTCGCAACCGATGGTGACGATGCCAATGCCGGCACCGAAGACGCGCCCTTCGCGACGGTGAAGGAGGCGAACAAGCACGTGCAGGCCGGTGATACCGTCTATCTCAAGGCCGGTACCTACACCAATGCAGCTTATGGCGATGGCGATATCTGGAAGAGCGGTACGATCTTCTCGATCAATGGCGTCCATGGCAATGCGATTGACGGCTATGTCACCTACGCCGCCGCGCCTGGCGACCATGTCAAGCTGCAATTTGACACCTTCACCGGCGTTCGGATCACGGATAGCAGCTATATCCGGCTGCAAGGCTTCGAGATCGAAGGCTATGGTGCCAATATCACGCTCGATGAGGCGCGCGCCGCGCAGTTCCTCTATCGTTTCGAGGGCGATGAGACGATCTACACGCGCGATCCTGACGAGCTTCTCGATGCGCCGCTCAGTACCTTGGGCAAGGTGCAAAAACCCAATCTGTACAATGGCAACGCCATCGCCTTGGGCTCGGGCACCAACCATATCGAGATCCTCGATAACTCGATCCATGACGTGCCCGGCAAGGCGCTCTCGGCCAATAGCGGGTCAGACTACGTCACCTTCGATGGCAATACCGTCACGCGCACGACGCTTTATTCATCAAGCGGCACACATGCGATTTCCTTCCAGAATCTGGAAAGTATCGACGATTACGATGGCTACAAGATCTTCATTACCAACAACCAGATTTACGACAATTACAACCTGCTGGTCTCCTGGGTGGCGACCAAGACTTTGGTCACCAAGCATATCGACGAGGGCAAACCGATCCACATTGAGGATGTGAACCCCGATACCGGCTGGACCCACGGCCGCATCCTGATCGCCAACAATCTTGCGGTGCGTTCGGGCAATGCGGCGGTGGTGATCGCGCGCTCGGAGCGGGCGGATGTCATCAACAACACGCTGGTCGATGGCGCTTATATCAACACACTGATGGCGCAGGGGAGCGCCGATCCGCTCGTAGTCGAGGGCTACAAGGTCTCTGGGAGCGCCCTGCGCATCACCGATTCCGATGATATCGTCGTGCGCAACAATCTGATCAGTCAGGATCAGGACGATGTTGCGTTGCTGAGCGCCGATGCAGATGCCGACACGGGCAATATCTTGTTTGAAGGCAACCTGTATGCGGGCGGGACCGGGCTTAATGGCCGCTTCGCCGCCTTTGCGAGCGGCGTGCATGAGATCGCCGAGGCCGGGTTTGTCGATGCGGCGGCGGGCGATTACCGGCTGGCGGCCGGATCGGCGGCGCGCAATGCCGGGGTCGCGGATGCCGATATTACTACCGATCTCGATGGCAATGACCGCGATGACGGGTTCCTTGATGTCGGCGCCTTCGAGGTGCTCGATGCGGGCAACGCGCCGCCGGTCTTTACCTCCGCCGACACTATTGCCGTGGCTGAGCGCGAGACCGATACCGGGCATGTGGTTGCGGCCTTTGATCCCGAAGGGGAGGCGGTCAGCTTCGCGATCACCGGCGGGGCGGATGCGGCGCTGTTCACGCTCGATGCCAGCGGCGCGCTGCGCTTTCTCGCGGCACCTGATTTCGAGGCCCCGCAGGATGGGGATGGCGACAATCTCTATGCGCTCGAGATCACCGCGACCGATGCCAGCGGCGAGGCGACGGTGCAGGCGCTCGGTGTGCAGGTCACCGATGTTGATGAGAGCGTATTCTACGCCTTCAACGACACCCAAGGCACTCGGTTCGAGACCCTCGCGGATGCGGTGAGCGCGGCGGCGGCGGGGGATCATCTGTCGGTCGATGCCGAAGGCTATTCGCTGCGCGAGAGCCTCGTGATCCGCACCGACGCCCTGACCTTGCATCTCGACAAGCCCGACAAGGTCACCGCGATCACCATTGCGACCGGCGCGACCTCCTTCACCCATGAGGGCGATGCCAACATGTTCGTGCGCGCCGCCAATGGTGACAAAACCATCGTCACCGGGGCGGGCAATGACACGCTGATCGGCACCAATGGGCTCAACCGACTGATCGCCAATGAGGGCCGCGACCGGCTTGAGGGCGGCAAGGACGGGATCCTTGATCTCTATGAGGGCGGCATCGGCAATGACACCTATCTGCTCTCCGATGGCGAGGGCTCGGATCAGATCATCGATATCGGCGGCTTGAGCGATATCGTGCAGGTGCAGGACGAGATCGGCACGGTCTTTGACATGCGCGCCGATCTGATGATCGAGCGGGTGATCGGCTCGGATGGCGGCGCGGATCTGATGACGGCGGCGAACGCCAGCGCGCTGGTCTCCTACTACGGGCGTGGCGGCGATGATGATCTGTCCGGCTCGCGCCATAACGATCTGCTCAATGGCGGCGATGGCGCTGATCTGCTCGATGGCGGGCTAGGCTCGGATCGGCTGGTCGGCGGGAGCGGGGCGGATCTGTTCCAGTTCTCGGATATTGGCTTTGGATCGGATCGGATCTTCGGGTTCGAAGACGGGATCGACAAGATCAGCTTCGCGATGGATGGGGCGGTGAGTTTTGATGACCTGACGATCACCGATCGCGGCGGTCCGCATTGGTGGATCTATGTCGATACCGGTGAGGCGAGCGCGCCCAGTGTGATCCGCCTGCTGGGCTCGGCCCATACCGTCACGTTGAGCGAAGAGGATTTCCTGTTCAACTAAGGGGCAACTGTGTCGAAGCCGTCGAGCGTGGGGGCGGGGGGGCGTGGGCGCTTGTGGGACGATGGATCCTCGGGACAAGCCCGAGGATGACAGGGAGCCGGGCGTTTACGAACAGCTTTCGAACGCCTTCACCGCGTCATTGCCGGACTTGTTCCGGCAATCCATGGTTCAAGTAGCGCGGGGGCATGGGCCTTGTGGGACGATCGAGCCGAAGGCCCCGGCCCTGGGATGTTTGTGGAGGAATGGATCCTCGGGACAAGCCCGAGGATGACAGGGTGTGGGGTATTTACGAACAGCTCTCTAATGCCTTCACCGCGTCATTGCCGGACTTGTTCCAGCAATCCATCGGGCTGTAAGTGCGGGTGGCAGGGGCGAGCGGGGCGATCTGTGTCGAAGGCGCCTGGCGGGGGCGAGCGGGATCCGCACGCCGTTCCCTTTCCCCTCCTCGCCTGAACAACAATGCTTGCCGCCCGTCGCTGCGGGCTGTACTTGCCTGTTCATGAAAACGACGAAAACCGACTTGAGATCCCTCGAGCCGGGGGCGGTGACTATTTCAGGTGCGCCTGAGGGGTTTGACGCGCTCCTGCTCGCCGACCTGGTAGCGCGGGCGCAAAAGGGCGATGCGCATCGCGGCCCGGTGCTGCATGTTGCCCGTGATGATCGCCGCGCCTCGACCCTGGCCGAAGCGCTGGCCGTTGTTGCGCCGGATCTGCCGGTGCTGCGCTTCCCGGCCTGGGATTGCCTGCCCTATGACCGGGTCTCGCCCAATCCGGATGTGGTGTCCCAGCGCATGGCGACGCTGGCGGCGCTGGCAGCGGGGGCGGATTTCCCTTGCATCGTGCTCGCCACCGTCAATGCGGTGACGCAGAAGGTGCCGCCGCGCGACGTGATCGCCGCGCAAAGCTGGGCGAGCGTCGTCGGCCAGACCTTCGATCTCGATGAGCTGACCGCCTATCTGGCTCGCAACGGCTATCACCGCGCCTCCACCGTCACCGAGCCGGGCGATTTCGCCATTCGCGGCGGGGTGATCGACATCTTCCCGCCCGGGCACGAGAATCCGGTGCGGCTCGATCTGTTCGGTGATGTGCTCGACGGCGCGCGGCGGTTCGATGCCGCCACCCAGCGCAGCCTCGCGCGGATCAAGCGGGTCGAGCTGGCGCCGATCTCCGAGACCCTGCTCGACGAGGCCTCGATCGCGCGGTTTCGCACCCGCTACCGTGAGGCCTTCGGAGCGGCCGGGACCACCGATCCGCTCTACGCCTCGGTCTCCGAAGGCATGCGCTTTCAGGGCATGGAGCATTGGCTGCCCCTGTTTCATGAGCGGCTCGAGACCCTGTTCGATTACCTGCCCGGCGCGCTGGTCAGCTTCGATCATCTGTCCGCAGAGGCGCATGCCAAGCGCTGGGAGACGATCGAGGATCATTACAGCGCGCGCGCCGAGACGCTGCGCGAGGCCGCGCCCTCGGCCGGGCTTGCCGCTGGTCAGGTCTACAAGCCGGTGCGCCCCGAGACGCTCTATCTGGATGCCGACGCGCTCGCGGCCTGTCTGGACGCGCGCCCGGTGCGCCGCTTCACGCCGCATCGCCAGCCTCCCGGCCCGGGGGTGATTGATGTTGGCGGGCGCCACGCGCGCGACTTCATCGAGGAGCGCAAGAGCG
>JALEFY010000026.1 GCA_022760435.1 Neomegalonema sp.
AGCAACCGGAACCATGGGTCCTCGGGACGGGCCCGAGGACGACATCGCTACGGGGGCGCAGAGCTCTGCTTCCGACCGAAACTGTCATCCTCGGACTTGTTCCGAGGATCCATTCAACCGCCAGCCACAGCCCCCGCAGACCTCGGCACCACTGCTCCAGGAGGCCGCAAAGCGACGCAGCCGGAACCGTGGGTCCTCGGGACGAGCCCGAGGACGACACCGATGCGGGGGGCGCAGAGCAATGCTTCCTACCGACACTGTCATCCTCGGACTGGTTCCGAGGATCCATTCCTCCACCAGCCCCAGCCCCCGCAGACCTCGGCACCACTGCTCCAGGAGGCCGCAAAGCGACGCAGCCGGAACCGTGGGTCCTCGGGACGGGCCCGAGGACGACATCGCTACGGGGGGGCGGACGGTTTCGCCCCCCGCGATGCTTCGATCAGCGCAAGCGGTAGCTGGCGTGGCAGGCATTGCAACTGCCCAGGATCTCTTGCAGCGCGCCATGCACGCCTTGGGCGGCTTGCGGGGATGGGTCGAGATCGGCGTCTTGCACCGCAAGGGCGAACCGGCTGGCGGCGCGGTGCATGTCGGTGCCGAGGCTGCGCATGGTCTCGGGCATGAACTGCGCCATATGCGCCGCGCCGTGGCTGCCCAGAGAGGACATGCCCAGCCGGGTTTCGGCGATCTGTGCGGCGGTGTCGGCGTCATCGGCGGCAAGCGCGGCGAGGATCTCTTCGATCGCGCGCAGATGATCGCGCATATTGGCCAGCATATGCTCTTGCATCATCGCCGGGAGCTCGACAAGCGCGCGCTCCTCGGCGCGGGCGGGCGGGGTGAGCAGTGCGACAGCAAGAACGGCAGGCAAGACGGCTGCAAGGCAGGCCCGTGAAAGCATGGGCGGGGTCGGGCGGGCGCGGCGCATCTGGCTCTCCTGAGAAAATCGGATCGATCGCGGCGGATCCTAGCACAGACGGCGCCCGACCATAGCCGGTTGACGTCACTTTTCAGCGATTTCCTGGCGCAACTCGGCATGGCTGCGGCCGAGCGCATCGCCAATCTGTGCAAAGACCGCGCCCCTTGCGCTGCTTTTGCGCCAGACCAGAACGATCTTGCGGGGGCAGGCTCCGGGCAAGGGCGTCAGGCGCAGCGCCTGCCCTTGCGCCGCCCCCGCCATCACCGCCAGATCGGGGAGCAAGGTGACCCCGAGCCCTTCGGCAACCATGGCAATCAGCGTGGGCAGGGAGGTGGCCGAAAAGCTCTCATTGATCGCCAGCGCCTTGCCGGGATAGGCGCCGAGTGCGTGGCGTTGCAGGCAATGGCCCTTTTCCAGCAGCATGATTTGCCCGGCATCGGTGAGCAGATCGAGCGCGGCGGGAGCGGGATCAGAATGTCGCGAAGGCGTCCGCTCGCCCAACGGTGTCGCGAGATGATAGCCATCCTCGAACAGCGGCTGCGCGTGTAGCGGCCCGATCTCGAAAGGCAGCGCCATCAGCGCCATATCGAGCCGTCCAGAGGTTACGCCATCAACGAGGCTTTCGCTCAGTTCTTCGCGCAGATAGATCCGCAATTGCGGAAACTGTGCCCGCAGCGCTGGCAGGCAACGCGGCAGCAGATAGGGGCCGATGGTGGGGATCGAGCCCAGATGCAGCGCGCCTTCATCCGGGGCGCGATGGGCGCTGGCCAGCTCCTCGATCTCCTGCGCGCCCACAAGCAGCTCCCGTGCCCGCGCGGTGACCTCCTCTCCGATCGCGGTCATCATCACCGAACGCCTTGTGCGCTCGACCAGCACAACGCCGAGCCGGTCCTCAAGCTCCTTGAGCCCGGCGCTCAGGGTCGGCTGGGTGACGTGGCAGCGCTCGGCCGCGCGTGAGAAGCTCAGCTCATCGGCAAGGGCCACGAGAAAGCGCAATTGGCGCAAGGTCAGCATGGGGGCTCCTCATCCGCTCTGTGGGCAGGCTCTGTCATTGGCTTACTCGATTTCTGTCAGGGTTATTATCAATTTCTCCGATCAAGAATGCGGCGCTATCCCGGACGCATTGGCAAGACACAGCAACGGAGCATGATGATGAGCGACACAAACAGCGAGATCCAGCCCGCCGCCCAGGCACCGATGCCGCGGCTGAACGAGCCCGCCCCGGCCTTCACCGCGCGGACCACCCATGGCGAGCGCAGCTTGTCCGACTACAAGGGAAAATGGCTGATCCTGTTCTCGCATCCGGCGGATTTCACCCCGGTCTGCACCACCGAATTCATGGCCTTCGCCCAGCGCCATGACGCCTTCGCCGCGCGCAATGCCGAACTGCTCGGCCTGTCAATCGACAGCCACTACGCTCACATCGCCTGGGTGCGCAATATCAAGGAAAAGTTCGGGGTCGAGATCCGCTTTCCGATCATCGCCGATCTAAGCATGGCGGTGGCCTCGGCCTATGGCATGATCCAGCCCGGCGCGTCCAACACCGCGGCGGTGCGGGCGACCTTCCTGATCGATCCGAATGGTGTGTTGCGGGCGATGGTCTATTACCCGATGAATGCTGGGCGGTCGGTCGATGAGATCTTCCGCCTGCTGGTGGCGCTGCAAACCGCCGATGAGAATGCCTGCGCCTGCCCGGAAAACTGGAAGCCGGGCGAGAAGGTGATCGTGCCGCCCCCGGCCACTGCCGAGGGGGCCGAGGCGCGGGGCTCGGAAGGCTATGAGACCGTGGACTGGTATTTCTCGACCCGCAGCCTGTAAGCGCTCCGGGAGCTTTGCATGGCATTTCAAGGCCCGTAGGCTGCTGCTTGCGGGCCTTTTCGCGTCGCGCTGGTGGTTGAAATTTGGGCGACACAAGGGCGGTGTGGAAATAATGATCAACGGCGTGTTCGTTGCGCAACAGCGGGCGCAGACGATCACTGAACCGGAACAAATTTCCGTATCACGAAAGAGCACCGGGCCGCATCGTGCCCCTCATCATTTTGAGGGAGATGACGATCATGAACGCCGATATCGCGTGGTTGCTGACCGCGACCGCGCTCGTACTCTTTATGACCCTGCCGGGACTGGCCCTGTTCTATGGCGGGCTGGTGCGCTCGAAGAATTTCCTGTCCGTGCTGATGCAATGCTTCGCCATCGCCGCCACTGCCTCGCTGCTGTGGATGCTGGCTGGCTACTCGATCGCTTTTGGCGGCGAGGGGGCGTTTTGGGGTGGGCTTGACAAGCTGCTGCTCAGTGGGATCGCGCGCAGCCCCGAGGATGGTGCGACGACGGAATTGCTGACCGTCGTGTTCCAGATGACCTTCGCCATCATCACCCCGGCGCTGATCATCGGCGCGATCGTCGAGCGCACCAAGTTCGCCTTCATCGTGCTGTTCAGCGCGCTTTGGGGGCTGCTGTGCTACGCGCCGGTCGCGCATTGGGTCTGGGGCGGCGGCTTCATGAGCGCGGATAGCGCCTTTGCGCCCTTTGCCGGGATCGGGGTGCAGGATCTGGCGGGCGGCGTGGTCGTGCACGTGACCGCCGGGGTCGCCGCGCTGGTTCTGGCGGTGATGGTCGGCGGGCGTCCGGGCTATCCGCAGCACATCATCCCGCCGCATCAGCCGGCGCTGGTCATGATCGGGGCGGCGATGCTCTGGGTCGGCTGGTTCGGCTTCAATGGCGGCTCACCGGCGGCGGCCAATAACAGCGCCGTCTCGGCTCTGCTGGTCACGCATCTGTCCGCTTCGGCCGCCTGTGCAAGCTGGGCGCTGTGGGAGCGGCTGCGCCATGGCAAGGCGAGCCTGGTCGGCATCGTCACCGGCATGGTGGCCGGGCTGGCCTCGATCACCCCGGCCTCGGGGCATGTCGGCCCGATCGGGGCGGTGATCATCGGCGGCGCTGCCGGGGTGATCTGTCAGGAGCTGATCGGGGTCGTCAAATATCGCCTGCAGATCGATGACAGCCTCGACGTGTTCGCCGTGCACGGCGTCGGCGGGATCTGGGGCACCCTGATGCTGCCCTTCCTGGCCAGCGAGACGCTGGGCGGAGCCGGTCTCGGCGGCGTCGCGGTGATGGATCAGTTCGTGGTGCAAGTGCTCGGGATCGTCGGCGTCGGCCTCTTCACTGCGCTCATCACCTGGGTGATCGCCCTGATCTGCCGGGCTCTGGTCGGGATGCGCGCTAGCGATGAGGCATTGACAGCGGGTCTCGATGTCTTCGAGCATGGCGAACGCGCCTATGATCTCACATAATAACAGGAGGAAAGAGCCATGAAGATGATCGTTGCCATTATCCGTCCCCACGCCCTCGACGCGGTGCGCAAGGCGGCGCAGGATGCCGGTGTCGAGGCGATGACGGTGCTCGAGGCCCGCGGCTATGGCCGTCAGGGCGGGCATACGGAGATCTATCGCGGGGCGGAGTATCAGATCGATTTCGTGCCCAAGGTCGAATTGCAGATGGTGGTCGAGGATGATCTCGCCGAACGCGTCGTCGACGCCATCGCGCAGACGGCCCGTACCGGCAAGATCGGCGATGGCAAGATCTTCACCCTGCCCGTCGACACCGCTCTGCGAGTGCGGACGGGAGAAAGCGGCGCCGAAGCGCTCTAGCCCGCGCGACGGGCGCTGCCGGCCGCCCCCGTATCGCTGTCGTCCTCGGGCTCGTCCCGAGGACCCATGGTTTAGCAAGCTTCGCTGTGCGGCCTCTTGGAGCGGTGGTGCCAAGGCCTGCGAGGGCTGGGAGTGGCGGCGTGATGGATCCTCGGAACAAGTCCGAGGATGACGGCTTCATATGGAAGCAGTGCTTTCCGCCCCCCTTGCCGATGTCGTCCTCGGAACAAGTCCGAGGATGACAGTCTTGGTTGACTACCCCTCGCGCAGTTCTTCGAGCTCCAGCCATTCCTCCTCGGCGGCGGTCAGTTTCGTTTGCCGCTCGGCCAGCAGATCCGTGGCCTGCTGGAACTTCTTGGGCTCCTTGCTGTAGAGATCGGGGGTGGAGAGAAACTCCTCCAGCTTGCCGATCTCTGCCTCGAGCCGGGCGATCTCGTTGGGCAGGGCGTCGAGGCGCTTTTGCTGGGCGAAGCTCAGGGATTTTGCCGCCGGTGCTGCGCGCGGTGCGGGTTGCACGGAAGAAGCGGATTTGTCCTGCTTCCTTGCCGGTTTGGCGGCCGCCTTGCCGGAGCCGGATGGCTCACTCTCGCCGAGCGCCCGCTGGGTGCGGTAGTCCGTCCAGCCGCCGGCATATTCTACCGCGCGGCCATCTCCCTCCATCGCGATGGTGCTGGTGGCGATGCGGTCGATGAAGTCCCGATCGTGGCTGACCAGCAGCAGCGTGCCTTCATACTCGGCGAGCAGATCCTCGAGCAGATCCAGCGTCTCGACATCGAGGTCGTTGGTCGGCTCATCGAGCACCAGCAGGTTCGAGCTGCGAGCCATGATCCGCGCCAGCAGCAGCCGCGCCCGCTCGCCCCCCGACAGCGCCGAGACCGGACCGCGCGCCTGGCGCTCGTCGAACAGAAACTCCTTGAGATACCCGACCACATGCTTGGGCCGCCCGCGCACCAGGATCTGATCGTTCGAGCCCTTCATGCCCAGGATCTCGTCCTCGGTCAGGCTCTCCCACAGCGTCTTGGTCTCATCGAGTCGCGCGCGCGCCTGATCGAACACCGCCATCTCGAGATTGGTGCCAAGGCGCACCGAGCCCTGATCGGGGGCGAGCTCGCCGGTGAGCATTTTCAGCAGCGTCGTCTTGCCAGCGCCATTGGGCCCGACAAAGGCCAGCCGGTCGCCGCGTTGCACCTTGATCGAGAAATCCTCCACGATCACCCGCGCATCGAAGCGCTTGGTGATCTCCTTGGCCTCGATCACCAGTTTGCCCGAGCTTTGCCCGGTCTCCAGCGCCATGGCGGCAGCGCCCTTGCGCATCACCATGTCCTTGCGCTGTTGGCGCAGATTGGCGAGCTCGGCCACACGGCGCACATTGCGTTTGCGCCGGCCCGAGACACCATGGATGATCCAGTGCTCCTCACGCTTGATCTGGCGATCGAGCTTGTGGCGCTGCATCTCCTCTTCCTCGAAGGTCTTGTCGCGCCAGTCCTCGAACGCGCCAAAGCCCTGATCGAGCCGCCGCGTCACGCCGCGATCAATCCAGAAGGTCGAACGGGTGAGGTTGGTGAGAAACGCGCGGTCGTGGCTGATGAGGATGAAGCCGGTGCGGGTGTCGCGCAGATACTGCTCGAGCCATTCGATGGTGGCGATGTCGAGATGGTTGGTCGGCTCGTCGAGCAGCATGAGGTCGGGCTCACCGGCGAGCAGGCGGGCGAGGGCGGCGCGCCGTCTCTCCCCGCCCGAGGCGCTGGCGGGGTCGGCGTCCTCGCGCACCTCCAGCCCCTCCATCGCGATCTCGGCCTTGTAGCGCTCGTGATCCTCGAGTTCGGCGGCGGCGTAATCGGCGAGGGTTGCGAAGCCCGAGAGATCCGGCTCTTGCGGCAGGTAGGAGATCTTGGCGCCGGGCTGCACGAAGCGCTCGCCGCTATCGGCGGCCACAAGCCCGGCCATGATCTTGAGCAGGGTGGATTTGCCCGAGCCGTTGCGCCCGACCAGCGCCGCGCGCTCGCCGCGCCCGGCGGCCAGGGTGACGCCGGAGAAGAGCGCGTTGCCGCCCCAGGAAAGGGTGATGTCGGTGAGGGTCAGAAGGGGCGGCTCGGCCATGAAGTCTCTCGCGGGCTTGGGTCAAGCCCGTGAGATAGCGGTCCCGGTTCCGGAAGGAAAGGGCCTTACTCCGCTGCCATTTTCAGCGGCACAACCTCGCCGCTGCGTGGTCCGGCGATTTGCTCGGCAATCATCTCGGCGGTGGCGCCCGAAAGCGTCCAGCCCAGATGGCCATGTCCGGTGTTATAGAACACGCCCGGAGCCCTGCCCGCGCCGACCCGCGGCATCATCGAGGGCATCATCGGGCGCAGACCAGCCCAAGGGCGGACCTTGTCGGTGGCCATGCCCGGGAACAGCCGCCGGGTCCAGTTGATGAGCGGCTGGACGCGATCGGCGCGGATGTCGAGGTTATAGCCGTTGATCTCGGCGGTCCCCGCGACGCGGAAACGGTCCTTGCCGAGCCTTGCCGAGACGATCTTGGCTTCGTCATCAAGCAGAGAGACCCAAGGGGCTGCGTCCTGGCTTTGCTCGTCATCAAGGCTGACGGTGATCGAGTAGCCCTTGACCGGATAGATCGGCAGGCGATCGCCGAGCTGGGCGGCCAGATCGCGCGAGCCGACACCGGCACAAACCACGATGGCGTCAAAGCGGGTGGTCTCGCCCGTGCCATAGGTGAGCATCACGCCGCCATCGCGCGAGCTGGCCTGCGTGATTTCGGTGTCATAGCGAAATTCGATGCCGGAGGCCTCTGCTGCGGCGCTGAGCCCGCGCGAGAAGCGGTGGATATCGCCGGTCATGTCGGATTCGGTATAAAAGCCGCCATGGAAATCGCCGGTCAGGGCGGGCTCGATGGCTTTCATTTCCTCGCTGGTCACCGCGCGACGATCGAGCCCGGCGGTTGCGTAGAGCCGGGTCATTTCAGCGGCATGATCGTAATCGTATTTGGTGCGGTAGATATGCAGGATACCGCGCTTTTCGAGATTGAAATCGACACCTGCCTCGCGCGCCATGCCGAGCAGGGCCGCACGCGCCTTGATGGCGAGGCGGACGGTTTCGACCGTGTTTTCCTTGTAATGCGGGATCTCGGAGAGAAACTCGGCAATCCAGCTATATTTGCGCCAAGAGGGCGAGAGGTTCATCAGGAAGGGCGCGTCGCTCTTCATCAGCCATTTCAGGCCCTTTAGGACAGTGCTCCACTGATTCCAGGTCTCGGCATTGCTGGCCGAGAGCTGGCCGCCATTGGCAAAGCTGGTCTCCATCGCGGCGTAGCGGTGGCGTTCGATCACGGTGACCTGTGCGCCGCGCTGCATGAGGGCCCAGGCTGTCGTTACACCGGTGATGCCGGCGCCAATAACCGCGATTTTCTTGGGGTGGGATTTCGTCATCTGGTACTCCGCACGGTTTCAGGACGAACGCACGGATCCACCGCGCGGTTCGGCCCCCTCCGTCGGAAACCTGAGAGATTCACCGATCCCGTACCATACGAGATTGGCTTGCTCCTTCGGTGGATCACAGCGGGGACCATCTCGTCCGCGCCTATCGCTCTCCGGAGTGTTGTCCTCCCGCACCGGTCCTTTGTGCCTGAGAGTTTCCGGGGCGGTTGCTCCTTCGGCGCGCCTCTGTTTAAGGCGACTCTCCCGATGCGTCTAATAAGTGTGGAGGAAAAGGCGGTTTATGTCAAGATGGCGCGCGTGCTGCGCTGTATGATCTCGAAGAAAACGGTTCAAGCTATAGCGTCACCGGCTCGGTCTGCGTGCAGCTTGATAGGAGCGATACGCTTGGAGCCCCGAGGCTTGCGGACCGAAAGGATGCCGGGGGGTGTCTTCGAAGATCACCACCCTTCGTCCCGCCGGTCCGCTCTCTGTTTGGCTTGTGGCCAGCTCGCTGCTGGCCAATCTAGTTTTTTGCCAAATTAGTTCTTTGCCAAGTCAGTTTTTTGCCTTGTCGACGAGCTGACCGGCCTTGATCCAAGGCATCATGTCGCGCAGCTTGCCGCCGACGGCTTCGATCTGGTGCGCATCGTTATTGCGGCGGGTCGCCTTGAAGCTCGGCTGGCCTGCCTTGCACTCAAGCATCCAGTCACGAACGAAGCGGCCTTGCTGGATGTCCTCGAGGATCGCTTTCATCCGCTCCTTGGTCTCGGCTTTCGGCAGCACGCGCGGGCCGGAGACGTATTCGCCGTACTCGGCGGTGTTGGAGATCGAGTAGTTCATGTTGGCGATGCCGCCTTCGTAGATCAGGTCCACGATCAGCTTCACTTCGTGCAGGCACTCGAAATAGGCCATTTCCGGCGCGTAGCCGGCTTCGACCAGGGTTTCAAAGCCCGAGCGGATCAGCTCGACAAGGCCGCCGCACAGAACGGCTTGCTCGCCGAACAGGTCGGTCTCGCACTCTTCCTTGAAGTCGGTCTCGATGATGCCCGAGCGGCCGCCGCCGATAGCCGAGCAGTAGGACAGGCCGATCTCGAGCGCCTTGCCGGTGGCGTTCTGGTGAACGGCCACAAGGCAGGGGACGCCGCCGCCCTTGACGAACTCGCCGCGCACGGTGTGGCCGGGGCCTTTGGGGGCCATCATGATCACATCGACGGTGCTTTTCGGCTCGATCAGGCCAAAATGAACGTTCAGGCCATGGGCGAATGCAATCGCGGCGCCGTCCTTGAGGTTGCTGTGGATATGCGCATAATAGGTGTCGGCTTGCAGCTCATCGGGCATGCACATCATGATGACGTCACACCATGCAGCGGCTTCGGCGATCTCCATGACCTTCAGGCCGGCGGCTTCTGCCTTGGCTGCGGAGGGCGAGCCTGCGCGCAGCGCGACGACGACATTCTTCACGCCGCTGTCATTGAGGTTTTGCGCATGGGCGTGACCCTGGCTGCCATAGCCGACGATCGCCACCTTCGCGTCCTTGATCAGATTGATATCGCAGTCACGATCGTAATAGACGCGCATCGGCATCCTCCCGTTTCTCTTGGCCCCGACCTGCGGGGCGCGGTCTTGCACAAACAAAAAGGCGCGCAAGAATGCGCGCGAGCGTCTCTGCCGCATAGAGACGTCAGGAAGGCTTTTCAAGCAAGAAGTTGATTGACGCCGCGCCGTCCCGCGGGCGGTAGCCTAGTTCGGCCGCGAGCGGTGCAGAGCCGGGCCGATGCGCTCGGTTTTTGCCGAAGCTTGCGGCGGTAAGGGCGAGAGCGGATAGGTCGCGCTCAGGCGTCTGGTCAGCCGGTGCATCTGACCTTGCCATTTCGGTTCGGCTATGACGCGCACGCAGTCGGCATTGCGCAACCATCGGGCGCGGTGGGAGATCAGCGGGTCGCGGGATTCGATATCGATCAATGCGGTGTCAAACGCGTTCAATCGCTCCAGAATCGCCGGATCTTTCGGGAAAGCCGTCTGGGCGAAGGCATCGGCAACCGCTGGATCGGCATCAAGCCATGCCTGAATGTCCTGCCAGAGCGTCAGATGCGCCTGGGCATTGCTGCGCTGCAAGAAACGCTCGAGACGCGCTGAGAGGATCGGGGTGGCGGCAAATTGGTGCAAGACGGCACCCAGCCCCAGATCGGCGCTTGTCCGAGCGAAAACTCTGGCGGCGAAAAATTGCTGGAGACGCGGCGACAGCGCTTCGACCGGTACCCCGACGCCGCGCACGGCCCAGCGTAAGAACTCGTCCGCCTGCCGGACGATCCGCGCGCTCGAGCGCTCGAAATAGACATCTTCGTTCAGAAAGATCGCGTGGAGCGCAATGAACTCACCGCGGCCAGCATCGTTCATGCGCGCCGACGCAGGTTTGGTCACAAATTTCCAATTGCTCTGGCGCGTCATTCCCGGCTCCCAATCCTTCAGTGATCAGGGTAACGCAGTTGAGGTTGACCGCAAGTGACATCAAACGCTTTTGGCGCTCAAATCGGAAAAAAATTCAAGTAATGCCAAAGATTTGTCGCCAATGCCGCGCGCGTCACGGTCGAAGAGCCGTGATCCGGGGAGCCGGACGCCGTGTCAATAGGCGTCGAAGTGAATATGCTCGCGACCGCTCATGAAGGTGATCCGCCCCTCGCGCTCGCCCAATGCGCCGTCGGGAGCGGCACCGATATCAATGATGCCTTCGATCACGCCGCGCTCTTCATCCTCGCCGAGCCAGAAGACGCCGACCAGCGAGCGGGCATCGCCGCGCAGATTATAGATCCCCTGGAAGGTCCCGCGCCCGGCGATGTTGAGGACAAAAGCGCCGATATGGATGCCGATCTGCTCGCTTTCCTGTGTTGCCGGGGAGAGGATTCCGTCCACGCCGCTGCCGCTCAGAAAACGCCAGGCGGTCGCCGGTCCTTGCGGCAAGGGAGCGGGCGCAGCGGATGGCGCAGGCGCTGGAGTTTCCTGCGCGCTGGCGGGCGTTGGCGACCCCATGCCCAGCGCAGTGCCGACAAGCAGCAGGGGAAGGAAGGCCGAGCGGCGCTGGCGGTGCGAGGAGCGGGCGGACAGATTGGGCAAAAGCAGATGCAACATGGACCTGTGCGAATGAACTGGGGCATGGACTCGAGGCATGGACGTGAGGCAGGGAAGAGGGCGAGCGGCCGATCCCCTGGCCTGCGCATCCTTTCCCCGGATATCCTTGCCCGCGCCTTGTTGGCGCTGCGATAGCCTGTCCGGCCCGCGCAATCAACAATCCTGCCACTCCCGAAGATCAAAGGTCCGGCCCGCGCCGGATGCATCGGGCTTTCCTCCGGGCAAGGGCTGTGCTATCGCCCGCGCGGTTTTATGAGCACATAAGCCGCGTCGCTGGTTTCACCGAGGCGGCGGCAAGAACTGGAAGAGGGATATCATGGCCATTCAACGTACATTCTCGATCATCAAGCCCGACGCGACCGAGCGCAACCTGACCGGCAAGATCAATGCGGTTTTCGAGGATGCGGGCCTGCGGATCGTCGCGCAAAAGCGGATCCACATGACCAAGGATCAGGCTGGCAAATTCTACGAAGTGCACAAGGAGCGTCCGTTCTATGATGAACTGACCACCTTCATGTCGCGCTCGCCGGTCGTGGTGCAGGTGCTTGAGGGCGAAGATGCTGTTGCCAAGCATCGCGAAGTGATGGGCGCCACCAACCCGGCCGAAGCCGCCGAAGGCACCGTGCGCAAGCTTTTCGCCGGGTCGATCGGCGAGAACTCGGTGCATGGCTCGGATAGCGAAGAGAATGCCGCGATCGAAATCGCGTATTTCTTTGCGGGTTATGAGATCGTCGGCTGATCTGCCGCAGCGTTCTGATCACGATGGGAGCGGGTTGACGGCTCCCATCCTTTCGCGACGAATTCAGAGCCCGTCATTTTTTCGGCTTTGGATGATCTCGGAAAGCGGGCTCGCAACGATAGGATCGCGTCGTTGCTCCTCGCCGCTGGCTGCGAGCCCGTTCCGCCGTTCAACGACGGCGCTGTTATGTCCGTTCGAGGTTAAAGCGGGCTGACGATATTGCCGTGATCCGCCTGAATATGGGGACTTGTACGGTTTCTCATGCAAAATCTGCGCGAGGCGCTGGCCCGGCGCTCCTAGACCGCGACAGAGTGGCGGGCGCGGCTGGCGTTGAGATATTCGTCGAAGCAGGCGGCCACGATCCGGTGCATGGGGAGGCCTGTATCCTGAACCCGTAGATGGCCGCCATCAAGCGCGGCGATGTTGTCCGTAATGAGCGGCGCCAGCGCCGAGGCTTCGTGCGCCCACCAGCCGGACGGCTCGCCATGAGCAGCGCCGATGGCATCGAGATCAGCGCTGCCATAGCACATGAGGGCTTCGATCACCGCCCCCCGCATCCGGTCCTGCCCCTTGAACGCAAGGCCGCGCCCGATCGGCAACCGACCTTCCATAATCGCACGGGCCCAGGCGCCGGTCTCGGAGGCATTTTGCACATAGCCTGATGGCGTGCGCCCGATCGAGGTGCTGCCCAGGCCCAGCAATGTCTCGGCGACATCCGTCGTGTAGCCTTGAAAGTTGCGCCGCATGGTCCCGTTTTCCTGAGCGATGGCCAGCGGGTCATCGGGTCTGGCGAAGTGGTCGATGCCGATGGGCACATAGCCCGCATCGACAAAGGCGCGGGCGGCGCCTTGTGCTTGAGCGAGCCTTTCGGCCGGGCCGGGCAGGGCGGCTTCATCAATCAAGCGCTGCTTCTTGGCCATCCAGGGCACATGCGCATAGCCAAACAGTGCGACCCGGTCCGGTGCCATTTCTGCGCACAGCGCCACCGTTTGCGACAGGCTGGCTTCGGTCTGATGGGGAAGGCCGTAGATCAGGTCAAAATTGATGCCCTTTACCCCGGTCTCGCGCAAGCCGGTGACGCAATCGGCGACCATCTGAGGCGGTTGCACGCGGTTGATTGCGGCCTGAACGGTCGGGTCGAATTCCTGAACGCCGAAACTGGCGCGATTGAAGCCCAGCGTCCCGATACGCTCGATCATGGTGTGGGTGATGGTGCGGGGGTCGCATTCAAGAGCAATTTCAGCATCTTGGGTGAAGTCGAACCGGTCCCGTACGGCTGCCATCACCCGCTCGAGATCATCGGGTTCCAGCGCGGTCGGGGTGCCGCCACCCCAATGCAGATGAGAGATGCTCATGCGGGCGGGCAGGGCGGCGGTGAGCAGTTCGAGCTCGGCGAGCAGACGCTCGACATAGGCCGCGACAGGGGCGTAGCGGCTCGCCAGCTTCATGTTGCAACCGCAATACCAGCATAGCTGGCGGCAGAAGGGGACATGCAGATAGAGCGAGACCGGCTGTTCGGGGGCAAGGTCCTGGAGCCAGGTCCGATAGGTGGCTTGCGCAAAGTCGGGCTCGAAATGCGGCGCTGTCGGGTAGCTGGTATAGCGGGGCACGGCCCGCTCGAGATAGGGACGCAGCCGCTCCGGATCGAGGAGCGCTGCGCCTTCGGTATTCGCGCCGGCGGTGTTGTTATGATTGGGGCTCGATAGGGACCAGCTCATGCGAAATCCTGCTTTGTGTCGGAGGAATATCGCCAAGCGCCGGGGTGAAGGCTTTGATCGAGATCAAGGGATTGAGGGGTGCAGGGCACCGCCCTTCGATGCTGCGCGGGCCTCCCGCCCGCCCATATCGCGGCCCAAAGCATAGCGGGTTGGCGTGACAAACCACCCGAGCCCTACGGGCGAGGCGAGCGCAACTGCGCGTCGGGCCTCTCGCCCGCCCCATCGGAGCCATGAGCGCAGCGAATTGGCGTGACAAACCACCCGAGCCCACAGGGCGCGGCAAGCGCGACTGCGCGCCGGGCCTCTCGCCCGCCCCATCGGAGCCATGAGCGCAGCGAATTGGCGTGACAAACCACCCGAGCCCCTAGGGCGAGGCAAGCGCGACTGCGCGCCGGGCCTCTCGCCCGCCCCATCGGAGCCGTGAGCGCAGCGAATTGGCGTGAGAAACCACCCGAGCCCACAGGG
>JALEFY010000027.1 GCA_022760435.1 Neomegalonema sp.
GTCAGCCACCTTCAGGGGCTTGTCCGGCCAGAAATCGGCGCGCAGTCGGTGTGGCCCACCGTCAAGCGGCGATGACGCAGCCGGCGAGCCCCTGAAGATGGCCCTTCGGGCGCAGCAGAGCCGGTTCCGCTCGTTCTCACCGGCCTCAACCGGAGGAACCACTCCGCTTTTCGCCCGGTTCGCAGCCCAGAACCGGCTCTGCTGCGCTGACGCCGCGACATTTATGGGTTCATGACCTAGCCTGCCCGGCGCAGCACCTTGCCATTGCCCCGCGTGAGACCATTTGAGGGTCGAACGTAGAGATCCGCGGCGAATGCCCGGCACAGGCAAGGTGAGGCGCGCATGGTAGAGGCACAAGACAACAGCACAGCGGCTCTGACTTCGCAGGAAGTCGGAGCCGTTTTGCATTTCTGGTTCGAGGAACTGAGCCCGAAGCAATGGTTTGCCAAGGATGACGCGGTCGATGCGCAGATCAGGGCGCGCTTTGCCGATCTGCATGCCCGCCTTGAGGCCGCGATGCAGGTACCGACACCGTCAGAGGCCAAGGCGGCGCTCGCTACTGTGATCGTCCTCGACCAGTTCCCGCGCAATCTCCATCGCGGCGACGCGCGCGCCTTTGCCACCGATGACAAGGCGCGGCACATCACCAATGACATCGTGGCGCGCGAAGGCGATCGCGGGCTGGGCCTGCATGAGCGTGTGTTCTTGTATCTGCCGCTTGAGCATTCGGAGGCCCTGGCCGATCAGGAGCGCGCGGTAGAGCTGATCTCGGCGCTGGGGGATGAGACCTATACAAGATATGCCATCGCCCATCGCGACGTGATCCAACGCTTCGGCCGCTTCCCTCACCGCAACGCCGCGCTTGGCCGGGACGACACGCGCGAAGAGAAAGCCTATCTGGCCGAACCGGGCGCAGGCTTCTGACCCGCAAAGGCGCAAGGCAGGATGTCCGGCAAGGATCAAAGAGGCCGAGGCGGTTCGGTATCGGACAGGGCCAGCGGGGCAATTGCCTGAAAATCAGGCCGAATTTCATGAGGGTTGCGCGCGCTCAGGCCAAGGCTTCGCCAACCACCTATTCGCCAGCCACCTTTTGGCAAAGCAGCGCCTGGCTATCGGCATAGCTGAGCGGGCGGGAGAAGTGATAGCCTTGCAGATAGTCGCAACCGAGCTCGCGCAGGATCGCGACCTGCTCGCAATCCTCGATCCCCTCGGCCACCAGCCTGAGCCCGAGAATATGGCCCAGCTCGATCATCGCCCGCACGATCTCGCGACCACGCCCGGCTTGCGCAATCGGATCGATGAAGCCCTTGTCGATCTTCAGCTTTTGCACCGGGTATTGCGCCAGATAGCGCAGGTTGGAATAGCCGGTGCCAAAATCATCAATGCTGATGCTCAGCCCCAACGCGCGCAGCTTTTGCAGTTTGTCGATCACATCGCTGGCATGGTCGATGAGGGTCGACTCGGTGATCTCGAGCTCGAGCCAGCGCGGGTCGGCGCCGGTTTCCTGCAAGATCGTGGCAACCGTCTGCGCAAAGCCTTCGGCGCAGATATCATCGCCCGTCACATTGACCGCGATGAAACACCCCGGCGCCCCCAGATCTTGCCGGGCACGATTGAAGATCTCCATATCGACGCAAGCCCGGCGCAGAGCCCATAGGCTGATCTCGCGCACCAGCCCGCTTTGCTCGGCCACCGTGATGAACACGCCCGGAGGCAGAATGCCGCGCTCGGGGTGGTTCCAACGCGCCAGCAGCTCGAAACCGGCGATGGTGCCGGACTTCGTATCCATGATCGGCTGATAGAAGGGCACCAGTTCGTCCCGCTCCAGCGCCTGTTTGAGCGATTGCTCCAGCGTGATCACCTCGATGGCCGAGAGATAATCGCTCAGATCGGGCTGTTTGGCCGCGGGCTGCGCCGGAGCGGGCGCTTCGCCGCCGATATGGCGGACACTGTCGCGGAACCGATCCAGGATCACCGACAAGACCATCCGCAAGACCGGATCGAGCACGCGCATCCGATGCTGGAGTTGATCGCGCGGCAATACCAAAAGCTGGCAATCGGTGCTGGCGATCACGGTTGCCGAGCGCGGCTTGTCATCGACGATCGCCATCTCGCCAAAATCTCGCCGGCATTGCGGGTTGCCAGCACCACCTGCTCGCCGCCACGCTCCACCGAAATCTCCACCGCGCCGCATTCGACGAGATAGGCGCAATCGCCCTGATCGCCCTGGCGAAAGACTTCGCTGCCACGCGCAAAGCGTTTGCGGATCTCGGTTGGGGATGGGCAGGGCGCTCGCATGATCACTTCCGGTTGAGGGCTTTCGAGGACAGATTAGCCGATGGCGATTAAGAAATCGGCACCATCACCGATCAGCCGTCACGAAAGGCAGCATCGCGCAGCCTGAGCACCGGTTCGAGCAGATAGCGCAGGAAGGTGCGGCGGCCGAGTACGATATCAGCGCCAGCGGCCATGCCCGGCGAGATCGGGTAGCGATGCCCATCGGCCTCCAGATAATCGCGCTCGGTCTCGATCACGATGCGGAAGAAATAGCGCCCGCTGGCATCCGTGGTCGCATCGGCGGCGATATGGGTGACGGTGCCGGGCAACGTGCCGTAATTGATGTAGTTGTAGGTCGAGATCTTCACCCGAACCGCCTGCCCCAGGGAGACATGGCCGATATCATCGGGGGAGAGCTTGGCATCGACCACCAGCTTCTCGCTATCAGGGACGATCTCGAGGATCGGGGCACCGCTGGCAACGACCCCGCCGATCGTGTGCACGCGCAGGTTTTTCACGATACCGCTGATCGGGCTAACCACCTGGGTGCGCTGCTTTTGATCGGCAGCGCGTTCGAGCAGGTTTTTCTCCCGCGCAATCTCGATCTCGACAGCGCGCAGGCGCTCTGCGGCCTCATTGCGAAAGCGGTTACGCTCGAACAGGGCCAGCTCGCGCGCCTCGGCCAACCCGGCTTGCGCGCGCGGCAGGGCGATCTCAAGCTCTGCGATCTCGCCAACCAGCTTTTCATACTCGCCATCGAGCATGAGCGACTGGGTCTTGGGCAGCAGACGGACCGAGCTGAGCTCGGTGGCAATGCTGCGCTGCTGGCTCAGGGGGTCCATGCGGCGACGCGCGGCCTGCTGGCGCGAGAGGATCGACTCGATCTCGAGCTCCTTTTGCGTCTGCTGATCGCGCAGGACGGCCAGACGGCTTTCATAGGCGCGGCGGCGGCTTTGATAGGTCATGCGCTCGGCGCTGGCCAGATCAGGGTGGCGCGCGCTGGCCTCCTGCGGCAGGACCAGATCGATCTGCGCCGCCTCGGCCTGAAGCCGCGCCCGCTCGATCGCGAGCGCATCCAGGCGCACCTGGATCTCATCGGCATTGAGGCCGGCATTGCCCAGATCGATCGACAAGAGCGGCTGGTCAGGAACGACACTGTCCCCTTCGCGCACGAAGATCTCGGTGGCGATACCGCCCTCCAGATGCTGGATGGTCCGCACATGCCCTTGCGGGGCGATCACCCCTTCGGCAAGCGCGATGCGGTCGACGGTGGCGATTGAGGACCAGAGCACACCGCCGCACAGGGCAGCGATGACGAAGGCCGCGAGGCGCCCCCAGGTGGCGGCGCGGAAATCCTGGGTGATTTGATCAAGCGGGCTCATGCGACGCGCGCCTCCGGCTTTTGGAAAGAGGAACCGATCTGACGGGGCAGCACGTCATCGGCATCGCCGACCATCGCGATGCGGCCTTCATGCATCACGATGATGCTGTCACAGGCTTGCAAGAGCGCGGTCGAGTGGCTGACAATCACCACGCTGCGGTTCTCGGCGATCTGAGCGAGCGCGGCGCAAAGCGCTTGCTCGGCGCCCAGATCGAGATTGGCGCTGGGCTCATCGAGCAGCAGCACCGACGGATCGCCCACCAGTGCTCGCGCCAGCGCGATGCGTTGGCGGTAGCCGGGCGAGAAGCGGCGCCCGCCCTCGCCGACTTGCGTGCCGTAACCATCGGGCAACGAAGCAATGAACGGCGCGGCCTGGGCAAGCTCTGCGGCGCGCAGGATCTCGTCATCACTGACCCCTTCGCGCCCACCGACGATATTGTCGCGGATGGTACCGGCGAAGAGAAACGGCTCTTGCGGCACATAGCCGAACCAGCGGGTCCGCTCTTGTTGTGCGGCTTGCGCCAGATCGGCGCAATCGAGGGTGATGCGCCCCGCATCGGGCGCATAGAGCCCCTGAAGCAGCTTGAGCAAGGTGGATTTCCCGCAACCATTCTCGCCCATGATCCCGGTTACGGCGCCCGGACGCAGCGTGAGGGAAATGTCGCTGAGCACCGGTTGCGCATCGGCGCTGTAGCGGAAGGTGGCTTTCTCGGCGGTCAGCAGCCCTTGCGGACGAGGCCGCTCCACCCAAGCCGCGCTGCGCTCGATATCGCGGGCCAGGATCGCATCGAGCCGCTGCACCGCGCCGCGATAGCGCTCGACCCCGCGCCAGACCTGAATGAGCTGCACCATCGGCTGGGCGACGCGTCCGGCGATCATGTTGGCGGCGATCAGCCCGCCGATCGACATCTGCTGGTCGATGATCGCGACCGCGCCGATCGTGGTCAGCACAACCGTGGTCAGCATCGCCATGCTCGTGCCCAGGTGATTATATTTGTCCGCCGCACTGCCGCGACGCACCGCGCAGGCGATGGCGCTGGCTTGCGCCTTTTCCCAACGCTGGCGCAGCGCCGCCCCCAGCCCCAGCGCCTTGATGGTTGAGCGGCCGGTGACGATCTCCTCGACCAGCCGTGCCCGCGCTCCGGCGGTCTGCTGCTCTGCCTTGGCCGCCTGCCCGACCATGATCGAGGCGACATAGGCGAGGGCGGCATAGATCGGCACCAGAGCGAGCATGACCCAGGCGATCGGCGCGGCAATGACCGCGACAACGCCGATGAACAGGAACACGAAGGGCAGATCGACCAGCAGCAAGGCCGGCGGACCGGCAACGAAATCGCGCACGGTATCGGCATCGCGCAGCACGCCGCGCCATTCGCTGTCGCCGCGCGCCTCGAGCTCACGCGTCGGCAGGCCGGTCACGCGCGCCATCAGATGACGGGTAATGCCGATATCGACCAGCATCGCCACGCGTTGCAGCAACTGACCTCGGGTGTGTCGCAAGATGAAGTCAAACCCGATCAGCGCGACGATCCCGATCAACAGACCGTGCAGCGTCGCATATCCGGCATGCGGCAGCACCCGGTCATAGACCTGAAGCACGAAGACCGGCACCGCAAGGGTCAGCAGATTGACAAAGAGCGAGAGCAGGGCAACGCGCCCGAACAGGCTCAGCGCCGACCGTCTCACGATCTGATGCACACGGATCGGGCCGCCTGCTTCCTCGGGAGCAAGAGCCGGTGCCGCCTGCGTTGCCCCTTGCTCCTTTGCGGCCCCGGCCTGATCCGGCTGCGCGCAAGATGCATGATCCGATGCAGAATCCTTCGCGGGTCCGGCTTGCGTCTCCGGCCCTTCTTTCGCGGTATCCGACATGGATTGAACCGGCTTGCGCGTCGCGTCGTTCTGGCGTGTCATTTGCTGGTCATCCTGATTACGTCGCCCTGAGCACCTTCGGCGAGCCGTCGATGATGCAGGGCGATAAGCGGGTCGGCAGGGAATTGGGCGGCAAGCTCACTGAACAGCGCCTTGAGCCTGGTCGAAGTCGGATCGAGACGTAGCTGCGCATAGGCGCCAGCATAGGCGCGCGCCGCTGCGCTCTCGCTCTCTCCGGGGGCAAGCGGCGCGAAAGTAGCAACGCCCTTATCCTTGCCCTTGAGATAGAGTGTGCCGATCGGGCGAAAGGGCAGATCAGCGCAGAGCTGCTGTGTGGTCTCGGAAACGCAGATGGTGGTGCCCAGATGCTTGTTGGCGCTTTCAAGTCGGGCGGCGGTGTTGATGGCATCGCCATGGGCGGTATAGTCGAAACGGCGGCTGCCGCCGAAATTGCCGACAATCACCTTGCCGGTATTCACCCCGATCCGGGTTGAGCCGAAATCGAAGCCCTCTGCGCGCTTGCGCTTCTGGAAATCGGCGACAAAGACCTCGATTTCGCGGGCCGCGCAGACCGCATTGCGCGCATGTTCGGGATCATCGAGCGGCGCGTTGAACATGGCATGCACCGCATCCCCGACGATCTTGTCGATCGTGCCGCCATGGCGGATGATGATGTCACAAACCCCATCGAGATATTCGTTGAGCAAGGCGACGAGGTCTTCCGGCTCTGCGGTTTCGACAAAGGCGGTGAAGCCAGCGATATCGCAGAACAGGAAGGTCATCTCACGGCTCTCGCCGCCCAGTTGCAGGCTTTGCGGATTGTCCGCGAGCTGCTTGACCAGCGCTGGCGAGAGATACTGACCAAAAGCGGTGCGGATCTGGCGCCGCTGGCTCTCGGTTCTTGTATAGGCGCTATAGGCGAGAACACCATAGATCAGCGCGACCGCCATCGCGGGATAGGTGGGATCGAGCAGCACCGAAAGCTCGCGATAGCTGAAGAACGCCACCGCCCAGACAGCGAAAATCGTCGCCGCGAAAATCGGCAAGCTGCGCGTGGCCTGAAGCTTTGGGAAAGAGATCAGCATCACGATCCCCGCTACCAGGGTCATCAGATGCTCAAGGCCCACCGCATACCAGGGGCGCAGCAGATGATCGCCGGACCGAAACGCGTTGATGATCTGGGCATGGACCTCCACCCCCGGGATGATCTGCCCCAGGGGTGAGAGCCGCAGGTCTCGCAGCCCGATGGCAGAGGTGCCGACCAGCACGAACTTGTCCTTGAAGGTCGCAGGATCGACCTTGCCCTGAAGGATATCAGCCGCAGAGCGATAGATGGACGGATCCGAGGGCGCGAATTTCACCCACATCCGGCCATTGGGATCGGTGGGCACGATCGTGTCGCGGATCCGGACTTGCTCGATATCGCCGCTACCCGGAGCGGTGTAGACCGAGACATGCTCGGCCCCCGAGGCGACCCGCAGCATCTCCACGCTCAGGCTGGGGTATAGCGTGCCATTGGCGTGCATCACCGCTGGCACGCGGCGCACAACGCCGTCATGCTCGGGGGCGGTGTTGAACAGCGCCTTGCCCGCGGCCTTCGCCTCGAGCGTATCGATATTGGTCAAGAGCATGCGATAGCCAAAGAGCGTCGGGCGCGGATCGGGACCGAAGCTGAGCACCGGTGTCGGCGCGCTGACCGGGTTTGCCTGAACCGCGATGCCGCTGCCATAGCTGCCGGGATCGCCGCTCATGCCCAGCACGACCGATGCCTTGGCGATCGAACGGGCAAAGGCTTCATCGGTGTTTTCCAGTCCCGAGAGCAGACCGCGCATCATCGGCGGCAGCCCATCGGAGCTGAGCGCAAACTGGTCGGGAGAAAGCCGGTCGGGCTCGGCAAAGACCATGTCAAAGCCGATCACCGCCGCCCCGGCCTGATCAAGGCGCTCGACCAACTGCCCGAGCCGATCGCGGCTCCAGGGCCATTGGCCGAGTTGGCGAATGCTGGCCTCGTCGATATCGACAATCACCACCTCATCACCGATGGCCGATCGCGGCTCGGCGCGCTGGAACATGTCGAAGCTTTGCAGCCGCATCGCGGTGAGCGGGGTCGGATCGACAAAGCGCACATAGCTCAGCGCTGCGAGGATGACGACCGCGGCGACCTGCCCATGAGCGTTCGCCGCACGCAGGGCGCTCACCGCCCGGCGCAGCATGCCGCTCAATCGCTCGGCAAAGGAGGAGGGCAAGGGCTTGTCGATCATGGCACGATCACCCGGCGGCCCGCGCAAACATGCTGACGGCATAGATCATCGCGACATAGGTCAGCGAGTGCAGCATCTGATCGAGCAGGAAAATCGTGAAGTAAAACGTGTCATTGATGACAACAGCCGTCGTGTTGTCTTCCTGGCGGATGCGGGTCGTCCACTTATAACGGCGATCGACCCAGGACTTGCCGTAATCAATGGCGTAGTGAATCCAGAACTCGAAGGCCAACAGCCCGATCACAAAGCTCGGCGATAGCGCGACACCGGTGGCGAGCCACCAGATCAGCAGCATTGCGGCGCTCAGGGCCATATGCGTGCCGACATGGTACAAGCCGCCCAGATGCATGAACGTGCCCTTGTTCTCCACCTGATAACAAGATTGCAGCGGCCCCTCCGCAAACAGGTGCTTCACAAAGAGAAGGGCCATCAGGATCAGGAGAAGATCTGCGGAAATCACGGTGCGTGTCCCTTGAAGGTTCGTCCAGACGGTTTCGCACAGCCTGGATAGGCGCGCGGCGCAACTGGTATTATGGAGAGCAAAGCCAAACCTTCGGTAAATGGGAGCGCAATAATGAAAACGCCCCTCGCAGACGCGCCGTAATATTCACGATTACTTAATGCTGAAAAAAGTACTTATTAGGATTTATTGAACGCCCTTTGCCCGATCATCCTCTCATGACCGAGATCCGCGCCAGATTTCATTGCCCTGGCGACGATCATCCGGCAGGCAAGAGGGGTCGAAGATGGCTGACACGAACACCAATCGCGATGATCAGGCGCAGCTCGCCGATCAACGGATCATTCACGCCGATGCCGATGCACCGATCGTGCTGCCCAGCGATGAAAGCCTTCTGCTGGCCGAGTTCATTCGGGAGGGCGATGACCTGCATCTCGTCAATCCGAATGGTGATGTCACGATCATCGCCGACTATTTCACCTCTGCCAGCGCGCGCGATCTGATCATTGCCGGGGCGGTCGTGCCCGGACGGGTGGTCGGCAAGCTCGCCCAGAGCGCGCCCTCTCAGCTCGAGCCATCGCAAGCCGGTCTTGAAACCGCCGATGCCGCGCCGCAGGCGGAGCCGAACGCGGCCGCCCCTGCTGATGGCACCCCGATCGCCGAGGTGACTTCCGTGATGGGTGAGGTCACCGTCACCCGCGCCGATGGCACGATTGTCAGACTGCATGAGGGCGATCTGCTCTTTGAAGATGACGTGCTCGTCACCGGGGACGATGGCGCGCTGGGGATGACCTTTATCGACGGCATGACCTTCTCGCTCGGCGAGGATGCGCGGCTGATCCTGGATGAATTTGCTTATGACGCCGCCAATCATGAGGGCGGCGGCTTGTTCTCGGTGCTGCGCGGCACGTTTTCCTTTGTCAGCGGCGGCGCTGCGCATACGGCGCCGGACGCGCTGATGATCGAGACACCGAGCATGACCATCGGCGTGCGCGGCACCAAGGTCGTGGCGGAAGTGGCCGCCGATGGCAGCACCACCCGCGTGGCTTTGCTGGCCGAAGAGGATGGCGTGGTCGGCAAGATCATGGTCTCGACCCAGGGCGGGCAGGAGCTGATCGACACACCCAACCGGATGGTGGAAGCCCTTGATGCCTTCGCCCCGCCAAGCGCTCAGCGCGAGATCTCCTCGAGCGAGATCTTCCAGTATTTTGACGGCGCTCTTGACGCCCTTCCGGCGCCGACCAAGCTCTATGCACGCGAACCGGTTGCCGCATCGGAAGCGGGCGCGTCGGGGAGCCAGAGCGCTGCGCCGCAAACATCCTCCCAGGGCGATGCGCCCGTGCTGCAAAAATCGCCCAGCGCACCGAACAGCCTCGAATCGCAGAGCGGGGCAAGCCTGCTCGACATGCTGCAAAATGGCGAAGAGGCGATCTTGGCGCCTGCCGCATCCGAGCCGACCGAGGAGAGCGAGGCGACGGCGCAAGCTGGTGAGAGCGGGACCAGCGCAGAGAACCTTCTCGAGGCGCTGGACGCTGATTTCGAGACCCAGTTGCTCGAGGATCCGGCGAAGACCAATGCAGCGCCGACCGCGCCGGTTGTCGAGGAAACAACGAGCGAGACGGTCGAGGAGACCCCGGAACCGACTGCGCCGATCGTTGAAGAGACCATGAGCGAAACGGTCGCGCAAACCCCAGAACCGACTGCGCCGGTCGTTGAAGAGACCGTGAGCGAAACGGTCGCGCAAACCCCAGAACCGACCACGCCGGTCGTTGAAGAGACCGTGAGCGAAACGGTCGAGGAAACCCCGGAACCGACCACGCCGGTCGTTGAGGAGACCGTAAGCGAAACGGTCGAGGAAACCCCGGAACCGACCACGCCGGTCGTTGAGGAGACCGTAAGCGAAACGGTCGAGGAATCCCCGGAAACGACTGCGCCGGTCGTTGAAGAGACCGTGAGCGAAACGGTCGAGGAAACCCCAGAACCGACCACGCCGGTCGTTGAAGAGACCGTGAGCGAAACGGTCGCGCAAACCCCAGAACCGACCGCGCCGGTCGTTGAAGAGACTGCAAGCGAAACGGTCGAGGAACCCCCAGAACCGACCGAGCCAGTCGCAGAGCAGCCCCCGGTCACGGTCGAGACCGAGGAAGAAACGGAAGAAGAAGCCGAAATCGAGGAGCCGATCGAGGCCGCCCCGGTTGCGGAGGAGGCACCAGTTTCCGAGGAGGCACCGGTCGCAGAAGAAGCACCTGCCCAAACCCCGGTTGCACCGGTCAATTCTGCCCCGGTCTTCACCTCGGCCAGCACCGCATCGGTGGCGGAAGACGCGCTCGAGACCGATGTCATCTACACCGCCAGCGCCAGCGATGACGACGATATCAGCGGTAGCCTGAGCTTCAGCCTTGCCGATGATGCTGGCGGGCGGTTCACCATTGATGCCGCCAGCGGCGCTGTCTCGCTCGCCTCGGGCCAGACGCTCGATTTCGAGAGCGCCACCAGCCACGCCATCACCATTCAGGCCAGCGACGGCGTCAACACCACCGATCACACGGTCGCGATCAGTGTTGCCGATGCCAATGACAGCGCCCCGGTCTTCACCTCGGCCAGCACCGCATCGGTGGCGGAAGACGCGCTCGAGACCGATGTCATCTACACCGCCAGCGCCAATGATGCCGACACCACCGGCGAGAGCCTGAGCTTCAGTCTTGCCGATGATGCTGGCGGGCGGTTCACCATCGATGCCACCAGCGGTGCCGTCTCGCTCGCCTCGGGCCAGACGCTCGATTTCGAGAGCGCCACCAGCCATGCCATCACCATTCAGGCCAGCGACGGCGTCAACACCACCGATCACACAGTCGCGATCAGTGTCGCCGATGTCGCCGAAGTCTCCCAGGCCAATCTGGCACCGGCATTGTCTGCCCTGGCCTTCGCCAGCTTCAACGGCACCGATACCATCCTCAATGCCGGCGATCCCGGCGCCTCGAATGACGCGCTCGATATCGGTACCGGAGACATGACGATCGAGGCATGGTTCTATTACGGCGGCGACACCGGAGACCGGCTGATCGTCTCCAAGGGCAGTGCAACCGGTCTGCTCGAAGGGTTCAGCGTCGGCATCAATGGCGACCAGCTCTTTGGCTATGTGAATACCAATGGCCTATCCTCAGCGGTGACCAATATCCAACTGACCGAAGAAGGCTGGCACCATGTTGCGATCGTCATCGATCAGCAAGAGGGCAGCAATGCGAGCACGATCACTGGATATCTCGACGGCTCGAATGAAGGTTGGGGCAGCGATATGGTCTCCTATATCGACGAGGCCTTCACCGCCCCCAGCGCCGGCGTGGACAGCGGCAGAGATCTCTGGATCGGCGGCGGCGAGGTCAGCGGCACCCCCAGCGATCTGTTCGAAGGCGGCCTGGCCGATATCCGGATCTGGTCAACGGCCCGCGCGCAATCCGAGATCGTGCAGACCATGCACAGCGCCTTGAGCGGCAGTGAGCAAGGGCTGGTCGCGAACTGGAAGCTCGACAGCGCAGAGCTCGGCACTGACAGCACCGGCAATTACAATGCCAGCGTCAGCGGCTCAACCGGCGTCCATAGCGGCTCGGAAGTGACGCTCAACAATCAGGAGACCGCGAGCGGGCAATTGATCGCCACGGATCCCGATGGAGACGCGCTCACCTATAGCGTGCTCGAGCAAGGCAGCCTGGGAAGCGCAATCATCGATCCCGCCACCGGCGAATGGACCTATGATCCCTCTGACGATGTCACCGGTGTGGACACCGTGCGCTTTCAGGTCAGTGATGGCACCAACAGCACCGAGCTTGCGATGACGATCACCGTCGAGGAAGCGCCGGTGGTCAACTCCGCGCCCGTCATAGCTGCGGCGAGCGGCCTCGATTTCTCCGCCGGAGATGGCGCCGTCGAGACAAGCAGTGCCGATCATCTCGATGTGACGGGTAACGGCCTGACGGTCGAAGCCTGGTTCTACTATGACGGCTCGGCCAGCTCTGATGAAACCATCATCTCCAAGGGCAATACCACAGATGACGATCTCGGCTATTCCATTCGGATGGATGGGACCGAACTCGTCGTGCGTGTGAACAAATCGAACGGTTCTGCGGCGCCGCAAATGGCCGCGCAATCGATCGATCTGGGAACCGATGCGGGCTGGAAACATGTGGCCATGGTCATCGATCAGGACGCCGGGTCGGTAACCGGGTATCTCGACGGGTCCAATTCCGGCTGGACGGACGGACATGACGGGGTTGGCGACGCGTCATTCTCCGGCAATGACATCGATGGGGACGACATGTTCCTGATCGGCGCCGCCGATGATGGTTCGAGCTATGACAAATGGGGCAACCTTCAGGTCTCGGATGTTCGTGTCTGGGGCACCGCCCGCACCGCCGAAGAGATCCAGGCGAACATGGCGCGCGCGCTCGACGGTTCCGAGACGGATTTGCTGTCCAACTGGAAACTCGATGAGGGATCGGGCACGACCCTTGACGATATCGGGGCGAATGACGCGGATGGCACTTTTACCGGCGTGGACCCGGTCTGGGTCTCGACGGCGAGTGCAACGACAGAGGTGAATGTCGATGCGCATGGCCGTGTCAGCGCCACCGATGCCGATGGCGATGCCCTGACCTTCAGCGTCGCCGCTCAGGGCGCGCATGGAACGGCCGCCATCGATGCGCAGACCGGGGCCTGGGAATACACGCCCGACGCAAACTTCATTGGCACCGATGCTGTCAGCTATCAGGTGACCGACGGCATGGGCGGCAGCGATATCATCGCGATCACGGTGAATGTCGTGTGATGCAAGAGCCCCTGCCCCCTCTGATCGGGGGCAGTGACAATGCACGCGATCTGGGGCTGAGCGCTCGTTTCAGCGCCAGATCATCCGCAACCGGTCGCGCTGGCGGGCGAGGGCGACCAGCGACAGGATCGCCGGGCCGGAATTGACCTCGCCGCGATGCATCGCCTCGATTGCCTCCCAGTAAGGCAGGCGCAGCACGCGGATGTTTTCGCCCTCCTCCTCGAGCCCATGCACCCCGCCCGCCGCCGACAGGTCCGCGCAGCCGATGAAGCTGTTGAGCACCTCGGTGCTGATACCGGGCGTGGTGTAATAGCGCCCGATCGGCTCGATATGGGAGATCTCGACGCCTGCTTCCTCCTCGGCCTCGCGCCGGGCGGTAATCTCGGCACTGGTATCGCCATCGAGCCGGCCGGCCACGACCTCAATGGTCCATGGATTGGCATCGCCAAAGGCCCAGGGGCCGACGCGCCATTGCTCGATCAGCACCAGTTCATCGCGCACCGGATCATAAGGCAGGATCGTCACCGCCTCGCCGGTGATGAAGAGCCCGCGCTTGACCTCTTGCGACATCGCCCCGGCATAGGTGCGAAAGCGCACATAATGGTCCTCCATCGCGAAATACTCGCGGTAGATCTCGTCGACCTTGATCGGCTCGACATCGGCGCGGGTGAAGGTTTGGCGAATGGATGGCTCGGCGGGCACGGGAGTGCCTTTGGCCGCCAGTCGTGAGGCAGCGCGGGCCTTGATATCGGGCCACCACAGCTCGACAAGCGCCTGCGGCACCGTGCCAAAATAGCTCTGCTGCTCGGCGGCGCATTCGAGCAACAACGCCTTGTCCTGCGCTTGCCAGGCGGCGAAGTCCCAGGGCTCGCCGCTATCGCGCAGCTTGGCGGTCGGCTGATAGACCCCGGCGCGCACCGGCCCTGCATCGGTGATCACCTCATGCGGCTCAAGCCGGTAGTCGCTATCCTCGAAATAGGCGATGCGCGCGCGCTGCTCATCGCTCAGCCCGCTGAGCAGCACGCCATCCGTGCGATCATCAGGGTCGGGGAAGATCATCGGAAAGCTCTCCCCGGCCACGCGGCGCACGTGATAGAAGGGCAGATAGGCCGGGGTCAGGGTCAGCGAGCCCGGTGCGGCGCGGGTGATCTGATAAAGCAGATCCTCGTCGCGCAGACTGCCGTAGAAAAACAGACAGGTGGGCATCCCCGCGATCTCCGAACTCTGAGCCATATGTTTCTCCATCCATCCCGCGAGCAGCCTGTGCGCCGAAGCGATAGAGCGCCGCCTAGTTGCCGATCCCGGCAACGTCCAGCACAAAAGCGCCGCCGGAGAAAAAAGTTGCAAATCCGCCCTGGCAAAGGGCAGTTTACCGCCCGCGCGGTGATCCAAAAATCCCGGCGCGGCGTTAGCGCAGTAGAACCGAGCCCTATCGTGGGCTTGGCGAAGTAGAACGGACATGACGGTTTTGACACGCGAGGAATTGCTGGCGGCCTACGGAGCCGGGACAACTTCTCCCGGAATGAGCCTTCTATGCGCGGTGCATCTCGATCTCGATGCTGGTGCTTCGCGGCTCGTGGGCGCGGCGGAAGAACTGGGCGGCACCATGCTGCAAGCGCTCCCCGTACCGCCGCAGATGACGCCGCCCGATCTTGCGGCGATGATGGCGCGGCTCGATGAGCCCGAGGCCGGATCAGCACAAAAAGCGGTGTCGCTCGCCGATACCGCCATTCCGGCAGCGGTCCGCGCCGCGATCAGCGAGGATGATCGCTCCGTGCCCTGGCGATTCCGCATGCCGGGTCTCTCCGAATATGTCCTGCCTGGCTTCGATGGTGAAAAGGTCAGCCTGCTGCGTGCCCGCCCGGGCGTCGCCATCCCTCATCACGACCATCACGGCGATGAGGCGACGCTGGTGCTCAAGGGTCATCTGAAAGATGGCGAGAGCATTTATGAGCGCGGACAGATTGCATTTGCAGGGGAAGGCCATCACCACCACCCGGAGATTGTCGGAGATGACATCTGCATTTGCCTCGCGGTCTCAAGAGGGCTGCATTTCACCGGCCTGCTCGGCCCCGCGCTCAACTACCTCGTCGATTAATCGTCGCGCGCTGCTTATGGGGGGCGCTAGCCTGGCGCTGCTCGGAACATCCGCACCCGGGCACGCCGCAACCGGTGAGCGGCGCTTTGACATCATCCGCGACGGGGATGTGATCGGCCATCACAGCGTGATCCCGTCACTGTCGGGCGATGAGCTGACCCTGGCCATCGATATCCAGATCGCGGTGAAGATCCTCGGCCTC
This sequence comes from Neomegalonema sp., assembly GCA_022760435.1. Classification (GTDB taxonomy): domain Bacteria; phylum Pseudomonadota; class Alphaproteobacteria; order Rhodobacterales; family Rhodobacteraceae; genus JALEFY01. The sequence goes on from JALEFY010000027.1 coordinate 15,371, forward strand.
ACTGTCTATCGCTACGCGCATCAGAACACCGAGCGTTGGCGCGGCGGCACGCTGCTGAGCCTCAACGCCCGCACTGATGATGATGGCGAGGCGGCGTTTTGCAAGGTAATGCGCGGCGATGATGCCTTCATGGTCGAGGGCTCGTCATTCAAGGGGCAGGTGCCACTCACGAGCGGCACGACCAGCTACTGGAACGCCGATGCGCTGAGCGCGCCGGTCTGGATCAGCACCCAATCGGGCAGCCCGCTCGCCATCGATATCCGCAGGCAGGCGCCCCAGGGCGGCCTGACGCCCTGGCGCATCTCGGGCGATCTTGATCTCACGCTCTATTACGACGCGGCGATGGAGTGGCGCGGATCGGCCTTTGAAGCACGCGGCACCGAAATTCGCCTGTCGCAGACGCGGCCGGGAATGGATCTGGCAGCGCGGCGATGAGCGGCTTTTCCTACATCCCCGACCCAGCAGATGGCGCGGCCTGGGTGACCGGTGCGAGCAGCGGCATCGGGCGCGCCCTGACCTTGCGTCTTGCGGCTCAGGGCTGGACGGTCTACGCCACCGCCCGCTCGAGCGAGAAGCTGGCAGAGTTGGCGGCGCAAAGCCCGCGCATTCGCCCGATGCCAGGCGATGTCACCGATCTCGAACGGATGCGCGAGATCGTCACCGCGATCACCGATCAGCACCCTCTGGCGCTCTCGGTGCTCAATGCCGGGATCTACACGCCGATGCGCGCGCAGGAATTCGATGCGGCCGAGGCCGGGCGGATGTTCGCGGTCAATCAGGGCGGGGTGGCCAATTGCCTTGAGCCGCTGCTGCCCCATCTGCTGGCGCGCGGGACCGGCTGCGTGGCGATCACCGCTTCGGTCGCGGGCTATCGCGGCTTGCCGCGCGCTGCTCCCTACTCGGGCACCAAGGCGGCGCTGATCGCCATGGCTGAGGCACTCGCCTTCGACCTGGCGCCGCGCGGCGTGCGGATCTGCGTGATCAACCCCGGCTTTGTCGAGACCGAGGCGACCGGGGTCAATGATTTCGAGATGCCGTTCCTGATGCAGCCCGACGAGGTCGCCCAGCGCATCACAAGCGGCCTCGCACGCCCGGGTTTCGAGATCGCCTTTCCGCTGCGCTTCGTGCTGATCCTCAAGGCCCTGCGCCTCTTGCGCCCGCGCAGCTATTTCTGGCTGGTGCGCAAGGCCATCGGCTGGGACGATGTCGAAGCCCCGCAGCGCTGAGCGCAAGCCCTTGAGCGAGGGGCGTCTTTTCCTCTCGCGGCTTACCGATGTCATTGTCATTTCGCCCGACCCTGCTAGAGCTTGAGGCCAGAAAGAGACGACCTGGGAGGACCGGCGCATGACCCTTTATCACAGCGTACCCGATGCGGTTGGCCACACGCCGCTCATCAAGCTGCGCAAGGCATCCGAGATCACCGGCTGCGAGATTTATGGCAAGGCCGAGTTCTTCAATCCGGGCCAGTCGGTCAAGGACCGCGCGGCGCTCTCGATCATCCGCGATGCCGAAAAGCGCGGGCTGCTGCAACCGGGCGGCACGATCGTCGAAGGGACCGCCGGAAATACCGGCATCGGCCTTGCCACCATCGGGCGGGCGCTCGGCTACAACACCGTGATCGTGATCCCGAACAGTCAGAGCCAGGAAAAGAAGGACGCGATCCGGCTGGTCGGGGCGGAGCTGGTCGAGGTGCCGCCCGCGCCCTATCGCAACCCAAACAACTATGTGCGCTACTCGCAGCGTTTGGCCGAAGCGCTCGCGAAGACCGAGCCCAATGGCGCGATCTGGGCCAATCAGTTCGACAACACCGCCAATCGTCAGGCCCATATCGACAATACCGCGCCCGAGATCTGGGAGCAGACCGGCGGCAAGGTCGACGGCTTCATCTGCGCCGCGGGCTCGGGCGGCACGGTGGCCGGGGTCGGCATGGGCCTGCGCAGCTTCAACAAGGATATCAAGATCGGCCTCGCCGATCCGATGGGCGCCGCGCTTTGGCACTATTACACCCATGGCGAGCTGAAGGCCGAGGGCTCCTCGATCTCCGAAGGCATCGGGCAGGGGCGCATCACCGCCAATCTCGAGGGCTTCACCCCCGATTTCGCCTATCAGATCCCCGATGCGGAAGGCATGCCGATCCTGTTCGATCTGCTGCACGATGAAGGGCTGGTGATGGGCCTGTCCACCGGCATCAATATCGCCGGCGCCATTCGCCTAGCGCGCGAATTGGGGCCGGGGCACCGCATTGTCACCATCCTGTGCGACTACGGCAACCGCTATGCGTCGAAGATATACAACCCCGCCTTCCTGCGCGAGAAGGGGCTCGCCTATCCCGACTGGCTCGAGCCGAGCACCCGTGCTCTGCCCGAGGTCTTCGAGTCTGTATAAACGCTTGCGGAAAGGCTTTCGCCCTCCCCGCCGCATTGGCGCGCTTGTCGCCCTCTTGCTCGCGCTGATGATGAGCCTGAGCGCCGCGCGCGCTCAGGAGGTCACCAGCCCCAGCAGCCAGGCGCAGGCGCAACAAGCGCCCGAACAGGCCCGAACCAACGGGGCAGAGCTCACCAGGGAACTGGCCAAGGAGCTCGACACCTGGGAGAAGACAGCGCTGGTCGCGCAAACATGGCTCGAAGGCGGCAGCACTGACGAAACCGCCGTTGCCGATCTGCGCCAAACCATCGAGGGCCAGCGCCTTGCCGCCAAGACCCGGCTCGAAGCGCTGCAAAAGCAGCTCGAGCCCCTCGGCAAGCAGCGTGAGGACTTCAAGGCCGCTGCAGAACAAGAGCAATTGCCGCCCGAGCTCAAGGGGCAGCAGGAAGAGATCGAGCGGCGATGGTCCGCGCTGCGGGCACAGGTCGCGCAGGTCGAGTTTGCCCTGAACCGGGCCACCAACCTCGCCGAAGAGCTCGCCGACCGTCAGCGCCGGATCTTCACCCAGCAGATCTTCCATCGCGGCTCCGGCCTGTTCGAGCCAGCGACATGGCGCGGCGCCGCCAAGGCCTGGCCGAGCTTTGCGCATGGTTTGGGCATGTCGATCAGCGAGACTGCGGGCTCGCTCAGCGTTGGCGGATGGGCATTGCTGATCGCGGCGCTGGGCCTGATCGCCTTCGCGCTTTGGCGCCATGATCGCGGCGCGATCGGCGATCTGAGCGATCTGCTCATCGCGCGTGCCCAGGCGAGCACCAGCAAGATCAACGCGATGCTGCTGGGTGCGGCGCTGCTGATGCTGCGCATTGCTCCCGCCGCCATGGCAGCCGCCCTGATCACCCGCCTTGCCGACAAGATCCCCTCGCTGAGCCAGGCAGGGCATATTCTGATCACCCAAGGCGCCAGTGCCATTCTGGTCATTGCCTTTGCCTATGGGCTGTCGCGAACGGTTTTCGCCCCCCGCGTCACCGCGCATCGGGTCTTTGATATGGGCACGCAAGGCGGGCTCAAGGCGTCTGCCCTGATCTGCGGGATCGTGGCCCTGGTCGCGTTTCGGCGCGCGATCCTGAATGCAGCCTCTGCCGATGGCACCGATCTGTCGCTGATGGCGATTTTCAATTTCGCGGTGATGATCCTCGCCGCGCCGATGATCTTTCGCCTTGCGCAGCTCCGCTCGACCAATACCGATGCACAACCCTCTTCGGCAGCGCCCGACGGGGCCGCCGAGCCCGAAGAAGATGTCGACACCACCAGCAGCGTCACCGGGCTCCTGCGCATCCTCGCGCTGGCGGTCTCGATCTTCCTGCCGATAACGGCTGCGCTGGGCTATTTCGCCCTGTCGGGTTTCGTGCTCGAGCGCACGACCATGACCGCCGCGCTGATGGTGGCCTGTACCATCCTCTTCGTCATCGCCCGTCGTCTCATGGAGCATTCTGAGGACGGTTCGAGCGATGAGGGCAAGCTCAGCAGCCAGGGTGCGCTGGCCGCAATGCTGATCGGGCTGGTGCTGTTCGTCCTCGCGATCCCGGTGTTCTTGTATATCTGGGGCGCGAGCGGCACCGATATTCAGGTCGCCGCCCAGCGCCTGAGCGACGGGATCAAGATCGGCGAGACCCGGTTCTCCCCCACCGACATGCTGATCGCACTGGCGGTCTTCATCTTCGGGCTCTGGGTCACCCGGCTGCTGCAAAGCATCCTGCGCCGCTCGGTGCTGCCGAACATGCATCTCGATCAAGGGGTGCAGACCTCGCTGAGCGCCGGGCTCGGCTATATCGGCTTTTTCCTGACCGCGCTGCTGACCATCTCCGCCGTCGGGCTGGACCTGTCGAACCTCGCCATCGTCGCCGGTGCGCTGTCGGTCGGGATCGGCTTTGGCTTGCAGACCATCGTCAACAACTTCGTCTCCGGCCTGATCCTGCTGGTCGAGCGGCCGGTCAAGGTCGGCGACTGGATCGTGGTCGCTGGCGCCGAAGGCTATGTGCGGCGGATCAATGTGCGCTCTACCGAGATCGAGACCTTCGACCGCTCCAGCGTGATCGTGCCGAACTCGGATCTCATTTCCAGCCATGTCACCAACTGGACGCACAAGAACAATACCGGGCGGGTGACGCTGAAGATCGGCGTCGCCTATGACAGTGACCCGGTGCAGGTGCATGAGATCCTGCGCGATGTCGCCTCGCGCCACCCGATGGTGCTGCGCTATCCGCAGCCGCTGATCACCTTTGCCGGCTTTGGCGACAGCGCGCTGGATTTCGAGGTTCGGGCCTATTTGCGCGATGTGAGCTACATGCTTTCGGTGCGCAGCGACCTCAACCACGCAATCTTCAAACGGTTCAAGGAAGAGGGGATCGAGATCCCCTTCCCGCAGCGCGATCTCAACCTGCGCAACCCGGACGCCCTGCGCGCCGTGCTGCTGGGTGCGCAAGAACCGGGGGCACAGAAAGGGGCAGAGACAGCCGCGGAGCCTCAGCCGGAACCGCTGAGCGATCCGGAAAAGCCGATCTGACCCGGCGTACCCCGCCCCTCAGTCAAAACGATGCCGCCAGAACCGCAGATCACCGCGGCGTTTGAGGATCTGGTAGACGGCGCTGGGGTTGTCCTCCAGAAAGCGCGGGCTGCCCTGCCAGGGCTCGAAGCAGAAGGACCGGGGCAGCTTGGTATAGAGCGAGCGCGGCGGTTTGCGCCCGGAGATGTTCTTCACCTTCGCCCCGCATTCGGCCTCATGCATATAGATGGTGCGGATCTGCAAGGACTCGCGCAAGAAGGCCATGGTTGCGGTCAGGATCGCCCGGTCCCAAAGCGCCTCATGCGGCCGCAGCACCCGCTCGACATAGGCGCGCGCGCGGTCGAGCCGGTCGCGGCGGTCGGCATCCTCGGGATCATGGCAGGTGCCCGAATGCTCCTTGAAATACTTGAGCCGGGCGGCGGCCAGGCGCAGCCAATCGGTCTGCACTTCCTCGATCAACGCCTCACGGCTGGTCATGTCGATATCGAGCCGCGCCCAGGCGAGGGTCAGATTGCGCCCCCGCGCCACCGGGTGGTTCGAATGCTCGAAGGGACGGGCCGAATGATCGTCGATCAGCTCGCGAAACGGCTGGTTATGCGCGGCCGAGAAATTCATCTGCAAGACCAGGTTCCACCCCGGACGCGTGGTCTGGAAATCGCTCCACTCATGCCGCCGCGAGCGCTCGGTGCCCCATTGGCCCAGCGTCATGTGATAGGTCTGAAAATCATGACGGCTCAGCGCCGCCAAATCCCGCGCCGTCAACCGGCCATTGCCCTTGCGGGCAATCGCTTGCTTGATGATCGGCCGGTCCAGCAGCGGGCGAAACCGCGAAGCCTTGAGATCACAGATCCGAGCCTCGCGCCCGACCACATGCTGGAGCAACCAGACAGCATACCGATCGGGGTAGTAGTGAAATGGCACCCGACCCCGCGGCAACATGCTGATCAAATCACGAGCATCCTTGCGTTCCATGACATCCAGCTTGGCTGCGATTCCGTGACCAAGCTAAGGCAAGGCTTGGTCAAGGAAGCGACTGGTTCTCGGTCAAATGGCGGCGAGCACGACATCTTTGTAGACAGCGGCGAACATGCAGATCGAGGCGAGCAGCACGAGCCCATGCCAGATCACATTGTGAAAGCGCAGCCGCGACCACAAAAAGAACGCAACGCCCACCGTGTAGAGCACGCCGCCGATGATCACGAGCGCGAGCCCCTGGCTCGAGAGCGCCTGTGACAGCGGCACGATGGCCAGCATCACCAGCCATCCTTGGGTGAGATAGAGAGCCACCGCCACCTTTGCCAGAGCGGTCGGGATGAAAAGCTGCAAGGGCACGGCAATCACCGCGATCGCCCAGACCCCGCCCAACACCGTCGCCGCCATCACCCCGCCCAGCTTGGCCAGCGCTAGCGGCGTGCAAGTGCCTGCGATCTTTAGATAAATCGCCGCACGATCAATGCGCTGGAGGAACTCACGCCCGGCATGCTCTCCGCTCAGATTATAGGCGGCGGAGGCGCAGAAGACCAGCAGCACCGTTGCGCCATAGATCAAGAGCGAGAGGGATTGCACCCCCTGCCATGCCTCGACGGCAAGCACGATCAGCGTAATCAGAGCAGTCAGGCTGAGGCCGATAGCGATCGCATGGACAATCCCATCAGCAAGTTTCTCAGCACGGCTATAGACACGGGCGGCGCTGTGCATGATCCCTCACGGAGCTGACACCCCTCCTCAGGCGAGAATGGTGCGGGAGAGTCTCGAGCCGGGCAAGTCAATTCTGTGCGACAGGGTTTTGTCTGCGCTATGGAAACAATTCTTCGTGCGAGTATAGGCTTGCCATTGGCGCCCGGAGCTTCAAGTAAAGCGGCAATCTTCGCCGCGAAAAGGGGAAAACCATGCCAACTGCCGGCCTCCATCACATCACCGCGATCTCGAATGGCGCGCAGAAAAACCTCGATTTTTATACGCAGGTCCTTGGCCTGCGCTTCATCAAGAAGACGGTGAATTTTGATGATCCGACCGTTTATCACCTCTATTTTGGCGACGAGCTGGGCAGTCCGGGCACGGCGATGACGTTTTTCCCATGGGAGCATCTGCCGCAAGGGCGCATCGGCACCGGGCAAGTGAGCATCACCCAATTTGCCGTGCCCCCCGGCGCACTCGATTTCTGGCGCACGCATTTCGACGAAACTGGCACGCCGATCGCCTCCGATGAGGTGCTGTTCGACGAAAAACGGCTGGTGATCGAGGATCCGGACGGGCTGCTGCTCGCGCTGGTCGAGACCGACGATCCGCGCGCACCGTGGACCGGCAGCGGGATCGGCAGCGACCACGCGATCCGCGGCTTTCACGGGGCGACGCTCTCGATCACCGAGGAACGCAAGCTGGCGGGCATCCTGACCGAGGTTTTCGGCTATACCCGCGAGAGCGAGCAGAGCTTTGCCGCTGGTAGTCAGATCCGCTACCGGGCGGCCTCGGGGGCAGCATCGGTGCTCGACCTGCATGTGGCGCCGGGGATGGCGCGTGGGCAGGAGGCCGCAGGCACGGTGCATCACATCGCCTTCTCGGTGCCCGATGAGACGGCGCAGGCGGAGGTGCGCGAAGCGCTGCTGGCGCGCGGGCAACATGTGACCGAAGTGATCGACCGCGATTACTTCAAGGCGATCTATTTCCGAACCCCGACCGGCATTCTGTTCGAGGTCGCGACCGATACCCCGGGCTTCACCGTCGATGAGCCCAAGGAGAGCCTTGGCCAGCGCCTGTGCCTGCCCGCCCAGCACGAACCCCACCGTGCGCAGATCGAGGCAAGCTTGCCGGAGCTGGTAACCGGTTAGCGCGCTTCGGGCCTGAGGTTGAGAATCAGGGCGGAAGAACTTGTGCGGGAGAACTTGAGCAGGAGAACCGGGCTGTGCCGACAGCCCGTTCTTTTTATCTCAGCCTGCGACCAGCAGGATATGCAGATCGATCGGGCCATGGGCGCCGATTTCCAGCTTCTGGCCGATATCGGCGGTGCGCGACGGGCCGGTCACGAAATTCACCGTCCGGCTCATCGCGCCGGCGGCGCGCAGGCGCTTCCAGACACCTTCCATCCCGGCCTCGATCTCGCTCTCGCGCAGCACCACCAGATGGGTGTCGCCGAGAAAGGTCAGCGTCACCGGATTGGCCGGGCCGGAGCGCAGGACCAGCGTGCCGGTCTCGGCAATCCCGGCAAAGGCGCGGCTGAGCGTGATTGGCTCGATGATCCGGCCGGGGCCATGGCTGATCTCGAAGGCTGACCAGTCCTCGCGGACAAAATCATGCTCCTCACCCATCCGCAGCAGCAGCGGCAGGTTGCGGCCCCTAAGATAATCGGCAATCGCCTCGGGCAAAGCGGCAAGATCGGGCACCAGCGCGACGCTGGCCTGCACGCCTTGCGCCGCGGCAACGAACTGCGCGACACGCGCCGCGCCTTGCGCTTGTGACTGTGCCGGAACAACCTGCGGCGCCGGGCAGTCGGCCAATCGCTGCGCCGCCGGTACCGGATCACTGCTGCCCAGATTGCGGCGCAAGCGCGCCAGGATCTGCTCGCGCGCGCTCATGAGCGTTTCTCCCGCTGGGCCCGCGCCCATTGCTGCTGAAAGGTGCCGCCCTTTTGCGGTGCCGGAAAATCGCGATGCTCGGTCCAGCCACCAGCAAGCGGCAAGCGCGCGGTGCGCCCCTTGCCCCCGAACCATTGCCGCATCGCCCAGATCCCCAGCCGCGTGCCGAAGTGATAAAGCGAAGGCCGACGGGCAAAAAAGCCCCAGACCCCGAGCCCGGTCCGGGTGCCGCGCGGGCTCAAATGCTGCTCGAACTCGCGCTCACGCCAGTGCCGCATCATCTTGGGCAGCGGAATGCGCATCGGGCACACTGCCTCGCAACGCCCGCAAAAGGTCGAGGCATTGGGCAATTGCCCACCCTCTTCCACCCCGATCAGCGACGGGGTCAGCACCGCCCCCATCGGCCCCGGATAGACCCAGCCATAAGCATGCCCGCCGATGCTCTGGTAGACCGGGCAGTGGTTCATACAGGCCCCGCAGCGAATGCAGCGCAGCATCTCTTCATACTCGCTGCCGATCATGTCCGAGCGGCCATTGTCGAGCAGGATGACGTGATACTCCTCCGGCCCATCCGGATCCTCGGCCCGGCGCGGCCCTTGCGAGAAGGTGGTGTAGACCGAGAGCGCCTGCCCGGTCGCCGAGCGCGCCAGCAGTCGCAGGATCGACCCGGCATCCTCAAGCGTCGGCACGATCTTCTCCAGCGAGGCGATCACGATATGCACCCGGCCCAGCGACTGGGTGAGATCGCCATTGCCCTCATTGGTCACGATCACCGATTGCCCGGTCTCGGCGATCAGCATATTGGCGCCGGTAATACCAATATCGGCATCGAAATAGGAGCGGCGCAGCACCTCGCGGGCCTCGCGCACCAGACTGACCCCATCGGGCAAGACGCGGTCCGGCGGCAGGTGAGTGTGCACTTTACGAAAATCCGCCTCGACCTCAACGGGCGTCACATGCACCGCCGGGGCCACGATATGGCTCGGATGCTCGCCGCGAAGCTGAATGATATACTCGCCCAGATCGGTCTCGAGCACGCTATGGCCAAAGGCCTCGAGCGCGGTGTTGAGATCGATCTCCTCGGAGATCATCGACTTGCCCTTGTTGATGACCGCCTTCTCGTCCTCACCCTTGGCTTCGGCCACCCGCCCGGCGATATCGAGCACGATCTCGCGCGCCTCTTGCGCGGTCTGCGCCCAATGGACATGCCCGCCCGAGGCCAGAACCTGCGCCTCATAGGCTTCGAGATAATCGGGCAGATGGGCCAGCACATGGTCCTTGAGATCGCGGGCCGCATCGCGCATCGCGTCAAATTCAGGCACCAGCGCGCGCGCCGCCGCTCGCTTGGTGACAAAGCCGGACTTCGCCTGATCGAGCGCCGCGCGCAATTGCGCATTGCCGAGCGCCTCATGGGCATTTTCCTTGAACCGGTGCGCGGTCGAGACAACCATCAGCCCTTTTCCCCGATCGCCGGCGCATCGAGCCGCCCCGCCAGCACCTCGGCAATATGGCGGACCTTGACATCCTCGCGCCCCTCCCGGCTGAGCTTGCCGGCGATGTTCATCAGGCAGCCCAGATCCCCGGCCAGCACCAGATCGGCGCCGCTGCGCGCGATCGAGGCGGTCTTGTTGCCGACCATATTGTTCGAGATCTCGGGGAACTTCACACAAAACGTGCCGCCGAACCCGCAGCAGATCTCGGCCTCGTCCATCTCGCTGAGCGTGAGCCCCTCGACCTGCGCCAGCAAGTGCCGCGGCTGCTCCTTGATCCCAAGGCTGCGCAGGCCCGAGCAACTGTCATGATAGCTCGCCCGCCCCTCGCAACGCGCCGAGACCCGTGCGCCGCGAATATCGACCAGAAACGAGACCAGCTCATGGGTCCTGGCCGAAAGCGCGCGCGCCCGCTCGGCAAAGCGCGGGTCATCGGCGAGGATCTGCGGATAATCCTTGATGATCGTCGCCCCGCAGGAGCCCGAGGGCACAATGACATAATCATAGCCCTCGAAGGCCGCGATCACGTTGCGCGCGATATCTGCCGCCGTGGCGCGATCGCCGCTGTTATAGGCGGGCTGACCGCAGCAGGTCTGCGCCTTTGGCACCTCGACCACGCAGCCCGCCGCCTCGAGCAACTCGACCGCCGCAAACCCAACCGAAGGTCGGAACATGTCCACCAGACATGTCACAAACAGCGCCACACGCGGCGCTGCTGCGGCTTGTGCTTCGGGGGGGATAGTCATCAAAACCTCTCGATCCGTGCTCTCGACGCAAGGGCTAGGACCTGACGCCTGGTCCTAGCCGCAAATCCTTACAATCGGTCACTTTTATGGACCGATTTCACGCTCATTACGAGGCTTTTCTCGCGCCCCGTTTTCGTGTAGAGGAACTCCTTCCCCGCAGCCTACACCCCTGGAGGAAGCGCGGGCGAGAAATCAGGAGAATAGAATGTCTGAAATCAACACGCTGCCGGCGACGCCGCGTGAACGGGTCGGCAAGGGGGCCGCTCGGGCTGCACGTCGTGACGGTGACATCCCCGCAGTGATCTATGGCGGCAATCAAGAGCCGATCTCGATCAATATCCGCCAGAACGTGCTGCTCAAGGCGCTCAAGCGCGGCAAGTTCCTCTCCAGCCTGCTCGATATCGAGCTCGGTGATGAGAAGATCCGCGTCGTGCCCCGCGATGTGCAGCGCCATGTGGTGAAGGATATGCCCATGCATGTCGACTTCCTGCGCCTGTCGGAGAACTCCCGGATCAACCTGTTCATCCCGGTCGAGTTCATCAATCACAGCGCCGCGCCGGGGATCAAGAAGGGTGGCATGCTCAACATCGTGCGCCACGATGTCGAGCTGAAGGTTCGTGCCGGTGACATCCCCGAAAAGCTGGTCTGCGATCTGACCGGCTACAATATCGGTGATTCGATCCACATCTCGGCGATCAAGCTGCCCGAAGGCACCTCGCCGGTGATCGCGGATCGCGACTTCACCGTTGCCACGGTTGCCGCGCCCTCTGGCCTGGCCGCAGGCGGTGATGAAGAGGAAGAAGGCGGCGAGGAATAAGCGCCGTCAGCCTTGCCTTTGCACAAACGCCGCCTCTATCACGAGGCGGCGTTTTTTGTTCCCTGATGGAAGCGATCCGCCATGAAACTCTTCGTCGGCCTGGGCAATCCCGGCCCCAAATACGAGAACACAAGGCACAATATCGGCTTTCTCGCGGTCGATGCGATTGCTGATCGCCACGGCTTCTCCCCCTGGCGCGGCAAATTTCAGGGCGAGATCTGCGAGGGCAAGCTCGGCACGCAAAAACTGCTGCTCCTGAAGCCGATGACCTTCATGAACCTGTCGGGCCAGTCGATCGGCGAGGCGGCGCGGTTCTACAAGATCGCGCCTGAGGATGTCTGCGTCTTTCATGACGAGCTCGATCTGGCCCCGGGCAAGCTGAAGGTGAAGATGGGCGGCGGGCATGCGGGCCATAACGGGTTGCGCTCGACGCATGAGCATATCGGCGCGCAATATCAGCGGGTGCGCATCGGCATCGGCCATCCGGGCGACAAGCGTCTGGTCTCCAACTATGTGCTGCACGATTTCGCCAAGGCCGATCAGGACTGGATCGAGCCCCTGCTCGCCGGGATCTGCGAGGGCGCGCCCTTGCTGGCGGCAGGCGATGCCGGTGGGTTCATGAACAAGGTGGCGCTGAGAATGCAGCCGCCCAAATCCGAGAAGCCGCAGCCAAAACCGGTGCCGCGCCGGCCTGAGGATACGGGCGCGCAGCGGCCCGAGACGAAGGTCGAGCACAAACCCGAGACGAAGGTTGAGGACACGACAAGCGATCCACTCGCCCGGCTGGCGGCGCGCTTTCGCAAGGACCGCCCATAGGGGCCTTCACCCACCCCTGCACCCATCAGCTTCAAACGCCTTCGCTTGCCGCCCCCGCGCGAGAACGGCCAGCATTGCGCCCGCGGCTCACAGCCCCAGCTTTTTCGCCACGATCTCGTTGACCGCCTGCGGGTTGGCCTTGCCGCCCGTCACCTTCATCACCTGCCCGACGAACCAGCCCGCGAGCTTCGGCTTGGCCTTGGCCTTTTCCACCTGATCGGGATTGTCGGCGATGACCTGATCCACCGCCGCTTCGATCGCGCCCATATCGGTGACCTGACGCATGCCGCGTTTCTCGACGATCTGCGCCGGATCGCCGCCTTCGGCCCAGACGATCTCGAACAGATCCTTGGCAATCTTGCCCGAGATGTCGCCCTTCGAGATCAGATCGACGATCCCGCCCAGTTGCGCGGCCGAGACCGGGCTGGCGGCGATCTCCAGCTCTTCCTTGTTGAGCCGACCAAACAGCTCGTTGATCACCCAGTTCGCCGCCAGCTTGCCATCGCGGCCCTTGGCCACCTGCTCATAGAACACCGCATTCTCGTTCTCGGCGACGAGCACGGCGGCGTCATATTCGGTAACCCCGTATTCGCTGACCAGCCGGGCCTTGCGCGCATCGGGCAGCTCGGGCAGCGAGGCCTGGATCTTGGCGACCCATTCCTGGTCGATCTCGAGCGGCGGCAGGTCGGGATCGGGGAAGTAGCGATAATCATGCGCCTCTTCCTTCGAGCGCATGGTGCGGGTCTCGCCCTTCTTGGGATCGAACAGGCGCGTTTCCTGATCGACCTTGCCGCCATCCTCGACCAGCGCAATCTGGCGGCGGGCTTCATACTCGATCGCTTGGGTGATGAAGCGCATCGAGTTCATGTTCTTGATTTCGCAGCGCGTGCCCAGATGCGAGAAGTCGCCGCTCTCGCGGAATTTCTCATACTGGCCCGGCTTGCAGACCGAGACGTTGACATCGGCGCGCATCGAGCCCTCCTGCATGTTGCCATCGCAGGTGCCCAAGTAGCGCAGGATCATCCGCAACTTGCGCAGATACTCGGCGGCCTCCCGCGCGCTGCGGATATCGGGGCGCGAGACGATCTCCATCAACGCGACGCCGGTGCGGTTGAGATCGACGAAGCTGTTCTCCGGGTCCATGTCATGGATCGACTTGCCCGCATCCTGCTCGAGATGGATGCGCTCGATGCGCACCTTGCGGGCGATGCCGGGTTCAAGATCCACCAGCACCTCGCCTTCGCCGACGATCGGATGCTTGAACTGGCTGATCTGATAGCCCTGCGGCAGATCAGGGTAGAAGTAGTTCTTGCGATCGAATTGCGAGCGCAGGTTGATCGCGGCCTTGATGCCGAGCCCGGTGCGCACCGCCTGCTCGACGCAGAACTCGTTGATCACCGGCAGCATCCCCGGCATCGCCGCATCCACGAGGCTGACATTTGAGTTCGGCGCCGCGCCAAATTCGGTCGAAGCGCCCGAGAAAAGCTTGGCATTGGAGTGCACCTGCGCATGAACCTCCATGCCGATCACCATCTCCCAGTCACCCTTGATCCCGGAAATGCGCTCTGCGATGGGTTCTTCGTAGGTCAGTTCAGCCATTGGGGCTCTCCGTCATTCGCGATTGCTCTTCGTGATAGGCGCGCGCGCCGAGCCTCGCAAGCCTTCGTTGAAATCGCGGATTTGACGCGGGCCGAGCGGGGGGGTAACCAGAACGCCCTATCAGCTCCGGAGCCATGTCATGTCCGTTGAAGAAGCCACCGTTCGCAAGGTCGCGAGCCTCGCCCGCATCGCCCTGAAGGATGAGGAGGTCGCCCCCCTGACCCAGGAAGTGAACGGCATTCTCGATTGGGTCGAGCAACTGGCCGAGGTCAACACCGATGATGTCGAGCCGATGACCACCGTCTCGCCGATGCGGCTCAAGCGTCGCGAGGATGTGGTCACCGATGGTGGATACCCGGAAATGGTGCTCAGCAATGCGCCGGCGGCGCAAGAGGGCTTCTTCGTTGTACCCAAGGTCGTGGAGTAAAGCCGCAGGAATTGTGCTCTGTGCGTGACGTAAGGTCGAATACACGAAACCGTGTGATGGAAGTCCTTTCGCAGCGCGGCATCTGCCCCCATGTTCTCCTCAAGTCCCGCATTTGATGGGATTTCCCACATTTGGTGGGCGATCCTGCATTGATGGGATGAGCGAGTTGAGGGGATGAGCAGAATGCAGGAGAGCGAAATGAGCGCCGCATCGAAATGGAAAAGTGTCCTGTATCCGGGCGCGCTTGTGATCGCGGCGATGGCTGCCGCGCCGGTATCGGCTGAGGAAGCCGGCAAGGCGTTGGACCTGACGATCCCGCCGCAATCGCTTGAAGCGCCGACAGTAACGCTCAGTCAGGAGCGCGAGCCCCGCGAAGTGCTCCCCTTCGGCGATGTGCTGAACCAGAATGGCGGTTTGGGTGATAATGGCGAAGGCGACTTCCAGCCGCTCAATGTCGTGGCCGGGCAGCGCTTTCATTCCGATCCGGGCATTATTGGCGGACTGCTTGGCAATGCCAAGCGCGAGATCCTCGGCACGGATCGGTAACGGCGAGCGCCAAGCCCTGCATCTTGCGCCCCGGGTCATGAACCTGGCGCTTGCGAGATCAGGGGGCAGACCAGCCCGGCGGCTCGTACCTGCCGGGCTTTTTCGTGACCTTGCCAGTGCGTTAATCTGCTCACGGCGGGTTGATGAATGCCGGATGTCTCGGCTACAGACGCTGTCATGAGTTTTCGCGCAACACGCGCTGGAGAAAGCGATTTTCCCGTGACAGCACCCACTTTCGACCTCACCACCAAGAAATTCCTCATCATCGATCCGGCTGAGACCGCGATTGATCGCGCAGCCGGGCTTGTGGCGGCGCTGGAAGAGATTGCGCGCGATGCCGGACGAAACCTTGAGCCGCAAGCGATCCGCGGGGCGCTGACCTATGCGCTGAGCCTGCAATCGGCCGCCCTGGGGCTGGCGCATGTCTATGCCCGTGTTGCCGCGGATCTCGGCCTGCCGCGCGAGGCAAACCATGCGCAGACATTCGCGCAGAGTGCCGCGAACTGGCCTGCCTATCCCGACAGTGCCGAGGCCCTCAAGCGGCTGAAAAAGCGCTTCAAGCTGGTGGCCCTGAGCGCCTTGCCCGCCGAGGCGCTGGAGGCGCAGAGCAAGACGCTGAAAAAACCGTTCTCGGATCTGATCGCGGCCGAGGGCCTGGGCACCGCCTCGGTTGATGCTCGCGCCTATGGTTTTGCGCTCGGGCGACTCTCGGCCAAGAAAGCAGCGGTCGATGAGGTCGCGGCGATCCTTTCCCCGCGCGCGATGTCGCTCGATGCGGCCCGCGCAATCGGTGTGGACGTGCTCTGGCTCGATCGCAATCAAGGGGCGGCCGGGCAGCCAAACGCGCCGGAGGTGGCGGGTATCGCAAGCCGCCTGTGGTCGATCGCCGATGCGGCGGACCGCGCTTTTGGCGATGAGCCTCCTGCCGAGCCGGTCTGGGCAAAGAGCAAGGCGGCAACCAGCGGCGCGGCGGGGAGCAAGGGCGGTGCCTCCAAAAGCGCTACCTCGAAGGGCAAAGCCAAGTCGAAAGCCGCAGACACCCAACCGGCCGCGAGCAAAGGCAAGGCACAGGAAAAACCTGCTGCGGCCAAATCTGTTTCAGGCAAGTCGGGTCCAGGCAAATCGAGCGCAAGCAAGTCGAGTGCAAGCAAGTCGCGCAAGGCCGCCAGCTCCGCGCCGAGCGATCTGTGCAAACTGACGATCGCTCAGGCTCGTACCGGTCTGCGCGATGGTTCCTTCTCAGCCGTCGAGATCACCCAAAGCTGCATTGCGGCGCTCGAGGCCGCAGGCAAGCTCAACGCCTTCGTCCGCGCCACGCCAGACAAGGCGCTGGAAATGGCAGAGGCCGCCGATCGGCGCATTGCCGCTGGCGATGCCCCGGCGCTTTGCGGCATTCCGATCGGGGTGAAGGACGTCTTTTGCACCGACGGCGTCGGCACCCAGGCGGCATCCAACATCCTCGAAGGCTTTGTGCCGCCCTATGAGAGCACCGTGACCGCACGGCTCTGGGAAGAGGGCGCGGTGATGCTGGGCAAGCTCAATATGGATGAGTTCGCCATGGGCTCCTCGAATGAGAGCACCTGTTACGGCCCGGCGATCAACCCCTGGAAGGCGCAAGACGACGCGGCCGAGCTGACCCCGGGCGGCTCCTCGGGCGGCTCTGCGGCGGCGGTGGCGGCTGATCTGTGCCTGGGCGCTACCGGCACCGATACCGGCGGCTCGATCCGCCAGCCAGCGGCCTTCACCGGCACCGTGGGGCTCAAGCCAACCTATGGGCGTTGCTCGCGCTGGGGGGTGATCGCCTATGCCTCCTCGCTCGATCAGGCCGGGCCGATGACCAAAACCGTGCGCGACGCCGCGATCATGCTGCGGGCGATGGCGGGCGAGGATGCCAAGGACAGCACCTCCGCCGCGATTGCCGTGCCCGATTTCGAGGCCGCGCTCGGCAAGGATATCAAGGGCAAGGTCATCGGTATCCCGAAGGAATACCGCACCGACGGGCTCCCGGCGGAGATCGCAGCGCTCTGGGACGAAGGCGCGGAGAAGCTCAAGAGCGCCGGTGCAAAGATCCGCGAGATCAGCCTGCCGCATACCAAATACGCGCTGCCAGCCTATTACATCATCGCCCCTGCCGAGGCGTCCTCGAACCTCGCGCGCTATGACGGGGTTAAATATGGCCACCGTGCCGAGCTCGCTGCTGGTGATGGCATCACCGAGATGTACGAAAAATCGCGCGCCGAAGGCTTTGGTACCGAGGTCAAGCGCCGGATCCTGATGGGGGCCTATGTGCTCTCGGCCGGTTATTACGACGCCTATTACCTCAAGGCGCAAAAGGTTCGCACCCTGATCAAGCGCGATTTTGAACAGGCTTTCGACAGCGGCGTTGATGCGATCCTTGCGCCGACCACCCCGTCCCCGGCCTTCAAGATCGGTGATCCCTCGCTCAGCGATCCGGTGCAGATGTATCTCAATGATGTGTACACCGTGACCCTGAACCTCGCTGGCCTGCCCGGGATCTCGGTGCCCACGGGAATGAGCGCCTCTGGCCTGCCGCTGGGCCTGCAACTCATCGGCCAGCCCTGGGAGGAGTCGACGCTTCTCACCATCGCCCATGCGCTTGAGCAAGCCAGTGGTTTCGCGGAAAAGCCTGCGCGTTGGTGGTGAGCAAATCAGCGCAATGCGTTGCAAAAGCGACACGTTTCTGCCGGAGAATCTCGGTTCTGCGGCTGAAAACAGCGCGCACAAGGCGAATATGCACTTTGAGCGCGCCGCATTCGCGCCGTAGAGCTATCTGAAAAAGTGCGCAGCTTGCCAGCTTGGAGACGCTCGGCAGCGTTGTTGAGGGAGAGAGTCACATGGCTTTGGATCATATCCAGGCCCAATCCGGCGTTGCGCCGTCAAGCCATTCTTCCGGCCCCTCGAACGGGCTCCATCCTGCTAGTTTCCTGGCGGGCCAGAAGCTCAGTGACCTTGCACGCCCTGACTTGTCGCATACCGATCTGACCAATGCGCAGGATGGCGGCGCCGTCACCCCCATGCCCAAGCGTGCCGCCAATACCCAAACGCCCGGAGCGAGCCAGGCAGCGCCCGCCATCCCTTCCGCGACGCCGAGCGATCCTGCCTTGCGAGCCCGTTGCGAAGAGCTCGCCACTTGGGGCGCTGCGATCAATCACGGCGGTCTGGTTCTGGCTGTGGCCACCGGCGTCATGCTGTTTTATGTCGGCTTTTTCGGCCATCCGCTCGAAGCTGTCCTCGGGATTCCGGTCGTCTTTCTCTGCCTGCTGCTCCACCGCGTCGGAGCGCAGCTTGAGTTGCTGGGCGGCCTGCTCGACCCGCGCGCCAAACGGGTGGAAGCGGCCCAATATACCTGGGCCCGCTTGCGCCCCGGTTTCCTTGCCGGTGACGAGCCACCCGTCGATCCCAAGCGCGGCTTTTCGCAGCGGGTGAACCGCCAGCGCGATCGCAAGAAGCAAGGCGCGCGCGCGGCCTGAGGCAAAGAGCGCTTTTTCTCCAGCCGATCGCTGCGAACCTATCGATGCGAACCTATCGATGCGACCCTATCGATGCTTGGCGAAGAAATCGCGTAGAAGGCGCGCGCAGGCCTCTTCCTGAAGGCCCGGGTAAATCTCGGGCCGGTGATGGCAACTCGGGTGATCAAACACCCGCGCGCCCTGCTCGACCCCACCCGATTTCGGATCGCTCGCCCCATAATAGAGCCTACCGATCCGCGCCGCCGCGATCGCGCCCGCGCACATCGGACAAGGCTCCAGCGTTACATAGAGGTCGAGCCCGCAAAGCCGCTCCTGCCCGAGGCACGCACAGGCGGCTCGGATCGCGACGATTTCGGCATGGGCCGTGGGATCACGGCCAAGGCGCGTGCGATTGCCCGCCGCTGCGATCACCGTATCGGATGACGGATCGACGATCACCGCCCCGACCGGCACTTCGCCGCGCCGCGCAGCAGCGATCGCCTCGGCCAGCGCTGCCTCCATATGGCTGCGAAAAACGCTCACGAAGTCTGGTTACCCATCGCAAATTCAATCTCAGACATGAGCCCTCAATATGCTAGATTGCCGCGATGACGAAGAAAGAAACCCCCGACACACCACCCAAAGGCGAGCGCATCGCCAAACTTCTCGCCCGCGCCGGGGTTGCCTCGCGCCGCGATGTCGAGCGGATGATCGAGGCCGGCCGGGTGTCGGTCGATGGCACGGTGCTCCGCTCACCGGCGCTCAATGTGACCGGGCGAGAGATGATCCTGGTCGATGGCAAGCCGGTTGCAGAACCGGAACCGCCCCGCCTGTGGCGCTATCACAAGCCCGCCGGTCTGGTGACCTCGGCCCGTGATGAGCAGGGGCGCCAGACGATTTATGACCATTTGCCCGAACACCTCCCGCGGGTGATGCCGGTGGGGCGGCTCGATCTGACCTCCGAAGGGCTGCTGCTGCTCACCAATGACGGCGAACTCAAGCGGCGGCTGGAATTGCCCGATACCGGCTGGCTGCGCAAATATCGCGTGCGCGTGCATGGCGAGCCGACCGAGGCGAAACTCAAACCCTTGATCGACGGGATCGTGGTCGAGGGTATTGTCTATCAACCGATGCTGGTCGCGGTGGATCGTCAACAAGGCGCCAATGCCTGGCTCACCGTCGGGATCACCGAAGGCAAGAATCGGGAGATCCGCCGGGCGATGGAGGCGGTCGGGCTGCCGGTGTCGAGGCTCATTCGCACCGCCTATGGGCCGATCCGTCTGGGCACCCTGGAGAAGGGCGCCGTTGAGGAAGTACGCGCGCGGGTCATGCGCGACCAACTCGGCCTGGATGTCGAGACCCCCGCCCAACGCGAGAAACGCCGCCGCGAAAGCGCAGAGCGCCCCGCCGCGGTACCGGAAGAAGCCGCACCGACCCAGCCGCGCCGCCGCAAGATCAAGGTCTTCGACCCGGTCAGGCAAATGCGCGCCGATGGCGACTTGCCCGCCCGATCAACCGGCACCCCTCGGGGCAATGGCGGGGGCAAGGACAGGGGCAATGGGGGGGGCGAGCGCGGTACCGGCAAGCGGCCTGTAGCCAGCCGCAAGGGCAGCAGCACTCGCCGGCGGGGTGAGCATAACCGCTGAGGGGTCGCGCAAGCTCGAAATCGGCAAGGCGCGCGCCTCATACCCGCCGAATCGCCAGCGCCACAGCCCGCCGGAGCCAATGAGACAGGGGGCCCCGGATAGCGCAATCATG
The DNA here is from genome assembly GCA_022760435.1 of Neomegalonema sp. GTDB lineage: Bacteria > Pseudomonadota > Alphaproteobacteria > Rhodobacterales > Rhodobacteraceae > JALEFY01. The sequence continues at coordinate 35,539 of JALEFY010000027.1, forward strand.
ACACCCGGCACCATCAAATCCGGGATAATCTCATGCTGGCGCTGAGCCCGCCCCGCGAGCCTTTGCTCGTGGAGCTGTTGATCCATGGCATCGGCACCTGGCGGATCTGCAAGCCCCTGCGCCCGCGCCCAGGCAGCAGCATAGGCCTGCGCCTGCGGGCGTCGGCACTCGAAACAAGGCCGATGCCCGGCGGCCAGCGCCGTCCATTCGTCCAGGAAAAACAACTCGGTATAGCCCGCTCCCATCACCTCGCGGCGCCGTCCCTTGAACGCAAGCTGGCAACAGATCCAGCGCTTGCTACGCCAGCGCGCGGTGCCGAGGCGCTGCGCTGGGTCGTGAAGGCGCCCGCCGCGATTGCCCATCAATCCCCCGCGCTCGGGCCGCGCCAGGATCTGGCCAAACGGGTCCACTCGATTTTGCCGCGCCATGGCCCTGCTTCCTCGTTATCATCGATGGTGAAGACAGTAAGAGACCCCCGATGATGACCGGTTCCTTTCGCCATAGCCACCCGGATGCTGCGCGCTGCCCCTCGCCCAATTTCGGCGAGCGCCGCCCGTGGCCGGGGGCCGCCTTTCAGGACGCAAGCCCGAAGCCGGATCTGGTGATCCTCCATTACACCGGCATGCAAAGCGCCGGGGCGGCGCGCGATCGGCTCTGCCAGCCTGAGGCTCAGGTCAGTGCCCATTACCTCATCGAGCAAGACGGCGCGATCCTCGCCATGGTCGATGAGCAAGCCCGCGCATGGCATGCGGGGCGTGCCATGTGGCAGGGGATCGAGGATATCAACAGCCGCTCGATCGGGATCGAGCTCGTCAATGGTGGGCATGATTTCGGGCAGCCCCCTTTCCCTGAAGCGCAGATGCGGGCGCTTGAAACCCTGCTACGCGATCTGCGCGCGCGCTGGCAGATCCCCGCGAGCAATGTGCTGGGTCATTCCGATATCGCCCCCGGTCGCAAGCGCGATCCGGGAGAAAAGTTCGACTGGCACCGGCTCGCCCGCGAGGGGTTGGCGGTGATGCCAGAGCGTGGCAAGGCCCCTCTCCACAGCCCGATGAACTGGCGCGAGGCCATGCGGCGGATCGGCTATGGCGACTGGCCAGAGCCCGCCTTGCTTGACGCCTTGCGCCTGCGCTATGCGCCAGAGCGGCTCGGCACCCCGGCTTGCGCCGCAGATGATGCAACGGCTTTCGCTGCGTTCTGCGCCTTTAGGCCCAAAGCAATTGACAGGGAAGGCATCCCGACCGCAGGTTCCTAATCGCCCCAACACCGCCCCTTATCGGGGAATGTCGAGCAACGGGGGCCAAAAAGGCAGCCGGTCTGCGTCGTTGTTGACACAATATTTGGTAATCTGACGCTATGCGCGGACTAGAACCTTCCCAGAAAAAGGTCTATGGGTCAGACAATCTCTAGCTGCTTGGGCGATGCAGCATTCAGTGATGGGGCGTTTAACAATGAGTTCGGACATCGCGAGTGACGGCTTTGCGCAAGCGCGCAAGAACATGGTGGATTGTCAGGTGCGTCCGTCAGACGTGACCCGACTCTCCTTGATCGATGCGATGATGTGGGCACCGCGAGAGATATTCGTGCCCGTCGATCGTCGACCGACCGCCTATATTGGCGAGGCGATCGCACTGACCAAGGGCCGCTTCGAGCTCGATCCGCGCGTTTTCGCGAAAATGGCCGATACCGCGCAGCCCCGGCAGACCGATCTCGCCCTCGTGATCGGCAGCGGCATGGGTTATGCTGCGGCCGTTCTGTCGAAAATGGTCGCCACGGTCGTCGCGCTTGAAGAGGACGAAAGCCTGGCCGCGGCGGGTCGCACGGCCTTCAGCGAGCTTGAGGCCAATACCGTCCTCAGCGAGACCGGCCCGCTGGCGCAAGGTTGCCCGGCGCATGCGCCCTTTGATCTGATCTTCATCAATGGCGGGGCCGAAACCGTGCCCACCGCGATCTATGATCAACTGGCCGAAGATGGCCGACTGGTTAGCATCAAGATGAATGGCGATGTCGGACGCTGCGAATTGTCCGTGAAGATCAAGGGCATCATCGGCTCGCGCCCGGTTTTTGATGCCGCCGCCGCCGTGCTGCCCGGATTTGAACGCCCCGCGGCGTTCAAGTTCTAAACCGAGGAATACAACACCAGCGCCGCGCGTCGGCACGCCGATCGCCGTATGCTGGCAGGTCTGCATCTGTCGCGCGGCAATTGGGTCATTGGTCTGGGGTAGCGGTTGCTTATCCACAGGCCGACAGGGATAACGCCGACAGGGATAACGCAGGCACTTGAAAGTGACTGTAGCGGGTCAGATCGGCTCAGCCAGAACGCGACGGAGTACGGGATGCAAGATTTGGGACAGTCGGCACCAGCGGTTACACAAACGACCCGCCGGAACAGAGGCTTCATCGCACGCATGATGAGCAGCGGCGCCGTGCTCGCCTTGCTGCTCGGCGGCTCCGGCATGGCACAGGCAGAGACGCTGGCAGACGCCCTGGTGACGGCGGTCGATACCAGCCCGACCCTCGCGGCCTCACGCGCCCGGCTGCGCACGCTCGACGAACTGGCCGAGCAAGCCCGTGCCGGTGGCCGTCCCAGCATCGCCGGTACCGGCTCGGTTGGCGCACGCAGCATCTATGCGCGGCGCAATCGCTCCTCCGACTTCTCCCATAGCGGCACCACCCCGGCCTCGATTGGCCTGAGCGGGTCGCAAATGCTCTATGATGGCGGGCAGACTGCCAATGCCGTCAGCGGCGCTGAGGCCGATATCGATACCGGTCGTTTTGACGTGCGTCAGACGGAGCAAAATGTGCTGCTCGAAGCGGTGACCTCTTATGTCGAGGTTCTGCGCGCTCAGGAGAATGTCGCCATTTCGCGCAACAACGTCGGCGTGATCGGGCGCCAGCTCTCCGCCGCACAAGACCGTTTCGATGTCGGTGAAGTGACCCGTACCGATGTCGCGCAAGCGCGCGCCCGCCGCGCTCAGAGCCAGGCGACCTTGCAAACCAATCTGGGGACCCTCGGCCAGGCCCGTCAGAGCTATATCCGAGCCGTTGGCACCGCGCCGCTGGATCTCGCGCCGCTGCCGCCCATGCCCGATCTGCCCGAAAGCCTCGAAGAAGCGATCGCCATTGCTGAGAACCAGCACCCGGCGATCATTGCCGATCAGAATGCGGTGAAGTCGGCCTCTTTCGGCGTGCGCCAAGCGATTGGCGGCACCCTGCCTTCGGTCGATCTGACCGGCGATGTCGGCGCTGCGGCGAACTCCTCGACGCAAAACCGCGATGCTCTCTCGGCCGAGGTCGCGCTGGAAGCGTCCGTGCCCCTCTATCAGGGCGGCGCCCTGTCGAGCCGGGTTCGCGCCGCGCAAGCCTTGGTCAGCCAGCGCCGCGCTGAGCTGTTCGAGACGACGCGTCTGGTCAAGGAGCAAGTCGGTGTCGCCTGGGAAACCCTGAAAGCGGCCCGCGCCACCATCGAGGCGAGCCAAGCCCAGATCCGCGCGGCGCAAGTTGCCTTTGACGGCGTGCGCGAGGAAGCCAAAGTCGGCTCGCGGACCACTCTGGACGTGCTGGATGCCGAGCAAGAACTGCTCGACGCCCGCTTCGCTCTGGTCAATGCCCGCTCCGATGAATATGTGGCAGGCTATCAGCTCTTGGCGGCGATTGGCCTTCTGACCGTCGAGCATCTGGGGCTCAACACGCAAAATTACGATCCGGCACAGATCGACCAGCCCCAAAACGGCAATACGCTGGGCACCTGGCCGGAAACCGAAGACACCGAATGGCTCAATAGCTGGCGCCCCTGACGGGCGCAGCGGGAGGGTGCCGGGCAGGAGAGAGCTCGGCGTCCGAGATCCCGGCCCTTGTGAGAGAGCGGTGTCAGGAGCACGAGGACAAGGCGTTGACTGAGACAAACAAGACGAGCCGCCCGGGCAAGGATGTCGAAATGGACGATATCCTCGCTTCGATCGGACGGATCGTATCGGAGTCGGACAAGGCTCGATCGGACGGTACCCAAGCTGATCCTCTCGCGGCATTGGATGATATGATGCGCAGCCCAGCGACCGCGGCAACGCGCAAGCCGGATCAGGATGCTCCGGTCTGGAATGAGCTCGAGGCGCTGTTGGCCACTGCCAGCACCTCGCTCGGCGCGCAGAAGCCGCGCAAAGCCGCGCCGACGCCTCTTGCAGCCGCAGCAGCAAAGCCCGCGAAAGCCAAGAAAGAGGCCCCAAAGCCAAAGCTTGCGCCGACGCCGACGAACGCTGTGCCCACAGCTCCCGTTGCGCAGATGAAGAGCGAGCCCGACGAGCCGTCCGAAGACGCGCCCGCCTCTATCAAGGCGGATAAATTCGAGACCGCCTTCTCCAATCTGGAAGCCTCATTAGCCGAGACCGCCCAGAGCGAGGCTGACAAGCTGAGCCGATCCGGCGCGGTCGTGTCAGACGCTACTCCGGAACCCGAAGCGGCGAAAGAGGCGCCCGCAGCCGCAAGCGCCGCCGCCACGCCGCCTCAAACGCATAAGGCCTTGCTCAAGGTTGCGCAGGCGATGCGGGATGAAGCCGCGCGTCAGGCCGAGCGCGAGGAGAGCGAGCCGCGGTCGCCCGTGCCGCCGACCAAGAAGTTTCAGGAAATCATCGGCTGGAAACCGCCTCAACCGATTGAAACCGCCCCGTCTGACGATACGGAAACCGACACTGACGCGGATGGCGGAAACGAGCCATCCAACACGCTGCCCGATCCCGTTCTCGAACTGACCAAAGCGCTGCCGGACGAGGCGTCGCCGCTCCCGGCGGCAGATGATCCGGTCGCAGAACCGCTGCTGCTCTCGCCAGAAGACGCAATCGGGCATGCAGCTCCCCATGTGACGGAGCTGAGCAACCGCAATGAAGAGGGCGACGATGACGCCGGCACTCTCCATTTGCGAGCGATTGCGGGGGAGGACAGCGCCCGGCCCGCCTCGCCTCTCGAAGAAGAGCTCCTCTCGCGCGCCAGCCATGACGCCGCCGCGCTGGCGTTCCGAGCGCTCTCGGATCCACAAGGCGAAGCGGCGCGCGAGGTGCTTGCCAAGGCGCGCATGCGCAAGGCAATCGATGACGGGACCCTCGATCAACTCACCCGCGAAACGCTGCGGCCACTGCTCGCGCGATGGCTCGATGAGCATCTGCCCGGACTGGTCGAGAACCTGGTGCTCAAGGAGATCGAGAAGGCCCGCGACGATCGCTGAACCAAGAAATGCTGGGCCAAGAATCGCTGAGACAGGGATCGCTGGCGCAAGAAGCGCCGAGACAAGGGTCCGTGAGGCCGGGGTAGGCCCGCTGGGCCTGCACTCCGGGTGTTAGCTGCGCCAGCGCAGGGGGTCTTAGCTGCGCCAGCGCAGGGTCTGCTCACGCAGCGGATTGGCGAAGGGGCGATCTTCGGCGCGATGCGCGAACCATTCGTCCTTGAGCCGCATCCACCAGCGCGCCTGAGTGTCGGCATCATTGATCAGCATCAGCCGAGGCTTGTGCACCAGCCCCTCGCGCTGCTGCTGCACCACATCGCGGTCTTGCTCGATGAAGATCCGGCCCAGCCGCCGCACCAGTGGCTTGAGCACGAAGGCCCAGCCCATCGACCACCAGATATATTGGGTGATCTGGGTGCGCCCTTCGTCGATCGGCGTGATCACCGTGACCGAGACCACCTGATGCGTGTCGCTCACGATCTCCTCGATCCGGAAACCGGGCAGGCGATAGGTGATCTGGGTTTCGATATTCTTGCCGATCGGGCGATAGGCAATGTTGCGGGCCGGCACCTTGTGCCGCTTCATCCGCCAGCCGAGCTCGCAGGGCTCGAAATGCTTTTCCTTCTCGCGCAGCTTTGTCGCGTCCTTCTTGAACCACCAGGAGGTATGCACGAAGGCGGCATGGGTCGGGTCCATCAACCCGAAAGCGGCATGATCGGTCGAGCACTCGAAGGGCATGGTGACATAGCCATCGGGCGCGCGATCGAAATAGGGCATCTTCGGCGGCGAGCCGGGGGCCTCGCCCTTTTCACCGAAGAAGATCCAGATCATCCCCTGCTGCTCGACGCACGGATAGGCACCGCAGCGGATCTTGCCGATCTCGACCTGCTGATCGGAGGTCAGCGAGGGGATCAGGGTGCAGGTGCCCTCGCCATTGAAGCGCCAGCCGTGATAGCAGCATTCGACATCATCGCCGATCATGCGGCCATAGCGCAGCGGGATGCCGCGATGGGGGCAGTGATCCTTCAGCGCGAAAACCGAGCCGTCTGCCCGGCGCCCGATCACAACCGGCTCACCGAGCAGGGTTTTCGGCTCGAAGCTGGAGCGTTTGAGTTCGGCCCCGGGCATGGCGACATACCAGTGCCCGCGCATCAGTTCGGCTGTCAGTCCTTGCATGGCCCATCCCGCATCTGCGTCTCGCGCCGCCATCGGACCGACTGGACGGCGGCCCGACGCGCTTCAATCCAATCAGCCGCGCGGAAACACCCGAGCGACCAGGCTCCGCAGATCATAGGGCGTCTTGGGCCGGTCAAAACTGCCGCTTCCGGCGTAGTCGTTGAACGAAGCGGGCAGTGGCGCCGACTCGATCATCCTTGCCGCCCGCGCTGGCTTATGCGCAACACCATTGGGCCGGGCGCCAGTGCGCATCGAGCCGCCCAGTGGTCCCTCGAACGCGCCTGCCAGATCCTGCTTGATATCGGTGCGCATCCGCTCGACCGTCGCATGCAATTGCGAGATCTGTTCCTGATTATTGCGCCCCTGCGCCATCAACGCTTCCAGACTGCTCTCACTGAGCGCAGGGCTTTGTTTTTGCGAGATATCTTCGCGGGCGGGCTCGTGCTGCGGCGCGGTCTGCTGCTGGGTCTTCGATTGCTGCGTCATTTGCGCCCGGTGCTGCGCGGGCGCAGGTGCCGACAAAGAGGCTGCCAAAGATGCCGCCTTGGCCACCCGCCGATAGCGCGCGCTCACCCGACCGGCCCGACGCAGCTTTTGCCGCAGCGCGATGCGTTCTTCCTTCCGGCGCTTGATGGCATAGGCATCGAGCGCCTCGACCGCCCCCTCATTCGCGGCCTCTGACATGTTCCGGGCCAGAGCCTGGGTCTGGCGCAACTGCTCGGACATGCTGCGCTCGATCAGCGATTTGCCTTCGCTGCGCGCGGCGCGGATCTCATCCGTCAACGCATCGCGCAGGCTTCTGGGGCCCGGCTGCGGTTGCGGATTGAGGGGCGGCGATGTTGGGTCATTGGGCGCAAAGCCAACCGCCTGCCCCGTCAGCGGTGCTCCCAAAGGAAGCGGGTTGCCATACATATCAACCGAAGCCGGCATGGGTGCGGGGGCGATATCGCCAAGCAACGCGCGCTCCAAGGTCGCGAGCCGCTCATTGGTCTGGGCAGACACCGCGCTCAGGTCATTCTGTCCCTGACTGATCCGCGCTTCGATCTGCGCCTGCAATTGCGCCTGAGCCTGCGCCAGACGGTCGGCCTGCTGGATCAGCGCGTTCAAGGTCTGTTGCTGCGCTTCGCCGATCCGTGCCCCCAGATCCGCGCCCTGGCTGCTGACCAGATCGATGCTCTGCTTATGCGCCCGCCCGAATTGCTCAACCTGCGCCTTGGCGCGCAGATCCGCTTCGGTCCTGGTTTGCTCACCAAGCGCTGCCAGTGCTTTCGTGGCTTCTTGCAGATTGGCGAGCTGCGACGAGAGCGTCTGACCTTGCTTGTCGAGCGCGCCCGAAAGCAGGCTCTGCACCCGTGCGAGTTCCGTGCGCGCCTCGGCCTGCCGATTGGCGACGTCCTTGCTCAGATCACCGCGAGCGCTGTCGATCCGCGCCTCGATCTGCTCGGCCCGTTGCAGCAGGATCTTCTCCGCCCGGTCGATATCATCGCGGACATTGCGCGTGCCGTTGCTGGAGCGATCGCTCAGCTCCATGATCTGGTAAGCAAGAAAACTGCTCGCATCACCCACTGGTGGCGCCGGACGCTCAGGCGGCGGGCTGACATGCTTGCCCTTGCGCGCCTCAAGCGCCGAGAGATGATCGGCGTTGCCGTTTTCCGTCGGCCCGTAGGAGCCGTTCAATTTGCCGGTCATGATCCCAATCCCGAAATCCTCGATGCCACACACAGTAAACGCCGCTGACCGATTTGGCCAGCGGCGCTTGACTTTGTTAATAATTTAGGCAGTCCTGTGAGACTGGACCGAAAACCGGCGTTCTCGCCTCAGGCAGCGGCTTTCGCGGATGCGAGAGCGGCTTTTGCCTGATCAACCAAAGCCTTGAAGGCCTCAGGCTGATGGATGGCAAGATCCGACAGAACCTTGCGATCGACTTCCACGCCCGCCTTGTTCAGACCGTCGATGAAGCGCGAATAGCTCAGCTCGGCATCCAATTCACGCACCGCAGCATTGATTCGCTGAATCCACAGCGCGCGGAAATTACGCTTGCGGACCTTACGGTCGCGGGTCTGATACTGGGCCGCCTTCTCCACCGCCTGCTTGGCGACGCGGAAAACATTCTTGCGGGCGCCGTAATAGCCCTTGGCTTTGGACAGGACGCGCTTGTGACGGGCGCGTTGCTGAACGCCGCGTTTTACTCGAGACATGGCAATGCTCCCTTATGAGTATGGCAAAAACTGCTTGACGATGATCTCATCCGGCTTGGAAAGCACGGTCGTGCCCCGAGCCTGACGGATGAACTTCCGCGTCCGCTTGATCATGCCATGGCGTTTGCCCGCCTGAGCAACTTTCACACGGCCCTTCGCGGTTACCTTGAACCGCTTCTTGGCCCCCGACTTGGTCTTCATCTTGGGCATTTCATTCTCCTGAATATGGGCAGAAGTGAGCGCACGCCTCGGCAGCCCGATTACGCCGGACGATGCGGGAAACCGGGCTTCTATCGGCCCAGAGCGAAAAGTTCAAGCGATTTCGTCACCAGCCAGCGTGACCGAAGCAGGCAGGAGATGCCCGGCAATGGGCCAAATGAGCGCTCTCCCCGCGCAAACGTATCGCTGTGAGACGCATGCCCGACCAAGCTGCGCCGATGCTGCAACAGCGAGAGGATTGGCCGGATCAATCCGGCCTTTATCTGCCTAAATCGCGCCACCTTCACCCTTCGTCCACCCAGTTTCGTCACAATCAAGCCCATGGCCAGCCCATTGGCGCGGTCATTCAAAGTACCGGCGAGTAACAGAACTGTTTAGCAGGGGACTATGTAATGGCCTTGGATTACCAGCAGGCGCTCGACGTCGCGATCGAAATTGCAAAGAAAATCAGCGCCGGCCAATCGTTGAGCGGTGGCTGGAATTACACGGCGGATATCAGTGGGTACGATACTGACAACCCGTTCATGCATCTGGGCAAGGATGGCTGGGACGATGGCTCGCGCGACGAGACCTGGACTACGCTCGATGATGACAACACCCAGCAAAACATCCGCTTCCTTTCCGTGGTGCAACAAGCCGTAGGCGCCGATAACCCGGATTATCAATGGCTGCACAACACGATCGATCTGGCGTCTCAATCGCTGCTCGATCACCAGGGCGAAAGCGGTGGCCTGTCACAATCCTGGTACGAAGGCACCCCCTTCTCCGATGAGACCTATGAGGGCTCTTACCGCGACTTCTACACGCTCAATGACCGCATGTTCGAGGATCTGGTCGACACGCTGCGCCTGCGCTACGAGCATACCGGCGATGACGCCTATCTGGACAGCATCCGCAAGGCCGGAGACTTCCTGATCGCGGCGCAAGGCGGCGAGGGACAGGCCGGTTGGGCGCAGCAATACGACCACGAAGCCTTCGAGAATGGCGAGGTCGTCATCATGGCTGGCCGCCGCCAGGAGCCCGCTGGCCTCAATGCGCGGGTCACCGAGAGCGCGATCGAGACCTTGCTCGAGGTCTATGCCGCCACCGGCGACACCAAATATCTCGAGCCGATCCCCGATGCGATCGACTGGCTGCTCGATGTTCAACTCGACAATGGCGAATGGGCCCGCTTTTACGAGCTCGGTACCAACAAGGCGATGTACCCGCTCAAGGCCCACCGCCCCGATCCGGATGATTATGACAGCCTCGTGATCCAGGATGACGACCATTGGTATGTCACCGATTACGACGAGTGGGTCGACATTACCGGCGGGTCCATTGGCTATAACGTCATGGATACTTACGGGATCCCGGAACTGATCGACGAATACAACTATCTCGTCGAGAATGGCCGCGACGCCTATCTGGAAAAATATGACAGCCGCGCCAGCGTTTCCGACAGCGCTGGCGAGAGCGCCTATGACAAGCTCGAAAAACTCGCCGACAAGACCGGCAAGTACAATTACGAGAGCGAGAATGACGCCCATGACGTCTTCCTCGACTATTTCGTGCAGGAATTCGGGGACCAGTTCGCCAGCGACGGCGCCGATATTACCGTTCCGGAGGAGACCACCAGCATCTCCACCAACAGCTCGGCGACGACGGTGACAATCGGCTCCGAAGACACTGGCGGCACCGAAGACACTGGCGGCACCGAAGACACGGGCTCAAGCGCGACAACCGGAACCGAAACGAACACCGACACGCAAACCGATACCGGCACCAGCGATGACGGCGCGAGCGATACCGGCGCGACGCAGACCCAGGTTGTGAGCACCACCGACCCCGATCCCGCCGACGAAGCCAGCGCAATCAATCTCGCCTCGGGCACCACCGTGCTCGCGGGGATGCCGACCTTTGAAAGCGTGCAACGGGTCGATGCCGTGGACGGGCAGCTTGGCACCGATGGCGATGATATCGTTCTGGGCACCAGCGCCGATGAGAAGGTCGATGGCAAGGGTGGCGATGACATCCTGTTCGGCGATGGCGGCAATGACATGCTGCGCGGTCGCGACGGCAATGATCGCCTCTCGGGCGGTGACGGCGATGATCAGCTCGAAGGCGATGGCGGCGACGACATCCTGTTCGGCAATGCCGGCAATGACAAGCTCAAGGGCCGCGATGGCAATGACATCCTGCTCGGCGGCAAGGGCGATGACCAACTCGTTGGTGGGGGTGGCGATGACACCCTGTTCCTGGGCGAAGGCGCGGACACCGCAGAGGGCAGCGAGGGCGCCGATACCTTCGCCATCATCGGTGTCGATGCCGGAACCCGGATCGTCGACTTCAACCCCGATGAGGGTGATGTCATTGATGTGAGCGCCTTGCTGAGCAATGAAGCTGCGAAGATTCCCTCGCAATATCTGCGCTTCACCCGCGATGGCGGCGCCAGCAAGCTGGAACTGAAAAACGCCGAAGGGCAGTTCGATACCATCGCAACGCTCGATGATGTCACCGCTGAGCTCGATGCGCTGATTGCGCAGGGCAAGATCATCCTCACCGGTGAGGCTCAGGGCGAGGCGCCGGGCGCGGTCGGGGCCGAGGAGACGAGCGTCGATCCGGATCCGAGCACCGACCCCGATCCGGGCATCGATGACCCCACCGACATCGCCCCGACGCCGGTCCCGGTCGAGACCGAGGAGAGCAATAGCGGCGAGGACGCAGCAACGCAGATCGCCACCGCCTCGACGGACGATCAGGACACGAGCACCGCATCCTCCGACGACGCTTCGGCTGACGAGACGGTCGTGACCGCGACGAGCGACACGACGGAGGAAGACAGCGCAACCACGGCCCAGACGGCCTCGGATGACAGCGGTACCGATGTATCCGCCTCGTCCAGCGACGCGACCGATACCAGCGCGACCGATACCAGTGCGACTGAAACGGGCAGCTCTGACACGGATGCCGCGGACGCAACCTCCTCTGCCACAAGCAGCTCCGGAACAAGCAGTACGGACACAAGCACGACCGACACGGGCACCACCGACACCAGTGCAACCACCGTGACCGCGACGAGCGCTGACCCGTCTGCGACCGGAACCGAGGATCAGGCGGCCGATACGGGCGACGAGCCGCTTGAGGCGACCTCGACCGAAGACCAGCTCAAGGTCGGCTCGCATCAGTCGGATCTGCTCACCAGTGGCGACGGCGATGACGTCCTGCTTGGCCTGAGCGGCGACGATTCCCTCATTGCCAATGGCGGTGCGGATGCGCTGCATGGCGGTGCCGGCAATGATTATCTCGATGGCGGCGAGGGTAGCGATGTTCTTGCGGGCAATGCCGGAGACGACACCCTGCTCGGCGGGAGCGGCAATGACATGCTGGCGGGCGGTGAAGATCGCGACCAACTGTTTGGCGGCGATGGCGACGACACCCTGGCCGCAGGCAATCACGACGATATCGCCTCCGGTGGGGACGGCAATGACCGGCTGATCGGCAATCTGGGCGATGATGTGCTGTCGGGCGATGCCGGGAATGACACCCTTGTCGGCGGCATCGGCGCGGATGTGCTCGATGGCGGCGATGGTGACGATCTCGTCGTCGGCGGCGCCGGACATGACACCATCGATGGCGGCGCGGGCCGCGACCGCCTCATGGGCGGCGATGGCAATGACGATCTTGCTGGCGGCGCCGGGGTTGACAGCCTCTATGGCGGCAATGGCGGCGACCGGATTGATGGCGGCACCGATAATGATCTGATCTATTCCGGCGACGGCCAGGATACAATCGTGGTTGCGGAAGGCTCAGGCCATGACCGTATCGGCGACTTCTCCGATGGGGAGGATCAATTCGAGGTCTCCCGCGCCCTCGCGGAGAATTTCGAGCAGATCAACGTGTCTCAGGATGGCGAGAACACCAAGATCGAGATCGGTGACAGCACCCTGACCTTGATTGGCACCGATGCCGAGAAGATCGACGCGAGCGACTTCAACTTCGTCTGATCCGCGGTCCTTCTGAAACGCTTGAAACCCCGAGAGCACGGCCCTCGGGGTTTTTCTTATTCGGCCTTCGCAGCGCTTGCGCGGCCCGTGCCGCCGCTATCAGGCGAGGGCTTTGGCCACCGCGCGCCCTGCCATCACCGAGACCATGCTGGCGCGGTATTCGGGAGTGCCGAACAGATCGCCGATCATGCCTTCGGGCGAGACGCTGACGCCCTTGGCCGCTTCAGGAGCGAAGGAGGTGGAGAGCGCGGCCTCGATATCGCTGGCGCGGAACACGCCCTCTTCCGAAGCGCCGGTCACCGCTACCCGCACGCCGCTGGCGGTCTGGGCAACGAACACCCCGACCAGAGCGAAGCGCGAGGCGGGCTGGACGAATTTCACGTAAGCCGCGCGGGCAGGCTTTGGAAAGCGGACGGCGGTGATGATCTCGCCCTCTTCGAGCGCGGTGGTGAACATGCCCTGGAAGTAATCATCCGCCGCGATCTCGCGGGTATTGGTCACGATGGTCGCGCCGAGGCCAAGCGCCGCCGCCGGATAGCAGGCGGAGGGGTCGTTATTCGCCAGGCTGCCGCCGATCGTGCCGCGATGGCGCACTTGCGCATCGCCGATATTGCCCGCGAGCTCCGCAAGCGCCGGGCAGGTCGCCTGCACATCGGCACTGCCCGCGACTTCGGCATGGGTGGTGGTCGCGCCGATGGTCACGCCGCTGCCATCCACAGAGACACCGCGCAGCGCCGGCACCGATTTGAGATCGACGAGCTTTTCCGGCATGCCCAGACGCGCCTTGAGCGTCGGCAACAGGGTCTGACCGCCCGAGATTGCCTGTGCGCCCTCATCCTTGAGCGCCTGCACCGCACCGGCAAGGGTCAGCGGCTTGAGATAGTCGAAATTATACATGGGAACCTCCCGAATTCTTATCGATGATGTCGGCTCCCGCAGCGGGCGGGAGCCGATCGGTCATCATTCTGCCGCTTGCTTGGCCTTGGCCGCCTCGATCGCTGCCCAGACCTTGGCCGGGGTCAACGGCATGTCGATATGCTCGATGCCATAGGGCGAGAGCGCATCGAGAACCGCATTGACCAGCGCCGGGGGCGAGCCGATCGCACCGGCCTCGCCGCAGCCCTTCACACCGAGCGGGTTATGGGTGCAGGGCGTCTGGCAGGAGTGATCGACGACGAAGCTCGGCAGATCATCGGCGCGCGGCATGGTGTAATCCATGTAGCTGCCCGAGGAGAGCTGGCCGTTCTCGTCATAGACCACCTGCTCAAGCAGTGCCTGACCGATGCCTTGCGCCAGCCCGCCATGGACCTGGCCTTCGACGATCATCGGGTTGACCACATTGCCGAAATCATCGGCCGCAACCATCGACAGCACTTCGGTGACGCCGGTTTCCGGATCGACCTCAACTTCGCAGATATAGGCACCTGCGGGGTAGGTGAAGTTCTTCGGATCGTAGAAGGCGCTCTCTTCCAGCCCCGGCTCCAGCTCTTCGAGCGGATACTGGTGCGGCACATAAGCGGCCAGCGCGATCTCACCGAAAGCCTTGACCTTGTCAGTACCGGCCACGCGGAACTCGCCATCCTCGAAGGTGATGTCGGCTTCCTGCGCTTCGAGCAGGTGCGCGGCGATCTTGCGGGCCTTGTTCACGACCTTGTCGACCGCCTTCACGATCGCACTGCCGCCCACTGCCAGCGAACGCGAGCCGTAGGTGCCCATGCCGAACGGAACCCGGGCGGTATCGCCATGGACAATATCGACCTGCTCGATCGGGATGCCGAGCATCTTGCCGACCACTTGCGCGAAGGTGGTCTCGTGGCCCTGACCATGGCTGTGGCTGCCGGTGAAGACCGAGACCGAGCCGGTCGGGTTCACGCGAATGGTTGCCGCCTCATAGAGACCGGCACGCGCGCCGAGCGCTCCCACCAGCGAGGACGGAGCGATGCCGCAGGCCTCGATGTAGCAAGACAGCCCGATGCCGCGCAGCTTGCCCCGCGCTTCGGACTCGGCGCGGCGAGCGGCAAACCCCTCGACATTGGAGAGTTCAAGCCCCTTGTCGAGCAGCGCATCATAGTCGCCCGCATCATATTCAACCGCGACCGGGGTCGCATACGGGTACTGATCCTTCTTGATGAAGTTGCGGCGGCGCAGCTCCCAAGGCGCAAGACCCAGCTCTCGCGCAGCCTTGTCGATGATCCGCTCAAGCAGATAGGTCGCCTCGGGGCGGCCCGCGCCGCGATAGGCATCGACCGGCACCGTGTTGGTGAACATCGCCTTGATATTGCACAGGATCGCCGGGGTCGTGTACTGGCCCGCGAGCAAGGTTGCGTGCAGCCAGGTCGGGATACAGGGGGCAAAGGTCGACAGATACGCGCCCATATTGGCGTAGGTTTCGACGCGCAGGGCGAGGAACTTGCCGTTCTCGTCCATCGCCAGCTCCGCCTTGGTCACGTGATCGCGGCCATGGGCGTCGGAGATGAACGCCTCGGAGCGATCCGAGGTCCATTTGATCGGACGCCCGACAACCTTCGAGGCGAAGGTGACGAAGGCTTCCTCGGCATAGTGATAGATCTTCGAGCCGAAACCGCCGCCCACATCCGGGGCGACAACGCGCAGCTTGTGCTCGGGGATCGAGAGCACGAAGGCGCCCATCAGCAAGCGGATCACATGCGGGTTCTGCGAAGTGGTGTAGAGCGTCCACTCATCGCGGGCCGCGTCATACTCACCGATCGCCGCGCGCGGCTCCATCGGGTTGGGGGCGAGGCGGTTGTTCTTGAACTCGAGCGTGGTGACGTGCTTGGCAGCGGCGAAGCCTTCCTCGACCTGCGCCTTCAGGTCAGCGTTGAACTCCCAGTCATAGCACAGGTTGTCCGGAGCCTCGTCATGGACTGCAACGCCCTGGCTCATCGCCTTGGTCATGTCGACGACGGCCGGCAGTTCCTCGATATCGAGCTCGATCAGCTCGGCGGCATCCTTGGCCTGGGCAAGCGTCTCGGCGACAACCGCGCAGACCGGATCGCCGACATGGCGCACCTTGCCCTCGGCGAGGATCGGGTGCTTGGGCTCCTTCATCGGATTGCCGTGCTTGTCGTGGATCTGCCATCCACAAGGCACGCCGCCGACGCCTTCGAAATCCTTGGCGGTGAAGACTTTCAGCACCCCCGGCGCCGCTTCGGCCGCGCTGGTATCGATGCCATTGATCGTGCCATGCGCCACCATCGAGCGCAGGAAATAGACATAGGCCTGACCGTGGCGGTTCATGTCATCGACATACTGACCCTTGCCGGTCAGGAACCGCACATCCTCGCGGCGCTTGACGCTCTGATTGACTTCCAGATCCTTGGGCATTTCACTCTCCCTGATTTGCCCCGGTCACCCCGCGCGATCGACGCGCGCCCTGGTGCCGGATGTGTTCGATTATTCGGCGGCAACCTTCGGCGCGCTCTCACCGCGCAGCTCGGCGGCGGCGTGCTGGATCGCCTTGACGATGTTGTGATAGCCGGTGCAGCGGCAGATATTGCCCTCGAGCCAATGCCGGATCTCGCCCTCGCTCGGGTTCGCATTCACCCGCAGCAGATCGCTCGCCGACATCACCATGCCCGGCGTGCAAAAGCCGCATTGCAGACCGTGATGCTCCTGGAACGCTGCCTGAAGCACGCCGAGCGAGCCATCGGGATTGGCCATCCCCTCGATGGTGCGCACCTCGGCGCCATCGGCCTCGGCCGCCAGCATGGTGCAGCTTTTCACGCTCACGCCGTTCACATGCACGGTGCAAGCGCCACATTGGCTGGTGTCGCAACCGACATGGGTGCCGGTCAGCGTCAATTGCTGGCGGATGAACTCCACCAGCAACGTGCGTCCCTCAACTTCTCCAGAAACGGCCTTGCCGTTCACGGTCATTGATACTTTTGCCATCAGGCTTCCTCCCAACTTGTCTCTTTGAAGTTCGGTCTTGATTGCGCATCAGGCGCCGGTAATGCGGCCCCAGAGCGATTTTTTCTTCGTCTCACCATCCGCTTCCGCCACCTCAGACGTGCCATTGGCGTCCTCGACAACACCGGCAAAACGCTCGAAGAACTGATCGGCCATCTTCTTGGCAAAGCCGTCGATCAGCCGCGCGCCGAGCTGGGCGATCTTGCCGCCAACCTTCGCCTCGACATCATATTCGAGCAGCGTCCCATCCTCGTGATCGCTCAGGGTCACGAACGCACCGCCCGAAGCATGCCCCGCCGGACCACCCTTGCCCGACCCGGAGATGCGATAGCTCTGCGGTGCATTGATTTCCGACAGCTCGACCTCGCCCTTGAAAGTTGCCGAAACCGGCCCGACCTTCTGCTTCACCGTCGCCTCAAACGAGGTATCGGAGGTCTTGGCCATTTCCTGACAGCCGGGCACGGCCTGTTTGAGCACTTCGGGATCGTTCAGCGCTGCCCATACGGTGGCGCGGTCTGCTTTGATGACGCGACTGCCTTTAAGTTCCATTGATTCCTACTCCGCTGAGGGTGACAGCCACCACCATAAGCAAGCCGAGCGTGGGGCCGAATTCGACATAAGACTATGGGACTTTAGTCTGGGGGTCGCGGGGCGCGATTTCAGCCCCCAGAACTGCGCATGCCGTCATTCGGGCTCGGCAAGGGAGGCTGCGAGGGCGCGCTCGAGCCAGGGGCGCAGAATATCAGGATCCTCATCCGCCCCCTCGGGCGCCGAATACCAGCGCTCGACGATAATCTCGCGCCCCGAACGTTGATAGGTGAAGGGGCGGCTTCCCTGCGCCTTGAGCTCTGCGCGCAGGGCCTCATCGACCCGCAGATAAAGCTGATCCTTGATCACGCTCGCGATCAAGGTGCCGTCGGCGCGAAAGACGTGACCTCCGAACATCCGGGAGGCACTCACCGGCATGATCGACGTCATCAGATCGTGTAGATGGGCGACATAGGCGGGTAGCGCTTTAGCGGTCATCAGCGTTCCATCTCGTTTATCTGCCCCGTTTTCACCCGCCGAAGCTCAGTCTTGTGCGCCGCGCGATTGAGGGACGTGTCAAAGCCGTTTACCCTGATCGTCGGGAAAGGGATTCGGGGGCGGCGATGGCCATGTCTCTCAAGCGTGGGCCAGTTGCGCGCCCGACGCAATTAAAAGCGGTGCATCGCACCATCATCTCGGGCCGGGCGCTGCTGACAGCGCTCTGCAAGATGTTCGCGCTCGCGCTTGCCGCACTGGCCCTGAGCCAAGGGAGCGCGCATGCTGGCGCATGGACCCTGCCCGCGGGCCAGGCGAGGCTCTATTTCGATGTGATCGCCACCACCCGCAAGACCGACACGGATGCTTTGGGGGCACCGGCAAAGGGCTCTCTCGACAAGCTCGAAGCCTATGTCGCGGTGGAGCATGGCCTGTCCGATTGGCTGACCATGGGCACCAAGACCGGATATGCTCTGGCCGTCACCCGCACGGATGGCTTTGATTTCTCCCATGACGGTCTCTCGCAAATGGGGATCTGGGGGCGCGCGCGGCTCTGGCAGGATCATGGCTATGTGCTCTCCGCACAAGCCCGCTACACCTTTCAGGACTTCACCCCGCCCCTTGGCGAGCTGCATCTCAATGATGGCATTGCCGAGCTTGATGGCAGGCTCTTGCTCGGTCACGGATTTCGCACGGCGATGGGCAATGCCTGGTGGAATGTGGAAACCGGCTATCTGCATCGCCTCGGCAACAGCGCCGATCAACTGCGCCTCGATACCACGCTGGGGATCCGCCCTGCCGCGCATTCGAGGCTGGTGGTGCTGGGCCAAAGCCATGTCATTCTCTCAGCGCCAGGCGGTGATGTCCCCGGCTATGACGAGGTCACCCTGACGGGAAAGATCGGCTATGATGTCACGGATTGGCTCACCCTGACCGTTGGCGCGCAGGGCACCCCCTATGCCAATGGCCAGGAGCCCGCCCTTGGCGCGAGCTTTGGAATGTGGATCGCTTATTAGAAAGAGGCCGCGCCGCTCATGCTCTGCGCAGGGAAGCGGGGCCGGGCGCTGGGCAGCCTCGCCACAGCCAATTGCATCGAAATGGTGCGGGCGAAGGGACTTGAACCCCCACGCCTTGCGGCACTAGAACCTAAATCTAGCGTGTCTACCAGTTTCACCACGCCCGCGCATCATTCCGGGATCAACGCGCGCCACGCGCTGCTCCCTCAGGATGAGAGGCGCGTATAGCACAGCCCGAGGGGCAAGAAAGAACATTTTCTCCGCCCCCAAATGGCGGGAGCAGGCGCGGATGCAGGATCGACAGCGCGGCGTCTCTCGCCCCAGCCGCGCGGCACCCTCAGTAGCGCACCGACAGGCTCACCGCCCCGAAATATTGCGCCTCCGCCTGACCATCGAATTCCGGCGTGCGCAGCACCCCGGTATAGCCGAGCTGCACGCCCTGAAACTGCATCACCGCGCCAAACTGGGCATCGCCGACAAAGATCTTCTTGTCGACGCTCCGACTGTCGCGGAACGTGTTGCCATCGAGGAAGATATTGCGCGCCACCGCCCGCCCCTCGAGCCCGCCAAACAGGTACCAACTGAAATCGCCCTGCGGATCGAAATAACTGACCCCGCCCAGCGACGGGCGGATACGCGGCGGCCCGAAATCCGACTTGAGATCCGAGCCGAGCCGCAGCATCACGCCAACCTTCGCATCCGTGCGCACATTGCCGAGCGTGAAGCCCCAGCTTGGGGTAGCGTCAAATTGCAGGCCCAGCCACTCGCTTTGCGCGAGGTATTTCTCCTTACGCTCGAAGATCACGTTGAAGCCCGGCTCATCGCGCAATTGCGTGTCCCAGCCCAGAACCTCGTAACTGTCGATCACCTCGTGAAAGTTGTTCTGCACCCACTCGCCTTGCGCAGAGGGGCCGACCATGCCGAGCTGAAAGGCCAGAGTATCGGTCTGCTCGCCGCGATCGACGAAGAGGGAATACTCACCATAGAGCCAGCCGGCGTAAGGGTGCTCATCCATCGGCGGATCGAGAGAAACGGTGGATTCGGGCGTGTAGATATTATGCCCAAGCGCTGCGCCAAAGCGGATGTCTTCGCTTTCCTCGAGGCCCAGGATGTAATCAACGATCCTGAAAGCGGTGGAGCTGCGCCGTTGCGGCGGCGAGACATAGGAGAAGCGCACACCATTGGTGTAGTTCTGGTCCGTATCGGCGAAATAGTCGTTTTCCCAGACGAACGACCAGACGCCCCGGCGCTTGTCGACTTCATCAGCCTCATCGGCAGCGCTTTGCGCCGACGGATCCGCGAGGCGCGGCGTCTCATCGACATATCCCGGCGCGAGAGCCGCATTGCTGGGCGCGCTGGTCTCGGCAAGGCTGCCCATGGGAAAAGCGATCAGCGTCGCAGCGAGAATTACCGCGCGCGTGCCTTCACGAAGCGGACCCTTGTTGCCCCGACGCGCGGCATGAATTTGGCCGGAAATATGCGGCACTCCCAAACTCCCAATTCTCACATCCCCTCGCTCGCCCATAGCAAAGCGCGGGGATGGAGGAAATAGGTCCATGCCCGAAAGCAGGGCGGTCCGGCTCGAAAAGCCGGTCACCTGTCACTTGTTTCTCGCAATGCAGCAAGAACCGGCGGGATCGCCTCGGGCAGATCCTCGGCGATCAGCCCCGCACCCAGGTGCCGACCGAGCGCCCCATGCAGCCACACCGCGAGCGCCGCCGAATCAAAGGCGCTGTTGCCCTGAGCGGCGAGCCCGGCGATCAGGCCAGCCAGAACATCGCCGCTGCCCGCGGTTGCCAGATGCGGCGCGGCGCGCTCACGCGTTGCGGCATGGATCGCGGCCTCGCCGCCGGGGGCTGCAATCACCGTATCCGGCCCCTTGAGCACGATCACCGCTCCGGCCCGCTCCGCGGCCTCGAGCGCGATATCGAGCCTGGAAACCGGCGGCCCCAAGAACGGTTCTTCTGAGACCGACGCGGCCCGCAATCGCCTCGCCAGATCCGGAAACAGCGCCGCAAACTCCCCCAGATGCGGTGTCAGCACAGCGTCGCCGCCGCGCAAGGCATCAAAGAGCGGCGCGGGATCCTCCCCCCAGCAGGTCAGTGCATCGGCATCGAGAACGACCCGGCGTTGGCGACTTCGATAGGCATCGCTGGCAAGCGCTGCGAGGACCGCCGGGCGCGCGCGCTCGGAACGGGTGCCCGGATGAAGCTCCGCCCCGCAATCCAGGCCGGGCCCGAGCACCAAAGCGTTGATCCGCGCATCGCAGAGCACTTGCGCGAGACCCGCGGCATCATCTGCCCGGCGCAGCATGATGGCGGTGAGTTGCGCCGCGCATTCCGCCATCGCCGATTGCGGGGCGAGCAGCGTGACCAGACCAGCGCCGCTGCGCAATGCCGCCCGCGCCGCAAGCCGCGCAGCACCGCTCGCCCCCAATCCGCCACTGGCTACCAGCACATGCCCGGCGGAAAATTTATGCCCGGCAAGCGCGCGATATCCAAGCCGATGGGCAAAGGCACTCGGGTCGACCTCAAAGGGCGCATTTGCCGGCAAGCAAGCCTCGGGCTCTGCGCCCGCGCGCGCGATGATCGGGGCGATTTCCAGCTCTCCGCAAAGGGTGAGACCATCGGCGAGCAAATGCCCGATCCGCTTTTGCTCGAAGCTGACGGTGAGATCGGCTTGAAAGGCCGCGCCCCAGACCCGGCCCGATCGCGCGCACAGGCCGGAGGGAAGGTCGGCGCTGATCACCGGGAGCGAGCAACGCTGCGCGCAGGCCTGCGCCAACTCGGCGGCAATCCCCGTCATCGGCCGCGACAGGCCAACGCCAAAAAGCGCGTCAATGACAAACCCCGCCCCATCGAGAAACGCCGCATCCTCTGCCAGCCGCGCTGGCATCGTCTGCAGCGCGCCGCCAGCATTGCTCCAGGCCCGTCGCGCCTCGGCTGCTGCGCCCTGCTCAGCGCCGCCAAGCGCATAGACAAGCACATCGCGCCCCGATCGTGCCAGAGCCCGCGCGGCGACATAGCCATCGCCGCCATTCTTGCCCGGCCCGGCAAGGATAACGACCCGCCCGGCATGCTGCCCGAACCGGGCAAGCGCTGCTGCCGCCAGGGCTTCTCCCGCCGCCGCCATCAGCGCATCGTCAGACGCTCCGCAAGCCATAGCCGCCGCATCCAGCGCGGCGACGCCCGGCTCATCAAGCAGCGACAGCGAGCGCCGGGCCTTGGCCCAATTGGAGGAGCCGAAATTTTTGCGCATCGTTTTTTGCTCCCAACTGCTCATTCGCTGTGCAAATGCCCAAAGCAACAGCGATTTCGAGCAACAGGCGAGCACGAAGGCAACGCCTTTTACACATAATTTTCAGCCGCTTAACGCATTCTTTACGATTTCTCCGGCTTTGGCCCGCGCTTTGCTAACCCGATACAGGAAAAACCAGTCACACAATCCCCATTGCCAGCCCCGCAGTTTTTGTCGACAAACGTTCAAACGGCAAACGATCAAAGATGGAGCCTATGAAAAAGATCGAGGCGATAATCAAACCGTTCAAACTCGACGAAGTGAAGGAAGCGCTCCAGGAGATCGGGATCCAGGGCCTCACGGTGATCGAAGCCAAGGGATTTGGTCGTCAGCGCGGGCATACCGAGTTGTATCGCGGCGCTGAATATGTGGTCGATTTTCTTCCCAAGGTGAAGGTCGAGGTCGTCGTGACCGCGTCGCTCGTCGAGGAGGCGATCCGGGTGATCTGCGCCGCCGCAAAGACCGGCAAGATCGGCGATGGCAAGATTTTCGTGAGCACGGTCGACCAGGCCGTGCGCATCCGCACCGAGGAGGAAGGTCGCGATGCCCTTTAAGTCTGTAATTCGCTGGTTGTTCGGGGAACGCACCGCTGGACAGCGCCAGGACCCGCAACTCGATGCGTCACCCCAAACGCCGCCCGCTCCGTCGCAAACAACGATCGGGAGCCTTGACACCGGCTCCGTCGAGCCCGGGATGGCGCCGCAGGGCGATGCTTCCGAAACAATGATCCCTGAAACGGGGATCTCCGGATCGAGCGAGGGTCTGGCCGGGCAGGAAACTGCTGGCGGTATCGAGGCTCCGAGCCTTGAGGAGATCAAGGCGGCCGTGAGTGAGGTCGAACTGCCGGAAGTTGATCTGCCGGAAGTCGAACTCCCCGACGTGCCGAGCACCGAGGAAGTCACCGCCGCGCTGCCGGAAGTCGAACTCCCCGAGGTGCCAAGCACCGAAGAGATCTCCGCCGCGCTTCCGGA
This sequence comes from Neomegalonema sp., assembly GCA_022760435.1. Lineage (GTDB taxonomy): Bacteria > Pseudomonadota > Alphaproteobacteria > Rhodobacterales > Rhodobacteraceae > JALEFY01. The sequence goes on from JALEFY010000027.1 coordinate 58,567, forward strand.
AGTCGAACTCCCTGACGTGCCGAGCACCGAAGAGATCACCGCCGCGCTGCCGGACGTCGAAATCCCTGACGTGCCGAGCACCGAAGAGATCA
>JALEFY010000028.1 GCA_022760435.1 Neomegalonema sp.
AGCGTCCCACCCATGTGCTCGAGCTGATCCATGGATTGCCGGAACCAGCCCAGCAATGACGCGCGGCGATGGTTGTGCAGGGCCTCCAGCGCCTCCCCGTGTTCCCCCAAACGAAACAGACCGCTCGATCCGAGCGGCCTGCTGGGTGTGGGGCATGGCCTGCATAGGCGCCTTCCCCGGGGGGTGAGATCATCGCTCAGCGATTGGGAACGCGAGCGACGGGGCGGAAGGTTTTGCGCCTGAGCCATCGGAGGGTCGCGACCTCCGCGCGACCGGGATATCTGAAGCGAAGGGGAATGGATCCTCTTGCGAGGGGCTTGGGTTTGCGACAAGGCGCGTTGACAGCTCGATAGATGGGACACCTCCACCAGTTCCGGCATCGCCGGGGTGTCGGTGTACGGCCTAGCCAGCCCACCAAGGCACCGCTAATACCCGCCTGCATGGCGTCGAACGGTGCTTCGGCCCGCTGGCGCGACTGCCCCGATCCCGGAGACGCGTCTGCACAGCTTCAACATCAGTAGGGTGGGGGCGAATCGGGGGGAGAGTCAAACGGCGCCTACCGCATCCGCTCACAAGGATTGGATGCAGCGCAAACTGTGGCATTCATGCCAATATCTGGTAGGGGAGGGCTCGCTGATCACAAGGCGGCGGCAACAACTACCCGCTCTTCCTCTTGGCCAAAGGTGAGTTCGGCGCCGATCTGCTGAGCAATGCGCTGGGTCAGCAGCAAGGCGCTCTCCTTGGCTTCCAGTCTCTCGCCAAACTGGCCGGTACGCAGGATTTCCCGTGCCCGCTCGGACAGTGTGGCATTGCGTCCCTCGGCCATGATGATCAGGTTCATGCCGCCGCGCTGGACCGCGCCCATGCGCAAGCGACCACCGCGCGGCAGGCTGTCGACGCCGATCAGCATCAGATTGAGCAGCAGGCGCACCGCATCGCGCGAGATCGCGTTCTCGCTCGGCGACCATTCCAGGGCGACCCGGCTACCATCAAGGAAGTCCCCGGTCAGGGTCTGGATCTCCTGTACCTGCATCATTTCACCCAGCGAGCCACCGGCACCAAAAGCGGCGCGGAAGAACTGGAGACGCGCAGCCGCCTGGCGGGCGCTGGTGGTGACCAGTTGGAAGGCGTGCTCCTTCAGATCCGCGTCAGCACCATCATTGATGATCTCGATGCCATTATTGAGCGCGCCAACCGGCCCCACCAGATCATGGCAGATCTTCGAGCTGAGCAGGGAAGCGAGGGTGAGATCATCGATATGCGCGCTCATGTTAGCTCCGGCGGCTGAGGTGGTTGAGGCGGAAGCATGCATGGCGGGTTGGGTCACGGGGAACTCCTGAAAAAGACACTGGGGCGAATTTCATGGATCCAACCTCTTCCCGTTCGGCTTTCCTCAGGGCGAGGCAGGGCAATAGACGATAGAATGCCCTGCTCCGCAGGGGCTTCATTAACCAATACCTTGCCCTAAATGATTTAAGATACTGTTTCAAACCGTTACGCCTACATTATTGCGGCGAGGGCGCGGCAAATCAGCGTCAAGGATGACGAGAGCGCGCCGGTTTCGCCTCAGTGGTCGGTCCGAGCCGACAGGCCGCCCGAAAAGCGAAAATCCTCAAAGGGAAAATCCAGGAAAAGGGAAGTTCAATGAGCCTGATTGAAGTCGGCGCGCTGGTGCGCCATCCGCAAATGCCGGATTGGGGGCTCGGCCAGGTGCAATCGATGATCGGGCATCGGGTCACCGTGAATTTCGAGGATGCGGGCAAGGTGGTGATCGATGCCCGCATCGTTGAGCTGGAGCTGGTCAGTTTCGACCATATGTAGCGGCGGGTGAAACGCCCCGCCGCTCGGCAGGTTCAGGCATCCAGAGGCTTGACGACAAGGGTCGCGCCCTGGACTTCGGTGACGATGAGGGCGGTGCCCCGGCTCACAGCCCCCGCTCCCTGGATCCGGGCCGGCCACTGGCCATCTTGCACGCTGACCGAGCCCAGCCCGTGCTCGAAATCGCCAAGTGCGGTGACCTGCAAGCCAATGAGCTGGCGGTGGCGCTCATTGAGATCGGGGCGGTCCGAAGCCTGGGTGATCAGCGGACTGGCGAAGAACCATCGCCCGGCGATGGTGATGAGCGTCGCCAGGATTGCGAACAGCACCAATTGCTCAGCCCCGGTCAGCGACGGGAACAGCCAGAGCGCAACCCCGACCAGCACCGCCGCGATCCCCGGCCAAAGCAGGAAGAACGACATCGTCGCCGTTTCCAGCAACATCAGCGCCAGACCAACGGCAACCCACCACCACGGGCTGGCGGTTGCGATGAACGAAATCAGGTCCGTCATGAGCCCCTCTCGTATGGAGACTTATTTGTCTTTGAAGGCCGATTTGGTCAGTTCGGCAATCCCGCCGATCGACCCGATCACTTGCGAGGCTTCCAGCGGCATCAGGATCACTTTCTGATTGGGCGCGCTTGCCACGTCCTTGAGCGCTTCGACATATTTTTGCGCAACGAAGTAGTTGACCGCATGGACATCACCGGCGGCGATGGCTTCGGATACCGCGCGGGTGGCTTCGGCTTCCGCCTGGCCCTGACGCTCGCGCGCCTCGGCATCGCGGAAGGCAGCCTCGCGGCGCCCTTCTGCCTCGAGCACTTGCGAGGTCTTCAGGCCCTCGGCCTTCAGGATCGCCGATTGTTTCATGCCCTCGGCTTGCAGGATGTCGGCGCGTTTCTCACGCTCGGCCTTCATCTGCCGGGTCATCGCCTCGGTGATGTCGGCGGGTGGCGAGAGGTCCTTGATCTCGACCCGGGTGATCTTCACCCCCCACGGATTGGTCGCCTTGTCGATCACGGTCAGCAGACGCGCGTTGATATCATCGCGGTTCGACAGCACCTCGTCGAGATCCATCGAGCCGATCACCGTCCGGATATTGGTCATGGTGAGGTTGATCATCGCCCGCTCGAGATCGCGCACCTGATAGGCGGCCGAGGCGGCGTCCATGATCTGATAAAAGGCGACCGCATCGGCGGTGACGGTGGCGTTGTCGCGGGTAATCACCGGCTGGCTCGGCACATCAAGCACCGATTCCATCATGTTCAGCTTGGCACCCACATCCTGATAGATCGGGATCAGGGTATGAATGCCGGGCTTGAGCGTATGGGTGTAGCGGCCAAACGCCTCGACCGTCCATTCCTCGCCTTGCGGCACGATCCGGATCGCCTTGAAGATCAGGAACACGACCAGCGCGACCAGCGCCAGCGAGAAAAGCGTAAAGGCGTCCATTAATCGTCTCCTCAATATTGGGTCGGCGTCGCTGCCGATAGGGGCCTTTCGTTAAAGGCCGGGGTTGGGGGCAATTCGCGGCGTTCGTGACTGCGCAGCAGGGTCCATGCAGCGACAGTAGGTCAGTCATGCGAATTGCACATATCGATATGGGAGGCATTCTTCCCCCATAAAAGTCGATATACCATGAATTGGCGGTCGCGGCGCGCGTCCATAGTGATTGCCACGCGTAGTCGTGGCTCTTATGGTCGCGCAGATCAGGCAGGCGAGAAGGCCCGCAGGAGGCCCCTCCATACGGCCCTCCCTATCTCCCCGGATCGCGCGCGGGCAAGCGCGCGCCGGCGGCGGGCTCTTCGTGGTCCGGTTTGGCCTCGCTGCCTATTGCGCCCTCGCGGCGTGTTCGAGTTAAAGCGGCGCAGACGCGCCCGTTGGTTGGAGTAGTGATGGAAATCGACTCTGGACGGTTCACAATCAGGCTGGCTCAGTCGGAAGAAGACATTCGGGCAGCACAATCACTGCGCTACCGCGTCTTCGTCGAGGAGATGGGCGCCAAGCCCACGCCTGAAGATGCCGCCGTCAAACGCGAAAGCGATCGCTTCGATGCCTTTTGCAAGCATCTTTTGCTGATCGATAACGAGATCGAAGACCGCGCCCATCAGGTCGTGGGCGTCTATCGCCTTCTCCATGGCAGCGTTGCCAAGGGGACGCCGGAAAATCCGGGGCCTGGCTTTTACACCGCGACGGAGTTCGATCTGACCGCGATCGAGGATTATCCGGGTGAGGTGATGGAGCTGGGGCGCTCCTGCGTCGATGCCGCCTATCGCGGCAAATCGGCGATGCAGCTGCTCTGGATGGGGCTTTCGCAATATATCACCGTGCATGAGATCACGCTGATGTTCGGCACCGCGAGCTTTCACGGCACCGATCTGGAAAAGCTCGCACAGCCGCTCTCTTATCTCTACCACAATCACCTGGCGCCGATCGAGATGCGGACCCGCACGCGGCCCGAATATTATGTGTCGATGGAGATGTTGCCGCCAGAGCAGGTCAACCAGCTCGAAGCGACCAAGGCCATTCCGCCGCTGATGAAGGGGTATTTGCGGCTGGGTGGCTATGTCGGCGATGGCGTGTTTGTTGACGAGCAGTTCAACACCGTGGATGTCTGTGTGCTCATGGATACCGCGAAGATCACCGCACGCCACAAGCGCTTCTACGCGCGCCGAGCGCCCGAAGAGATCGCCCGGATCCTCGGCTGACGGCATGAAGACGCGCAGGACGGTTACGCAGTGAAGGACGCTGAAAACAAGACGCAAGGCCAACAGGGCGCTGAGGCAGCCAAACCGCAATTGAGCCAGGATTTCAGCGGATTGGGCGGAGATGCCGGGCGCGGAGCCGCGACCTGGATCGGGACTGCGCCGCCGCCGCTGCCAAAGCGGCGTTGGTGGCAATACATCCTCGCAGGTTCGCGCCTGCTACTCCTGGCGCTGAGCACCGCGCTCTTGCTGCCGGTGTTCTTCGTCTCGCGCTTTTTCGGGTCCGGGCGCAGCGTGGTCGCGCTGTGGTGCCGGGTGGGAACCTTTTGCTGCGGCTTGCGGGCACGCCGGATCGGCAAACCGATGACGGGCGGCGGCGTGCTGCTCTCCAATCATATTGCCTGGATCGATATTCTTGTGCTTGGCAGCATGGCGCCGGTTCATTTCGTGGCCAAGGCGGAAGTGGCGACCTGGCCCCTGTTTGGCTGGCTCGCAAGGATCACCGACACCGCTTTCATCGAGCGACGCCGCGCTCAGGCAAAGGCGCAGCAAGGGCCGCTGGCAGAGCGGGTGAGTCAGGGCCAGCTTCTCACCCTGTTTCCCGAGGGCACGAGCTCGGATGGGTTGCGCGTCCTGCCGTTCAAATCGTCGCTGTTCTCGATGTTCTTCGATGCCGATGGCAAGGCGGCCATGCCCGCGCAGCCGGTCTCGATCTGCTATCTCGCGCCCAGTGGGCTGCCGGACAGCTTTTACGGCTGGTGGGGAGAGATGTCGCTGTTTGATCACATCCTGGACGTGACGGCCCTGAGCTGGCGGGGCGAGGTGGTGGTGACCTTCCATCCGCCGCTCGATGCAGCTTCCTGCGGTGATCGCAAGACCATGGCGAGCGCGGCGCAAGCAGCGGTCGAGCAGGGGGTACTGGGCGTTTTGCCCGATCGCGCGTAACGGCGCGGGCCGCCCCGCTGCCGCAGCACCATCGTCAGGCGCGTTTGCGGATGACGGTATATTCCGCCTGCGCGGTGTCGTTCTCGACCAGGGTTTCAAACTGCTCGGCCGGGAAGGCGAGCTCGACCCACTTCTTCGGGATCACCCCGAAATTGCGCCGTGGGAAGTAATTGGTCAGATAGCCTTCGAGCGTTTTCGCGGGCATGTGATCGGCGATGATGATATTGAACACCGCGATGCCGCCGGGGCGCAGAACCCGGCCGATCTCGGAGAGATAGCTCCATTGCTTGATCGGCGGCATGAAGTAGAAGACCGAGCTGGCAACCGCGATATCGATGCTCGCATCCTCGGTGCCCGAGAGCGTCTCGCCATCGACGGGGCGCGGCAGCATATCCATGTGCTTCTCGAGATATTGGGCATAGGCACCGTCGATCTCATAGATCTCATAGGCTTCAGGCGAAAAGCGGTTCTTGAAATAGCTCGCAGCGCCGCCCCAGGCCGGGCCGATCTCACAAATCCGATGCACCTCATCGGCGCTGATCATGTCCGGCACGATCAGCCGGTCAAAGCGCTCCTGATTGATCTTGTGGATGTCGCCGCGGTTCTCGAGCAGTGAGACGCCCGCTTCCTCGGCCCGTTTCACATCCGCCCCGCCGCGCTCGAACGTGTTGACAAAGCCGAGCTTGGCGGCGTCGAAATGCGTGGCGATGCCCATCTCGGACCAGAACAGCATCAGGAAGAAATCGGCGAAGCGTTCAGCTTCCTGCTCGGCCAGATAGGCTTCGAGCTGCCCCTCGCCCTGCGCCTTGAGCGATTTTTGAAAGGCGATGGTCGCCGCTTTGCTGGGCAGGGTCAGATAGGGGTTGTCGAGAAATTCGAGAAAGCGTTCGGTCAGCCGGCGCAACTGATCGCCGCGCCCGGCGGCAGCGGTGCCGGAGGTCAGCGCCGCCGCCTCATCGGCATGGGGGCTGCGCATGCGATCCTGACGCTTGCGCATCGCATCGATGGTCTCGCGGAGTTTTTGCTGGCTCTCGCTCGATGCCTCAAGCTTGCTGCGCAACCGCTCGACCGTCGCCTTGTGCGACTCGGTTGCCGTCCCGAGCTTGTTGCGCAGATCCTTCACCCGCTCGGCATGGGTTTCGTTCGTGCGCGCCATCAAGTCCCGCATCTCGCTGATGCGGCGCGAATATTCCTGTTCGGCGTTGAGGATGTGGTTTTGCAGGCGCTCGATCTCGCCCTTGAGCTCCTCAATCTTTTCAGCCTGAGCCGCCGTGCCCAGGCCGGCCATGTTGAACAAGCTCATCCGACATCCTCGCTCGAGATCCCGCGCATGCGCCGCAGCTTGAGCGCTTTTGGGGGCGGTTCATTAACTGTGCTCCCCCTAGAGGCGATGTCGGCGCGAATGACAAGGGCGCCGACATGGGGAGGGGGACAATTTTCTTGGGTGATGCTGCGCGGTCCCGGCACCATGCCGATCGGCGCCGCCAGATCGCCCGCCCATATGTCCACCGACCTGCCGGACCACCTGCCTGAACACCTGCCTGAACACCTGCCTGAACACTTGCCTGACCACTTGGCGGGGTGGCAGGCAGCGGCGCGGTTCTGCTTCGCCGCTGGCAATGGGCGCGGATCAGCCGTTCTTGAGTGCAGCAAAGCGCCCAGCGGCTTCCGCCGCCTTGATCAACGCCTTGGATTTGTTGACCGTTTCCTGATACTCGGCCTCGGGATCGCTGTCATAGACGACGCCGCCGCCGGCCTGAACATAGACCTTGCCATCCTTGAGCACCGCCGTGCGCAGCGCGATGCAGGTATCCATGTCGCCATTGACCGAGAAATACCCGACACCGCCAGCATAGACGCCGCGTTTCTCGCTCTCCAATTCGTCGATGATCTCCATCGCCCGGATCTTGGGCGCACCCGAAACGGTACCGGCGGGCATCCCGGCGAGAAAGGCGGAGAGGGCGTCTTGCCCTTCGGCCAGGATCCCGTCGACATTCGAGACGATATGCATCACATGGCTGTAGCGCTCGATCTTGAATTGCTGGTTTGGATCGACGGATCCGATCCGCGCGACCCGTCCGACATCATTACGGCCCAGATCGAGCAGCATGAGATGCTCGGCCAGCTCTTTGGGATCGGCCAGCAGATCATCCTCGAGCGCCTGATCTTCCGCCTCATCGGCGCCGCGCGGACGGGTGCCCGCGATCGGGCGGATCGTCACCTTGACCTCACCATCCGCCTGACGCTGGGTGCGCACCAGGATCTCGGGGCTCGCGCCGGTAATCTGGAACTCGCTGCCCTGTCCCGAGAAGTTGAAGAAGAACATATAGGGCGAGGGATTGGTGCGGCGCAGCGCGCGATAGAGCGAGACCGGCGGCAAGGCGAAATCGAAATGCCAGCGTTGTGAGGGGACGACCTGAAAGATGTCACCGGCGCGGATATATTCCTTGGCGGTCTCGACATTAGCCAGATAGTCGGCATGGCTGGTGTTGGAGACCGGGTCGATCTGCACCGGGCCGGTCTCGCTGAGCTGATGATGGACCGGGAGCGGGCGATCGAGATTGTTGACCGCGTCCGACAGCCGCTCAGCCGCGCGATGATAGGCCTCGCGCGCATTCACCCCTTCTACGGGGCGCACAGGGGTGATCAGCGTGACCGTGTCATAGGCATTATCGACCACCGCGACCAGCGAGGGGCGCAGCAAGATCCCGTCGGGCAGGCCGAGCGGATCGGGATTGGGCTCGGGGAGCTTTTCCACCAGCCGCACCATGTCATAGCCCAGATAGCCGTAGAGCCCCGCCGCGGCTGCTGGTAAGGACGCGGGCAACTCGAACTGGCTCTCGTCAATCAGACGGCGCAGCGATGCGATGGTCCCGCAGTCTTCATCTTCAAAAGCCTGCGCATCCCATGCCGCAGAGCGATTGATCCGCGCGCGATCACCGCGGCATTGCCAGATGAGATCGGGCTTCCAGCCGATGATCGAATAACGCCCGCGGGCCGAAGCGCCGACCACCGATTCGAGTAGGAAACTGTCCGGCCCGGCCTGGGTCAGCTTGAGCAGCAGGGAGACCGGGGTCTCCAGATCGCAGGGCAGCACGGTCCATAGCGCCTGGGCCTGCCCATCGTTGAAGCGGGCTTCGAAATCGTGAAACGCGGGAGAGATGTCCATGAAGCGTTACCGTCCGCTATAGCCGAGCACATAGTCGATCGCGTTCGGATTGCTTTCAAAACCGAGCGCATCAATGGTCGCATTGGCGAAGAGATAGCCGAGATCCTCGCTGAGCCCGGCGCCCATCTGATCGGCCTGTTGAGCGATGACTTCGCGTGCGGTTTCGGGATCGGCGGGCAGGATCTTGCGCACCACACCGATGATGTAGCGCCCCGGCTCGCGGGTTTCGCTCGAGAATGCGGCGCCCTCTTCGGCGGCGAAGACTTTCGCTTGCGCCTGCTCGCCAATCTGCGGTTGCGGAATGGTGCGGGTGATCGTGTCCAGTTCCTGGACTTCCAGCTCTTGCGCGGCGGCAAGGTCTTGCAGCGATGCGCCGGCAGCGAGTTGGGCTTCGATGTCCTTTGCCTTGGCCGCGGCGGCCTCGCGCCGGGCGTTTAGGGTCCAGGCGCTCAGAACATCGCTGCGCACTTGCTCGAGCGGCTGAAGAGCGGCGGGGGTGATGTCTGCGACCTCGACCGCGTAATAGCTGCCATCGGGCAAAACCGTGAGGTCCATTTCCTCGCCGATTTCCATCGCGAAGACCTTGGCGAAGAAATCAGGGATCGGCGGCAGGCCGTCGACCGGATTGCCCTCGGGGTCAAGCCCGGCATTGCTCAGGGTCAGGGTGGGGACCGGCAAGCCCTCCTGATCGCCGACCTCGGCCAAGGTTGCGCCCGCGGCGCGCAGATCTTCGACGGAATTGGCCTGCTCGGGCAGATCGCGCCCGGCGCTCTGGGTGGCCAGACGTTGCTTGATGGCTTGCGCGACCTCCTCGAACGGGGTCTCGCTGGCGGGCATCACCCCTTGGATGTTGATGAGAGCCGGGCCAAAGGCGGTCTCAACCGGCCCGACCACGCCGCTCGTCGTCTCGCCAAAGGTCGCCTCGGCCAATGCCGGGTCGAGGCTGGCGCTCGTGACATAGCCCATGGCAACATCGCTGGCGGTAAAGCCGCGCTCGCGCACAAGCTTGTCAAAGCTCTCGCCATCGCGGATCCGGGCCAGCGCCTCGGTCGCCTGATCCATGTCATCGAAGATCAACCGGTCGAGATTGCGCTTTTCGGGCGTGCGATAGCTGTCGATCTGCGCTTCATAGGCGGCGCGGGCCGCGTCATCGGTCACCGTCTGCGGATCGGCGAGCGCGGCGGCATTGAGCCAGAGCAGCCGGATCGAGCGGTATTCGGGCGCGGTGAACATGTCGGCATTATCGCTGTGGAATGTCGCGAGGGTTTCATCGCCCGGCGCCTCTGGTGCGGGCAGACCGGCAGCGGTCAGCTCGACATAGGCAATCGAGCGCTGCTCGTTTTGCGCGGCCCAGATCATCTGCGCGAGGCTTTGCGGCGCGGTGCTGACCCCGGCCACCGATTGCATGAGCTGTTGCTGGCTGAGCGACTGACGGATCCGCGCCTCATATTCCTTGCGTTGCAGCCCGTTGACCGCCAGCAGCCGGTTATAGATCTCCGGATCGAACTCTCCGTTCGGTCCGGTAAAGGTCTGTGAGCTGGTAATGGTCTCGCGCACCAGATCATCGCCGGCGCTGATACCGAGCCGCTCAGTCTCCTGATTGAGCGCGCTGGTCGTCGCCATCTGCCGCAGGACCAGTTGGTCGAGCCCGAGCTGACGGGCGACGCTGGGGGAGATATTGCCCAGACGCTCCAATTGGCCGCGGAAGGCATCGTTGAAATCCTCGGTACGGATCTTCTCATCCCCGACCTTGGCGGCAACGGACGGAACCGAGGCGCTGAACATGTCCGTGATGCCCCATGCCGCAAAGCTGATGACGAGCAGGCTGAGCAGCAGCATGGCGACCCAGGATTTGGCGAAGGCGCGAAGCGTTTCGATCATCAGAGGCGTCCTCGATCGCAAGGGGCGGCCGACCCATGGGGCGGCTCGGTCCGGTGTTAAAGCAGGGCAGACGCTCGCGCGGATCGGGTCGAACAACCCAAGGTTGATTGCTCCTCTCACGCGCGGTCCAGCCATCTCATCAAGGCTCAATAGGGCGGCGGCACGCGCGGAGCAAGGGGGGAGTAAGAGGCGAGCGCGGTGAGAGGAACCGCAGAGCGCCTCAATTGCCGCCTTACGGTGCTGGTCAGGCTGTCCCGGGCCCGTTATTCAGAGATCCCCGACCTCGAAAGACGCTTCCATGGAACGATTCGACCCAAATGATGCGACAGATGGTGATCAGAGAGACGGCCATGCGCGTCTTTTAGTGCAAAGCGCTGCGGCGCATCTGGAGGAATTGCGGCGAAGGCGGCCTCTGGTTCAATGCATTCTCGGGCCGGTTTCCGCGCAGATGACAGCGAATGTGCTGCTCGCGGCAGGGGCTTCTCCGGCAATGGTCCATGGCCGCGGCGAAGTCGCCGATTACGTGCGCCGGGTCGATGCCTTGTCGATCAATATCAGCTCGCTCACCCATGGGCGGCGCGAGGCGGCGCTGCTGGTGGCGCGGATCGCTCATGAGCAGGAGATCCCCTGGGTCCTTGATCCGGTCGCCTGTGGCGGCTCGCCCTATCGGTTCGAGGCGGCGCGGGCGCTTTGTGAACTCAGGCCCCAGATCCTGCGCGGGAATGCATCGGAGATCTTGCATCTGGGTGGCGGCAGATCGAGCGCGCGCGGTGCGGATGCACTTGAGAGCGTGCGCTACGCCCAGGCGACGGCGGATGCGCTTGCCCGGCGGCTCGATTGCGTGGTCGGCGTGTCGGGCGAGGTCGATTATGTCTCAACGAGTGACGAGCGCTGGCACTGCCCCAATGGTCACCCGCATATGCCGCTGGTCACAGCGCTGGGATGCGGGCTGAGTGCTCTTGCTGCTGCATTTCTCGGGGTTGCCGCTTCACCGCTCGAGGCGATGCTGAGTGCCTTTGTGATCTATGGCGTTGCCGGGGAGGAAGCGGGGCGGCGCAGCGCCGGGCCCGGGAGCCTGGCGCCTGCGTTTCTCGATGCGCTTCACGCGCTGACGCCTGACAACGTCTACGATGCGGGGCGACTGGCATGCGCGGCACGATGAGCAAGCCGCACGCGCAAGCGCTTGATCTGAGGCTCTATTTCGTGACCGATCCGCAGCTCTGCGGCGAGCGCGGAGTGATCGAGACCGCGCGCGCGGCGGCGGTTGGCGGGGCCGGGATCGTGCAGCTACGCGACAAGCTCGCCAGCCCGGCCGAGCGCCGTGCGGTGGCCGAGGGGCTCAAGGCCGCGCTTGCCGGAACCGGTGCGGCGCTGATCATCAATGATGATGTGGACCTGGCCCTTGCCATTGGCGCCGATGGCGTCCATCTGGGGCAGGAGGATGGCGGTTGGGAGCGGGCACGTGCCTTGCTCGGGCAGGAGGCTCTCTTGGGCATATCGGTGAACACCCCCGCTCATGCGGCCGCGATCAACCCGGCGCTCATTGATTATGCCGGGATCGGCCCGGTCCATGCCACCACGACCAAGGGCGATCACAAGACGCCACTGGGGATCTCGGGAGCCGCGGCGCTGTGTGCATCGGTTCCGGTGCCCTGCGTGGCGATCGGCGGGGTCGATGAGGCTGATGCCGCTGCGCTGGCGGCAGGCGGTTTCGATGGGATCGCCGTCGTCTCGGCGCTCGCCTGCGCCCCCGATCCACAAGCCAAGGCCGCCGCTCTGCGCCGCGCCTTTGATGCCGGACTGACGAAACGGGGGCGCGGATGATCCCTAATATCCTGAGCATCGCCGGTTCGGATCCGTCGGGCGGTGCCGGCATTCAGGCGGATATCAAGGCGATCGCGGCCAATGGCGGCTATGCCATGGCGGCGCTCACCGCGCTCACCGTCCAGAACACCCAAGGCGTAACCGGCGTGCATCTGGTGCCGCCCGAATTCGTTGCCGCCCAGATCAATGCGGTCTTTGCCGATATCCGGGTCGATGCGGTGAAGCTGGGGATGCTCGCCACCGCTCCGATCATTCTCGCCATCGCCGATACGCTCGAGCAGCAACGCAATGCTGGTTGGCGCGGGGCGCTGGTGCTCGATCCGGTGATGATCGCGACCTCCGGCGATGCGCTACTCGCGCCCGATGCGGTGGCGGTGCTGCGCGAGCGGCTGATCCCGATGGCGGATATCATCACCCCCAATCTGCCCGAAGCCGCCGCCTTGGTCGCAGAGGGGGGCGAAAAGGGAGAGGTGCCGCGCAATCGTGCGCAGATGTCGGCGCTGGCCGATGATCTGCAAGCGCATGGGGCGCGGGCAGTGTATCTCAAGGGCGGCCATCTGACCTCGAGCGAGGCGCCGGATCTGCTGGCAGTGGGCGCCGAGCAGGTTTGGCTCGCGGCGCCGCGCCTTCCCCTGCCCGAAGGCCGGTCGGAAATCCATGGCGGCGGTTGCACGCTGGCCAGCGCCCTTGCCACCCATCTGGGTGCCGGGCGGCCGATGCTCAAGGCGGCCTCTGAGGCCAAGGCTTATGTGGCGCGGGCGATCGAAGCCGCTGACCGGCTCGAGGTTGGCGCCGGTGCCTTGCCGCTCAATCATCTCGCGCCGCTTGAGAACTGAGCGGCGGATGCGCCCGAAACGCGCGAAACAGGAGTTTGTATGACGCTTTCTCGTCGCCATCTGATCGGCGCCGCCGCTCTTGTCCCTGCCAGCCTGCTCGCCGCGCCAGCGATTGCGCAAGGGCAGCGGCACTGGACCATGGTCACGTCCTGGCCCAAGGGCCTGCCCGGGCCGGGGGTCTCCGCCGATCGTCTGGCGGCCCGGATCACCGCGCTCTCGGGCGGGGCGCTGCGGGTCACTGTGAGCCCGGCAGGGGCACGGGTGCCGCCCTTTGGCGTCTTCGATGCAGTGGCCCTCGGTACCGCCCAGATGGGGCACACGGCCTCGGTGTTCTGGGCGGGCAAGACCAAGGTCGCCCCGTTCTTCACCGCCGTGCCCTTTGGCCTGACCCCGGTCGAGCATCTGAGCTGGATCGAGATGGGCGGCGGACAAGCAGCCTGGGATGCGCTCTATGCGCCGTTCGGCGTGAAGCCGTTTTTGGGCGGCAATACCGGTGCCTCGATGGGCGGTTGGTTCAAGGATCCGGTGCAAACCCTTGCGGATCTGTCGGGGCGCAAGATGCGCATTGCCGGGCTCGGGGCCGAGGTCATGCGCAGTTTCGGCATCGCGCCGGTTTCGGTTGCCCCGGGCGAAATCGCCAGCGGCTTGCTCTCGGGGCTGATCGACGCCGCCGAGTTTGCCTCACCCGCCGCGGATGCCGGGCTCGGGCTCGATCGGGCGGCCAAGCACTATCTCTATCCCGGCTTTCACGAGCCCAATGGCGCATCGGAGGCTCTGGTCAATCGCGCGGAATGGGAGGCGTTGCCGAGCGCATTGCAAGCGGTGGTCGCCGCTGCGTGCCGCGAGGAGCACGCCCTGGGCCTGGCCGAGGCCGAACGCGCCAGCGCCGAGGCGCTCTCGCGGCTGGTGGCCGAGCGCGGGGTCATCCTGCAACCCTGGCCCAAGGAGGCGTTGGCTCACGGTGAGGCGGCCTGGCAGGATCTGCTGGGCGAGCTGCGTGCGCGCAGCGATGGCGCTGAGGCGTCGGTGATCGAGAGCTGGCAAGCCGCGCTTGTGCGTGCGTCGCTGTGGTCAAAGATCTCCGCCGCGCCGTTTCTGGCCACTCGGGTCTGAGCCGCAGAGCGCGATCATGGCCGAGATTCTGTTCTATCATCTCTCAAAACGCCCGCTGGAAACAGCGCTGCCCGATCTGCTGGAGAAGACCCTGGCCAAGGGCTGGCGAGCGGTGGTGCGCTGCGGCTCGCAAGAGCGGGTCGAGGCGCTGGATCGGCTGCTCTGGACCTATGATGAGGCGAGCTTTCTGCCGCATGGCACCAGCGATGCGGCGCGCCAGCCGATCTTGCTGACCACCGGCGACGCGGTGCCCAATGGTGCGGATCTGCTGTTTTTGCTCGATGGGATCGAGGCAGATCCGCAGGAAATGGCGCGCTTCACCCGTGCTTGCGTGATGTTCGACGAAGCCGATGCCCCGGCGCTCGCCGCGGCACGGGTGGCGTGGAAAGCGGTGACCGAGGCCGGGTTGCCTGCGGTCTACTGGGCGCAGGGCGCGGGCGGGCGCTGGGAGAAAAAGGCAGAGAAGCGCCCCGACGCCTGACGCGGAGCGGAGCAAGGTTTGGGCGAGCGGCGGTTTGCCGATCTCGCCGCGCGATGCCATATAACCCGCATGACCGAACCCACACGCTCCTGCGCGCTGCCCTCCCTGCCCCGATCATGACCGAGTTCGGCATGCTTTTGGGGCTGTTCGTCGCCGCCTTTGGCGCGGCAACCATTCTGCCCTTTCAGTCGGAGGTCGTGCTGGTCGCGGTGCTGGGCGTGCCGAGCATTCCGGTCTGGCTCACCTTCCTCGTGGCAACCGCTGGCAATACGCTCGGCTCTGTCGCCAATTATGCGCTCGGCCGTGCGGCGGAGCGGTTCAAGGATCGCCGCTGGTTCCCGGCTTCCCAGGCGCAGTTGGAGGGCGCACAGCGGTGGTTCGAGCGTTGGGGGATCTGGACATTGCTGCTGTCCTGGGCCCCCTTTGCCGACCCGATCACGGTTGTCGCGGGAGTGATGCGCACGCCGTTCTGGACCTTTCTGGCCCTGGTGCTGATCGCCAAGGCGGGGCGCTATGCCGCCGTGATCTGGCTTTGCGATCAAGTGAGCTGGTGCGGCGCCGCCTAAGCCAATTCGCCCAAACCACGCCGCCGCGCCGCTTCTGCCCGATCAGTCGAACTGGTCGCAGATATCGGGCACCTTGCTCTCATCATAGCAGATCTGGCGCACCTGCTCATTGGGGGTCACCGCGAAGGCGCGCTCCCAACATTCGTAGCGGCGAAAATCAAGCTGCCGCGCCACCGGTGAGAGCACTTTTTGCAAGGCGGTTGGCAGGTTGTCGAGCAGGCCCGCCTTCAGCGCGGCACTCAGATCGACGCCCTGATCCGCCCCGGTGATGAGGGCGAAGATCACCAGCCGTTCGATCGAGGTATCAACGCCCTCTTCCTCGGCTTCGCCATAGCGCCCGAGCACGGTGCGATGGATCGGCAATTGGCGCGAGAGCTCCGCACTGGCGGCCGCGAATTTGTCGGCCAGCACGCGAGAGCGGCAAGAAGAGAGCGCCCGGTTCGGGAAGCCCTCGGCCTCGCGCGAGGCCATGCCGGCAGCGATGACCCCTTGCGCCTCATAAAGCTCGTCGCCAATCGCCATCAGCAAATCCGGCTCGACCGGGGTGCCATCGGCGCCGCTGGCCAGATCGAATTCGGCCTTGCCCAGGCTCCAGCGATATTCATAGCCCGGCGCAATCAGCTTGAAGGAAGCGCAGCGCGATTGCGCGTCGCAGCCGGTGAAATTGAGACTGAAAGAGCCGGGAGCGGCGGGGCGCGCGCGCAGGTAGTCATAGACGAAATAGCCGCCAATCGCCGTTGGCAACAAAACCAGCAAGAGCAGCCAGAAGGCGAGGCGGGGCTTGCGCTTCTCGTCCTCCACCTCGATGGTCACGCTATCCTGCTCTGGTCCGGTTGGACCTGAAGTTCGATCCGTCATCTGGCTCTCTCCCTTTGGCAACCGATGGGCTGCGTTGCCACATCGCGCCGCCGCGCCTTGATACTCCCTCGGGGCGATTCGGCCCCCGGAAACCCTCTCTGGGTGCCGTCCTGCCGCTCAAACATGGCGGCAAGCGGGCGGCGAGAGGCCGGGGACGCGCGCATCGGGCCGGGGAGCGGCGTGGTGATGGCCTCAGGAAGGCTGCATCGCGGCCAGTTCGGCGAAAACATCGGCCCATTGCTCGGGCGGTATCGCGCCGGGGATCGCGTATTGCTCGAGCAGGATGAAGGTCGGCACCGAATTGATCCCCCGCGCCCTTGCCTGCGCGTCCTCGGCACGGACCTCTTCAAGATCCGCCTCACCCTCGAGCAGCTTGGCAATCGCGGCACCATCCATGCCGCTTTGGGCGGCGATTTCGGTGAGCAGTGCCGGTTCAGAGATGTCCTGGCCTTGCACGAAATAGGCGGTGAACAGCGCATCAACCACGCGATCCTGCGCGCCCTCTAACCCGGCCCAGCGGATCAGCCGATGTGCGTCGAGCGTGTTAGGGGTCCGGCTGATCGCATCAAGATCATGGGGAAGCCCTTCGGCGCTGGCAGCGGCGGCGATGGCGCCATAGATCCGTTCGGCCGCTTCCGGCCCGCCGAACTTGGCCTCGAGATAAGCGCGCCGATCCACCCCCTCGCGCGGCATGTCCGGGTTCAATTGGAACGGGTGCCAAACGATATCGGCACTGACCTGAGGGTGCGCCGCGAGCGCCCGCGCGAGGCGATGCTTGCCGATATAGCACCAGGGACAAATCGGATCGGAAAAGATATCGAGGGTGAGATGCATGATGGGCTCCCTTTGCCCCTCAACATAGGGGCTGCGCGTTGGCATGGATAGGGCATATGGGAGGCGGCGGGGGGTCCTGAGCGGATGGCAGCAGGAAGGAGATGCAAATGAGCGTGCCCATTCGGCCCGCAACGCCGGACGATCTCGAGGCGATCTGGGCGATTTTCGAGCCGGTCTTGCGCGAGGGAGAGACTTACGGTCTGCCGCGAGATTGGTCGCGCGCGGCGGGGCTGGCCTATTGGTCGGAGGCGGGAAAACAGGTCTTTGTTGCCGAAGAAGCGGGCGAAGGGGGCTGCCGCGTGATCGGGGCCTATTACCTCAAGCCCAATCAATTGGGCGGCGGCGGGCATGTCGCCAATTGCGGCTATATCACAGCACCGCGAGCGCGCGGGCGCGGGGTGGCGCGGGCGATGGGCAGGCACTCCCTCGTCGCGGCGAAGGCGGCGGGTTTTCGCGCCATCCAGTTCAATTGCGTGGTCTCGACCAACATGCCGGCGATGCGGCTTTGGCCGAGCCTGGGTTTCGAGATTGTCGGCACCTTGCCCGGCGCTTTCATCCATCCGGAGCTGGGCGCGGTCGATGCTTATGTGATGTATCAGCGCTTGTGAGCGCCATGCTTGACCGGGGCGGGGTTATCGGCCACATGAGCGCTCAGCGGATGGTCGGATGGCCGCAGGCACCTTTGGGTGCGTGAGGAAAGTCCGGGCTCCACACGAACACGGTGCCGGGTAACGCCCGGCGGGGCGCTCCTTCGGGGGCGCTTCAGGGATAGCGCCACAGAAAACAGACCGCCCGGCAGGTCCGGGTAAGGGTGAAACGGTGCGGTAAGAGCGCACCGCGCTTCTGGCAACAGCGGCGGCACGGCAAGCCCCACCGGGAGCAAGGCTGAATAGGGATGGCCGCGGCGGCTCGCCGTCGCAGGGGATGTTCGTGCCTCGCCGTCCGGGTAAGCTGCTCGAGGCCGCGCGCAAGCGCTGCCCTAGATGAATGGCCATCGACCGAAGGGGCAGTCCCTTCGCGAACAGAACCCGGCTTACAGACCATCCGGCAATCATGGGAGGGGGGCGTCATGCCCCCCAATCAACGCTGCCCCCCAATCAACGATGCCCTCAACTCTTCGCGAGCCGCCGCAGAGCCGGTGGCGACTAGAACGGGCGAACGATCTGCTCTAAGGCGAAGCCGCTCGGGCGAAGCCGCTCGGGCGGGGCAGCGGCTCGAGGCCGAAACCCTCCTGCATGCGCGCCAGCCGCTGAAAGAAGTTCGGCTCCATCTCATCAAGCTCCCCGACGATGTAGCGCACCAGTTCGACCGCCTTGCGTCGCTCCTGCGCCTCCGGCAACAGGACGGCGAGGGTGTCGAGCGCCCTTTCCGGCTCGAACTGCGCGATAAGGGTCTGCTCATGGATGATCCGGGCGCGCTCGGCCGGGGCGATGTCGCTAAACGGCTCGCGGCTGGTCAACACTTCGGAGGAGCGCTCCAGCCGGTCGCGGCGCACATCCCCGCGAGCCTCGGCGAGCAGCACCAGCATCCGGATCACCGCTTCGGCAAATCCGCCCCGCTCCATCTGCCGGAGCGCCTCTTGCACTTCGGGCAGGGCGCGCAGCTCACCGGGGGCCTTGCGCGCGCGCATCCCGGCCGATGGAACGCCGTAAGCGACGGCGAGCGGATTGGCATAGGCAAGCAGGAAGGCGGTCTCGAAATACATCGCCCGGCTGTCGCGCCACAGGTTCCAGCCGCTCTCCACCGCATCGGCCCAGAGCCGCTCGGCCAGCAGGAACGGATTATCGGGCGCGGCTGGCTGGCGCTGGGCGCGCACCTGCTCCGCATGCACGGCAACCGCCTGCATCAGCGGGTTATCCGAGGCGAAGATCTCCCGTTGCATCCGCATCGGGTGCAGGCGCCGTGAGGCTTCAGCCATCGGCTGCGCCACCAGAGGCCGAAGCAGCGGGCGGATTACGGCGTCGTAATGCTCGGCCATGTTTTGCGAGAGACGCGAGACCGCCGCAAAGGCCGGCTCCTCGCCGCGGCCATCGCCCAGATGGCGCAGATCATCGAGCCCTCGCCGGGCAAAATCGACGGTGAACTGGCGGTCATCCCCCTCGCCGACGCAATCGCGGATCAGCATTTCGTAAAGCCCCGGTGGCAGCGCCTCGATGGTCTTGAGCGTCGAGGACATCTGGCTGTGCTCTTTCTTTGCCACCGAAGATGAGACGAAGATCCCCAAATGCCCGACCTCCTCATGGATCATGTAGATGATGCGCTGGCCGCGGATCTCGATTTCATGCTCATCGGCATAGGTGTCGATGATCCAGTTGAGCGCCTGTTGGGGCGGGGTGATGTTGTCGCCATGGCTGGCAAAGACGATGATCGGCGCCTTGATCGCCTTGAGATCAATCGGCCGCCCGGTCTCCAGCCGCGCTTCATTGGCGCCGAGCCGGTTGCCGACGAACAGGTTCTCGACGATCCAGCGGATCTCGGCCTCGTTCATCAGGTAAAAGCCGCCCCACCATTTCTCGAACTCGAGAAACCGCGCCTCGGAGGCGTCGTCAATGTCGGCATAAAGATCGTAGTATTTGCGAAACCAGGTGCGGCCCGGGTTGAGCATCTCGAAATTCTGTACCAGATGCGCGCCATCGAACTTGCCGCCGCCCAGATCCGAGAGCAGCAGCGCCGGGGTGACGCCGAGGGCCATGCCGCCAGTATAGCGCATCGGGTCCTGACCGATCCGGCCCGACCAATAGGACATCGGGGCGCCATTGAGCACGATCGGCCCGGCAAGATCGGGGTTGCGCGCCGCCAGGATCGCGGTCGCCCAGCCGCCCTGACAATTGCCGACCACGATCGGGTTCGGCGCATCGGGGTGGCGGCGCTGGACCTCGCGCAGGAAGGCGGCTTCGGCATGGGTGACATCGGCGAGGGTCTGGCCCTCGACCGGCATCGGGCGAAAGGCGACGAAATAGACCGGGTGCCCGTCCTTGAGCGCGACGCCGACCTGACTGTCCGGCTTGAACCCGCCGATCCCGGCACCATGCCCGGCGCGCGGATCGATGATCACATAAGGGCGTTTCCAGTCAAAGGTCTCGATGCCCTGTTCGGCCAGCCAGTCGGGAAGGGCGATCTTGAGCAACATGTAGTTGCAGGGCCGTGGCAGATCCGCGCCATCGACGATCACCTCATGATCATAGATCAGAACCGGCGGCGCGCCGGCGGCCTGATGCTCGAGAAAGATATCACCGCGTTTTCGCAGCGCATCGAGGGTCAAGGTCGCGCGCTGGGTGGCGTCGGTGAGATAGTCGCTCCAGGCGGTTATCAGTCCCTGTGCATGAGCGCTGCCCCGGCTGGCGCTGGCGATCTCGCCCAGCTTGTTCGCCATTACGCGCGCGGTCTCCTGCGCCTCCTCCATCATGCGCTCCAGATGGCGGGTCGTCGCCATTTGCAGCAAGGCGATCTGCCGGTTTTGCGGGATCTGCTCGATCGCACCCTCGCTTGGGGAGTTTGAGACGATCATCGCTATCCTCCTTGGCTGGCATAGCCACCCAAAGCGCGGTGGCGGGGTTTCAACCGATGATAGGCCGGTTCTGTGACGTTTTCAGGTGGGTGACGCAGAAGCTGAGGCACCGCGTCGGCGATCAGGTTCCGTAGCGTCAATAGGCACGAAAATCGGCAAGATTGCCTTGATCGCGGTCAAGCGCTGGCCATCAGCCCTTGTGCATCAACCGCCCAGCACTGGGGGCGAAGGCCATGCCGATGGGCTGCGGGGCAGCTTGCAACCGCGGCTGGCCTTGGAGGTGATCACGATCGCGGTGAAGTAAGCGACAAAAAAGCGGGTGCCCGGTTTCCCCGGCACCCGCTCCCGATTTCGCTGAGTTCGCTCGATCAGACGAACTCGAACAGTTCTGCCGTGACGTCATCGCTGTTGACGCCGACAAGGGTCACGGTGCCGCCGGCAAAGCTGACCGTGGTCCAGCTACCGCCGCCCGAGGCTTCGATGGTCACATCATCCATGCCGGTTGCAACGATCTGATCAATCTCGAAACTGTCATTGGTGACATCGAACCCGAAAACGAGGTCATTGCCGAAATCCGCCTCGACAAAGACCAGGGTGTCCGAACCGGCAGCAACGGCGAATTTATCGTCGCCAAGGCCGCCATCGACGCGGTTTACCCCGGCGCCGCCATTGATCCGGTCATCACCGGTGCCGCCCAGAATGGTGTCATTGCCCAGACGCCCGTTCAGAACATCATCATCTTCCTGACCGTTGATGATATCGGCACCGCCGCCGCCAAAGATCCGGTCAATCCCGGCACCGCCCAGAATGACGTCATCGCCTTCGCCGCCGAAAACGAAATCATCGCCAGCGCCTGCATCGAGATCATCCTGACCCGCACCACCGGCCATGATGTCATTGCCATTGCCGCCATCGATCTCGTCGGCCCCATCGCCGCCGAGCAGGCGATCATTGCCTTCGCCGCCGATGACGCTGTCATCGCCGCCAGCGCCTGCCAGCTTGTCATTGCCGCCATTGCCGATCAGCAGATCATCATATTCGCTGCCAAGCTTCACGTCCCGCGCCTCGCCACCGGTAAAGGTGACCGGGCCTTGCTCGGTGGTGATGACGGTATTGCCGTTTACATTCTCGACATTGAACAGCGTGTTGCTGAAATCGCCCTCCATCTTGATATTGAGGTCGTTCACATCATCGCCATCCGTGTCGATATCCAGGATCGCCGAGCCAAGCGTGATCGTCAGGTCCTCGAAGCCGAACAGCACTTGCTCGATCTCGAGAATGTCATCGAAGCCGAACTCGGTGATGGTGTCATTTTGCAGCTCCAGCACGGTCCCGATCACCTTGTCGGTGCCGCCGCCGAGATTGATCTCTTCAGAGGCCAGCGAGGCTTCGATCTCGTCATCGTCTTCGCTGCCATTGACAACCTTGAGCACACCGCCGCCGGTCGCGCCGCCCGAAAGCAGCTCGACATTGTTGATGTAAAGGCCGCTGTCATAGAGCGAGTCGCCGGTATCGGCGACGCCGATCTTGATCGTGTTCTCGCCTTGCACCAGCGGCGCCCGCACTGTGAGCAGCGTCGACAGGCCGTCCCATTCGATATTGTAGGTAGCGCCGCTGTTGTCGACGAAACTGCCATCGTCAACATTCTCACCGATGACCGAGAGCGGCTTGGCCGGATCATCCTCGAACAGCGCGACATTCTCGCCATTCACATAGATCGCGCCGATATCGGTGAAGGTCGTGTCGGTGAATTCGGGGTATTCGTCCGAGCCGAACAGGATGTCGAAGCTGATCCCGTCGAGCGATGTGTTCTCCAGCGTCACGGTGAATTCGAGCACGGCAGCGTCTTCGGTGGCGCCGGCGCCAGAGAAGGCGGCCTGTGCGGTGGCGGTCAGATCGGCATCACCACCACTCTGGTGAACGACGGTGTGATTGCTCTCATCATTGAGATCGTCAGGAAAATCGCCCGAGGAGAGCATCAACCCGCCTTCGCCATCAAAAATGTCGTCGATCGAGAATTGAGAGACGAGGAACGCCGCTTCATCATCGCCCGTATAGGTCACATTCGAGACAGTCGCGCCGAGCTGCGATTCGAGGAATGCGGCGGCGACGGCATTGCTGTCGATCAGCCCCAGTTCGGTCTGGGCCTCGGCAAAAGTCATGGTCGTCGATGTCAGAGCTGTAGGCATGGTCGTTTCCCCTCTTTTGTGTGTCCCTGGTTGCGGCTTGCCCTGGTAGTGAGCTGGTCGGGCATCAATCCTCCCCACAACGCACGCACAAATGATGCCAGATTCGCCGACCAGACGAAAGTTGTGCTCTCGAGCTATTGCAAGCTCAAAAATCGTGCATCTATGGGGAGGGGTGCCGAGACAATGGGCAGAGGCAGGGCGGGGGTGAAAAAACAGACAGATTCGCGGTATTTTTGTCGTGAAACACCATTGCCCTGAAGGAAAACCGTCGATAGGCTCCCACTAAACACGGCAACGGCGCTGTGGTTCCCCAAACCAGTTTGAAGCGAGCAACGACGCTCGGCGCGACCGATACGCAATCGGGAGGCCGAGCTATTCTTGTTCCGGAACGTTGCTGATGCGCCGCCCTCACCTTTCGGATGGCGCGCGGATCGAAGTCAAGGGAGCGAGCCAGCGTGCAGACGCAGCAAGCAAAGCCAGTCGAGGCGCAAGAGACGCAGCGCCCACCAGTGATCGTGATCGGCGGCGGCCCCGTGGGCGTGCGCGCCGCAGCAGCGCTGAGCGCCGGTGGGGCGGATGTGCTGATCTTTAATGCCGAGAGCTTTGAGCCCTATAATCGGGTCAAACTCACCCCACTGCTTGCCGGTGATGTGCAGCTCGGCGAGATCTCGTTGCCGATGGATTTCCCCGGCCCGGGCAAGGTGAGCTGCTTTAGCGGTTTGCGCATCAAGCAGATCGACCCTGCCGCGCATAAGGTCGTCTCCGCCGATGGCGGGATCTGGCAATACAGCAAGCTGGTGATCGCGACCGGCTCCAGTGCGTTTATTCCCAATATTCCCGGCCGGTTCCTGCCCGGCGTCTACGCCTTTCGCGATGCCGCCGACACGTCTGCACTGATCGCGCGCAGCTTCTCCTCGCGCAAAGTCGTGGTCATCGGCGGCGGGCTTCTGGGGCTTGAGGCCGCAAGGGGGATGCAGCGGCGCGGGGCCGAGGTGACCATCGTTGAGCACGAGACGCGCCTGATGCCGCGCCAGCTCGATGACAAAGCCGCCGCCTTGCTCGCGGAGAAGATCGAGACGCTGGGCGTCGCGGTGCGGGTTGGCGAAGGCGTGGCCGAGATCTTTGGCGAGCATCGGGTCAGCGGGATCCATTTGCGCAGTGGCGAGGAAATCGCCTGCGACACCGTCATCATCTGCACCGGCGTTCGCGCCAATATCGCGCTGGCTCGAGAGGCGCAATTGCCGGTGGGGCGGGGCATTCTGGTGGATGATCAGATGCGCACATCCGACCCCGATATCTTTGCGGTGGGCGAATGTGCCGAGCATAAAGGCATCGTCCATGGTCTCGTCGGGCCGGGCCTCGAGCAGGCCGACAGCGCGGCAAAGTCGATCCTCGGGGAAGGCGGCGCCTATGCCGGGTCCACCCCGGCGACCAAGCTCAAGGTGATCGGCGCGGATGTCTTCTCGATGGGCGAGATCGAGAATCTCGAGCAGAACCGCAATACCCGCTCCTATCTCTGGCAAAAGGACGGCGAATACCGCCGGATCTTCATTACCCGCGGCAAGCTGACCGGTGCGCTCGGCATCGGGCCCTGGGATGAGGCGAGCCGCATCCAGCAAGCGGTGACCGCACGCAGCACGGTCTATCCGTGGATGATCTACCGTTTTCGGCGCGAGGGCCTGCTCTGGGAGCCTGAGCCGCAAGGCGCCGCGGCGCTTCCGGCCGAGGCAATCGTGTGCAATTGCACCGGCGTGACCTGTGGCCGTTTGCGCGAATGCATGAAGGGCGGGGCGCGCAGCGTCGAGGCGCTCAAGCTTCAGACCGGTGCCAGCACCATTTGCGGCTCATGCAAGCCGCTGATCGAGGAACTGCTTGCCTCGGGCGGGCCGGCCGAGCCGGTGCGGCTCTGGAAACCGATCCTGATCGCATCCCTGATCGCCGGGTTGTTGGCGCTGATCACCGCGATTGCGCCGCGCATTCCGGTGCCGACCAGTTACAGCGCATTCAGCGAAAGCCTTGCGCATATGTTGTGGTTCGACAGCGTCACCAAGCAATGGTCCGGCTATATCCTGCTGGGCATAACCGGCGTCGCCGCCGTGATCGGGCTGCGCAAGCGCATTCGCTTCCTGCACCGCCTCGGGGGCTATGACTGGTGGCGGCTGGCGCATCTGGTGATCGGCTTTGCCGCCGTGATCGGCCTGTTCGCCCATACCGGGTTCCGGCCCGGCGCCAATCTGAACTTCGCCTTGTTCTTTGCCTTCTGCGCCTCCCTGATCTTTGGCGCAATTGCCGGGATGGCGACGGGGGGAGAGCATCGGTTGCGCGATGAAGGCTTCGGCTCGGCGCAAAAGCCGCCGCGCTCCGTGCCGATCTGGCTGCATGTGCTGGCGCTCTGGCCGCTTCCAGCGCTGCTGATCGCTCATGTTCTGGCCGTCTATGCGTATTGAGGGAGGGCAGGCATGAGCGGTTTCTTCACCACGCCGCGGCTGTGGCTGATCTGGATCCTCGGCACGTTGGTTCTGGCGGGGTTCCTGCTGGTCAAGATGTATCTCGCTGGCGATCGGACCGATTTGCTGATCGGGCAGACCAGCGGCGTGCATCACCAATTCGAAGTGGCGTGCGAGACCTGCCATACGGCAGACCCTTTCGCCTCGCCCAAGAAGGTCAGCAAGGAGCTGAACAAGACCTGCCGCGGCTGCCACGATGCGGAGCTGGACGTCTCCGATGACAGCCATCCGCGCAAGAAATTCACCAATCCGCGCATGGCCCGGTTCTGGGAGAAGGTGGATGCGCGCAATTGCACCTCCTGCCATCTCGAGCACCAGCCGGAGGTCACGACGGTCGGCATGGTCAGCCTGCCGATGGATTACTGCGTCGCCTGCCATTCCGAGGGCGAGCAGGATGTTCGGGTCAATCGTCCCAGCCACAAGGATCTGAGCTTCGATACCTGCGCCAGCGCCGGGTGCCACAATTTCCACGACAACCGCGCGCTCTATGAGGATTTCCTGGTCAAGCACGGCAATGATCCCTGGCTCCATGCCAGCCCGATCCACAAGGCTTCGGCGGATGCACAGGCGCGGATGCGCGGGCAGATGGAAGAGTATCTCGCAGCGGCCAAGGCACCGCCCGCTCAAGTGACCGAGCCGGTTCTTGAGCATTGGGCCGCGTCCGCCCATGCCGCCGCCGAGGTCAATTGCGCGGGCTGCCACGCTCCCAAAGCCAAGACCGAAGAGGCGATCGCCGCTGATTGGGAGCCCAAGCCGAGCTTCGATGTCTGCAAGACATGCCACCGCGACGAATTCAAGAGCTTTACCGAAGGGCGCCATGGCATGCGTCTGCATGCCAAGATCGCCAAGCCACGCAAGATCAAGGATGAGCTCAAGGATCTCGGCTGGAAGAAGCCCGATCCGGAGGTGGTCGAAACGCTGGAGCGCTATCTGAGCGATGCGACCCCGCCCGAGGCCATGAGCGTCAGCGAAGCGCGGATCCCGATGCAATCTTCCGCGCATGACAAGTCACTCAATTGCGGCTCCTGCCACGCGCCGCATGAACAGGATATCCGCAAAGCTGCGGTCGAGGCTTGCGTCTCCTGTCATGATGACGGGCATAGCAAGGCCTATTTCGACAGCCCGCATTACCTGCTGTGGCAAGAGGAAATGGCCGGCACCGCACCGCTGGGTTCGGGCGTGAGCTGCGCCACCTGCCACTTGCCGAAGATCGAAGGGGCCAAGGGCTTCTTCTCCACCCATAACCAGAACGCATATTTGCGCCCGAACGAGAAGATGATCCGCCCGGTCTGCATGGACTGTCACGGATTGGGCTTCGCCATCGATGCCCTGGCGGATCCGGGGCTCGTCGCGCGCAATTTCAAGGGACGTCCTGAGAAGCACATCGAAAGCATCGATTGGGCTCTCAGACGCGTGGAGGACGGTGCCCAAGGCGCCAACCAGTGAGACCGCCCCTCCACACTCACTGCAACCAAGGCAGCAACAGGAGTTAAGTGATGAAAACCCAATTTGGCAAACTGAAAGCCGCCATCCTTGCCGGTTCGATCGCGCTTTCGGGCGGTATTGCGACCCAGGCGCAGGCGGAAATGGAGTACAAGGAAGTTGCAGATCTGCTCCATCTGGTGATGGCGACCGATCGTGCGGTCTATACCAAGAAAGTCGTCGGACGCCTCGCCGCAAAGGAAAAGGTGATCAAGGCTTCCGAGCATTTCGAGGATGACAAAGCCCTGCCGCTGCCAGCGCAAATGTTCCGCTTTGGCGCCGAGGCGGTGAGCGAGAAGACCGATGCTTTCTCCTACTCGCTGCTCTCGCTGTGGCCGATCAACAAGCAGAACGCTCCTTCGACCGATCTGGAAAAAGAGGGTCTGGAATATATCGCCGCGAATGTCGGTGAAAACTTCTACGGCGAAGAAGAGCTTGGCGGCACCATGTATTACACCGCCATCTATCCGGATCCGGCGGTGGCCGAGGTATGCGCCTCCTGCCATAACGACCATAAGGACAGCCCGCGCACCGATTTCGTGCTGGGCGAGGTCATGGGCGGTGTTGTGATCCGCATCCCGATGGACGAATAAATCGGGCAAATCCTCGGCGCGGTTGAGCCTTTTGGCCGCGCCGGGGGCGATTTGTTCTTGGGTCTCTCGGATTGCCGGGCCAAGCGGGGTGAGGTGGGACTGGTCCGCCTGTCCCGGCAATCTTCACATTTGCTGCGACCAAGGTCGCGGATAACCGAATAGACAACTCAAATTTTCTGAAAATCCCGGCATGGTTGCCGTGTGGTTAGTCCGCACTTGCAACTGCTGGTTTACCCTTGCCTGCTAGCGTCTCGACATGTTCCGTTTTTCCTCTTGTGGGTTGTTCATGTTCAAGCGCCAGCACTTCTTGCAGTTCATCTCGCTTCTCATCGCTCTTAGCGCCCTGCTTTTGGGGGATTGGTATGCCGAGCTGATCCTGGCTTCTGCCGGGCTGATGGGCATTGCCTTGATCGACCAACTACGCCAGGGCGGCGCAGAGCTTGCCCGGCATGCCGAGCAAGATCAGGCGCATGCTGCGGCGATCGAGAAAGCTCAGGCCGAGGCTCAGCAGCTCCGGGCCAAACTGGCCGAGCTCGAGGCCCCGAAAGCCGATGCGCCTCTGGTGGTCGAGGTGCGGCAGCTCGCCGATCGCCTGCTCGCCGGAGATCTCAAGGCCCGGCTCGAAGGTGCAAGCGATATCGATCCGCAATTGCGTGACCCGCTCAACCACGCGCTCGAGGCGCTCTCTACCGGGGTCGATGAAGCGCTCGCCCTCGCGGATGTCGCCGCCGAAGGTGATCTGTCGGTTCGCGCCAGCGGCAAATATCAAGGCCATGTCGCAGCGCTCAATAACGCGCAGAACAAATTGCTGGACGGGCTCAGCCAGCTCGTCTCCACCCTCATCGTTGCAGTGGAGCAAAACGATGCGCGCAGCCATCGCATGAGCGAGGTTGCCTCCGAGCTGGCATCAAGCAGCCGTCAGCAATGCTCGGATTTCGAGATGGTCGAGGCCGAGTTTGACGCGATCAATGAGGGGCTCGTTGAGGTCGCCGATCGCGCCGCTGCCAGCCGCCAGGCCATGGACGCGACCGTTGCCGCCGCTCAGGGTGGGCGCGAGCGGATCTCCGAGGCGGTCAAGGCGATCGATCGGGTGAAGGACGGGTCCAAGGAAATCACCTCCATCGTGCAACTGATCGCCAGCATCTCGCAGCAATCGCAATTGCTCTCGGTCAACGCCTCGGTTGAAGCCGCCCGCGCTGGCGTTGCCGGGCGCGGCTTCGGGATCGTCGCGCAGGAAATCAGCTCGCTCGCAGCGCGCACCAATGATGCTGCCGAGAAAATCGCGGCCATCGCCAAAACCGCGACCCAGGATGTCGATCAAGGCGCGCAATTGGTGGATGCGGTGGTTGAGGCGATGGATGGCATCGATCGCAATGCCCGCAATGCCAAGGATGCTGCGCAGGAGATCGCCGAGGCCACTCAGGAAGAGAGCCATCGCGTCGCAAGCTGCCGCGCGCGGGTGGTCGAGGCGCGGGAAGTTGCCAAGGCCAATCTCGGCCTTGCCGATACCGCCAATGCCATTTCCGATGAGCTTTCAGAGGCCGCGGAGCATCTGAAAGGCGTTGCCGGCCGGTTCCGTCTGCGCGATGACGAGATGGTCGCGGCCGCCAAGCAATTCGCCGCCGAGGCTTCCGCTGCCCTGAGCGCTGCGGTGGATCGCGGTGAGATTACGCTCGAGCAGCTTTTCAACAACGACTATCAGCAAATCGATGGCTCGAACCCGGCGCAATACATGACCTCTTACGTGGGTGTTTCGGACAAATACTGCTCGCCGATCATTGAAAAGGTCTATGAGCTGGGTGAAGGCGTCGCTTTTGGTGCGGTGATGAATGCCGAAGGGTTCCTGACGACCCATGCGCGCAAGTTCTCCAAACCGCAAGGGAGCGATCCGGTCTGGAATACCGGCAATTGCCGCAACCGGCGGTTCTTCACCGATCGGGTCGGCATGGCGGTTGGTCAGAGCCGTGCCGGACATCTGTTGCAGGTCTATCGCCGTGACATGGGGGGCGGCAAGTTCGTCGCCATGAAGGATGTGAGCGCCCCGATCGTTGTGAAAGGGCGCCATTGGGGTGGCTTCCGGATCGGCTATCGCAGCGAGCCCACGGTGCCCGCGAGCATGCGTGCAATGCCTGGAGCGCAGGTCGCTCAATCAGCGCAGATGCGGGCCTGAGATTTCACGAACGAAAATCGCCCCCGAGCCGGCATCATACCGCTCGGGGGCATTCTTTTGATATTGCTCGCAAGCCGGCTCTGCCTGCAAGCCTATTCTGCGAGTGCCTGGGCAGCAGCGGTAATCACGGCCGCGATTCGCACGGCGGATTGAATGCCGACCTTGCTGACCCCGGCCTGATCGAGCTCATGCACATGCGCCTGCATGCACATCCCGCAGCCATTGATCGCCGAAACCGCAAGGCTCATCAGCTCGAAATCAACCTTGGGCACGCCGGGTTTTCCAATTACGGTCATGCGCAGATTGGCGGGCAATTTGCTGATCGCCTCATCCTCGACGAGATGAACAAAGCGATAATAGACATTGTTCATCGCCATGATTGTCGCCGCCGCTTTTGCGGCCATGACTTCGGCATCAGAGAGTTTGGTGGCGGTTTCAGCCTTCATGGCCCCGATGATCGCCGCGCTGCGGGTGGCAAAGGCGCAGGCGAGCCCGATCTGATAGGTCTGGTTAACGCTCAGACCCTCCGCGCCTTCCTCGGCCAGCACCTTGCCAAGGTTCAGCTTCGTATCCTTGGCGTATTCGGGCATTTGCTGCCGCAGATCCTGTAGAGACATACTCGCTCCCATCAATGTCCAGGCCCCGCCATGATGGCAGAGCCTGGATCTGGCAAAGCGGCTCAGGCAGCGCTGGCCTTTTTGACGTCGATGACCTCGTCGCCCTTGCTCCAGTTGCACGGGCACAATTCATCGGTCTGCAACGCGTCGAGCACGCGCAGGACTTCTTTCGGGTTCCGCCCGACATTGAGGTCGGTCACCATGCTGAAGCGGATGATGCCGTCCGGATCGACGATGAAGACCGCGCGCTGGGCGACGCCTTCTTCAGTGTCCAGGATGTCGAGCGCGCTCGACAGCTCGCCCTTGATATCGGCCAGCATCGGGAAGGGCAGATCACGCAGCTCTTCTTGATGCTTGCGCCATGCCCAATGCACGAATTCGCTATCGGTCGAGGCGCAGAGCAATTGCGCGTCGCGATCGTCGAACTCCTCATGCAGATCACCGAAAGCCGCGATCTCGGTCGGGCAAACAAAGGTGAAATCCTTCGGATAGAAGAAGATCACCAGCCATTTGTCGGCATAGCTCTTTTCATTGATCTCGACGAACACGTTATCGATCGTGATTTCGTCGAAAGGTTTGCCATCGACGGCCTTGAGGTGAAAGGCCGGAAAATGGGCGCCAACTTTAAGGGTCATTACCGCTCTCCTGTTTTCTCGTTCGGGCATCATCCGCGTCGCCGCGAGCTGCGCTGGCCGAGTGCGTGCCCTGCGGGCGCGCTCTTCGCAGCCGCACTTTTGTCAGCCGCACCCTTCGAAGCTGCACTCTTCGCAAGCGCACACGTATTTCCGCCACGTCAGCTAGCGAAAGCAAGGCTGGATTGGCAACGACTTTCTGTTGAGCCGGGCTTTTTGATCGCAGCTACGCGAATGAGCCCGCTATATGCGCTCAGCGCCGGTGTCGCTCGCCATTGATCGGGACGAGGGCAGGGGCCTCTTGCGTCTGCATGGAAGCCGCGGGGAGGATCAGCTCTCTGGGCTTCGAGCCCCTATCGCCATCATCGCTGCCGGACTGGCTCCAGACCGCCATGCCCATCTGAACGCTGGCAAAAGACAGCCCCATCATGAAGCTCATCAGGCAAAAACCCAGCAGGCCGTGAGAGGAATTGAGGAGCAAGGAGCCGATCCCGCCCAGATCAAGTGCGACAAGTGCGCCGACAAAGGCGACACCGACCAGAAATCCGATTGCAGCGTTCTTCAGCAGAAATTTCACCAGTCCCGGCATTGGCTCCTCCTTCAATGCACATAATAGCGCGGCGTAGACTTACGTAAAAAAACTTCGGCCATCAGGATCGCAAGTCAAGGAAAGCCGCTCGGATACATGATCGAGATCAAGGTTTGCGGCCACAGGGCGTCGTAAAAGTCGAATGCAGCGTCTGATTTTCGAGGTGGTTCATGCAGCTTACGATCCGGTCCAATCATGCCATGCGCCTGATGATGTATTGCGCCTTGACGCAAGGGGAAGTCGTGCCCGTTGCCAAGATCGCCCAGTCCTGCAACATGTCCGAGGCGCATCTGGGCAAGATCGCCAATGCTTTGGCCGGGCAAGGATTGCTTGAAACCGTGCGAGGCCGAAAGGGCGGTGTGCGTCTGGCGCGCCCGGCCCATGAGACCAATGTTGGCGAAATCGTCCGCGCGACGGAGTTCGGCCGCTGCATGGTTGAGTGCCTCAATCTCGATACCAATACCTGCCCGCTCGTCGATGTCTGCCGCTTCCGCGGTATCATTGGTCGTGCGCTCGAGGCATTCCTCTCGGTGCTTGATGGCTATACCCTCGCGGATCTGGTCGCCGAAAGGGAGGGCCTGCGCAGCGCGATGGGGCTCGAGGAAGTCGGGCTTGCGAGCTGAGCACGGGTTGAAATCGTCGGGTACAGGTCACGCACTCATGCCGCCGATCCGCCTCATCCGAGGATCATGACGCAGGTTATGGCGCAGGTCATGACGCGGGCCTTGGTGCCGCCTCGACCGATGCATGGGCATGGCAGCCGGGCATATGGTCATTGACAAGGCCCATGGCCTGACAAAAGGCATAGGCGGTGGTCGGGCCCACAAAGCGCCAACCGCGCTTCTTCAAATCCTTGCTCAGCGCGGTGGATGTCGGCGTTTGACCAACAATATTCTGCCGACACAGTGGCGATGGACGCTCATCGGGCGCGTGCTCCCATTTCCAGAAATAGGCGCTCAAGCTGCCCATCTCATCGCGTAACTGCCTTGCGGCGCGGGCGTTGTTGATCGTGCTCTCGATCTTTTGCCGATGGCGCACGATGCCCGCATCTTCGAGCAGCCGCGCGACATCCGCCTC
The DNA here is from genome assembly GCA_022760435.1 of Neomegalonema sp. Classification (GTDB taxonomy): domain Bacteria; phylum Pseudomonadota; class Alphaproteobacteria; order Rhodobacterales; family Rhodobacteraceae; genus JALEFY01. Next base: position 32,394 of record JALEFY010000028.1, read on the forward strand.
ACCGAATTCTGCGACCTCATCGATCTCGAAATTGGCAAAAGCCGCCCGAAAGCCTTCGCGCTTGCGCAGGATCGTCAGCCAGGAGAGCCCGGACTGAAAGCCCTCCAGACAGATCTTCTCGAACAGCCGGCGGTCATCGGTGACCGGCCAACCCCATTCCTCATCATGATAGCGCTGATAAAGCGGATCCTGCCCGCACCACCAGCAGCGCGCCTGACCGTCTTCGCCAAGGATAATATCCGGCTTGTCCATAAGAACACCTCAAAAACATTTTGCGCTTCTTGTGAACAGATACCGTTAAAAAGGCAAGCGCTAAGAGTCTCTGAATGCCCGCCTCTTCAGGAACAGGAGGCGCCGCCAAGCACGCAGAATTTTGCGCAATGGGGGTGTTGCAGCGGGACTGCCCTTTCCGCTTCGGCCAGCGATGCGCCCAATTCAAAGGCGGGGTCATAGGGAATGAGGGTGCAGGCGAGTACCGCCGGGGCGCTGGCCCCCTTGCGTTTGACCACCATGCGGGTCGAGGCGCACATGACGTCATGGGGCCTTTTGCCGAGGATCCCCCAACAAGCGGTGGTGATCTCCGGAACCGGCGCGTCTTCATCCATCTCCGGAAACAGGACAAGGCGGGCTGGATCGTTCGGGTCGATCGGCCATCCCTGAGCCTCGAACAGCCCGCCATAGCCCTCACGCGCCTGGGCCAGGGGCTCGTTCCACATGGTCCGCCCGGCAACTGAAAGCGAGAAGCCCTTTTGCGCCAGCCAGTTCACGCCCTCAAGCGCGCGATCGAAGCTGCCGAGCCCGCGCTCGGCATCGTGGCGGGCCCTTGTATAGTGATCAAGTGAGACCCGCAGGGTGAGGCGCTGCCCATGTTGCTCGAGCAGGTCCAGCAAAGCCGCCTGCACCCGAGCGCGCATCAAGGGGCGCATCGCGTTGGTCAGCACCAGCGCCTCATAGCCTCGAGAGAGACTGTCCGCGAGCATGGCGGGAAAGTCCCGGTTCATGAACGGCTCACCACCGGTAAAGCCGATCTCGCGCACCGGCCATTGCCGTTCCTTGATCTGATCGAGGAACCCGCTCACTTCCGCAGCGCTCAGATAGACAAGGGCGTCGTTGCGCGGGCTGCTCTCGATATAGCAGGAGGCGCATTCGATATTACACAAGGTGCCGGTATTGAACCACAAGGTGGTGGCACCGCGCCCCCAGGGACCCGCGAGAGGGACGCGGGCGCGCGTTTCGCCCGTGGCGGTAAGGGCGGGGTCCGCCCATTTGGGCCGGGTATCGAGCATGCAGGCATCCTCTTCTGGCTCTGCTTGTGTGCGCTGCGGCATCAACTCCGCAATCTAAGGGTGCGCCATAGGCTCGCCATGGGCACGCTCTGGGCACGCCATGGGCACTCAACGGGCACGCATTCATCGCGCAGCACGTTAGCCGCCGCTTGGCTCAGCGCAATCAACGCTTTTGTGACGAGCGGCGTGATCGGGGCAAGGCGCAGGCGCGCCTCTCAGCCGTCTTCAGGAAAGGGTGGCTATGCCAGCGGCGTCAGATGGTGCTTGCCAAGTTGGCGCCGCCACCAGATCAAGGGCGCCTTGTCTGGATCAAACCGCACCGCGCTGACCTCGCCAATGACGATGACATGATCGCCCGCCGGGTGCTTTTCCCAGATCCGGCAAGAGAATTGCGCTTGCGTTCCGGCAATCTCCGGTGCCCGGCCCGGAGCGCGCTCCAGAGAGGCCGTGCGCTCCTCGAGCGGGCCAAAGGCAAACAGCTCGGCCAGCGCTTGCTGTCCCTCGGCCAGCACATGCACGTTGAACTGCCCGGCGCGATCAAGCGGAGCATGCAAACGGCTGGTCGTGTTCAGGCAAAACAGGATCAGCAGCGGGTCGAGCGATACCGAGGTAAAGCTGCTGATCGTCGCGCCATAGGCCTGCGTGCCATCATCAGCGGTCACGATGGTCACGCCGGAGGCGATATTGGCCATCGCATCCTTGAAGCTGCGCGTGATCTGCTCGTTGGCGCCGGGGGCGGCTGCACTCATGCGCGTCGGGGCGGCGGGATCGGTCATCGAGCAATGGTGTCCTTCGTGGCTCTCAAGTCAACAATCCCAATCGGGCAAAGCCTGGCCAAGATGTCGGGGCGCAAATCGGTGCGTCGCAGATGAAAGGCATCCGCACCCATCGCATGAGGGCGGAAAGAGGGGCATGGGACGCAGCGATGCGCTGCTCGCCGCCATCCCGGATCAGCCTCGGATATAATGGCCCGGGCCGTTCAGTCAAAGCTTGCGTGCAAAGCTTGCGTGTCGGTCCTTGCGGGCGCGGGGTGTGTCGCTGTGGTCCCACATCGAGGCTATTTCCACGCGCCATGGCCGCAGCTTCTCGGCAAGTCTGACATCGCGTTCTATGTGCACTTTCTGACGAATTTGTCGATAAAACTTTTGCGCAGGATATTGTTCGCCGTCCTGAATGCGCGCTCCGCGATCTTGCTGATGCGAGAGGGCCGCGCGCTGGACCTCGGGTGGATTGCGCCATCAGGACGTTTGAGCCAACAGGACGATTGAGCAAAGTGCGTATCTTTTCCAAGGAAATCGGGGCCGAGAAACGCTTGCAGCGGCGCGATGCCCTTCGTGCGCGCTATGCGCAGCCGCAGCGCGGGTTCTGGGCTTGGGGACGTGCCTGGGTCAGCATGTTCTTTGTCGACCATGGCTTCTTCCGATATGTCTATCTGAATTTCCATAAGGTTGGTCAGAACGCCTGGCGCTCGGCGCAGCCCGGACCGGTTCATGTGCGCCGCTATGCCCGCAAGGGCATTCGAACCGTCATCAACCTGCGCGGAGGCCGGGAGTTCGGCTCCTATCCGCTCGAGCGCGATGCCTGTGCCGAGCAGGGGCTGGCCTTCGAGGAAATCGTGCTGCGCTCGCGCGGCGCTCCGGAAATCGAGACGATCGAGGACGTGGCGCGGCTGTTTGAGCGGGTCCAGTATCCGGTGGTCTTTCACTGCAAATCCGGGGCGGATCGGGCCGGGTTGATGTCCGCGCTCTACCTACTGCTGCAAGAACAGGCCTCCCCGAGCGAGGCCAAGAAGCAGCTCAGCTTGCGCTATGGGCATATTCGGCAGGGCAAGACGGGTATTCTGGATGCCTTTGTCGAGATGTTCGAGCAGGCGCGCGCGCAAGATCCGAAGCTCGATTTCATGGATTGGGTCCGAAACGATTACGATCCCGATGCGCTGACCCGGTCCTTTCGCTCCAATCGCTGGGGCAGTTTTCTCGTCGATCGCATCCTGGCGCGCGAATAGGCCGGTCCCAAGATCGCCTTTCTGCGCGCGTTTTGGCGCTTGAGCACGCCCTCAGCCGCGATCGGTGCCGCCAAACTGCATGCGATAGAGCGAGGCATAGAGCCCGCCCTTGGCCAGCAATTGCGCATGGGTGCCCAGCTCCACCAGTTCCCCCTGATCCATGACCGCGATCTGGTCAGCATCAAGAATGGTCGAGAGGCGGTGGGCGATGATCAAGGTCGTGCGCCCCTTGGCCAGCCGGTCGAGGGTCGCGAGAATGCGCTGTTCGGCCTCGGCATCGAGCGCGCTGGTCGCCTCATCAAGCAGCAGGATCGGGGCATCGCGCAGGAACGCCCTCGCAATCGCGATCCGCTGCCGCTGCCCGCCGGAGAGGCGCTGGCCACCCTCACCGACCGGCGTGTCATAGCCTTGCGGCAGGGTGGTGATGAAATGATGCGCGGCGGCGGCGCGGGCGGCGGCGAGGATGTCCTCCTCGCTCGCGCCCGGACGACCAAAGCCGATATTGGCGCGGATCGTGTCATCGAACAGGATCGATTCCTGGCTGACCACCGCAATCGCGTCGCGCAGTGAGGCAAGGGTCACATCGCGAATGTCCTGCCCATCGATCCGCAAGGCGCCGCCCGTCACATCATACAGGCGCGGCACGAGATTGAAGATGGTCGATTTGCCCGCGCCGGAGCGCCCGACAATCGCGACCCGCTCTCCGCCCGCGATGGCGAGGCTGAAATCTCTGAGCGCGTCGACCTGCTGGCGGTTCCCGCTCTCATCGACGCTGACATAGGAAAAGCGCGCCCGATCGAATTGCACGGCGCCTGCGCTGGTCACAAGCGGTTTGGCATCCGGCTTTTCGGTGATCTGCGGGCTTTCATCGAGGATGGCGAAGATGCGCCTTGTGCCCGCAAGCCCCTGTTGCACCACGGCATTGAGGTTGCCCAGCGCTCGCAAGGGCTGCGCGGCAAGCATCAGCGCGGTGATAAAGCCCATGATATCGCCCAGCGTGTTCTCCCCGGCCGCGATCCGGGCGCCGACGAAATAGAGAACCGCCGCCACCGCGATCCCGCCCAGTATCTCCATCATCGGGTCGATCATCCCGTGTTTGGAGGCCGCCTTGACCTTCAAGCCACGCAGGGTCTCGAACTGCTCATGGGAGCGCTTTTTCAGATAGGGCTCGATGCGATAGGTCTTGGCGAGCCGGATGCCGGCAAGGCTCTCCTGAATGCCCGAAGCCATCATGCCGACCTGTTCCTGAGTGCGTTTGGCGATGCGTCGCAGGCGCCGACCGATCTCGGCGAGGGGAACGATGGCGATCGGGAAGACCATCAGGGCGATCAGGCTCAGCTCCCAGTCGATGCTGATCATGGCACCGATCAGGCCGATCACCATCAGCACATCGCGCACCAGAGCGGTCACCAGCTTTTCGACCGCATTGCGCGTGAGGGTAATGTCGGTGGTAAAGCGCGTGGCGAGCGAAGTGGCGGATTCGCGGGCGATCCGGGCCAGATCCGCCTCGATGAGGCGATGATACATGGCGTTTTGCAAATCCGTCTCGATCCGGGCAAGCAGATGGGCGTTGATCAGCTTGCTGGCGTAAAGGCTCGCGCCCTTCAGGAAGGTCGCGCCGATGATCAGCAGGATGATCATCCACATCCCCGGGAGCGATTGGGGCAAAACGCCCTCGAGGAGTTCGGGCGTGCCAAGCTGCCCGCCCGCCGCCGAAGCAAGTGGGTTCAAATCGGTGCCTTCATTGGCGCCAAGGCTCAGGGTGTCGATGATATGGCTGATGGCTTGCGGATAGATCGCGGTTGCACCGGCGAGCACGATGACCGCCAGATAATTGGCCAGCAGCAAACGCCAATGCGGGCGGATCCAGTCACGCCAGAGCCTTCGCAGCATTGGCATACTGCGCTGCGCCTTGAGGTTCTTGGTCCCGCCACCGGCTTTGGGCTTGCGGAGCGTTCTGGGCTTGCGGGGCGTTCTCGGCGGGTGGGTCGCCGCTTGCCCGGACGCCGCGCCTTCGCGTTCAACACCCGGCAGAGCGGGCGCCATGCCTGATGCAACCCGGCCAGAGTCTTCTTGGGGTGGTCTGTCCGATGAAGGATTTGCCTCGTCCAAACTCATCTCCCGGGCGGTGGCCGTATCAGCGCTCCAGCCGGGGGATTGAGCTTTCCCGGTCGGCCCGCCCCGACAAGGTCGGGGGGCACGAAAGGGGATCGAGGCTCAAGCCTGTCCTGATCTGGGGCGCTCTAGCGCACAAACGCTAGAAAAGTTGCCATGCTCTGCGGCGCGTCTTGCGTCAAGGTCGTGGCAAGGGTTTGGCTCAAAAACGCTGCCGCGATGGCCGCCGCTCCTGCAATCAGAAGCAGAGCTGTGTCCTTGAGGACGCGCTTGGTCGCCAGTCGATTGGATTTCATGTCACTGTCTCGCTCTTGTCGTGAGGCTGAACAGCCCGCTGCATTCTTCTTGCTTCGAGAACGCTTGGCTTGCCGTGCAGTTCATCACATTTCCTCGATCAACAGCTTGAGGGCAGTGGGGCGCTGGCGTCAAGGTTTTGTGCATCCCGCAAGGCTGTCACGCAAATCTCACGCAATCCCGTGCAAAACTCGTGCATGAGGGTGCGACGGATAGAGACGCGCAAGGCGTTAGTGCTACAATTTCACTCTGGCCGACCGGTATCGGCCATCCAAAACGGGCGGGCTGAAAGCATGCGTTTTGTTAGTCGGGCAGTGATGGGCCTTTTTGCCATCGGGCTGAGCGTTGCCGTGCTCGTGCTCGGTGCCTCGCCCTATCTGGGCTGCATGCTGCCCGGCAGCGGGCTCGAATGCGCCTCCAAGACCAAGAAGCGCAAGGCTCCAAGCGCGCGGGCGGAGCGTGAATTTGCCGTGCGCCTGGGTGAGATCGAACTCACCGATATGCGCCCGCAAGTGGAAGCCTTCGGGGAGATCATGTCCGGGCGCACCCTGGCGCTGCGCGCGCCGCTGGCCGGGCGTCTGTTGCGGGTTTCGGACAGTTTTCGCGAGGGCGCGGGGGTGAGCGCCGGGCAGGTACTTGTCGCGATCGACGCCGCCGATCCCGAAGCGCGCAAGGCCGATGCCGCCGCAGCGTTGGCAGAGGCGCAGGCGAGCCTTGCACAGGCAAGAGAAGCCGTCGCATCGGCACAGGCCGACTGGGCGGCCGCCGTGGGGCAACGCGATCTGCGGCGCAAGGCTTATGAGCGTCAGGAGCAACTTGGCAATCGCGGGTTCTCCACCGCGGCGAGCATCGAGACCGCGGAGCTGGCGCTTGCTGAGGCCGAGCGTGCGGTCATCACCCGCGATCAGGCGCGCACCACCGCCCAAAGCACCCTGACCCAGGCCGAGCAACAGGTAGCCCGTGCCCGTATCGCGCTGGATGACGCGACCCGCGATCTGGGCGAGACCGAGGTGCTTGCGCCCTTTGACGGCGTGCTCTCCGGGGTTGATGCCACGATCGGGCGGCTCGTCAATACCAATGAGGAACTGGGCGAGCTGATCGATACCGCCGCGTTGGAGGTGGGCTTTCGTGTCTCTTATCGTGATTTCGCGCGGCTGATCGATGATCGCGGGCGGCTCAAGGATGCCGAAGTCAACGTGACCCTCGATTTTGGCGAGCGCCATGTCAGCGCGCGGGCCAGCCTTGAGCGGGTCTCGGCGCAGGTCGATACCGCTCAGGGCGGGCGCCAGGTCTTTGCCCGTCTGCTGCCCGAGGATGGCGCGGTGTTTCGTCCGGGCGACTTCGTCTCTGTCAGCGTAAGAGAGCCGGTGCTGCGCGATGTCGCCGTGCTGCCGCGCTCGGCGGTTTCGGAGGCGGGGGTGTTGCTGATCCTCGATCCCGAAAACCGTCTGGAGGCGGTGACGGTCTCGGTGCTGCGGCGCCAGGGCGAGCGCGTGGTGATCGGGGGGGCGGATCTGGCGGGGCTGGTGGGCAAGCGCTTCGTGGTCGAGCGATTGCCGCAATTGGGGCAGGGGGTGAAGGTGCGCGATCTGAGCGCTCCGGAACCTGACGCTGCCGCCGATGCGCCCGCGCGCGATCGCAGCTAGGGCAGGGCCGAGCCATGACATCCTCTCGCGACGGCAAGGCCGCGCCTGAACCAAAGACACAAGGCAGCCCATCCGAGGCAACCGGGCGCTCCGGGGTGATCGGCTATTTTGTCCGCCATCCAACCGCGGCCAATCTGATCATGGCGATCATGATCCTGGTCGGGCTGGCAGCGGCCACCCAGATCCGGGCGCAGTTCTTCCCGGACATTGTGCGCGAGACCATCACCGTCAGGGTCCCCTGGAGCGGCGCGGGGCCCGAGGATGTCGATCAGGCGATCATCGCCACGCTGGAGCCCTCCCTGCGCGCGGTCGAGGGGGTGGAGGAGACAAAGTCGCTCGCCCGCGAAGGCCGCGCCTCGGTGGTGCTGGAATTTGAAAGTGGTGCCGATCTCGGGGCCGCCGCCGATGAGATCGAGGCCGCGGTGGATGCAATCACCACCTTGCCCGATAGCGCCGATGATCCGGAGATTGCACGGGGCCGCTACCGGGATCGGGTGACGAATATCATCATCGCCGGAGATGTGCCGCTCGATCTGCTCAACCGCTATGCCGAGGAATTGAAGGAAGCGCTGTTTGCGCGCGGGATCACTCGGGTTGAGATCCTCGGATTTGCCGACCCGCTGATCCGCATCGAGCCTTCCGAGGCGGCGTTGCAAAAATATGCGCTCTCGCTCAGCGATGTTGCGAGCGCGGTCGCGGCGGAGGTCGAGGCGCGGCCCGCGGGCACTTTGGGCGATGCGGGCGCGCGGATCCGCGCGGGTGTTGCCCGCAAATCCATCGAGGCGCTGGGCGAAATCGTGGTGCGCGCCGGGGCCGATGGCTCCAAGCTGCTGCTGCGCGATATCGCCACGATCCGTGAGGAAGGCCCTGATCGCGGCAAAGCCTATTTCCGCGATGGCGTGAGGGCGGTGCAGATGCGGGTGGACCGCAGCGCCAGCGGCGATTCCATTCGCATCCAGCATCAGATCGAGGAAGCGGTTGCGCAGATGCAGCCGACCTTGCCAGAGGGGGTTGCGGTCAAGCTGACCCGCACCCGCTCGCAATATATTCAGGACCGGCTGGATCTGCTGCTCGACAATGCTGGCATGGGCCTGTTGGTGGTCCTGACATTCCTGTTCCTGTTCCTGTCGGCCCGCTCTGCCTTCTGGGTCGCCGCCGGTATCCCGGTCTCGCTGCTCGCGACCGTGGCGCTGATGTATGCGCTGGGCCTCACGATCAACGTCATCTCGCTCTTTGGCCTGCTCATCGCGCTCGGGATCATCGTCGATGATGCGATTGTGGTGTCCGAACATGCGGACAAGCTGCGCCGGGCCGGGATGTCGGCAGAGGCGGCGAGCACGCAGGCGGCCAGGCGCATGGCCGGGCCGGTATTCAGCGCCTCGATCACCACGGTTCTGGCCTTTGCCGGTCTGGTCTTTGTCGGTGGCCGTTTCGGGGACCTGATCATTGATCTGCCCAAGGCGCTGATCGTGATCTTGCTGATCAGCCTGATCGAGTGCTTCCTGATCCTGCCTGCCCATATGCGCCACGCGCTGGAGGATCGGCATACGGGCGGGCATTGGTATGATGTCCCGGCGACGATCTTCAATCGCGGTTTTCGCTTCATGAGAGAGCGCGGCTTTCGTCCGCTTGTCGCGCTGGCGATGCGGTTCCGGATCGTCGTGATATGCACCGCCATCGCGTTGCTGGTCTATTCATCCGCCCTGTTCGCGTCGGGGCAGTTGCGCTGGTTCTTTTTCCACGCGCCCGAGCGCGGGGCCGTGACCGCGAATATCGCCATGGTCGCCGGAGCCACTCGCGCCGATACGCAAGCGATGCTCGAAGAGATGCGCCGCGCGCTCAAGGTCACTGATGAGAAATTCTTCCAGCGCTGGAAAGACGGCGATTATACCGAGGATTTCGAGGGTGAGCCGCAGCATCTGGTGACCGAAAGCATCTATCTGCTCGGTGGGTACAAGGGGCGCCCGCTCGCGGGTTCGGAGACCAAGGACACCGATCTGCTCGGCGGGTTCGAGATCGAGCTGCTCGACAGTGACATGCGCCCGTTCCGCCAGCAGGAATTCGTCGAGGCCTGGCGCGCGGAGATCCGCGAAATGCCGCTGCTGGAGACCCTGGCGGTGCGCGGGATGCGCGGCGGGCCGGGCGGTGATGCCATCGATATCGAGATTTTCGGCCCCGATCCGCGCGTGCTCAAGGCCGCAGCCGAGCAACTGAAGGCCGAGCTCTCACGCTTCGCGCAGGTTGGCTCGCTTGAAGACACCATGCCTTATGATCGGCCCGAGCTTACCCTGACACTCACCCCGCTGGGCGAGGCGCTCGGTTTCACCACCGCGAGCATCGGTGCCGAGCTGCGCGCGCGGCTCAACGGGATCACGGCGGCGCAATTCGCCCGCGATGGCAAGGAAGTGGAGATCCAGGTCTCCTTGCCCGAAGACGTTCTGGATGCCGGGCTGATCGATCGGACCTTCGTGCCGATCCCGGGGCGCGGCGCGGGTAGTAATGCGACAGCGGCGCTCAGCGATATCGTCACCGTGCGAGAGGAGCGCGGCTTTGCCTCGATCAGCCGCCTCGATGGCCGGGTTCTGATCCAGGTCACTGGCGACATGACCGATGATCCGGCGGCGCGGGCGGAAGTGAAGGCGGCGCTGACGGATCGCATCCTGCCGCAGCTCGAGGCGCAATTCGCAGTGCAGACCGATCAGGGCGGGCTGGCTGAGCAGGAGCGGGAGTTCCTGTCCGATGCGGCGCTCGGCTTTGGCCTCTGTCTGATCGGCATCTATCTGACCCTGTCCTGGGTGTTTGGTTCCTGGCTGCGTCCGTTCATCGTGCTGCTGATCATTCCGTTCGGCTTGATCGGCACGCTCTGGGGGCATCACTGGTTCGGGGTGCCGCTGAGCATGTTCTCGGTTGTCGGGATGATCGGGATGGCGGGCATCATTATCAATGACAGCATCGTTCTGGTGACGACCATCGACGAGCATGCGCCGCGCCGACCCATGATGGCGGCGGTGGTGGATGGCACGGTCGAGCGTTTGCGTGCGGTGATGCTGACGACGCTGACCACCATTGGCGGGCTTGCCCCGCTGCTGCTCGATATGAGCCAGCAGGCCATGTTCCTCAAGCCAACGGTGATCACGCTGTGCTTCGGGCTGGGCTTTGGGATGTTTCTGGTCCTGTTCGTGACCCCGGCGATGGTGCTGATCCAGCATGACATCGCCATGGCGGTGCGCAGCGCCCGCAGGATGCGGCGTCACTTGCTACGCCGCCGCCCCGCTTTGGGCAGCGCTGCGCGCAAACAGGCTGCCTGAGGGCGCTTTGCGTCCGATCAGGTCTCTGGAGCGGGCTGCACGATGGCGCGTTTGTAGATATGCCATGTCGCGTGACCCAGCACCGGCAGCACGAAGAGCAGTCCGGCAAAGCCCGGCAGCATCGCCGCCAGCATCGCCAGGGTGACAATCACCCCCCAGGTCAGCATCGGCATGAGGTTGCGGCGAACGGTGGTGACGCTCGTCACCATCGCCGTGGCGACATCCATGTCCCGCTCGACCAGCAGCGGCATCGAGATCACGGTGAGCGAGAACAGGACCAGCGCCAACACCGCGCCGATCATGGTGCCAACGGTCAGGAAGGTCAGCCCGTTTTGCGTCGTCGTGATCACCTCGATAAAGCCGCTATAGCTGGAGAAGGCCGAGCTGCTCAGAAACAGCGCCAGCAGCAAGCGCACCTGATAGGCCCAGACCCAGAAGACGAACAGCACCACCATCCCCATCCAGGCAAGCTGGCGATCCTTCTGCGCGATGACGACCCCTAGAACCTCGCGCCAGGAGAGCGGCTCGCCAGCATCGAGACGGCGGCTGACTTCATAGAGCCCCACAGCGATGAACGGGCCCAAAAGGGGGAAGGCGATGGCCAGGGAGAGCACGGTCAGCGGGCTGTCCCAGACCAGCAGGCTTCCCATCATCAACAGGCCGGCGAGAGCGAAGAAACCGCCGAAGAACAGCCCGAATCGCGGAGCGCGTCGAAAATCATCGATGCCCTTTTGCAGGGCTGCGAAGATATCGCTCAGGCTCAATTCGCGCACGCCCGGCGCATCGGGGAAGCCGACGGGCGGGCTGCCATCGGCGGGGCGTGTCACATTGCGCACCGGTGCCGGGCGTGGGCTCGTCGCCGCCGCCTCGACACGCGCCGGATCGGGCTGGGCCGGGTTGGGAGAATTGCTCTGGGTCATGTCTGGCTCGCTGGTTTCGATAAGTCGAAGATCGATCGTGCCGCATGTGCGACAATTCGACAGTCATCGTTGGCCAAGGAACCAGTCAGATCAAGGCAAATAAAACGCGATAATCAGATGACAAATTTCGCCCCGGGGCGAAGTTGTCGTCTGGTGCAGTGCAGTAGTCAGAGCGATCGCAGGCGCAACAGCATCGCAGGCGACGTTCGGATTGGTCAGATCGCGTCGCGACCACTTTCCCCGGTACGAACGCGCCAGGCATTATCGACCGGCAGCATGAAGATCTTCCCGTCGCCGATCATCCCGGTACGCGCGGCATTTACGGCTGCATCTACGGCACGTTCCGCCATTTCATCATCGACGACGGCCTCAATTCGGATCTTGGGAATGTAATCGACCGTATATTCGGCACCGCGATACACTTCCGTATGCCCCTTTTGTCGGCCAAACCCCTTCGCCTCAAAGATGGTCATGCCCTCAACCCCGACCTCATTGAGGGCGGCGCGCACATTGTCGAGCGCATGGGGGCGAATGATGGCCACGATCATTTTCATGAATTCTGTCTCCATAGATCCTAAGGTAAGCCTAGAGCCAGAATGGGGTCGCGAAAAGAGGGCGGTGCAAAAAATGTCGTATGTTTGTAATCATCATATCATCAGGCTATGAGCAGCCATGACTTCCAATGAGCAGCCATGACTTCGCGACTTCACTACAACCAACCGGTAATTCTCATCGGCGGCGGTGCGCTGGATGCCGATGCGTTGGCGCTTGCCCGGCAATTCGCATCGCCATTGATTGCGGCCGATAGCGGTGCGGACAAGGTTCCGACCGAGCAGCTTGATGCCTTGATCGGGGACATGGATTCGGTTTCCGATCTCGCCGCCTATAAACAGGTGAACGATCTGCGCGTGCTGCATCTGAGCGAGCAGGAGACCACCGATTTCGAGAAATGCCTCTATTCGGTCGAGGCACCGCTTTATCTCGCCTGCGGGTTTCTGGGCCGGCGGTTCGATCACGCTCTTGCGGCCTTGCACGCCTTGCTGCGGCATGAGGATCGGCGGGTGGTGCTGATCGGGGAGGAGGAGGTCGCCTTTCTCGCCCCGGCTCATTGGACGATCTCGCTCGAGATCGGCGCGCGGATCTCGCTGGTGCCACTGCGCCCGGTGCGGGCCGTGCGCTCGCAAGGCTGGCGCTGGCCGCTCGACGGGCTCGGCTTCGCGCTCGGGGTGCAATCGGGCACTTCCAACCAGGCCAGTGCAGCGACAGTGAGCGCGGATTTCGATCGTGTCGGGATGCTGGTGCTGATCGAGCGGCGCTTTCTGGCGCAGGCCCTGGAAAGCCTCGGTCTGAAAAAGCATGCCGTGAACAGTCTCGGAGCGGCTGGCGATGAATGATCGGGAAAATGCCGCCCTGGTGCTGTTCTCGGGCGGTCAGGATAGCGCGACTTGTCTGGCCTGGGCGCTCGAGCGCTTCGAGCGGGTGGAGACGGTTGGCTTTGACTATGGCCAGCGCCACGGGGTGGAACTGACAGTGCGCGAGGACTTTCTGGCGGCGCTCAAGCACAGCTTCGCGCCCTGGGCGGCGAAACTGGGTGCGGATCACCGGCTCGATGCCCGTGTCCTCAAGGCATTGGGCGCAACAGCAATGACCGAGAGCGTTGCCATCGCGATGGATACGAATGGGCTGCCCAATACTTTCGTCCCCGGCCGCAATCTGCTGTTCTTCACCCTTGCCGGAGCGCTGGCGGCGCGGCGCGGCATTCGGCATCTGATCGGCGGCATGTGCGAGACCGATTTTTCAGGCTATCCCGATTGCCGCGATGACACGCTCAAAGCGCAGCAGGTCACGCTGTCCCTCGGCCTGGGGGAGCGGGTGGCGATCCACACGCCGCTGATGTGGCGTGACAAGGCCCAGACCTTCGCGCTGGCGCAGGCTTTGGGCGGGCAAGCGCTGCTCGATCTGGTGCTCGAGCACACCCATACCTGTTACCTCGGCGAGCGCTCCGAGCGGCATGATTGGGGTTATGGCTGCGGCTCTTGCCCGGCCTGCCTGTTGCGCGCCGCCGGATGGGCGCGCTTTGTGGAGAATGGGGCGTGAGCTACAGCGTCAAGGAAATCTACTACACATTGCAGGGCGAAGGCGCTCAGGCGGGCCGTGCGGCGGTCTTCTTGCGCTTTGCGGGTTGCAATCTGTGGAGCGGGCGCGAGGGGGATCGGGGCAGTGCTCTGTGCCGGTTCTGCGATACCGATTTCGTTGGAATGGACGGGCCGGGCGGTGGGCGTTTCGAGAGCGCCGAAAGCCTCGCCGAAGCGGTGGCGGGCCATTGGCCCTCGGGGGGCGGCGGGCGCCCCTATGTCGTCTGCACCGGCGGAGAGCCGCTGTTGCAGCTCGATGCGCTGCTGATCGACGCGCTGCATGCGGCGGGCTTTGAGATCGCGGTGGAGACCAACGGTACCCTGAGCGCGCCGCCCGGGATTGACTGGATCTGTGTCTCTCCCAAAGGCGCCGCGCCGCTGGAGCAGCGCAGCGGTCACGAGCTCAAGCTGGTCTATCCGCAGCCCGAGCCGCAAGCGCAGCCGCATTGCTTTGTCGATCTGGCGTTCGAGCACTTCTTCGTGCAGCCGATGGATGTGGTTGGCGATGCTCAGGCCAGCGCGGGCAATGTCGCGCAGGCGGCGGCTTACTGCCTCGAGCATCCGCAATGGCGCTTGTCGGTGCAGACCCATAAGGTGATCGGGCTGCCCTGAGCGGGCAGGGAAGTCAGTGATTGGCGGTCAGTAGCTGCCTTCGGTGCGAATATGCAATGTCTTGCCGCAATGCTTGCAATGCACCGCATCCGCATCATGCAGGAACAGCCCGCAGGTCTCGCATTCCTGACGGACCTTGGAGGGGCGAAACAGCACTTGCAGCAGCCGCAAGAACAAGGTCACGCCAAAGATCATGACCAGCACCGCGAGCAGGCGCCCCGAGGTGCCAACCGGGGTGATATCGCCAAAACCGGTGGTGGTCAGGGTGGTGACGGTGAAATAGAGCGCGTCGGCATAGTTCCGGATATCTGGATTGATGCCGTATTGCGTGGCGTAAATCACGCCGGTCATCACGAACAGGAAGACGCCCAGATTGGTGACGGCCGTGAAGATATCCTCATTCTCACGAAAGAACCGAAAGTCCTGCCGGAGCCGCGCGAGCATCTGGTAGGAATGGAGCAATCGCAAGGTGCGCAGGATCCGTAGAAAGCCGACACCCTCTCCCGCGATCGGGGCGAGAAAAGAGACGATCGCGGCGATATCGGCCCAGGTTGCCAGCCGCAGGAGAAATTGCCCGCGATCGGATTCCAGCCAGATCCTGAGCAGAAAGTCGATCAGGATCAGCGCACCAATGACCGCGTCAGCGATCTCGACAGCGCGGGTGTGCTCGAAAAACGAGGTGATGATCACGAACAGGATCGCCGCCAGATCAAAGAACAGGAGCGCATAGCGGAAACGGTGCGCGGCGGCGGTGTCTCCCATGTAGAGAGTTCGTAACGAGTTCAGCACTGCATCGCGTCCATGATCATTGCGTTATGGCAAACAGCCCCCTCGCCGAAGGTTGCGGGCTGCCTTCTGCTTGCTTTCAGCCCAGCCGCTCCGCGTGCCATTCCAGATGCGCGCGCATGAAGCTCGAGATGAAGTAGTAGCTGTGATCATAGCCCGGTTGCAGGCGCAGGGTGAGCGCTTGCCCGGCGGCCTTGCACGCGGCCTCGAGCCGGTCTGGCATCAGTTGCGTGTGCAAGAACGGATCCTCGCTGCCCTGATCAACGAGAATGTCGCGCACATGCGCCCCGGCCTCGATCAGCGCGCAGGCGTCATAGGCGGACCAGGCGGTGCGGTCCTCGCCCAGATAGCCCGAGAGCGCCTTCTCGCCCCAGGGGCAGTGCGAGGGCGCGCAGATCGGGGCAAAGGCGCTCACGGCCTTGAACCGATCAGGGCTGCGCAGCGCGAGGGTGAGCGCGCCATGCCCGCCCATTGAATGGCCCAGGATCGACTGGCGCTCCATATCCGCCGGAAATTGCTCGGCAATCAGCTCCGGCAATTCGAGCTCGAGATAGCTGCGCATCCGGTAATGCTGATCAAAGGGCGCCTGGGTCGCATCGACATAGAACCCCGCGCCGAGCCCGAAATCATAGGCACCCTCTGCATCATCGGGCACCCCCTCGCCGCGCGGCGATGTGTCGGGGGCCACGAAGATCAGCCCCAGCTCGGCGCAGGCGGCGCGGAACTCGCCTTTTTCGGTGACATTGGCCTGCGTGCAGGTGAGCCCGGAGAGATACCAGACCACCGGCAGCCGCGCCCCGGCCTCATGCGCGGGCACGAACACCGAGAATTCCATCGCGGTGCCCGTCGATTGCGAGGCGTGGCGATAGACGCCCTGCACCCCGCCATGGCTCTTCGCCGTCGATACCGTCTCGAAGCTCATCAGAATACCACCACCGAGCGGATCGACTTGCCCTCATGCATGAGATCGAAGCCCTTGTTGATCTCCTCGAGGCCCAGGATATGGGTGATCATCGGGTCGATCTCGATCTTGCCGTTCATGTACCAATCCACGATCTTCGGCACATCGGTGCGCCCCTTCGCGCCGCCAAAGGCCGTGCCCTTCCACACCCGGCCGGTCACGAGCTGGAACGGGCGGGTCGAGATCTCCTTGCCCGACTCGGCAACCCCGATCACCGTCGAGACCCCCCAGCCGCGATGGCACGCTTCCAGCGCCTGGCGCATCACGGTGGTGTTGCCGGTGCAATCGAAGGTGTAATCCGCCCCGCCATCGGTCAGCGCCACCAGATGCTGGACGATATCGCCCTCGATCTCTTGCGGGTTGACGAAATGGGTCATGCCGAAGCGCTCGCCCCATTCCTTCTTGTCATTGTTGATATCAACGCCGACGATCATGTTCGCCCCGACCAGACGCGCGCCCTGGATCACGTTGAGCCCGATGCCGCCCAGGCCGAACACGATGACATTCGCGCCCGGCTCGACCTTGGCGGTGTTGATCACCGCACCGACCCCGGTGGTCACACCGCAGCCGACATAGCAGGTCTTGTCGAAGGGCGCGTCCTCGCGGATCTTGGCCACTGCGATCTCCGGCAGCACGGTGAAGTTCGAGAAGGTCGAGCAGCCCATGTAGTGATAGACCGGCTTGCCCTGATACGAAAAGCGCGTGGTGCCATCAGGCATCAGGCCCTTGCCCTGGGTGGCGCGAATGGCGGTGCACAGGTTGGTCTTGCCCGACAGGCAGGATTTGCACTGCCGACATTCGGGCGTGTAGAGCGGGATCACATGGTCTCCGGGTTGCACCGAGGTCACCCCGGCACCGATCTCGCTCACGATCCCCGCGCCCTCATGCCCGAGCACGGATGGGAAGATCCCCTCGCTGTCGAACCCGTCGAGCGTATAGGCATCGGTATGACAGATGCCGGTGGCCATGATCTCCACCAGCACTTCGCCGGCTTTGGGCCCCTCCAGATCAAGCTCGACGATCTCGAGCGGCTTCTTGGCCTCGAAGGCGACGGCGGCACGGGTCTTCATGAAACGGGCTCCTGCGGGGTTCTCGGTCGGTGATGATACGCGGGCGAGCGCCGCGCCTGGGTGAGATGCGGTCAGTATGGCGCGCCAATGCGCTCTTTACCAAGCCTGAAATCACGCCCCGCGCTTGGCCTTTGCCGCTCTGGCGTGCTAAGCGCAGCGCCAACATTCCATTCGCGAGGACAAGCAGGGTCAATCATGGGCGATCTCGAAGCGCTGAAGGCTGGGTATCTCGATCAGGTTGCATCGGCGGGCGATGAAGCGGCGCTGGAGGCGGTGCGGGTGGCTGCGCTCGGCAAGAAGGGCGAGATCTCGCTGAAGATGCGCGATCTGGGCAAGATGAGCCCCGAAGAGCGCAAGAGCGCCGGCGCCGCGCTCAATGCGGTCAAGGATGCGATTGCCGATGCGATCGCGCAGAAAAAGGACGCCATGGCCGATGCAGCGCTCGATGAGCGGCTGAAGGGCGAGTGGCTCGATATCACCCTCTCTCCGCGCCCGGTGCAGCCGCCGATGGCGGGCGGCACCCTGCATCCGATCAGCCAGGTGACCGAGGAAGTGATCGCGATCTTCGCCGATCTGGGCTTCGCGGTGAAGGAAGGTCCGCAGATCGAGGCGGATTTCTACAATTTCGACGCGCTCAACATCCCCGCCGAGCACCCGGCGCGGCAAGAGCATGACACCTTCTATATGGCGCCCAAGGCCGATGGCACTCGCCATGTGCTGCGCACCCATACCTCGCCGGTGCAGATCCGCACGCTGGAGAAGGAGGGCGCACCGACCCGCTTCATCGCGCCGGGCCGGGTCTATCGCTCGGATTACGACCAGACCCACACCCCGATGTTCCACCAGGTCGAGGGCATGGTGATCGACAAGGACATCTCGATGGCGAACCTCAAATGGGTGCTCGAGGAGTTCTGCCGCGCGTTCTTCGAGGTCGAGGCGGTCGAGCTGCGCTTTCGCGCCTCGCATTTCCCGTTCACCGAGCCGAGCGCGGAGGTCGATATCCGCTGCTCCTGGGAAGGCGGGCAGCTCAAGATCGGCGAGGGGGATGGCTGGCTGGAGATCCTCGGCAGCGGGATGGTGCACCCCAAAGTGCTGGCGGCCTGCGGCGTCGATCCGCAGATCTGGCAGGGCTTTGCCTTCGGGGTCGGCATCGACCGGATCGCGATGCTCAAATACGGCATCCCGGATCTGCGCGCCTTCTTCGACGCCGATCTGCGCTGGCTGCGCCATTACGGCTTCGCCGCGCTCGATATGCCAAGCGTGGCGGCGGGGCTGAGCCGGTAACATTGCGGCGCAGGTCGCAGAGGGCGGGGCTTCGATCCCGCCAGCACACAGCCCATCGGCCCGCTCCCCAGTAAGCGCTGCGCTCTCGCACGCGCGGCTATGCAAGGCCGCGCGGATGGGCTAGGGTGGGATGATTAACGATGGGGGAGCCGTCATGCACCGTCTCAATATTCGCTTGTGTTTGGCTCGGCTCATGGTGGTCCTGGCTCTTTTCTCAGGTCCCGCCGCCCTGCTCTGGGCACCGCCAGCGACCGCTCAGTCGGTGGATGTTAAGGCACTGTCAGCCGAAGCTCGGTCCGCGGTCCAAACCGGCGATTGGCCGCGCGGCGAAGCGGCAATACGCCAGCTTTATGAATATATGCTCAGCAGCAAGGGTGAGCGAGACCGCGGAACGCTCACCCTAATGGGCAACCTCGCTTATTTTGTGAAGCAGCAAGGTCGCTATGCCGAGGCCGAACAGCTTAACACACGCGTGCTGACGCTGCGCCGCGAGACCTTGGGCGAGGCGCATCTGGATACGCTTGCAAGTATGAACAACCTCGCTCGGATCTATCAGGATCAAGGCCGCTACGCCGAGGCCGAACCGCTCTTTCGGGAGGCTTGGCAGCACGCGCGGCAGACGCTCGGCGATCGGCATCCCAATTCACTCACCCTTGGACAAAATCTGGCCGAGTTGTTGGATCTGATGGATCGGGCGGCAGAGGCGGCGCAGGTTCGGCAGAGCTTGCAATAAGGGCGCGCGCTTCGGTGTTGGGGGCGGGGTTCCGCAACGGTATCCGCAATTTCGCTGAGTTGAATTCGCTGGATTTTGGCCGGTGAAAGGCGTTGAAAGGTTGCATGCTTGCAATCTTACAGGTGGTCCTGCCGGTCTTTCTGCTCATTGGAACCGGCTACGGCGCCGTTCGCCTCAAACTGTTTCCCGATAGCGGTATCGACGGGCTGATCGCCTTTGTCGTGCGCTTCGCGACGCCGTTCTTGCTGTTTTCGGCGATGGCGCGGCTGCATATCGCAGAGGTGTTCAATCTCGGCATGATCATCGCCTTTTACACCGGGGCGCTGAGCTGTTTCGCGTTGGGGCTGATGATGGCGCGGCTCGCGGGCCGAACGCCGGGCGAGGCAGTGACCATCGGCTTTGCCTGCCTGTTCTCGAACACGGTACTCGTCGGCCTGCCGATCATGCTGCGCGCTTACGGCGAAGCGGCGACGGCACCAGCCTATGCGATTATCTCGCTGCACGCGCCGGTGCTCTATTCGCTGGGCATGATCGCGATGGAAGTGTCCCGGCGCGACGGTGCGGGCGCCTGGGTGGCGATGCGGCGCTCTGCGCGCTCGGTGCTGTCCAATGCCTTGATGCTGGGCATCTTCGCCGGTCTGGCGCTCAACGCGTCCGGGCTGACCCTGCCCGAGCCGGTGATGGCCTATGTCGAGATGTTGGCTCGAGCGACGCTGCCCACGGCGCTTTTCGCGCTCGGCGCTGCGATGACCCGTTATCGGCTGGCATCGGAGATCTCCTGGGCGCTGATCGCCTCGGTTCTGCTGCTCTTCGTCCATCCCGCAATCGCCTGGCTGGTGGCAACGCAACTGCTTGATCTGCCGCATGAATTCGCCCGTGTCGCCGTGATCGTCGCGGCGATGCCCGCCGGGCTCAATGTCTATGTCTTCGCCTCGATGTACAAGCGCGCCGAAGGCATCGCGGCGAGCACGGTGATCCTGTCCACCGCGCTTTCGGTGCTGACGATCAGCTTCTGGCTGGCGGTGATGGGCGGGGCGGAGTGATCCGGATCGGGGGTTGCTGCGTTACTCATCGAGGACGCAACGATTGCCGGAGCCGATGATGATGAGCCGACGCCAAGCCCTGCGAATGATGGCTCTGGGCACAGGATCCGCCTTGCTTTCGGGCTGCGCCAGTTCCAGCCAGTCTCTGCGTGATCGCTACCCGCCTCAGGGGCGTTTCGTGCCGACCTCGCACGGGCAGATCCATCTGCTCGAGCAGGGCGAGGGTCCGGCGGTGGTGCTGATCCATGGTGCCTCGGGCAATCTGCGCGATGCAACCTTCCGGCTGATGCCGATGCTGGCGCGCCGCTACCGCGTCATCGCCGTGGACCGGCCGGGTTTCGGCTACTCCGACCCTGGGCCGGATGATCGTTATCGCCCGCTTGCGCAAGCGGCGATGCTGCGGGAGGCTGTGTCGAGCCTTGGCGTGCGCAAGCCGATCGTGGTCGGGCATTCCTATGGCGGCGCCGTCGCCATGGCCTGGGGCCTGCAAGCGCAAGACGAGATTTCGGGGGTGGTCTCGCTTTCGGGCGCAACCTATCCATGGGATGGCGGGGTTGGCCTTGGGTATGAGATCGCCGCCACCCCGGTCATCGGCGATGTGGCGATCGCGATCGTGCGCTTGGGGCTGACCGAGTCGGTCGCCAGGGACTTCATTGATCGAATCTTTGCCCCGCAAAACGCGCCGAGCGGATATGCCGATCACGTCGCCATCGGCCTTGCGCTGCGCGCCGAAACCATCAAGGCCAATGCCCAGGACCTGACCCATTTGAACGATGAGCTCGCGACGATGGCTCCGCGCTATGGCGAGATTCACACACCTGTGGGCATCGTGCATGGCACGGCGGACACAACCGTCGCGCTGTCGATCCATTCCGAAAAGCTTGCAAAAGACGTTCAAAAATCGCGACTTATTCGGCTCGACGGGGTCGGCCACATGCCCCACATCGTTGCGCCTGAGGCCTGTGTTGAGGCGATTGACTGGGTCGCGGCGCAGTCCGGCAGAAACGTGGCGGACTAGATTTTTCTTGCTGCACTGCAAAACTTGCTCAACAATCACAGGTTAAAGGGTCACTGCCTTCCCTTACAGAAGGTGCCGGTGGCCCTTCGCCAGCCCCTTGCGGTTGGTGAGATCGGCAGGAGAGAGCGATGCGCGGTATTTCCTCAAGTTGGCGGCAGTTTGCCGGCAGGCTGGTCGACAGTTTTTTCTATCCGCCCCGCGCGGAGCCAGACAGGGACTTGGACACGCTGCACGTGACGGTCAAATCAAAGCAGAAACTGAACGCGCCGGTGCTCGCGCAGAGCGCGGCGCTACCGGTCAGCAAGGCGTGGGTCACGCTTCCTTTTGCCGGTGAGCAGGGCGAGGCGACGGCGAGCGCTTGCGTTGCGTTGTTCAGCGCAGCGCAAAAGAGCGAAGAGCTTCGCGGATCCGGGCGGCAGATCAAGCGGCGTCAACAGGACAAGCGGCGCGCACGGGTCCAACCGGTCAATCGCGCTAAAGCACAACCAAAGCATCCCGCTCCGGCTCAAGAGGCGCGTGCAGCGCAAGCGCGGCTCGACGCTGCGCTTGGAAGCTCTCTTGCTATCTCTCCTGCAAATTCTGGTTCCAAGGAAGGTTCCAAAGGGGGGGGCAAGGGGAGTGTCAAGGGGAGTGTCAAGCCGGATGACTCGCCCAGCACCCAACGGATCGAGAAGCAATCCGCTGCGCAGCAGCAGTCAGCGGCGAAACCCGTCGCAACTGACGCGCCCGCCGCTCAACCGAGCACAGCCAAAGCGTCCCCGGCCCGCAAACCCCGCCGCAGCGCGCTTAGGGCTGTACCGGTGCGCCCAAAGCTCGAGCATCGGATCTTGCAGGTCGATGGCTGCCAGATCCATGCGGTCGAGCGCGCACCATTGCCCGGGCATCGCGCACGCGGTGCCAAGGCTGAGCGTGATAGCGAGCGCGCCGTCATTCTGATCCATGGCGCGGGGGTCGATCATCGCGACTGGACCTTCGGCTTCATGAACGAGCTCACCCCTGCCTGGCGGGTTCTGGCCTTTGATCGCCCGGGTTTTGGCCATTCCGAGCGCACCGCTCTGGATGGAGCGCTGCCGATGTCCCAGGCGCGGATTCTGCGCCGCGCGGCTCTCGATCTGGGCGTGACTGAAGCGGTGGTCGTCGGCCATAGCTGGGGCGGCGCGGTCGCGGCCGCCTGGGCTCTGGAGGGTAAGGATCAGGTGCTGGGGGCGGTGAGCCTCGCCGGGGCGGTGATGCCCTGGAGCCTCGCTTCCTCGATCGAGCATGGCCGACGCATCCGTCACGCCACGCAGCTCGCCATGTCGCCGGGCGGCATGGAGCAGGCGGCGATGGAGGGGATGGCCGAGTCCTTTGCCCCGCAAGTGATCCCCAAAGGCTATGCCGATCACATGCGCACGCATCTGTCGATGTATTCGGGCGCTGCCATGGCGACGGCGGCGGATGTTGCCACTGTCAACGGTGCGCTGGGGATCCAGAGCCAACGCTATTACGCGCTCGATTGTCCGTTTGAGCTCGTCTATGGCGATGAAGATCGGATCTTGTCGGTCGCAGAGCAGGGCGGGGCTGCGCAATCGCGCATCTCGCAAACCCGGCTCACGGTGCTCAAGGGCGCCGGGCACATGATCCACCACACGCATACGAAAGCGTGCCATACAGCGATCGCGCGGCTTTGCGAGCAGGCCGATCGGCAAGCGATGGTGCCCGGAGCGCGCTCTCGCAGCGCCGCACGCGGAGCCGTCGCTTGAAACAGCGGCGCGACGAAGTAATGACCATCCGGCTGACGTCGTTTGGGTTGATTTGATAGCGCGGCGCACGGTATCGACACACCAAAAGCGAAGAGGGCACGATGGCAAAGCCTCAGGGCATGAGCACCGTTTGCGCCGCCTCACGCGAGGCCAGAGGTGGGTCCGGATCTGGGGTCCATCTGGACCGGCGACAGTTGATCCAGGGTGGTTTGGGCGCTGGCTGTGCCGCGATGCTCCCCGGCTGTGTCGGCGCTCAGGAAGCGGCTGGCGCCAAGGCGGCCTCCGATCAGGAGGGGCGCTTCATCACCGTCGATGGGGTGCGTCTGCACGCGATCGATATCGGGGCGGCGGCGGATCCGCGTGACCCGGTCCTGATCCTGATCCATGGTGCCGGCGTCAATCTGCGCGACTGGACCTATCAGCTCACGCCGCGGCTCGAAAAGCACGCGCGGATCATGGCCTTCGATCGGCCCGGTTTCGGCTTATCAGAGCGTCCCGAGAAGGATGCAGCCTCTCCGATCGTTCAAGCCAATCTGATCTGGCGCGCTGCGGTTGAAATGGGCATGAAACGTGCGATCGTCGTCGGCCACAGCTTCGGCGGCGCGGTCGCGATGGCGATGGCGCTGGAGCATCCGAAGACCACCGCCGGGCTTGTCGTGATCTCCGGCGCGACCATGTCCTGGGAGTTTGACGAGACCCTCGATTATCTGGGCGGCGGGATCAATACGGCGGCGAAAATGCTGTTCTCGGACAAGAAAAGCTCCCAGATCGCCCTGGAGAAGATCTTTGAACCTCAAGCGCCGGACCTCGCTTACGCTCAGCATGTTGGGTTGACCAAAAAGGGCGGCCTCAACATGTGGGATACGGCCTCGGATCTGAACGCACTCAATGCCTATCTTGATGATATGGATGCGCGTTATGGCGAGGTCACGCAGCCCCTGACCCTGATCCATGGCACAAGGGACAAGATTGTCCCCTTCGATGTGCATGCCGCGAGGTTGCATCGCCAGCTCAAGCAGTCGGAATTGATCACGCTGGAGGGGGTTGGGCATATGGCGCATCAGGCGCGGCCCGCCTATGTCGTCAAGGCGATTCTCGACATGCTGGCGGCGGATCGCGCCGCGCGCTGAAGGGGCGCTGCCCATATGAGCGATGAGCTTGCACTGAACCATCTCGCCGAGGGGGCCGTGATCCGCGCGGTGTTCCCGCGGATGATGGGAAAATCGCGCCCCGGCGTGGTGATGCTGGTGCCAAGGTCGGGCAAGGGCGGGGCCCTTTGTGTGGTTGCGGTGCCAATGACGCGGGTGCGGACCAATCAGCCCGGGCGCATCGCGATGAGCCCTGAACGAGATCCCCTCGCCGGGCTGCGTTGTGGATGCTGGGTGATGTTGGCTGGTGCCAGCGTGCTGCCAGTCTCATCGATAGATGCGGTGACCGGGCGGCTGGCACCCGATCGTTTTGCGGATATGGAGCAGGAGTTTGAGGCTTGGTTTGGCGCCAATTGGCAGCGCACCCAGCCCTCGCTCGCGATCAAGCCGGCAAAGGCGCGCCTGCTCCATCCCAAGCGGCGGCGCTGAGCGCTCCGCCCCGCTGCGCCGCTCACTCGGTGCGGACCCATGCGCGGGGTGGGCCAATCCAGTAGCTTGAGGAGATCACCCGCATCCGGTTCAGCCGCTCGGCGCCGATGGTGCGAATGGCGAGGGTCGACCAAACCTCCCCACGCTGATCCGAGCGCAGATAGAGCCCCTCACCGCGATCAGAGCTGCCGGAGGTCACCCAACGCGCGGGCTGGCGAAGCTGGTAGCTGGGTGTGCCGTCGATCCAACCATGACCGGCGCTCTCATGAAGATATTGGGCGGTCTGCATGTCGGATTCTTGCAAGGTGATGAGCAAGCTGCCATCCGAGGATTTCCAGATCCATTCGCCCGCTTCAGGGTCCGTTTGCGAGCCGAGCAGACGCGTCGGCACCAGCAGGCTGACGCCGAAAGCCTCGATCCGGCGGTCGCGAAAGTCATAGCGCGCCGACGCCATCTGGTTCAGGTCGATAAGGCGCGTATAGGCACTGGCGAGCGATGTCAGGTTTTGCCGATCACGAAAGGCAAGAAAGGCTTGCTGGCTGCGCTGCCCCCAGCGCCCGTCGAGCAGCCCGAGGTAATCGCCCTCCAGCGCCAAAGTCGCTTGCAGATCCCGCCGCTCGGCGCGCGAGAGCAGGTCGAAGGCTGCCTACTCGCCGGGCTTGATGCTGGCGGGGTCGTTAGCAGAGTGCCGCGATTGAGCGTGGGCCTGATGCGGAAAAGCTCCGAGCACAGCAATACTCAGAGCGAGCAATGCGCACAAAATACCGCCTCTCAAGCCCTTGCCCAGTACGTGCGCCATCACTTCCATCGCCGATCGGCTCTTCAGCATCGTCAAACGGGTCATCGTCAAACGGGTCCTTCGCCTGCATCCATCGGTAAGCAGGTGGGGCCGATCGGCGGGCCAGAAAGTGATCGAGTGCACATGTCTCGCCTGATCTCCGGGTTCTCCTGATCTCTGGGCTCTCATCATCTCTGTGCACGCAACATCGCTGGCCCGCTCAAGCGATACGACAGCTAGGCGGGCATCACCGAGGCTGGCGCGGGGTCGGCATAGAGCCCAAGCCCCTCAAGGGTCAGGCGGGCCGACTGCCACAGCGCTTCCTCATCGCGAACCAGCTTCGATTGCAGGCTGAGCCCGAAAACGAGCGTTTGCAGCGCCCGCGCCAGTTCGCGCAGCCGGTCCGGATCCTCTCCACGATCGATCTCGCCTCTTTGCGCGGCCAGAGTGAGCACGCGCTCAAGGCGCGCCACCATCTGGGCCATGTATTGCTCGACAACCGGGCCGAGATCCTCGTTCACCCCGACCAGCTCCGCCGTACAATTCGTACCCAGACACCCGCGTGCGAGCGGATCATTGGCCAAAGAGCCGCAGATCTGTTTGAACGACGCCGTCACGATCGGCAGGACCGGGGTATCGGGCCCCAACTGCTCGAGCTGACGCATCGGAGAGCGCGCGCAGTACCGCTCGAAAGCCTCGCCGAACAACGCCTCGCGATTGCCGAAAGCGTTGTAGAAGGAGGATCGGGTAATGCCGAGCATTTCAGACATGGCCTTTACCGAGCAGGCTTCATAGCCGTCGCGCCACATCGTTTGCATCACTTTTTCAACTGCCTCTTCGCGACAGAATTTTGCTGGCCGTGCCATTGTCTTTCCATTCGCTGAGTTTGCTGCCTCTCCATTATTTAGGAATGCGCGATTGCCCTGTCCATGATCGCGACATTGTGATCGCGAAGAATTGTTCTGCGTTGGACAAAAGCCGCACAAGGTTGTTATGTACATGAGAGGACAAAAAGATTTGTCCTGCCATACCGATCAATTTGGAGTGATGCATGTCGGCTTTTTTCATCGCCATCGTGACCGTCAAGGATCCCGAGAAGTTCAAGGAATATGTCGCCTCTGCGGGCCAGACCATGGCGCCTTTCGAAGGGCGCTTCCTGACCAAGGGGAATGCTGTCGATCAATCTCGCGCAACGAGCTTCGACCTTCCGGCTTCGCATGATGCGGCGGGGATATTTGAATTTCCATCGCTCACGGCGCTGAAGGCCTGGTATGCCTCGCCCGATTATCAGGCCCTGATCCCGCTGCGGACCGAGGCGGGCGACTTTACCTTCACATCCTACGAGACCTGATCGCACCGCGCGAGAAACAGAGCTTGGCCTCGCCCGCTCAACGGCTCAGGCAGAACGCCGCGCTTGTCGGGCGGGGGAGGGTTAACTATACCTCCGGGCCATGGCCTTTCGCTTTGTTCATACCGCCGATCTGCATCTGGACTCGCCGCTGAGATCATTGGCCCTGCGCGATCCGGCGCTCGCCGAGCGGATCGGTGATGCCAGCCGCCAGACACTGGCGCGCATCGTGGCGCTGAGCCTGAAAGAGCGCGTGGATGCGCTCCTGATCGTCGGGGATCTTTATGATGGTGCCTTGCGCAGCATGAAGACCGCCCGGTTTCTGGAGGCGCAGATGCGGCGCTTGCAAGAAGCGCAGATCCGGGTGTTTCTCATCCGCGGCAATCACGATGCACGCTCGCTGCTGACGCAATCTGTGCTCTGGCCGGACAATGTCACCGTTTTTCCCAGCGAAGGCAGCTCGGTGATTCTCAAAGATCCGGCTGTCGCGGTGCATGGCGTGAGCTTCGAGCGCGAACATGCGCCCGAAAGCCTGTTGCCGCGCTATCCGGCCCCTGTGCCCGGGGCTTTCAATATCGGTTTGCTGCACACATCGCTCAGCGGGTCGCGCGAGCATGATGACTACGCCCCGTGCAGCGTGGGCGATCTGTTGGCGCAGGGCTATGACTACTGGGCTCTTGGGCATATCCATGCGCGCCAGGTGCATCATGAGCAGCCCTATGTCGTGATGAGCGGGATGCCGCAAGGGCGCGATATCGGCGAGGCGGGAGCGAAATCGGTGACCCTGGTCACGGTCGATGAGGGGCGTTGCACGCTCGAGGAGCGCTTTGTCAGCATTGCCGAGTTCCAGCAAGCCGCGCCTGATCTGGGCGGGGTTGAGGGATGGGCCGATCTGGAAGCGGTCTTGCGGGCGCAGATGCAAAAGGTGCTCGCCGCCAGCCGGTCCGAGCATACCGTGCTGCGCCTGCGGCTTGAGGGGGGCAGCCCCTTTGCCTGGTCGCTGCGCCGGGACCGCGACGAGGTCGCTTCGCGCGCGCGAGCAATTGCCGAGGAACTGGGCGCTCTGGCGGTCGAAAAGATCGAGATCGACGCCGTCTTGCCAAAGCAAGCTGCGCCCGGCAGTACTGCTGCCGATGAACTGGGCCAATTGATGCGCGAGGAAGTGCTCACCGATCCCGGCTTCCTGAAGGATGCCGCGAAAAGGCTCGATGATCGCATCCGCAAACTACCCGCCGTGCTGCGCGATCGCTTTGGTGGCGATGAGCAGGCCCGCGCGGCGTGCCTTGAAGCGCTGCTGGCGCAAGGGGCGAATGAGCTCGAAGCGCGGCTGCGCGGCGGCGATGAGACGGGGGATGCCGGCTGATGCGCTTGCGCCGCTTTTGCCTCACCCGATACGGGCATTTCACGGACCGATGCCTCGATTTTGGCGAGGGGTCTACGGGCGCGCCGGGGGCAATGGCGCAACCGGATCTGCATGTCATCTATGGGGACAATGAGAGCGGCAAGTCCACCGTCTTGCACGGGCTTCTGGATCTGTTATTTGGGATCGAGACGCGCAGCGCCTATAATTTCCTGCATGAATACAAGCAGATGCAGCTCGATGCGGATTTGCAGATCGCGGGCGGGACGGGGCTTGCCATCAGCCGGGTCAAGGCGCGCAGCAACACGCTTCTCGATGCGAGCGGGGCGGCGCTTGGCGAGGGAGCGCTGGAAGCGCTGCTCCACGGTCTGGATCGGCGCGACTATCAGGCGATGTTTTCGCTCAATGATGAGCGTCTGGCTCAGGGCGGTGAAGATATCCTGGCCAGTCGCGGCGAGCTTGGACCGGCGCTATTCTCGGCCAGTTCCGGATTGGGAGAAATGGCCCAGCGGTTGCGCTCGGCCAGCGATCAATCGCAAGAATTCTGGGGGCGCAAGCAAAACACGGCGCTCGCAACGCTTGGGCAGCTCAGCGATCAGCTCAAGGCGCTCGATGAGAAGATCAAGCTGGCCGATATTGGTGAGCCGGAATACCGGGCGGCGCGAGAGGCGCGCGATGATGCGATCCGCGAGGTTGATGCCGCCCGACAAAAGGCGGCGCAGCTCGCCGCGCAGGACCATGAGATCGGCACCCTTATCCTTGTGGCGCCGCGACTGGCGCGGCTCGATCAGGGGCGCGCCGATCTCGGGGAGAGACGCGATCTGCCGATGATCCCCGAGGAGTGGCCGCTCGAGGCGCAAAAGCTGTGGGCAGAGCATCAGGAGGCGCAAGCGGCGCTGCAAAATGCGCATCAGCAAATCGAGCGGTTGGAGGGGGAGCGGGCGGCGTTGGCGCTCGATCCGCAGATAGAGGCGCTGGGCGCGCCGCTGGATCGGTTGATCGAGGGCGGCGCGCGTGGGCGCTTTCTGGCAGCGCGTGAGGATCGCCCGGAATGTGAGCGCGAGCGCGACGCGGCTCTCACCCGGATCAACGCGCTATGCGCGCGCATCGGTGCCGATCCTGCGAATGCCGCGGGGGCCCGGCTCTCGCAGGCCAATCTCGCGCGGATCGAGGGGCTGCTGGCGAAGATCACCACCAACGAGACCCAACGCGCGCAAGCCGAGCAGGAAGCCCGCCGCGCTCAGGAGGGGCTTGAGAACGCCCGCGCTGCGCTCGAACGCTGCGGGACGATCGCGCCGCCCGGTGCCCTTGTGGTGCTGTTGCGGCAAGTGCAGGCCGAGGCGCCCGATCAGAAATTGGCGCAGGCCGAAAAGGAACGCGCTGGCGTGGAAGCGGCGCTGGATCGGCAGCTCGCGCGGCTCGCTCCCTGGGCCGGTGATGAGGCGGATCTTGGCGCGCGGCCGCCCTTCTCGGCCGGGCAGGTGCGCGGCTGGTTGGAGCAGCACACGGATCTTGAGCAGCGCATGCGCGACAACCGTCAGGATCTGGCGCGCGCGCAGGCCGAACAGAGCGCCTTGCGCGCGAAGATTGATCGTCTGGCGGGGCGCGAGGGTTTGATCTCGGATCGTCAGGCGCAACAGAGCCGTTCGGATCGCGATGCCGCCTGGGCGCATCACCGCGACAGGCTCGATGCGACGAGCGCCGATGCCTTTGCGCAAGCGATGGCGCAGGATGATCACTTGCGCGAACAGCGTCTCTGGCAGACCGATCAGCTCGTGCATCTGCGCAAGCTGGAGGAGGACGAAGCGGCGACGATCGAGCGGGCGCGAGCGTGCGCGGCGGCGCTCGAAAAACTCGAGCAGGAAGCGGGCAGGTTGCGCGCCGAGATCGCCCCAAGATTGCGCGAGAGCCTGTTGCCGGCCGATTTTGCGCTGAGTGATCTGCCAGATTGGCTCGAAACCTATGCGCAAGCGGCAGAGCTGGCGGCGCAGTGCCAGCAGATGCGCCGCGAGTGCGATAGCGCCCGAGCCAGCCTCGCGCAGATCAGCGACGCACTGGCTCGCGAGATCGAGGCTCCGGATATGCCAGCCTTCCCGCTGCTGATCGCGCAGGCGCAAGCACGGGTTGATGCCTTGCAAAAAGCGCAAGCCGAGGCGGAAAAAGCTCAAATGACGCTGCAAGGCGCCGAAGAACAGGCGCGGCGGCGCGAGAGTGAGCTGGCGCGGCTGTCCGAGCAAGCGGCGGCGCTGGTGGGGGAGTGGGAGGCCGCGCTGAGTGGCCTTTGGGTCGCGGGGCATCGTCCCGAGATGCTCGCGGCGATTATTGCGCCCTTGCGCGATCTGGGCCCCTTGCTCGATGAGGCAACGCGGCTTGAGCAGCGCATCGGCGCGATGGCGCTGGCCGAGCAGGAATTCAGCGATCAAGTCGCGCAATTCGCCGCCAAGCTCGGTGCGGATGATGCGATGGGCGATCCGGTCCAATGCCTCGACGCGATGAGCCATCGCCTGCGCGAGGCTCAGCGCCTTCGCGTGATCGAGAGCCAGCTCGACGCGGCTCTGGCGGCGGCAAGAGAGCAGGTCACGCAGAGCGAGGCCCAATGCGCCCGCGCCGAACGCATCGTTACCGAGATGGCGCAAGTTCTGGGCACGGATGCGGGGATCACCGAGCCGCAGCATCTGCTCACCGCGCTTCAGGAGATCGCCGAGCTGCGTCGGCAGCATGACGCTCTGGACACGCTGGAAGCGGAGCTGCTCGAACTGCTCGGCCCGACGCCGCTCGAACAGGCGCGCGCCATGCTCGGGGAGGCCGAACAGGCCGGTCTGTCGCTCGTGGTGCAGCGCGAGGCGGTGCAATCCGACCGGGCATCCGCGCAGGATGCGCTCGAGCAATGCCTGTCGGATCTGAGCCTGGCGGAGCAGGGCCTCAAGGCCATTGGCGCCGATGCCGATGTCGCGCATCTGCAAAGCGCGCGCGAGGCGCTGCTTCTGGAGATCGAAGCAGCGGCAACGCGGGCATTACGGCTGGAACTGGGCGCGCTCGCCGCGGATCGGGCGCTGGGCAATTACCGCCAGAGCCACCGCTCGGAGATGCTCGCGGACACGGCCGCGGCCTTCGTGACCCTGACCGGTGGGCGGTATCGCGATCTGACAACCTATAGCGATGACAAGGGTGGGGAGAGTTTGCTGCCGATCCCGGCGGAGGGTGGGAGCAAGCCGATTGAGGGCCTGTCCAAGGGCACGCGCGATCAGCTCTATCTGGCCTTGCGGGTTGCGGGCCATAAGCGGTTTTGCGCGCGCAAGGGGCCGCTACCGTTTTTCGCCGATGATATTCTGGAGACCTTTGACGACACCCGCGCGGCGGCGGCTTTTGGTCTTTTGGAGCAGATGGCGCGGCGGGGTCAGGTGATATATCTCACCCATCACCGCCATCTTTGCGATATTGCACGGCAATCCTGTCAGGGGCGCTTCACGCTGCATGAGCTGTGAAGCGCTGTCCGGGGCTGCGCCCTGCTGCTCAGAACTCGGCGTAGACCGCGCCGCCACCTGTGCCGGTTGCCTTCAGAGCCGGCGCAGGGGCTGCGGCTTTGCGGCTGATCACGAATTGGGAAATCTTGCCAGAAAGGGCGTTCGAGTGGTCGACCAGGCTGCGAGCCGAGGCGGCGCTGCGTTCGGCAAGTGCGGCGTTCTCCTGCGTGAAGCCATCGAGCTGACGAACGGCGGCGGTGACTTCCTCAACGCCGGTCGCCTGATCGTTGGTGGCGTCGCTGATGGCGCCGACGGTCGACGCCACTTGCTGAACCGTCTCGACGATCTCTCCCAGGGCAGAGCCGGTGCGCTCGACCAGATCGACGCCTGAGCGTACATGGGTCGCGCTTTCGGCGATCAGGCCCGAGATGTCCTTGGCGGCATCGGCGGAGCGCTGCGCGAGGATGCGCACTTCGGAGGCGACGACCGCGAAGCCCTTACCGGCATCGCCCGCCCGTGCGGCTTCGACAGCGGCATTGAGCGCCAGCAGGTTGGTCTGGAAGGCGATGCTGTCGATCACCGAGATGATGTCGGCAATCTTGGTGGAACTGTCATTGATCTGGGTCATCGCCGCGACTGCCTCGGCCACGACCTCGCCGCCGCGCTTGGCGCGCTGATGGGCTTCGCTGGCAAATCCATGGGCCTGGGAGGCGCTGTCGGTATTCGAGCGGATGGTTGCGGTCATCTGCTCCATGGTTGCCGAGGTTTCCTGGATCGAGCTGGCCTGGCTCTCTGCCCGTCCTGCCAGATCCTGGGCACCACCATGGATGCTGTCGGTTGCGGCCATCAGCGCACCCGATGTCTGGGCGATGTCGCACAGCAGATGGTCGAGCCTGCGGATGGCATCGTTCAGGCTGGCTTGCAGTTCGGCGAAGGCGCCGACGAAGTCGCCCTCCATCTTCGCTGTCAGATCCCCTTGCGCCAGCGCCCCGGCGGCCCGGCGGGCCTCGCCCAGGCCGCGATCGACGCTCGCCACGAGACTGTTGACGCTGCGCGCCAGCTCGTTGAGCTCTGATAGATCAGGGTCGTCGAAGGAGGCCGAGATGCGGCGCGAGAAATCACCGGCATTGGCGGCCTCGACCACGCTGCCGACACCATCGCGCAGCTTGGCGAGCATCGCACGGCGCGCTTCATGGCGGGCCTGCTGCTCGCTCTGGGTGCGCGCCTCGCTGGCCTCGGCCTCGCGGATCTTGTCGGCGAAGCGGGAGGTGGCGCGGTTGAGGGCGCCGAATTCATCGTCGTTTTGCAAGGCGGAAGGGTCGATCTTTATCCGGCCGCTGGCCATGTCATTGAGCGCGCTATGGATACGGGCCAGCACTCGGTCGAGCACGAATCCGATCACGCCGATCAGAAGCACGATCACCGCGCCGATGGCCAGCACCATAAGCTGCGCGCGCTCGAGCATTGCCGCTTCACGGGTCTCGGCCGCCAGCGCATCGGCGTGCACGTTCGCGGTCAGGTCCTCAAGCCGCTGGATCGCGCCGGCGAGGGTGTGCTTGGCCGGCCCGGAGATCTCGAGCTGGCGCGCCAGATCGGTGCCGCCCTGATCGCGCATCAGACCGATGACCCGGTCGCGATGCTCGCTTTGCCAGCGCGTCAGGTCCTGCTTGACCGCATTGAGCGTCGCCTGGTCCTGCGCCGTCTCGCCATGGGCCAGCGAGGCCGCCATGGCCGCTTCGATCTGCGGGTTCAGCGCCTCGAGCGCAGTCAGATGCGCGCGATCGCCGCTGATCACGAAGCGCGTGAGCAGGTCCGCTTGCGCTTTCGCGGTGGATTTTAGCCGCTCAAAGGTCGCGGCTTCCTCGCGCTCATGATGGGTCTGTGCGTTGCCTTGCTCGATATTGGAAAACTCGAGATAGGTCAGGCTCACCGACAGGATGCTGAGCAGCGCGATCAGGCCGAAAGCGATCATGCTCTTCTTGCGTGTGGTCAGGGTCGACATATGGACAGGCTCTCTGATTGGAATATGGCTGCGAGCCGCAACGCCGCCCCCGGCCCGCGGCTCGTTTCTGGGGGTGCGGTCAGATCAGGCCCAGCGCGCGGCGGCGGGCGAGCTCGGTCAGGTTCACATCAAAGGTGGCAGCCCCGATCGGATCACCGGTCCGCGGATCGGCAATGGTCAGGCTCACTTGCGCAATCCGGATGCCGAGCGCGTCATTGGCCTCGGCTTCATCGACGAACACGGCGCTGGCGCCCATCGGAAAGGTCTTCTGGAACTTGGCCTCATCCCCTTGCCAGTAATCGGAGGTCACCGCGCTCTGCCCGGCATTGAGGCCATTGTGATCGACGGCGAAGACCTCGATGACCAGCCCGGCGGTCTGCACCTGCCGACGCGTGAGATAGCTCGACAGCGGATTGGCCAGGGTCGGCGCGATCAGCGGCTGGTCGGCAGCCTCGCGCTCCGCCCGCCACTGGTTATCGAGCGCGAGGATACGCTCCGAGGTCAGGCTGCCATAGCGGGCGTTCTGCTCGGTGATGGCGACGGCGACGATCGGGTTGTCCAGAAACTCGCGCAGGAACGCGATGACCTTGGCGTCGATGAGACTGCTGTCTGGTAGCGCCGGCTCCGGCTCGGGCTCGGGCAGCGCGAGCGTCGGGCATTCGGCCAAAGGCTCTGCCACCGGCAGGGCGACGGGGACCGCAGCCGGCTCGAGAACCGGCTGAGCCGCCGACGTCGCAGCGGCCTCGGCCGTGGTATCTGTCGCGGCTTCTATCTTGGGTTCAGCCGTGGGTTCTGTCGCCGGTGCGCTCTCGACAATGGGCGCCTCTGGCTCGAGCGCCTGCGCGATCTGCGGCAGTACTGGGGTGCCCAGGACAAGGATGGCCGACGCCAGGGCGGGTGAAAGACGAGAAAAACGCGGCATGAACTACTCCCTACTCTTCAACCTAGAGTAGGCGAGCGGCGTAAATACTTTCTTTCTTCGTCACCCGCGGCGTAGCGTGACTTTTATCTTTTCAGGCGCTTCGCTTTTGCGTGCCGGGCAGCGGCGTCATGCCGCTCAGCTTCTGATAGGCCTGAAACTGGGTCAGGAAGATCTCGCCGCTCAGCTCATGCAAGAAATGCGTGCGTTTGAGCCGGTCCATCACCGGGCCCTTCACCTCCGACAGGTGCAGCTTGATCCCGGTGCTCTGCAACCGCTCGTTGATCGCCTCGATCGACTCGAGTGCCGAGCTGTCGATCTCGTTCACCGCCGAGCACATCAGCACGATATCGGTCAGCGCCGGATTGGCGGCGACGCGGTCGAGCACCAGATCCTCCAGAAAGCGGGCATTGGCGAAATAGAGGCTCTCGTCGACGCGCAAGGTCAGCAAGTTGTCATGCGTGACCACCTTGTGCCGCTTAATGTTGCGGAAATGCTCGGTCCCCGGCACCAGCCCGACCTCGGCGACATGGGGGCGCGAGGTCTTGAACAGATAGAGCAGGATCGAGATGCCGACCCCGGCCGAGACACCGATCTCCACGCCGAGCAGCAAGGTCAGCGCGATGGTGGTGGCCACGGCGATGAAGTCGGGCAGCGCGTAGTTCCAGGTGCGGCGCAGGATCGAGAAATCGACGAGGCTCAGCACCGCCACGATGATCGTCGCCGCCAGCGTTGCCTTGGGCAGGAAATAGAGCAGCGGGGTGAGCAAAAGGGTGGCCAGCGCAATGCCGATGGCAGTGAAGGCTCCAGCGGCGGGCGTGTCGGCACCAGCATCGAAATTCACGACCGAGCGGGCAAAGCCGCCCGTGACCGGATAACCGCCCGAGACCGCAGAGGCGATATTGGACGCGCCGAGCCCGATCAGCTCCTGATCCGGCACGATCCGCTTGCGCCGCTTGGCGGCCAGGGTTTGCGCGACCGAGACCGACTCGACAAAACCGATCACCGAGATCAGGAGCGCCGAGCCCATCAGGGCAATCCAGGTCTCGCGATCAAGGCTGGGAATGGCGGGGGCGGGCAGGCCCTGCGGCACGCCGCCAACGATCGCCACGCCGTATTGATCGAGCGAGAACAGCCAGGTCAGCAGCGTCGTGACCGCAACGGCGGCAACTGGTCCGGCCTTGGCCAGCAGATCGGCCATGCGCGGCTTGAACCCCGCCGCCAGCAGCTTCGGCTTGAGCCCCTTGCGCACCCAGAACAGGAAGGCGGTCGCCGAGACGCCGATGATCAGGGTCAGGATATTGGTCTGCCCCAGATGCTCGAAGATCGAGACGATGAGTTCATAGAGATTATGCCCCGACGCCTTGATCCCGAGAATATGCTTGAGCTGGCTCGCGGCGATGATCATCCCCGAGGCGGTGATGAACCCGGCGATGACCGGGTGGCTGAGGAAATTGGCCAGCAACCCGAGCCGCAATACCCCCATCGCGATCAGCATCGCGCCTGAGAGCAGCGCCAGCGCCCCGGCGGCCATCGCGATCGCGGCCGGATCGCTAAGCCCGAGCTTGCCGATCGCCGCCGCCGTCATCAGTGATACCACCGCCACCGGCCCGACCGCGAGCGCATGGGAGGTGCCGAAGATCGCATAGCCGACCAGCGGCAGGATCGAGGCATAGAGCCCCATCTCCGCCGGCAATCCCGCCAGCAGCGCATAGGCGAGCGATTGCGGGATCAGCATGATGGTGACGATCATCGCCGCCACCGCATCATTGGTGAAGGTCTCGCGATCATAGCGCCGCCCCCAGTCCAGGATCGGCATGAACCGCGCCATGCGTTTCAGGATCGGGTGCTGCTGGTGAGCGGCGTGTTGAGTCATCGCAAGGTCCGAGAAGAGAAACAAAAAAGCCCCGGCGGCACGCGGGCCGCCGGGCAGGGAGGAAACTTATTCAGCCGGGGTTGCTGTGCTCAGCTTTTCCGGCTTGGCGAGCCATTCGCGCCCGCGCAGCATCGCCTTCCAGTAGATCGGCGGCAGCAGCGTCTCCTTGAGCATCCAGGCGAGGCGGCTCGGGCGGGTGCCGTCGATCACCGCCTTTGGAAAGCTCGGCAGCAGCTTGCCGCCATAGCCGAACTCGGCGAGCACGATCTTGCCGCGCTCGACGGTCAGCGGGCAGGAGCCGTAGCCGTCATAGGCCGAGGTCGGCGAGCGCCCGTCGATATCGGCAACGACATTGTCGGCGACGACCGGAGCCTGCTTGCGCGCGGCGGCTGCGGTCTTGGCGTTCGGCGTGTTGGTGACATCGCCAAGGCCCCAGATGTTCTCATAGGTCTTGTGGCGCAGCGTGCTTTGATCGACGTCAACCCAGCCGGCCGCATCGGCGAGCGGCGAGACGCGCACGAAGTCCGGCGCGCATTGCGGCGGGCAGACATGGATCATGTCGAAATCGACCTCGACCGTGGTCGGCTCGGTATCGGGCTTGGCGGTCTTGAACCAGGCCTTCTTCGCCGGTCCGTCAATGGCGACGAGGTTATGGAAGAAGTTGAGCCCGGCATGATAGCGCTGGGTGTATTCCATCAGCGCCGGGACATATTCCTTCACGCCGAACAGCACGCCGCCAGCATTGTAAAACTCGACGTCGATCTTGTGCAGATGCCCCTCGCGCAGCCAGTGGTCGCAGGACATGTAGAGCACCTTTTGCGGCGCGCCGGCGCATTTGATCGGCATGGGCGGCTGGGTGAAGATCGCCTTGCCGCCCTTGAGGTTCTGCACCAGCTCCCAGGTATAGGGCGCCAGATCATAGCGGTAGTTGGAGGTGACGCCGTTCTTGCCGAGCGTGTCCACCAGCCCCTCGACCCCATGCCAGTCGAGCTTGAGCCCCGGGCACACGATCAGCCGCTTGTAGCGCACCACGCGGCAGCCATCGAGGATCACTGAATTTTCCTGAGGCTCGAAGGCGGCAACAGCGCCCTTGATCCAGCGCACCCCGGCGGGGATCAGAGAGCCCATGGTCTTGGCGGTTTCTTCGGGCTTGAAGACACCGGCGCCGACCATGGTCCAGCCGGGCTGGTAGTAATGCACATCGGCCGGTTCAATGATCGCGATATCAAGCCCCGCGCGGCGCGAGAGCAGGCTTGCCGCAGCCGAGATACCGGCAGCGCCGCCGCCGACGATGACGATATCGTGCTCGGCATCGGCAATATCGGTCGGGGTCTTGCCGCCATTGAGGATCCGGCGCGCCACACCGCCCATATCATAGCCCGCACCCTTGGCCGCCGCCAGGATCTGCGGGAGCTCCATGCTGCCAGCCTTGGCCAGCGACCACAACGTGATCGAGCGGGTGCCCGAGCGGCAATAGGCGAAGGCCGGTTTGGGCAAGTTCTCGAGCAAGGCGCCAAAATCGCGCGCATTCTCGTCGCTGACCTTGCCCGAAACCACCGGCAGATAATGCGCCTCGAGCCCCGCCGCCTTTGCCGCGGCTTCGATCTCTTCGAAAGTGGCCTGATCGGCGCCTTCGCCATCAGGGCGGTTGCAGATGATCGAGCGATAACCGGCCGCCGCGAGGGTCGGCACGTCTTGCGGCGAGATCTGCGGCGAGACCGAGAAATTCGGCGTGACCTGTTTGATGTCCATTCGTTTTTCCTCCCGGTGGGAAAGTGTC
Organism: Neomegalonema sp.; assembly: GCA_022760435.1. Lineage (GTDB taxonomy): Bacteria > Pseudomonadota > Alphaproteobacteria > Rhodobacterales > Rhodobacteraceae > JALEFY01. The sequence continues at coordinate 70,456 of JALEFY010000028.1, forward strand.
GTCCCGGGCGCCAGGCGCGCGATCCTTGTGCTGTTGTTATATCATGAGATCGCGCGCCGCGGTCGCGGCGCTCGTGTCGGTGCTGATTTGGCTCAGAGTGTGTCGAGCGGGACTTTCAGGAAGCGCTGGCCCTGCTCGTTCGCCTCGGGCAACTCGCCCGCCTTCATGTTCACCTGCAAGGAGGGGATGATCAGCTTGGGCATATCGAGCGTCGCATCGCGTTCAGTGCGGAACTTGATGAACTCCTCACGGGTCTTGCCGCCGCCGACATGGATGTTATGCGCCTTCTCCTCGGCCACCGTGGTCTCCCAGCGGATTTCTCGGCCATTGGGGCCGTAATCGTGGCACATGAACAGGCGCATCTCGTTGGGCAGGGCGAGCACCTTCTGGATGCTGTCATAGAGCGTGCCAGCATCTCCGCCCGGGAAGTCGGCGCGGGCCGAGCCGCCATCGGGCATGAACAGGGTGTCGCCAACAAAGGCCGCGTTACCGATGACATGGGTCATGCAGGCGGGAGTGTGCCCGGGCGTGTGCATCGCGAAGGCGTTCATGGTGCCGATCCGGTAGGTATCGCCATCATCGAACAACTGGTCGAACTGGCTGCCATCGCGCTGGAACTCGGTGCCTTCGTTGAAGATCTTGCCGAAGGTCTCCTGAACGATGGTGATGTTCTGGCCGATCCCGATCTTGCCGCCCAGCTTTTGCTGGATGTAGGGCGCGGCCGAGAGGTGATCGGCATGCACATGGGTCTCGATCTGCCATTCGAGCGTCAGGCCGCGTTCCTGGATCGTCGCGATCAGTTGATCGGCATGGGCATAGGCGATGCGGCCGGCGGCGTAGTCGATATCCATCACCGAATCAACGATGGCGCAGGAGGTCGAGTTCGGGTCCTGCACGATGTAGCTGATGGTGTTGGTCGCCTCGTCAAAGAAGCCTTCGACGATCGGCTTGAGGGTCATGTCGACAGGGTAGCTCGTGGTGGAAACGGTCATCGGGATGCTCCCTTTTCTTGGATTTGTTGTTATGCAGAACGGGCCTGAGGGGCCGAGAGCGCCTTGACGGCGATGCGCGTGCCGACGATCCCGACGATGAGCGCGCCCACAAACAGCAGCACTTCCCAGCGTCCGGTACCCATCACCGGCAGGGCGCCGCCGGGGCAGAAACCGGCGATCCCCCAGCCAAGGCCAAAGATCGCCGAGCCACCGATCAGGCGCGCGTCGATCGTCGTGTTGCTCGGGACCGAGAACTTGCTCTCGAATACCGGGCGCGGGCGGGCGAGCACCAGGCGGTAGCCGATGAAGGTCGTGATCAGCGCGCCGCCCATCACGAAGATCAGGCTCGGGTCCCAGCTTCCCGCGATATCGAAGAAGTTCAGCACCTTGGCCGGGTTACCCATGCCGGAGATGACAATGCCCGCTCCAAACAGCAAGCCGATCAGAAAGGTCGAGATCAGTTTCATGGTTCAGGCTCCCAGCACGTGACGCAGGACAAAGACGGTGGCGAAGGTCACGATCATGAAGGTCATGGTCGCGGCGATCGAGCGCAGGGAAAGCCGCGCCATGCCGCACACCCCGTGGCCCGATGTACAGCCATTTGCCAGGGTCACTCCGATCCCGACCAGCACGCCGCTCGCCACCATGAAGCCCGCCGAGACCGGCACTTGCACCGCTGGCATTGCGCCGGTCACCAGCAGATAGGCCAGCGGCGCCGTGATCATGCCGAGCAGGAACAGCCCGCGCGTGAGTCGCTCATGCAGCGAGTTCGGCATCAGGATACCGGCGAGGATCCCGGTCGCACCGGCGATCCGGCCATGCAGGGCCATGAACAGAACGGCAGAAAGGCCGATCAGCACACCGCCGATCAGGGCTGTTATGGGGGTGAAAGCGGTTTCAAACATGGTGTCGTCTATTCTCTCGCAAGGGGTGCGCGCTTGTCATGTGTGCGCGCTTGTTAAGGGTGCGCGCTCGTGATCGCTCTGCTCTTGAGAGCGTGGCGCTGGCTTCGCCTTTGAATTTTTGAATGTGTACCCCAGAAAACAAGGGTCAGTCGACAGGTTTTCGGCTGACCCAAGCGGTTGCGAGATCGGATTAACCAGTGCAGATGCCCAGGATCCGGTAAAGCGGGCAAAAACGCACCAGCGATGTCAGCAAAAACACAGCCCCGGCGGCGATGGCGATATATTTGTACAGATCGACGGTGAAAAGCTCGATGCCGCCGACAAAGGGCAGGGCGATCAGGACAATCCCAAGGACGATCCGCAAGATGCGGTCGATGGTTCCGACATTGGCGCTCATGGTCCACTCCAGCTAAAGGGCGCCGGTCCCTGCATCAAGGCGCCGGCGAGGGGCGATTCTTCTGGTCACGATTGACGATGCCAAAACCCATTGCCATCGAGCGGGATTTTCTTCAGTGACATTATCACCAAGTGCTGACCACCATGAATTGGACAGCAGCCTCACCCGCGCCAACCTCACCCGCGTAATGCGCCCTCACTGGCAATGAAGCGGCGCAGGCCATCGGGGTCGGCAATCCGGATCTCCCCCCGGGCGGTCGCGATCCAGCCTCGGCGCTGAAACTCCTGCAATTGCCTCGAGACCACCTCGCGCGCCGTGCCAAGCTCGCTGGCGAGCTGCTGATGGGTCAGATGGATGCTGTCGCGCGCCCCCGCCAGCGCCAGAAGGCGTTCGGCAAGGCGCAGATCGACGCGGCGAAAGGCGACCTCCTCAACCACCTGAAACATCTCCGAGATCCGCTTGAAACAAGCGGCGAAGATGAAGCGGCGAAAGATCGCCGAGCGCGCCAGCAGATCCTCGAACACCCGCCCGGGCACCAGCACCGCCGTGATGTCGGTCTCGGTGATCCCGCTGGCCTCGTAATCGCCATAGGCAAGCAGCGTTGCGGTGGTCAGCACGCAGGTCTCCCCGGCCTGGACCCGGTAAAGCACGATCTCGCGACCGTTCTCGGCGCTTTGCAGCACCCGCACCGTGCCCTCGAGCAGCAGCACCATATGCTCGGCATGTTTGCCGGGGGCAAAGATCTCGGTGCCCGCGGCGATGCGCACGAGCTGGCTGTTGTCGTGCAGGCTCTGCGCGATCCCGTCTTCCAGCGCGGCAAGCGGCGGGAAGCGATCGGTCCAGCGTGACGTCATGACCATGCCTTTCTCATCACGCGCCCTTATTCATGCGGGGCAAAGCCGTGGATCAGGTGGCGCAGGCCGATCAGCGCGCCGATCACGATCGCCGCCAGCACCACCGGAGCGCTGTAGCGCAGGATCGAAAACGCCGACAAGCCTTGCCCGACCGAGCAGCCCAGCGCGATCACCCCGCCGGTACCCATGAGAAAGGCGCCGAAGATCTGTCGCCCGAGCTCTTGCGGATCATCGCAGGCTTCCCAGCGAAAATGCCCCTTCGAGATGCTGCCGATCACGGCGCCAATCGCGATCCCGGCGACCGAGCCAACCCCAAAGCCAAGGCCGGAGCTGCCAGCGCTGGCGGTCATCGCGAAGAACAATGTCTGCCCCAGCGGCGCGGTGAAGCTGTGCGAGCGGATCTCGGTATCGGCGAAGCCATGCGCCTCGATCCAGGCGGTGCCGGCCCAGCCGCTGGCGATTGCCAGACCAACCAGAACGCTCCAGAACAAGGCACCTCTTGTCGCGCGAAAACGCCCGTCAATCAGCGCGAAGCCCGCGAGTGCCGCCGCGATCGCCAGTGCCGGAACCAGCAGCGGCAGCCCGGTCAGGTGTTGGATGGCATGCGCATAGCCAAGGCTCAGCGCTGTTGGCGGCTCGGGGACTTGCGGGAACAGGAAGTCGCGCAGGATCGCGGTGGGCCCGCCCATCGCCATTGCTGCCGAGACCGCCATCACCAGCACGATCACGCCCGAGCGCAGGTCGCCGCCGCCCGCCCGGGCCAGCGCGCCATAACCGCAATTGCCCGCCAGCGCCATGCCATATCCAAACAGCAGCCCGCCGCAGATCGCGGCCAGTGGGTCGAAGGCGAAGGGGGCATAGAGCGTGCGGCTCAGATCCAAAAGCCCTTCCTGCGCGAGCACAAAGCTGGCGGCGATGGCGACGCTCAGCGCCAGTGCCCACATCCGGATGCGGCGCCAGTCATTGCCATAGGCCGCGTCCTCGATCGCGCCCAGCGTGCAAAACCGCCCCCGGCGCGCGGCAAGCCCGAGCACGATGCCGCCGATCAGGCCGCAAAGGGTTTCCAGTCCGGCTTCAGTGAGCCCCAGCATGGTGAGAGGTTTCCTCGCCCCGTTCCGATTCCCGACGCGGCGTACCTGAGAGGTCAGGAGCAGCTTTGCTCGGGATTGCAAAACAGATCATAGACCGTTTCGATCATCCGTCTCGCCTTGTCATCGCTGAGGCGATAATAAATTGCCTTACCATCGCGGCGAAAATCCACCAGCCCTTCGAGCCGCAGGCGGGCGAGTTGCTGCGAGACCGCCGCTTGACGCGAGGACAGCAGGTCTTCGAGCTCGGTCACCGATTTTTCGCCGCTGGCCAGATGGCACAGAATCATCAACCGACCTTCATGCGCGAGCGCCTTGAGAAAGTTGGTCGCGTTGCGGGCGTTTTCCATCATGGCTGTCAATTCGATTTCGTCCATGCTTGGGGAGAGAATTGGGAGGGCCATGATGTTCTTGCTCAGCGTTTGAGTGGTCGGGTTCAGGGTCGCTTCGAATGCGCGCTCTTGTCTGCCGCGGGGGCGCGCACGTAACTTCCGCGGGTGCGCGCTCTTGCGGCATTGACCGTTTCAGTCAGGTGCTTCAATGCAGTGCATCACCGCCCGCAGCGTTTGTGCCGCAATGCAGCAAAGCACGAAAACGCGACCCATGCAAACATTCAGAACTCTAAAGTCCCAGATCGGCGCGCTTTTGTCTATTGTCCGGAAGGCGCAGACGCCGCGTTCTGCGGCAATTGTTGCATGATTTGCGCCAGCAACCCCCAAAAGAAGTCCTCACCAGGATAGCCTTCGATTCGCCCGACTTCCTTGCCGTCCTCGATCAGGATGAAGGTCGGCGTGAAATGGGGGCGGGGCGACAAGTTCAGATCCTTCAATGCCTTGCTGCCGATCTCTACAGTGCGCAAAGGCGCGCGCTTGCCTTCATCGGTCTTGGGATAAATCGGCCCGATCTGTTTGTGCCATTCGGCGCACCAGGGGCAGCCGGGCTCTTCAACCATGATCAGTTCGGCGGCCTGGGCTGTTTGCGGTGCTGTCCCGATCAAGGACAAAACGATCAGGCAAAGCGCGCCAAACGCGGCGCGGACGAGGCGACTGGGCATCAAGATCTCACTTTCATGACCGATGAATCCATGACCGAAGAATGACGGCAGACTAGCTTCAGCGCGCGATTGACGAAAGGCGTCAAACCATCATAGGTTTTGAATATAAAAATAAGTGATGAGGAAATGAATGGAAGGCATTGCCGGTTTTGACGTCGGTTATGGCGCTGCGGCGCTCGCTGGGCTGTTGTCTTTCCTGTCGCCTTGCATCTTGCCGATCGTGCCGTTCTATCTGTGCTATCTGGCTGGGATTTCCTTTGAGACCCTGAGCGATGAGGGCCGGGTAACCGGATCCACGCGGCGCCGGGTGGTGCTTTCGGCGGTGCTGTTCGCGCTCGGGGTGACGACGATCTTTGTCGGGCTTGGGGCCAGCGCCTCGCTGTTCGGCCAGTGGCTGCGCGATTCGTTCGACATTCTTCGCTATGTCGCCGCCGCGATCATCCTGTTGATGGGGCTGCATTTCCTCGGTGTGCTGAAGATCGGGCTGTTCAATCGTCAAGCGCGCATGGATGTCGGTGAGCATCAGATGGGATTGCTTGGCGCCTATGTCGTCGGGCTCGCCTTTGCCTTCGGCTGGAGCCCCTGCGCCGGGCCGCTGCTCGGGGTGATCCTGTTCAAGGCCAGCGCCGCGCAAACGGCCGGCGAAGGCGCGCTGCTGCTGCTGGTCTATTCGCTGGGGATGACCCTGCCGTTTGTCCTGGCGGCGCTGTTTGTCGGCCCGTTCCTGTCCTGGGCGAAGGGGTTTCGCAAATATATGGGCACGGTCGAGAAGGTCATGGGTGCCTTCCTGATCCTGTTCGCTGTGCTGATCGGCACCGACAGCATCCGCTTTATCGCCGAATGGATGGTCGAGTACGGCCCCGATCTCGGCACCACGCAGTAATCGGTTTCGAGCGAGGAGTTTTGGGAGGTCAATGATGAGAACGGTTTTCACGACACTGATCGCGGCCCTGATCGGCGCGCTCGCCATGGTCGCGGCGGGGCAGGCGCAAACGCTGGGCGAGGATGGTCTGCACAAGACGCCCTGGATGGCGATCACCTTCAAGGACATGACCGAGGATCTGCAAAGCGCCAGCGAGCAGGGCAAACGTCTGGCAATCATCTTCGAGCAGCGCGGCTGCATCTATTGCAAGAAGATGCATGAGGAGGTTTTCCCCGATCCGAAGATTGCCCAGTACATCTCGGAGAACTTCATGGTCGTGCAGATGAACCTGTTCGGCGACGAGGAAGTGACTGATTTCGATGGCGAATCATTGTCCGAGAAGGAGATGGCGCGGCGCTGGGGCGTGGTGTTCACCCCGACGCTGATGTTCATGCCCGAGGAAGTGCCCGAATCCGGGACGGCGGCGCAGGCGGCAGTCAGCGTGATGCCCGGCGCATTTGGAAAATTCACCACTCGGGCGATGTTCCAATGGGTGAAGGAGAAGGGCTATGAGGGCGATGAGCACTTCCAGAAATATCTTGCCCGCATGATTGCCGAACAAAAATGACAAAACTGTCGGATCCCGCGCAAGTTTCTCTTGCTCGGGAATTCATTTTTATGAATTTATGCATCGAAGACGGTCCGCTAACGTTTCCGTCATGAACAAGCAATCCAGCGCAGCGACGCTAGGGAGGAAAGAGATGAAGACTTCTATTCTCGCCATCGCAGCCACCATGCTGGCAACCGGTGCTCTGGCCGAGCCCGTTGCCCCATCGGCTGTGTCTTTCAATGACGGCGCGGTGGCGACCTCGCTTTCGGGTCAGCCGGGTGATGCCACCCGCGGACGCGAGATTGTCGGCACCAAGAGCCTGGGCAATTGCGTGTCCTGCCATGCCATCACCGAGATGAGCGATGTGCCCTGGCATGGTGAGGTTGGCCCGACCCTCGATGGCGTCGCCGATCGCTGGGACGAAGCGCAGCTGCGCGGCATCGTCGCCAATGCGAAGATGACCTATGACGGCACCATCATGCCGGCCTTCTACAAGGTCAGCGGCTTCACCCGTCCGGGTGATGGTTATACCGGCAAGGCGGCCAAGGAGATCTCGCCGGTTCTCGACGCGCAGCAGATCGAGGACGTGGTCGCCTATCTGATGACCCTCAAGGAAGAATAATCGCCGATCGAAAGGCGACGGTGCCCGTGCCGGGCGCTGAGGAAAAGAAAAAGGAGATACCCATGAATATCACCAGACGTGAAGCCCTGCTGATCGGTGCCGGTGGCGCGGTGATGCTGGCACTGCCGAGCATCGCGCAAGCGAAGGGCCTGACCGAAGAAGCGATCGCCAGCTTCACCGGCGGCGCCCCGATCGCCGAAGGCGGCGTTGATCTGAACACGCCGGAGATCGCGGAAAACGGCAACACTGTGCCGGTCGAAGTCTCCGCCGAAGGCGCAACCGCCATCCTGCTGCTGGCCGATGGTAACCCGACCCCGGGTGTTGCAACCTTCCATTTCGGTCCGCTGGCCGGTTCGTCCTCGGCGTCGACCCGTATCCGCCTGTCGAAGACCCAGAACGTGGTCGCGATCGCGAAAATGGCCGACGGCTCCTTCGCCAAGGCAACCCGCGAAGTGAAAGTCACCATCGGCGGCTGCGGCGGCTAATCGCGCGCCCGCTTCCCCGTCTGATCTGAAATTTAGGAGAACGCCCCGATGGCAAAAATCAAACCCCGTGTGAAAGTTCCGAGCAAGGCCGAAGCCGGCGAGGTCATCACCATCAAGACCCTGATCTCGCACCCGATGGAATCGGGTCAGCGCAAGGACAAGTCGGGCAACCCGATCCCGCGCAAGATCATCAACAAGTTCGTCGCCAGCTTTAACGGGCAGGAAGTCATCTCCGCCGATCTGGCTCCGGCAGTGTCGTCGAACCCATATTTCCAGTTCGAAGCCAAAGTCCCTGAAGCTGGTGAATTCCTCTTCCAATGGACCGATGACGATGGCTCCGTCTACGAAGCCAAGAAGAAAATCAAAATCGGCTAATCACACAACACAAACTAGGGAGGAAAACGCGCATGTTTAAAGCAAGCCAGAAGCTCGCCATTGCTGCGCTGGCGCTTGGCGCCCTTGTCTCGGCCCCCGCTGCGTGGGCCGATGAAGAGGCGGATCTGATCATCAACGGTGAGAAAATGGACATCCGTGTGGAAGCACCGGAAGGCCATCCGCTCGATGAGATCCTGTCGGGCTGGATCTTCCGGACCGATGAGACCCAGGCGCTCGAAACCGATGATTTCGACAATCCGAGCTTCATCTTTGTCGAACAGGCACAGGAAGCCTGGTCGACCGTCGAGGGCGAAGCCGGTAAATCCTGCGAAAGCTGCCATGGCGACGTTGCCGAGAGCATGAAGGGCGTGCGCGCCGCGATGCCGAAATACAACGAGCAGGCCAAGGATCTGTGGAGCCTCGAAAACTACATCAATAGCTGCCGCACCGAGCGCATGCAGGCCAAGCCCTGGAAATGGGCCAAGGCTGACATGGATGCCATGGTGGCGCTGATTGGCCTGCAATCGCGCGGCATGCCGATGAGCGTGAAAGTTGACGGGCCGGCTGCCGAGTACTTCAAGAAGGGTGAGGAAATCTACTACACCCGCTTCGGTCAACTGGAGCTGTCCTGCGCCAACTGCCATGAGGATAACTACGGCAACATGATCCGTGCCGATCACCTCAGCCAAGGCCAGATCAACGGTTTCCCGACCTACCGCTTGAAGAACACCAAGCTCAACTCGATCCACGCCCGGTTCAAGGGTTGTATCCGCGATACGCGTGCCGAAACCTTCAGCCCGGGCTCCGAAGAGTTCCGTGCACTGGAGCTCTATGTGGCATGGCGCGGCCAGGGCCTTTCGATCGAAACGCCTTCGGTTCGTCAGTAACCCTCGCATGAGATTGCCCCCGGCCCAGTGTCGGGGGCTCCCCTCTCCCTTTGGGGATCGCTCAGTTCCTTGGGGTCCGCTCAAGTCCTTGAGGCGAGCCCTATGCGCAGGGAAAGTGTCACCCCAAACATATATTAAAATTCGCATATGTGATGCGGGTTATTCAGTCCAGAGGAAGTCCGATGATCTCGAGACGCGATTTTCTACAGGCAACCGTTGCAGCCTCGGCGATTGTGGGCGCGTCCGGCGTCGGCAATTGGGGGCGTCTGGCGGCACAGCAAAAGCTGACCCAGGATCAGCTTCTGGCTTTCGAGCCAATGGGCAATGTCACCCTCATCCACCTCACCGACCTGCACGCGCAGCTCAAGCCGATCTGGTTCCGCGAGCCTGAGATCAATCTCGGCGTCGGCGATGTAAACGGCCTGCCGCCGCATGTCACCGGGCAGGATTTCCTCAACCTGTTCGGGTTCGAGCCCGGCACCCCGGAAGCCTATGCGCTGACCTATCTCGATTTCGTCGCGCTGGCCCAGGGCTATGGCAAGATGGGCGGCATGGACCGCGTCGCTACCGTGGTCAAGGCGATCCGCGCCGAGCGTCCCGATGCATTGCTGCTCGATGGCGGCGATACCTGGCATGGCTCCTACACCTCCGAGCAAACCGCCGGTCAGGACGTTGTCAATGTCATGAACCTGCTCAAGCCCGACGCGATGACCGCGCATTGGGAATTCACCTTCGGCAAGGACCGGGTCGATGAAATCATCGAGACCCTCGACTTCCCGTTCCTCGGCGCGAATATCTTCGACAATGAGTGGAACGAGCCGGCCTATGAGCCCTACAAGATGTTCGAGCAAAACGGCGCGAAGATTGCGGTGATCGGGCAAGCCTTCCCCTATCTGCCGATCGCCAATCCGCGCTGGATGTTCCCGAACCTGTCCTTTGGTGTGCGTCAGGAGCGCGTGCAGGAGGTCGTCAACGAGGTGCGCGAGAGCGAGGGCGCCGATCTGGTGGTGCTGCTGAGCCATAACGGCTTCGATGTGGACCGCAAGCTGGCCGCCAATGTCGAAGGCATCGATATCGTTCTGTGCGGGCATACCCATGACGCACTGCCCGAGCCGGTCCAGGTCAATAACACCTTCCTCATCGCATCGGGTTCGAACGGCAAGTTCCTCAGCCGCATTGATGTTGATGTCGAAAAGGGCGGCATGAAGGGCCTGCGCCACAAGCTGATCCCGATCTTCTCGGATGTCATCACCCCGGATCCGGAGGTCGCGGCGGTGATCGATGCCGAGCGCGAGCCCTACAAGGCCGAGCTGACCGAAGTTCTGGGCAAGACCGATAGCCTGCTCTATCGCCGCGGCAATTTCAACGGCACCTGGGATGATCTGATCTGCAATGCGCTGATCGAGGAGCGTGAGGCCGATATCGCGCTGTCGCCGGGCTTCCGTTGGGGGCCGAGCCTGCTGCCGGGGGATGACATCACCCGCGAGGATGTCCACAACGCCACCGCGATGAGCTACCCGGCCGCCTATCGCTCGGAAATGACCGGTGAAACCATTCACACGATCATGGAAGACGTGGCCGACAACCTGTTCAACCCTGATCCCTATTACCAGCAGGGCGGCGACATGGTCCGTGTCGGCGGCATGGGCTACTCGATCGACGTGTCCAAGCCGATGGGCAGCCGGATCACCAACATGACGCTGCTCAAGACCGGTGAGGCGATTGATCCGGCGAAGACCTACACCGTTTCCGGCTGGGCCTCGGTCAATGAAGGCACCGAAGGCCCGGCGATCTGGGACGTGGTCGAGAGCTATATCAAGCGCAAGGGCACCGTCTCGGTCGATCCGAACAAATCCGTGAAAGTCACTGGCGCCTGATCGCGCCCCCACCCACGAAAGCAAGGAGGCTCATGATGGGCGACAAGACCTTAGAAGGCAAAACCACACGCCGGGGGTTCCTGGCGGGCGGTGCCGCAGCCGCCGCTGGTGCGGCGCTGGTGCCTGCCGCAGCAAAGGCCGAGGGCGATCCGGCGATCCTTAATCTGCCGAGCTGGACCCAGGAACTGGGCGCGGGCGTTGATGCCGCTCCCTATGGCATGCCCTCGAAATACGAAGCGCATGTGGTGCGCCGCAACGTGCCTTGGCTGACCGCCGACAGCGTGTCATCGATCAACTTCACCCCGCTGCACGAGCTTGACGGCATCATCACCCCCAATGGCGTGTGTTTTGAGCGTCACCACAGCGGTGTTGCCGAAGTAGATCCGGCTGAATATCGCCTGATGATCAACGGGCTGGTCGATCGCGAACTGGTGTTCACGCTCGACGATCTCAAGCGCTTTCCCCGCCATAACCGGGTCTATTTCCTCGAATGCGCGGCGAACTCGGGCATGGAATGGCGCGGCGCGCAGCTCAATGGCTGCCAGTTCACCCATGGCATGATCCATAACGTCATGTATACCGGCGTGCTTTTGAAGGACCTGCTCAATGAGGCGGGTGTGAAAGGCAGCGCGAAATGGGTCCTGCCCGAGGGCGCTGACGCGGCTGGCATGACCCGCTCTGTGCCGCTCGAAAAGGCGATGGATGACTGCATGATCGCCTTCAAGATGAACGGCGAAGCGCTGCGTCCCGAGCAGGGCTACCCGGCGCGGCTCGTGGTTCCGGGCTGGGAAGGCAATATGTGGGTCAAGTGGATCCGCCGCCTCGAGGTCGGGGACATGCCCTGGCATCACCGCGAGGAGACCTCGAAATACACCGACCTGCTCGCCAACGGCAAAGCGCGCCGCTTCACCTGGGAGATGGACGCCAAATCGGTGGTGACCAACCCGAGCCCGCAAGCGCCGATCACCCATGGCAAGGGGCCGACCGTGCTGACCGGTGTTGCGTGGTCGGGGCGCGGCACGATCCCGCGCGTCGATGTCACCATTGATGGCGGCATCACCTGGCATGAGGCGCGGGTCGATGGCCCCTCGCTGCCGATGTCGATGCATCGCTTCTATTACGAGTTCAACTGGGACGGCAAACCGATGCTGATCCAGAGCCGTGCGCATGACAGCACCGGCTATGTGCAGCCGACCAAGGACGCCCTGCGCAAGGTCCGCGGTGAGAGCTCGATCTATCACAATAACGGCATCCAGACCTGGGCCGTCAACGCAAACGGGGAGGCAGAGAATGTCGAGATTTCTTAATGGTGTGACCCTGGCCGCGACCATCGGCCTGCTCGCCTTCACCGCACAGGCAGAGCCGAAACTCGGTCTGGGCCGCGCTGCAACTCCGGACGAGGTCGCGGCTTGGGATATCGATATCCGCCCCGATGGGCAGGGCCTGCCTGAGGGACGTGGTACGGTGGCGGAAGGCGAAGAGATCTTCGCCGAACAATGCGCTGTGTGCCATGGTGATTTTGGCGAGGGCGTCGATCGTTGGCCGGTACTGGCGGGCGGTCAGGGGACCTTGTCGAGCCATGATCCGGTGAAAACGATCGGCTCTTACTGGCCGTATCTGTCGACCGTGTGGGACTATGTCCACCGTGCGATGCCGTTCGGCAATGCGCAATCGCTGACCAATGATCAGGTCTACGCGATCACCGCTTACCTGCTCTATGTCAATGATGTCGTCACCGAAGACGATTTCGAGCTGAGCAAGGACAACTTCACCGAAGTACGCCTGCCCAATGAGGCGAATTTCTTCATGGATGACCGGCTCGAGACCGAGCGGCCGTCGCCAGCAGAGGTTTGCATGACCAATTGCAAGCCGGATGTGAAAATCACCAAGCGTGCGACGGTGATTGATGTGACTCCGGAAGGGGAGGGCGATGAGGAAGCTTCGGCTGAGGGCAGCATGGAGGCCGAGACCGAAATGGCTCAGGCAGATCCGGCTCCCGCTCCGGCACCGGCAGCGGTCGCCCCGGCTGTGGTTGCCATCGATGCGGACCTCGCTGCCAAGGGTGAAAAGGTCTTCAAAAAGTGTAAGTCCTGCCATCAGGTCGGCGAAGGCGCGAAGAACAAGATTGGCCCGATCCTGACCGATATCGTCGGTGGGCCTGTCGGCGGGGTCGCAGACTTCAAATACTCCGATATTTTCCAGGAAAAGGCCGCCGAAGGTGTGGTCTGGACGATGGAAAACCTTGACGCCTATCTGACCAAGCCCAAAGACTGGGCGCCCAAGACCAAGATGAGCTTCAATGGTCTGCGCAAAGAAAAAGACCGTGCTGCTGTGATCGAGTATCTCAAGGCAGCCTCGCAATAGGGAGTTTAGAGGATGAACAAGGCAGTCGGGTATTTTGCAGTGCGGTCGCGGATCGCGGCTATACTTGTAGGCTTCCTGAGTGCCTTGTCCTTCACCTCTCCGCTCATGGCCGAGGAGATCGGCGATCCTGCAAAGGGCGAGAAAGTCTTTCGCAAATGTGCTTCCTGCCACATGCTGGGGCAGGTGGCACGCAACCGGGTTGGTCCGGTGCTCAATGAGATCTTCGATCGACGGGCAGCCTCGGTCGACGGGTTCAAATACTCTCCTGCTCTCAAGCGGGCCGGAGATGACGGGCTGGTTTGGGATCGCGAGCATCTCGATCTCTATATCGAGAACCCCAAAACGCTGGTCACCGGCACGAGAATGAATTTCCGCGGGATCAAGGATCCGCAGGATCGCGCGGATCTGATCGCCTATCTGCGCCTGTTCAGCGCCAGCCCGCTCAACATTCCAGAAAGCGCGCCGACGGCGGTGCCGTCTGATCCGGACCTTGATCCAGCGATCCTGGCGATCCAGGGCGATCCCGAATATGGCGAGTATCTCGCCTCCGAATGTCTGACCTGCCACCAGGTCGACGGCAGCGACAAGGGCATTCCGTCCATTGTCGGCTGGCCTCGAGATGATTTTGTCATTGCTATGCAGGCCTACAAGAACAAGCACCGCGTCCATGAAGTAATGCGCATGGTCGCTGGTGCCTTGTCCGATGAAGAGATTGCAAGCCTGGCAGCTTATTTCGAAATGGTGGAATAGAACGGGGCCGTTTCTGGCAGGAGCAAGAGAGGAAAACCTCCACCTGTCGGAAAATAAACGGGGCCCTCAACATCCGGGAGGAAAAAGGATGACGATTAAACTGACGAGACGTGGATTTGTCGGCGCCGCCGCGGTTGGTGCCGCGAGCCTGGCGGCTCCGGAGGTGATGGGGCAGGGACGCCCGAAGGTCGTGGTGATCGGCGGCGGTGCCGGTGGTGCGACCGCGGCGCGTTATCTGGCCAAAGATGGCAAGGGCGCGCTCGATATCACCCTGATCGAACCCACGCGGACCTATTATACCTGCTTCTTCTCCAACCTCTATCTGGGCGGTTTCCGCGAGTTCTCCTCGCTGGGCCACAGCTATGGTCGGCTCGCCGCTGAATATGGCATCAATGTCGTGCATGACTGGGCGACCGGCGTGGATCGCGATGCCAAGACCGTCGCGCTGGCCGGTGGTAGCTCGGTGCCTTATGACCGGCTGATCATCAGCCCAGGGATTGATTTTGTCGAAGGATCGGTTCCGGGCTGGGATGTGAGCGCGCAAAACGCGATGCCCCATGCCTATAAGGCTGGCAGCCAGACCCAGCTCCTCAAGGCGCAGATCGAGGCAATGCCGCAAGGTGGGCACTACGTGATGATCGCGCCGCCCAACCCGTATCGCTGCCCGCCGGGACCCTATGAACGGATCTCGATGGTCGCGCATACGCTCAAGGCCACCAATCCGACCGCGAAGATCACCATCTTTGATCCGAAAGCGAAATTCTCCAAACAGGCGCTGTTCCAGGATGGCTGGGAGCGCCACTATCCGGGGATGATCGAATGGGTCAGCGGTGAGTTCGGCGCTGTTGAAGGCGTGCGGCCGGGCAGTATGGAAGTCGTGGTCGACGGCGAGGCGGTGAAGGCCGATGTCTGCAATGTCATTCCGGCGATGAAGGCGGGGCGCATTGCCGAAACCGCTGGGCTGACCAATGACAAGGGCTGGGCACCGATTGTACCGATGACCATGCAAAGCCGGATGGATGACAATATCCATGTTCTGGGTGACGCCACTCAGAACGGCGATATGCCCAAATCCGGCTTCTCGGCCAACAGCCAGGCCAAGGTTGCGGCCATGGCGGTGCGCTCGGCCCTGACCGGCTCGCGGATGTTCCCGCCGAAATTCAAGAATACCTGCTGGTCCCTCATCGACAATGATGATGGCATCAAGGTCGGCGCGAGCTATGAGGCCACCGAGGAGAAGATCTCCAAGGTCGATGGCTTTATCAGCAAGGTCGGAGAAGATGCCGATCTGCGCCGCCGGACCTATGAGGAAAGCATCGGTTGGTATGAAGGCATCACCGCCGATATGTTCGGCTGATACCTGATAACCGGCTGTCCCGGTCAGGTCTGAAAGGGAGAAAACGCGATGCGGAAGATCTTGAAAGCGGCTTTGATTGCCGCAGCCCTGACCGGGATTGGCGTTGCCGGCGCTGTCGGTGATGAGAACCCGAATGTCGTCGTCTATCAAAGCGCCGATGCGTTCGATGATGCGACCTTCGCGCTTGAGAACGCGATCATTGAAGCCGGGCTGAAGGTCGATCATGTCAGCCATGTCGGCGAGATGCTCGAGCGCACGCGCGGCGATGTCGGCAGCGATGTCATCGTGTTCGGCCAGGCCGATGTCTATCAATTCTGCTCGGCGGTATTGTCGCGCAAAGTGATGGAGATCGACCCGCTCAATATCGCCCACTGCCCTTACGGCGTCTTCGTCGCGCAGGCGCCGGGTGAAGATGGCGCGGTTCTTGTGGGGTATCGCAAGCTGCCCGAGGGCGAGATGCAGGAAGTCCAGGCACTTCTCGACGGATTGGCGCGAGAGGCTGCCGGGGTCGAATGAACAAAGGCCATTTGGCCGCTTGAGGGCAACTGTGTCGAAGCCGTCGGGCGTGGGGGCTTGTGGGACAATGGATCCTCGGGACAAGCCCGAGGATGACAGGGGTTCGGGTCGAGGCAGCTGGCGAGGCGAAAGTTCGGCGTAGCGGTCTCTCTCGCCCCTCCGGTTGTCATTGCTGGACTTGTTCCGGCAATCCATCGGGCTGTAAGTGCGGGTGTCAGGGGCGTGCGGGGCGATCTGTGTCGAAGGCGTCAGGCGTCCCCCTTTTCCTTGCGCTCGATGATCAATTGTTCGAGCCGCTCGGCGTTTCGGGCCGCAATTGCTTCGGGCAAGCCAGCAAGATTGCTCTCTCGCTCGCTCTCATAGCGTTCATGCCAGCGATCATTGCGGGTATCCGACTGCCGCTGAAGCGTCGGCGCGTCGATGGGGCGGGTTTGCGCGTCCTCGAGCCCGAGAAAATCGAAGACGGCCCTTACTTCCGTATCCATATCGGCCACCAGACGCTCATAGGTCAGACGGTGCACCGAGATGTTGTTGCGCGTAAAGAACGCCTCCCATTCCTGATCGCGCCGCTCAAGCCAGCGCAGGACCTTGCTCAGGCGCTTGAAACCATAGCGATACTCGACCGTCTGACCGTCCGCACCGCCGCGTTTGGTGTATTGCCCCGATTGCTTGGCCTTCTCCAGCGAGATCGCCTGTCGCAGCTTGTCTTCGCGCGACAAAAAGATGAAGCGG
Source organism: Neomegalonema sp. (assembly GCA_022760435.1). Lineage (GTDB taxonomy): Bacteria > Pseudomonadota > Alphaproteobacteria > Rhodobacterales > Rhodobacteraceae > JALEFY01. Next base: position 87,183 of record JALEFY010000028.1, read on the forward strand.
CAATTGGGGAAGGCCTTTTTCATCCAGTCATAAAGCTCGATCTCCGAATGGTCGGTCCAATCGAGCAGGCGGTCATTGAGATGCACCAGATGCGGCCACATCATCTTGACGCCAAGTACCGGCCCCCCGCGTGTGCCTTCTGCATAAACGCGGGCCATGTAGCGCTCGAGACTGTCACAGTCCTGCCAGTCCTTCTTGCGCGCGCCCTTGAGATACATGAACCATTCTTGCGGGTTGCCCAAGGCGCCGGTCTTGCGCAGCGCATCGCAGAGCAGATTGCTTCCCGAGCGATGGCTGGTGCAGATGATATAGGAGTGCTCGGGCGCGCCGTTGATCGGGCGATGCCGCTTGGAGGGTTGGTTGCGCACGATCTGGCTGGTCAGATGGGTGAGGGCGGCTGAGCAGCCCTGCGGGTTCAGGCGCGTGCCATCCTGGATGCAATCGGCGTGCGCAAAACCGCTCGGATCCGTGATCGCGCTGCGGTAGTCGATAAACGGCACGCCGATCCGGGTGCACCACAGGCCCAGCATATGATTGGCGAGCTGATTGGCGGCAAGGCGGACCGGCGCGGCGCAGGCGAAGCCGTGGGTGTCGGCAAAGCGGGTCTCTTCGGCGACGGGCGGGGGCAAGGCACCCAGGTAGAGATCGGCGAAACGATGCGCCTTGAGCGCTGCCAGCCCCTCGATGAGAGGCAGGAACAGGGCATTGAGCGTCTCGATCGCCGCTTCGCGCTGCGCTGCCGCCTCGAGCCCGCCACTGCGCAATTGCGGCAGGAGCGTATCGCGCAGGTCGCGATCCCCGAGCAGGACCATGAGGCTCGGTGCTCGGCGCATCCGGTCAAAGCCCGGCATTGTTTCCTCAAATTCGAGGTAATTGGAGAGCGCCAGCGCCGGACCACGACTGCGGGCCGCCTGGGTGATCGCCGGTTGGCTCTCCAGGGCGGCTGCAACGCGCGGGTTCAGCGATTGGGTGTCTCGATCCCAAAAATCCGCCGCGCGCAGATCGGGCACAAAGAGCGCGCGCGCGATCATCGGCCTTTTGGCGAATTTCTCGTGGCGGGCGGTCAGCCCGTCGAAATCGAGAACATTGGCATCACCCAGCACGAAGATCGGGTGGGTGCGCTCGCGGGCCAGAATGTGGGGTTCGGAAGGGGCCGGGGCGAGGCCGAGCTTGAGGTCATCCGCAGTGAGCGGCGCCACATTCGCGAGCCCGTCGAGCTTGGGAAAGACCGGGAGCAGCCCGGCTAGTTCGTCCTTGTCCATCCGCAGAGCTCCCCAGCAATGTTGGCGGTGATGCGCAGGGAGTCTGGCACCATGGCTTGCGGGCGGCAAGATCTCAGAACACCGAGATTTCAGAGCACCGAAAACTCAGGACACAAAAAGAGCTCAGGACACAAAAAGGTCGGGGCACAAAGAGGTCGGAACGGGGCCGCCGACCTCCCTCGAAGGCTCACCCGGACCGGACAGGCCAAGTCCGGCTCGGGCGAGCGCATTGCGGATTTCCTTCGCCCCCGCTTATCCGCGGGCGAATTTCTTGTACTTGATCCGCTGCGGTTTGGCCGCCTCGGGCCCGAGGCGGCGGATCTTGTCTTCTTCATAGGCGGTGAAATCGCCCTCGAACCACTCCACATGGCTGTCGCCCTCAAAGGCGAGGATGTGGGTGCAGATCCGGTCGAGGAAGTAGCGATCGTGCGAGATCACCACGGCGCAGCCAGCGAAGTTCAGCAGGGCATCCTCGAGCGCGCGCAGGGTTTCCACGTCGAGATCGTTGGTCGGCTCATCGAGCAGCAGCACATTGGCGCCCGATTTGAGCAGCTTGGCCATATGCACCCGGTTGCGCTCACCGCCCGAGATCTGGCCGACCTTCTTTTGCTGATTGCCGCCCTTGAAGTTGAACGCCCCGCAATAGGCGCGGCTGTTCATCTCCGCATCGCCCAGATGGATGACCTCGGCGCCCTCGGAGATCTCCTCCCACACCGTCTTGTTCGGGTCGAGCGCGTCGCGTGACTGATCGACATAGCCCAGCTCGACGGTCTCGCCGAGCGCGATCGAGCCCTCATCGGGGGTCTCGGAGCCGATGATCATGCGGAACAGGGTCGATTTACCGGCGCCGTTGGGGCCGATCACGCCGACAATGCCGCCCGGCGGCAGCGCGAAGCTCAGCCCCTCCATCAGCAGCTTGTCGCCATAGGCTTTCTTGAGCCCCTCGGCCTCGATCACCTTGCCGCCCAGACGCGGGCCGTTGGGGATGATGATCTGCGCCTTGCCGACCCGCTCGCGCTCGCTCTCGCCAGCCATCTTTTCATAGGCCTGGATCCGGGCCTTGGATTTCGCCTGCCGCGCCTTGGCGCCCTGGCGCACCCATTCGAGTTCTCGTGCCAGCACGCGCTGTTTGGCGGCGTCCTCGCGCTCTTCCTGCTCGAGCCGCTTGGCCTTTTGCTCCATCCAGGCGGAGTAGTTGCCCTCATAGGGAATGCCGCGCCCGCGATCGAGCTCGAGGATCCAGCCGGTGATCTCGTCGAGGAAGTAGCGATCGTGGGTGATCAGCAGCACGGCGCCCTTGTATTCCTGCAAGTGCTTTTGCAGCCAGGCGATGGTTTCGGCGTCAAGGTGGTTGGTCGGTTCATCGAGCAGCAGCAGCTCGGGTTGCTCGAGCAGCAGGCGGCACAGCGCGACGCGGCGGCACTCACCGCCCGAGAGTTTCGAGACATCGGCGTCATCGGGCGGGCAGCGCAGCGCTTCCATGGCGACGTCGATCTGACTGTCGAGATCCCACAGGTTCTCGGCCTCGATCTGATCCTGGAGCTGGGTCATCTCCTCCATCAGCTCGTCCGAGTATTCCTCGGCCATCTTCATCGAGATCTCGTTGAACTTGTCGAGCTTGCCCTTCTTGTCGGCGACGCCGAGCATCACGTTGCCGCGCACATCGAGGGACGGGTCGAGCTGCGGCTCCTGCGGCAGATAGCCGACATGCACGCCCTCGGCGGCCCAGGCCTCGCCGGTGAAGTCCTTGTCCTGCCCGGCCATGATCTTGAGCAGGGTCGATTTACCGGCACCGTTCGGGCCGATCACGCCGATCTTGGCGCCGGGGTAGAAGAACAGGCGGATGTTGTCGAACACCTTCTTGCCGCCGCCATAGGTCTTGGAGACCCCATCCATGTAATAGACGAATTTGTCCTGAGCCATGCTCTGCCCGTTTCTCTCGCTAAAGCGCCGGTGCGTGGCGGCGCGTGATCGTTAAAGCGTGCTTGTAGCCGGGTGGAGCGGTTGGTGCAATCAGGCTGCGCTCGATCAGGTGCCCAGCGTCGAAGGGGCCTGGCTATGAGGCCGCGCGCGGCGCGTCATTGGGATCAGGCGAGGTCGTCAGGGATGTTGCGGGTTTTGCTCCGGCCGCAATCGCCCGAGGCGTATCGTTTATGAAAAGTTGAAGAAGAATAGTAACTGCATTGATCACGCTAATAAGTAGACAGTGTAAACGTACAAAATACCGCCAGAGAATCTAAAATGCTCGCCTATAGGTGGTGACGTAGCGTCGCTGTAACCGAAGATAAACCAAGTGCATGGCAGGGTGAGGCGCGTAAAAGTTGTAGTCCATTGGGATACCGCCATGAAATCCATGCTCAAGCGATCGGTGGGACGTTTGTCCCTCGCCACCAACCTCTCGCTGTCCAACAAGATTGTCCTCTCTGTCGTCGGCGCAGTCTTGGTCTCCTCGGCTGGTCTGATTGGTGGCAGTATCGTTCAAAACAAGAGCGCGGCGATCGAGAATGCTGGCGGGGCTCTCAAAGCGGCGGCGCATGCGAAAATGGAAATGCTGCAAGCCTATGAGGACGCTGTGCGCGGCGATCTCACCTTCCTGGCCGGAACCACTGATGTGATCCGCTATATCGACCGGTTGGAGCGGACATGGCATCACGCCATGGAGAAGGGCAAGCTGGAGGCGCTGCGGGCCGCCTATCTGCAAGACAACCCCTTCCCGGTTGGCGAGCGGCATAAGCTCGACCAGGCCAAGGACCGCTCGACTTATTCGCGCTATCACGCCGATTTGCATCCGGTCATGCGCCAGTTTCTCGAAAGCCGCGGCTATTACGACATCTTCCTGATCGCGCCCGATGGCGACATCGTTTACTCGGTGTTCAAGGAAGAGGATTTCGGTACCAGTCTGGCCGATGGTCCCTTCGCCGATAGTGGGCTGGCAAAGGTTTATCGCGAAGCGGTGAAGGGGGAGCCGGGCTCCACGCATTTTGCCGATTTCAGTGCCTATGCGCCCAGTGGCGGGGCGGCGGCTTCCTTTGTTGCCATGCCGATCACGCAGGAGAACGCGTCGATCGGGGTGACCAAGACGCTTGGCGTTCTCGCGTTTCAAATCTCCGATCAGCGCATTGCCAGCGCGGTTACTGGCGGCGAAGTGACGGGGGAGTTGGCCTATCTGCTGGGCGCGGACAATGTGCTCTACACTGATCTGCCGGAAACGCCCGAAAATGAGGCACTGTCGCGTCGGATTGATCTACCGCAGACCAGCGGAGAGGTTGTCCTTGAGCATGCCGGCGTTGGGAGCGACGATGCTTTGCTCGCCGTGGAGACGGTGAAATTCTTCGGGGCGCCTTGGCGGATTGTCACCGAAAAAGGCAAGGATGCGATCCTCGCGCCGGTTTGGCGCAATGCGGGGACCCTCGCACAGACCCTGATCCCGGTGCTGCTGCTGCTGGGCGGCGGCGCCTGGTGGCTCGGGCGCTCCATGGCCGCACCGCTGCTGCGCATGCAGCGCGCGGTTGAGCGGATTGCGCGCGGTGAAAACCTCTCGGTACCCGGACGCGACCGCGGCGATGAGATTGGTGGTCTGGCCCGGTCGATGACGGCGGTGCATGATGCGTCGATCGCATCCCAGCGCGCGCAGGCGGCACTCGATGCCTCCGTTTCGATGACCATGCTCACCGATGCCGATCTCAATATCGTCTATGCCAATCCGGCGCTTGAGCGCACACTGTTGAAATCACGCGCTTATTTCGAAAAGCGGGCGCCTGGCTCAGATCTGAGCCGTATCGTCGGGCACTCGATCGACATCTTCCATGAGCGCCCGATGCCGATCAAGGCGATGCTCAAGCAGCTCGACAAGCCGCATCTGGCCGAGATCAGCTTTGATAATCGCATGTTCTCGTTCGACGCGTATCCGGTCAATGATCGCGACGGCAAGCGGATCGGTTTCTCCGTCGAGTGGCGCGAGATGACCGAGCAGCGGCAGGCGGAAAAGCGGCTTGCGGAAATGCTGGAGGCGGTCGCGGCGGGTGATTTCTCCAAGCGTTTGCACCTGACCAGCAAGGATCCTTTCTTGTGTGAGGTCGCAAAGGCGCTCAACACCGTGACCGAGCAGATCGAAGGCTTCGTGATGGATCTGCAAAACTCCATCGAGGGGCTGGCGACCGGCGATCTGACCCGCCCGATGAGCGGCGAGTATCAAGGGATGCTGCAAAACACCCGCGAAGCCGTCAACATGACCATCGATCAGATCAGCCAGATGGTTCAGCAGATCCAGTCGGTGAGCCGCGATATCGGGCGCTCGACCAGCGATGTCTCTGCGGGTGCACGCGGATTGTCCGAGAAGGCAGAGAGCCAAGCCTCCTCCTTGGAGGAAACCGCGGCCACCATGGAAGAGATGACCGCGATGGTGCGCGCAAATGCCGAGAGCTCGGCGATGGCGGATCAGATGTCCTCGGACATGCGCAAGAGCGCTGAAGAAGGCAGCGAGATCGTCAGCCGAGCCGTCAAGGCCATGGGGGCGATCGAGGAAAGCTCGGAGAAGATCGCCAATATCGTCCAGGTGATCGATAGCATCGCCTTCCAGACCAACCTTCTGGCGCTCAATGCAGCGGTCGAGGCGGCTCGGGCTGGCGAGGCGGGCAAAGGCTTTGCGGTGGTGGCCTCCGAAGTTCGGATCCTCGCCCAGCGCTCGGCCGATGCTGCCGCGGATATCAAGGGGTTGATCGAAAACAGCGCCCTGAACGTCGCGGATGGGGTCGAGATGGTCAATCATACCGGGCAGGCGCTTGAGCGGATCTGCGAGGCGATTGTCCAGATCACCAGCACGATCGGCGATATTTCGACCGCCTCGAGCGAGCAGGCCAATGGCGTGACCGAAATCTCGCAGGCGATCTCGCATCTCGATACCAATACCCAGCAAACGGCGGCGATTGCCGAGCAGAACTCGGCCCTGTCGGCGGCGCTGGCGGAGCAGGGCACGGCGCTGGCGCAACTGGCGGCGTTCTTCCAGACCGAGGCAGGCAGCGCGGGCGCGCAACGCGCCGCTTGATCCGCTTCGCTGCGCTTTGCAGGGCCTGATCGGAACTGATTGGGCCCTGAAAACGCGTTTGCATTTGACCAGACAGGCCCTCTTGCCGCAGATCAGAGCCGTCTGAGCTTGCAAGGGGCCTGTCTATCGTGCGCTTGAAAGGACCTATCGCGACGCCGGGAATGCGGATCGGGCTGCTTGGCGGCTCTTTTGATCCGCCCCATGCCGGTCACGTGCATATCACCGAGATTGCGCTGCGCGCCTTGCAGCTCGATCAGGTGTGGTGGCTGGTCACTCCGGGCAATCCTCTCAAGCCGCATGGTCCGGCGGCGCTGGAGCGCAGGGTTGCGGCCTGCCGGCAGATCCTCGCGCATCCGCGGGTGCGGGTCACGGATATCGAGGCGCAGATCGGCGCGCGCTACACCGCCGACACCATTGCCGCCTTGCGCCAGCGCTATCGCGGGGTGCGTTTTGTCTGGTTGATGGGCGCGGATAATCTGCGCGGCTTTCATCGCTGGGAGCGTTGGGATTGGATCGCGCAATCCATGCCGATGGCGGTGCTGGCGCGTCCGGGTGAGCAACTGGGCGCCGCGCTCTCCAAAACCGCCACAAGGTTTGCGCGTTTTCGCGTTGAGCAGGAGGATGCGGCGATGCTGCCTTTCCTGCCGCCTCCGGCATGGTGCTTGCTCACCGGGCCAATGTCGCCGCTCTCCTCCACCCAATTGCGCCGTTCCGGCATCTGGGCGAGCGCCCCGCGTCAGGAGCGCAAAACCTGAGCGCAAAACCTGACTGTCAATGGGTTCAATTTTTGCTGTATAGCGCGTAATGTTGCCCTCTGCATGGTTGAGAATGGGTGGGGCCGCGAAGTTTCGCGGCTTTGAACCAGCGTGAGTGTACGGATGGGAGCAGGCATGGCAGAGTACCCGGCAAGGCACTCGGCAAGGCATTCGGCAAAGGACCCGGCAAGGCACTTGCAAAGGCGCAGTTCGTGGGGATCGCAGGCTGCCCTTTCTGCACAAGCAGGCATGGCGGGCGGGTCGTCGCTTCGCGGCGCGCGATCGAATCTCCCCTCACAGCCTCATCGAGCGTTGCGCCCGGGCTTGTTCGGGCCCCGAATTCTCCCGGGCCTCGCGGTGCTCCTGTTTGTGTTTGCACAAGGAGCGGTGCTTCACGCGCGAGACCGCGCCACCGAACGGGCGCCCGCCCAAGCGCCTGTGCCGAGTGACAATCTGAACCGGGCAGCGCGCAGCCTGCCGCCGCTGCTGGTATCGCGTCCCTTGCCGCGGCCCGATCTTGCTGCGGTCTTGCAACCCGATAGCCATGAGCCAGAGGCCCAATCGCTGCTGACGAGTGGGACGAGCGCGGATGATCCTGCGGTGCCAGCCAGCGAGGAGGCGATCTTGATCGGCGATGCGGCGCAGGCTGGGGGGCTTTCCGAGGTGCCGGTCTCGGATCTTGCACCTGAGGAACTGCGCCCCTCGACGCCCAAACCCGATCAACCGGTGCGGGTGGAGCCGCCGCTGGCCGACGCACCAAAATCGGGGCGGGTCGGTTTCTTGCTGGTCGACAAGAACAGTGGCGCGGTCATTGCCCGGCGCTATTCCGGCGAAGCGTTCATCCCGGCATCGGTCTCCAAGGTCCCCACGGCGCTTTATGCGCTCAAGACCCTTGGGAGCGATTTCAGCTTCACGACCCTTTTGCGCGGCACGGGAGCAGTGCATGGCGGGGTGCTCGATGGGGACATCTATCTGCAAGGAGGCGGGGATCCGACCCTTGATACCGCCGAGCTGGATGCGATGGTCGATCAGTTGAAGGCGCAGGGCATCCACCGCGTCAATGGGCGCTTCATCTATGATGCCAGCGCGTTGCCGACTGCGGAGAGACTGGCGGAGGGGCAGCCGATCGATGCGGCCTACAACCCATCGCTGAGCGGGCTCAATCTCAATTTCAACCGGGTCCTGCTGAAATGGGAGCGGGAGAAGAAGGGCGATTATATCGTCGATGTCTTCGCCCATGCCAGTCGCCGCTCGACGCCTGCGGTGTCAGTGACCTCGGATGTGGCACAAGGCAAGCCGGTCGCGCCGCTGCTGCGCTATCACCGGGTGGCCTCGGCGGACCTGAAGGATGTGCGCGCCGGCAGTCCGCGTGAGCTTGAGGCATGGGAGGTTTCCAGCAAGGTGCTGGGCCGCCGCGGGAGCCGCTGGTTGCCGGTGCAAAAGCCCGGCGAATATGTCGCCACGACCTTTTGGGCTCTGGCTGCTGATGCCGGGATCACCTTGCCCCAGCCTCAGCCGGGTCTGACGCCGAAGGGCGCGCGTATCCTTGCCACCCATGTCAGCGCTCCGCTGAGCAAGATCGTGCGCGGGATGCTCTATTACTCGACCAATGTCACCGCCGAAGCGCTCGGGCTGGTTGCGGCGGGCAAGCAGGCCGCTGCGGGCAATGGGCAGGGTTTGAACGTGCCAGAGGATTTCTCGGCCGCCAGTGCATCCATGACCGCCTGGCTCGCGCAAGCCTATCCATCCCTGAAGCAGCAACCGCTTGGCGAGAGGCATTTTCGCAATCACTCGGGGCTCAGCCCGCTTTCGCGCTTTTCGCCGGAGGCGGCCGTCAGCCTGCTGAACGCGGCGCTTGACGAGAAATTTGGCGAGCAGAGCTTTGCGCAGATCCTGCCGCGCTATCGGCGCCGGGCCTGGTCCAATGCCGAAGTGCGGGCGAAGACCGGGACGATGTATTACGCGCGCGGACTGGCGGGGCAGATCGCCTGCAAGAACAAGCCGGGACGCTATGTCTTTGCGCTGTTCTCCTCGGATATCGAGGCGCGCGAGGCGTTTGACGCGGTCTATGATCCGGTGCGCGACAATGTCCCGCGCGGGGCCAAATCCTGGCTGCGCCGGGCGCAGGTGCTCGAGCGTACGCTGGTTGGCAAATGGGTGCAGGAGTTGTGCTGAGGGCGAACTGCGCTACCTCGCAAGGAGAGCCCAAATAACGGAGCCTTTCCCCACGGAGTCTTGCCCCACGGAGCCTTTCCTGATGCCGCTTGCCGATCCCCGATCCCGTGCCGCCCAAACCCGCCCCTTGCCCGCCGCGCTGATGCAGCTCTTTCGGCGTGTCAACTTGGCGCTCCTCTGCTTGGTCGCGCTCAGCCTGGTTACGCTCAACTTTGCAGCGCAAGCCCGCGCGCAATCTGTGCCGGCGCAGATTGTAGAGAGCTCCATTGGCCCCCTGCGCCTCGAGCAGATCGCCGGGCCTTTCGAGCATCCCTGGTCGCTCGCCTTCCTTCCGGAGGGGCGGATGCTGGTGACCGAGCGCCCGGGGCGGCTTGTCCTGCTCGATGGCGATCGCCGGGCCTTGGTTGAAGGCGTGCCTCAGGTGCGCGCGCGCGGGCAGGGCGGGTTGCTCGATATCGCGGTATCGCCCGAGTTTGCCAGTGATCAAACGGTCTTTCTCTCCTATGCCGAGCCGGTCGAGGGCGGCAACGGCCGGACTGCGCTGGGCCGCGCGCGGCTCGATCTGAGCGAACCCGCTTCCCCGATCCTGCGCGATTTTGAGCGGATCTTTGCGCAGCGCCCGGCGGTCTCCACCAGCCATCATTTCGGCTCGCGCATCGTCTTTGCTGCCGATGGCACCCTGTTCCTGACCACCGGGGATCGTGGCCAGCGTCCACTGGCGCAGGACCTGAGCACCCATCTGGGCAAGGTGATCCGCCTCAACCGTGATGGCTCGGTGCCGACGGACAATCCCTTCTCCCCAAACAGTCCCACTGCCCAAGGCGGCGCGCTGCCGGAGATTTATTCCTACGGGCATCGCAACATGCAGGGCGCTTTCCTGAATCCGGTCGATGGGGTGCTGTGGACGATCTCCCATGGCGCGCGCGGCGGCGATGAGGTCAACCGGGTGCTGCCCGGGCGCAATTACGGCTGGCCCGAGATCTCTTATGGGCGCCATTATTCGGGGCTGAAGATCGGTCGCGGCACGCAGGCACCGGGGATGGAGCAGCCGGTGCATTACTGGGATCCGTCGATCGCGCCCTCGGGTGCCAGTTATTACGACGCGGCGCTGCTTGAGCCCTGGCGCGGCTCGCTCTTCGTCGGCGCGCTGGCGGCGCAAGCGCTGGTGCGCCTGAGCCTTGACGGGCAGCGGGTGACGGGGGAAGAGGTGCTGATATCGGGGCAGATCGGCCGCATCCGCGATGTGCGCACCGGGCCCGAAGGTGCCCTGTGGCTTCTCACCGATGACGAGGAAGGCGCGCTCTTTCGGCTCACCCCGGAGCATTAGTGCCGTCAGGGCATTTTTCTGCCGTGAAACTATCTTTCGGCAGTAGTTGCATTGCAGTGAAATTTGCGCCAATCTCACTTTCCGATCTTGTCGGAGGGTAAGGTATGTCGAATGGCAGGAACCGCGAGGAACGCGCGCTGGAAGTTGCTGTTGGCAACCAGCTACGGGCGACGCGGCAGCGTTTGGGCGTGACGCTCGCGGATCTTTCGCGCTCTTCGGGCGTGTCTGTCGGCATGCTCTCGAAGATCGAGAACGGCCAGACCTCGCCATCGCTCTCCACGCTCGACAGTCTTGCCTCGGCGATGAATGTCCCGGTCGGGACGTTCTTTGCCAGCTATGACCAGAAGCGCGAGGCGACCTTTGTGCGGGCCGGGCAGGGGCTGAATATGGAGCGTCGGGGCTCGAGCAAGGGCCATCTCTACCAGCTTCTCGGCCATAGCACCCGCACCGGGCCGCAGGTCGAGCCTTACCTCATCACCCTGACCGAAAGCTCGGACGCGCATCCGGTGTTTCAGCATCCGGGGGTGGAGTTCATCTTCATGATCGAGGGCGAGGTCGCCTATCGCCATGGTGAGCAAAGTTATGTGCTCAGCGCCGGTGACAGCCTGTTCTTCGATGCGCAAGCGCTTCACGGGCCTTTGGAACTGCGCAAGACGCCGGCGAAGTTTCTCTCGGTCATCGTCTCGCAAGCGGAAGGGGCCGGCGAAGAGAAGAGCTGAGCGGCTGTTTTCTCGGCCAGAAATCTACGCGCGAAACCCTGATCCGGCCCCTGTTCGTGTGAGCGGCGAGGCAAGTGGCGTGGGCAAGGCAAGTGGCGTGGGCAAGGCAAGGGACTTGGGCAAGGCAAGGGAGTTGGGCAAAGCAAGGGAGTTGGGCAAAGCAAGCGTGGGTAATCCAAGTAGCTTGGGCGCTTTTTTGCCATATACCGTCTTTACGGCAATAAGAGGGGGCGTCCCGGGCTCGAACCCGGGTCGAATATGGGAGGAGGCCGAAAATGGGGAGGTCTGGACTCACCGCACGGTCAGGGATCACCGCGAGATCCTGGCTCGCTGCCCTGATCTTCGTGATGCTGGCAGGCGGTCTGTTCGCCGCGCTGCTCCCGGCTTGCGGTGCCCTGCCGGTCTTTGGCATCCTGTTCACTGATTTCTGCCCTTCCCCGGAAGAGGAGGCGCCGAGCCTGGCGCAGATACTGGGCGATGAGCAGCAAGCGCTCGAGGATGAAATCGCAGCATTGGAGCGCGATCTGGCGCAGCGCTCCTGTACGCCGCCGCCGATCTATGTCGAGCCCGAGCATGCTTTTGCTCCCGAGGCTCTGCCGACACCGTCCCAAAGACCAAAGCCCGAGCCGGAACCCCCGCAGCAGACTGCGCAGGCCGATCCGCCGCGTGAGCCGAGCCCGGTGGATCGCTGTGTGCCAAGGCAGGTCGAGGAAGATCAGGATCTGGTGATCGTGCTCGATGCCACCCCCTCGATGCGCGTGCCCTGGGAGCTCTCGGCGCAAGAGCGGCGGCTGGTGCGCATGGCCGAGCAGGGCGGCGGGCGCGGTGGGCTTGCCGGGGTTTTCGGCGCGATTGCGGCTCAGCAAGCCTATGGGCGGCTCGTTGATGGCAATCATGGCCGCACCACAAGGCTTGACGCCGCCAAGCGCGATCTTCGCCGGGCGGTGGGCGCGCTTGGGGATCGGGAAATGGGCCTGGTGGTCACCCGCGCCTGCAACGATATCCGCTCGCAACGCGGTTCGGCGCGCAAGATCGCCGGCGCGATTTCCCGGGTGCAGACGCCGCGTAATGCCGGGGGCACCAATCTCGCCGATGCCTTGCTCCAGGGCGAGCGTCTGCTGGGACAAAGCGCGCGGCAAAACGGCTCGGACGGGGTGATTGTCGTGGTCACCGATGGCTCGCCCAATTGCGGCGGCGATGTCTGTGCTGTGGCGAACCGCTTGCGCCGCGAGCGGCCGGGTTTGATCATCAATGTCGTCGATGTCGCCGGGCATACGGCAGTCTCCTGCATTGCCGGGCGCACGGGAAAGGTCTTGCGCGCAGGGCAGGGCAAGGCATTGTCGGATCTGCTGCGTGAGGCGCAGCAATGGCGCGCGACCGAAGGCTGTGAGGGGAGGCAATGATGAGCGCTGATCGCGGTTCAGGATCGCAGGGGGCGGCGCCTTCGAGTGCGCTGCCCTGGCTCGCTGCGGCGGTATTTGTGCTCCTGGCGGCTGTGCTCATGCGCGCCTTGCTGCCCGCTTGCGGGGCGTTGCCGTTCTTTGGCGGATGGTTCGCAGATTACTGCCCGACTGCTCAGCGCGCCCCGTCAAGCCAGATCGCGGCAGCTTTGAGCGATGATCGCGCAGCGCTCGAAGACGATATCGCCGCCCTGGAGCGCGAGATCGCCGGGCTCGATTGCCCTGCCGGTCCGGCGCAGCAGGCGGCTTTGCCCGATCCCGAACCAGAGCGCGAGAGCACGATCGAGGAAGCGCTCGAGGATCAGGATCTGCGCTCGCTCGCCGGCTGCTGGACGCTCAATTCCGATTACCGGGTGCGCGATGTCGAGACCGATGAAGTCTACCCGGTCACCGATTGGAAAGTGTGCCTTGATGAGCAGGGCAATGGCTCTCAGGATTTGGTCTTTGGCAATGGCACCACCTGCAAGGGGCCGGTCAAGGCGTCGTTTACGCCGGATGGTCGGTTGATCCTGCGCGATCAGGGCGATGTGCCTTGCTCGCGTGGGTTTCGGATTTTCGAACGTGAAACGAGCTGCCGGGCCGGGTCTTCGGGCCAGGCGCAATGCGAGTCGCGCTCGGTCAATCGCAATGATGGACGCACCCGGGTCGAGATGCGTCGGCAGCAATCACAAGGGGAATGAGGTCGAACATGGCGCAAGGGTCGTTTTATCTGACAAAGACCGATGCGGTGGAGGCCGATCTGCTTCTGCTGGGCACGACGCCGGTGATCGAACGCTATGAGGCGCTGGTCTCGGTGCTCGAGAAGACGGGTGGCGGGTCCTTGACCGCGCTGTTTGCAGAGCCGGTCCTCTCGCGCTCGAATGGGCAATCGGCGGCGACGATCTCCTGGTACACCAGTGTCGGCGGGGATGTGACGCCGCTGTTGGCGCTTGATGAGGAGCAGCGGAGCGAGGCAGAGCGCAGTTTGCGATCGCAATTGCTCAAGGCGGCCGAGGCGATCAAGGATCCCGAGCTGGGGCCACTGGTCGGCGCGGCGCTGCATCTGCGCAGCCTTGAGGACGTCTATGTCGTCGGGCATCAGCCGGTTTTGATCAATTGGGGCATGACCCAGGGCGGCTCGAAGGCGCCGCGCAATGAACGCGATGCGCATTTCAACGCTGCGCTTGGGCGGTATCTGCCCTTTGACGAGGCACCGCCGGTCTCTTCGGAGGAATGGCGCGGTCGCCTTTCAGGCGTGGTATCGGCGCTGGCCGCAGGTGGCTCGGCCAGCGCGGCTGCGGCGGCGCAAGCGGCGGTCGATCAGCAAGCGGGCGGGGCGAGTACCGGTTCGGCGAGCCAGCGCCAAGCAGCACCGGTCACACCGCCTCCGATGCCGCAAAATGGGGCGGGCGGAGGCGGGGCGGGCAGTGCGTCTGGCAGCGCGCCGGCCCCGATGCCCGCATCCTCGGCAGCGGGATCGCGCTGGTCCTGGCTGGCGCCTGCGATCTTGCTGGGGTTGATGAGCCTGGCGCTGATCTGGCTGCTCTTGCCCGGCACCTTGCTCTATCCGCCCGCAGCTCAGACCAGCGTGATCGATGATGAGGCGGCGCTGGCGGCCTTGCGCGATACCAACCGGGCGCTTGAAGAGCGGCGCGACGCGCTGCGAGAGGCCCTTCGCGGCGCGCAATGCACCCCTTCGGGCGATCTGGTGCTTCCGGGCCAGGCGGCGGGCGATCCGGCACGGCGTCCCGATGGCACCTTGCCCGCCCAACTTGGTGAGGACGGGCAACCGGTCCCGCGCGACCCGATCAGCGAAGGCGCCGCTGATGCCTTGCTCCCGGCGGATCCCTCGCGCGTGCAGATCCCGCAAGAGGGCGCGGACCCGGCAAGCTTGCTCGATTATATCGAGGCGCGCACCGCGATCGTCGTGGTGCAAGGCGCGAGCAAGGCCGGGGCAGGCACCGGGTTTTTCATCGGTCCGGATCTGCTGGTGAGCAATCACCATGTCGTCACCGGGGCCGGGCCGAACCCGAGGATCTTTGTGACCAACAAGGCGCTGGGCAAGCTCACCCCGGCGCAAGTGATCCGCTCCAGCGGCCCTCTGGAAAGCAATGGCGACGATTTTGCGGTGCTCAAGGTCGAGGGGGCGGCGATGCCGTTTTTCCCGGTGCGCGATAGTGCGGCGAGCATTCGGCTGCAAAATGTGATCGCTGCCGGTTTCCCTGCTTCCTATTTGCAGACCGACAGCCAATGGTCGCAATTGCAGGCGGGCGATGCTTCGGCGGTACCGGGATTGGTGGTGACGCGCGGCTTTGTGAGTGCCGAGCAGAATTTCGGCGGCGCGACCCAGGCGCTGGTGCATTCCGCCGATATTTCTCCGGGCAATTCAGGTGGGCCGCTAGTGGATGCGTGCGGCCGGGTGGTCGGGATCAACACTTTCGGTCGGCGCGATGAGGCGACCCAGCGCTTTTTGAACTTCTCGCTGCATTCGCGCGAATTGCTGAGCTTTCTGGCCGAGGCCGGGGTGAGTGCGACCACCGCGTCGGAGCCTTGTCGGCCGCAGATCGCCGCGCAGACCCCGCCGCCTTCGACCGAGCCGGAACCGGACGCGCCGCAAGCTTCCGGTGAAGCGCCTGCTGCGGATCCTTCCGCGGGCACGCCGGAGGGGGCACAGCCGCCCGCCACTCAATCTGCGCCGGAGTGAGCCGCATGGTCGAGCAACGCATCGCCGCGACCCGTACCGATCACTTGCGCCCGCTCGGCGCACCGGGGCAGCGGTCCTATGACTTTCTGATCGGTACCTTGCAACGCGCGCTTGGCAATGAGCATGCCCTGCTCTTTGCCGAGCCCGCGCAAAGTGCCGGTGCCTCCGGCTCGGTGGATTGGTACAGCAATGCGGGCGGTGTCATCCGTCCGCTCAGCGCCCTGTCCGAGCTCGAGGCGCAAGCTGCAAAGGAGCGGCTGGGGCAATTGCGCGATGACATCCTGGGCCTCGCGGAGCGCTATGAAGCCGCGGGTGATGAGGCCTCGCAACGGGTCGCGATCGCGCTGCGCAATGCGCTGGAAATTCCCGGTGAAGACAGCGTCTATCTGGTTGGCGAGCAGCCGGTTCTGATCCAATGGGCGCATCGGCTCGACCGCCAGCACGCCCCGCGCGGGGTGCTCAGCCAGATCGTGCCGCGCAAGGTGGTTGAGACGCCGGTTCAGCCTCTCCCCGAGACGATCACCGAGCTCGCGCCGCGCTCCGTGCCCTCCTGGTGGTGGCTCTGGGCGCTGCTGGGTCTGGTGACGGCGTTGGTGCTCTATCTGACGCTGACCGCTTGCGGCATCCGGGGATTTGGCTGGCTCAACCACTGCCCGGTGCCGCAGGAAGTATCAGCGCTGGCGCTTCAGGACAGCGCCCGCGGCGAGTTGCAAGAGGAGCTGCGCGGGCTTGAGCAGCGGCTGGCCGAGGCCGATGGTGCCTGTCAACCGCGCCCGCAAGTGGTGGAGCGCCTGCCCGAAAGACCGGTGCAACCGGAACCAGAGCCAGAGCCGGAGCCGGAGCCGATCCCCGGCCCTCAGAGCGGTCCCGAGCGCACGCCGCCGGAGCCCGATCCCGAGCCAGAACCCGAACCACGCGATGAAATCGACGAAGCGCGTGAGAATGCCGGGGGGCAGGAAGGCGAGATCACGATCACTCTGGTCTGGAAGGACACCGCCGATCTCGATCTGCATGTGACCTGCCCGAATGGTGAGAAAGTCTATCACCAGAGCATGAGTGCCTGTGGCGGGGTGCTGGATCTCGATGCCAACAAGCGTAATCGCAACGGGCGCGCAGCCGATCCCAATCTGGTGACGACGAGCCCGGTCGAAAACGCGTTCTGGGCCAATGATCCGGCGCGCGGGCGCTATCAGGTGATGGTCGAGCTGTTTGCCGAGGATCCCCGCCGGCGTAACCGCTCGCATCGCTTCCAGCTCAAGATCAGTGCTGGCGGTACCGATATCGTTCATGATGGGGTGGTGGGGCCTCGCAAGACCAATGCGACTTATGAATTCATCTACTGAGCAGGAACCGCGACATGAGTGACAAGGCCCATTATCGCCCCTTGCCCGACTGGAAGGACGAGACCACGCTGGTGCCGTTCAGCGGCGTGCAGATGCTCGATTTCGGTTTCGATATCGATGCGGTGACGATGAAATCGGTCGGGTTCATCGAGCGCACGACGGCGCAAAGGGAGCAGGGGGATGAGCGCACCTTGATCCCGCTATCGGGGGATGAAGAGCTCGATGGCGATCTGCTGCGCGCCAGCCATCCCGATGACGAGGAATACTCGGTCAACAAGATCCGGGCGCTCGAGCCTTTCCTTGAGAAATGGACGCCGGTGCCGGTCCTGCGCATTCGCCCCAGCCCTGGCGTTGGCGGGCGCGAGCAGTATGATGACGGGCCAACGAGCTGGGCGCGGATACTGGTCAAGGAACTGCCCGAGCGCGACGCCCAGGGCCATTCGCATCGGGTGGTCCTGGCGCTCGATACCTCCTGTGAGCAGAGCCCGCCCGATGGCTATTATCTCGCCCCGAGTTTCGAGGATGGCGAGCGCAGCTTTCGCTTCGTCGCCGATCCCAATGAGAACGCCTGGTTCTTGCGCCGGGCGATGCCCGATGCCGATGGTGTGCTGCGCGATGTGCAAGCCTGGGTCGGCGAGTGGATCAAGTCGCAGTTCATCGAACTCAAGCAGGCGCAGCGCCCGAACCGGCCGGTTGATGAGAGCAGCTTCCCCTATCTCTTCGAGCATTGGGCCCGGTACCTGGCCTTTCTCAAGCTGCTTGATGAAGCGGTGCGCTTCCCGAAGATCCGGCTGATCGACACGCTGTCGCTCGATCCGGCCACCAAGGAGCCGCGCTACCGGCCGATCGACGTCGATCTGGTTCTCGATATCGGCAATTCGCGCACTTGCGGCATCCTGATCGAGCGCCCGCCGGGCACTGTGCATGTGGATCTCAATGACAGCTATGTGCTGGCCCTGCGCGATCTGTCCAACCCGGTGCTGCGCTACAAGGAGCCGTTCGAGAGCCGGGTGGAGTTTGCCGATATCCGCTTTGGGGAGCGGCGCACACCGCGGGCGCGCGCGTTCTTCTGGCCGAGCCTGGTGCGGGTCGGGCCCGAGGCCATGCGCTTGACCCGAGACGAGGAGGGGACGGAGACGGTCTCCGGCCTCTCGAGCCCCAAGCGCTATCTGTGGGACGACGCGCCTATGCCACAGGACTGGCGGTTCCATGATTTCGTGCAGAGCCCGGCCGAGCCGCTGCCGCTGGTGCTGCGCGCGGTTCAAAACGAGGTCAACGAAAGCGGCGATGTGCTCGATCAGGTCGCCGATGACGAGAAGAAAAAGCTGCGCAAGATCGGTGAGGCCAGCGCGGCTCCGGCGATGCGGCCCCGTTTCTCGCGTTCCTCGACCTATGGGCTGTTGCTGGCCGAACTGTTCCTCCATGCCTTCGTGCAGATCAACGATCCGGCCCAGCGCGAGACAAGGCGTCAGAGCGAGATCCCGCGGCGGCTCAAGCGGATCATCCTGACCTTGCCTTCGGCCACGCCGATGCAGGAGCAGGCGATCATGCGTTCGCGCGCCGAAGGCGCGCTCAAGCTGTTGTTCAAGGTGCTCAAATGGCGTCCCGGGCTCGCGATCAATACCGCGATGCCGGAAGTGGTGGTCGAATGGGATGAGGCGAGCTGCACGCAGGCGGTCTATCTCTACACCGAGATCACGCAGAAATTTGCCAGCCAGATCGAGAGCTTCTTCAGCTTGCAGGGGCGCGAGCGGGTGCGGCCTGCGCCGCGCATCGCCTCTGATCTGCCGCCGCGCAAACCCGATCCAGAGCCTTCCTTGCGGGTCGCTTGCATCGATATCGGCGGCGGTACCACCGATCTGATGATCACCAGCTATTTCGTCGATGACAACACCGCCATTACCCCTCATCAGGACTTTCGCGAAGGCTTCAAGGTCGCCGGTGACGATCTGGTGCGCGAGGTGGTCAGCAAGGTCGTGATCCCGCAACTTGCCCGCGCGCTGGAGCAAGCGGGCTTGTCGCATGCTGATAATCTCATGCGGATCCTGTTTGCGGGCGATGTCGGCGATACCGATGTGCGTCTGCGCCAGCGCCGCCGCCAATATGCCTTGCGGGTTCTGACCCCGCTGGCCCTGCATTGCTTGCAGGTTTCAGAAGATCTCGCGGAAGGTCAGAGCAGCGGGTTCAGGATCGGTGATGTGCTCGGCTGGGCGCAAAGCGATCCCGCCTCGGCGCAATCCGGCCAATCAATCGAAGCGCCAGGCGGGGCGGGCACCCAGACCGAAGCAATCCAGAGCGGGGCGGTTCAAGTCCCGCAAGGGGTGCTCGACTATCTCGACGAGCATCTGCGCCAGCGCGGCGTGATGGGCTGGCAGCTTGGCACGGTTGACCTGACCATCTCGCGCTCCTTGATGGATGCGGTGGTGCAGGAGGTCTTCCAGCGCGCGCTGTCCAATATGTGCGAGGTGATCGGACATCTGGGCTGCGATATCGTCTTGCTCTCGGGGCGCCCCTCGCGCTTGCCGAGCATTCGCGATCTGGTGCGCGAGACCATGGTCGTCGCGCCCTCGCGGCTGATCTCGATGCATGAATACAAGGTCGGGTCCTGGTACCCGTATCGCGATCCGATCACCAATCGCATCGCCGATCCCAAATCGACGGCGGCGGTGGGCGGGATGGTCCTGGCGCTGGCGCAGAACCGCATCGCCGATTTCATGCTGTTCACCGATCAGATCCAGATGAGCTCGACCGCCCGCTATATCGGCCAGCTCGAGGCAGATAATGTGATCCTCAATCGCAATATCCTGTTCCGTGAGGATGTGAGCGCCCGCAATGCGGCGCAAAACCCGGTGCTCAATCTCTATGCGCCGACCTTTCTAGGGTTTCGCCAATTGCCCCATGAGCGCTGGACGACGACGGTGCTCTACAAGCTCGATTTCGCCAATCAGCAGGTGTTGCAGCGGCCCAAGCCCTTGCGGGTCATGCTGGAGCAGCGCGAGGTTGATAGCGATCCGCAAAGCGCGCAGGAAGCCTTGCGGGCCGAGGCGCTGAAAGAGGGGATCGTGGTCATGGAGGTCGAGGATGGCGCCGGGCATGGCGCGAAGCGCTCGGATGTAAGCCTGCGGCTGCATACTCTGGGGCGCGAGAACGAATACTGGCTCGATACGGGCGTATTCCGGCTGGGCTAAGCGGAAGGCGAGGAGCGAAGAGATGTCGAATTCCGAACTGGCGGGGCGCTGCCGCGATACGGCTCAGGCTCTGCGCGAGGCCTGTGAATGGGTGGATGATCGGGCCAATGCCGATCTGGTCGGGCCAGAGCGCAAGCTGGTGCTCAAGCAATTGCGCCGCGGCGAGGCACGGGCGCAGCGCCTGTCAGAGGCCGCAACCCGGCCGATGTGTATCGGTGTCTATGGGCCGAGCCAGGCGGGCAAATCCTATCTGGTTTCGGTGCTGGCCAAGCCGCGCGAGGGGCGCCTGATCGCGGCGCTCGACGGGATCGAAGGCGGGATGGATTTCATCGCCGAGATCAACCCGGAAGGGGATAAGGAAGCGACCGGCCTTGTCACCCGCTTCACCATGCGCCGCGATGCGTGCCCGGCCGGTTTTCCGGTGAAGCTGCGCCTTTTGAGCGAGGCGGATGTGATCCGGATCCTCGCCAATGCCTTCTTCCTCGATGGCGACATGACCGAAGCCGATCCCGATCCCGAGCAGATCCGCGCTCTGCTCGGCAGCATGCGCGCGCGCTGCGGGGTGCCCGGCCCGGTGGCGGCGCTGCCGACCGAGGCGGTCTGGGAAATCCAGGACTATATCGAGCACACCTTCAACAAGTTCTCCTATGCCAAGGCGCTCAGCGGCTTTTGGGAGGAGGCAGCGGAGCTTGCGCCTCTATTGCCGCCGCAGGACCGTGCTGGCTTGTTCTCGGTGCTGTGGGGCGGCTACGCGCCCTTCACCGAGCTTTATCTGGCGCTGGTCGCGGCGCTGGAGCAATTAGGCCATCCGCGCGAGGCCTTTGCCGCCATCGAGGCTCTGCGCCCGCGCGAAAGCTCGATCATCGATGTGGCGACGCTCGATGGGCTGGAGGCTCCGCAAAACGCCGAGAAGATCGCGCTGCAATCGGATCAGGGGCGCGCGGTCTCGCTCCCCCGACCGATTGTCACCGCGCTCACCGCCGAGCTCGTACTGCCGATGGCGCAGCAGCCCTGGCCGATCTTCGAGCATTCCGATCTGCTCGATTTCCCCGGTGTGCGCGAGCGCCGCACCGCGAAAGGGCCGCTCGAGAGCTATTTTCGCAATAGCGAGGCGCCGCTCAAGAACCTCTTTCTGCGCGGCAAGGTCGCCTTTTTGTTCGAGCGCTATGTGGCCGAGCAGGAGTTGACATCGATGCTGCTCTGTGTGCCGCCCAGCAATGTCGAGGTAGCGGCGGATCTGTCCTCCGGGGTCGAGGACTGGATCCGGGCAACGCAGGGTGCCTCGCCCGAGGAGCGGGCCAAGGTCGATACGATGCTGTTTCTGGTGCTCACCAAATTCGACATGCATCTGACCGACAAGGCCGGTGCGGGGGAGAGCCATCAGCGTTTCGAGAACCGGATCACGGCCTCGCTGCACGCGCCCTTTGGCAATATGCGCGATAGCTGGCCGCTGAACTGGACGCCGGACCAGCCGTTTCGCAACTGCTTCTGGCTGCGCAATCCCAATTATCCGGCGGAGGCAGTGATCCAGTATGATGCTCAGGGGCGCGAGGTCGATTATCTCGACCACAAGCGCGCCCGCATCGGCGAGCTGAAAGCGGGCTGCCTCGCCTCACCGCTGGTGCGCACCCATATGCTCAACCCGGCCGAGGCTTGGGAGGCGGCGATGGCGCTCAATGATGGCGGGGTCGAGTATCTGGTGGAGAACCTGACGCCAATATCGCGGCCCGAGATCAAGGCGCGCCAGATCGCCGCGCGCCATCAGGAGCTCTGCCAGAACATGGCTCGGCTGATGCTGCCCTTCTATTCCGATGATGATGTCGCCAAACGCCTTGAGGAGCGCCGGGCTGTTGCGGGCCAGATCGTGGAGGCGATCAATGATGCCTTTGATCGGCGCCGGTTCGGTCGGTTGATCGAAGGGCTCGGGGTGGATCCGGATGCGATCGCCGCGCAGCTCGATCAGCCTTCGGAAACGGTGATGATCATTGCCGCCGAGGGCGCTTCGGGGCCGGCGGAGCGGGCACGGCCCGGCGGTGATGCGGCCAATGCAGGGCGCCCGGCGCGGGCCCGGCCCGGTGCGCCTGCACCGGCTCCAGGCGCGGCGGGCGACGCTCGGGTCGGCAGCGCTCAGGCGGGCAGCGCTCTTGAGGACGGCCCGCGCCTGATGACCCGCGAAGCCTATCAGGCGGAGACCGCGATCCTCGTCTGGCTCGCGGCGATGCGCAGTTTTTCGGAGCGGCCCGATATCGAGACCCATCTGCATATGCATGCCGGTGATGTGGCCGAGATCGTCGGCGAGCTCGGCGCGGCCTCACGCCGTATCGGGCTGCTGGAGACCCTGGCGGCGGAGCTCGCGCGTTGGAATTTCGGCTCGCGCAGTGATGGTCAGACGGCGGCGGCGGCATTGGCGGCGGCCAACCGGATCAATCGTCATGTCGAGCGCCTCGCTGTCGATGAAATGGCTCCCGAAGAGCGCCCGGTGGTGCCGAGCGCTTCGGGCTCGCGCATCGCTTTCGCGGCGAGCCCCGATCGCTCAAGCGCGCAGGATCTGCCCGAAGAGCCCGAGCGCCGCGATGAGCATTATCTGGAAGATTGGACCTTTGCGCTCTACCGCATGTTCGAGGATAATGCCCGGCAGGAAAACGGGGGGCGGGTCGATCCGGAGCAGAATGCCCGTCTGGGCGGGATCCTTGAGCGGTTCGCGGCGCAATAGCAAAAGGGGATTGGGATGAGTTTGCGGATCGAGGCTGACCCTTCGCGCCCCTATGCGGGGCAGGCGTTGTTGGTGCTGGCAGGCGCAGAGCCCGGCCGCTCGGTGCGGGTGGTGCTTCAGCGGCGCGAGGATGATCAGTTCCTGAGCATGAATGCGGGCGGCGCGAGCTGGGGCGCGGCGCGCGGGGAGCTGGGCAGTTTCAAGGTGGTTTCGCTCGCCAGTGGCCAGCCGGGCGTGGTGCTGGGGCCGCAGATCTGCAATCATCTCGAGCCGTTTCAGAGCCTGATCGTCGAAGTGCCTGAACTCGCGATCGCGCGGCACGTGGCCTGGCCGGAGGATATCGGCAAGGGCGAGGCGGTGCTGGGCAGCGGCGCGATCCATGCCAATCGGGGGGCGGATGTGCTCGAGGCACAGAACGTCCGCGTCGAGCCGGCTACAGAGCCCCCCGCGCCGCCTCTGGCGCAGGAAGCCGCGAAGGAACGCGCGTCTCCGCCGCCCCTGCCGGGCACGAGTGCAGAGCCGCAAACCGGCGCAGAGCCGCGAGGGGCCAAACCCTGGATGCTGCTGCTACCGCTCGCGGCATTGCTGCTGATCGGCGGCGGGCTCTATCTCTTGCGCGATCAGATCTTCCCGCCTTCTGTCGCCGAGCAAGCGCAGGCCGAGCAAGAGCAAGCCCAAGCAGAACAAGAGCAGGCCGAGCAGGGGCTGGGTGAGCCAGAGCAATCGGGCGAGCCGCCGGTGACCGCGCCCGTCAGTGAAGAGCGCGCCGCTCCGGACCCTTGCGCGGCGGGCAGCGCCGCCACTCTGGCTGACATCCTGAGCACATGTCTGGCGAGCGGGCAGGAAGGTGCGCTTGAAAAGGCGGCGAGGATTGTCGAGCGCGGGGTTATCGCCGCCGAGCCCAGCGCTCTCATGCAGCGCGCAAAATGGTATGATCCGTCACAAGCTGCGGCCCCCAGCCCCTATCCCAGCCGCAATCTGGGCTTTGCGGTGCGCAATTATCGTCAGGCGCGCGATGCCGGGCTCGCCGATGCCGGGCCGCTCCTCGAGGCTGCTTGTGCGGCGCTTGAGCGTGACACGGGGCTCGTCGCGCGTACCATCCATGCGAAGAACTGCCAGTAAAGGGAGAGGCGCGATGGGCAAGCACGGCTTTGGCAAGAGTTTCAGGGAGGATGCGATGCGGAACCGGTTCTTGCCTCCAGGGCACCGCTTCTTGTCCGCCGCTTGGGCGCTGATCGCGGTTCTGCTGGCGGCGCTGATGATGACCGTTCCAGCCGCAGCGGCGGATCGCCCCTTGCTGGTCGAGGGGACACAGACGATTTATCTGCGCGTGCTCACCAAGCCCGAAGCATCGCTGCACAGCTCGCCCGGCGGACCGGTCGCGGGCGAGTTGTGGCCCTTGCAGCCGGTCTATGTCTATGCCGAACAGGGCGGCTGGTATCAGGTCGGGCGCAGCTTGCAAAAGGGCCCCGAAGGCTGGATAGAGCAAGAGGCTTCGGTGCCCTGGCTGCACAATATCGTTGGCGCCTTTGCCAGCCGCGGGAGCCGCGAGCGCCAGCTCTTCCTGAAGGATCATGACGCGCTCGAGCGGCTGCTTAATCACGAGACCATGCCAGAGATGGCGCAGCGCATGCGCATTGCCGCTCAAGCCGATGCGGCCGCACCCGAGGGCAGCGAAGCGCAGCTTGATCCGGCATGGGGGGTGCTCAATATCGAGCCTGATGAGCAGGTCGATATCAATGAGCGCTTCTATCTGATGCCGATGCTCTCTTTCGATGAAACCCGCCATCCGCTGAGCCTGCGCAAGATGCTGGCGATGGAGCTGGCCTCCTTGCCGCTCGGCGCACCAAGCGAGGAGGGCGGCGGGACGCAGGCCCGTATCGGGGTCGTGTTCGTGGTCGATACCACCCAGTCCATGCAGCCCTTCATCGACAAGGCGCTCGAAGCGGTGCGGGTCTTTATCGGGCTGACCGAACAGGATGAGGGGCTGAAGGGGCGTGTCGATATCGGCGTGGTCGGCTATCGCGATGACCCAAGCTGGCGCAAGACGCAATATCGGACCAAGGTCTTCACCCCGCTTGAATTTGGCAAGGGCGCCGCGCCCGCGATGCAGGGTCTTGCGGCGATGCAGGCCATGGAAGGCTCAAGCCGGGGCTTCACCGAAGACAGTGTCGCGGGGCTCGATCAGGCGATCCAGAAGACCGAATGGGAGCGGCCCGGTGCGTTCGACTTCGCGGGCCGACTGGTGGTGGTGATCTCTGACGCCGGGCCCAAGCAGCTCGGCGATCGCTATGCGCAATTTCCCAACAAGGGCGCCGAATATGTCCGGCAGATCGCCAATGCCGCCCGTGTCGGGGTGGCCAGCATCCATATCAAGGCGCCGTCGGGGCGGGATAATCACGAAGAGGCCGAGCGCCAGTACCGGGCGATGTCGCGCTATTTGCAGGAGAGCACCGAGCTCTATTACCCGGTGCATGCCGAAGATCCGCAGGTCTTTTCCGACAATATCAATCGGGCGATGCTGCAATTGCTGGGTGCGGTGACGGGTATCGACACAAGCGCCCAGCAGGCGCAGCTTCGCACCGAGGCCGGGCACGCGCCCGATGCAACGCCGGTCGGTCTGGCGATGCGCATGGCCTATCTGGGCCGGGTTACCGGACGAGAAGCGCCGAGCATCCTCAAGGGCTGGACGGTCGATACCAGCTTCGAGAATGCCCGCGCCGAGGCGATCGAGCCGCGGTTGCTGGTCACGCGCAATCAGCTCTCGACCATGACCGAGATGATGCAGCGGATCATTGATCTGTCGGATCAGTCCATCGCCAGCGGCTCCGAGGACGGGTTCTTCGATACCTTACGCGATACGGTCACCGGCATGGCGGGCGATCCCAATCGCCTTGCCAGCCAATCCTTCAGCACGCTGGGCGGGGTGATCGCGGAATTCCTCGAACGCCTGCCGACCTATGTGCGGCAGACCCCGATCATGGCGGTTACCGAGCATGAATGGAACAACTCCCCGCAATTGCGCACCTCGGTTCGGGAGAACCTCAAGGAGAAGATCGAGATCTATCGCGAGTTCTACACCACTGGCACGTTGTGGACGAAGCTCTATGACGGGCAGCCGGATGGCGAATGGGTGTTCGCCATGCCCTTTGACGCGCTGCCCTGAGAGCGGGCGATGGCGCGTTTGCGGCTCTCCGGTTTAAGCAAGAGTTGGGCAAGCGCCGATGCGCGCTTCACGCTGACGGTCCCGGCGTTCGAGCTGGCGAGCGGGCAGACTGTGGCGCTGGTGGGGGAGAATGGCAGCGGCAAGAGTACGTTGCTCGAGCTCATTGGTCTGGCGGCAGCGCCGGATCGGGCGGCGGGCGCGCGGGATCCGCAAGACGCAGTACGCGAACCGCGAGACGCCGAGCCCGATCCGCAAGACGCAGCGCAGGCGGCATCTTTCGATCTCACGCTCGATGGGCAGCGCCATGATCTGCTGACGCTCTGGCGCTCGGGGCAGCGCCGTGCGCTGGCGGATCTGCGGGCGCGCGGCTTTGGCTATGTGCTCCAGACCGCGCCGCTGCTGGGCGCATTGAGCGTTCGCGCCAATATCGCAATGGCGCAGCAGATTGCCGGGCGCGAGGATGCCCATTGGCTCGATCACCTGCTCGCGGCGCTGGGCCTGAGCGATCGGCAAGCGGCGCATCCGGCGAGCCTGTCGGTCGGGTTGCGCCAGCGGGTGGCGATCGCCCGCGCGCTGGCGCATCGCCCGCGCTTCATCCTGGCCGATGAGCCAACCGCAGCGCTGGACCGCCAGAGCGGAGAGGCGGCGCTGGGCCTGATGATCGCGCTGGCGCGAGAAGAAGGCATCGGGTTGCTCCTGGCCTCGCATGATCATGCGCTGATCGCCCGTCAGGGCCTGAGCGTGGTTGAGACCCGCCTCACCCATGTCGCGCCGGGTGAGCGCCGGGCGGTTCTGCTCGCGCCGCAAGATCGCGAGGGAGCATGAAGCCGCTGCGATTTGCCTTTGCCGATTTATGGGCGGATCGGGTGCATTTTCTCTGCGCCGCCGCCCTCATCGCGGCGATGACCGCGCCGCTGCTGTTGTTGCTGGCGGTCAAGAGTGGCGTGGTCGGCACCTTGCTGGGCGAGCTGCGCCAAAGCCCGGAGATCCGTCTGATCACCGTGCCGGGCGATCATCAATTCTCCCCCGCCGATATCGACGAGATCCGCGCCTGGCCGCAGACCGGATTTGTCGCCCCGCAAAGCGCCGCGATCATTACCGGGCGCATCGCCTTGAAGGCTGAAGGGCGGCGCGGTGCCTTTGTCACCGGGCGGGTTGCGCCTACCGGTCCGGGGGACCCTCTCACCGATGCGCGCGCGCCCTTGCCTGCGGATGCGATCATTCTGAGCGCCGGGTTCGCGCAGCGCCTGGGGGTGAGCGTAGGCGACCGGGTGAGCCTTGATCTCGAACGGTTCGAGCCGCATCCGGCCGTCATTGCGCCGGCCTTTCGCGTCGCCGCGATCCTGCCCGCTCGGGCGGCAGGCGGCCTGTTCGCGCTGATGGACCCGCTCAGCATCGATGCGATGGAGGCGTTTGGGACCGGCTATGCGGTCCCGCGCTGGGGGGTGGCGGCGGGGCGCGATCCTGTTGAGCGCGTGCTCTCCTACGAAAAGCTGCGGCTCTACGCGGCAGATATCGACGCGGTCGGCGCACTCGAGGCCCGGTTCGAGGCCCGTTTCAACCTCAATGCCGAAAGCCAGCTCTCCCGGATCGAGGCGGTGCGCCGTCTTGAGCGCAATCTCGATGCCGCCTTTGCCTTCGTTACCGGCGCCGGGGCCTTGGGCTTGTTCGCCGCGCTGATGGCGCTGTTCTGGGCGGGGGTCGAGCGCAAGAAGCCGGATCTGAGCCTGTTGGCGCTCATGGGCGCGCGCCCCGTGGCCCTCGCTCAAGTGCCGATGGTCCAGGCGCTGATCGTGGCGCTGGGTGGCTTTGCGCTGGGATTGGCGGGCTATGCACTCGGCGCAGCGCTGGTCAATGACTGGTTTTCCGGCAGCCTTAACGGTGCGGTCGCGATTCTGCCTGCCAGCCCGGCGCTTTGGATGCTGGCCGGGGTGCTTGCGACCGCGATGCTGGCAGCGGGCGCGGCGGCTTATGCGGCGATGCGGATCGACCCGGCCCTGATTATCCGGGAGAGTTGATCGGTGAAACGACACCGGAGCGATGCGGGAGAGTGGATGATGCGAAACTCGAAAGATTCTGCCCGGTTCTGGCGCCTTCGCCCGATCACAAGGCTCGTGGCGGCGCTGACAGGGCTGTTGGCCTGCGCCATGCCTGGTCTCGCACAGCAAGACGCGAGCAATGCGACGGCGAAAGCCGCGCCCTCGATCAGTTGGGCCACACGCTTTTTCGATCCGGCAGCGGGGGCGCATGGTCCGGCGGACCTGATCGTGCCACTGCCCTGCGGAGGCGCCATCGCCTTTCAGCGGGTCAATGTCCCGGCGCAGCCCGATCGCCCGCTCGATGACATGCAGATCCGTCTTGGCTCACCGCAAGAAGGCCGGGCGCCCCTCGAATATCTGCATCGCGGCTTCTTGCGCGGTGCCTTTGCCGATAGTGCTGCTGGAGCGACCCATTATTTCATCGGCCGCTACGAAGTCACCGCCGGCCAGTACCGCGCGGTGATGCGCGGGGCGCAGGACCCGGGTGCTTGCAAGCGCCCCGGTTTCGATGATCTGGAGCCTGCAACCTCGCTGAGCTGGTTCGATGCCGTCGCCTTCACTCGGGCGATGACCGAATGGCTGCTCGCGCATGCACCCGAGGCGCTACCCAAGAGCGAGCAGACGAGCGGCTTTGTCCGTTTGCCCACCGAAATCGAATGGGAATTCGCCGCGAGAGGCGGTGCGCAAGTCGATGCGGCGGCCTTCAACGCGGCGCGGTTCTTTGGCGATGGCGAAAGTCTGAGGGATTATGGCTGGCATCAGGGTCGGCTGTCCTCGCAAGGCGAGATCCAGCTTGTTGGCTTGCTCAAGCCCAATCCGCTTGGTTTGTTCGATCTCTATGGCAATGCCGAAGAGATGACCATCGAGCTGTTTTCGCTCAATAAATTCGGGCGCTCTCATGGGCAGCGCGGAGGCTTTGCCGCAAGGGGTGGGCATTTCAACGCGCTGGAGCAGACCATCGGCTCAGCTGCGCGCAGCGAATACGGCTTTTACGATGCGTCGGGTTCCGGGGCTCTGGCGTTGCGGACCTTGGGCATGCGCGTCGTGCTGAGCGCGCCGGTGCAAAGCTCTGACGCCCTGATCACCCGGATCGAGGCGGATTGGCGCGAGGGCGTTGCACCCAGCGCGGCGGAGGATCCTCTGGGGCTTTTGAATCGCATGATCGAGAATGAGACCGAGGCACCGCGCAAGGCTCGCCTGCAAGCGCTTCAGGCGCTGGTGGTCGCGGATCGACAGGCGCGCGAGGATGCGTTGGCGCTCGCGCTGCGCCGTACGATCTTTTCCGGCGCATCGATCCTGCGCGAATTGGCGCGCGCGCAGATCGACGAAGCGCGGGCGCTTGAGGCGTTTTCGCTTCGGCAAGGTAATCTGGAGCGTCTGCGCGCTTCCTTGTCCCAAGAGACGCCCGGCAGCGAGATGGCCGACTTTTTTGAGGCGCAGATCGCCAAGTCCGAGGAACGGTTGCCCGAGCTCGAAAAACGCCTCGCGCTGATCGCTCGGGCCATTGCCTTTGATCGGGCCAATTTTCTCGCCACACTGACCTCGGTGCAGGATAGCTCGTCCAAAACCAGTCTGGCGGCAGAGAGCGCGCGCCTGATCGATGAATTGGCGCAGAGCGGGCAACAATATCTGGTCCCGCAGATCCGGCAATTGGTCGAGATTGTAGAGCGCTATCGGCTCGATCCGCAAATGGAGCGCGGGCAAATTCTCGATCTCATCGACGCAACCCGCCCCGAATAGATGGTGGAGAGGTGGGGGCAATCATGATATCCACCGCGAAGGTGGTTGGGAGGAAAGGGCCCTGATGATGAAAGCTTCTATCCTGCGCCGGAGCCTTGCGGCGGTTTTGCTGGTGACTTTGGCTCTCTCCGGCTGTGCAAGCGTGCGCGAAGACGCCGATCTGCTGGCGGGGCGCGATACCTCGACCATGACCCCGGCTCAGCAAAAGCTTTACGAGTTTTCCCGCGAATCGGCAAAGATCCGCGCCTCTGCGGCAGCGGCGGGCGCTGTGCTCGGGGCCGGGATCGGGCTCGCGGCCTGTCACGACAAGAAGGACGCAACCAAGGTTCTGTGTACCCTTGGCGGTCTCGTGGTCGGGGCAACCGCGGGCTATCAGGGCGGCAAATACATCGCCCAGCGCCGCGAAGAGGCCAAGGCGGGCCGCGATGATCTGGAGGCCAGCATCCGCGCCGCCAATGCCTCGATCGACAATTACTCCGAACGCGCCGCACTGGCCCGGCAGATCGCCGATGAACATAGCCAGCAGATCAAGACCATGAACGCGCAATATCGCAACAACACCGCGCTCAAGACGCGTTATGTGCAGCAATTGCGCGACCTGAAGGCCGATCGCGCTGCGATTGCCGCTTTCTCGAAGGATCTGGAGGGGGATCTGAAATTCCTCGAAGACGAGATCGCCTCCTATGAAGGGCGCGGGGAGAATGTCGCGACGCTCAGATCGAAAAAGCGCGCGCTCGAGCGGCAGAATGATGCGTTGCAAGCGCAGCTCGATGCGCTGGATCGCGCCTTCGCCTCTGCGCCGAGCGATGTCCAGGCTTCGGTGTGAAGGGGTGCGGTGTGAGGCACTGCGATGTGACGGGTGCCAAAGGAAAGGGCTGAACATGTCAGGCAATCTTTCGCCAGCGACGCTGAAACGATGCGGCTTGCTGCTTGTTGCAGGCTTGTTGGCAGGCTGTGCGACCTCTGGCGATCCTTGCGCGCAGCGTCCCGAGCAAGATGGCATCATCGGTGCCACCGGCGCGGTGCTCACCGGGCGCTATACCGAGTGCAACAGGCAGCTTGAGGGCGAATTGGCCGCAGCGCAGGCGCGGGCGATCGAATTGCGCGCCGAGGCACGGCGCCTCGAGGCCGCTGCCGATCAGCTCTCCGGTCAAGCACAAAGCGCGCGGCGTCGCCTGGCGGAAAGTGCCCGTGGCCTCAACGAGGCTAATCAGAGACTGCAAAGCGTCAATGCGGCGCGCGACGCGGACAAGGCCCGCCTGCAATCCCTGCGCGATCGCGAAAAGGCGCTCTCCGAGCAATTGCTAACACTCTCGCGCGGGGGGGCTTCTGGTCTCGAGGGCGAGGTGCGTGCGCTCGAAGAGCAGCAGCAGGTGCTGATGCGCGAGATCGAGCAGCTCGAGGATTCGGTGCGCAACAGCCTGTAAAGGAAGCTGCCTGCGCGTCAGGGCTCGCTTTGGCTGCCAGGCAGGCTATAGTTGCGCGCATGACGCTGAACTCAACTTCCGATCCCGCACCGCGCGCCTTTCGCTCGCATGACCATGCGCAATGTCAGCAGGCAGCGCTCGAGCGCGCGGCACAGATCTGCGCCGAGCGCGGGGCGCGGCTGACGCCGGTTCGCCAACGGGTCCTCGAGATCCTGTGGGAAAACCACCAGCCGCTTGGTGCCTATGCGGTGCTCGATCGGTTACGGGCCGAAAATCTCGGTTCGCAACCTCCCGTGGTCTATCGCGCGCTTGATTTTCTGATCGAGCATGGGCTCGCGCACAAGGTGGTGTCGCTCAACGCCTATGTCGGCTGCGCCCATCCCGCGCAGCCTCACATCCCGCATTTTCTGATCTGCACCGAGTGTCAGCAAGTCGCCGAGATCTCCAGCGCCGCAATCAGCGATGGCATCAATCAGGCGGCGGCGCAGCGAGGGTTTCGCGCCGCTGCAACCCCGGTTGAGATCCCGGGGCAATGCGCGTCCTGTCTGGCGCAAAAAGACTAGTTTCGGGCCTTGCGATAGGCGGACGCGGCCTCGCCGAACGCTGCGAACAAGGCGCGATTGACAGGGTTTTCGGGGGCCTTGTACTCGGCATGCCATTGGACGCCCAGGGCGAAGCCGGGCGCATCCTTGATCGCGAGCGCCTCGGCGGTGCCGTCCTCTGCCCGCCCTTCAATGAGCACGCGGGCACCGGGGCGCTCCACGCCTTGCCCATGGAGCGAGTTCACCACCACCTCTCGCGCGCCGAAGATGCGCTCAAACACGCCGCCTTCGCTCAGTTGGACCGTGTGGCGGGGCCGGAACACGATGTCGAGATTGTTCTCGTCCGGCGGCATGCGGTGGTTCATCCGCCCCGGCAGGTCGCGTATCTCGGGATGCAGGCCAGAGCCATAGGTGACCGCCATCTCCTGAAAGCCGCGGCAGATGCCGAGGATCGGTACAGCAAGATCGACGCATCGGCGCACCAGCTCGAAAGCGACCGCATCGCGCGCCTCATCCATGGTGCCATGAGCATCGGTCAGCGCCTCGCCCCAGTGGCGCGGATGCACATTCGGACGCCCGCCGGTGAGGATGATGCCATCGACCATCCCGAACAGGGCGTCAAAATCATAGGACTCGGGCAGGGCGGGCAGGATCACCGGCATGGCATTGCACACCTCCCGTACGGATCGCAGGTAATGCACCCCGCAGCCTTGCAGCGGGTAACGCCCATCGATCAGATGGGCATTGCCGACGATGCCGATGATGGGCGTGATGGCGGTCATGTTGGCTCTCTCCGGCTGCTGATCAAACGCGCTGAACCTAAGCCCAGATCGACGCAAGGGGAAGCTGCTTGTCAAAACCGGCCGGATTGCGATGCGCGCGGGCCTGCGCGGGGCAAACCTGCTTTGGCTTTACGGCCTCATCGGCGCACAGAACTGGCCTCGATTTTGCTGCGGGCTTGACGATGCCCGCATCACGGGCGAGGAGGACATGGGGTCCTCGGGTCAAAACGGCACAGACAATGGCATCTGTTCAGGCGAAATCCTC
Source organism: Neomegalonema sp. (assembly GCA_022760435.1). Taxonomy (GTDB): domain Bacteria; phylum Pseudomonadota; class Alphaproteobacteria; order Rhodobacterales; family Rhodobacteraceae; genus JALEFY01. Next base: position 119,813 of record JALEFY010000028.1, read on the forward strand.
AAGCCTTGCGCCGCAGCGCTCGCGCCGCGCGCTGATCGCTATCGGCGCGTTGATACTGGCCGGTTTGAGCGGATGTACCAGCGGTCCGCTCTCGACCGAAAGCCGTTTGGCCGCCTTGCTGGAGCGCGATCCCGCGCCGATCGATCAAACCCGTTTGCGCGATGCGCCGCCGAGCCCAACCACGATTGGCGAGGCCGGGCCCAGCGCGCCCGCGCCCGAAGCGGTCCGCGTCTATGGTGAGGACACGCTGGGCGGACTTGCACCGAGCACCAGGCCCCGGGTCGAGGTCAGCGCAGTGGGCGGCGATCTCGTCGTGAATTTCGAGAATGCGGATCTGCGCGAGGTCGTGCGGCTCATCCTTGGGGAAACCCTGCGCGCCAATTACCTGTTTGACCCACGCGTCTCCGGCACTGTGAGCCTGGAGACCACCCGCCCGCTCGATGCCGATGCCTTGTTGAGCGTGCTGGAGACGGTTCTGGCGCTGAACGGCGCGGCGCTGATCGCGACCACCGATGAGAACGGCGTGCTCTATCGCATCGTGCCCATCTCCGAAGCCCTGCTTTCGGAGATTGCGCCGGTCGTAGCGCCTGCGCCGGTGGATACGGGCGCGAGCTATCAGGTGCGGGTCGCGCCCCTGCAATATCTCGCGGCCTCGGAGATGGCGGAGATCCTGCGCCCCTTCCTTCCCGATGGCGGCATCCTGCGTGTCGATGCCAATCGCAATTTGCTGATGCTGGCCGGCTCCGGGCCCGATATCCGCCGTGCGGTCGAGATCATCTCGGTCTTTGACGTCGATGTGCTCAAGGGCCGCTCGATCGGACTGTTCCCGGTGGAGAATGTGCGCGCCGGTGAGCTGGTGAATGAATTGCAGATCATCTTCGATGGCGGCACGGTGCGCGGACAGGCGTCGCAGCGGGGCGAGGCGCTGGGCGGGCTGGTGACCCTGCGCGCGATCGAGCGGATCAATGCGGTGATGGTGGTCACCAGCCGGTCAGCCTATCTACGCGAGGCGGAGAAGTGGATCGGGCGCCTCGATCAAGGCGGGGCGGGGGGGCGCAATCTCTATGTCTATCCCGTCCAGCACGGCAAGGCCGCGGATCTGGCGGCGGTACTGAGCGGGCTCTATGGCAATGCGAGCGCTGCGCCGAGCCCCTCGCCGCGCAGTGTCTCCGAGCAAACCGCGTCGTCGGCGCCATCCTCCGCAGATCCATTGGCCCCGCTTGGCTTGCCCGCTGCCAGCGAGACAGGGATTTCGGCCGAGCCCGTACTGGCCCAGTCCGCTGATGCGGCGCAGGGCGGTGCGCGCTTTATTGCCGATGAGGTCAATAACGCGGTGCTCATCCAGGCCAATCGCGGCGATTACCGCCAGATCAGCGCAGCGCTACGCAAGCTCGATCGTCAGCCGGTCCAGGTCCTGATTGAGGCCAGCGTGGCCGAAGTGACCCTCACCGATAGTCTGCGCTTCGGGGTTCAGTTCTATCTTGAGAACGAGATCTTCAACGTCAATGCCGCCTCGCAACTGACCAGAGGCGATACTGCCGGGGTGATCTCGGCGAGCCTGCCGGGCTATCAGCTTTCGATCGGCAGCCCGATCAAGGTGATCCTTGATGCGCTGGACGGGGTGACGGATGTGAATGTCATCTCCTCGCCGCATCTTCTGGTGCTCGACAATCAGACCGCCGAGCTCAATGTCGGGGCCGAGGTGCCGATCGCCCGCCAGCAGCGGCAAGGGATCAACGCCGATGACACCTTGATCAACACCATCGAGTTTCGGGAAACCGGCGTGACCTTGCGCGTGACGCCTCGGGTCAACAATGCCGGTACGGTGACGATGGAGGTCGAGCAGGAGGTCAGCGCGGTGCAGGCCAGCGATGTCGAGACCCTGACCCCGACGATCACGACCCGCCGCTTCTCCAGCCGCGTCCTGGCCAAGGACGGCGCCACGGTTGTGCTCGGCGGCCTGTTTCAGGACAGCACGTCGCGCACGCGCTCAGGGCTGCCGGTCTTGCAGGATATTCCGGTGTTCGGAGCCTTGTTCGGCTCCAAGGGGCTGGAGAACAGCCGCACCGAATTGTTGGTGATGATCACTCCGCGGATCTTGCGCAATTCCGAAGATGCGGAGCAGGCGGCACGCGAGCTGCAAATCAAGTTGCAGGAGACCATCCAGCGGGTCCAGGGCGATACCGCGCTGCGCCGCGTGCGCTCACTGGCGGCGCAGTAGCGCTCAACTCGCCGGATCGGGCTCGGTGTTGTCCGGGCGGATCAGATCCGTGTTCGGGTCGAGCTCGATCACCCGGTTGATGATCCGTTGCGCCCAATCGACGAATTCCGCCCGCGCCGGGTCATGGATCTGGTTCGCCGCGGCGATGATATCGGCCGCCGCGTAGAGAATGGTCGTGGTCGCGATCTGCTCTAGTTTATTCACGCTTGTCCCTCGAAAATCTGGAAGATCGAGCGCGTAATCTGCGCTAGGATTGACATGGCGTGTAGGTAAATTCCCGTGTTAACGGGTTAATCTGCGCCAATCCGGGGCGCTCGACGCCGGTATCTGTGCAAAACGGGACGGAAAGCGGAGCGCGCTGATCCATTTCTCTGGAAAGCTTAGGGAGGTCGGGGGGCAGCAGATGGATGACTTGGACGCGCTGCGCGCGCGCTATGATGCGGTTCTGAGCCACTTGATGGCCGATGGGCATTTCGCCGTCAGCGAGCGCGGGAAAGACATTCTGCGCTATGTCATCGAGGAGGAGCTTGCCGGTCGCGGTGAGCGGATCAAGGCTTATTCGATCGCAACCGAAGCGCTCGGGCGCGCGGCGGATTTCGACCCGCAGAATGATAGCATCGTACGGGTTGAGGCGAGCAAGCTGCGCGCGGCGCTCGATGTCTATTTCAAGATCCATGGCCCGATCGCCGGAGCGACGCTCGCGATCCCGAAAGGGGGCTATCGCCCGGCCTTGAGCGCGCAGGAGGATGCGCCGCGCGAGGCGCGGGCCTTCTCTTCCTTGCCGGAAGTCAAAGCGCTAGAGAGCGCGGCGGTGGATGTGGCGGTGAGCGGGCGAGGGCGAGGGCGAGGGCGCGGGAGCTCGTCAACCTCCCGCGCCGCGACCTCTCGCGTCCGGATCTCACATGAAACCTTCGCCCTGCTTCTGGGCTCGCTCGCCTTGCTCATTAGCATCGGGCTCGCGGTGAGCTGGTGGATGGGCGCGCGCGAGTCCGCTGACCCGAGCGGGCAGCAAGCCGGGCTGGTCGCTGCCGGGCATAGGCCGGACCTGCCCCGGATCCTGTTCACCATGCATGGCGGCGAAGCCGGTGCTGCGGCGAGCAGGATCCTGCTCAGCTATGTCGCGCAATTCGGGACCGTGATCACCCTGGCCGACAAGCCCGATGGATGGGGGTATCCGGAAGATTATGTGCTCGAGCTGGCGACCCTGGGCGCGGCATTGCTGCCTAGGGCGACGGTGACGGTGTCTCATGAACGCTCGGGGGAGGTGGTCGAGGCCCGCCAAATCGAGTTCATGCGCGGCTGGGGGCTGGGGCGGGACACGAATGATGCCCTCAAGCAGATCGCGCTCAATCTGGCACCGGACCGGGGCAAGCTGCATCGTCACTATGCCCAGAAGGGCGATGTCAGTCCCTTGATGCGTTGTGTCTTTCTGATCGAGGCATATTGGCCGGATCAGACCCCGAAGCGTCATCTGGAGGCGGTGCGCTGCCTTGATGACTATCTTGAGCAATACCCCGACACGCCGCGCGCCTTGAGCCTTTTGGGGATGATGTATCGCGAAGAATACACTGACGGCCATAATCCGCTTCCCGGTAATGCGCTGGCCCGCTCGCTCGATCTGGGGCGGCGCGCGCTGCTCATGGAGCCCCGCAATGCGACGCTCTATGGGGAGCATCTGGGCACGCTCTATCTGTCCGGGGACAGGGCGCAGTTCATCCAGCTTGGCGAGCGCATGGTTGCCCTCAATCCGCTCGATATCGACAATCTGGAGTCCTTTGCGGCGCGGCTCAATTACATGGGGCGTCACGAACGGGCTCTGGAGCTGTTTACCCAGGCCGAAGCGTTGGAGCCGGTTGGTCAGGGTTGGCGAGCCTATGGCTTTTTCCTTGCGCATCTCGGGCTTGGCCAGCGTGAGAAGGCCGCCGCGCGGATCGCTTCCTTGAGCGGATCGAAAAACCCGCTCTACCTCGCTGCGGTGGCGATGGCCGAGAACTGGGCCGGGAACAGGGCGGGTGCGCAGGACAGGTTGGCGCAGGCTGCCGCGGCCGATCCGGGGTTTGCGGGCGATTTTCGGGAGCCTTATGAGCGCCGACGCTATGACGGCGCTCTTGTTGATCTGCTTTCGGCACAATTGCGGTTGATCGGCACACAGCGCTGATCAAGACCCGAGCGGGGTGCCGAGAACCTCTTTGCTATGGATCTCGGCGCGGTGCGCGCGCAGCATCAGCACCGCATGGATCAAGGCACCGATATTGTGAGACTGGTTCGGCAGAGCCCCGCACAGGTCAAAGGGCACCAGCGCAAACAAGTTCCTGTCGCGGGCATCTAGGTATGTATTCAGGATCGCGCCTTCCACGCCAATGCCGCACAGGATTATTCCGCCATTGCGATGTTCTTCGGCGAGGGCGGAAAAACCGTCATTAACAAAGCATGAATCCCGGGAACGGCTGAAAATGCTGTCATGAGCCTTGGGCCGAAGTCCGAACAAGAAGTCTGGAGTATTGGTCCAGTCTACTGACCTTTTTTCACAATAGACGATGGCCATGCCCAATCTCCTGGCGTGGCTCAACGCAATCTTGATGCGAACCAAGTAGTCCATGGCACCCGGCCAGTGCTCATAGGGCTGGCTGGCGATGTCGCATAGGACAAAAAGCGGCTCTTTTGGCTTGGCGTCTCTTGGCTCAGGGTTGCAAAAATCCCGCAAGTGATTGTCTCCCTAGTAGACGACGGTTATAATCCCGTTATTCGCGATGAAATGCTTTAATGGAAATGTCCACTTCTTGTGATGGGTGGCGTTACACAGTCCTGTAGCAATTCTATTGCGCGTATAATTGTCGGAGAACTGAAGGTAGAGTTTCTATTCGGCGACTAGTATTATCAAAAATTGACACCATTGTTCGAAAATTCGACCGATGCGGGAAGGGCTGCTGTCGCTATGGATTGGGAAAACATTCATAATTTTGTCGTTGCCGCCGAAGCCGGGAGTTTCCGGCAGGCCGGGCGCGACCTCGACTTGACCACCTCGACGGTGATCCGCCGGATTGATCAGCTCGAGGGGCAGGTTGGCGCCAGATTGTTCAATCGACTGGCCCGGGGCATCCAGCTCACGCGTGAGGGGACGCGGCTGATGGCGAGCGCCCAGCGGTTTCGCCAGGCGGAGGAGGATTTCAACCGAGAGGTGCGAAGCTTTGGCAAGGCGGATCGCGGTGTGGTCTCGCTCGCGGTGACCGAAGGGCTCGGTGCCTATTGGCTGACCCCGCGCCTGCTTGAATACAAGCGTGCGCATCCGAACTTGATTGTCGAGCTATATTGCGATCATCACAGCGCCGATGTGGCCGGGTTCGGTGCCGATATCTGCGTCCAGTTCTCCGAGCCGAGCGCGCCAGATGTCGTCCCGGTCCGTCTCGGCTTTCTTCATCTCTACCCTTTCGCCTCGAAAGCCTATCTGAAGGAACATGGCCTGCCCGCAGCGAAGGAAGATCTGCTCCGTCATCGGTTCGTCGAGCAGGTCGGGCCGCAATTCGACAAGAAGGACTGGGCGCGGCATCTGGGGCTTGACGATACGGATGATTGCGTCGGTTTTCGCTCGAATTCCTCGACCGCGAATTTCATTGCGATCGAGAATGATGGCGGGATCGGTGCTCTGCCCAATTATGCGCCGCTCCTTGGTGCCAAGGTGGTGCCGCTCGATCTTGGGTTGCATCAGCGCGTTGATATCTGGATGTCCTGGCACCGCGACAACACGCAGCGCCCGGCCATGCGCAAGGTGATCGATTTCCTGCGCGATGCCTTTGATACCCAGCGCTACCCGTGGTTCGGCGAGGCATTCGTTCATCCCGCCGAGCTGAAGGATCACGCCGAAAGCCTGTCGGGCTTGCGCGCGCCAAGACGCTCCCAGGCGCGCACGCCCTTGCGCAAAATGCGCAAAGACTCTGCCTGACCCTTGGTGGCCACTCGAAGAGCTTGCGGCCGATCCTAGTCGACGAAGGCGCGCTCGACCACGAAGGTGCCCGGCGCATTATTGGCGCCCTCGATCAGATCGAAGCCTTCCAGAACGGCTTTGGTGTCATTGAGCATGGCCATCGAGCCGCAGATCATCCCCCGATCCACCGCTGGGTCGATCTTCGGCACACCAAGATGCTCGAAGATCGTACCGGAGGTCAGAGCATCGGTGATCCGCTGGCTGCGCGCAAATGGCTCGCGCGTCACGGTCGTGTAGTGACGCAGGCGTTCACCGGCAAACTCGCCGACGAGCGGGTCTTCCTTGCAGATCCGGACGATATCCTCGCCATAGGCCAGTTCAGCGACCTCGCGGCAGGTATGGGTGAGGATCACCTCGTCAAACTTCTCATAGGTCTCGGGATCGCGCACGAGCGACGCAAAGGGTGCGATGCCGGTGCCGGTCGAGAACATGTAGAGCCGCTTGCCCGGCAGCAGCGCGTCGAGCACCAGCGTACCGGTCGGTTTCTTGCGCATCAGCACCGTGTCGCCGGGCTGGATCTTTTGCAGATGCTCTGTCAGCGGGCCTCCGGGCACCTTGATCGAGTAAAACTCGAGCTCCTCGTCCCAGGCAGGGCTCGCCACGGAATAGGCGCGAAACACCGGCTTCTCGGCATTGGGCAGGCCGATCATCACGAACTCGCCGGAGCGGAACCGGAAGCTCTCGGGCCGGGTGATCCGGAACTTGAACAGCCGGTCGGTATAGTGATGAACCTCGGTCACCGTTTGCGCAAACACGCCTTTCGGGATCTCGAAATGCGGGGTCGGTTGAGGGCTGATCGCTGCATCCATGGGCGCGCGGCTCCTGTTTTTGATCTTGTCCGGGACTGTGGCAGGCTGCCGGACGGCTTTGGCAAGATGGTCACCCGGCTCGCGGATGCAAGCGGACGATGTCATCCCCTTGATAACAAAGACGCGCGATGCGGGTTTTGACCTCGATCATGGAACGATGTCCCTGTCGATGCGTCAAACAGGGATTTACGGCCCTACACTCCGAGATTGCAAGCACAGGCTGACGGTCTGCCAAGCGCCTCTCGTGCAAGCGCCTCTCGTGCAAGCGCCTCTCGTGCAAGCGCCTCTCGTGCAAGCGCCTCTCGTGATCGCTGGCGCCTTAACCGACGTTCTGCATTGTCCCGCAATAGAACGGTTGGCCCGTCACTCTCACCAATATAACAAAGATCACAACTGGGTTGCGGCGCGCAAATTGCTTGCCAAGGTGAGCGCAAGCGTGGCTGTCTCAGAGCGTGGGAAGGCGTGATCGCGGTCAGGACAGGGTCCGGGAAAACGGGTGTCCGCTGCGGACGAAGAAGGAGCTGAGTGAGATGCGAATCGGGATTGACCTGGGCGGCACCAAGATCGAGGGGATCGCGATGGATCGGCGCGGGGCCGTGCGCGCCGCTCGCCGTATCGCAACTCCGCAAGGCGATTATGATGCGACGATCCGCGCGATCGCCGATCTGGTGGCGGGGCTCGAGCGCGATAGTGGTGCCTCCGCGGGGTCGGCGCGCATCGGCATCGGCATGCCGGGCTCGCCCTCGCCGCAGACCGGTTTGGTGCGCAACGCGAATTCCACCTGTCTCAATGGCAAGCCGATCGAGCAGGACCTGCGCGCAGCGCTCGCGCGTCCGCTCAAGCTGGAAAATGATGCCAACTGCTTTGCCCTGTCCGAGGCGCGCGATGGCGCGGCGGTGGGGGCGCATACGGTGTTTGGCGTGATCCTGGGCACCGGTGTTGGCGGCGGGATTGTCGTTGGCGGCGAATTGCTGCGCGGGCGCAATCACATTGCCGGAGATTGGGGGCATCTGCCCCTGCCCAAGCCGGAGGATGATGAGGCGCCGGGGCGCTGCTATTGCGGGCGCCGGGGCTGCGTCGAGACCTGGTGCTCAGGCCCGGCCATGACCCGTGATTTCGTCTCGCGCACCGGCCTGCAACCCGGCCCGGCGCCGACCCAATTGATCGAGCGGGCGCTGGATGGAGATCGCTTCGCCCGGCAGGTCTTCGAGCGGTATGTGGATCGTCTCGCGCGCAGCCTGTCGATGGTGGTCAAAATCCTTGATCCCGATGTGATCGTGCTCGGGGGCGGGGTGTCGCGGGTGAAGACGCTCTATCAGGTGCTGCCGCAAGCCTTGGTGCCGCATGTCTTCTCCGATTGCTTCGATACGCCGATCCTGGCGCCGCGCCATGGCGACAGTTCAGGTGTTCGCGGCGCCGCCTGGCTCTGGGGTGCCGAGGAAACAGCCGCCTATGAGCGTGCGCAGCCGGTTCAGACCGTCACGCATGAGCCTGTGCGGATGGTGCGTCGGACCGTTGAGACCCGTCAGGAGCAAGCGCCGCCCAAAGCGCCCGTCGCCGCGCCGGTCCCGCAGCGTTCATCCGTCAGCATGCAGCACAATCAACTCATGCGCCGCCTGACGCAGACCCGGACCGAACCGGTGCCGCCGGTGCGCCCGATTCAGCCGGTGCGTCTGGTATCCGCGACGCAGAATGGCCGCGCGGGTTATCGCTTTGAGGAGCGGGAGATCAAGCCGCGCGAGACCAGCGCCTATGCCGATGCGCGCGATGAATATGATGCGCTGATGCGCACGCGCCCGGCGCATCCGGGCCTGCAAGAGAGCGTTGCGGCCCCGCGCCCGGTGGAGCCGCCCAAACCCGTCGCCATCCCGGTCCGGGCCGAGCCTGCTCCGCAGCCGAAGCCGCAACCCCAACCCCAACCCCAACCCCAACCGCCGCGCAATGCCCATGCGCCCTTCCTCTCGGTGCTGGATCGCTTCGAACGGCGCGAAAAGGAACAGGCGGTGCTCTCCGAGCGCCGGGTGCAGAGCGCGGTGCGTCCGGTCCCGGCGCCGCTCCCTGAGCCTGAGCCTGCGCCGACACCCAAAGCGCCGCTTGTGCAGCAGGTGAAGACCGAGACGGGGCCGCGCTGGAATGAGTGGGTCTGGAAGTCGCGCATCTGGGAAGACACGATCTGGTCCTCCCCCGAGCCGATGCGCGAAACCGTTCAGCAAATGCAGGCCGAGCCCGCTGTAGAGATCGCCCCGCGTGAAGCGGCGACCCCTGGCACGGCGCGTGAGGACTGGGCGGATGGTTCCTTGCGCGATCAGGTCTGGTCAAGCCGGGTCTGGTCGGAGCGGCGCCGGGAGCTTGATGCCTATGCCGAGCAAGAGCACCGCACCCGCGAGGCGCAGGAGGAATTGCGCCATCAACGCCAGCTCGTGCAAGAGCGTCTGGCGCAGGCGGCGCGGCGTGAGCAGGCCGAACGGAGCGAGCGCTTCGCTCTTGAGCGCGAACGGCTCGAGAGTTTGCGGGATCGCTTCGATACCAGCGCGCAGAGCGCTGAGCAGGAGGATGGGTCGGTTGTGCCGATCCGCCCGGGCCGCGCCTGGTAGCAGGATCGGCTCTTGGGTCGCGGTCGGTGGATGGCGAGCGGGCTGCGCAGGTTTTGAGAGAAGCTTGCGTGACTTGCCGGGTTTTGATGTTATCTCGCTCTGAGGGAGACGGTTGGCCCGGGTATTGGCTCGGCGCTGGCCGTTTCGATTTTTCGCAATCGCATCGGAGGAGCGGTCATGACTGTCGAAACGCGGGAAAATCGGCTCAAGCGCCTGCGCATTCGCTGCTGGCGGCGCGGGATCAAGGAGATGGACCTGATCTTTGGCGAGTTTGCCGATGACCCCGAGCGCGGCATGGCAACTTTGGACGAAGCCGAGCTCGATGCCTTCGAGTCGTTGATGGTCGAAGAGGATAACGAGCTCTACGCCTGGTTCAGCGGTCGGTTGCCGGCACCGGTCGAACACCAACCGATGATTGCGCGCATCATGCAGCAACGCAACTAATGGTAGAAGTTTTATTTACCCTTCTCAAAGGTCTTTACGCTAGGATAGACGGGCGAGAGTGGATAAATAATTGAAATATTAAGTATTTCTTTTAATCTCTTGGTTCGAAATGTTGTCTAGCCTGCTTTTGTACAGCAAAGGGAGGTTAGGGACATGTCCGGATATCAGGCTAGGAAGACCTATCGCCGCGTCATTTCCTCGACTGCACTGATGGATCACAGCGTGCAAAAGCAAGGCGCGCCGGTATCCACGTCTCGGCAGTCGACAGATCTCGAAGAGGAGGTCTCGGAGACGATGGTCAAGGCATATGAAGGGTATTTCGAACTCCTCGGATCCATTGAGCGGCTGCATCGTCTGATGCTCGACGTCATCAAGGATGAATTCGAGCAATTGCGCAATGTGCAGGTGAACAGCGTGCAAGCGCTGCTGCTGTTCAATATCGGCGAAGACCAGGTGACCCCGGGTGAGCTGCGCAGCCGCGGCTACTATCAGGGCTCGAACGTCTCCTACAACGTAAAGAAACTGGTCGAGGGCGGGTTTCTCGAGCAGGAGCGCAATGAGAAGGACCGCCGCTCGGTGCTGTTGCGCCTGACGCAAAAGGGGCGGGAGATCCATGACATTGTCGCCGGGTTGCATCTGCGCCATGCCAAGGCGTTCACCGAGATGATCGGTGATGAGATCGAGAAGATCGAAGTCATGCGCAAGGGCATGCGCGAGCTGGAGCTCTATTGGCGCGGGCAGATCCGCTACATTTACTGAGCCAACAAGGCACGAAGCATGAGACCGGCCCCTGTCAGGCCGGTCTTTGTCGTTTGAAGAGGGCAGAGAGGCGCGGCACCAGCATCGGGACCTGATCCTGATAGGCGGCATAGCCCGGCCGGGTACGGCGCAGGTGATCCTCGACGGCCGGAACGCCCGAGACATAGCGCAGCAACAAGCTCATCAGGAGCGGCGCGCAAACCGTCCACCATCCAGCGGCGGGCAGGGCGAGCAGCCACAATCCCCAGACAAAGACAATCTCGCCCAGATAATTGGGGTGGCGCGAGAGCGACCAAAGTCCCGAGCGCATCAAGGCGCGATGCCCGTGTTGCTGCTTGAACCGGCTCAATTGCCAATCGCTCAAGCTCTCAAGGATCAGCCCGCAGACCGCAAGGCTCAGCCCGATGATCTCGAGCCAGCCAAAGCGCGCTTGGGGTGCGGCAAGGGCAGATTGCAGCGGCAAGGTGAGCGCCCATTGGATCACCGCTTGCAGCGCAAAGACGAGCAGGGCGCTTTTCCACCAGAAACCGGGCTCCCAGGCCGCGCGCAAGTCCTGATAGCGCGGATCCTCGCGATCGGGGATGGGCAAGGACCATTCATGCCATTTGCGCCCGATCATGAGCGCGCCAAGACGTAAGGACCAGGCGCCAATCAACCCCAGAAGCGTCAAGGATCGCGGGTCGTCGGGCGCGCCGTTCATCGCCCAGGCCATCAGCGCAATGATCGCAAATCCCGGTGCCCAGACCAGATCGACCAGGCTGACATCGCGCCGCGCCAGTGAGAGCGGCCACAAGAGCAGGAACCAGCACAGGGCGGCGATCAGGGTGATCAGATAGGGCTGTAACATCATGGACATGCCTTCGATCGGGGCCGGGCGGGGCAGGGCAGGGCGGGGCGCTTGAGCCTTTCCCCACCTACGAAGCGCAGCGCAGATCAGTTCACCCCTGCTCGCATGGCGCGGATCGCAGGAGGGCTTCTGTTTGCGTGTACAGCGTGGTAATCATGAGACAGCGGCTGATGCAGTTCCTTAAAATGCTTGCCTTGGTTCGGGATATTCGAGACAGAAACCGCAAAGACTTGTCTACTCTGCGTGAGGGATGCCGTTGAGGCAGCAGAACGGCAAGATGCAGCACTTGTGATGAACAATGGGGTGCTGGTTCGGGGATTGTGACGCGGCGCTGGCAAGATTTTCGCATGTTGGCCAGTGCGCTGCACCAAAATCGGCCAGGAATGAGGGGCGAAGCGAGGAGAGGCGTGCCCATGCGCGCGAATGAGGGCTTCGTAATGACAGGTTCGACGAAAGATCGGGCTGACATAATCGCGATAGAGCCGAGCGTCGGGGGGGACCCCGGCGCTATCCACGACCAGTTCTTGCGTGATGAGCCGATCGGCAACCTGTTTCGCGGTGCGCGTGCGTCGATGGGCGGGCTGTCGCTCGAGGACATTGAGGCGGCGATCCGGATCAAGGCGCGCTATCTGAAGGCGATCGAGGATGTGGACCCCGGCGCATTGCCCGGTCCGGCGTATCTTCCCGGCTATGTGCGCAGCTATGCCCATTACATGGCGGCGAATCTCGAGCTGACGCCCGAGCAGGTATTGGCGAAATTCGGTCGTGAGCTGTCCGCCAAGACCGGTGAGAGCTCTGCCCCTTCCGAGCCAAAGCGGCGTGAGCGTGCCGCCATCTCGGCCGCGCGCACGGCGCAGGCACGGCCTCAGGTCTCGACCCCTTTCGGGCCGGGCGCGGGCAGCTCGCGGGCGGTGCCGGTGGTGCGGCCCAAACCGGTGGTGGAGCGCAACCCCTGGCAGGGCATCGGGGCTGCGGCAATGATGCTGGCTTCGGTCGCCGTAGTGATCGGCCTTGGCTATGGCGCCTGGACGATCCTGCATTCGGTGCAGCAGATCGAGGCGGATCCGAATGACAATATCACATTGGTCGAGCGCCGCGACAGTCTCGGCGCCGTGCCGAGCGTGGCCCGCCCGGCGGCGGATGCGTATGATGAGGGCGGCGCTTTGGGTCGGCTCGATCCGTCCCTGCAATCGCCCAAGGACGGCCCCTTGCGCGATGTCAGCATCGGGCAGTCGGCGCCGCTTGAGGATCTGAACCGGGTCGGCGACACCGGGTCGCTCGATCGCGTGGTCGATGTCGAGACCGGTTCCGACATTGAGAGCGGCAACGAGGCCGAGCTGCCGAGTTTGGGAGAGGGCATCGGCGAGGCAGACGGCACTGTTCTTTCGCAGCCATCGACATCTCACCCCGATAGCGCCAGCCTGCCCGCACAGGCCGCGGATCCGGAGCCCGAACAACGCATCGCCCATGCGCCGGGCGCGGCAAATCCGAGCCAAAGCTCATCCGAGCTCGCCGATTTGCCCATGGCGACGATCGTGCCGATGGAGCCGGAAAGCCCGGCGCGGGCAGCGTCTGGCGTGCCGGTTCGTGATGTCCGATTTGGCTTGACGGCGACGGATGAGACCTGGGTTCGGGTCACCTCCGAGGCCGGGGTGACGCTGTTCGAGCGGGTGATGAATGGCGGCGATGTCGTCGAGCTGCCCCGCGATCAAGGGCCCCTGACCCTCAAGACCGGCAATGCGGGCGCGCTCTATCTGCTGCACGAAAATAATGCCTACGGCCCGATCGCGGCTTCCGGCACGGTGCGCACGCTCTCGCTGTCGCCCGGTACGATCCCCGAGAGCATGGCGCTTGATTTCGTGCAGACCGAGCGTAGCCGCGCCTCCTGGTTGCGGCAGAATGCCGAGGATGGCGGGGCGGAGTAATGCCGAGACCCGGTTGCCGGGAATCCGCTGCTCGGATCGCCGCGCCCGGCTTGCGTTCGGCGGGCTTGGCGTTACATTCCCCGACAAATCGTAAAGGTTCAATTTCGCTGCCGAAGGTGAGCATCCAAGCATGAGCATCCGCCCCTGGAGAGATATCGAGCGCCGCAAGAGCCGGCAGGTGATGGTCGGACCGGTGGCGGTGGGCGGCGATGCGCCGATCTCCGTGCAGACCATGACCAATACCCTGACCTCGGACGCGCAGGCCACCATCCGCCAGGTTCAGGCTTGCGCCGAGGCCGGAGCCGATATCGTCCGCGTCTCCTGCCCCGACGAGGCCAGCACCGCCGCGCTGCGTGAGATCGTGCGCGCCGTCGATGTGCCGATCGTCGCGGACATCCATTTCCATTATCGCCGGGCCATCGAGGCCGCCGAGGCCGGGGCAGCTTGCCTGCGCATCAATCCGGGCAATATCGGCGATGCCGCGCGGGTGCGCGAGGTCGTACAGGCGGCCAAGGATCACGGCTGCTCGATGCGCATCGGGGTCAATGCCGGCTCGCTCGAAAAGCACCTGCTCGACAAATACGCTGAGCCTTGCCCCGAAGCGATGGTCGAGAGCGCGCTGGAGCATGCCCGCATCCTCGAGGATAACGATTTTCACGCCTTCAAGATCAGCGTGAAGGCCTCGGACGTGTTCCTGACCGCCGCGGCCTATCAGCAGCTCGCCGAGGTCTGCGACTACCCGCTGCATCTGGGAGTGACAGAGGCCGGGGGCCTGCGCGCCGGTACGGTCAAGAGCTCGATCGGGCTCGGGATGCTGCTCTGGTCCGGGATCGGGGACACGCTGCGGGTCTCGCTCTCCGCCGATCCGGTGGAGGAAGTGAAGGTCGGGTTTGACATCCTCAAGTCGCTGAATTTGCGCCACAAGGGCGTGACGATCATCTCTTGCCCTTCCTGCGCGCGGCAAGGCTTTGACGTCATCAAGACGGTCGGCATCCTCGAAGAGCGGCTGGCGCATGTCTCGACACCGCTCACCCTGTCGATCATCGGCTGCGTCGTGAACGGGCCGGGCGAAGCGCGGGAGACCGATTTCGGCTTCACCGGTGGCGGCGCCGGATCGGGGATGGTCTATGTCTCCGGCGTGCAGGACCACAAGATGGACAATGCTGGCATGGTCGATCATCTGGTGGCGCTGATCGAAGAGGCTGCCGAGAAAAGACAGGCCGAGCTTGACGCCGAGAAGGCGCGTGGCTCGGTGGCTGCCGAATGATCCGGACCCTGTTCTATGTGTTGCTGGTGCTGGTGATCGCCTTGCCACTGGCGATCGCGGCCTATGTGCGGCTCGCGCCGATCGATGCCGGGCAGGCGCAGGTCGATCCGCTCAGCGTGCCCGGGCGCTCGAGCCCGAATTGGGCGCTGGCCTTGCCCGAAGGGATCTCGGGCGCTGTGCCCGCCACCCATGTCAGCCCCGAGCTTGCGGCCGCAACGCATCGCGCGGGAATTGCGCTCTTGCTGCCGATCATTGAAGGGGAGCTGGGCGGCGTGCTGCTGGCGCGCGAGACCCTTCCCGATGGTGCCGAGCGCGCCAGTTTCGTCATTCGATCATCGCTGATGGGGTACCCGGATCTTCTCACCGTCCAGACGATCGAGCGGCAAGGCGCGGTCTTCGCCGCGCTCTATTCGCGCTCGATCTATGGCTATAGTGATATGGGAGTGAACAGCGCCCGGCTTGATGCCCTGGTCGCGCGCTTAGCGGCGGCGCAATAGCTCTTCGGCCTGCCGCCGGATCTCCGGTGTATCGAGCAGATCCTGGTTCTCATAGCTGGGAAGCGCATCCGGTGTGTCGCCCAGATCGCGCTGAGCAGGGGCCAGAGTGAGCCGCAGTTCCTGATTGAGCGCGGCACCGCTATGCGCATCCTCCGAATGACGGGGCAGGGCCAGCGTCAGGGCTTCGCCGCGGGTAAAACTCGGCGGCGTCTGATGGGCATAGGTCTCCGCCAGTGCAGCGGCGGCGAGGGTCAGAATAGCGATGGCGAAAATCGTGGGGCGCATGTCCCGTTCCTCATCATCCCAAAAAAAAGAGCCTTGGTCTTGGCCGAGTCATTGGCCAGAAGCGCTTGGGCCAGAAGCCCTTGGCTCACGCCGTTGCACTGCAAAAATGGGGTGATACCGAGGAGAAACCAAGGGCCGCCGATGTCGCGGCCCTTGTGCAGATTGTCTCAGCGTAGTTTTTGGTACGCTGTGTTTAGCCTTCGAGCGCCGCGACGCCGGGCAGGGTCTTGCCCTCGAGCCATTCGAGGAACGCGCCGCCTGCGGTCGAGACATAGGAGAATTTCTCCGCCGAGCCCGATGCGTTGAGCGCGGCAACGGTATCGCCGCCGCCCGCGACCGCCATCACCGCGCCGGAGGCCGCGAGTGCAGCGGCTTTCTTGGCGGCGGCATTGGTTGCCATGTCGAAGGGCTCGATCTCGAACGCGCCCAGGGGGCCGTTCCAGACGATGGTTTTCGCGCTGTCAAAGCGCTTTTCGAGCTCGGCGACGGTGGCCGGGCCAGCGTCGAGGATCATGGCATCCGCCGGGCAGGCATCGGCGGCGACGGTCTCGTTCTCGGCGCCAGCCTTGAACTCGCGTGCCACGACGACATCGACCGGCAGCACGATCTCGCAGCCCGATGCGGCGGCCTTGGCCATGATCTCGCGCGCGGTATCGGCCAGATCATGCTCGCACAGCGATTTGCCAACCGGCTTGCCTTGCGCGGCGAGGAAGGTGTTGGCCATGCCGCCACCGATCACGATCTGATCGACCTTCGGCACCAGGTTGCCCAGCAGGTCGAGTTTGGTCGAAACCTTGGCCCCGCCAACGACCGCGATCACCGGCTTTTGCGGATTGGCCAGCGCCTTGTCGAGCGCTTCGAGCTCTTGCTGCATCGTGCGGCCCGCGGCGGCGGGGAGCAGCTTGGCGAGCCCTTCGGTGGACGCATGGGCGCGGTGCGCGGCCGAGAAGGCGTCGTTCAGATAAACATCGCCGTTTTCCGCCAGCGCGGCGGCGAAGGTCGGATCGTTCTTCTCTTCACCGGCGTGGAAGCGGGTGTTTTCGAGCAGCACGACTTCGCCCGGTTGCTGGGCGTTGATGGCGGCGGCAGCGGCTTCCCCGATGCAATCGGAGGCAAAGACCACCGGCGCGCCGACTTGCTCGCTCAGCGCGTCCTTGACCACCGCCAGCGACATCTCCGGCACCACCTGACCTTTCGGGCGACCGAAATGGGCGAGCAGGATCGGGCGACCGCCCTTGCCCAGGATGTCGCGGATGGTTGGCACGATGCGCTCGATGCGGGTGGCATCGGTCACGCGGCCGCCCTCGACCGGTACATTGATATCGACACGGCAGAGCACACGCTTGCCGGAGAGGTCCAGATCATCGAGAGTTTTATACGCCATGATGTCCCACGCTTGATGTTCAACACTGGACAACCCTTGCCGATTTCGAACCTGTGTCGATTTCGAAACGGAGGAGCTGTTTCGAGCGCTTTGTCGCGAAAATCGGGCCAAATGGGAAGGCGGAAGGCGCAGAAAACGCGCTGCAAATCAGCGCAGGAAGCGCAAATCAGTGAGTCCGCAAGGGCGGGCTGATCGGGGGCAGGAAATGCGTCTCCTGATGGCCGCAGCGCAGGCAGGTGAAGACATGGACATATTCGTCGAAGCTCACGCCCTCGAGATAGGCGACGGCCTGGCCTTCGATTTCCTCGAAGATCTTGTACTCGACGCTGAAATGCTCATCCGCCAGATCCTCCATGCCATTGGCAACCGAGAATTGCCGGTAGCCGCAGGCAAGGCAGCACTGCGCCGGGGGCACATTGGCCTCGCTGAGGGCTTCCTCGATGAATAGGGGCTGATCGGTTTCTTCGCTCATGCACACCGCTTAGCCGATTCTCTGGGCCGCGAGAAGGCAGCCAACGCATTGCTAATCGTTAAGCGCGGATCGCGCGCGGACGACGTGCTATTTGGGTCGCAGGGGGGGGCATCGGATGGCTTTCAATGTCGCTCTCTTGCCCCTATTCTTGAAGGGGGCAAGAATTGGAGGCTCTGATGGCGGATGCGGATCTGCCGCGCGCGACTTATGCTGATCTTTGCGCGGTACCGGACCATCTGATTGCGGAACTGATCGATGGCGGTCTGGTCACGCAGCCCCGCCCGCGTCCTCGGCACGCGGTCCTCGTCTCTCGTCTGATGGCGCATCTGGGTGGCCCCTTTGATGTCGGAGCCGGTGGGCCGGGCGGTTGGCGGATCATCTTCGAACCCGAGATCCATGTCGACGCTCAGGTGATCGTCCCCGATCTGGCCGGATGGCGGGTGGAGAGGCTGCGCGAACTGCCTCAGACAGCCTGGTTCGACAGCGTACCCGATTGGGTTTGCGAGGTGCTCTCGCCGGGGACATTGAGACGTGATCGGGGGCGCAAGGCTGATATCTACGCGGAATGGGGCGTCGGCTGGTACTGGATCATCGACCCGGAGGCTGGGACGCTGGAGATCTTCGAGCTTCGCGAGCGCCGTTGGTTGCGCTTTGCGGCCTTCAGCGGCGAGGAGGCGGTTGTAGCGCCGCCCTTTGACGCGGTGCCCCTTGGCCTGGCTCGGCTCTGGGAAGAATGAAACGCCCGGCACAGTGACCGGGCGCTTCCATTTGTCGACGCAAAAGCCTGTTCAGGCTCAGATGGTCTTCGCGAAGGCGACGGCGGTGTCGCTCATGCGGCTCGAGAAGCCCCATTCGTTGTCATACCAGGACAGAACGCGCACCAGGGTGCCGTCCATGACCTTGGTCTGATCGAGATGCGCGATCGAGCTGTGCGGGTCGTGGTTGAAATCCTGGCTGACCAGCTTGTCTTCGGTGAAGCCAAGAATACCCTTCAGCGGGCCGTTTGCGGCGGCCTTGAGCGCTTCGTTCACTTCCTCGACCGAGGTTGCGCGCGAGGCGTTGAACTTGAAGTCCACGACCGAGACATTCGGGGTCGGCACGCGAATCGCGACGCCGTCCAGCTTGCCATTGAGCTCGGGCAGCACCAGACCCACGGCCTTGGCCGCGCCGGTCGAGGTCGGGATCATCGAAGTCGCGGCTGCGCGCGCGCGGTAGAGATCCTTGTGCATGGTGTCGAGCGTCGGCTGATCGCCGGTATAGCTGTGGATGGTGGTCATGAAGCCCTTTTCGATGCCGATGGCGTCGTTGAGGACCTTGGCCACCGGTGCCAGGCAGTTGGTGGTGCAGGACGCGTTCGAGATGACCTTGTCATCGCCGGTCAGCGCGCTGTGGTTCACACCATACACGATGGTCTTGTCTGCGCCCGAAGCCGGGGCCGAGACGATCACGCGCTTGGAGCCGTTCTCCAGATGCATTGCCGCCTTTTCGCGATCGGTGAAGATACCGGTGCATTCCATCGCGATATCGACATCGCCCCAGGGCAGTTCCTTCGGATCGCGGATCGCGGTGACCTTGATCGGGCCGCGGCCAACATCGATGGTATCGCCATCGACCTTCACTTCGCCCGGGAAGCGGCCATGCACGCTGTCATAGCGCACCAGATGGGCGTTGGTCTCGACCGGACCCAGATCGTTGATCGCTACAACTTCCACATCGGTGCGGCCCGATTCGATGATCGCCCGCAGAACGTTCCGGCCGATGCGCCCGAACCCGTTGATCGCTACCTTGACTGCCATGTCTGGTCTCCTGATTTTGCGTACACTACCCCGAGGCGTCGAGCCCCGGTAAAAGGGCGCCGATGCGCACTCCCTATCCTGTCGTCGAAGGGCCCCCGGCAATAGGGCCATGGATCCGCCGACACCCGATCGGCGGGCAAGCAAGAAACGCGCCTGATCCCACCGTCTCGCCGCGCTTATAACGTGTCTGCGGATCAGGGCAACTGTGACGGGGCCGCAGAAACCTTCTAATATTTTTAGGGCTCTATCAGCGATGCTTAATCTGTCGCTCAAAGCCGTGCATCGCTGCATGCGCATGTGTGACAGTTGAAAGAAGTGGCCAAAGGCGCCGCGTCATCATACCTGTTGGAGCCTGCGTCGCCGGCCCCGCGCCCCATCCGGGCCGCTTTTACCGGGCAAGGCAGAATAGGCACACAGGCCGCAAGGCGGACGCATGCTGCAACACGAAGGAGACAAGCGATGTCGGCATCGCCCATGCCCCTGCAATTCTTCACGCGCCAGGGCGCTGCCTTGCGGCGGGCGCTGGCCGGGTGGCGGGCGCGCGATGTGTCGGCTCTGACCTTCGTTGCTGCCTTGCTGGCGCTGCTGTTCGTGGCGCCGATCCTGGCGGTGGCGATCTCGATCTTTCAAAGCGGGGAAGGGGCCTGGGCCTCGCTGATGGCGACGGTGCTGCCCCGCTACGCCGTCAACACGCTGCTGCTCGGGGTGCTGGTGGCGGTCGGGACTGCGATGGTGGGCACTGGCGCTGCATGGCTGGTGACGATGTATCGTTTTCCGGGACGGCGGATCTTTGAATGGGCGCTGGCGCTGCCGCTCGCCTTTCCCGCCTATGTGCTCGCCTATGCCTATACCGATTTTCTCGACCATCCCGGCCCGGTGCAAAGCGGCTTGCGGGCCTTGATGGGCTGGGGGCCGCGCGATTACTGGTTTCCCGAAGTGCGCTCGCTCGAGGGCGCGGCGCTGATGCTGGTGCTGGTGCTCTATCCGTATGTCTATCTGCTGGGGCGCGCGGCGTTCTTGCAGCAATCGATCTGCGCGCTCGATGTCTCGCGCACGCTGGGCGCCAATGCCTGGGGTGTTTTCTGGCGCGTCGCTTTGCCGATGGCGCGCCCGGCCCTGGCCACCGGGGTGGCGCTGGCGCTGATGGAGACTCTGGCCGATTTCGGTACGGTGGCCCATTTCGGGGTCGAGACCTTCGCCACCGGCATCTACCGGGCCTGGTTCTCGATGGGCGACCGGGTTGCGGCGGCGCAGCTCTCCACTTGCCTGCTCGCCTTCGTGCTGGTGCTGATCGCGCTGGAGCGCACCCAGCGCCGCGCGGCGCGGTTTCAGGCCAATAACGCCCGCTTTTCCGAGATCCGCTCGCAAGAGCTGACCGGCTGGCACCGCTGGGCGGCGTTCGGGCTGTGCCTGGCGCCGGTGGTGCTGGGCTTTGTGCTGCCGCTGCTGGTGCTGACCGCGATGTCGCTTGAGGGGGGGCATACGCTGTTTGGCAAGCGCTATATCGGCTATGCGCTCAACTCCTTGACGCTGGCCTCCATTGCGGCGGTGCTGACTGTTCTGGTGGCGATCCTGCTCGCCTATGCCGCGCGGCTGCGGCCCGGGCCGATCTCGCGCAGCGCCAATCAACTGGCCTCGCTCGGCTATGCGGTGCCAGGCGGCGTGATCGCGGTGGGCTTGCTGATCCCGCTCGCCGCGTTTGACAATGCGCTTGATGCCTGGATGCGAGAGGTTTTCGGTATCTCCACGGGTCTGCTGCTGACCGGTTCGCTCGGGCTGCTGGTCTTCGCCTATATGGTGCGGTTCATGTCGGTTGCCTTGCAGACGGTGGAGGCGAGCTTGTCGAAGGTCACCCCGTCGATGGATTACGCCGCCCGCGCCCTGGGCGAGACCGCAAGCGGTGTGCTGACCCGGGTGCATCTGCCGATGTTGCGCGGTGGGTTGCTCACGGCGGGGCTGATCGTCTTCGTCGATGTGATGAAGGAATTGCCCGCGACGCTTATCATGCGGCCATTCAACTTCGATACGCTGGCTGTGCAGGCCTATCGCCTGGCTGCCGATGAGCGCCTGCTTCAGGCTTCAACCCCGTCGCTTGCGATTGTGGCGGTGGGGTTGGTGCCGGTTCTGCTGCTGAGCCGGGAGATCCGACGCTCGCGCCCCGGTTCAAGCGTGCGATCGCGCGGCGAGAAAGCGGGGCGGGGCGGCTCCTGGCGGATGCGGCTGCGACCGGGAAGTCAGGGGTGACCTGCAATGAGGGGCGACGGGGCCACCCTGCTATTGGCGGGAGCGCCGCGCTGCCGCAGCCGCTTTGGCGTTGCGGTCGATA
>JALEFY010000029.1 GCA_022760435.1 Neomegalonema sp.
GCAGAGCCAGCTCTGCGGCACCTGAAAGGCCGCCTTCAGGGGCTCGTCGGCGTCGTCATCGACGCTTGACGGTGGGCCACACCGACTACGCGTCGATCTCTGGCCGGACAAGCCCCTGAAGTCGGCTGACATCAGCGCCACTTATGAGTCCATGACCTAATCGCGGGCGATCAACAAGGGCGCATCCAGCTCCTGCGGCGCGTCGAAGAGAATGCGGACCGTGGTGCCGAGCCCGCGCACGCTATCGATCTCGAAACGCGCGCCCATCGCCTCGATCAGGCTACGCGCGAAGGGCAGGCCAAGCCCGATCCCGGTCGCGATACGCCGCCGCGCGTCACGGCGCGAGGTCGGGCGACCAAAGGGGGCAAGGGCGATCTCCAGCTCCTCGCGGGTCATGCCCGGGCCATGATCGGCGATCTCGACCGAGATCGCGCCGTCATCCTCCTGAGCAAGCGTGAGGGCGATAGTGCCATTGGGGTCGGTGTATTTCACCGCGTTGGCCATGATATCGGTGAGGGCCTGGCGCAGGGCCTGGGGTTCGGCCACCGGATCCGGCAGATCGGGCTGCGCATCGACGCTCAGATGCAGGGATCGCCGCGCAATCTCTGGGGCAAGCCCATGGCAGACCAACGCCACGATCTGCTCCAGATCCACCGGCTGCCGATCCGCCAGCGCGACCGAGATCCGGGACTTTTTCTGCTCCAGCAGCATCGAGAGCACCCGCTCCATATAGTGAGCGGTTTCCAGAATGGTCTCGACATGCGCCCTTGCCTCCGTCAGATCGGCGCGATCGGGCAAATTGCGCCGGACCAGATGGGCATAGCCGAGCACGGTGTTGAGCGGGGTGCGCAGCTCATGGCTGACCAGCGCGACCTCATCGAGCCGCGCCTCCTGCATCGCGGCGCTCGGCAGAGCCCGCAAGGCATCACCGGCGCTCTCCACCGCCCGCATCCCCGGCACCAGCAGGAGCCCGTAATGCGCACCCATATGGGGAGCCACGGCGAACAGATGCCCTTGCCCGGCAAACTGCGCCTGCCCAAGCGACAGAAGGGCATCGAAGGAAGCCGGAGACAGGCCACGCGACAACCGGTTGAGCGCAATCTTGAAGCGCTCGGCTGACGAAGGATCGAGCCAATCCGTGAGCTTCTCGCCAATCAGGGCCTCAACCTCGAGATCCCCCGGCGCCTGATCGATCTGCGCGATGATGCCGTTTTCGCTCAAACGCAGGACGAGCGCCCCAAGAGTCTCAAGTGCCAGAGTCTTTAGTGCCTGCGTCTCCAGTGTCTGTGTATCCTGCGCTTGCACGAGAACCGGCGTCTCAACGGCGCTTTCTTCAGCGGGCGGTTCAGCGGCTGACAAGAGCAGCAGCCGTGCGCGCTCGCCTTGCCAGAAATGGGAGGCAATCTGCGCGCGCAGCCCCTCACGAGCCGCTTCAGGTGCAATTTCCAGCGACACCGGCACACCGGGATTACGGCGGAGCGCGATAAGCGCCTTTTCGATCTGCCGTGCCTGGCTGGGAGCGAGATCGAGCAGACTATCGACCCCGGTCGGGTTTGCTTGCTCGAAGGCACGCTGTGCGGGCGCATTGGCGAACAACAGGCGCAGATCATCTTCGGCAAAAACTGCCGCCCCCTGCGGCAAGATCGAAAGCAAGTCCGCCCCCGGATCAGCGGCAGTCAGGTCAGCATCGCCTCCTGATTCGCCCGCTATAGCGATCGGCAGGAACTGCGCCAGAATCGTCGCGCCCTGCAAGGCCGGGTCCCACAACCGGCGCAAGGACATCCGATAACACTGCTGGCCCGAGCGGGTCGCAAAGGCGCTGCGAAGACTGAAGCTGCCATGGGAGAGTGCCTCGGCCAGCGCCGCATCACAGCCGACAGGCTCCGTAAGCAACTCCGAAAGACCGGCGATCGTACCGAATGCGAGCCGCGCCGCCGAATTGGCCAAGAGCGCCTCCCCGCCCCCGGTCAGAAGCAGCGAGGGCACAACGGTCCCGTCGAAAGCCATTTGCAGCCGCAACAGCGCCGTCGCCGTCTCGTCGAGCGCTGTGAGTACCGAGACTTGCAGGCACAGACGGCCCTTTATGCCGATGACCTTGCGCACGCTGACCGGTTGCGGGGCTTGCTCATAAAGGGGCAGCAGATCAAGGCGCTTCTCCCCCTCTGCCAGCATCGCATCGATCCTGGAAAGAGCCGCCACCATCGGCATATCGGCCGCGAAATCACGCTCCTTGAGATCGCTCAGCTTCTCGACCCGCCAATAGCGAAGAGCCGCCCCAGAAGCCGCAACGATCCTGAGCGACAGCGGATCCCAGACCCAGCTCACTTGAGCCGCGGCCGGATCCCCTGCATCCGCCTGTTCCAGATCCGACTTCGCCATAACGCAGCGCTCCAAGCGCCCTCTCATACACAGTGACTTGACGCGAACAGAGCTACATTGCCAAGCGCCGGAGCGAGATGGATGCAAGGAAAGCGCCAATCTGGCGCTTTGCCGTCACGAATCGCGCGCGAATGTGCCGCGAAAGGTCACCAGAGGACGAGCCTACCAGGTGCCGGTATTCTCCATGCTCGCCCAGGGCTCTTGTGGGGGCAACGCATCGCCGGCCTGCAACAGCTCGACCGAGACACCGTCGGGCGATTTGACGAAGGCCATCCGGCCATCGCGCGGCGGGCGGTTGATGGTGACGCCGCCATCCATCAGCCGCTGGCAGGTCTCGTAGATATTGTCGACGCGATAGGCCAGATGCCCCCAGGAGCGCCCGGTCTCATAGACTTCTTCGCTGTCCCAATTATAGGTGAGCTCGATCTCGCTGCCCGGCCCGCCCCCCGGCGGGGCGAGAAACACCAGCGTCGCCTTGGCCGCCGTCAGATCCTTGCGCCGCACTTCCTCCAGCCCCAGCAGGTCGCAGTAAAAACGCTTGCTCTGCTCGATATCGCGAACCCGAACCATGGTGTGCAGATATTGAATGGCCATCTTGGTCCTCTCCGGTTTGGAATGCCCTCCTCCCGTAAATAGCGATGAATGCGCGACAGGCCAGCGCGCAATCGCCCGGCACGCTTGCAAGCCGCCGACAGCGTGGTAGGTCAGGGCACCGGCGCCGCCGCCTGTCAGGATCACCGCCATGCCCGCAACCGTCACGCCTTCAACCGTCTTGCCTTCATTCGAGTACACCGTCGTTCTCACCTCCTGCGCGCGCTTCGATCTGCTGCGCCCGACGGTGGAAAGTTTCCTGCGCTTTGCCGATGTGCCGCCGACGCGGTTCCTGATCATCGAGGATAGCGGCGACGCGGCGGTCGAGGAGGCGATGGACGGCCTGCGCGCGCCGTTCGACTTCATCCTCAACCGCCCGCAACTGGGGCAGATGGCAGCGATCGACCGGGCCTATGGGACAGTCACGACCCCCTACATCTTCCATTGCGAGGATGACTGGACCTTCCTGCGCTCCGGGTTTCTGGCGCAAAGCCGCGCGCTGCTCGACGCACGGCCCGATGTGAGCATGATCGGCCTGCGCCCGCGCGCCGAGCTCAACCCGCTGGTGCGCGGGCTGCCGGGTGCGCAGCTCCAGGACCCGCAGCTCGGGGAGATCGGCTATTTCGCCTATGATCCGGCGCTGCATCCCGAGTATTTCAGCTATTCCTTCAATCCCGGCCTGCGGCGGCTATCCGATGCGCAGGCGCATATGCCCTTCGCCCCCTTGGGCGGCGAGGAAGACGTGTCCTACGCGTTCAAGAAATCGGGGTTCCGCATGGCCAATCTCGAGGATCCGGCGGTCTGTCATGCCGGCGATGCGCGCCATGTGCATGATCCGACCAAGCCGGAAAAGGCCCGCACCCTCAGCCAGCGCCTCGCGCGCTCGGTGCGCAAGCGGGTCAAGCGCCTGCGCCGCAGCCTCTCGGGCGAATAGCGGTTGCCCCGCCCAAGACACCGCTATATGTGGTGTCCTGACCTATCAAAAACGCTTCATCGAGTACAGGAACCTCCGCCATGGCCCTCACCCCAGAGCAGATTGCCGAGATCGAGGCCCAGCGGGCAGAGCCGCAAGCGACCCTGCGCGCCACCGCTCCCGGCATCGAGAAGCATCTCTACACCGCCACGCCGCTGCTCGATCACGGCTTTGTCCGCGTGATCGACTATATGGGCGATGACGCGGCGATCGTGCAGGCGGCGCGGGTCTCCTATGGCCGCGGCACGAAGGCGGCGCGCGATGATCGCGGCCTGATCCGCTATCTGATGCGGCACTGGCACTCGACCCCGTTCGAGATGTGCGAGATCAAGCTGCATGTGAAGCTGCCGATCTTCGTCGCCCGGCAATGGATCCGCCACCGCACAGCCAATGTGAACGAATACTCGGCCCGCTACTCGATCATGGATAGCGAGGTCTATATTCCCTCGCCCGAGCATCTGGCCGCGCAATCAAAGGATAACCGGCAGGGCCGCGGCGCGGTGCTCGAGGGGGCGGAGGCCGCCCGGGTGCTCGAGCTGCTGCGCGCCGATGCGGCGCTCACCTATGCGCATTACGAAGAGATGCTCAATGAGCGCGGCGGCGAGGCGATCGACCCCGAGCGCTCAGGGCTGGCGCGGGAGCTGGCGCGGATGAACCTGACGCTCAACGCCTATACCCAGTGGTATTGGAAGGTGGATCTGCACAACCTCTTCCACTTCCTGCATCTGCGCGCCGATGCCCATGCCCAATACGAGATCCGCGTCTATGCCGACGCGATCGCTGAGGTGGTGAAGGACTGGGTCCCGCACGCCTTTGAAGCCTATGAAGACTACCGCCAAAACGCCGCGCATCTCTCCGGCCCTGCACTTGCGGTCGTGAAGCGGATGCTGGCCGGTGAAGAGGTTACGAAAGAAACCAGTGGCCTCTCAGCCGGTGAGTGGCGTGAGCTTCAGGGGATGTTGGGATAAGCAATTGAATGGGTCCCGAGCACACATTGGTGGGCAATTCAAAAGATTCTTACAGCACATCAGGTTTGTGCTACGTGCAACCATTGTGTACGTAGGAATATGTAGTGCCTTATCCAAGCTCACCTCGGAGCGACACGCATGAACCCTTATTCACGATTTTCATCGTTCTCGAGCGCAGTTTATTTTGTTCTGCTAGGTTTTTCTTTTACCTTCATAAGGAGCGAGATATCGGATGCAACCCAGCATAACTATGCAATTTGGGAGAGCCTACTTTTTTTCATACTGGCTCTGTCTAATTGGTTTCTAGTAGAATTTCTGATTGCCCCATTTTTTTCATCGACCAAGATTGTGCGAAAGGCTTTACTTGGAAGCTCGTACATCGAAGGAGTTTGGATTGAAGATGTACAAGCGCCAGATGGAGATCAAGCGATTGCCGTAGTATGCATCAGAGGGGATTCAGGAGGATTAACGATATCGGGAATAAATTATAGCTACGGATTCACTGATAATATCGACAAACCTCAATCAAAAAGCATCGACATAAAACCATCCGGAATTTTCAAATCTAGAAATATTGTTATCGAGTGGCCATCTCTGATTTATTTCTACGACCACCACAGAAGGCCCAATAGCGCAGATTTTCCAGCAGAAAGTGACAAAACTGAAGCGACATCCGAGAAAGAGATGACGATTTACGATAAGGCCTATTCATCAAGCGTAAAGAACGAAGGCATTGGAGAGATTCAGTTCGAAATCGGAAACTCACGGTTTCCGACAAGATTTGACGGTTATTTTCACCACCTTGGCAGCAACCTGCAGCATAGTGTTTTCGCGTACAAGCTAAACGGATCAGATATCGAAAGACTAAGCAGCGCAAATGACAGAATCGCTTTTCTGAAGACTAAGATTTTAGAGTTTCACAAATCAAAGGCAAGACGATACGCGGAAGACTGACGCTCCAGCCTCCCGCGCGCCGACAAAGCCATGCGGCGCATCCCAACTTAATTCGATCGCCCCTGATTGGCCAGCAGGCGCAGGCGCAGGGCGTTGATTTTGATGAAACCGGCCGCGTCTTTCTGGTCATAGGCCCCGGCGTCGTCCTCGAAGGTCACGTGCTGCTCCGAATAGAGCGACTGATCGGACCAGCGCCCGACCACATCGGCCGAACCCTTGTAGAGCTTGAGCCGCACGGTGCCGCTTACATGCTCCTGGCTCTTGTCGATCAGCGCTTGCAGCATCTCGCGTTCGGGCGAGAACCAGTAGCCGAAATAGATCAGCTCGGCATAGCGCGGCATCAGCTCGTCTTTCAGATGCGCGGCGCCGCGATCGAGGGTGATGCTCTCGATCCCGCGATGCGCCGCGAGCAGGATGGTGCCGCCCGGGGTCTCGTAAATGCCGCGCGACTTCATGCCGACATAGCGCCCCTCCACCAGATCGAGTCGGCCGATGCCATGCTTGCCGCCAAGCTCATTGAGCCGGGTCAGCACAGCCGCTGGCGAGAGCGCCTCGCCATTGATCGACACCGCATCGCCGCGCTCAAAGCCGATCTCGACATATTCGGGGGTATCCGGCGCCTCTTCAGGCGCCACGGTGCGTTGATAGACATAGGCCGGGGCCTCGACCGCCGGATCCTCGAGCACCTTGCCTTCCGAGGACGTGTGCAAAAGGTTGGCATCGACGCTAAACGGCGCCTCGCCGCGCTTGTCCTTGGGAACCGGCACCTGATGCTTCTCGGCCCATTCGATCAGCCGGGTGCGCGAGGTCAGATCCCATTCGCGCCACGGTGCAATCACCTTGATTTCCGGGTTGAGCGCATAGGCCGCCAGCTCGAATCGCACCTGATCATTGCCTTTGCCGGTCGCTCCATGGGCGATCGCATCGGCGCCGGTCTGTGCCGCGATCTCGACCAGCCGCTTGGAGATCAAGGGCCGCGCGATCGACGTGCCGAGCAGGTACAGCCCCTCATAGACCGCATTTGCGCGGAACATCGGGAAGACGAAATCGCGCACGAATTCCTCGCGCACATCCTCGATGAAGATGTTTTCCTCGGGGATGCCCATCAGCCGCGCCTTGTCGCGGGCCGGGCCCAGTTCCTCGCCCTGGCCCAGATCCGCCGTGAAGGTCACCACTTCGCAGCCATACTCGACCTGGAGCCATTTGAGGATGATCGAGGTATCGAGGCCACCGGAATAGGCGAGGACGACTTTGCTGGGCTTGGACACGGGCAAAAGACCTTTTTGCGGGAAGGTGGAAATCTGTCGCGCGGTGATAGGCGAGCGCGCGGCGAATGTCGAGATGCGCCGAAACGGCGCGGGCACCCTCAGTTACCCGGCATCGGTGCCGGTTCCTCGACCGCGCCGCCGGCTTCCTTCCAGGCACCAAAACCGCCCCGGATATGCTTGACCGGGCGCAGACCCATATCGTGCACCGCCTTGGTTGCCAGCGCCGAACGCAGCCCACCGGCGCAGAAAAAGACAAAAGTCTTCTCTTCGCCAAAGATCGGCTTGTGATAGGGGCTGGCGGGATCGACCCAGAACTCAAGCATCCCGCGCGGGGCGTGGAAGGCGCCGGGCACCCGGCCCGTCTTGCCAAGCTCGCGGATGTCGCGGATATCGACGAAGATCACATCCTCGCGCCCATAGAGCGCCTTTGCGTCCTCGACGCTGATCTCCTCGATCACGGCATTGGCTTGCGCCACCAGTTCGGCCACCGATTTGGTGATGTGCTGCGCCATGGACCCTCCCAATCTTATATTTGCTGGTATTTGCCTGATTTCGCGGGGCACGAGGCGCTCGCCTCTACCCAATGAGGGCCGTCCCCGGTATGACCGAGCAAAGCGGCCAGAGCGCCTTTGCGTCAATGGGAGATTGCGATGAAGCGGATAGTGATTGCGTTGCTGCTGATGCTGGGCGTGCTCGCCTCGCAGGCGCTCGCCCAACAAACCGCACCGAATGGGCAGGCCGGGGCGACGCTGGCGCGCCCGGCGCTGTGGAAGATCAGCGATGCCGATAGCGAGATCTGGCTGTTTGGCACCGTGCATATGCTCGACCCGAGCCTGACCTGGCGCTACCCGGCGCTTGATCAGGCCATCAACCAGGCACAGACCTTTGTGTTCGAGGCGCCGACCGACCCACAGGGCGAGGCGGCTGCGGCGCGATATGTGGCGCAATACGCGCGCAACGCGCCGGGCAAGACGCTGTCCTCGCAACTCTCGCGCATCGGGCAAAAGCGCTTGCAACGGGTCTCGGCCGATCTCGGGATCCCCGTCCAGCAGATCGACCAGTTCCGCCCCTGGTTCGCTGGGATCGTGCTGAGCGCCACCTGGATTCAGAAGCAAGGCTCCTCGCCCGATGCCGGGGTCGAGCAGGTGCTCGGCGCCGAAGCAAAGGCCCGCGGGGCGTCGATGCAATATCTGGAGACGATCGAGCAGCAGCTCGGCTATCTCTCCGGCATGTCGCCAAAGGCCGAAGTAGCCTTCCTCGATCTGGCCCTGCAAGACATGGTCGAGGATCCCAAATCGCTCGACAGGCTGATGGTCCATTGGCTGAACGCCGATCTCGACGGGATGGCACGAGAGATCTTTGATCACGAAGCACAGGCGCCGGAGGTCTATGACGCGCTCTTCACGCGGCGCAACCGGGCCTGGGCGGCGCAGATCAAGCAGATGCTGGCGGGAAGCGGCAAGATCTTCATCGGGGTTGGGGCCGGTCACCTGGTCGGCACGCAGGGCGTTCCGGCCTTGCTGCGCGCGCAGGGCATCGAGCCGGTTCGGCAATAGCGGCGCTCTTGTGAGCGCAGTGCCCTCTCCCGCTCAGCAGGAGAGGGTATGATGCCGCGAAAGCGTACCGGATCAGGCGCGCTCGATCGCGACCGCCGTGCCTTCGCCACCGCCAATGCACAGCGAGGCGACACCGCGCTTGAGGTCATAGGTCTCCAGCGCATTGAGCAGGGTGACGAGGATCCGCGCCCCCGAGGCTCCGATCGGATGGCCGAGCGCACAGGCCCCGCCATGCACGTTGAGCTTGTCGCGCGCGATCCCCATTTCCGACATCGCCGCCATCGGCACCACGGCGAAGGCTTCGTTGATCTCCCACAGATCGACGTCCTCCATACCCCAGCCGAGCTTGGCCAGCACCTTGTTCATCGCCGGGATCGGCGCGGTGGTGAACCAGTTGGGTTCCTGGGCGTGCGAGGCATGGGCGAGGATCCGGGCGCAGATCGGCAGGCCGCGCTTTTCCGCGTCGGATGCACGCATCAGGACGAGCGCCGCGCCGCCATCCGAGAGCGAGGAGGCGTTGGCCGCCGTGACCGTGCCGTCCTTCTTGAACGCCGGTTTGAGATGCGGGATCTTGTCGGGGCGGGCGTTGCGCGGCTGCTCATCGCTGTCAATGACCACCTCGCCCTTGCGGGTCTGGATCGTCACCGGCGTGATTTCACGGGCAAACTTGCCCTCAGCTTGCGCGGCCTGCGCGTTGGCGAGGGATTTGAGCGCGTATTCGTCCTGCATCTCGCGGGTGAACTGGTATTTCTCGGCACAATCCTCGGCGAAAGTGCCCATGGCCCGGCCCGGCTCATAGGCGT
Organism: Neomegalonema sp.; assembly: GCA_022760435.1. GTDB lineage: Bacteria > Pseudomonadota > Alphaproteobacteria > Rhodobacterales > Rhodobacteraceae > JALEFY01. The sequence goes on from JALEFY010000029.1 coordinate 9,493, forward strand.
CCTCGAGGCCGTCGAGCATCATGTGATCGAGCACCCGGCCATGGCCGATGCGGATCCCGCCACGGCCTGAGGGTAGCAGATGCGGGGCGTTGGTCATCGATTCCATGCCGCCCGCAACCACCATCGACACATTGCCAGCCTTCAGCCCGTCAAAGCCCTGCATGACGGCCTTCATGCCCGAGCCACACATCTTGTTGACGGTGGTCGCTGGCGCTCCCCAGGGCACCCCGGCGCCATGCGCAGCCTGGCGGGCGGGCGCTTGCCCGAGGCCTGCGGGCAGCACGACGCCCATCAGCACCTCATCAACATCCGCCCCGGATAGCCCTGCCTGCTCGAGCGCGCCCCGGATCGCAGCCGCCCCAAGATCTGGTCCCGGCGCTCCGGCCAGCTCGCCCTGAAATCCTCCCATCGGCGTGCGCGCCGCTCCAACGATCACGATCGGGTCATTTGCGTCAGTCATGCGTCCCTCCAGCATCCGGCACGGGTGCGCCCGGCCTCTTGTTTTCGACGCAAGCCTACTGCGCGCCTTCACGCTGACAAGGGGAAATCCGAACGATCGTTCAAATATGCCCGCCGAACAGAGCAAAGCCCTGCTCGCGGATGGTTTTGAACAGCGCCGCATCGCGCGGCAGGATCAGCACCTCCAGTGGTATCTCATCAAGATGCGCCGCACCGAGCTGCGAGAGCTCCAACGCCAGGGAGCGAAGCCCCGCTTCGCTGGCCCCCTCGCTCGCCTCCAGCGCCAGAGCAAGGGTCGAAACCTGCTCATCATCGCGGTCCACGAATACCAGCCAGGCTTCAACGAGCAGCGAGCGCGCCGCCGCCAGCCGCGTCGCCAGTGTGGTCAGCAAGGCTTCCGGCGCTTTGGGTGGCAGGATCTGGCCGTTGCCAAACCCGTCCGAGGCCAATTCCTCATCCGTCATCTCGGCGGTAGCAGCGAGGGTAGAGATCGTCTGCGGCTCAAAGACCGCCTCGACTGGAGCGATGCCGGGATTGAGGATCAAAGGCAGTTCGGCGCCGTCCAGCATCTCGAAATAAGCCCGCCCCGGCAGGGCGACATGCGCGGTTGGCTCGGTCAGGAAGTTCGCCAGCCGATCCTCGCTATCAAAGACCACGACCGCACCGACCCCGCCATGCTCCACGATCAGAGGCTCGATCGCATCCGGGTCATTGCCCTCTTCATCAGGATCGCTGGCGAGCGGGCAAAGCAGCACTTCGGAGAGCAGGATATCGAGATAGCGCGCAGAGGCCGCATCCGCCGCCTCGTCCTCCCCGGAACGGCGCATCTCGGCCCATGCTGCATCCAATCGGCTGAGCGGCTGAAAATCGGTGGGGATAGGGTCATCCATCGTCATTTGATCCCGACACAGAAAAGCCGCGGCAAAAGCACCGCGGCCGAAAACTGAAAAGGGGGACCTTAGTCCCCCCAAAAAACAAAGGCTTATTCGTCAGCGCCTTGTGCATCTTCTTCGGCGGCGACCCGCTCGCGATCAACCTTGCCCTTCGCTTCGGCATCGCGATCGACCAGCTCGATGATCGCCATCGGCGCGGCATCACCATAGCGGAAGCCCGCTTTCATCACCCGGATATAGCCACCCGGGCGCTCCTTGTAGCGCTCGGCGAGCACCTCGAAGAGTTTGGCGACAGCGGGCTCATGGCGCAGCTTCGACAGGCACAGGCGGCGGGCGTGCAGATCACCGCGGCGCGACAGGGTGATCAGTTTTTCGACATAAGGCCGCAGCTCTTTCGCCTTGGGCAGCGTCGTCTTGATCTGCTCATGTTCGATGAGCGAGCAAGCCATATTCGCCAGCATTGCGCGGCGATGGGAGTGAGTGCGGTTTAGTTTGCGGTATCCGTGACCGTGACGCATGGGTTGGTTCTCCTAAAAAAGGGTCTGGTTTTGCTTTGTCAGGCGGCTCGGATCCCAATCCGACCGCCGCGTTGGGGCTCGCCGCGAACGCCGAGCCCGATATTCCGCGCCATGCGGAACCTTTGATGAGGTCGTTCCCTAGAACTGATCCTCGAATTTCTTGGCCAGATCCTCGATATTCTCGGGCGGCCAGTCGGACACTTCCATGCCCAGATGCAGGCCCATATTGGCGAGCACTTCCTTGATCTCATTGAGCGACTTGCGCCCAAAGTTTGGCGTGCGCAGCATCTCGGCTTCGGTCTTCTGGATCAGATCGCCGATATAGACGATGTTGTCGTTCTTCAGACAGTTCGCCGAACGCACCGACAATTCCAGCTCGTCCACCTTCTTCAGAAGCAGCGGGTTGAACTCGAGCTCCTGCTCCTCTTCGGCGCGGCGCTCTTCTTCCGGCTCTTCAAAATTGATGAAGCTTTGCAGCTGATCTTGCAGGATCCGCGCAGCATAGGCGACCGCATCATCCGGGCGCACAGCGCCGTTGGTTTCGACCGACAGCATCAGCTTGTCATAATCGAGCACCTGACCTTCGCGGGTCGCCTCAACCTTGTAGGAAACGCGCTTGACCGGGCTGAACAGGGCATCGACCGAGATCATGCCAATCGGCGCATCTTCCGGGCGCGCCTTGTCAGCCGCGACATAGCCTTTGCCGACCTCAGCCGTCATTTCCATGTGCAGCTCGGCGCCGGCATCAAGGTGGCAGATGAGGTGATCGGGGTTCAGAACCTCGATCCCACCAACCTCGGTGATATCGCCGGCGCGCACCGGGCCAGGACCCTTGGCACGCAGAGTGAGGCGCTTGGGGCCTTCGACATCGGAGCGCAGGGCGATCTCCTTGACGTTCAGCACGATATCGGTGACGTCCTCACGCACCCCAGCAACGCTGGAGAACTCGTGCAGCACCCCATCGATCTGAATCGAGGTGATTGCGGCCCCTTGCAAGCTCGAGAGCAAAACGCGGCGAAGCGCATTGCCCAAAGTCAGGCCAAAGCCACGCTCCAGGGGTTCGACGACCAAGGTCATCTCCCGGTTCGGCTCATGCCCAGGGACGGTTTCAAGCGCATGCGGCTTGATCAGTTCTTTCCAGTTTTTTTCGATCACGAGTGGCCCTCCATTCTGAACGCCGATCCGTGATCGATGGACCGGCGTGTCCCGAGGAAACCTGAAAATGCCAAAGCCTCCACAAGATCAGCGGAGGCAAAAGCGCGACTCGCGCAAGGCGAGCCGAAAGATCTTGATTACACGCGGCGGCGCTTGGGCGGGCGGCAACCATTATGCGCGATCGGGGTCACGTCGCGGATCGCGGTGACGGCGAAGCCGATTGCCTGAAACGCGCGCAGAGCCGATTCGCGGCCAGAGCCCGGGCCTTGCACCTCAACCTCGAGGGTGCGAACGCCATGCTCTTGCGCCTTGCGCCCGGCATCTTCTGCCGCAACCTGCGCCGCATAAGGGGTCGATTTACGCGAGCCCTTGAACCCCATGTGACCGGCGGAGGACCAGGAAATGGTGTTTCCCTGCGCGTCGGAAATGGTGATCATCGTGTTGTTGAACGAAGCGTTTACATGCGCAACGCCCGAGGAGATGTTCTTGCGCTCTTTACGCTTGGTCCGCTGCTTATCGCGTGCCATGGCCTTCTATCCTTATTTCTTCTTGCCGGCGATCGGCTTTGCGGGACCTTTGCGGGTGCGCGCATTGGTATGCGTACGCTGACCGCGCACCGGCAGGCCACGGCGATGGCGCAGACCGCGATAGCAGCCCAGATCCATCAGGCGTTTGATATCGACAGCACGTTCGCGGCGGAGATCCCCCTCCACGGTGATGTTTTCGTCGATGAATTCACGGATCTTGAGAACTTCCGCATCGGAAAGCTCGTTCACGCGGCGCGTGACATCAATACCGGTCTCCGTACAGATCTTCTCTGCCATGAAGTGACCAATGCCGTGAATATATGTCAGGGCGATGGGCACCCGTTTTCCGGTTGGAATGTTAACCCCAGCGATACGCGCCACGATTCTGTCTCCGTCGTCAAGAAGCCGCGGATAATATCCATTTTCCGCGGCTGGTCAATTGTCATTCTCGAGCCGTCAGGCCCGTCCTCAATTCAACGCCGCATTGAGCTGGCGCGTAACTTCACCGATCTCGGCCATGCCATCGATCGATTTCAACTTGCCGCGCGCGCTGTAATACGCGATCAGCGGCGCCGTCTGCGCATGATAGGCATCGAGACGGCTTTTGACCGTTTCGGCGTTATCATCGGCCCGGCGCTTGAACTCGGTGCTCCCGCAAGCGTCGCAGACGCCCTCGGTCGCCGGGATCTTGTGCCGATCGTGATAGCCTTCGCCGCATTTGGCGCAGGTATAGCGGCCGGAAACCCGGTCAACCAATTCTGCGTCATCGACCTGCATCTCGACCACTGCATCAAGAGTCATGCCCTTATCCGCGAGCAGGGTATCGAGCGCCTCCGCCTGCGCGGTGGTGCGCGGGAAGCCATCGAAGATCACGCCATTGGTCACATCCGGCGCATTCAGACGCTCGGAAATCACACCGATCACGATCTCGTCGGAGACAAGCTGGCCTGCTTCCATTACCGCTTTCGCGCGTTGGCCAACTTCGGAACCCGAGGCCACGGCAGCGCGCAGCATATCGCCGGTCGAGAGCTGGATCATCTTGCGCTCGCTCTCAAGGATCCGGGCTTGCGTACCCTTACCAGCGCCTGGCGGTCCCAGAAGAATTACATTCATCTTGTTCGTCCCCGTAGTTTGGATTTTTGGATCAACCCTTCGTATTGGTGTGCCAGCAGATGGCTTTGCACCTGAGAGATCGTATCCATTGTCACGCTAACCACAATGAGTAGGGATGTCCCACCAAAGTAGAAAGGAACGCCCAAATTGGCGATCAGGATCTCGGGGAGGATACAAACAAAGGCCAGATAGGCGGCGCCGACGACAGTGAGCCTTGTCAGGACATAGTCGAGATACTCGGCTGTTTTCTTGCCCGGACGCAGCCCGGGGACAAAGCCGCCATGCTTCTTGAGGTTATCAGCGACGTCATCCGGATTGAAGACAATCGCCGTGTAAAAGAAGCAGAAGAAAACGATCAGCGCCACAAACAGAGCCAGGAACAGGGGCTGTCCACGTCCCAACATCGCGGTGATGGTGTCGAGAATACCGCCGCCCGCAGCGGTGGAATTCGCCGCCGAGAACCCGGCAATCGTGGCCGGCAACAGCAGCAGCGATGACGCGAAGATCGGCGGGATCACCCCGGCCGCATTGACCTTGATCGGCAAATGCGAGCGGTCGCCCTGATAAACCTTCATGCCCTTCTGGCGCTGAGGATACTGGATGGTGATCCGGCGCTGGGCGCGCTCCATGAACACCACAAAGGCGACAACGGCGATCGCCATCAGGATGATCCCGATAATCACCCCGGCAGACATCGACCCGGTGCGCCCGGCTTCGAAGAGTTGCGCCAGCGCCCTTGGCAGCTCGGCCACAATCCCCACGAAAATGATCAGCGAGATACCATTACCGACGCCGCGCGCAGTGATCTGCTCGCCGAGCCACATCAGCAGCATCGTTCCGCCCACGAGCGTGATCACGGCCGATGCTCGGAAGAAGAAGCCAGGATCAATGACCAGCCCTTGCGCCTCGAGCCCGACAGCGATTGCATAACCTTGCACCGCGGCCAGAAACACCGTGCCGTAGCGGGTATACTGGTTGATCTTCTTGCGTCCCATCTCACCCTCTTTCTTGAGGGCTTCCAGGCTCGGCAGCATCGTTGTCAGAAGCTGCATGATGATCGAGGCGGAAATATACGGCATGATGCCGAGCGCGAAGATCGCCATTCGACCCACGGCACCGCCGGAAAACATGTTGAAGACCCCGAGGATCCCTTGTTGCGTCTGCTCGATGAAGCGCGCCAATTCATTGGGATCGATGCCGGGCATCGGGATGTAGGTGCCAAGCCGGTATCCGATCAGCACCAGAAAGGTGAACAGGATACGTTGCTGAAGCTCCTTCGCCTTTGCGAAGGTGCTCCAGCTCAAATTTGCAGCAAGTTGCTCTGCGGCTGACGCCATAACTCATCTCCAATGCCCGGCAAGGGGGCGCAATGCTGGCGCTGATTACGCGCCTTGCTCCGCTTCTTGCTTGGCTTTCGGCGGGATCGCAACCTTGATTGATCCGCCAGCTTTCTCCACCGCTGCAACTGCGGCTGCCGAAGCACCCGAAATCTCAAGATCGAGCTTGGTGGACAACGTGCCGCGCGCCAGCAGACGCACGCCATCGCGCTTGCGGCGCAGCACATTGCGCTCAACCAACAGATCTTCGGTCACGGTTTCCCCAGCCTTGAGCTTTCCGGCCTCGACAGCCGTTTGCAGCGTCCCCAAATTAAGGACCGCGAAGCTCTTTTTGAAGATGTTGGTGAAACCGCGTTTGGGCAGACGGCGGTGGATCGGCATCTGGCCGCCTTCATAGCCCTTGATCGCGACACCCGAGCGAGACGTCTGGCCCTTGATACCACGGCCACCCATCTTGCCCTTGCCCGAACCCGGACCACGACCGACGCGCATGCGGCGCTTGGTGGCGCCTTCGTTATCGCGCAGCTCATTCAATTTCATGACGCAAACTCCTTCTTGTCGGACCTGCCTCGATGCGCGTCATTGCATCAAGAGCCATCGACGCGGCGTAGCGCACCCACGGGCGCGCCAGGATCAGCCGCGTTCTTCGAGAATTTCCACCATATGGGCGACCTTGCGGATCATGCCGCGCACCGCCGGGGTGTCTTCCAGTTCGCGTACCCGGCCCATCTTATTCAGCCCAAGGCCGACCAGGGTGGCGCGCTGCTCCGCCGGGCGACGGATCGGGCTGCCGGTCTGCTTGATTACAATGGTCTTCTTTCCAGCCATGTCTCGTACTCCGATCACCAGGACAGGCCCGGTAATGTCGTTGACGGGAAGGAGCCAGATCCCTCAGGGGCCTGGCTCCGGCAAAATTCATGCGTCGGCGCTCGCCTCAGCACTTTCATTTTCTTCCGCGGCCGGGGCAGCCTCGGCACGGCGGGGCAGAATGTCTGCAACCTTTTTGCCGCGGCGCGCCGCGACCATGCGCGGGGAATTCTCATGTTGCAGCGCGTTGAAGGTCGCGCGCACCATGTTGTAGGGGTTCTGCGAGCCCAGCGACTTCGCCACCACGTCCTGCACGCCGAGCGATTCGAACACTGCCCGCATCGGACCACCAGCAATGATGCCGGTACCCTGAGGCGCGGTCCGCATCACGACACGACCGGCGCCCCAGCGCCCTTCGATATCGTGATGGATGGTCCGGCCTTCGCGCAGCGGCACCCGGATCAGCTCACGTTTGGCCTGTTCAGTCGCCTTGCGAATCGCTTCGGGGACTTCTTTTGCCTTGCCGTGGCCAAAGCCCACGCGGCCCTTTTGATCGCCCACGACAACCAGAGCGGCGAAGCCGAAACGACGGCCCCCTTTCACCACTTTGGCCACGCGGTTGATGTGAACGAGCCGATCGACAAATTCGCTGTCGACCTCTTCGTCCTTGTTGCGGCGATCGCGGCGGCCGCTGCCTTTTTCTTCACGCGCCATCGACACGCCTCCTTAAAATTTCAGCCCGGCTTCACGCGCGGCATCCGCCAGCGCCTTGATCCGGCCGTGATAGAGATAGGAACCGCGGTCGAAGAACACTTCCTCGATGCCTTTCGCCTTGGCGCGCTCGGCGACCAGACGTCCGACGGTCGTTGCCGCGTCGATATTGCGCTTTCCGCGCAGCGACAGATCCGGTTCCACCGTCGAGGCGGAGGCAATGGTGATGCCTTCGCGATCGTCGATGACTTGCGCGTAAATGTTCTTCGCACTGCGGAAAACACTCAGGCGCGGGCGGTTATTGGCCACCTTTTTCAGGCGGTTACGAATGCGGAGCCGCCGGCGAGCCGCAATCGCATGCTTCTTGAGAGCCATGGCGAACCCCTATTTCTTCTTGCCTTCTTTGCGGAAGATATACTCGTCCGCATATTTGATCCCCTTGCCCTTATAGGGTTCGGGACGACGCCAGTCGCGGATCTCTGCCGCGACCTGACCAACGACCTGTTTATCCGGCCCGCTGATCTCCAGCTCGGTCGGCTTCGGAGCCTTGATCTCGATCCCCGCCGGAATGGCGTATTCGACATCATGGCTGTAGCCGAGCGAGAGTTTCAGGGTCTTGCCTTGCACCTGCGCCCGATAACCAACCCCGTTGATCTCCAGCTTCTTTTCAAAGCCGTCCTTGACCCCGGTGATGACATTCTGAACGCGCGTGCGGGCCATACCCCACATCTGACGGGCACGTTTTTCATTGCCGCGCGGGACAACGGTGATCGCGTTGTCCTCCATTTTCAGCTCAACCTCTTCGGGCGCGGTGAAGGACAGATTGCCCTTCGGACCCTTCGCCTCGATGGTTTGGCCCTTGACGCTGGCGGTGACCCCGCTCGGCACCTCAACGGGCCGTTTGCCGATTCTCGACATTCTCAAACCCTCCTTAGAAGACCGTGCAGATCACTTCGCCGCCAACATTGCGCTCGCGCGCCTCGGCGTCAGACATCACGCCCTGATTGGTGGTGACGATGGCCACGCCCAACCCGTTGCGCACTTGCGGCAGATCCTCGGCGCCGAAATACGCCCGGCGGCCCGGCTTCGAAACGCGCTGCAATTCGCGGATTACCGGCTCGCCTTCGTGATATTTCAGATCGATCCGCAGCACCGGGTGCCCGCGATCATCCTGCGCATCCTCGAAACCGCGAATATACCCTTCGTCCTGCAGGACCTTGAGAACATTCACTTTCTTGTTCGACTTTGCGCAGACTACGCTGCTCATGTTCCGGTGCAGGCCGTTGCGGATCCGGGCGAGCATGTCGCCGATCGGGTCAGAACGGTTCTCACGGATGTAAAACTTCTTGCCGCCCGAGGCAGCCTGGTCTTTTTGTGCCATTGCGCGCCTCCTACCAGCTCGACTTCACAACGCCCGGGAGCAGGCCGAAATTCCCCAGTTCGCGCAGCGCGATCCGGCTCATCTTCAGCTTGCGGTAATAGCCCTTCGGACGTCCCGAGACCTGGCAGCGGTTGTTCAGGCGGACCGGCGCGCTGTTGCGCGGCAGTTTCGCCAGTTGCATCCGAGCCTTGAACCGCTCTTCAGCGGAGAGGTCTTCATTATTCGCCGCTTCCTTGAGTGCGGCGCGCTTCTCGGCAAATTTCGCGACCAGACGCTCGCGCTTTTTCTGCCGTTCGATCATACCTTTTTTGGCCATGAGTTTTCCTCCCGCCCCTTAGTTCATGAACGGCATGTTGAAGTGCTTGAGCAGCGCTTTCGCTTCTGCATCACTCTTGGCATTGGTGCACATCACGATATCCATGCCCCAGACCTGATCGACCTTGTCGTAATCGATCTCGGGGAAGATGATGTGTTCCTTGATGCCCATCGCGTAGTTGCCGCGGCCGTCAAAGCTCTTGCCGGAAACACCGCGAAAGTCACGGATGCGCGGCATTGCGACGGTGATCAGGCGATCCATGAAGTCGAACATCCGCGCCCCGCGCAAAGTGACCTTGCAGCCCAGCGGCATCCCTTCGCGCACCTTGAAGCCCGCGATCGAGTTCTTGGCCCGAGTGATGACCGGCTGCTGACCGGCGATCATCCGCATGTCTTCGGCGGCCGATTTGACCTTCTTCGAATCGCCGACGGCTTCGCCGACACCCATGTTCAGAACAATCTTTTGCAGCTTGGGGATCTGCATCTCGTTCTTATACTGAAACTCTTCTTTCAGCGCCGCGCGGATCTTGTCGTTATAGACCGTCTTCAGGCGCGGGATGTAAGCCTCGCTCATGACTTGCGCTCCTCGATCTCTTCGCCCGATTTCTTCGCGACACGCACTTTGGTGCCATCTTCCCGCAGCTTGAAGCCGACACGGGTGGGCTCACCGCTCTTCGGATCGACCAGCATCAGGTTGGAAAGCTGGATCGGGGCGGATTGGGTGACACGCCCGCCTTCCTGACCCGCGCTCTGCTTGCGGTGGCGGACGACCTGGTTGACGCCAGATACAATGGCGCGGCCCTCTTTCGGCATCACTTGCGTGATCTCGCCCTTCTGGCCCTTGTCCTTACCGGCGATGACGACAACGCGGTCGCCCTTTTTCAGTTTCGCAGCCATGGTCAGAGCACCTCCGGCGCCAAGCTGATAATTTTCATGAAGTTCTTCGCGCGCAGCTCGCGAACAACCGGACCGAAGATACGGGTGCCAACAGGCTCCTGGTTGTTGTTGATGATCACGGCTGCATTGCGATCGAAGCGGATCACGGTGCCATCGGGGCGCCGGATCTCCTTGGCGGTGCGCACGACGACGGCCTTACGGACGTCACCCTTCTTCACACGACCACGCGGCATGGCTTCCTTCACCGATACCACGATAATGTCACCAACGCTCGCATAGCGACGACCTGCGCCGCCGAGAACCTTGATGCATTGAACTTGCTTGGCGCCGCTATTATCCGCGACGTCCAGACGAGTTTCGTTCTGGATCATAGTCCTTCTCCTGACCTGGGATGGCGACCCTTGAAGCCCCACCCGGTTTCACGAAAAGCGGTATTTACTCTTTGGAGATCGCGGCGTCTTGCGCCAGCATTTCTTCCGTAACGAGTTCCCAACGCTTCATTTTCGAGATCGGCGCGCATTCGCGAATACGAACAGTCTCGCCGGTCTTGGCGGTATTGTTCTCATCATGCGCCCGGTATTTCTTAGACTTCCGGATCGTCTTTTTCAGAACAGGGTGCGTGAACCGACGCTCGACAAGAACGGTGATCGTCTTGTCATTCTGATCGGAAGTAACGGTTCCCTGGAGCACGCGTCTTGGCATTATGCGGTCCCTTACTCAGCCGAACCGGCGGCCTCAGCGGCCTTCTGGTTCAGAATGGTTTTGATGCGGGCCGCATTACGACGGGCTTTGCGCATCTCAGCCGTGTTCTCAACGCGCCCTGTCGCCATCTGGAAACGCAGATTGAACTGCGCCTTCTTCTGGTCGACCAGCGCCTCGCGAAGTTGCTCGGGCGTCTTCGTCCGCAGCTCTTCGGCAGTCATCGATTTGTCTTTGGCCATTGCCATTACCCGCCCCTTGCGCGGCGGGCTCCTCAAAAACAAAAGGTCCAGCCCATCAGGTTTCCCTGAAGGCCTGCCTACCAATCCTCACGGACGATGAATCGCGTTTTGATCGGCAGCTTCATCGCTGCCAACCGGAGCGCCTCTCGTGCCACAGGTTCGGACACGCCGTCAATCTCAAACATGATCCGGCCGGGTTTTACGCGCGCAGCCCAGTAATCAACCGAGCCCTTACCTTTACCCATCCGAACTTCAGTCGGCTTCGAAGTCACCGGAAGATCAGGGAAAATCCGGATCCAGACCCGGCCCTGACGCTTCATGTGACGGGTCATTGCCCGACGAGCCGCTTCGATCTGACGCGCCGTGATCCGCTCCGGCTCGACGGCCTTCAGACCGTATTCACCGAAATTGAGCAGATTGCCGCCCTTGGCCTCACCCTTGATCCGGCCCTTATGGGCCTTGCGGAATTTCGTACGTTTTGGCGAAAGCATCGCTTAGGCTCCTCTTGGCCGGCGATCGCGATCACGACCGCCACCGGCCGGCCCGCTCTCTTGCAATTCAGTGTTGCGCTTGTCGCGCGCCATCGGGTCATGCTCCATGATCTCGCCTTTGAAGATCCAGCATTTGACACCGATGATGCCATAGGCGGTCAGTGCCTCCGCATGGGCGTAGTCGATATCCGCGCGCAGGGTGTGCAGCGGCACCCGGCCTTCACGATACCACTCCGTCCGCGCGATCTCGGCGCCGCCAAGACGACCGGCAGCATTGATCCGGACACCCTGAGCGCCCATTCGCATCGCGCTTTGCACGCCGCGTTTAATCGCACGGCGGAACGAAACCCGGCGTTCGAGCTGCTGGCAGATGTTCTCGGCGACGAGCTGCGCATCAATCTCAGGCTTACGGACCTCGACGATATTCAGGTGCAGTTCGCTATCGGTGAACTGGGCAAGGCTCTTGCGCAGCTTCTCGATATCGGCACCTTTTTTACCGATGATGACACCCGGGCGCGCCGCGTGGATCGTGACCCGGCACTTGCGGTGCGGGCGCTCGATCACGACGCGGCTGATGCCGGCCTGCTTGCAGTTCTTCTTCACATATTCGCGGATCGCCAGATCCTCGTGGATCAGCTTGCCATACTCGGCGCTATCCGCGTACCAACGCGACTCCCAGGTCCGGTTGATGCCCAGACGGAGCCCGATCGGGTTAATCTTCTGTCCCATTATGCGAGCTCCTCGACATCATCCGCCGGTTGGCGAACCTTGATGGTAATCTCGGCGAACGGCTTGAGGATCCGGCCAAAGCGACCGCGACCACGGGGGCGTCCGCGCTTCATCACCAGGTTCTTGCCGACCCAGGCCTCTGCGACGATGAGCGCATCGACATCGAGACCGTGGTTGTTTTCCGCATTGGCGATCGCCGACTCGAGCGTCTTCTTGACGTCCTGAGCGATGCGCTTCTTCGAAAACTGAAGCTCAGCCAAAGCTTGGGCGACATGTTTGCCGCGGATCTGCGCAGCAACCAGGTTCAGCTTTTGCGGGCTGACGCGAAGCATCCGGGTCTTGGCCATTGCTTCGTTATCTTCGCAGCGGCGGAGGTTTTTGCCATCCGGCCCGCGCTGGGGGCGTCGTTGTGGCTCCTGCATCATTATCTCCGCTTCGCTTTCTTGTCCGCCGCGTGACCGTAATAGGTACGGGTCGGGCTGAACTCGCCGAATTTCTGGCCGATCATGTCTTCGGTGACATTCACCGGAATATGCTTCTGGCCGTTATAAACGCCGAAGGTCAGCCCCACGAATTGGGGCAGGATGGTTGAGCGGCGCGACCAGATCTTGATCACTTCATTTTTGCCCGACTCGCGAACTTTCGCAGCTTTCTTAAGCACGTAAGAATCAACGAACGGGCCTTTCCATACCGAACGAGGCATCGGTGAGGCTCCTTATTTCTTGCGCTGGTGGCGGCTGCGAAGGATGTATTTGTCGGTGGTCTTGTTCGACCGGGTCCGGCGACCTTTCGTCGGCTTGCCCCAAGGGGTGACCGGGTGACGACCGCCAGAGGTCCGACCTTCACCACCACCATGGGGGTGATCGATCGGGTTCATCGCGACACCGCGAACCGCAGGGCGCTTGCCCTTGTGACGGACGCGCCCGGCCTTACCGAAATTCTGGTTGGAGTGATCCGGGTTCGACACCGCGCCGATCGTGGCCATGCAGGTTTGCAGCACGATCCGCAGTTCGCCCGAATTCAGACGCAGCTGCGCATAGGCGCCATCGCGACCCACAAATTGGGCGTAAGTGCCCGCCGAACGTGCGATCTGACCGCCCTTGCCCGGCTTCATCTCGACATTATGCACGATCGAGCCGACCGGCATGCCCGAGAGGGGCATCGCGTTACCCGGCTTCACATCCGCTTTGGCCGACGCGATCACCGTGTCGCCAACCGCCAGACGCTGCGGCGCCAAGATATAAGCGAGCTCGCCATCTTCGTATTTGAGCAGCGCAATGAACGCGGTCCGGTTCGGATCATATTCGATCCGCTCAACGGTCGCCGGCACATCCCATTTACGCCGCTTGAAGTCGATCTTACGATAGAGCCGTTTTGCCCCGCCGCCTTGCCGGCGCGCGGTGATCCGCCCAGTATTGTTTCGTCCGCCGTTCTTGGTCAGACCCTCGGTAAGGGTCTTCTCAGGACGGCCTTTCCACAATGCAGAGCGGTCGATCAGAACCAGCGCGCGCTGGCCCGGCGAAGTCGGCTTGAAGCTTTTCAATGCCATGATTGGTCGCCTTGTCTTGCTGTCTTCCGCTAGAAAACCCGCCCCCGGCGACGAGAATCACCGGGGGCGGGCAAACTTTAAAGACCGGTTGTTACATCAATCACGTTACCCTCTTCAAGGGTAACGACGGCCTTTTTGAAATCCTTCCGAACGCCCTGGCGGCCGCGGAAGATCTTCCGCTTACCGGCCTGAACGATCGTGTTGACCTTGCGCACCTTAACGCCGAACAGGGACTCAACTGCGTCCCGGATCTGCGGCTTGGTAGCGTCGATCGCGACCTCGAACACAACCGCGTTGTGCTCGGAAGCCATGGTCGCCTTCTCAGTGATGATCGGACGACGGATCACGTCATAGTGCTCCGGCTTCACGCTCATGCTGCCGCTCCTTCTGTCTTCTCTGCAAGGCGCGCCTCGAGCGCAGCGATGCCGGCCTTGGTGATGACCAATGTATCGCGGCGCAGGATGTCATAGACATTCGCGCCCTGGCTCGGCAGCAGATCCAGCTCTGGGATGTTCTGTGCCGCACGGGCGAAGTTCACATCCAGCTCCGGCCCATCAATGATCAGCGTGCGGCCCCAGCCGAGCTTCTCGATCTTCTCGCGCAGAGCCTTGGTCTTGTGATCAGCCGATTGCGCGGCATCGAGCACGACGAGGCTGCCCGCCTTCGCCTTTGAGGACAGCGCATGGCGCAGCCCCATGGCGCGGATCTTCTTGGGCAGATCATGCGCATGGCTGCGCACTTTCGGGCCCTTGTAAGTCCCACCGTGACGGAAGATCGGCGCACCTTTGGAGCCGTGACGAGCGCCACCGGTGCCCTTCTGACGGTAGATCTTCTTGGTCGAGTAGGAGACTTCCGTCCGCTCCTTGACCTTATGAGTGCCCGCCTGGCGCTTGGCCAATTGCCAGCGCACAACGCGTTGCAGGATATCGGCGCGCGGCTCATCAACGCCGAAAATGGCGTCGCTGAGCTCGACCTCACCGGCCTCGCCTGCATCCAAAGTAATTACCTTGGTTTTCATGCTTCACCGCCTTCCGAACCGGGAGCCGTGGCTTGCGCCGCCGGCGCTTCTTCAGCCGCTTTCTTCAGTGCGGCAGGGGTCGGCAGATCCTTCGGAGCCGCGCGTTTCACCGCGTCACGCACCGTGACCCAGCCGCCTTTCGGACCAGGCACCGCGCCCTTGATCATGATCAAGCCACGCTCGGCATCGGTCTTGACCACTTCGAGATTCTGGGTGGTCACCCGCGCCGCGCCCATATGGCCAGCCATTTTCTTGCCCTTGAACACACGGCCCGGATCCTGACACTGACCGGTCGAACCATGCGAGCGGTGCGAGATCGACACGCCGTGCGACGCCCGCAGGCCGCCGAAATTGTGCCGCTTCATCGCACCGGCAAAGCCCTTACCGATGCTCGTTCCCGACACATCGACCTTCTGGCCCGGCAGGAAGTGCTCGGCCGAGATCTCGGCGCCGACTTCAATGAGATTGTCTTGCGAGACACGGAATTCGACCAGCTTGCGCTTGGGCGCAACATTGGCCTTGGCAAAATGACCCCGCATCGGCTGGGTCGTGTTCTTCGGCTTTGCCAGCCCGGCACCCAGTTGCACGGCGGTGTAGCCGTCTTTATCTTCGGTCCGCTGAGCGACAACTTGCAGCGAGTCCATCCGAAGAACCGTGACCGGCGTTTGCCGTCCGTCTTCAGAGAATACCCGTGTCATTCCCAGCTTTTGTGCAATTACGCCAGAGCGCATTGTTCAGCCCTCCCTGACCGCATTAAAGCTTGATCTCGACATCGACGCCCGCCGCGAGGTCGAGCTTCATCAGCGCATCGACGGTTTGCGGGGTCGGGTCGACAATGTCGAGCAGACGCTTATGCGTCCGGATTTCAAACTGCTCGCGGCTCTTCTTGTCGATATGAGGCCCGCGCAGCACGGTGAATTTCTCAATTCTGGTCGGCAAGGGGATCGGGCCACGCACTTGAGCGCCGGTGCGCTTGGCGGTGCTGACAATCTCCTTTGTCGACGTATCCAGCACACGGTGGTCGAAAGCCTTCAACCGAATGCGAATGTTCTGACCATTCATTGTTTCGTTCCTGTCCGGTCGCCCGGCCTATCCTGAGGCCCGCTAGACCCTTGAATTGTCCGCGGGAGCCTCCCGCATGCAGCAAAAAGAAAAACCGGGCCGGGGGATGGGCCCCCCAGCCCGGTCACATCATGTCAATGCGTTATTCGATGATTTTCGAAACAACGCCGGCGCCGACGGTGCGGCCGCCTTCGCGGATTGCGAAGCGCAGTTTCTCTTCCATCGCGATCGGAGCGATCAGCTCGACATTGAACTTCAGGTTATCGCCCGGCATCACCATCTCGGTGCCGTCCGGCAGCGACACGGTTCCGGTCACGTCAGTGGTCCGGAAGTAGAATTGCGGGCGGTAATTGGTGAAGAACGGGGTGTGACGGCCACCTTCTTCTTTGGTCAGAATATATGCTTCTGCCTCGAATTTGGTGTGCGGGGTCACCGAGCCCGGCTTACACAGAACCTGGCCACGCTCAACGTCCTCACGGCCAACACCGCGCAGCAGCGCGCCGATGTTATCGCCAGCCTGGCCCTGGTCGAGCAGCTTGCGGAACATCTCAACACCGGTGCAGGTGGTCTTGCGGGTCTCACGGATGCCGACGATCTCGATCTCTTCGTTGACATTGATGATGCCGCGCTCGACACGACCGGTCACCACGGTACCGCGACCGGAGATCGAGAACACGTCCTCAACCGGCATCAGGAACGGCTGGTCGACCGGGCGATCCGGGGTCGGGATGAACTCGTCAACTTGCTCCATGAGCTCGATGATCTTGTTCTTGCCGATCTCTTCGTCGCGGCCTTCAACAGCGGCCAGAGCCGAACCGGCAACGATGGGGATATCATCGCCCGGGAACTCGTACTGGCTCAGCAGCTCGCGCACTTCCATTTCGACGAGCTCGAGCAGCTCTTCGTCATCGACCTGGTCAACCTTGTTCAGGAAGACAACCATCGCCGGCACGCCAACCTGACGAGCAAGCAGGATGTGCTCCTTGGTTTGCGGCATCGGGCCATCGGCGGCGTTCACCACCAGGATCGCGCCATCCATTTGCGCAGCGCCGGTGATCATGTTTTTCACATAGTCAGCGTGACCCGGGCAGTCCACGTGGGCGTAGTGACGGTTCGGGGTCTCGTACTCAACGTGTGCGGTCGAGATGGTGATGCCGCGCGCTTTCTCTTCCGGCGCCGAATCAATCTCGTCATAGCCTTTTGCAACACCGCCGCCTTGCTCAGCCATGATCATGGTGATTGCCGCGGTCAGCGTGGTTTTGCCGTGGTCAACGTGGCCGATCGTGCCGATGTTGACGTGCGGTTTATTACGCTCAAACTTTTCCTTAGCCATAAGGCCCTCCACTCAATTCAGGAAGCGCTCCTTCTTATCGAGCGCCCTGTGACGGTCAAACGGTTTGACGGCCGAGCGAAAATCGCGCGGCCGCCGGGTATGGGATTACGACGCGTATTTCGCCTGGATCTCTTCCGAGATGTTGTTCGGCACCGGCTCGTAATGATCGAACTGCATCGTGAACTGCGCGCGGCCCGAAGACATCGAGCGAAGGTTGTTGATGTAGCCGAACATATTGGCCAGCGGCACGAAGGCATTGACGACCACGGCATTGCCGCGGCTGTCCTGGCCCTGCACCTGACCGCGACGGGACGTCAGATCGCCGATGATACCGCCGGTATACTCATCCGGGGTCACAACCTCGACCTTCATCACCGGCTCAAGCAGCTTCGCACCGGCCTTTTTCAGGCCGTCCCGCATGGCGGCACGCGAAGCGATCTCGAAGGCCAGAACGCTGGAGTCCACATCGTGGAACGCACCATCGATCAGAGCCACCTTGAAATCGATCACCGGGAAGCCGGCCAGCGGGCCGCTATCCATGACCGACTGGATGCCTTTCTCGACGCCCGGAATGTATTCCTTCGGCACCGAACCACCCACGATCTTGCTCTCGAAGCTGTAGCCTTCGCCCGCTTCGGTTGGGGTGATCACCAGTTTGACGCGCGCGAACTGACCCGAACCACCCGACTGCTTTTTGTGGGTGTAATCGATCTCAGCTTCGTGGCTGATGGTCTCACGGTAAGCCACCTGCGGCGCGCCGATATTTGCCTCGACCTTGAACTCACGCTTCATGCGGTCAACAAGAATGTCGAGATGCAGCTCGCCCATGCCTTTCATGATCGTCTGACCGGACTCGATGTCGGTTTCGACGCGGAAGGACGGATCCTCGGCAGCCAGACGCTGAAGCGCCATCGCCATCTTTTCCTGGTCACCCTTGGTCTTCGGCTCGACCGCGATCTCGATCACCGGATCCGGGAAGGACATCGTCTCGAGCACAACCGGCTTGGCGATATCACACAGCGTATCACCGGTCGTGGTCTCTTTGAGGCCAGCCAGCGCGATGATGTCGCCTGCAAATGCCTCTTCGATCTCTTCACGGTTGTTCGAGTGCATCATCATCATCCGACCGATGCGCTCTTTCTTGCCCTTGGTCGAGTTCAGGATCGACGAACCCTTGTTCATCATGCCCGAATAGATGCGGGTGAAGGTCAGCGAGCCAACGAACGGATCGTTTGCAATCTTGAAGGCCAGCGCACCCAGCGGCTCGGCATCATCGGCCTTGCGCGGAATGTTACGCTCTTCGTTTTCGTCGCCCGGCGCAAAGCCCATCAGGGTCGGCACATCGATCGGCGACGGCAGATAATCGACAACGGCGTTGAGCATGGGCTGCACGCCCTTGTTCTTGAACGCCGAACCGCACAGCACCGGCACGAAGGTCATGCTCAGGGTGCCCTTACGGATGAGCTTGCGCAGGGTCGGTACATCAGGCTCTTCGCCTTCGAGGTACTTCTCCATCCACTCGTCATCCATCTCGACGGCAGCTTCGATCATGGCGCCGCGCATCTCTTCGCATTTTTCCTTGAGCTCGTCGCGAATCTCGCGCTTCTCCCAGGTTGCACCGAGATCTTCGCCGAGCCAGACCCATTCCTTCATGGTCAGCAGATCGACCATGCCTTCGAGCTCGCTCTCGGCACCGATCGGGCACTGGATCGGCACGGCGCGGGCACCGGTGCGGTCTTCGATCATCGCAACGCAGTTGAAGAAATCAGCACCGATCTTGTCCATCTTGTTCACATAGACAATCCGCGGCACCTTGTAGCGGTCAGCCTGACGCCACACGGTCTCGGTCTGCGGCTCAACACCAGCATTGGCGTCCAGAACGCAAACAGCGCCATCAAGCACAGCGAGCGAGCGCTCAACTTCAATGGTGAAGTCCACGTGGCCCGGAGTGTCGATGATGTTGAAGCGGTGCTTTTCCGACTCGGCGGTCTGGCCGTCCTCGGTGCGCTCCCAGAAGGTCGTGGTCGCTGCCGAGGTGATCGTGATGCCGCGCTCTTGCTCCTGCTCCATCCAGTCCATGGTCGCAGCGCCGTCATGCACTTCGCCGATTTTGTGCGACTTGCCGGTGTAGAACAGGATACGCTCTGTCGTGGTGGTCTTGCCGGCGTCGATATGCGCCATGATCCCAAAGTTACGATAGAGATTGATCGGATACTCGCGGGCCATCACTTGGCTCCCTCTAAGCAAGGGGCACGAAGCCCCTGGTGAATTTCGACCGGACTACCAGCGATAGTGCGAGAACGCGCGGTTCGCGTCGGCCATCTTATGGGTGTCCTCGCGCTTCTTTACAGCGCTTCCGCGACCATTCAAGGCGTCAAGAAGCTCACCGGAAAGACGCTCTTCCATCGTGTTCTCATTGCGAGCACGGGCGGCGGTGATCAACCAGCGAATGGCCAGGGCCTCGCGGCGCTCCGGGCGAACCTCGACGGGCACCTGATAGGTCGCACCACCAACACGGCGAGAGCGAACCTCGACGGACGGCTTGATATTGTCCAGCGCCTCATGAAAAGCCTCGACCGGCTCGCGGCGTGCTTTTTCCTCAATACGACCCAAGGCACCGTAAACGATGCTCTCAGCGGCGGATTTCTTGCCGTGATACATCAGGTTGTTCATGAACTTGGTCAGGACGCGGTCGCCAAACTTGGCGTCTGGCAGAACTTCCCGCTTCTCAGCGCGGTGACGACGCGACATGTGCTTCTCTTTTCTTCATTTTCGGTTGAAGGCAAACATTGCCCGAGAGCAATTCGGAGCGCAGGCCCCGACGCGCTTATTTCGGACGCTTTGCACCATATTTGGAGCGACGCTGACGACGATCCTTGACACCCTGGGTATCGAGGACACCGCGCAGGATGTGGTAACGCACGCCAGGCAAATCTTTTACGCGACCACCGCGGATCAGCACCACAGAGTGCTCTTGCAGGTTGTGCCCCTCACCCGGGATGTAGGCAATAACCTCGTATTTGTTGGTCAGACGGACCTTGGCCACCTTACGCAGCGCCGAGTTCGGCTTCTTCGGCGTGGTGGTATACACGCGCGTGCAGACACCGCGCTTTTGCGGGCACGCCTCAAGGTGCATCGCAATATTCCGCCGAACCTTCGGCTGCCGGGGCTTCCGGATCAGCTGTTGAATAGTAGGCATTCGCTTGTCGCCGCCTTTTTCTTCTTGCACGCCGCAATTGGCGGCCTATCCCAAACCAAGCCGCTAGGCGGCATACCAAATGGCGCAAAGACCCGGGTGACGCAGCCAAAAAGCCCTTCGTCCCCAGGATACAGGCAGAGGATCGGCAAACCCGATCATGCACGCCGAAATCGATGCTGAATTGAGGTGTTAACGCCACCTCAACGCGATGCAGCGCAACTTAGTGGCGCGACATCAGACGGTCAAGAAGAATCTGCCTCAGCAAAGACCGCGCCGCGTGGCGAGTATTTGGCGATTCTTTACCCTACGCCCGTTAATGCTCGGCAGTATTTTTATGGAAGTAAAATCTCTTGAAGTCATGCAGCGCCGCGCGCCAGAGAGCAAAGGTCGAGGTCATATTTTGCGGTGAGACCCCGCCGCCTACATAAATGCTGTGCTCCAGCACGACCCGGTTTTCCCCAACCGCATAGGCGCGCCCCAGTGGGCTCTGCTGGTTCCACTTATTTGCCCGCTCAAGCGAAGGCTCCGTGCTGTTGAAAGCCGCGATTAGGCGGAGAAGGCTGCATGTCTCGCCTTCACATTGATGGAACAGGATCCCGTATTTCGTCCCGTCAATGATCCCCTTGATCGCCGGACGCCCCGAGCTGGTCTCCGTTAGCTCCGTCGAGCCAAAAGCCTCCGCGATCTGAACGATTCGCTTTGGCTCGGACGCATCAATCAACCCCGCCTCCGGCGCCCTTCCCGCTGCGGCGCCCGCATGCCCCGCGCCATGCGCCTCCTCGGCGTGGTCTTGATGCGCCGCATGCGCTTCACCGCCATCAGAGGCAGGCTTGGCATGCGGATCCTCATGCGCGGCCTCCTTGGCCCAAGCGCTGAAAGACGCGCTCGCGCTCACCAGCACGGCGCAAAGCAATATCGTGACTATCGGAGACAAGGAGCGGCGCATGGAAGTCCCTTTCCGATCCAATCGAGAAAACGGGGCGTTGCGCTTGTTTACCAAGTGATTGTTCAAGCCGACACAAAAAAGAGCGGCGCAAAGCCGCTCTTTTCTAATAATTCAGGGAAATTCCCGCTTATTCCGCCGCTTCGCCAGGTTCAGAGGGCGGCGGCACATCCCTTGCCTCGAGGCGCGGTGCCGCAGCCGCTTCCGCCGCCGCTGCCTTCTCCTCGAGGATCTTGCGATCGCGCTCAGTCGCAATGCGCTTGAGCCGCGAGGTTGCCCCGCCCGTACCCGCTGGAATGAGGCGACCCACGATCACATTTTCCTTCAGACCAACCAGCCGGTCAGATTTGCCCTGCACCGAGGCTTCGGTCAGCACCCGCGTGGTCTCCTGGAAGGAGGCCGCGGAGATGAAGGACCGGGTCTGCAAGCTCGCCTTGGTAATACCGAGCAGCACCGGAGCGCCCTGCGCCGGACGCAGCCCTTTCGCCTCAGCCCGCTCATTGGTTTCGTCGAATTCAAGCTTGTCGACCTGCTCTCCCACCAGCAGCGTGGTATCGCCGCTGTCGGAAATCTCGACCTTTTGCAGCATCTGACGGACGATCACCTCAATGTGCTTGTCATTGATCTTCACGCCCTGAAGCCGATAAACCTCCTGCACCTCATTGATCAGGAAGTCGGCGAAGGCCTCGATGCCCAGGATTTGCAGGATGTCATGCGGCGCCGGCTTGCCATCGAGGATGTACTCGCCGCGCTGGATGAAATCACCCTCCTGAACCGGGATGTGCTTGCCCTTGGGCAGCAGATACTCGACAGGCTCGCGGCTGTCATCAACCGGCTCGATGGTCACGCGGCGCTTGTTCTTGTAGTCCTTGCCAAAGCGCACATGGCCATCGATCTCCGCGATCACCGCGTGATCTTTCGGCCGACGCGCCTCGAACAATTCGGCCACCCGCGGCAGACCACCGGTGATGTCCTTGTTCTTGGTGCCTTCGGTCGGGATCCGCGCGATGATATCGCCCGCCTTGATCTCCTCCCCATCTTCCACCGTCAAAATCGCGTCGACGGAAAGGAAGTAATGGGCCGGGTTGCCATTCTCCAGCTTGAGCATCTCGCCATCGTCATCAACCAGCGTGATCGCGGGCTTGAGCTCGTTGCCCTTGGGCGCAGTGCGCCAGTCGGACACGATGCGCTGGGTGATCCCGGTCGCTTCATCGGTAACATCACGCACCGAAACGCCCGAGGTGAGATCGACGAATTTCGCCTTACCCGCCTTTTCCGAGATGATCGGAATGGTGAACGGATCCCACTCCGCCAGACGCTGCCCGCGCTCGACCTTCTCGCCAGCTTTCACCAGCAATTTGGTACCGTAGGTGAGCTTGTGGACCGCGCGTTCCTTGCCATGCTCGTCAATGATCGCGATCTGCACGTTCCGGCCCATCACGATGGTCGCGCCATCGCGATTGACGATCAGGTTCGGATTGCGGACCTCGACTTTGCCCTCATGGTTCGACTCCAGATAGGAGTTATCCGCCACCTGCGCCGCGCCACCAATGTGGAAGGTCCGCATGGTGAGCTGGGTGCCCGGCTCGCCGATCGACTGAGCCGCGATAATGCCCACGGCCTCACCGATATTGACCGGCGTACCGCGTGCAAGGTCACGGCCATAGCAATTGGCGCAGATCCCGTCCTTGAGCTCACAGGTAAGCGGCGAGCGAATATAGACCGTCTGCACACCGGCTTCCTCGACCGCGCGCGCATCGTTTTCATCGAGCAGATGCCCGCGCTCGAACATCACCTTGTCGGTGGCCGGATCGAGTACATCCTCCTGGGTCACCCGGCCCAGAATACGCTCGGACAGCGAGGCGATAACATCACCACCATCGATCACCGCCGACGCGCTGATCCCGGTTTCCGTGCCGCAATCTTGCTCCTTGACGATGCAGTCCTGGGCGACGTCAACAAGGCGACGGGTCAGATAACCCGAGTTCGCCGTTTTGAGCGCCGTATCCGCGAGACCCTTACGGGCACCGTGCGTCGAGTTGAAGTACTCACCCACGGTCAGGCCTTCTTTAAAGTTCGAGATGATCGGCGTTTCGATGATCTCACCCGACGGCTTGGCCATCAGGCCACGCATGGCACCGAGCTGACGCATCTGGGTGGGCGAGCCACGCGCGCCCGAATGCGACATCATGTAGACCGAGTTCGGCTCTTTCTGACGGTCGCTCTCGGCATCCATCTGAACCGCCGAGATCTCACCCATCATTGCACCGGCAACCTTGTCGGTACATTTCGCCCAGGCATCGACGACCTTGTTATACTTCTCGCCCTGAGTGATCAGGCCGTCCATATATTGCTGCTCGAACTCTTTGACCTGTTCGCGCGTGGCGTCCACGATCTCCCACTTGTTGGCCGGGATGACCATGTCGTCCTTGCCGAAGGAAATACCGGCCTTGAACGCTTCCTGGAAACCAAGGCTCATGATCCGGTCACAGAAGATAACCGAGTCCTTTTGACCGCAATGGCGGTAAACGGCGTCGATCACCTCCCCGATATCGCGCTTTCTGAGCACGCGATTGACCAGAGAGAAATGGATTCCCGGCGCCTTGGGCAGCAGGTTGGCGATCATCATGCGTCCGGGCGTGCCCTCGACCCGCTCGATCACGGTATTGCCATCGGCATCGACCGTCTCAAAGCGCATATGCACGCGAGAGTGCAGGGTGATGAGCCCGTTATGGAGCGCATGCTCGATCTCGGACATGTTGGCAAAGGCCATGCCTTGGCCGGGCTCGTTTTCTTTCTCCAGGGAGAGGTAATAGAGACCCAGAACCATATCCTGGCTCGGCACGATGATCGGCTTACCGTTCGCAGGCGACAGAACGTTGTTCGTTGCCATCATCAGCACCCGCGCCTCGAGCTGAGCCTCAAGGCTGAGCGGCACGTGCACGGCCATTTGGTCGCCGTCAAAGTCAGCGTTGAAGGCCGAGCAGACCAGCGGGTGGAGCTGGATCGCCTTGCCCTCGATCAGCACCGGCTCGAAGGCCTGAATGCCGAGGCGGTGCAGCGTCGGAGCGCGGTTGAGCATTACCGGGTGTTCGCGGATCACCTCATCGAGGATGTCCCAAACCTCCGGGCGCTCCTTCTCCACCAGTTTCTTCGCTTGCTTGACCGTCGAGGACAGGCCCTTGGCGTCGAGCCGCGAATAGATGAACGGCTTGAACAGCTCGAGCGCCATCTTCTTGGGCAGGCCGCATTGATGCAGCTTGAGGTTCGGGCCGGTCACGATCACCGAACGGCCCGAGAAATCGACGCGCTTGCCGAGCAGGTTCTGCCGGAAGCGGCCCTGCTTGCCCTTGAGCATGTCGGCGAGCGATTTCAGCGGGCGCTTGTTGGCACCGGTAATGACCCGGCCACGGCGGCCGTTATCGAACAGCGCATCCACCGCCTCTTGCAACATCCGTTTCTCGTTACGCACGATGATATCGGGCGCACGCAGCTCGATCAGCCGCTTGAGGCGGTTGTTGCGGTTGATGACCCGGCGGTAGAGGTCGTTCAGATCCGAGGTCGCGAAGCGGCCACCATCGAGCGGGACCAGCGGGCGCAGATCGGGCGGGATCACCGGGATCACCGTCATCACCATCCATTCAGGGCGGTTGCCCGATTCCTGGAAGGCCTCGACGAGCTTCAGGCGCTTGAGGATCTTCTTGGGCTTGAGCTCACCGGTGGCCTCGGCCAGATCCTCGCGCAGTTGCTCGACCAGCAGATCGAGGTCGATCTCGGCCAGCATGTCGCGGATCGCTTCGGCGCCAATGCCGGCGATGAAATTGCTCTCGCCATGCTCATCCTGGGCGTCGAGATACTCATCCTCGGTCAGCATCTGCCCCTTGTTGAGCGGGGTCGCGCCGGGGTCGATCACCACATATTGCTCGAAGTAGAGCACCCGCTCGAGATCGCGCAGGGTCATGTCGAGCATCAGGCCGATGCGCGAGGGCAGGGATTTGAGGAACCAGATATGGGCGACAGGCGCGGCAAGCTCGATATGGCCCATCCGCTCGCGCCGAACCTTTTGCAGCGTGACCTCGACGCCGCATTTCTCGCAGGTAATCCCCTTGAATTTCATCCGCTTGTACTTGCCGCACAAGCATTCGTAATCCTTGATCGGGCCAAAGATCCGGGCGCAGAACAGCCCGTCCTTCTCCGGCTTGAAGGTCCGATAGTTGATGGTCTCCGGCTTCTTGATCTCACCAAAGGACCAGGACAAGATGCGCTCGGGGCTGGCGAGCGATACCCGGATCTCGTCGAAAGTCTTCGTCGGTGCAGGCTGCTGGAAGACGTTGTTTGCGATCTCATTCATGGCGGCAGCTTTCCCTATTGCGGCAGGCAGGGGCGCGGTTGGGCGCAGTCACATTGAGGGGGCGAAGGGGCCGGTGGCCTTGAGCGATCTGACACGAAGGGCAGCGCCGATATCTCAACAACACGAGACAAGGCGCTGCGGGCTCAAGGCAAGGATCCGGTCCCTGCGCGGATGCGAGGCTATTCTTCCTCGCTGTTTTGCAATTCGACATTGAGGCCGAGCGAGCGGATTTCCTTCACCAGAACGTTGAAGCTCTCCGGGATACCGGCCTCGAAATTGTCCTCGCCCTTCACGATCGACTCGTACACCTTGGTCCGGCCAGCGACGTCATCCGACTTCACGGTCAGCATCTCTTGCAGGGTGTAGGCGGCGCCATAGGCTTCGAGCGCCCAGACCTCCATCTCCCCGAAGCGCTGACCGCCGAACTGTGCCTTACCGCCCAGCGGCTGCTGGGTGACGAGGCTGTACGGGCCGGTCGAGCGGGCGTGGATCTTGTCATCGACCAGGTGGTGCAGCTTGAGCAGATACTTGTAGCCGACCGTGACCGGGCGCGTGAACTGATCGCCGGTACGGCCATCGAAAACTTTCGACTGGCCACTTTCGTCAAAACCGGCCGATTTCAGGATCTCGACAATATCGGGCTCACGCGCGCCGTCGAAGACCGGGGTCGCGAAGGGCACACCTCGGGTGACATTGCCAGCAGCGGTCAGCAGCTCGTCGTCATCCATGTCACCGGTCGCGGCCTCATAGGTCTCATCGCCATAGGCAATCCGCATCGCTTCGCGCACCGGGGTCATGTCGCCGGAGCGGCGATATTCCCCAAGGCTGCGATCGATCATCTTGCCAAGGCCCGAGGCGGCCCAGCCCAGATGGGTCTCGAGGATCTGGCCGACATTCATCCGGCTCGGCACCCCGAGCGGGTTGAGCACGAAATCGACCGGCGTGCCATCCTCAAGGAACGGCATGTCCTCCATCGGCACCACGCGGGAGATCACCCCCTTGTTGCCGTGGCGACCGGCCATCTTGTCACCCGGTTGCAGCTTGCGTTTGACCGCGATGAAGACCTTGACCATCTTCATCACACCCGGCGGCAGATCGTCCCCGCGGCGGATCTTCTCGACCTTGTCTTCAAAGCGGCGATCGAGGCGACGCTTGGCCGCCTCATATTGCTGCTGAAGCTGCTCGATCTCGGCAACCTGCGCCTCGTCTTCGAGCACCACGGCCCAAAGCGCCTGGTTCTCGAGACCATCGAGCACCTCGGCGGTGAGTGCCGCACCGGCTTTCACCCCGCGCGGGCCCTTGACGGCGATCTTGCCATCGAGCATCTCCCGCAGACGGGCGAAAATGTTGCGTTCGAGGATGGCAATCTCGTCGTCACGGTCACGCGCCAGACGCTCGATCTCTTCGCGCTCGATCTGAAGCGCCCGCTCATCCTTGTCGACGCCGTGACGGTTGAAGACACGAACCTCGACCACGGTACCGAAATCACCCGGTGCCATGCGCAGCGAGGTATCGCGCACATCCGAGGCTTTCTCACCAAAGATCGCCCGCAGGAGCTTTTCTTCCGGCGTCATCGGGCTTTCGCCCTTGGGCGTGATCTTGCCGACCAGAATGTCACCCGGGCCAACTTCAGCACCGATATAGACGATCCCGGCTTCGTCGAGATTGCGCAGGGCTTCCTCGCCGACATTGGGGATATCGCGGGTGATCTCTTCAGGGCCGAGCTTGGTATCGCGGGCGGCGACCTCATATTCCTCGATATGCACCGAGGTGAAGACGTCATCCTTCACGATCCGCTCGGAGATCAGGATCGAATCCTCAAAATTGTAGCCCTGCCACGGCATGAAGGCGACGAGGATGTTCTTGCCGAGCGCCAATTCACCCAGATCGGTGGAAGGCCCATCGGCGACCACGTCGCCTGCCCGGACCAGATCGCCCACATTCACCAGCGGACGCTGGTTGATGCAGGTATTCTGGTTGGAGCGCTGGAACTTGCGCAGGCGATAGATGTCCACACCCGGATCGCCCGGCTCCATATCATCGGTGACCCGGATCACGATCCGCATCGCATCGACCTGATCGATGATCCCGCCCCGGCGCGCGGTGATCGCCGCACCAGAGTCGCGCGCCACCTTGGCCTCGATGCCGGTGCCGACATAGGGCGCTTCGGCACGCAGCAGGGGCACGGCCTGGCGCTGCATGTTCGACCCCATCAGCGCGCGGTTGGCATCGTCATTCTCAAGGAACGGGATGAGGTTCGCGGCGACCGACACCAGCTGCTTGGGCGAGACGTCGATCAAGGTGATGGTTTCGCGTTGAGCCAGCGTGAACTCGCCCGCCCGCCGTGC
The DNA here is from genome assembly GCA_022760435.1 of Neomegalonema sp. Classification (GTDB taxonomy): domain Bacteria; phylum Pseudomonadota; class Alphaproteobacteria; order Rhodobacterales; family Rhodobacteraceae; genus JALEFY01. Next base: position 37,570 of record JALEFY010000029.1, read on the forward strand.
GGCGACCAGATCATTGGCAAAGCCATAATCCTCGGTCAGGGTCGCGTTGGCCTGCGCGATCACATGGCGCTGCTCTTCCATCGCCGACAGATAGACGACCTCATCAGTCACCTTGCCGTCGATCACCTTGCGATAAGGCGTTTCGATGAAGCCATACTTGTTCACCCGCGCAAAAGACGCGAGCGAGTTGATCAGCCCGATATTCGGACCTTCAGGCGTTTCGATCGGGCACATCCGGCCGTAATGGGTGGCGTGCACGTCGCGCACTTCAAAACCCGCGCGCTCCCGGGTCAGGCCGCCCGGACCAAGCGCCGAGAGGCGCCGCTTATGCGTGACTTCCGAGAGCGGGTTGGTCTGGTCCATGAACTGCGAGAGCTGGCTCGAGCCAAAGAACTCGCGCACCGCCGCTGCCGCCGGTTTGGCGTTGATCAGATCCTGCGGCATCACCGTGTCGATTTCGACCGAGCCCATCCGCTCCTTGATCGCGCGCTCCATGCGCAGCAAACCGACGCGGTACTGGTTCTCCATCAGCTCGCCGACCGAGCGCACGCGGCGGTTGCCGAGATGGTCGATATCGTCAATATCGCCGCGGCCATCGCGCAGATCGAGCATCGCGCCAAGAACGGCGATGATGTCTTCCTTGCGCAAGGTGCGCTGGGTGTCGGGCGCATCAAGTTCCAGACGCATGTTCATCTTCACCCGGCCCACGGCCGAGAGATCATAGCGCTCGCTATCAAAGAACAGGCCATCGAACAGCGCCTCCGCCGTTTCCAGGGTCGGCGGCTCGCCCGGGCGCATGACCCGGTAGATATCCATGAGCGCGCCTTCGCGGTTCATGTTCTTGTCGACATGCATGGTCTTGATCAGCCAATCGCCCGTCACTGCCGGGTCGATATCGAGCGTGTCGATGCTGTCATGGCCGAGCTCGAGGAGCTGATGCACCTTTTCCTCATCGAGAAGGTCGCCCGCCTCGACATAGATCAGCCCAGTTTCCTCATCGATCAGATCCTGAGCGGCATAGCGACCGAAAATCGCCATATCCGGCACGCGGATGGTCGAGACGCCGTCATCCTCAAGCTTGGAAAGCTTGCGCGGGGTAAGCTTCTTGCCCGCTTCGGCGATAACCTCGCCGCTTTCGGCATCGACCAGATCGAAATCAGGCTTGGACCCTTTCAGGCGATCCACGTCGAAAGGCACGTCCCAACCATCGGCGGCGCGGGTGTAGGCCACCGTCTTGTAATAGGTCTTGACGATCTGCTCCTGATCGAGGCCGAGCGCATAGAGCAGCGTCGTCGCAGGCAGTTTGCGCTTGCGGTCGATCCGGGTGAAGAGCACATCCTTGGCATCGAACTCGAAATCGAGCCAGGAACCACGGTAAGGGATCACACGGCCAGCAAAGAGCAGCTTGCCCGAAGAATGGGTCTTGCCCTTGTCGTGATCAAAGAACACGCCCGGCGAGCGGTGCATCTGCGAGACGATCACCCGCTCGGTGCCGTTCACGACGAAGGTACCGTTATGCGTCATGAGCGGCATATCGCCCATATAGACGTCTTGTTCCTTGATATCCTTGACCGATTTGGCGCCGGTTTCCTCATCGACCTCGAACACGATGAGACGCAGCGTCACCTTGAGCGGGGCCGAATAGGTCAGATCGCGCTGCTGACATTCATCAACGTCGAATTTCGGCGCTTCGAGCTCATAGCGGACGAATTCGAGGACCGCGGTTTCGTTGAAATCCTTGATCGGAAAAACCGACTCGAAAACACTCTGGATTCCGACGTCATTCGACGGTTGATCCCCGTCGCCGGATCTGAGAAAAAGGTCGTAGGAGCTTTTCTGAACCTCGATCAGGTTGGGCATCTCCGTGATTTCGCGGATTTTGCCAAAAAACTTGCGGATGCGTTTGCGACCAGCGTGCGTCTGCGCCATTCTGTTCCTCGCCATGAACTGGTCGCAAAGGGCTGAGAAACCCTGCGCCAGAAACCTCCGGGTGAAGCCGTAAAGCCGAAAACCCGCTTGCCTCCTGCGTGCCTCAGGAGCTCAAACGGGTGAAAATTGCCACATCTCTCAAAAGAATCGCGTCACAGGACCTGTCTAACAGATTGCGGCGAAAGTGCCGACGCGTTTTTTGCAAAAGCCCTAACAGCATAGAAGACAAAAAGTCGCACCCGCACCCTCCCTATCTGGGAGGATGCGGGTGCGCTTCAAGCAGCAGAGATGAAAATTATTTCAGCTCGACCTTTGCACCGGCCTCTTCGAGCTTCTTCTTCAGCTCTTCGGCTTCAGCCTTGTCGACGGCCTCTTTCACCGGCTTGCCGCCAGCTTCGACCAGCTCTTTCGCCTCTTTCAGGCCCAGGCCGGTGATGGCGCGGACTTCTTTGATGACGTTGATTTTCTTCGCACCGGCATCGACCAGGATCACGTCGAATTCGGTCTTCTCTTCTGCGGCAGCGCCAGCATCGCCGCCTGCGCCCGGAGCAGCAGCAACAGCAACCGCGCCAGCGGCCGGCTCGATGCCATACTCGTCTTTCAGGATGTTTTTCAGCTCATTGGCTTCGAGCAGGGTCAGACCAACGAGTTGTTCTGCGAGAGCTTTCAAATCAGCCATTTTCGTTTTCCACTTTCTTTAGATCTTGAACACGAGGCAGGGTGCGCCCCGCGAATTGAGGGTTGGCTCAAGCCGCGTCTTCGCGCTCGGCCAGGGTTTTCGTGATCGAGGCCAGATTGGCCGCAGGCGCGCCAATCGCCGATGCGAGATTGGCCCCAGGTGCCAAGATGGTGCCGACGATCGAGGACAGGACCTCTTCGCGCGACGGCATCTTGGCCAGCGCCTTGACGCCTTCCGCATCCAGAACCTCGGCGCCCATGGCACCACCCAGGATCACGAGCTTTTCATTCGCCTTGGCGTATTTCTCGATCACCTTTGCCGGCGCGATGGGGTCTTCGGCAAAGCTCAGGACGGTTTGACCGACCAGCTTTTCGCTCAGCTTTTCGCAGGGCTTGCCTTTGAGGGCGATTTTCGCGAGCCGGTTCTTGGCAACGCGCACCTTGCCCCCCGCCTCACGCATCTGATTGCGCAAGTCGGCCATCTCTGCGACCGTCATGCCGACATAGTGGCAAACGATCACGGAACCGGAGGTCTCGAAGACCTGGTCGAGCTCAGCTACGACCTGTTCTTTTTGGGCTCTATCCAAAGCCACCTCCATCAAAAAGCCCGAACCAGATCCGGACCGCATCGGCCAAGCCTGCTTCGAACCACTTCAGTTATGGGGAAATTCCAAAATCCTCGCGGACCGCCACATGGCGATCAGTCCGATCTCGGGCTGCCCCGTCTTGGCGAGACCCCAACAGCGCTCTGTCAGGCTCAGGTCGATACTGGCGGCATCGACACTCGCGCTCTCAAACGAGACCAAGCACCCTGAACGCAAAACGCTCAAATCCGCCTTAGTCCCGAAATCCGGACGCTAACGCGTTCGGACAGGAGGCTCGGATAGGGGCATTTGCCCCTCTTGTCCAGCGAAACTTGCCCGGCGGGTCAGACCGGCTCGCCAAGCAAGCGGCGATAGGCCCGGACCAGCGAGCTGTAGGGCGGCACAAAGCGCTTCTCGATACGGCCGTCGCCCCGCTTGAGCACCTGACGGATCTCGAAATGCAGATGGATCGTTGTGCTGGTGCTGCCGAAATAATCCGAGACCAGACCAATGCGCTGCCCGACCGAGACCGGGTCGCCCAGCTCCACCGCCAGACGGTCCATATTCAGGTGGAGATAGCGATACTCTCGCCCTGAATCGCCGAGCAAGGTCACCGTATAGCTGCCGATATGGCCGATCTCACCGCTCTCAACCGCGACCGCCCAATGCGTGTCCTTGGCGCAAGTCGCAGGGCGGATATCCTGCCCCTGATGGCCCTTGCCATTCACGCAGGCCGGGTTCGTGCCCGAGCGGGTCTCGCAAAAATTGTCGCGCCAGGGGAAGCTGTAATTGAGCGGATCACATTGCCCTTGCCCGCGCGGGCCATTCAAGCCGCCAACGCCCCAAACCTGACTATTGGCAAAAGATGGCGATTGCTCGAGCGGGAACCGGATCCCCGGCGCGTAGACAATGGCATCATCCACCCCCTGCCCGCTCCCGGCAACCAATGCCCCCGCCGGAGCAAAACGCGCATCGACCGCCGCTGCGCCGCCGGATTGATCGAAGCCGAAAACATCGTCGGCAAAATTTCGGAAGGCCGAGCACCCGCCCAGCAGCAGCGAGGCAAGAAGCGCGAAGGAAAGAACGAGGCGATTCATCGGCAACACCCTATGTCGCGAAAATCCGAAGGCAGATGAATTAAAGGCAGATGAATTATTGAGAGAGCGACATTTCCGAAGCCAACTGCCGGACAAATCCGTCATCCTGACAGGCTGCATCCTGGGTCAGGTCGCTGCAAAACACCCCGACTGAGTAAGCGACGCCATATAACTCGTAGGACAGCTCCACCCCGTAATCCGTACGGTCCACCAGCGCGGCTCTCATCGCCTGCGCGAGATCCTCATTCAGGGTCGGCGGAATTTCAGCATTATTCTGCGCGGAGAAAACAACGCGCGTTCCCTGGATAAGGTAGCTGCGCGCTTGCGTGCGACAACTGGCGCTGTAGCGATTCTCCTTGAGGCTCAGCCGGATCGGCTTTTCCAGCAATCCAAGGCGCGAGCGGCGCACGAGGGATTTGGGCAGCATGACCGGCACGCTGGTTGCGTCCCCCACCCGCTCGAGATCGGAAAAGCCGACAGCGCCATTGCCCGATGCCGGAACCGCGCCGAACAGCCCGGATTGCGCCGCATCCTTGCGCACCTTTTCCCAATCGACACTTGAAATCCCGCGCTCGAGAAGTTGCGGCTGAACCGGATCATCCGAGGCTTGCTGCGCCACCACCGGCGCAGCGGTCAGGAGCATCGCGACCAGCGGGAGAACCCAAAGTCGCACCGAGAAGGATTTCATCAACGGCATCACCCAACCTCCGATCTGATCATTGTCTTATGCCCGAACCAGACCCGCAAATACAGACCCAAGCACGTTTGGCGGTCATTGTCTTTCAGGGTGAAGCGTTGTTAACACTTGCCCGCGATACTGGCGCTCGGCGCAAGGCTGGCAACGAGCGGCATGATAACCATCTAATCTGCCAGACAAGTGGGCCGCAGGCTCAATCTGGGGTATCAACCGTCACGCGCGGCCGGGGCTCTTGTCAGCTCGGCCCTTGCGACGGGCGATAGCGACGCGACAGGAGTTTTCTATGGGATCCTTGCTGATCATTCTGGGCATGATCATCGACTTCATCTTCTTTCTGGTGCTGGCGCAACTGATCATCGGGTTGCTGTTTCAGTTCGAGATCCTCGATGCGCGCCAACAATGGGCCATGCAGGTCTATCGCGGCATCAATCAGTTGCTCAATCCGGTTCTCGATCCGATCCGCCGGATCTTGCCGCCCACCGGTGGTCTGGACCTCTCGCCCATGGTGCTGCTGTTCTGCCTCTATGCCTTGCAGGTGATCCTGGTCCGCAATCTCGGCGCGTTCTGACATGCCATCCGCACCGCTGCCGCTCAGTGAGACACCGGGCGGCACTTTGCTGATTGTTCGGGTAACCCCACGAGGGGGGCGCGACAGGATTGACGGGATTGGCGTCGATGCCGCAGGGCGCGCGCAACTCAATCTACGCGTGAGCGCGCCGCCCGATGCTGGAGCAGCCAATGAAGCGGTGCTCAAGCTTCTCGCCAAGCAGTTGAAGATCCGAAAATCTGCGCTCGGCATCCGCTCGGGCCATAGCGCGCGGGTCAAGCAGATCGCTCTCGATGCTCCGATCGAGCAAATCGCCCCGCTTCTACGCGCCTTGCTCTAGCGAAACAGCCACCCCCGCAGCGCCTTTGTCACCGGCGGCATGATGACATAGGTCAGCAAGAGCACCTGGAACAGTGCAACGACCAGAACCCGCTTCCAGCCAATGATCTGCGGGGCGAGTGCATCGAGCACGGCATTGATCGCCAGCCCCAGCAGACAGACCAGCACGATGAGAACCACGGTCATCTTGTGCCGTGGCGGCGGCGCTTGCTCAGGGGCGTCGGAGAGCTGGAACCAGAACTCGAGCCCGGTCTGACGGCGAAACTGCGCCTCGCCCTCGGTGATCCCCTCCAACTTGCGCACCCAGCTTTCCCGCACCCGCGAGGTCTCCCAGCGATCGGCATGCTCCCAGGTGTCGAACCGATAGATCACCACATAGCGGCCCCCGGTCTGCGGCGACGGCGTCAGCACCGATGCGCCTTGGCTGCCCGGAAATCCGGCCGCCAGTTCGATCACCGTGTGCAGCCATGCTTCATACTCGGCCTCATGCCCCTCGATCACCTTGCGCGAGATCGAGACCGTGACCGGTTGCTGCGGATCCATTGGGGCTGTCGACAAAGCGTCCATGGCCGCACGCTAGCAAAAACACGGCTCGGACGGCACTCGCATTAATGCGTAGGTGGCTACGGCTCCCGCCGGGACTTGCGCCCCTCCTGCTTTTGCCGGATGCGCCCTTCTTGAGTGATCGGATAGTCGGGCTCTGACAGATCCAGCTCCTCGAGAAAGACCTCGCGCAGCGCCTGGAACGCGGTCCAGATCCGATGCTCGGTCGCCTTCCAGTCAATCTCGCCGCTGCTCAGGTCGACGCTGCCATGGCGATGGCGCAAGCCGATGGCATCTTCGAGCGCCCGGCGCATGTCATGCAGCGGCTCATAGGGAAAACGGCCGATCAACGCGTCGGTTTCGCCGACATTGCGATAGAGGATGCGGATGCGATCAATGCAGATCGAGATCTCGGACCATGCCCTGAGCGCGTCGGCCTCGCTCTTCTCGCTTTGGCGGCAAAAGCATACCAGCGCCGTCTTGGTCGCGACGATATTATACCATTCGTCCCGAAGAAAACCGATAAAGGCCGCGCGCTTCTGAAAGGCATTGGCGAGCAGCGCCGCAAATACCCCGATCAGCAAGGGCGCTGCGTCCTTGAGCAACTCGAACAGCGCATAACAGTCGCTTCGTACCAGGCCGGTGGTGCGATCGACCCAGGCCAGCGCTGGCTCACAAGCGGGCGAGATCCGGGCAAAGACCATCAATCCGATATAGAGGATGATCAGGGTCACAATGGCATAGAGCCAGCGATTGAGACGGCTTTTGGTCATGATTGCTCCACGCCAGCCCTGCCCGATTCACACGAGGGCACGGCGCTCTCTATCGCATGGCGCAGCCGCCCTGCCTAGCGCGCTCCGAAGCCTCGCTCTGCCGCGCCGCCTCAGCGCCCCGAAACCGCGCGCCAGGCCAGGGATCGTAATTTGGGCTTTGAGCGCGCGACGAAGGGGAGCGGGCGACAGACTTCCATCGCGGCAAGGCCGATCCGCGCGGTCAGGGCGCCATTGACGACCCCCTCACCGGCGCGCCGCGAAAGCTTCGAGGCGATCCCGCCGCCGATCAAGGGCTCGAGCAGATCCTCCCCAACCGCAATCAAACCGGCGGCCATCGCATGCTCCACCACCTTGCGCGCCAGACGCACCGAACTGGCCAGGCCCGATCGCCCCGAATAGATCTGCGCGATGCGTCTGATCATGCGCAGGTTGAAATAGAGCGCCGCCCCCGCATCCAGCATCGCCGAGGGCATCAGCGCCGTCGTCGCCGCCACCCGCCGCGAGGCCGCGCGGATCTCGACCTGCGCCAGCTCGTCAAGCGGCCCGAGCACGGTCTGCTCATACAGATCAAGCCGCGCCGCAGGATCCGGGACATCCGCCATCCGCTCGCGCAGTTCCTCGCGCGACCAGGCCAGATCGGTACGATGCGCATAAAGGCCCGTGAGATCCTCGACCACCATGCGCGAAGCGCTGTTATCATGATCCTCGCGCGCCGCCACCGCCCGGCGTCGCAGCGCATCGACCGAACGCATTCGGGCCAAAGCAGCGAGCTCACGCAGGGCCAGCACCACAAAAGCCAGCGCCGCGACGATCGATATCGCCAGCAGCACCCAGCCCAGCACCGGCGCCTTGGCGAGCATCTCATTGACCAGATTTGTGATCGACAGCGCGACCCCGGCACTGACCAGAAGGCCGAGCGCCCACCAGAATATCCTCGGCCAGATCGAGCGACCGACCGGAACACCCTCAGGCAGAGCGACAGGCGCCGTCACCGCATCCGGCACCGGGGGGGCATCCTGAACATTGATCGGCTCTTGCGCCCCGCTTGCGCTGGCCCGAGCTGCCGTTGCCCCGTCCGAAGCGACATCCTCATGTCGCGGCTTTTCCTGACGCGGCTTGAGCCGGGCTGCCTCGGCAGAGGCCGGAGCAGCGTTTGCTTCCTCGATCAATACGGGCCGTTTGCGCCCTTTTCGCTCATTCATTGGCTTACCCTTGGTGCTCCCCTTCATAATCCCCTTGGCCTCGATCCACGAGACCACGCGACTGTCATGTCAGCTTGTCACCAATCAGAAACTCACAGGCCCGATCCAGGCGAATATGCGGCGGCCCCTCATTCTCTCGCTTGCTCAATATGGGCGGCGCGAAAGCGTAGGCGTGAAAGTCGCCGCTCTCCCAATCCGAGCCGCTGATCTCACTGAGCGACGCCGGCGGCTCGCCGGGAAACAGCCGCGCATCCTTGCCCGAGCCCAACAGGCGGCCCCGTACGCAGTCAAAGCGCTGACCGTCCTGCAAGATCTCGTCCTCGACCGTCGCGCGTAGCGCTGCCAGCGCCATCGCCTCGACCTCGGCACCCTTGAAAGCCGCCCGATCCAGTGTTTGCGCCAGCAGATCGCGCACCAGACTTTGCAGAGCCGGATGGGCGCTGTGATGGATGTGATCGGCCTTGGTCACCCCCAGCAACAAGCGATCGATGCGCCGCCCCAAAAGCGGTGCCAACCAGGAATTCTCACCGGGGCGAAACGCCGTCAGGATCTGGCTCAGCGTCTGTTTCAGATCGCCCAGAGCCTCTGGCCCATTCGAGATTGCCGAGAGCAGATCGACCAGCACGATCTGCCGATCCAGACGCGAGAAATGATCGCGAAAGAAGGGCCGCACGACATGCCGCTTATAGCCCTCGAATCGGCGCTCGAACTCGGTCGCATAGGCCCCGGTGCTCTCGCTCGGCAGCGGGATGAAGGTCAAGGCCGGCGCCCCCTCCATCTCACCGGGCAGCAAGAAGCGCCCGGGCCCGACACCGGCGAAACCGTCCTGCTTGGCGGCCTTGAGATAGGCAGTGAAGCGCTGCGCCCCTTCGATGGCGCGCGCTTCCTCGAACCGCCCGGTCAGATCGGCCGCGCCGAGCCAATCGCGAAACCCCTGTGCTTGCGATCGGCGCGCCACCGAAGCCAGCGCCTGCTCTGACCAGGTGCGATAGTTCAAGCCCATCAGGCCCAGATCGAGCAGCCATTCGCCGGGATAGTCGACGATATCAAGATGCACGATCCCATCACCCGAGAAACCGGAGAGAAACCCCGTGCGCTCGATCCGCATCGACAACCTGAGCTGGCTGATCGAGCGCGTGCTTTGCGGCCAACGCGGCGGCGAGGCGTACAGGGCTTCGTGATGGGCCTCAAAGTCAAAACGCGGCGCCTGCATATCTGGCTGCGGCGTCAGGATCGCGCTCTTGATCCGACATTCAGCCTGCGCCTGCAAACCGCTCATGCGGCCACGGCGTAGCAGATTGGCAACCAGGGATGTGATGAACACGGTCTTGCCCGAGCGCGACAAACCGGTCACCCCGAGGCGCACCGTCGGTTCAAAGGCGCGATTTACCCGCTCTTGCGCGTTTTCGGCTGTCCGCAGCAGCGTATCGGCCCAATCGATCAGGCTCACCGGCACCTTCCTCCCAAGCCATCTGCCGAAATTCGTCGGCCCAACCTACACGCCAATCTTCCCGCCCGCTCCAAAAGCGGCTCACAAGCTACTTTTCTGCTCAGCCTTTGCGTTATACCCACAGCGCTTCGCATTGCCACGCCCGCAAATCGCCCGCGATGCGCACGGATAGTAACTTCGAGATCGGTATCGGATGCCCCGTTTCAAGCTCACGATCGAATATCATGGCGGCCCGTTCGTCGGCTGGCAAAGACAGGACGAAGGGCGCTCGGTGCAAGGCGCGCTTGAAGCAGCGCTCGGCAAGCTGGGCGAAGCGGATCCGGTGGTCACGGGAGCCGGGCGCACCGATGCCGGGGTGCACGCCTATGCGCAGGTCGCTCATCTCGATACCGCCCGCGCCTTTGAGGGCTTTCGCCTGGCCGAGGCACTGAACGCGCATCTGCGCCCGCATCCGGTCGCTGTCCTCTCGGCCGAGCCCGTCCATGAGGCGTTTCACGCGCGTTTCGATGCGATCGAGCGGCGCTATATCTACCGCATCATCGAACGCCGAGCGCCCCTTGCACTCGAAGCCGGACTGGCGTGGCAAATGCGCTATCCGCTCGATGTGGAAGCGATGAACCAAGCCGCACAATCGCTGCTTGGGCGCCATGACTTCACGACCTTCCGATCGACCCAATGTCAGGCGCAATCGCCGGTGAAGACGCTCGACCATCTGCACGTGTCGCGCATGGGCAGCGAGATCCAGATCGAAGTGCGCGCGCGGAGCTTTCTGCACAATCAGGTGCGCAGTTTCGTCGGCACCCTTGAGAGGGTTGGCGCCGGGCGGTGGTCCATCAGCCGCGTCAAGGAAGCGCTCTATGCCCGCAATCGCGCCGCCTGCGGCCCGGTCGCCCCGGCTCATGGGCTGTACCTCGCGCAGGTTCTCTATCCTGATGCCGAGGAAACCGGCTGACCCTTTCACTTTTGCGCGATAAGGCTGAACCAAAGCCGCCCCCGGCGCGTAGGGCAGATAACGCTGAAGTAAAGAGCGCGAATGCACACGCTGCCGGAGGCCCAATGTCGACCGCCCTTTCCAAATCCACCGCCGCCTCAAAATCGAACGCCACTTCCAGACCCGCCGCCGAGTCGCATCGCGATCTGGTGCGAACGTCGATGAAGGCAGAGCTTCTCGACGCCGAAACGGAAAAGGCGCTGGCCAGGGCTTGGCGCGACCATGGCGATGAAGCCGCTTTGCACCGTCTCACGACCGCCTATATGCGCCTCGCGGTATCGATGGCATCCAAATATCGTCGCTACGGCGCAGCAATGCCGGATCTGATCCAGGAGGCCGGGATCGGACTGATGAAGGCAGCGGCGAAATTTGATCCAGACCGCGAAGTGCGCTTTTCCACCTATGCGGTCTGGTGGATCAGGGCGTCGATTCAGGACTATGTCATGCGCAACTGGTCGATCGTGCGCACCGGCTCGACCTCCGCGCAAAAGGCGCTCTTCTTCAACATGCGCCGGGTGCGCGCGCGGATCGAGCGTGAAATGGAGGCCGAGACCGGCGAGACGGTGCCCGTCGATGTCCGGCGCCAGATCGCCGAAGAGATCGGTGTTTCCGTGCGCGATGTCGAATTGATGGAAGCGCGGCTCTCCGGACCCGATTTCTCACTCAACGCAACGCAATCGCATGAGGAGGGGCGTGAATGGATCGAGACCATCGAAGATGATGGCGAGACACCGGATGAATCCGTGACCCGCTCGACCGACGGCGCCCGTATGCGTCAATGGATCGACAAGGCTCTGGCCAGCCTCAATGAGCGCGAGCGCCGGATCGTTGCGGAACGCAAACTTGCCGATGAGCCGCGCACGCTGGAATCGCTGGGGACCGAATTTGGCTTGTCCAAGGAGCGCATCCGGCAACTCGAAGCGCAGGCATTGCGCAAGATGCGCCAATCGCTGGAGCAACAACTGGGGCCGAATGCGGCGCGGATCGCGGCTCCGTAAAGACGCTTCCATAAACCCTTGATGCCAAGCATGCGGGCTTTTCATTCTCGGCGGTTTGGCATAAGCGAGGGTCATGTCATCGCCTCGCAAACTCAGCATGTCGATCAGCCACAGTTTCACTTGTGGCGAGCCTTCGGTCCCGCCGAAGGCCGTCTCGATTGATGGGCGCATGGTGGTGGAGGACGCTGCGGGGACGGCTCTGGCCGAGGGTGTCACGAGCAGCTATCAGCTCGAAAACCCGCTGCCCATCCTCTTTCCCGGCGAAAGCGCTGCGTCCGATCATGAGCAAGAGGCGGTGTCCAATCTGCTCAGTCTGGCTGGCGGTACACTGATCGAGACCGCAGGCGGGCCGCGGCCGGTCGAGCGGGTGCGGCGCGGGGACAAATTGCGGCTGCTCGACGGCTCCTTGCAGCCGGTCGCGTGGGTCGGCTATTCGCGCCTTGAGCCGCGCGGCCTGTTTGGCCTGCACCGCACCTCCGAGGCGCCGATCGTCATCGAGGCCGGGGCTCTCGGGGAGGGCACACCCGCCGAGCGCCTCTATGTTTCGGGCAATCTTGCCCTGCTGGTTGAGGGGCCGCGCGCCGAGCTGTTGTTTGGAGCGCCGCGGGTGCTGGCTTCGGCGCAATGCCTGATCAATGGCAAGACCATCTATCGGTGCCATGAACCCTTCACGATCGAGTATTATTACATCGTGCTCAATCGCCATGACATAATCTTTGCCAACGGCGCTGCCTGCGAAACCTATCGCCCGCCACGGCAAAACGCCTTCGGCTTTGACAGCTATGCCATGATCGAAGCATTGACCGGCATCTCACGCGGGCAGATCGGCAAAGCCTTCATGCCGCGCTTTCCGCTTCTCAATGATGCCGAGGCCCATGCGCTCGTTTCCGCATCGGCGGACTGGATCGGGGTGCGCTATCAGCCGAAAGCTGATCAGTAGACGCGTTGCGCATCTACGCGCAGACTTTCCGCTCCACGCCCCCGATCGGCGGCGCGCTGCGATTGCCCCCAAGACAATGGTTCACCTGACGCAGCTTGATCATTATAGTCGCGCCCACGGTCCCGTAGCTCAGCAGGATAGAGCAACCGCCTCCTAAGCGGTAGGTCGCAGGTTCGACTCCCGCCGGGACCGCCAATACTCTCGAACTTTACCCAGAGAATTTTTCGCCAAAAGAAAACCCTCCCGCGCCAGGCGGAAGGGTTCATGAGATTGTCGTGACGCTCTGCTTATCGAGCGTCACCCTTCAGCCGTCTAGCCTCAGGCGTCCTGACCGTATTTGACCGGCTTCCAGAGCTGCTTGTTCGAGTACCACAGCAGCACACCGAAGATGATCAGCAGCAGGATATTGCGAACACCCGCTTGCTTGCGCGCTTCCATCTTGGGCTCAGCGGCCCAGGCCAGGAAGGCGACAACATCGGCGGATTGTTGTTCGATCGTGGCGGCGGTGCCGTCCTGATACTCAACCGAATCCTCGTAGAGCGGCTGCGCCATTGCGATCCGGTAACCGGGGAAATAGGCGTTGTAGTTGAGCTCACCCGGATCCAGGCCCTCAGGCGGCTCTTCGGTATAGCCATTGAGGAGCGAATAGATATATTCCGGGCCGCCCGCACCCTGAACCATCTGGGTCAGGATGCCGTGATAACCTGCGCGGGCCTTGGTGATCAGCGACAGATCCGGCGGATAGGCACCACCATTGGAGGCTTTCGCTGCTTCCACATTCGGGAACGGCGCCGGGAACTTGTCCGCAGGCACGCCAGGACGCTCGAACATCTCACCTTCGGCATCCGGCCCGTCGATCACGGTGAAGGACGCGGCAATCGCCTTGACCTGTTCTTCCGGGAATTGCGGGCCGCCCGGCTCGCCAAGGTTGCGGAAGGAAACCAGTTCCAACGAGTGGCACGAAGCACAAACTTCCTTGTAGACTTGGAAGCCACGCTGAAGCTGGGCGCGGTCGAACTTGCCGAAAACGCCCTCGAAGGACCAGGTGTGGTCGATCACATGGGTGCCACCGCCCGCCGCCATCGCCGACCCGGCTCCGAGGGTCAGGGCCACCGCAGTGGCCATCAGGGTTTTTACAAAACGCATCTTTGATCTCCCAAGAGCCGGTTATTCGGCCGCCACGGCGGCTGTTTCATCCGGAGCCGACGCGCGGCTTTGCTTGTCTGCGTGTTTCTCCTTGAAGGCCGCGTCGATCGAGTCGGGCAGCGGTTTGGAGCGCTCGATCAGACCGAGCAACGGCAGGATCACCAGGAAATAGGCGAAGTAGTACAGCGTCAGCAGCTGGCCGAGATGGAGGATACGAAACGCAGGACCGTTCTGCTCGAGAAGGTAATGCGCGGTGTTATGCTCGATATCGACATGCTCGGTGATGCCCAGCGCCGGCGGGGTCTCGCCAGCAGCACGCGCCGCCGCAATCATCTCCGCCTGCGCAGCTTCAGCTTCTTCGCGGGTGTGGAATTCCTGCGCTTCGGGCGCCATCGAGATCAGCGCGTCATCCGGGTTCTTCGATCCGACCCAGCCGAGCAGGACACAGGCGACAACGAACAGCCAGAAGAACTGCTTGAACACCGGACGATAGGCGCCCGAGCGGGTGCGCGAGGTGTCGAGCCAGGGCAGGATCGCCAGCACGCCAATCGCCGCGAACATCGCAAGCACGCCCATCAGCTTGTCCGGGATAGAACGCAGGATTGCATAGAAGGGCAGGAAGTACCATTCAGGCACGATATGCGCCGGGGTAACCAGCGGATCTGCCGGGATGTAGTTGTCGGTATGGCCCATGTAGTTGGGCATGAAGAACACGAACACCGCGAACAGGATCAGGAAGGCGACGATCGCGAACAGGTCCTTCACCGTGTAATACGGGTTGAACGGGACCGTGTCCTTCTTCGTCAGTTCCGGGTCGCGGCGCACTTCCACACCGGTCGGGTTGGTATTGCCGACATGGTGCAGCGCCCAGATATGCAGCGCGGTCAGGCCAGCGATTGCGAAGGGCAGCAGATAGTGCAGCGAGAAGAAGCGGTTCAGCGTCGGGTTGTCGATCGAGAACCCGCCCTGAAGCCACTCGAGGATCGCAGTGCCGACAAACGGGATCGCCGAGAACAGGCCGGTGATCACGGTCGCGCCCCAGAAGGACATCTGACCCCAGGGCAGCACATAACCCATAAAGGCAGTCGCCATCATCAGCAGATAGATCAGCACGCCGATGATCCACAAGATCTCACGCGGCGCCTTGTAGGAGCCGTAATAGAGACCGCGGAAAATGTGCAGATAGACGGCGATGAAGAACATCGAAGCGCCATTGGCATGCACATAGCGCAGCAACCAACCACCATTCACGTCGCGCATGATGTGCTCGACGCTCTTGAATGCGAGATCAACTTGCGGGGTGTAATGCATGGCCAGCACGATGCCGGTGACAATCTGGATCACCAGGCACAGCGCCAGAATGCCGCCGAACACATACATCCAGTTGAGGTTCTTCGGCGTTGGAAAAGTCGCCAGGTGATGCACCAGCCCGCCGACCGGCAGGCGGCTGTCGAGCCATTTCTCCGCATTGGATTTCGGCTCGTAATGGTCCTGAGGGATCGTACCCATCTTGGTCTCCCGAAACTTCGGCTCAAGCGGCCTTAGCCGATCTTGATGGTGTTCTCATCGATGAAGGCGGTCTGCGGAATGTGCAGGTTTTCCGGAGCCGGGCCTTTGCGAATGCGGCCTGCGCTGTCGTAGTGCGAGCCGTGGCAGGGGCAGTACCAGCCGTTGAAATCGCCAGCGCCATTGCCGAGCGGCACGCAGCCCAGATGGGTGCAAACGCCCATCACCACCAGCCATTCGCCGGTCGGGTTGGCCGGATCACGCTCGAGCGTGCGGTTCGCATCGTCGGCCGGTGCGTCAGCGGCGAGGTTATTATTGCGCGACGCAGGGTCGATGAGATCGCTCAGAGTGGTTTCACGCGCCTGCTCGATCTCCGCTTCGGAGCGATGGCGGATGAAGACCGGCTTGCCGCGCCACATCACGGTGAGCTGCTGCCCAACCCCGAGATTCGAGACATCGACCTCGGTCGAAGCCAGCGCGCGTGCGGAAGCGTCGGGGTTCATCTGATTGATCAGGGGCCAAACGGCAGCCCCAGCGGTTACGGCACCGACAGCCCCGGTGGCAATATAAAGGAAATCGCGGCGGGTGGCTTCGGTATCGGAATGCGAATGTGCCATTCCATTCTCCCAAGGTACCTAGAGGATGCATCGAAAGCAGGTTTTCGACACTCATGCATGTGACTATAGCTCTGCGCGCGTATCGTCTAAGAGACATTGCGCCGCAATGGCTAGTGGGAAATGTTGGAAAAAGTGACAAGACGGCCTTGAGACTGGCAATTTTTCAACCCGACATCGCCTTGAATGTGGGTGCGATGATGCGTAGCTGTGCATGTTTCGGCGCTGGCATGGATGTGATCGAGCCTTGCGGGTTCGCCTTTTCACCCGCTGCCCTGCGCCGATCCGCCATGGATTATGCCGATCTCGTCGATATCCGGCGCCATGACGACTGGCATGCTTTCGAGCGGCAATTGCCCGGCAGGCTGGTGCTGCTTACGACCAAAGCAGCATCCCCGCTCTGGGACCATTGCTTCGCTCAAACGGATACCGTGATGGTGGGGCAGGAGAGCTGCGGCGTGCCCGACTTCGTGCAGGAGCGCGCCGAGAGCCGGGTGATGATTCGCATGGCGCCGGGCGCACGCTCGCTCAATGTCGCGACATCTGCGGGGATCGCACTCGCAGAAGCGCAGCGGCAGGGCGTTTTGTGATCAGATGAAGCGGTGCCCGTCGGGCGCGCATTTACCGGGCGCGCGGTTATTCGACCTTGGCCAGACGGGTGTCGAGCAGCTCAGTCTCACTGCTCAAGATCTCGCCATCCTCGGCAATCAGCGTCATCGCACCGTCAGGCGAGACCGCAATACGCGCCTCGACAATCGCGCGGCCGGAGCTGCGCAGGTCGGTCGATCGCATCTCGAAGCGGGTTTCGAACGAAACCTGAAACTCGGAGCTGCCGGTTTCGGAGACCGATATCGTTCGCAGGTCCACCGAGAAACGGCGATCGGGCCAACGCTCGAACAGACCGCTTTTATCCGTGAGCACTTTCTCACGCGGCTGCATGCCATGGCCGTAATAGCTGACCTGAGCGCCGTAGGCGGCTGCAAGCGGGGCCGCGTCGTTCCCGCTTTGGGTCAGCGTCTCGATCGCGAAGGCCGCGATCTGCTCATGAGATTGAAATGACGCCGGCCGAGCTTCGCGATCACCTCTGGGGGCAGGGGGTGGGGCGAGTGTCGAGGCGAGCCGGGAAGGCTCGGCCAGCGCAGGCGCAGGGGCCGAACTGTCTGCATAGGCTGCGAGGGGCGCGCAAACAGACAGGAGCAAAGCCACTGCGAAAACTGGAACGCGCCAATCACGAGCGGCACTGCCTGACCGAAGCCGGGAAAGTGGTGCCACCCCGGCTGAGGGTGTGTTGAGCGCCGCATAGGGGCAGGGGGTGTGATTTGCGTGTTCCATGTCCAAGACGTTAAGAAATCCTTACCGCGTCTATCTGTGCAACTTCGCACATCAGGATACGGTTCCAGACATGGATGCGTTTTTCTGGGGCATTCTTTTGCCCTCGAACCTCGCGCCAGCCACGAAGGGCGCATCATAAGTCGCGGTTCAGGCGGCGTTGGCCGCGCGCTCGACGATCTCCAGCACCCATTGGCCATAGCGTTTGATCTTGGCCTCACCCACCCCGTGACACGATGCCAGCTCCAACTCCGAGCGCGGCTTGGCGATGGCGATCTCGGTCAGCGTGCGATCGGAGAAGATGACATAGGCTGGCACGTTGTTTTTCTGCGCCAATTCGCGCCTTTGGTCCTTGAGCGCCGCGAGCAAGGCATTGTCGGCCTCGCCCTCGATCGCCGCGCCGCGCAGGGGGCGGGACTTGCGGCTGGCGGCGTCCTTGCGCCCGATCGCATCCTTGCGCAGGGCCACCGGCTCCTCGCCCTTGAGCACACGCCACCCGGCCTCGCTCACCCGCCATTGGCCAAACTCGGCAACGGCGACATCGGCAAAGCCAAGCGCGTAGAGCTGGCGGAAAATTCCGCGCCAATCATTCTTCGAAAACTCCTTGCCGCAGCCGAAAGTCTTGAGATTGTGATGGCCGAATTTGCGGATATTGGCGCTCTCATCGCCGAGCAGGACCGTGATGAGATGCTCAACACCGAAGTTTTCGCCGGTGCGCAGCATGGCCGAAAGCGCCTTTTGCGCAGCAATGGTGCCATCGAATCGCTCCGGTGGCTCCTCGCACAGATCGCAATTGCCGCAAGGGGCGCAGGTCTCGTCGAAATAGGCGAGCAGGGTCTGGCGCCGACAAACCGGCGCTTCGGCCAGGGCCAGCAAGGCGTTGAGCCGAGCATGATCGGCACGCTTGCGGTTCTCCGGCGCTTCTGATTCGTCGATCTGCCGCCGACGCAACTTCATATCCTCAAAGCCGTAGAGCGTGAGCGTATCCGCCGGCAAACCATCGCGGCCCGCGCGCCCGATCTCTTGATAGTAGCTCTCGACGGTCTTCGGCAGATCGAGATGAGCAACCCAGCGCACATCGGGCTTGTCGACGCCCATGCCGAAGGCGATTGTCGCGGTCATCACGACGCCGTCTTGCTCGACAAAGGCTTTTTGATGCCGGGTGCGCCTCTCCGGCTCCAGACCGGCATGGTAGGGCAAGGCATGAATGCCTGCCTCGCAAAGCGCTTCGGCGGTACGCTCGACCCCCTTGCGCGAGGCGCAGTAGACGATACCCGCCTGCCCCTCGCGTGCCTTGATGAAATCGAGCAATTGCTTGCGCGGCGATTTCTTCGGGGCAAAGGCAAGGCGCAGATTCGGACGATCGAACCCGCGGATGAAGATCCGGGGCTCATTGCGGAAAAGTTTGGCGATGATCTCGGCCCGCGTTGCCTCATCGGCAGTCGCGGTGAAGGCTGCCACTTGCAAATCCCGACCAGAAGCCGCGATCGAATCGCGAAAGGCGCCGATGGCCAGGTAATCGGGCCGAAAATCATGCCCCCATTGCGCGACACAATGCGCTTCATCCACCGCCAGCAAGCGCAGGTCAGCCCTGCTCAGCATCGCCGCCGTATCCGGCAAGGCCAGACGCTCAGGCGCGATATAGAGCAGCTTGAGGCGCCGCTCACGCAGGGCGGTGTAGACGGCGGCATTCTCCTGAGCATCATTGGCCGAGCAAAGCGCGCCAGCCTCGATGCCGAGCCCACGCAGCGCCGCAACCTGATCCTGCATCAGTGCAATCAAGGGCGAGACGACAAGGGTCAGCCCGTCGCGCTCTAGCGCCGGGAGCTGGTAGCACAGGGACTTGCCACCGCCGGTGGGCATGATCGCGAGCGTATCGCGGCCAGCCAGCACCGCCTCGATCACCTCATCCTGCCCGGCCCGAAACGCCGGATATCCCCAAACGCGCTGCAACCGCGCACGCGCCGAGGCCAATGCCTGGCCCGAGGGCGCATCGCCTGCTCTCTCACCCATCAGGTGCCTGCTCCACTCATATCTGTTTTTTGCGCACCCTATTGAACCAGATATGCCGCGACAAGCACCATCGGACACTTGATCTAGCAAGGCGAGAGGTTCCAGTTGCAGATCCATCGCATCGACCGGTAAAGCGGGTCGGGAAAGAGAGGCGCGGCGCGGGGAGCTTCCTGCTTCGCGCCCAGTTGCGAGGAGGCTGCCATGGTGCGTAAAGCCCGAGATCTGGATATGGACGATGTTCTGGTGCTCGGCCCCCCGCTCGATCTGGAGACCGAGTTCGGCGGCGTTGTCGTGGACAGTCGCAAGGCACGCCCCGGCATGATCTTCGCGGCGCTCAAGGGCACACAGACAAACGGTGCTCAATATATTCCGGCAGCGATCAAGGCCGGTGCCAGCGCGGTGCTGTGCGATCTGGAAGGGGCGCTGATCGCACGCGAGGCGCTGGGCGAATGGCCGGTTCCCTTCATCATCGACACCAACCCGCGCGCGCTGCTGCCCCTGCTCGCCTCGGCCTTCGAGCCCGACCAACCCGAGATCGTCGTGGCGGTGACCGGGACCAATGGCAAGACATCGGTCGCCGATTTCACGCGGCAGATCTGGTCGATCATGGGCTTGGCCGCAGCGAGCTTCGGCACCACCGGGATCAGGGCGCCGGGGATAGATGAGCCCCTCTCGCACACAACGCCCGAACCGATCTTGCTGCATCAGATCCTGGCGCGCGTCGCCGATGCGGGCGCGACGCATGCAGCCATGGAAGCCTCCAGCCACGGTCTGGCCCAGCACCGCCTCGACGGCGTTGCTCTGGCGGCCGGTGCCTTCACCAACCTCACCCGCGACCATCTCGATTATCACCGCAGCAGCGCCGACTATCTCGCGGCCAAGCTGCGCCTTTTCTCCGAGCTGCTGCCTGAAGAGGATGGCGTTGCCGTCGTCAATGCCGATGATCCGGTGTTCCCGATCATCGACGAGATCGCGCGGCGCCGGGAATTGGCCGTGCTCCCCTTTGGCGAAGCGGCAGACAAGCGTGGGCTCAAGCTGCTTTCGCAGACGCCGCACCCGTCCGGGCAGACCATCGAGATCGGTTGGGAAGGGGCGAGCCATGAGATTGAACTTGGGCTGATCGGGCGGTTTCAGGCGATGAATGTTCTGGCCGCCGCCGGGCTCGCCATTGGCGTCGATGCCGAACATGCCCATGTTTTCAAGGCATTGCCCGCGCTACGCGGGGTGCCCGGCCGCATGGAGCTTGTCGCTCGGCGCGGCAATGGCGCTGGTATCTTCGTCGACTACGCCCATACGCCCGATGCGATCACCTCTGCCCTGACAGCGCTGCGCCCACATACGCCGGGGCGGATCGTGATCGTGCTGGGCGCGGGCGGCGACCGCGACCCCGGCAAACGGTCTCAGATGGGCAAGGCCGGGGAGTTGGTGGCCGATATCGTGGTCGTCACCGATGACAACCCGCGCAGCGAAGACCCCGCTCTTATCCGCAAAGCGGTGATGCTTGGCTGCCCGGACGCCGTAGAGATCGGGGACCGCGAGGCAGCGATTCGCTTCGGGATCGAGCACCTGAACGAAGGGGATGCGCTGCTCATCGCCGGCAAGGGCCATGAGACCGGTCAGACCATCGGCAGCGAAACGCTCCCCTTCCATGATGGGGATGTTGCGCGCACGCTTATTCGCGAGATTGATGGGGATGCGGCGGTGATTGTTGAATAGCGAAAGGCGGGTGCAGCTGGAGACATCTGCACCCGCCATTTGCAGTATCGGCGCCTAGGGGAAGACTGCGCCTACTGCTCAACGCTGGCATTGACCCGACCAGGAGGGGAGGGGAGAGGGGGACGGTCGGATCGTCAAGCCTCATTGCGTTGCGCAGGTTGAAATTCGCATAGTGACCTTAATGGATGGTTAACGGCGCTGGCGCAGTGCCATTTATTCTTTGCCATCTTGCCGCAAGAAACCAACAGATCGCTAATTGGCCCGGAAACCTAGCTGCTTTCGGTTGTTTCACGGCTGCTGCTCAATCCGGAAGGCGTCAAAGCGTGCCCTGATGCAATGCGACAGGGCCTCGATCGCGCAGAGCGTGGCGGTATGGACCAGCCCTTTCGATCGAACTGCCATGGCGGCGTTGTTCGACATCGACAGAGAGATGGCCCCATGCATCACCGACCACAACACCGCGGCTTCTTGCTGGATCATCAGATCCTCTTCCGCCGTTCCGGGCGCCCCAACCAGATCGGCGACGGTTTCACACAGGTCCTTGAAGACCGAAGAAACCAGCTCCCTGTCGCTCTTTTGAGCACTATCAGGCGGCAGGGCCGATAGAAACATCAGCCGGTAGAGCCCGCCATGGAGCTGAGCAAAGCGATGCAGCGCCTTGTAGATCGCGGTGATCCGCTCGGACGGGTCGCTCTCATCGGCAGCCGGTGCCAGCGCGTCTCGCAGGATCGAAAACCCGTGGAGCACAACGCTCCACAACAGATCCTCGCGCGAGCGGAAATGTTTATAGGGCGCCTGATGCGAGACATCCAATCGCCTCGAGATCTCGCGCAGGCTCAGGTTCTCGGCGCCATCGGTTTCCACAATGGCAATCGCTTCTTCCAAACAGGCTTCTCGCAGCCTTATCCCGCGCGATTTTCCATGAGCCATGCAACCTAAGGTATGTGGTCTACATAGATTTGAACAGATCGGGACCGCCCGGTTCGGTATTTAGCTCGATTTATTCGTCTGGTTTTCTGATCGCGAGGCGGTTCCGGGGCCGCGCGCGGGGCGCTCATCGAACAAGATCCGCTCCGCCTCGCCATCGAGATCGTCATATTGGTTGCTGCGCAGCGACCATAGGAAGGCAATCAGTCCCAAAGCCCCCATGAACAGGGCGATCGGGATGAGATAAACGAGAACATTCATGAGACGACTCGCGGCTTGGCGATTGTGGACACGCGCGCATCTTTCACGCTTTTCGCTCTGCTGGCCAGCTTGGGGCGGATGAAATTGAGCCTCAGCGCGTTCAGGGTCACGATCAGCGACGAGGTCGACATCGCGATAGCGGCCTCCAGCGGGCCGGCAAGGCCGCTCGCAGCGAGCGGAACGGCAACGAGGTTATAGAGCGCGGCCAGGGCAAAATTCTGCAAGATCACCGACCGGGTCATCCGCGCGACCTGCAAGGCAGTGAGCACGGCGCTCAAGGATTGACCGGTGAAGACCATATCGGCCGAGGCCCGCCCCACATCCGAAGCGCTGGCCGGAGCCATGGAGACATCGGCAGCGGCAAGGGCGGGAGCGTCATTGAGCCCGTCTCCGACCATCAGGACGCGATGCCCCTCGGCCTGCGCGGCCTCGACTGCGGCGATCTTGTCCTCGGGCCGCAGCTCGGCGCGCCATTCGGCCCCGAGCGGATCGGCAACGGCGGCCACCGCCGCCCGGCGATCCCCCGAGAGCACCACTGTATCAATGCCGCGGCTTTTCAGGGTGCTCAGCGTCGAGGATGCGTCGGGCCGGAGTTGATCACGCACGCCAAAGGCCAGCGGCGCCTCATCAGCAATGCGCAGCCAGATGGCGGAACTGCCCGCCTGCATGCCCGGTTGCGCGCCGGTTTCAGCCCCGCAAAAGGCAGCAGAGCCCAGCCGCCAGCGGGCCCCGTCGATCTCGCCTTCCACGCCCTGACCCGGGATCTCCCGAAAGTCCTTAACGTCTTGCGGCATCGCGGGCGCGGGTCGGCCCAAAGCGGCTTTAGCCCAAGCCGCGACGGCGGCGGAATAGGGGTGGTTGCTTTGCCCGGCAAGCCCAAACACCCCGGCGATCTGCGCTTTCGACAGGCGCGGGGCGGCATCGACCACCGCGGCACCCATGGTCAACACCCCGGTCTTGTCAAAGGCGGCGGCATCGACCTTGGCCAGACGCTCGAGCGCGGCACCGTCCTTGAGCAAGATCCCGGCACGAAACAGCACCCCGCTCGCCACCGCTTGCGCCATCGGCGCCGCCAATCCCAGCGCACAGGGGCAGGTGACGATGAGCACCGAGATCGCGATCAGGACCGCCTCGCGCGGCGACAAGCCCGCTACCAGCCAGCCGATCAGCACCGCCAGCGCCACGAGATGCACCACCGGCGCGTAGAATTTCGCCGCTCGGTCAGCCAACCGGGCGAGGCCGGACTTGCGTTCTTCGGCAGCGGCAACGAGCTGGGCGATCTCCGAAATCGTGCTGTCCGCCGCCGAACTGGTGGCGCGAATGGTCAAGGCACCATCGAGATTGAGCGCCCCGGCCTCGACCGAGCCGCCGATCTGCGCTGGCACCGGCACGCTTTCGCCGGTCAGAAAAGCGCGGTCGATGCTGCCAGTGCCGCTTTCGATCACGCCATCAACCGCGATCCGGTCACCCGGCGCCAGGATCAGCCGATCTCCGATCGCGATCTGATCAATGGGGCGATATTCGCGCGCCCCGTCTTGCGCGAGCACCCAGGCGCCGCGCGGGGTCAGCCTTGCCAGCGTCCGCGCCGCCGAGCGCGCCCCGGCCCGCATCACCCCGTCGAGCCATCGCCCGATCAGCAGCAGAAAGATCAGCGAGACAGAAGCATCGAAATAGGCTTCCTGCCCGCCATTGATCAACTCGAACAGGCTTACACCGAGCGCGAGCAGCACCGCCAGCGAGATCGGCACATCCATATTGAGCCGCCCATGGCGCAGGGCTGCGAGCGCGGAGGCGAAGAACGGGCGCCCCGAATACGCCACCGCCGGGATCGCGAGCAGCGCCGAGACCCAATGCAGCAGGTCGCGGGTCGCCCCTTCGGCACCCGACCAGACCGAGACCGAGAGCAGCATGATATTCATCGCTGCGAACCCGGCCACCGCCATGCGCTTGAGCAGGTCATTGGCGGCCTGTCTGTCGACATCATCGGCGCGATTGTCATCGAGCGGAAATACCTGGTAGCCGCTATCCTCGATAAGCTCGGCCACCTGATCGGCCCGCAAGGCCGCGCTTTCCCATTCGACGGTCACCGTCTTGGCGGTGAGATTGGCCCGGGCCGAAAGAATGCCGGGCCTATCGCTCAAGGCTTCCTCGACAGCGGCGATACAGGCACCGCAGCGAATATCCGGCGCCGCCATGCGCAAAAGGCTCACCCCCTCGCGCGGATGCTGGGTGGCCAGCTTCAACTCTTCGGCGCGAGATCGCAACGCCGACTGGCCAGATTGCCCGGTCGAGATCGTACCGCAACAGCTCATATCGACCCCTCCCGGATCGTCAGTTGGCCTGATCCTGTTTCACGAACAGCGTGGCGCTGCGATTCTGGTGCAGCGTGCCTTGCTCCATACGCAGCAGCGCGCGCAAAGCGCCCTGCGGGATCGTCGCCGGCGCGAAATAGGTGCCATCGGTCGGCGTTTCCACGAAGACAAGGCGCTGATCCTCGCGCTCATGGGTCGGTCGGCCGATCACCGCGCTCAGCGCGACACCCGAGACCGGAGCCCCCTGCGCGTCTGAAAGCGCGATGCGCATCCCATCCGCCACAGGGGTCAGCGCCACTTGCCACCCGCTCATCGGATGCGCGGTTTGCTCGGCGACATCGGCATTGAAGGTCTGGCTGGCGACATAGGAGTTCTTCACCACCAAGCCGCCAAAGCTCGAAAGCGCATAGCTGAGCATGGTCATATTGGCCGCGATGATCACCCCGAAAAAGGCCAGGATGATCAGGAGGAATTTGCGCCCGGTGAACGGGCGCCCTTCCGGCTGGTAATCGGTGTCTTGCGCATGCATGGCAGGCTCTCCCGTTATTCCGGTGCGTAGAAGGCGGCAGAATAGCGCGCCTGCTCGGGCCCGGTCACATCATCAACTTGGATCGTGAAATCCTGACGCTCGCCCGTGACCTTGCTGCGCGGTTGCTCGACGAACACTTTCACCTCGAGCACCCGATCCGCGCCCACCGGCAGGGTCAGGCTGCGCGCGCCGGGCAGGTTGGAGCCCGACTGGCGGATGGTTGCGCCTTCCAGCCCCTCCAGCGTGATCTCGAAGAGCCGCTCCTCAAGCCGCATGTTCAGGATCTTCATCGTGAAACCGTTGCGGATCGACCCATCGGACAGCATCACATATTGCGGGTTGCGATCATGGATCACATTCACGTCCAACCGGTCGCGGATCAGCAGCGAGACCACCATGGCGATGCCGACGACCGCCCACAGCCCGGTATAGATCAGGGCGCGCGGCTTGAAGAGCGAGCGCAAGGTGGTGTGCTTCTGGATCTTGGTCTGGCTGGAGGCCTTGTAATCCTCGAGCGTCGAGTAGGCGACGAGCCCATGCGGCTTGCCGACTTTCTCCATCATTTCGTCGCACGCATCAATGCACAGGGCGCAGGTGATGCATTCAAGCTGTTGCCCATCGCGAATATCGATCCCCATCGGGCACACATTCACGCAGGCATTACAGTCGATACAATCGCCCAGCGCGCTGGCTTCCTCGCTCTTGCGATGCTTGCCCCGCGGCTCGCCGCGCCAGTCATGATAGGTCACGGTGAGGCTTTTCTCATCGAGCATCGCGCCCTGGATCCGTGGCCAGGGGCACATATAGATGCAGACCTGCTCGCGCATCAGACCGCCCAGCGCATAGGTGGTGAAGGTCAGAACGCCAATGGTCGCATAGGCGACAGCGGGCGCGGTACCGGTCACAAGCTGCATCAGCAGCGTCGGCGCATCGGTGAAGTAGAAAACCCATGCCCCGCCGGTCGCCACCGCCACCAGGATGAAACTCAGATGCTTGGAGCCGCGCTTGAACAGTTTCTCAGCGCCCCAGGGCTTCTTGTTCAGGCGCAATTGCGCGTTGCGATCGCCCTCGATGAAGCGTTCGATATGCAGGTAGAGATCGGTCCACACGGTTTGCGGGCAGAAATAGCCGCACCAGGCCCGCCCAACCGTCGAGGTGATCAGGAACAACCCGATCCCGGCCATGATCAGCAGACCGGCGACATAATAGAATTCCTGCGGCCAGATCTCGATGAAGAAGAAATAGAAGCGCCGATTGGCCAGGTCGACCAGCACCGCCTGATCCGGCGCGCCGGCGCCGCGATCCCAGCGGATCCAGGGGGTGATGTAGTAGATCGCCAGGGTGACGAGCATCACCTGCCACTTGAAGCGGCGAAAGAAACCGGAGACGGCCTTGGGAATGACCTTCTCATGGGGTTTGTAGAGGAGCTGCTCGGCCGAGCCCTCGTCGGCGCTGCTGGGTTTCATGATATGGCCTCGGTCTCGATACAATTGCCAGCGCAAGGACAGCCTTGCTGATGCTGCCCTTCTACGGGCCTCGGCCCCGCGCTTCCTTGATCCGGATCAAACCGGACCGAAGATGGCGGCTTTTCTTTTCGACAAGACTGGCGCGCACACCGCCCTTCAGAGCTCCGCGCCAAAGTTCAGGCAGAGCAGCGACCGGCCTTGACCATCAAATGATCCAGAGCGCATATCGACGCGACTGTTTCATTTTGGGGGTTGCCATGAACCTGTACGAAAAACTGCGCCGCTCCAGCATCGGGCGGGACGATGTGATCGCTCGCGCTGTCCTGACGCCAGCGGTCTCGACCATGATCTCGGACGGCTCGGTTCATGACAGCGAATTGTCGCAGCTCACCAACCTGTGCAGCTTCAGCCCGATCTTCGTACCCTATGATGCACAAGCGCTCTCAAGCCTTGTGCAGGACATTATCGGCAAGATCGAAGCCGAGGGCCATGACGCGGTGATCGCGCAGGCGGCTGAGCATCTGTCGCCATCCTTGCGCGAGACCGCCTTGTGTTTTGCCGCCCGCATCGCGCTTGCCGATGGCCGCCTTGATGATGGCGAGAAAGCCTCGCTCGCCCAGACCGGCTATCACATGCAGATACCGGCGAGTATCTTTGAAAAGGTGATCGAGGTCGTGGCGATGATGCAGCGCCCGGCCAATGCCTGAGGCGCGCCGCGGGCTTTCAGAGCGCGCCACGCGACTTTGAAAGCCACCGCCCTCGCATTCTTAACGGGATCATAGAACCGCTTGGCTACCCTGCCCCCGGAGAGAAACTCTTTGGGGGTAGAACCATGCATAACAAGATCATCGTGATTTTAGGCCTGAGCGTCGGCGTGCTGCTCGCCGGTTTGGCAGCGCCCCAAGATGACGCCGCGCCGGTCGCTCTGTACAGCGATGACAACCTGATCGAAGTCTCGGCCGAGGATCCCGCCGTGATCGCCGCGCGCGAGAATGCGCGCCGCCAATACGCTTATTTCCGCCGCGCCTTTCGCAATCGGGTCAGCGATGGCAGCCAGTATCAGGTGAAGTTCCCTCTGCGCAGTGCCGATGGGCAGGTCGAGCAGATCTGGGCGGAAGTCACCGAGCTGACCGGACACGGCCTTGACGCCCGCATTATCGGCGTGCTCGCCAATGATCCCGCCTACAGTGATGCTTTCAAGCTCGGCATGAAGGTCGAGATCGACCCCGAAGAGATCTCCGACTGGGCGATCTTCAAGGCTGACAAGATCATCGGTGGCTGGACCATGCGCTTGTTCGTGCAGACGAACCCGGACAAGATCCCCGATCCGGTCAAGATGATGCTGGCCGCAGGCGCCAAAGAGCTTGAGTCCTGACCTCAAAAACAATGAGCGCCGCACGATGACGTCGCGCGGCGCCAGGATTTCGAGGGATCAACCGCCCGGCTGCGCGGCGCGGGTCCAGGCGTGATCGCGGCGGATCAACCCACGCGCATAATCGAGGGCCTGTTGGCCCAGCCCTGCTGGCGTTGCCGAGCGAGCGATGCTCTCTGCCTCGGCTTCCTTGCCATTGAGGGTCATCGCCATTGCCAGATTCTGCTGAACCTGCGGCCCTGCGCCATGCGCCACCGTGGCCTGACGCAGCACCTCTTCAGCCTTTTCCGAATCGCCCGAGAGCAGGTAGGACATGCCAAGATTGTTGAGCAAGGAAGCCGAAGGCCGATCGAGGGTCATGGCGGAGTGATAGGCCTCTTGCGCTTCGGCATGCCGCCCCATCCGATCAAGCGCTACGCCCTTGGTCTGAAGCACCGACGGATCCTTCCCAGGCGACTCCTTCCCACGCGACGCGCTGATCACTTGCAGGCGCATCAGGGCCTCGCTCGGCTCACCCGCTGCGATATGCACCTTTGCCAGCTCCAGCAGCAGCAGCGGATCTTGCGGATGGATCGCCAGACCATTGCCGAGCACTTGCTTGGCGACCGAGAGAAACCCCGAATAGCGCAAATGCCGCGCGTAATCATAGGTGATCTGCTTGTCGCGCGGGTTCTGGTCGTAGAGCTTGGACAAATGCACCGCCGCGCCGCCGACCTTGCCCTCGCGCATCGCGATCTGGGCGGCTTCAGCGGTAAAGCGCGCAGTTTGCGGGTCCGAGGTGGCTTGCGCGCTGCGTTCGGGCGAGATCGCGTAGGTCGGATCGATCGAGGCGGTTTCGAGCGCGGGCGATTGCGTCGGCAGGAACCCGGCAGCGGCTCGGCTCTGGCCATCGCCCCCCGCGCATCCCATCAATCCCAGAACGCTGGCACAAAGCATGCCTCGACCAACCGTTTTCCAGACTTTCGCATGGTTTTGCGCGAACATAGCGGACCTCCCGAGCAAGCGGCACGCCGGGCCGCAGGGACATAATTTTCCCTTACATTCGCGCCAGAGGGTCAAAGTTGCGTTAACGACGCCGTTTGCGGCAAAAGAGCGAAGGATCGGCTCCGGATCGTCTTTGGACCGAGCAACTCAGACTCCCCGGGGAGGAAGCGCCGTTGGACAAGATGAACCAAGCAGCAAGAGCGCCTGCGCTCGATCTGAGGCTCAACGCTGCCCGCCCGGATCTGGCGGATAACCGATTGCGCGGCAAGGTACAGGCCCAGCATTTTGTCGACGGCGAGAGAGCCTGGATCAAGACGCCGATTGCTCCGGTACGCGCGGTGCCGGATCCTGCCAAGCCCTTGGTCACCGAGTTTCTGATGGGCGAGCCGGTTCTCGTTTTTGAGCGCAAGCAGGGCTGGGCCTGGGCGCAGTCGCAAATTGATGGCTATACCGGCTATGTGCCCGAAGATTGCCTGGATGCGCTCGGCGCTACCCCGAACGCCTGTATCCACGTCCCAAGAGCGCTCATCTTTCCCTCGCCGGAACTGCGTGTCCCCCCGATGCCCGAATGGTTGCCAATGGGCGCCGGTGTATCGCTCATCGATACTACCCCGCGCGATGGCTATCTGCCGCTGCTAGGGGGCGGCTGGATCTGGGAGCGCCACGTGAGCGCCGTCACCCAGCCCGACATCGCCCAAACGCCGATTGTATTGACCCACGCGCAATCTGCAAGGGATTGGGTCGGGATCTGCGAGCAATTCGAGCACGCGCCCTATCTTTGGGGCGGCAAGAGCGTGGCCGGCATTGATTGCTCCGGTCTGATCCAATTGGCGCTGCAAATGCACGGGCAGCCCTGCCCGCGCGATACCGACTTGATGGAAGCAGCGCTCGGAAGCGCGGTCGATCCGGAAGGGCCGCTCCAGCGCGGGGATCTCATTTTCTGGAAAGGCCATATCGGGGTGATGCTCGACAAGGAGACGCTCTTGCACGCCAACGCCCATCACATGCAGGTCGCGCGCGAGCCCCTGCCGGATGCACGCGAGCGGATCCTGGCGCGCAGCTTCGGGCCGATCACCTCGGTGCGGCGGCTGGCGTTGCCGAGCGCGCTCGCCTCTGATGCAATTGCGCGCCATCAGACTTGAGCCAGCCGCATATTCCGCACAGCAATGCCCGCACAGGGTTTGGCTAAAGCCGCGGATTTGCCTAGATTGAACTGTGTTTTGCCCCTGAAACCACTTCGTGGCCGCGGTGGCGTTTGTAAATCTGGAGCTTATGGATCGCATGATGGTCGGTTTTTCTTCCCGCTCTCGCGCCCTTTCAGGACCCCGCCTTGCGATCGGCTTGCTCATCGGCGCAATGCTGAGCGGCGCGATGCTGAGCGGCGGTGTCGCGGCCAAGGAGGCAAGCGTGAGCGATCCGGCACGCACCCCCGGTTTTGAAGCCTGGATCCGCAGCTTTGAGGGCGAGGCGCGGCGCGCGGGCATCTCGGAGCAGACGTATCGGGCGGCCTTCGCTGGTATCACCTATAATGATCGGGTGCATGAGCTCGATCAGCGCCAGCCAGAATTTGCCAGCCAGATCTGGGACTATCTGGGCTTGCTGGTCTCCGAAGAACGGATCAGCAAGGGCAAGGTCCAATTCCAGACCAATTACGCCCGACTGGTCGAGATCTCCGAGCGCTACAACGTGCCGCCGCAGATCCTCACCGCGGTCTGGGGGATCGAGAGCAATTACGGCACCAATCGCGGCACTTTCCGCGTGATCGAAGCGCTGGCGACGCTCGGCTATGAAGGCCGCCGCGACCAGTGGGCGCGCGGGCAGTTGATCGACGCGCTGCTGATCTTGCGCAATGGCGACACGACCTCGGAGCAGATGCTGGGATCCTGGGCCGGCGCGATGGGCCATACCCAATTCATCCCGTCGAGCTATCAATCTCTCGCGGTCGATTTCGACGGTGATGGCCGCCGCGATATCTGGTCGGATGACCCGACGGACGCTCTGGCCAGCACAGCCAACTACCTCGCCAAGAGCGGCTGGCGGCCCGGTGAGCCTTGGGGGTTCCATGTCGCCTTGCCGCAGAATTTCAACTATGCGCTGGTGCAAGGCGGGCGCAAACCCATGGCTGAATGGGCCGCGATGGGCGTCAGGCTGCATTCGGGGGGGGATCTACCGGCGCAATATGACAATGCCGAGCTGATCTTGCCCGCCGGTGCGAATGGTCCGGCGCTGCTCACGCTCAACAACTTCCGCACCATCCTGCGCTATAACAATGCCACGTCATACGCGCTGGCGGTCTCGCTGCTG
This sequence comes from Neomegalonema sp., assembly GCA_022760435.1. Lineage (GTDB taxonomy): Bacteria > Pseudomonadota > Alphaproteobacteria > Rhodobacterales > Rhodobacteraceae > JALEFY01. Next base: position 68,817 of record JALEFY010000029.1, read on the forward strand.
GCCGAACGCATTGCCGGACAGCCGCCGCGCAACTTTGTCTGGCCAGAGGACGAGCGCGCCCTCAGCCTGACGGAAAGCAAGGATCTGCAAGGCCTGCTCACGCAGATGGGCTACGATACCGGCGGTATCGACGGCCGGTTGGGGCGCAATTCACGCACCGCGATCCGGGATTTCCAGCGCAGCCATGGCCTTGTGCCCGATGGCTTTCCGTCCTCGAAGCTGCTCGAGCAGGTGCGCAAGGCGCTTGCCGTGCGCGATGCGCCGATTTCGCTGACCCCCGGCAAACCGCGCTCCCCCGAAGCTCAATCCAGCGCCCAATCGCCCAGCCCGGCTGACATCCGCGAGATGCAGGTGCTGTTGACCGGTCTGGGCTTCGATACAGATGGCGTCGATGGCAAGGCAGGCCCGCGCACGCGCTCTGCTATCGGTGATTTTGTCCGCAGCTCGGGCTATCAAGGCGAGGGTGACATTTCGCTGACCCTGCTTGACGCCCTGCGCCGCGCCGCCCGCGGGGACTGACGGCGCGTCTCTGCGCAAAATGGCTCAGGCAGCGGCCTGATTGGCTGCGCTCTCCCCCAAGGCAAGGGCGAGGACGCGGCTGATCTCGCTCATCGAGGCGCCGCTTTGCGATTTCCAGGCGTTGAACGCCGCCTGCACATCCTGCATCGCCGCCTTGCTGGCCGGGGCCTTGTCGATCGCGCCAAAAGCGATCAATGCCTGCACGACATCGCGGGTGAGCACGTAGCTCTCCTTGCCGATCCCACGCAGGAAATTTTGCCCCGTAACACCGCCAAGCCGTGCCCCCTTGCGCTTGAACAGCTCAAGCAGATCGGCGAGCTCTGTCACGGGCCAGAAACCGATGACCTGCGCAGCGCTTATCTCATACTCGGCCGCCAGCGCTTGCAGGAAGGCGGCGTTATCGCGAACCGACTCGATCTTCTTGGCGTGCTTGACGATGCGATCATCAGTCGCCAGACGCGCCAGAGCGGCATCATTGAGCTGCGCACAGCGCGCGATCTCGAACCCCTCGAAAGCAGCCTCGAACCCGTCCCATTTGTGGTCGATCACCGACCAACTGAACCCGGCTTGAAAGACCCGCCGGGTCATATCCGACAGCAGGCGATCATCGCTCAACCGCGCCACCGCCGCATCGCGGCGATCGCCAAAGGCACGCAGCGCCAAAGCCTCGCGCAGCACTGGCGTGCCGCCCTGTCGATCAGCGGCCTGCGCCCAGATCGTCTCGAAACTCGCAAGTTTTGTCATTGCTCTCTCCTCAACATCGCTCGCGTTTACTCGATCTTGTTATTAGCTTGACGCGACGTCTACCAGATATGCCATGAACGATCCATAGTTTAGCGCCCGCGCGCCGCCTGTTGCGCCAGCGACACCAACCGGTCCCGCGCCGGGATCGAGGAGCGAATATCGAGCTCGGGCAAGGCGAATTTGTTCAGGAAATGGCCAGTCAGATGCAGAGCCTGCCCGAACGCATCCAGCGAGCACGGATCGCCCAGACGCAAGAAGCCGGGCAAGGGCAATAATCGATCGGCATAGGGCTCCCCCATCGCCCGGCTCACCGCACGTCCGGTTCTTGGCGATACCCATGTCAGCTCCTGGGTCTGCCCACTGACAGCACAGGCGCTCAGGTCGAGCCCGAAGCCCAAATGCTCAAGCAGGCGCAGTTCCCAGAATGCATAGAGCGAAGGCCAGACGGCATCATCGTGGAAATGATCAAACAGCGCCTCGGTCTGGGCGAAAAACTCCGGCATCGGCTCGCGCTCAGCCAGCAACGCTCCAGCCAGTGCGCAGGCCGCGCTCAGCCCGGCGAGGGCGAGACGGTTGTCGAGCAAGACACCGGCGCGGCTCCGGATCGGCTCCGCGCGAAACGTGCCTAGCTGATCATCCAGACGCGCGCGCCATTCCAGCGATAGCTGCGTGCCCGGCTGCAAAAAGGCCGCCTTCTTGCGACTGGCACCACCATACAGCAGCCCCGAATGGCGACCATGGGCGCGGGTGAACACATCGAGGATCGCGGCGCTCTCACCGTGTTTTCTGCTGGAAAGAAGGATGCCTTCATCGCGCCATTGCATCGGCGTCTCATAAGCCGCAGCGGCGCCATTGACCAGCCGCGTTAGGCAACGGGATCATCGAGAAAATGTCGGCCTTGCGGATCATCAATCTCGAGAACCCAAAGATCGGGGTCAAATGCGATTTGGCGATCAAGCTTGGCGGTCACCGTTTCCCATTCCTGGGGCTGCGGACCGATGAGCCAGGTCCAGCCCGCGGCGCCATCGCCCAAGGTCGCGCGCTGCAACACCCTGCCCAGTGACATCCAGGGATGCTCGCCCGCCGAGCGCAAGCAAAGCAGGATCTGCCCGGATTGCTCATCACCGCGCCGCGTCACACTGGCATTGGCCCCGGCGATTTCACAGCGCCGGATATGCGCCGAAATCCACAGCGACGCGGTGAGGCGCGGCGCGCTCATTTCTTCCCATCCGAGATATCGAGCCCCATCTCACGATACCGCTCGGGATCGCCCATCCAGTCGGGCCGGACCACCACCCTCAGGAACAGATGCACCGGCCGCTCCAGCAGTACCGCGATATCTTCGCGGGCCAGCTTGCCGATCTCGCGGATCGTCTCGCCCTTATGGCCTAGCACGATCCCCTTATGCCCGTCGCGCGCGACATAGATCACCTGTTCGATCCGGGCCGATCCGTCCTTGAGGTCCTTCCAGCTCTCGGTTTCGACCGTGAGCTGATAGGGCAGCTCCTGATGCAGGCGCAAGATCAGCTTTTCGCGCGTGATCTCAGCGGCGAGCATGCGGATCGGCAGATCGGAGAGGTCATCCTCAGGGTAGTGCCAAGGCCCGTCCGGCGCATTTGCCGCCAGCCAGTCGCGCAGATCCTCGACCCCGTCGCCCTTCTCCGCCGAGATCAGAAACACCCGCTCGAAGGTCACGCGCTCCTGGATTTGTGCGAGCAGCGCGAGCAGTTTTTCGCGCTTGACCATGTCGATCTTGTTGACCGCCAGGGCAATCTTGGCCTGGTGAAGCTTTTCGGGCAAGGCGTCGAAAATGCGCTCGACCCCTTCGGTAATGCCGCGATGCGCCTCGATCATCAGCACGACAACATCCGCGTCACCCGCCCCGGTCCAGGCGGCGGAGACCATCGCGCGATCGAGCGTGCGGCGGGGCTGGAAGAGCCCGGGCGTGTCGATGAAGATCAACTGCGCCGAGCCATGAATGGCGACGCCGCGAATGCGGGTGCGGGTGGTTTGCACCTTATGCGTGACAATCGAGACCTTGGCGCCAACCATGCGGTTCAAAAGAGTTGATTTGCCTGCATTCGGCTCACCGATCAAAGCGACGAAACCGCATTGGGTCGCTTTGTCTTCCTGGTTTTGATCGCTCATCAGGCGTCCTTTCGCGCTGGGCCGAGCAGCTCGGTCAGATGTCCCATCTTGCGAGCCTCCCGGATCTGCGCCTTGCCATAGAGATGCAGCGCCGCATCGGCACGGGCGGCCAGAGCCTGCCAATCGGCGACATCAGACCCGATGAGATTGGTCATGCGCACATCCGAATGGCGGGTCGGATCCGCCAGAGGCCATCCGCACACCGCGCGAATATGCTGCTCGAACTGGCTCACGGCGCAAGCCTCAATCGTCCAATGCCCTGAATTATGCACCCTTGGCGCAAATTCGTTGACCACCAGACGCGCGGCGTTCTCAGCATCGGGCAGGACAAAGAACTCCACCCCGATCACGCCGACATAATCAAGTGCCGCCAGGATTTGCCCGGTGACCGCCTTCGCCTGATCCGCAAGCCCGGTCTCAAGGCGCGCGGGCAAGGTGGTTGTGTGCAAGATGCCAGCGCGATGCTCGTTCTCTCCTGGCTCATAAGCGCGAATCGACCCATCGACGGCGCGCGCTGCGATCACCGAGATCTCGCGCTCGAACCCGATAAAGCCTTCCGCGATCGCCGGAGCACCGCCGAGATCTTCCCAGGCGCCATCGCGATCGCTTGCGCCATGGCCTTGCGCCAACCGGGCCTGCCCCTTGCCATCATACCCGAAGCGGCGCGTTTTCAGAATCGCCCGCCCGTCAAAGGGAAGCGTGTCGAGATCAGCGCGGCTGTCCACGGGAGCATAGGGCGCGGTCGCGATGCCCAGTTCGTTGAGAAAACGCTTCTCGCTCAATCGGTCCTGCGAGATCTCCAGGGCCTTGCGTCCGGGAGCCACGCGAACCCGCGCCTCAAGCGCGCTCAGGGCATCGGCAGGGATGTTCTCGAACTCGAAGGTCACGACATCAACCGCCTGCGCAAAGCGCGCCAGAGCCTCGAGATCATCATAGGCGGCCGCGGTTGCGTGAGCGGCAACATCCATCGCCGGATTGTCGCCGGGCGGGGCGTAGATATGCGCGCGCAGCCCGAGCCGAGCCGCGGCCATCGCCATCATCTTGCCAAGCTGGCCGCCGCCCAGAATGCCGACAACGCCTCCCGGGGCCACAGGCTCATCCGTCAACCGGCACCTCCGCAACAGCTTCGCTGCGTGCCTGACGCCATGCATTCAGGCGCTCGGCAACTTCGGGATCAAAGGCCGACAGCACGCTGGCGGCCAGTAATGCGGCGTTGAAGGCGCCAGCTTCACCGATCGCGAGGGTGCCAACGGGCACGCCGCGCGGCATCTGCACGATAGAGAGCAGGCTGTCCATGCCGTTCAGCGCCTTTGATTGCACCGGCACACCGAAGACCGGCAAGGTGGTCTTTGCCGCGACCATGCCCGGCAGATGCGCCGCGCCGCCGGCTCCGGCGATGATCACCTTGATCCCGCGTTCGCGCGCGCCCTCGGCATAGTCAAACATCCGGTCCGGCGTGCGATGCGCAGAACAGATCCGACATTCATGGGCGATATCAAGCTCCGAGAGGATCTCGGACGCGAATCTCATCGTCGGCCAGTCGGATTGACTGCCCATGATGATGCCGATTTCGGGATTGCGATCGGTCATGCTCTGCCAGCCATGGGAGCACCCCCTGTTTAAAACCAAAAACCGCGCCTACATCGGCGCGGCTGAATTTGCAAGAAGGATGGCGCGATCAGGCGATGATATTTGGTTCAATCCGGTTGCGCAGCGCATTGATCTGATCGCGCAGCGCCAGCTTTTGCTTCTTGAGGCGTGCCAGATCCAGCGACGGCACGAAACCACGACTGGTCAGCTCGTCAACGCGGGCATTGAGCACCCGGTGCTCGCTGACCAGGGCTTGAAGCTTGATGCGCAACGTGTCTTCAGGGCTCATGATTGTCATAAGTCCGACCCACACCCATTCTTAACGAAGTTGAAACAAAAGCCTGCGCGGCATCCCCATACCGCGGAGAATTGTCTCCTATCATAGTTTTTAACGTTTTTGGAGCGGAGAATGCACAAAATCACCGATTTTTGGCCCTTCGCCACCGCGCTTTATCAAGATCCGGCGACAGCGCAGGCTTTGATGCGGCTTCAGGACGAAGCCAATTGCGATGTCCTCCTGATCCTCTTCGCACTTTGGAAGGGGCAGTTCCACGGCCAGATACCGCCCCCCTGCTGGGATGCGATCCTGGCAAGCGCCCAGCCCTGGCGCCGCGATGTCATAGAGCCCCTGCGCGCGATCCGTCGCCGGATGAAGACCCAGGATTACCGCCTGCCAAGCGCACCGATACGCGAACAGGTCAAGCAAGCCGAACTCGCTGCCGAGCAGGCACAGGCGCTCGCGCTCGAGGCTTTAACGCTGCCTTGCGATGGCGCGGGCGGTTTCGATGCTGCGGAACGAAATTTGCTGTCTTATATTGAGGCAGAAGCGCGTATCATTGCCCCGGACCCAAGGCTGGTTGACACAGTTTTGCACCAACTTGCCGTGCAATACCCGCGCATTGATGAATAGGGATCTGGTATGAGCAACTCCATCACCCGCACCATTAGCAAGCTCGTCAATCCTCCGCCCCTGGTGACCGTAATCCGGCTTTCAGGCGTGATCGGCTCTGCGGGTCGCTTCGGGCGCAGCCTCGAGGACGCGCAACTCGCCGAGATTGTCGAGCGCGCTTTCAAGCCTTCGCGGCTCTGCGCGGTCGCGCTCGCCATCAACTCGCCCGGCGGCAGCCCGGCCCAATCGGCATTGATCGCCAACCGCATCCGCGATCACGCCGAGGAAAAGGGTGTCCCCGTCCTCGCCTTTGTCGAGGATGTCGCCGCTTCTGGCGGCTACTTCCTCGCCTGCGCTGCGGACGAGATCTATGCCGAGGAAAACTCGATTATCGGCTCCATCGGCGTCATCTCCGCCTCTTTCGGCATGCATGAAGCCATCGAGAAGCTCGGCATCGAGCGCCGGATCATGACCGCTGGCAAAGCCAAATCGCGTCTGGATCCGTTTCAGCCGCTTAAAGCCGAGGATACCGAGTGGCTGAAGATCTTGCAGGAGAAGATCCACCGCAACTTCATCCGTTTCGTGAAGCGATCGCGTGGCAAACGCATCGCCGAAGCGCCCAAAGAGATCTTCACCGGGGAGATTTATGTCGGCGAGGATGCCGAGTTCGTCGGCCTGATCGACGGGATTGGCCGCCTGCGCGCGACGCTGCGCGATCGGTTCGGCAAAGATACCCAGATCCGGGTCGTCTCGCCGCGCCGGGGGATGCTCGAGCGGTTCGCCCCCTCAATGAGCCATCAAATCGGCGCCGGACTGGCCGAGGCCTCCCTTTCCTCGCTCGAAGAACGTGCGCTTTGGGCCAAATACGGCTTGTAAACCAGGCGCTGTTTCTCACTTATGTCCCGATGAGTTTAACCGGTCTGCGAGAGGCGCGATGCTCCTTAAATATCTTCTCTGGGCATTTCTGGTCATCGGTGCTTTCGCGCTGATCAAGCGCCTGCAAGCCGCCAAACCGGCTGCGGGAAGACACAGCGATGCTCGATCCCAGGGACCTGCCGCCCGGCGCCCGGTCCTCGACAATACGCAAGATCTGGTTATCTGCCCCAATTGTGAAGCCTATCGCCCGGTAGGCGAGACCTGCTCCTGCCAGACCGCCAGGCAATAACGTTTCGGCGGTCGCGAGCGTGGTCTGGGCCCCACGATGACCGGATAAAGTGAACGCGGCCATTGCGCCCTTTCACCGAGCCCCTTACATCGCCGAATCAATACAGCGTCGAGAAGTTCACGAAGCTGCGCCGGATCGCGCGGACTTCCTGACCGGGTGCGGAGCGAACCCGAGTGTCGCCAACACCCAAGTCTCACCAAGACCCCTGAGGAGAACTCTTTGTTTCAAAACTTTCTGGAGATTGCCGTTGGCTTGATGCTGCTGCTCGCTGCCGGGGATCTGCTTGTCAAAGGCGCCGTCGCTGCGGGGTTGCGGCTTGGTATCCCGGCGATCGTCGTCGGCCTGACCATTGTTGCTTTCGGCACGTCTGCACCGGAGTTGATGGTCTCGATCAAGGCGGCGCTGGAAGGGGCACCAGGCATCGCAGTCGGTAACGTCGTTGGCTCGAACATCGCCAATGTGTTGCTCGTGCTCGGCCTGCCCGCACTGCTAGCTCCTCTTGGCGATCATTCGGTTGAGACGCGGCGCAATTACCTCATCATGATGCTCGCCACCGTGGTGGTGATCGGGCTGTTTTTCTCCGCCCCGCTGAGCCTGTGGCAAGGCATGCTGATGTTGGCCCTGCTCGGCGCCTTTCTCTACGACACCTACCGCCACGCGATGAAGTCGCGCGCGATGGGCGAAGCGGCCGCCTGCCTCGAAGAGCTCGAAGACGCCGATCCGACCATGCCATGGTGGAAGATCGGCGGGCTGATCCTGCTCGGCTTAATCGGATTGCCGCTCGGTGCCGATCTCGCGGTGGATGGTGCACGCGAAATTGCCCTGAGATACGGTGTCTCCGAAGAGGCGATCGGCCTGACCCTGATCGCGCTGGGCACTTCGCTGCCAGAGCTGGCCACGACCCTGATGGCGGCGATCCGCGGCCGGGCCGATATCGCGATCGGCAATGTGATCGGCTCGAATGTGTTCAACATTCTCTGCATCCTCGGCGTCACCGCCATCATGTCGAAGGTCGATATTGCCCCCGAGTTTCTGTCGCTCAATATCTGGGTGATGCTCGCAGCCTCGGCCGCACTCGCTCCTTTCGTGCTGATGCGCAAGGATGTGGGGCGCGTGGCTGGCGGGCTCTTCGTCGCCTCTTATGTGGCCTATATCGTCGTGGTGCTGATGCCGAGCGGTGGCCCGGCGTGATGCGCGCTTTGGGAGCTTGAGCGATGACACCCGGAGCTGCACTCATCACCGGCGCTGCCCGGCGGGTCGGGCGAGCCATGGCGCTCGATCTGGCCGCACAGGGCTGGTCGCTGGCCCTGCATTATCACAGCTCGAGCGCGCAGGCCGAGGAGACGGCCTCGCTGTGTAGGGCCGCCGGGGCGCCAAAGGCGTGCCTGTTGCAGGCCGATATCTGCGACGAGGCGCAGACTTCGACCCTTGTTGCCGAAGCGACCGCTCTGCTCGGCCAGCCACTCACCCTGCTGATCAACAATGCCTCGATTTTCGAGATGGACACGCTGGCGAGCGCCACGCGGGCGAGCTGGGACCGCCACCTTGAGAGCAATCTGCGCGCGCCTGTGGTGCTTACCCAGCATTTCGCCGCCCAATGCCCGCCCCCCAGCACGCATGAAGGCGAGCCGGAAGCGAGCGGGCTGGTCATCAACATGCTCGATCAGCGGGTGCGCAAGCTGACCCCGCTTTTCGCGAGCTACACCATCGCCAAGATGGGCCTGTGGGCCTTCACCCAGACCGCCGCCCAGGCGCTCGCACCGCAGATCCGGGTGAACGGCATCGGGCCCGGCCCGACCCTCGCCAATGACCGCCAGACCCCGGAGCATTTTGCCCGCCAGCGAAAGAACACGCTGCTTGAGCGCGGCGCCAATCTCGAGGACATTTGCGCCGCTTTGCGCTATCTGATCTCAGCCCGCGCCGTGACCGGCCAGATGATCGCCGTCGATGGCGGTCAGCATCTGGGCTGGAGGACCCCCGATATCATCGGGATTGCAGAATGAGGCCGTCGCCCGTGACCAAACCCGCGCTCACAACCGCTTCCGAAGAGCCGACCGGCTGGCCAATAGCGCAAGCGCGCCGGGTGTTCGTGCGCGAGCTCGAGGTCGAGGCCTTCATCGGCGTCTATGCCCATGAGCATCGCGCCCCGCAGCCGGTAATCGTCTCGCTCGATCTGCAAGTGATCCCGCACCGGACCGGAGCGCGCGTCGTGTTCACCCCGCCGCCGCGCCCGGGCGATAATGCCGCGCGCGATATCGTCTGTTATGACAAGCTCTCTCAAATGGTCCGCGCGCTCGCCAAGGCCGGGCATATCGACTATGTCGAGACCCTGGCCGAAGAGATCGCCGAGCGAGCTCTGGAAGATGAACGCATCATCGAGATCTCGGTCACGGTCGAAAAGCCGCAAGCCATCGGCGGTGCCCTGAGCGCCGGGGTCGAGATCCTGCGCCGCCGCTAGCTTTCACCGCTGCCGCAGCCTAAGTTGGTCCCATGGCGCATAACAACAGCTTCAGCCAACCCGAAAAGCCCTTCGAGACGCTCGAAGAGGAAGGGCAGGCCTTTGCCGATGACGCGAGCCCGATCCGCTCCGGCCACGAGGTGATCGGCGACTATCTCAAGACCCTGCCCGATGCGCCCGGCGTCTACCGCATGCTCGATGCCAAATCCGAAGTGCTCTATGTCGGCAAGGCGCGCAGCCTGAAAAAGCGCGTCGCCAACTACGCCAACCGCACCGGCCATACCACGCGCATCCTGCGGATGATCCACGCCACCGCCTCGATGATGTTCGTGCGCACCGATACCGAGACCGAAGCGCTGTTGCTCGAGAGCAATCTGATCAAGCAGCTCAAACCGCGCTACAATGTGCTGCTGCGCGATGACAAGAGCTTCCCGCATATCCTGATCAAGGCCGGCGCCTATCCGCAGATCACCAAGCATCGCGGTGCCAAATCCGACAAGGGCGATTATTTCGGCCCCTTCGCCTCGCCCGGCGCGGTCAATCGCACGCTCAACCAGCTACAAAAGGCGTTCTTGCTGCGCAATTGCTCGGATTCGATGTTCGAGAACCGCACGCGGCCCTGCCTGCAATATCAGATCAAGCGCTGCGCCGGGCCTTGCGTCGGGCTGGTGAGCGAGGCGGATTACGCCGCTCTGGTCGATGATGCGCGCCGATTTCTCTCCGGGCGCACCACGCGGGTGCAGGCGGAGCTGGCCGAGCAGATGGAGCAGGCGTCGCAAAACCTCGAGTTTGAGCGCGCCGCCGCCTTGCGAGACCGGATCCGCGCGCTCACCCAGGTGCAGGCGCATCAGGGCATCAATCCGCAAGGGATCACCGATGCCGATGTCGTCGCCCTCCATTCGGCTTCGGGCTCGACCTGCATCCAGGTCTTCTTCTTTCGCGCCGGTCAGAACTGGGGCAACCGCGCCTATTTCCCGCGGGTGATGAAGGATTGCGAGGATGAGGAGATCCTCGAAGCCTTTCTCGGCCAGTTCTACTCGAGCAAGGCGCCGCCGCCGCAAATCCTGCTCAGCCATGAGACTGGCAATGGCGCGATGATCGCCGAGGCGCTGGGCACGATCGCCGGGCGCAAGGTCGAGATCCTGGTGCCGCAGCGCGGAGAAAAGCGCGCGCTGGTCGAGCATGCGCTGACCAATGCCCGCGAATCGCTCGCCCGCAAGGTTTCCGAGACCGCCACGCACGCGAAACTGCTGACCGGCGTCGGCGAGGCTTTCGGCATGGAAAGCCCGCCGCAACGTATCGAGGTCTATGACAACTCCCATATCATGGGCACCAATGCGGTCGGCGGCATGATCGTGGCCGGGCCGGAAGGCTTCGTGAAGGGCCAGTACCGCAAGTTCAACATCAAGAGCACGGACCTCACCCCCGGTGATGATTTCGGCATGATGCGCGAAGTGCTGACCCGTCGCTTCTCGCGGTTGATGAAGGAAGACCCCGACCGCGCGGGCGAGGCGAACGGGGTTTCGCTCTGGCCGGATGTGGTGCTGATTGATGGCGGCGCCGGGCAGCTTTCAGCCTCGCTGGATGTGTTCAACGAGCTGGGGATCGAAGGCGTCACCCTGGTTTCGGTCGCCAAGGGCGAGGAGCGCGATGCCGGGCGCGAGGTCTTCCACATGCCCGCTCGCCAGCCCTTCGCGCTGCCGTTTCGCGACCCGACGCTCTATTTCCTGCAACGCCTGCGCGATGAGGCACACCGCTTCGCCATCGGTGCCCATCGCCAGAAGCGCGCCAAGCAGACCGGCGCCACCCCGCTCGATGATATCCCGGGGGTCGGTGCCTCACGCAAACGCGCGCTGCTGGCGCATTTCGGCTCCGCGAAGGCGGTGAGCCGCGCCGGGCTGCCGGATCTCGAAGCTGTGGACGGGGTGAGCAAGGCGCTGGCGCTCAAGATCTATGAGTTTTTCCACGGAGAACGCGCATGAGCGCCGCCGCGCGCATCTGGACCCTGCCCAATGTCCTGACCATGGGCCGGATTGCCGCCGCGCTGCTATTGCCGCTGGTGCTGCTGATCGCGCCCGCTGGAGGGGCGGCGCTGTGGTGCCTGATCCTGTTCGCCCTCGCCGCCTTCACCGATTTTCTCGATGGCTGGCTGGCGCGGAGGCTCGATCTGACCTCCCGCTTTGGTGCCATGCTCGACCCGATCGGGGACAAGGTGCTGCTGGCGAGCGGGCTGGTGTGCCTGTTCGTCCTCGATGCGCAAGCGCCGCAAGAGCTCGGCGGTCTGCGCCTGAGCGCCTGGCTCGCGCTGCCAGCATCCTTGCTGCTCGGGCGCGAGTTCATCGTCGCCGGGGTGCGCGAATACACGGCGCTTTCCGGCCAGCGGATCTCGGTCACTGGCGGGGCCAAACTAAAGACGGTGCTGCAATTTGCCGGTCTATGCGCTTTGATGGCCGCCTATGCCGGACCAACCCTTTGGCTTTACACGGCTGGCCTCGCCTTGCTGCTGGCCTCGATGGTCCTGAGCCTCTTGAGCGGCGCCGATTACATCCGCAAGGGCATCGCCCTGATGAAGGAGACCCGATGAAGATCCTCTATTTCGCCTGGCTGCGCGAGCGCATCGGCACCGGGCGCGAGACCCTGGAACTGCCCGATAGTCTGACCACCGCCGCCGAGCTCATCGACTGGCTCAAGGCCCGCGAGGCGCGCTACGCCGCCGCCTTCGAGGACCCGAGCGTGATCCGCATCGCCATCGACCAGGTGCAGGCGGAGCCCGATGCCTCGATCCTCGGCGCGCGCGAGATCGCGTTCTTCCCGCCGGTCACCGGGGGCTGAGATGAGCGTTTGCGTGCAAACCGAAGATTTCTCGATCGAGGCGGAGATTGCCGCGCTTTCGGCTGGGCGCGGCGATATCGGCGCTGTGGTCAGCTTCACCGGGCTGGTGCGCGACAATGGCGGCGCCTTGCGCGGCATGGAGCTTGAGCACTACCCGGGCATGACCGAAAAAGCCTTGCAGGAGATCCATGACCACGCCGTGCATCGCTGGTCGCTGGACGGGGCGCGGATCATCCACCGCGTCGGCCCGCTCGCGCCGGGTGAGCGGATCGTGCTGGTGCTCGCCGCCAGCCGCCACCGTCAGGATGCGTTCGAGGCCGCGAGCTTCATGATGGATTTTCTCAAGACCCGCGCGCCGTTCTGGAAAAAAGAGACCGGCGCCGACGGTCAGGCCCATTGGGTCGATGCGCGCGAGAGCGACGAGAGCGCCGCCGCGCTTTGGCTCGACGACGAGGAAGAATAGCAGTTTCCGGACAAAAAAAGGCCCCCGGCGCATTGCCGGGGACCCAAAATGCGCGCGGCTCACGCCATCACGCCGATTTGCGGCGCTCCAATTCCGCAGCCTGCGCCAGCCAACGATCGCGGATGATGCGGCCTCGGAAGCGCAGCTTGCTGTCGATCCACGCAATGTCGCTTGGGCTCAGATCATTGAGCTGCTGATAGTAGTACAGCCCCATATCATTGAGCAGCGCTTCGAGCTTGGGTCCGACGCCCTTGATTTCCTTCAGATCATCGGGCGCACCCCGAACCGGCCCCTCGAGCAAGGCAGCCGGTTTGGCCATGCTGTCGGCATCGAAATCCGCATCGATCAGACCCAGAGCCTCACTCTCGGTCGCCGACATCGGGATCGTGGAGAGGTCCATCTCCGATACCGGCGCATGAACCTGACCAGAGGCACGCTCGGCGGCCATTTCGGCGTCCTGTTGCGAGAGGCTACGGGCCTGCGAGACCCATTGATCGCGCAAGATCCGGCCGCGGAAATCGAGCTTGTGATCGAGCCAGGCCAGGTCGGAGGCTGACATGCCGCTGATCTGATCGAAATAATAGATCCCCTGGTCGTTCAACACCGATTCGAGCTTGGGCCCAACGCCCTTGATCCGCTTGAGATCATCGGGAGCGCCGCGCATCGGCCCGGTCAGCAAACCGCTCGGCCTTGGCAGAGCATTCACCGCCGCCGCATCATGCAAGATCGCGAGCGCTTCTCGCTCGGTCGCCGACAAGGCTTCATCGCCCGGCATGGTTTCAAACGCCACCGGCGTCGCCTCGGGCACCGCGATGTCAGCATCCGCACGCGCGGTGAAGGCGTCATAGTCACGACCGGGGATCGCCGACCAATGACCCTCGCCATCGATCTCCAGCTCCCCGGCCTGCTTGCGATCGAGCCAATCGCGCGCTTGCGGCTGCCAGCGATCGCGCATCACCCGCCCGCGGAAACCGAGCTGGGTATCGAGCCATGCCAATCCCTCCGGGCGCATCTCTGCCAATTGCCGGAAATAGAAGATGCCGTTTTGATTGAGCAGCCCTTCCAGCTTGGGCCCGATGCCCTTGATCAGCTTGAGATCATCCGGCGCGCCCTCGCTCGGGCTGTCGAGCAGATTGGCCGGACGATTGGCCGTGCTGGCAATGAAATCCCCGCCCTCGACCATCTCGAGTGCCGCTGCTTCGGCTCCGGTCAGCGGGCCGCCATACTGAAAACCATCTGGCGCCTGCTCGACCTCGAAAGTGTTGACTTGCTCTTGTGGTGCGCTTGTCAACAGGCTCGCCGAGGTTGCCGCAGTGCCGTGATCATCGCCGGGCTCCGTCCAGGTGCCCGATTCGCCGATGACCAGAAGGCCCTGAGCTTTCTGCCCCGCCCAATGAGCCGCTTGCGGCGTCCAGCGATCGCGCACGACCCGCCCACGGAAGGCAAGCTTGGCATCGATCCAGGCCAGGTCTTCGGGCGAGAATTGCGCAATCTGGCGGAAATAGTAGATGCCCATGTCGTTCATCAAGGCTTCGAGCTTGGGCCCGACGCCCTTGATCAGCTTGAGATCATCGGGGGCACCATCATTGGGCTCCGCCAACAGGCCAATCGGCCGGTTCTCGGCACTGGCAACGAAGCCATCGGTCTCGATCAACTCCATGGCCGCCGCTTCCGCGCCGGTGACGGGGGCCGGAAACTCGATCGTCTCAGCGCTCTCGGTCGTCCACTCGGGCGAGCTCTCGCTCGTGATCGTGTGGGTCGAGCCCGTGGAGCGGGCTGGCTGGGTTTGGGCGCTGGTATCGAGATTGCCAAGGAATTGCGACCCCTCGGCCGGTTTTGGCGCCTCGATCTCCTGCTCGGGAAGGCGATTGATCCGCGTTTGCAGCGGGCCAAGCCGTCGTGCCAGCTCTTCCGCCGTCACCGGCGTGCTCTCCTCTTGCGGCGCAGGCTCGGAAGGGACCGTCAACAACGGGGCGGCTGACATGCGCTCTTGCTCGGCGAGACGCTCTTGCTCTGCGAGACGCTCTTGCTCTGCTAGACGCTCTTGGCTCTGCACCAGGTCGCTTTCCAGCGAAGCGACCCGGATCTGAATGGCCCGCGTCTCTTCGGCCAAGCGATCGCGCTCGGTACGCACCGCATTGCGCTCGCTGAAGGCGGCGTCGCGTTCCGCCATCAAGGCGCTCAGCGCCCCTTCGGCCTCTTGCGCCGCCTGCTGACGCTCGACGACCAAGCGGTCATAATCGCTGCGCACCCGCTCGATCTCGCCGTTCAGGCGGGTGATCTCACCTTCCAGCTCGGTCTTGCCCGAAGAGATCTGCGATTGCAGCCCGGCATGCTCCTCGCGCAGGCTTTTCAAGCGCCATTCCGAAGTCCACAAGCGCGATCGCAGCGTCGCTGCGTCGGTCTTCGTCTTCAAGAGCACTTGTTTTTGCTCCGGATCCTCGACCTTCACCTCGACGGTCTTTGCCGGCATCGCCATCAGGCCCGCCAGTTCGGTCTGTTTGGATTCCAGCGCGCCATTGACTTCGCTGAGCTGCTGTTCCGCCTGACGCAAGCGCCATTCGGTCGTCCACAGACGCGAACGCAGGGTCGCAGCTTCGGAGCGGGCGCCGCGCAGATCACGGTCGAGCACCCCGGCTTGCTCGTGATTCTGATCGAGCGAGGTTTTCATTTCCGCCAACTGGCTAGCGAAACCGGCGGCCTGAGCTTCCGCCTCACGCTTGACCTTCAGTTCAACTTCGGCGACCTGACGCGGCTGCTCAGCGCGCAGCGCGCGCAGGGCCGCTTCCGCCTGGCTGAGCCGTTTGCGCAACGTCCCCGTTTCGGCGATGGACGCGTCATAGACATCCTGATCAATACCGACCGGGATGATCTGCGAGGCGGCCTCGGCGCGGTGATCGCGCAGTGCCCCTTCGAGCTGACCGATCCGAGCGCGCAGAGCGTTGGCTTCCGCGAGGCTGGCCTCGTGGATCTTCGGGTCGATGCCGACCGGAGAAGCCAGTTTCTTGATCGCCTGGCCATGCTCCGCACGCAGACCCCGTAAGGCATTTTCGGTCTGAGCGAGGCGACGGCGCAGGCTATCGCTTTCATCGATGCTCGCGCTCAGCGCTTGCGGCGTAATCGCCTCTGCGGCGATCTGCTTGCGCTGCTCCTCGGCGCGGCGCGCTTCGGTCTGTGCGAGCCACAACCGGTAGCGTGTCGCCTCCAGTTCCGGCAGATGCGACGGTTCCGGCTCGGTGACCGGGATCGGCGCTGCCGCCATGACCGGCGCATTCACCCGCAGATCGGCCAGCTCGCTTTCCAGAGCCACAACCCGGCTGCGCAAGCTATCGGCTTCGGCGCGGCTGGCTTCCAGAGCCTCGTGATCGATCGCGACTTCGGCCTCTTCCTCTTGCGAAGCAACGGCATGCGCCACCCCACCGATCGCTGCTGCTGCCGGAAGGGCCAGCGCCATCGAGCCCAGGGAAGCGCTCGATTGCTCACCGTCTTCCGGCGGCAGGGCGACGACACCGGCTGCGGACAGATCAGAGTCCACCGCGTCGAAATCTGGCGTTTGCCCGGCGCGCAAGGACCCGACGACATTGCCCAGACTGCGCGAGAGTACCCAGTTGCGATAACGAAGGCCGCTGTTTTCAGCCTTGAGCGCCGCATCGGGATCGGCAGCGACAGCGACTTCGCTCGAAACCGATGCTGCGGTATCAAGATCGACCGCCCCGGCCGGTGCCGCGGGACCCGCGATGCGGGTGCGCACCTGCTCGGCCTCGGAAAGCTCTGCCTCGATCGCATCGGCATCAATCGCCGCGCCCGAACGGGCGGCATCGATCGTCGAGCGCAGACGACGGCTCAACAGCCAGTTCTGGTAACGGAGCGCGCCGATATCGCTTTCCCCCTCGGCCTCGGCGCTCAGATCCATCGCGACCTCGCCGCCTTCGGCTTGTGGCAAGGAAATCTCGGCCAGGCTCGCGGCGGGAATGGCTTCGCCGCGACCAGCGAGATCCATCAACTTGCGCAGCCGCGTCTCGAGCGACCAATTGGTATAGCGCAGAGACTTGTTTTCTTCCTCAAGCGCCCCGAAATCGGTCTCCGGCTCGGCCACCGGTGCAGCGGCAAGCTCGAATTGCGCCACTTGCGCGCGCAGCCCCGACAATTCCTCATCGCGCGCGATCACTGCGGCTTTGGCCTGCTGGACCTCCTGGCGGGAAATGTCGAGCATATGCAGACGTTCACGCTCGCGCTCCGCATAATAATCGGCATTCTCGGCGCGCAGGCAGCGCCGGTACAACCAGCTCAGCAAAAAGCCGCACAAGGCAGCCAGCAGCAACAAGAGCCATAGCGGCGGCACCCAGTTTTCCATTGTCATTCACCCCTCATAATTATCGGCTGATCTTGAACTCGATCCGCCGATTTCGCGCCCTCCCAGACGCTGTTTCGTTACTTGCGATCGGTCGGCTTTCGCCAAAACCCTGAGCCATGAGCTGGCCCGGATCCACGCCGCGACGCACGAGCGCGACCCGGACCTGCCCGGCACGTTTCTGGCTCAGGGAGAGATTGTCTTCCTCCGAGCCGCTGGCATCGGTATGCCCGCCGACGATGAATTGCGCCTCCGGGCAACGAATAAGAACCCGGCTGATGCGCTCCAACACATCATAGCTGTCGCCGGAAATGACCGAGGAACCACTCTCGAAATTGATCGGATTGGCCGCCGTCAGTTGCTTGATGCGCGCCTCGCAGGCGCCGTCCGTCAGATGCTCCGGACCATCCGCCTCGGGCAAGGCAATCACTTCCTCAACCCGCAATCGGCTGAAGCGCGCGAACTCTTCGGGCAGTTTGCTTTCAAGCGTGCGCAAGGCTTCATGCGCTTGCGTGGCCTTGGAAACCTGGCCGCGCAGATAGGCCGCGCCGGGCTCCACCATCACCTCGCCCTGCGACAGGACAGAAAGCGCATCGAGGCTGGCAAAAAGCGCGCGCTGCCAGCCCAGCGGCAAATCGGCCTGCGGTCGTACCTCCAAGGCGCTCAGATCCGCCATCCGGCCGAATTTGGCATGGGCATAAGCCGAAACCGTTGCCCGCGAGGCCGGGTCAGCGACGACGCCGCGCACCAGAGCCGGTTGCCCATCCTGATGCGAGACGATGAACACAGGCCGATGATCGGTGACCGGCAGGTTCTCCAACGCTTCCGCCGTTTCGGTCGAAGCCCCCAGAAATTGCGGCTCATCCGCTGCGATCACCTCGACCGCATAACCGGAAGGAAGACGCCCGCGCAATCCAAGCTCCATCTGCTTGCGCTCGGCCAGATCGCCAGGCGCGGCAAGGATCAAGGAGCGCCCGACAACCGTCAGTGCCCCGATCTTCAGGCTCGCCAATCGCTCGAGGCCAATCTCGACCGCCATTTCCCATTCCGGCGGCTCACCCCGGGCGAGCTTGAGATCGGGCTCGACGCCGAGGATCTTCCCCCAGGTCTCGACCCGGCTTTCATGCGGGGCATGCCCGCGCAAGCTCACTTCCGAGGGACGCTTGATCGCGGTGAGACTGTAGGGCCGCACGAAGGGCAGGATTTCCCGGATCGAGGTCTGGACATGATAGGGCGCGGGCCAGCCTTCCATCACCCGCTCTGTCGCTGCGGTGATATCGGCGCCCTTGGCCACAAAACCCTCGATCAGCACCTGATCATCGACGATTCGCACTGCCCCTTCCTGCAAGGTCGTCATCGCCTCGATCGAGCGGACAACCGCGTCGCTCCATTGCTCATTCGGAGCGCCATGGGCAATCACGCAGGTTTGCGCGCGTTCATCGACCAGCTTGCGCCCAGCCGATTTGACAGCACCGGCCACGACCGATCGCAGCCGTGCATCCGGCACCGCGCAGCGACCGATATCGATGCCGTCGGCATTCATGCGCGCACTGAAGACATAGGGCGAGAGCAGCGGCGGCGGTGCGCTGATCTCCAGCTCCTGAGTGTATTTAGAGGGCAAGCGTGCCTGCAACATCGCGAGGATCTCGTCACGCGCCGCCCCGTCGATCGCAGCGCCGACGATCACGACCTTGTTTTCGAAGACCTCGCCGCGCCCGACACGCAGGGCGGAGACAGCATCGATGGTCGCCTCGGCCGCGATGAACCAGTCCGGCGCCGAGCCCCGATCCTGCGCCTTCATCAAATTGAGAAACTCTGCCTCGCCGCGCAGCAACTCCGCCTGCGCCGCAAGCAGATCGCGCGATTCGAAATTCGGTGCCTCGCCGGTCAGGGTCACCGCCTGGCCATCGCGCTGGAGAACCAGTTTCAGCGGCGTTCCGTCCATCAAGGGCTCGACGACGAAGACATTGTCCACGATGCGCGCGACGCCGGTCATGTTCTGGATCGTGCCCAGCACCACGTCATGGTCGTTGCTCGACCGGACCTTGCCCGCAATCTCGACCACCAGACCGTCGGCAGAGACCTCGATGTCCGAAAATCCGATGATGGCCAGATTGTCCCGCGCGCGTTCGATCACGCTGTCCTGCATCGCGCGGGCACCAAAACGACCCATGATCAACGCGATCACGCCGATCAGGGCCAGAGCCACCAAAGAAATCAACTCACTCTTGCGCATGCAGGCACAACACCCCTGACGGTCTCTTTACAGCAACCAAAAGCCGCCGAACGCCCCTCCCGGCATTTCGTATCGCATTTGACGCTTTGGAGTTAAAGGGAGAAGTCAAGAGCAATAAGACGCTGCGTCGAAATTCACACTGTCATGCCCAGCCCCCGCGCCGAGCGAGAGCTCTTGGGCGCCATCGACGGGCGACGCTCTCATCGCGACATGAAGGGAAAATCTGGCTGGGGCGGCTGGATTCGAACCAGCGCATGGCGGTACCAAAAACCGCTGCCTTACCGCTTGGCTACGCCCCAATGCAGAGCCGGTCTGATACTCCATCCGATCAGGCTATGCAAGCGCGAACAAGGATAATTATGCGTGGTTAATATCACGTCACCCCCACACGCCGCTTGCATTGCCCTTTTGATCCGATTATCTACCGCCTGATCGGAGTGTAGCTCAGCCTGGTAGAGCACTGTCTTCGGGAGGCAGGGGCCGGAGGTTCGAATCCTCTCACTCCGACCAATGCGGCCGTCCGCTCCCGATCCCCCCTCAGATCTCGCCCTTGATCCTGCGTATCACGCCGGAGAAGTCCATCCCGGCATGGCCGTCCTTCGAGAGCGCGTCGTAGATTGCCTCGGCATCGCGGCCGAGCGGGGTTTCGAAACCGACAGCGCGCGCGGCTTCTTGCGAGAGCTTCAGATCCTTCAGCATCATCGCCACCGCAAAACCCGGCTGATAGTCGCGATTGGCGGGCGAGGTCGCGACCGGGCCGGGTGCCGGGCAATAGGAGGTCATCGACCAGCACTGCCCAGAGGCCTTGGAAGAGATGTCGTAGAAGGTCTGCGCATCGAGCCCCAATTTCTCGGCCAGCGCGAAGGCTTCGGAGGTCGCGATCATCGAGATGCCGAGCAGCATGTTATTGGCGATCTTGGCCGCCTGACCGTTGCCAACCCCGCCCGCATGCAGGATGTTCTTGCCCATCGCCGCCAGAACAGGCTGAGCGCGCGCGAAATCCGCCTCGCTGCCCCCCGCCATGAAGGTGAGAGTACCGGCTTCGGCCGCGGCAACGCCGCCCGAAACCGGGGCATCGACGAAGCTGAAACCCGCCGCCGCCGCTTTCTCCCCCGCCTCGCGCGCATGGGTCACCGCGATGGTCGAGCAATCAACGAACAAAGCACCCGGCGCGGCATGAGCGGCCACCCCGTCCTCGCCAAAGCAGACCCGCAGCACATGCGGGCCCGCGGGCAGCATGGTGATGACGATCTGCGCCCCTTGCACGGCATCGGCGACCGAACTGGCCGCAGAGGCTCCCTGCTCGGCAACCCGAGCGACGGCGCCGGCATCGAGATCGAAGGCGCGCACGCCGTGGCCTGCCTTCACCAGATTGGCGGCCATATGCCCGCCCATATTGCCAAGGCCTATGAATGCGATCTGCATGACCGCTCCTCCCGTTTCTTATCTGCGGCTCAGCGGTCCTTGAAGGCCGCCTCGCGCTTTTCGACAAAAGCCATCATGCCTTCGCTTTGATCTTCAGTCGCGAACAGGCCGTTGAACAGCCGCCGCTCGAAATGAACGCCCTCGGTGGTCGAAAGGTCCAGCGCGGTGGCCACCATCTCCTTGCAGGCGATGATCGCGGCCATACCGGATTTGGCGATGGTCTGCGCCGCCGCCATCGCTTCGTCCATCAGCGCATCATGCGGCACCACGCGGCTGACGAGCCCGATCCGGTCGGCCTCCGCAGCCTCGATCATCCGCCCGGTGAGCACCAGGTCCATCGCCTTGGCCTTGCCGACCGCCTTGGTCAGACGCACAGAGCCGCCCATGCCAGGGCTCACGCCGAGCTTGATCTCCGGCTGGCCGAACTTCGCCTTGTCCGACGCGATGATGAGATCGCAGATCATCGCGAGCTCGCAGCCACCGCCCAGAGCGAAACCGTTCACGGCGGCGATGATCGGCTTGCGCGCCGCCGCCACCCGGTCCCAGAGCACGAAATGATCGCCCAGATACATGTCAGCAAAGCTCTTGGACTGCATCTCGGCGATATCGGCACCGGCGGCAAAAGCACGTCCGGCGCCGGTGAGGATGGTGACCGCCAATGCGGGATCGCGGTCGATGCGGGCGATCAGGCCCGCAACCTCCTCCATCACCTGCGCATTGAGCGCGTTGAGCTTGTCGGGCCGGTTGAGGGTGATGATCGCCACCCGGCCTTGGGTCTCATAGGTCAGGGTCTGAAAATCGCTCATCGCCTCACCCCATCGTCGGAATGACAAAAGCCTGATCGCCGATATCGCCCTCGGGCCAGCGCTGGGTCACGGTCTTGATCTTGGTCCAGAACCGCACGCCCTCGGGCCCGTGCTGGTTGGTGTCACCAAAAGCAGAGCGCTTCCAGCCGCCGAAGGTGTGATAGGAGACCGGCACCGGGATCGGGACGTTGATCCCGACCATGCCGACATTCACCTTGGCGGCAAAGGCGCGCGCGGCGCGGCCATTGCTGGTGAACAGCGCCACGCCGTTGCCATACTGGTGATTGGTCGGATAGCTCACCGCCTCTTCCAGCGTTTCGGCGCGCACGATTTGCAGGACCGGGCCAAAGATCTCTTCGTCATAGGTCTTCATGCCGGGCTCGACGCGATCGAACAGCGACGGGCCGATGAAGAACCCATCCTCATGCCCCTGCATGACCAGACCGCGGCCATCGATCAGCAGATCGGCGCCTTCATTGACGCCCATCTCGATATAATTCTCGATCTTCGCCTTATGCGCGGCAGAGACCACCGGGCCGTAATGGGCATCCGGATCGGTCGAGGTTCCAACGCGCAGGTTGTTGATCTCCTCACTCATCCGCTCGATGAACGCATCGGCGGTGCGATCGCCGACCGGGACCGCGACCGGCAGCGCCATGCAGCGCTCGCCAGCCGAGCCGAAGGCGGCACCGACAATGTCCTTGACCGCTTGATCCATATTGGCATCGGGCAGGATGATGCCGTGGTTCTTCGCCCCGCCCATCGCCTGCACGCGTTTGCCATGCGCAGTGCCGGTCGAGTAGACATATTGCGCGATATCCGACGAGCCCACGAAGCTCACGCCGCGGATCTCAGGATGGGTGAGGATCGCATCGACCGCGACCTTGTCGCCATGCACGACATTGAGCACACCGGGAGGGCCACCGGCCTCCATGAACAGCTCCGCGAGCCGGACGGGAACCGAAGGATCCTTCTCCGAGGGCTTGAGCACGAAGGTATTGCCGCAGGCGATGGCCACCGCGAACATCCACATCGGGATCATCGCCGGGAAGTTGAACGGCGTGATACCCGCCCCGACGCCGATCGGCTGGCGCATCGAGTAGACATCAATGCCGGGGCCCGCGCCTTCGGTATACTCGCCCTTCTGCAGATGCGGGATGCCGCAGGCGAACTCGACCACATCGAGCCCGCGCTGCACATCGCCGCGCGAATCGGCAACCACCTTGCCATGTTCGGAGGACAAGAGCTCGGCGAGCTCGTCCATATGCTTTTCGACCAGCGCCTTGAAGGCGAACATGACCCGCGCCCGGCGCTGCGGGTTGGTGGCGGACCAGGCCGGGAAAGCGCGCGCCGCGGCTTCGACCGCGCGGTTCACATCCTCGGTGCTGGCAAGCGCGACTTGCGCCTGAACCTGACCCGTGTTGGGATCGAAGACGTCGCCGAAACGACCTGAATCGCCGGGCACCAGCGCCCCATCGATAAAGTGGGAAATCGTGCGCATGCCATTTCACTCCCTGATTTTGTTGCTTATTCCGAAAGGCTATCACTTGCGATTTAGCAGATAAAGACGCAAATTCGCAGCATCTCGCGGCAGTTTTGCCGACATGGAGCGAGGGATGGCCGATGAATTGGGACGATCTGAGATTGCTCTTGCAGGTCAGCCGCAACCCGCGGCTCGAGGATGCAGCCGCGCGGCTTGGCCATGACGCCACCACGATCAGCCGTCGCCTGCGCCGTTTGGAGAAAAATCTCGGCGTGACCCTTTTCGAGCGGACCCGGCGCGGGCATCTGCTCACATCCGAAGGGCAGGAGATTGCGCTGCGTGCCGAGAAGATCGAGCAATCGGCCCTCGAGATCGCCGCCTTTGCCGATGCTGGCGACCAGCTCGCCGCCGGACGCGTCCGCCTGGGCCTGACCGAAGGCTTGAGCAATGCGCTGATCGCCCCGCAGATCGGGCGCTTCTCGCAGATGCATCCGCTCATCGATCTCGATCTGATCGCGATGTCGGGTTTCGTCAGCGTCCCCAAGCGCGAGGCGGATATGTCGGTCATGCTCACCCGCCCACAAACCGGGCGCCTGAAGGTCCGCAAGCTGACCGACTACGTGCTCAACCTCTATGCCAGCCCGAGCTATCTCGCCAGCCACCCGCCGATCGAACATGCTGACGCGCTGAAGGAACACCGCCTGATCGGCTATGTCGATGACCTGATCTACTCGCCGCAATTGCGCTATTACGATGAGGTTCTGCCCGGCCTCGCCCTTGGCCTGTGCAGCCCGAGCATCGTTTGCCAGTATCAGATGACCCGCGCGGGCGCAGGCATCGCGATCCTGCCGCGCTTCATGGCACATGAGGACCCGGGCCTGGTGCCGCTGCTCCCCGAAACGGTGCGAGTAGAGCGCAGCTTCTGGCTGGTGATCCACGAAGACGTGCATCCGCTCGCGCGCATCCGGGCGATGACCGATTTTCTGGTCGCATTGATGGCGGAAAAGCAATCGATCTTGATGGGGTGAGGCTTGCCGGGCTCGACTTCGCCCCGCCGCATCGCTACCTACGCGAAATCTGCTCGACAACGAAAAGGAACCGCCTGTGACCGGCAAGCGGGTGCTGCTCATCATCGGCGGCGGCATTGCCGCCTATAAATCGCTCGAACTGGTGCGCGAACTGACCAAGCGCGGCCACGCGGTGCGCTGCGTTATGACCAAGGCAGCGCAGGAGTTTGTTACCCCGCTCTCCTTCGCTTCGCTGTCGGGCGAGAAGGTGCATACCGAGCTGTTCGCGATGACCGATGAGGTCGAGATGGGCCATATCGAGCTGTCGCGCAGCGCCGATCTGGTTGTCGTGGCACCCGCAACGGCCGATCTGATGGCGAAGATGGCGCAGGGATTGTGCAACGACCTCGCCTCCACCCTGCTGCTGGCCACCGACAAGCCGGTGATGATCGCACCGGCAATGAATGTGCGGATGTGGGAGCATCCTGCCACCCAGCGCAATCTCATCACCCTGCGCCATGACGGCGTGAGCGTGATCGGCCCGGACGAGGGCAGCATGGCGTGCGGCGAGTTTGGCCCCGGACGCATGGCCGAGCCGGTTGCGATTGCCGATGCGATCGAGGCGCATTTTGCCCAACGCAGCGGGCCGCTGGCGGGCAAGCGAGTGCTGGTGACCTCGGGCCCGACCCATGAGCCGATCGACCCGGTGCGCTACATCGCCAACCGCTCGAGCGGCAAGCAAGGCAGCGCGATCGCGCAAGCGCTGGCGCGGGCGGGCGCTGATGTCCAGTTCGTTACCGGCCCGGCGGAAGCGCCGAAGCCGGAGGGATGCGCGATCATCCCGGTGGAAACCGCCGCTCAGATGCACGCAGCCGCGCTCGCGGCGCTTCCTTGCGATATCGCGATCTTTGCTGCGGCCGTAGCCGATTGGCGGGTTCAGAACGCGGCGCCGGGCAAGGTCAAGAAAGATGGCTCCGGCAAGCCGCCGAGCCTCAAGCTCACCGAGAACCCGGACATCTTGCGCGAGATTTCCCAGCTCAAACCCGGCAAGCGCCCGGCGCTGGTGATCGGCTTTGCCGCCGAGACCGATGAGGTGCTCGCCAATGCGACCGCCAAACGCATGCGCAAGGGCTGCGACTGGCTGGTGGCCAATGATGTCTCGCCCGCGACCGGGATCATGGGCGGTGATCAGAACGAGGTCCATCTGCTCGGTGCGGGCGATCCCGAGCACTGGCCCCGCGCCAGCAAGGCGCAGATCGCCGAAAGGCTGGTCGCCCGGATCATCGACTGGGCGAAATCTTCAAACGAAAAGGCTGTATGCTGACCGAAATTCCGATTGCGATCAAAGTCTTGCCCCATGGGCTCGGTGTTCCATCCTATGGCAGCGCTGGCGCTGCCGGTGCCGATCTCGCCGCCGCCATTCAACAGCCCGTCGATATCGAGGCGGGCGAGCGGATGCTGGTGCCCACCGGCATCGCCATCGCCCTGCCCGAAGGGTGGGAGGGGCAGGTGCGGCCACGCTCAGGGCTTGCGATCAAGCTGGGGCTGACCACGCTCAACACGCCGGGCACCATCGACTGGGATTATCGCGGCGAGATCAAGGTGATCTTGATCAATCACGGGCTCACCAAGGTGACCCTCAACCGCGGCGACCGGATTGCGCAGCTCGTCATCTGCCCGGTCGCGCGGGCAAAGTGGCAGGTCTCGAACGAGCTCGGCGACACCACACGCGGCCAGGGCGGGTTCGGCTCTACCGGGATCCGTGGCCAATGAGCCTTCGCCCCGAGCAGCTTGAGCGCTACGCCCGCCATATCATCTTGCGAGAGATCGGTGGGCCGGGGCAAAAGCGCTTGCTCGATGCCAAGGTACTGGTGATCGGCGCTGGCGGGCTCGGCTCGCCCGTGCTGCTCTATCTGGCTGCTGCCGGGGTCGGCCAGATCAGCGTCATCGACGACGACACGGTGAGCCTGTCGAACCTGCAACGCCAGATCCTGTTTCGCAGCGCGGATGTCGAGGCGCCAAAGGTCGCGCGGGCCGCGGCGGCGCTCGCCGAACTCAACCCCGATTGCGTCGTGGAGACCGTGGCGGCACGGCTCACGGCTGAGAACGCCGCTTCGCTGGTGGCGAGGCATGACCTGGTGCTCGACGGATCGGACAATTTCGACACCCGACGGCTGGTCAATGCGAGCTGCGTCGCGGCGGCAAAACCGCTGGTGATGGGCGCGATCGGGCAGTGGGAGGGGCAGGTCTCGGTCCTCGACCCCGCGCGCGGCGGACCGTGCTACGCCTGCCTCTTTCCCGAAGATCCCGCGCCCGGCCTTGCGCCAAGCTGCGCCGAGGCCGGGGTGGTCGGGGCACTCGCCGGTGTGATCGGGTCGATGATGGCGCTCGAGGCGATCAAGATCATCACCCGAGCCGGGGAACCGGCGCGCGGGGCGCTCCTGCTCTATGAC
Organism: Neomegalonema sp.; assembly: GCA_022760435.1. Lineage (GTDB taxonomy): Bacteria > Pseudomonadota > Alphaproteobacteria > Rhodobacterales > Rhodobacteraceae > JALEFY01. The sequence goes on from JALEFY010000029.1 coordinate 95,386, forward strand.
GGGCTCTATGCCGAGACCCGGCGTATCGAGATCACCCGCGACCCCGCCTGCCCGATCTGTCAGAGTGCCGATCCGTAATGCCGGACCGGCACCACCATCCCTAGAGCATGCTCGGCAAGACCCGATCCGGCGGCGTATGGCCATCCGCGAAGGTCTTGATGTTGATGATCACCTTTTCGCCCATCTCGATCCGGCTCTCGATCGTGGCGGACCCCATATGCGGCAGCAGCACGACGTTATCGAGCTCCTTGAGCTTGGGGTTGATGACCGAGCCATGCTCGAACACATCAAGACCGGCGCCCGCCAACTCGCCATTGCTGAGCATGCGCGCGAGGGCGTTCTCGTCGATCACCTCTCCGCGTGCGGTGTTCACCAGATAGGCCGTCGGCTTCATCAGCTTCAGGCGCCGCGCCGACAGCAGGTGGTAAGTCGCGGGCGTGTGCGGGCAGTTGACCGAGACGATATCCATCCGCGCCAGCATCTGATCGAGGCTCTCCCAATAGGTGGCGCCGAACTTGTCTTCGATCTCGGGACGCAGCCGCTTGCGGTTGTGATAGTGGATCTGAAGGCCAAAAGCTTGCGCGCGCCGGGCGACGGCCTGACCGATCCGCCCCATGCCGATGATCCCGAGCCGCTTGCCGGTGATGCGATGGCCAAGCTGCGCCATCGGCGACCAACCTTGCCATTCGCCCGATTCCAGCACCTTCATCCCCGCTGCGATCCGCCGCGGAACCGCGAGGATCAGCGCCATGGTCATGTCGGCGGTGTCTTCGGTCAGAACACCCGGCGTGTTGGAGACCAGAATGCCGCGCTGGCGAGCGGTTTCGAGGTCGATATGATCGAAACCCGCCCCGAAATTGGCGATCAGCTTGACCTTTTCGCCGGCGGTCGAAAGCACCGACTGGTCGATGGTATCCGTCAGCGTTGGCACCAGCACATCGGCGTCGCGCATCGCAGCAACCAACTGCTCCTTGGTCATCGGCTGGTCGGATAGGTTAAACTGAACGTCGAACAGCTCTTTCATCCGATCTTCAACGGCGTCTGGAAGTTTCCGGGTCACCACGACCTTCAAACGCTGTCTCGGCTCGCCTGCCGCCATGTCCGTTCCTTTCGTTGATGCGCCATTAACCGATTGATAACCGCGACCGCGCATTGCTTTGGTGACGGCCCTGTTCCAGCGCTCTGCATCCGCTCAATGCCTAGCATTGGATGCTGCCCCTGCGAAAGACTGAAATAGATGAAAAGAGATAGAAAGTTGCGCAAACCCCCGCAAAATCGGGCGGATATTACGCGGCTTGGCAAGTTCGCCGCGCTGCTCTGCCTCGTATCACTCTTTCCGTTCGCCGCTGATGCGCAAGGCAGGCTCGGCCAGTCCACCGGCATGAGCTTGCCGCGCTATGCCAGCCTGAAAGCCGATCTGGTGAATATGCGCCGCGGCCCCGGCACCGATTACGCGATCAAATGGCAGCTTACCCGCGCCAACCTGCCGGTCCAGATCGTCTCGGAATACGGGGCCTGGCGCAAGGTTGTGTTGCATGATGCCGAGACGGGGTGGATTCACAGCGTGATGCTCGGAGGTGAGCGTTTCGCCACCCCGATCGGCAAGGGAGCCGCCTTGCGCCCGGAACCTTCGCTGAAGGCCAGGCAGATCGCGCTCGCCAAACCCTCGGTCGCGTTGTCCCTGAAGCAATGCAGCCTCAATTGGTGCCTTGTCGAAGCCGGCTCCACCAGCGGATGGGCACGCAAGCAAGATCTGTGGGGCGTCGGCCCGGAAGATCAGTTCGAGTAGCAAGCCCGCGCGAAATCGTCGCTTTTCACCACAATCCACGATGCACCCGCGCCATTGCACGACCGAAATTGCGGTGATAGGCAGGGCGCATGATTGAACGCATGGCAAACGCGCATCGCGGCCGTTTGGGATTGAGATGACGACAAGAAAATCGAGCTTTACCTACGAAGATCTTCTGGCCTGCGGTCGCGAAGAATTGTTTGGCCCCGGCAATGCACAACTGCCCGCGCCGCCCATGCTGATGATGGATCGCATCACCGAGATTTCGGAGGAAGGCGGCGCCAATGGCAAAGGCAAGATGGTCGCGGAATTCGACATCAACCCGGACCTGTGGTTCTTCAAATGCCACTTCCTGGGCGACCCGGTCATGCCCGGCTGCCTCGGGGTTGATGCTCTCTGGCAAATGCTCGGCTTCTATCTGGGCTGGCTCGGCGGCGAAGGGCGCGGCCGTGCGCTCGGCGTGGGTGAGGTGAAATTCACCGAGATGGTGACGCCAGAGACGAAGTTGCTGCGCTACACCGTCGATATCAAGCGCATCATCATGCGCAAGCTTGTACTCGGCGTCGCTGATGGCCAACTGGAGGCAGATGGCAAGGTCATCTACACGACCAGCAACATGAAGGTTGGCCTTTTCCAGCCCGGCGCCGCGCTCGGCTAACCACGCAAGCTTGGCGGCGTTTGCATTCGCCGCAGATCATATGGAGAGCCCCATGAGACGTGTCGTCGTCACCGGGATCGGTATCGTGTCCTCGATCGGGGGCAATGCGGCTGAGGTGATGACCTCGCTGAAGGAAGGCAAATCCGGGATCGTCCATGCGCCGGACTATGCGGAGCTGGGGTTTCGCAGCCATGTCCATGGCAAGCCGAATGTCGATATCGAAGCCCTGATCGACAAGCGCATCCGCCGCTTCATGGGGGATGGTGCGGCCTGGAACTACATCGCCATGCAGCAGGCGATCGAGGATGCCGGGCTTGAGCAAAGCGATGTGTCCAATGAGCGCTCGGGGCTCATCATGGGCTCTGGTGGCCCCTCGACGCGCTCGATCGTCGAAAGCGCCGATATCACCCGCGCCAAGAAGCCCAAATTCATCGGCCCGTGCCGAGTGCCGCAGGCGATGTCGTCGACCAACTCGGCAACCCTCGCCACCCCGTTCAAGATCAAGGGCGTCAACTACTCGATCACCTCGGCCTGTTCGACCTCGGCCCATTGCATCGGCAATGGCACCGAGTTGATCCAGTGGGGCAAGCAGGATATTGTCTTTGCCGGTGGCGGCGAAGAGCTCGACTGGACGCTGTCGGTCCTGTTTGACGCGATGGGCGCGATGTCGTCCAATTTCAACGACACCCCTTCGGTTGCCTCGCGCGCCTATGACAAGAGCCGCGATGGCTTCGTGATCGCCGGTGGCGGCGGGGTTGTGGTGCTCGAGGAGCTTGAGCACGCCAAGGCTCGCGGCGCCAAGATCTATGCCGAAGTGACCGGTTATGGTGCGACCTCCGATGGTTATGACATGGTCCAACCCTCCGGCGAGGGCGCGGTGCGCTGCATGCGCCAGGCGCTCAGCACCATCGGCAATCGCAAGGTCGGCTATATCAACGCTCACGGCACCTCCACCCCGATCGGCGATATTCGCGAGATGGAAGCGGTGCGCGAGGTCTTCGCCGATAGCTATGCCGCAGGGGCACCGGTGCCGATCAGCGCGACCAAATCGCTTACCGGCCACAGCCTCGGCGCGACCGGTGTGCAGGAGGCGATCTACTGCATGCTTATGCTGCAAGATGATTTCATCGCCGCCTCGGCCCATATCGACGAGCTCGACCCCGATTTCGCCAATGACGGCGTTGTGCAATCGCGGATCGACAATGCCGGGCTGGACACGGTGATCTCGAACAGTTTCGGCTTTGGCGGCACCAATGCGACCCTCGCTCTGTCGCGCTTTGAAGGATGATGACCATGACTTCGGGAGCTGATTCGAGCGCGGCCATCACCCGCCGCAGCGATGGCCTGATGGCGGGCAAGCGTGGCCTGATCATGGGCGTCGCCAATGACCATTCCATCGCCTGGGGAATCGCCCGCACCCTCTATCAGGAGGGCGCCGAGCTGGCATTCAGCTATCAGGGCGATGCTTTCGGGCGCCGGGTCACGCCGCTTGCGCAAACGCTCGATGCCAAGCTGGTCTTGCCGGCCGATGTGCTCGACGATGCGAGCCTTGATGCGATGTTTCAGACCCTGCAATCGGAATGGGGCAGCCTCGATTTCGTCGTTCATGCCATCGCCTACTCGTCCAAGGACGAGCTCAAGGGGCGCTACATGAACACGACCCGGGCGAACTTCCTGCAAACGATGGACATCTCCTGCTATTCGTTCACCGACATTGCCCGCCGCGCCCAGCCGCTGATGCCCAATGGCGGATCGCTGATCACCCTCACCTATCTGGGCTCGCAGCGGGTGATGCCGAGCTACAACGTGATGGGCGTGGCCAAGGCGGCGCTGGAGGCGAGCGTGCGCTATCTGGCCTCCGATCTCGGCCCGGATGGCATTCGGGTCAACGCGCTGAGCCCGGGACCGATGCGGACGCTGGCGGGCTCTGCGATCGGTGGCGGGCGCAAGGTATTCAAGGAAACCGCCGAGAACGCACCGCTGCGCCGGAACGCGTCCCTGGACGAGGTCGGCGGCGCCGCGCTGTTCGCGCTCTCCGATATGGGCGCGGGCGTCACCGGCGAGATCCTGTGCGTCGATAGCGGCTATCACGTGATGGGCATGCCCATCGAGGAAAACCTTTGATCGAGGCTGAACTTCGGGTGCCTCGCCGTCAGGAATGCTGCTGATGGATGCTCTCATGATCAGCCTGCTGCCGATCTGGGTGGTCGGCGCCCTTGCCACGGCCTTGATGCTGTGGACCGTGCGTCCGGCGCTTAACAGCCGCCGATGGTCGATGGCCTATGAGCTATCGGCCGAAAGCCTGCTGATGGGCGTCCTCGCGATCGGCTTTTTTGCGCTGTTTTTTCAGAACAATCTCGAGCTCGTCCCGGTCGTTATCCTCGCCATCGTGGTCCATGAATATGGCCATGTGCTCGCGTTTCGCCTCGCAGGGCACAAGAACCCGAAATTTCGGCTCATTCCCTTTGGCGGCGTTGCGATTTCCAATGAGCCGCCGCGAAACATGGGCGAGAGCGCGTTTGTTTCGCTGATGGGTCCGGGCTTCTCGGTTCTGCTGGTTGCGGTTGCGGCTGTCGCCTCGACGATCTTCATCATGCTCGGCCTCGATACCGCCGCCGCTTACGCTTATCGGGTCGTGATCGTGACCGGCGCACTCAACGCGTTCAATCTGCTGCCGCTTCTGCCGCTTGATGGGAGCAAGGTCGTGCGGTCGATCGCAATGAGCTACTCGCGCCCTTTCGCCGCCGGACTGACTACCGGCATGGGCATCGCCGCGATGGCCTTGCTGGCGCTCGCCGTGATCGCAACGCGGCAATGGTTCTTGCTCATCTTCATCGTCATCATTCTCGGCGCGATGAAGAATATCGGCCATTACGACGGCTCCACCCCGAAGATGAAGCCGCGCGGTGCCTGGGTGGCGAGCTTTGCATATCTCGCCACGTTCCTCGTACATCTTTACGCCGGATGGCATTGGTTCGCGGCGATCATTCTCTCATTTTTGTCGCCGGTCTTGCGGCTGCTCGGCTGAGCATCGCGTCCTGCGCGGCTTAGTTCGGAAGGCAGACCGCATCACCGGCTGTCGCGGCAGCGCCGCCTTCAAGCGTGACGCTATTGGCGCCGCCGACGAGGCATCCCCCTTCCGGGACCAACCGCACCGCAGGCTGGCCGTTGACGAAGACACTCGGCACAACCTCGTAGCGCAGGCCCGGGCAGGCCAGCACATCCCCCAGCCTCAGCATGCCCTTGCCTTCGATAAAGACATTCGGGCTGCCTTGCAGCGCGCAAGTCGCGCTCCCCGCTGCCGGGACGCCATCCGCGCCCGCGCCGCTCGCTTCCTGGGCAATGACCGCTCCAGCGCAATAGGCGCCAAACCATAGGCCGGACAAGGCCATTACAAGTCGGAAAAATCGTTTCATCACAGCTCTCCCACAGGATCCTTCGACGCCAGAAGCGCCGCGTGTATCGGTCGAAATACCCGGCCCGAAGAAACCGGCCGAAAAACCCTGCCCACTGATCAGCCTGACCCGAAGCGATGGCGGTTTCGCGGCAATCCGCCCGATTCCCCGTGTCAAGACCTTGACCCAAGCGCGCAAATGTTCCGCAATATGATCATGGATCGACAGACTCGCATCGCCGAAACCGCTGATCTACCCGCCATTCGCGGGATCTTGAAGGATGCGTTTTCGCAGCTCGTCGAGAGGTTGGGTTTTGAGCCCACCCCGATGCATCGAGACTATGCCGGTCTGGTCGAGCAGAATTTCGTGATCCTGGCCGAAGACGGCGCAGAGGTGATCGGCGTTGCGGCGACGATCCCGCGCGAGCAGCATCTCTATATCGATTGCCTCGCCGTCACCCCCGACAGGCAAAGGGCTGGCGCCGGGCGGCACTTGCTCGGAGCGGTGGAGACATTGGCGAGCGGCCTCAATTACGCGCATGTGCGCCTGCACACCGCGCCGCGGCTGGATGCCCCGATGAGCCTCTATCGCAGCAGCGGCTATTGTCTCTCGGCCTATTCGGGCTGCGGGCACACCGAGCGCGTGATGTTCCAAAAGCGCATTGCCTCGGCGCTGGAGATCTCGCTCGCGGGCATGAAGATCTCGAAATAACCCCCGCAAATGAAAAGACCCGCGACAAGCGCGGGCCTTTGATACTCTCGATAAAGGGGCGAGGGCTTATTTGCCTTCGTTGATCCATTCTTCGAGGCGACCCTTGTTCACCGCGCCAAGCCGCGAGGAGACGACTTCACCGCCCTTGAACATCATCAGGGTCGGCAATCCGCGCACGCCCCATTTGGCCGCCGCTTGCGGGTTGTCATCGACATTGAGCTTGGCGATGCGCACCTGACCGTCCATTTCCGCAGCCAGTTCCTCGAGCGCCGGAGCGATCTGCTTGCACGGCCCGCACCATTCTGCCCAGAAATCCACCACTACCGGGGTTTGCGCCTTCAGAACTTCCTGATCGAAGGTGGCATCGGTTACTTCTACGGTCTTGCTCATGTTTTGCTCCTCCGCCACTGCGTGGCTCAGACAGGATTTGGGCAGTCGCGACTGCCGGGAATGGGATGGCGCCGCTCCGAACCGAGGGAGAGCCGCCGTGATCGTCGGTAACTAGGATTGGTGGCGCACGCGGTCAAGATGCGCCGATTTCGTGGGCCGCGCGCGCATAGGCTGCTTCCAGCTCTTCTGTGGCAATTATATCGAGCCGCGGCGCAGCGGTCCAGAGGAGCGCCGCGTCAACCGCCCGTTCGGGGTAGAGCTTGCCCAGCACCCGGGCATAAACCGCAAGCTGGCGCAGATAGGCTTCCGGGCGACCGTCGGGGATCACACCGGTCTTGAAATCGACGATCAGCACCCGGCTCTTCTCGACCACCAGCCGGTCGATGAAACCATGCACCTCGCCGGGGCCAAGATCGGCGAGCAACCCGCCCACCGGCACTTCGGCCCGCGATCCCGGCCCGAAGATCCGCGCCGCCTCGGGCATCATCAGCACCCCGAGCGCCTCCGCGAGCATGGCAGCGCGATCGCGCGGCGACCAGTCATTGGCGTTGATCCCGAGCAACGCCTCGGCCACCGCCTCGCGCTTTTCGACCGCGTGGGGGGCGAGCACTTCGAGCAGCAAGTGAATGAGGGTACCGCGCCGCTTGGCCCGCTCCGGCGGCAGCGAGGCGCCGCTATACTCGCTTTGCCCAAGATACTCACTTTGTCCATGCGCACCGCCCAGATGCGAGGGCGTCAGGTCCGAGGGCGCAAGCTCGCGCGCCGGTTTGGCCAGCAGCCAGTCCGGGGAGCCGGGATCCGCGCGGCCTGCGCCGGTTTCGTGCCGGTCGGGGCGCGTTTCGCTCCCCTTGCCCTCGATCCGCCAACCGTTGCGGGGCCGCCCCGCGAGATCGAGCAGCGGGCTCTCATGGCTCTCCCCCACCTGAGCGATCGTCTGCTCGCAAAGCGAGTACCAGCAGCCCTCGGGCAGCTTGGTCTTGCCCCTCGCGCCGCAGATCAGCAGCCGATCCTCGGCCCGGGTCAGCGCCACATACAAGAGCCGCCGATGCTCCTCGGCCTCGCGATCGGCATGCCTTGCCCGCAGATCCTGAAGCGCGATCGGATCATCGCCCTTCTTGCCGGCCCAGATCGGCGGGCAGCCTTCGCGCTTGGGGTCGAGCAGCCGCACCGTGTGATTGCCGCCCGGCGCCCCGGTCGTGTCGGGCAGGATGACCACCGGCGCCTCCAGCCCCTTGGCCCCATGCGCCGTCATCACCCGCACCTCGTCGCGGCCCTGCTCATGCTCGCGCTTGATGTCGGCCTCGCGCTGGGTGATGAAATCGACAAAAGCCTGCAAGGTCGGCGCACCGGAGGTCTCGAAGGCCAGCGACTGGCCAAGCAGCTCATCAAGCGGGTCTTCGGCCTCCTTGCCAAGCCGCGCGATCAGCCGCGCCCGCCCGCCCGCAGGCCCGAGCGCATGGGCCAAAAGCTCATAGGGCCGCAGGAAGTCGGCGCGGCGCACCATCTCCTCAAGGAAAGTGAGCGCATCGGCAAAGGACGGCTTATCCTCGCGCCGCGCATTGAGCGCATACCACAGTGCCCCGCGCCGGTGATGGGCGAGGTCGAACAGATCCTCCTCGCTCACATCGCAAAATGGCGAGCGCAGCACCGTGGCGAGCGTCAGATCGTCTTCGGGGAACAGGCAAAACCGCGCCAGCGCCAGCACATCGCGCACCGCGAGCTGGGCGGGCAGGGACAGCCGGTCCTCCCCCGCCACCGGCACCCCGATCTGCTTGAGCTTCTTGATGATCGCAAAGAACAGTGGCCCGCGCCCGCGCACGAGGATCATGATATCCCCGGCCCGGATCATCCGACCGCGCGCCTTCAGCTTCTCGCGCCCGATCCAGCCCTTGATCGTGCGGGCGATCTCATCGGCAAGCCGGGTGCGCGGATCATCGGGCGGGATGCTGTCCACCGGATCATCCCAGCGCGGCTTTTGCGCCTCCTCCAAAGGCTCGAGCAGCGGCCAGAGCTCGACCATCCCCGGCTGATCGGCGCGAAACGCCTGGTGCATGACCGCGCTGCCGCCAAAGACCAGCCCCTTGCGCGCTTCCTCACTGGCAAAAACCCGGTCCACGAAATCGAGCACCGTCGCGGTCGAGCGGAACGAGGTCGCCATCCCGCCGCGTACGAAGCGCTCGCCCGAGGCCGCGGCGCGCTCCTGAAACAGGGCACCGAACTGGTCGAGCTGTTCGGGGGCGGCGCCCTGAAAGCTGTAGATCGACTGTTTCTCATCTCCGACCGCGAAGACGGTGCGCGGCTGCGGCTCGGCCTCTTGCGGGCCGGAGCGCTCGACCCCTTGCCCGGCGAAGAACTCCTCGGCCAGCGCACCGATCGCTGCCCATTGCAGCGGCGAGGTGTCCTGCGCCTCATCGACGAGAATATGCTCGATCCCGCCATCGAGCTTGAAGCGCACCCAGTCGCGCGCATCCGAGCGCTGCAACAGGCCGACGGCGCGCTCGATCAGATCGTCATAATCGAGCCCGGCGCGCTGGGCTTTGAGCCCCTGATAGCCGGTGAGCACGGCGCGGGCAAAGCGGGCGAGATGGGTGGAGGCAACGAGGCGCTCGGCGGCCCGCAACCGCTCGGACAGATCCATGAGCCCGGCTTGCAGCGCCGCAATCGGCTCGAGCGCCCAAGGGTGGGCGTCTTCCATCGCCCGGCTCGGAAAGCCGCTTTTCGGCGGGGCGCCTTCCTTGGTCAGCAGGGCGGCGCGCAGGTGCTCATGCATCTGGCGCGCACCCGGTGCCTGGATCGCCGCCAGCATCCGGGCGCCTTTCTCCAGGTCTTTCTTGCCCGAGAGCCCGGCAAGCGCGCGGCCGATCTGCTCGATCTGGCGCAGGTCGAGCGCTTCGGCCCAGGCGCTGAGCAGCGCGGCCGGGTTGGCTCCGGCATCGACGCCAAGGCAATCCGCCAGCGCCGCATTCACCGGCTCTTGCGCGTTCAGGAACGCCGCGCGGTGCGAAACCGCCGCCGCCAACAGCTCATCGAGCCCGTATTCGGTGCAGGTCTCGAGCAGAAAGCGCAGCGCCGCATCCAGCTCCGGATCCTCGCCCCGCGCCAGGATCACCCGGTCCTGCGCCTCTTGCAAAAGCTCCGTCGTCGTCGCCTCATCGACCACCGAGAAATGCGGCGACACCCCGGCCTCAAGCGGGAAGCGCGCCAGAAGGCTTTCGCAAAAGGCGTGGATGGTCTGGATCTTCAGCCCGCCCGGCGTCTCCAGCGCCTCGGCGAACAGGCGCCGGGCGCGCGGCAAATCCGCCATCGGTTCTTCTTCGCACAAGATGCCGTCGAGCTCGCCGGAGAGCGCCGCATCCTCCATCATCGACCAGGCGCCGAGCTTGTCGAACAGGCGGTTCTGCATCTCGGCGGCGGCGGCCTTGGTGTAGGTGAGGCACAGGATCTTGGCCGGGCGCGCCCCTGCGAGCAGCAGGCGGGCGACGCGGTTGGTGAGCACGCGCGTCTTGCCCGAGCCGGCATTGGCCGACACCCAGGCCGATACATCGGGCCGCGCCACCTGTGCCTGCGCCCGCGTGGCCTCATTATGCGAGCGGTAAATCTTGCTCATGGCTCGCCCTCCGTCATCCAGGCACCATCGACCCATTCACCGAGGCGCGCCAGATGGTCGTAATCACCTGAAAAGCTGATCGTTTCGGGCCGCAAGCGCGACGGATAGCCCTGATCGGGATTGGCGTAGGCCGCCATCAGTTTCGCGAGCCCGGCCAGCGCCTCCTCGGCCTCGCCCGCGGGCCCGAGATCATCGCCGGCGAAGTCGACCTCCTTGCCGCCTTCCTCACCGCCCTTCAGATGCAGATAGGCGAGCTTGACCACCTCGCCCTTTTGCACGCCCTCAAAGCCCGAGGCGCGCAGGATCGCGGCCTCGAGCGGCAATTGCTTGGCGAACTCCGCCTGCTGCTTCTTGCTCGGGATCGAGCCGGTCTTGTAGTCGAAGATCGCATAGCCGCCATGGCGCTTGTCGATGCGGTCGGCCTCGGCGCGCAGGGTGATGGTGCCGAGCAGCGTGTCGAACTGGGTGACCCCGCGCGCCTCCAGCGCCAGCGGGTTGCCGAGCGCGCGGCGGTCCATCTCGGTGGCCAGAAACCACGGCTTGATCTGATGCGCGCGCGCCAGCCAGAAGGCATGAATGCTCGGCCAGGGCTCCACCGGCACCAGCGCCTCGCGCGCTGCCTGCTCGAACAGCGCCTCGGGATCGCGCGGCAAGGCGCCCATGCTCGCCCCGACAAAGCCTTCGACGATCTTGTGCAGCAAGGTGCCGCGCTCACGCGCATCGGGGCGCTCGACCAGCTCGGGCAAGGGGCGCAGGCGCAGCACCTTCTTGGCGTAGATCGCGTAAGGATCGCGGATCAGGGTCTCCACTTCGGTCACCGAAAAGGCGCGGGGGCGGGCGGCGATCGGCGGTTTGGGCGCGGGGCGGGGCGCGGGGGTGAGGCGCACATGCGGCTCGAGCTTGGGCACCAGCGCAACGAACCGCTCGCCGCGCGCGCGCATCGCCGCCAGATCGGACGGAGCGACGCCTTGCAAGAGGTTGGTGATCCGCAGCAGCCAGCGCGAGGGAACGGTGGGCGCGCCGTCCTTCTTGCGCGCCCGCGACAAGATCGCCTCCGGTGCCATCGCCGCCTGAAAGAAGTCATGCGCGGACAACCCGATCCGGCTTTCGAGCGGCGGCAGGCCGAGGCTCGAGCGCATGTCGCGGCTGATCCAGGCATCGGGCTCGGGAATCTGCGGCCAGACCCCCTCATTGAGCCCGGCCAGCACCACCAGATCCGCCGATTGCATCCGCGCCTCGAGCGGGCCGAGGATCGCAAGGCGCGGGTGGCGCCCGAAAGCCTCGCGCACGGCCTCGCCAGCCATCACTTGCCCCAAGAGCGCCGGGTATTCGCGCGGGGCGATCTCGCCGAACTGCGCGGCCTCGGCACTGAAACGGTGCAGGAAATCGGCGAGCTGCTCACCGGCGGCGCGCTCGAACAGCTCCGGCGGCAGATCAGGGTCGGCGCGGCGTGAGAGCGCTTCGGCGGCTTCGGCATGCGCGGCAAGCAGATCGGCGAGCGGCACGCTCTCCAGCGCGCACAGATCCGCGAGCGGGGCAAAGATCGCCGCCACCGCATCGAACCAGGCGACGAGATCCGGCGCATCCGGCGCGTCGATAACGGCTTCGGTATCGAGCGTTTGATCCGCCTCGGCCTCGCTCAGCGTGCCAGCCTGCGCAACCGCGATGCGCTGGGCGGCGAGCCCCGGCGCCGGGCGCTGATCGCGCAGCACCTTGCGCTCGAACAGGCGCGAAAGCCGCAGATGCGCGCCGCGCTCAAAGCCAGCGGCGGCGATCGGGTGCTTGAGGACGGAGAGGAACGGGCCCGGCGCGAAATCGGTGAGCGCAGCCTCGGCCACCAGCGTGAAATAGACCCCCGGCGCGGTCAGCGACAGCGGACGCCCGCCCGAATCATCCGGCTCGATCCCCCAGCGGGTGAGCTCGGCGGTGACCCGGCGGGCCAGCGTGCGGTCGGGCGTGATGAGCGCGGCGCGCTTGCCTTTCGTGGTGAGCGCTTCGCGCAGGGCAATGGCGATGGCGGCGGCCTCCTCGCGCGGGCCTGGTGCCTCGATCAGCGACAGGGCGGCGGTCGCGCTCGGGGCGACTTGCGCGAGGGCCCCGCGCTGGGCCTGCCAGGCATCGGTCACCGGCGCCGGGCGCAGCGCCTGGCTGAGCAGATGCAGGCGCGGGCCGGCATGGGGGCGCCGGTCATGCTCCCAACCGCGCACATCCTCGAGCGGCACCCCGATCCGGCGAATGAGGTTGAAGAGCCCGGTCTGCGGATGCTCCGGCGCGCGCTCGGTGGTGAGCTGCGCCTGCGCCGCCGGATCGGTCATGGTGTCGAGGCCCGGCAGCACCACTGCCCCTTGCGGCAGGCGCGAGACCAGCTCGATGAACCAGGCGGAGGTGTCGAGCGAGCCGGTCGAGCCAGCAACGATCACCGGATGGCTCGGCGGCGCGCCTTGCCAGAGCTGCTCCCACAGCCCGACGACACGGCGACGGCGCTCTTCGGGATCGCAGCGGCCTTCCGCGGCCAGGATCTGCGGCCAGAGCTGCCGGATGATATCGAGAAACCGCTTGGAATGGGCCCAATGCGCGGCGTGATTGTCGGTGGTGATGCGCTCGAGCGCGTCGAGCGTCACCCCGGCGGCCTGCGCGCTGTCCAGCAGCGCGGCGAGATCGGAGGCCAGCGGCGCCGCGGTGCCGGGCGCACCCAGTTCGGGCGCTTGTTCGAGCAGCACCCGCACCAACCGCGCGAGGATCAGCAGCCGGCGCATCGAGCCAATCGCGGGCGGCACCTGTCCGGACACCGCCGGATCATTGGCGATATCGCCAAGCGCGCGCAGGCGCGGGCCGAGCACCGCACCGTCATTGACCCGCAAGAAGGCCGAGCGCAGCGCTCGTACCGCCCGCTGGGTGGAGACGATGATCTCCACATCGGCAAGCGCCAGCGGATCGGCGCCGCTCGCCGCCATCCGCGCCTTGATCCCCTGCGCCAGCGTCTGCGCGAAGGGCATCCCGGGCGCGATCGTGAAGACCCGCGGACCGGGTTCGTGAAAGAGATCCATGCTCAACCCTCCCGCGCCAGCAAGGCATTGGCCTGCGCGAGGCCCTCGGGCGTGCCGACATCAATCCAGGCGCCCGGATGCGCGATGCCAAAGGCACGGCCCCGGGCGATCACGCCGTCCCAGATCCGGTTGAGCGAGAATGGCCGGGCCTCAGCCCCCTCGAAGGCGCTGCGTTTGATGACATGCGCGCCGGTGAAGACGAAGGGCGCACTCGGGGCCTCGCCGCGTCTTTGCAAAAGGGCGGGACCGGGGGCCGGGCCGGAGGCGGCGCCCTCCATGAAGAAATCGCCCGCTCGCGAATATGCAACGGCGCTCTCGCGCGCGACCAGCAGCATCAGCATATCCATGCGGGCCGGGTCCCAGGCGTCGATGAGCGGAGCCAGCGCCTGCTCGCCTAGCCAGAGATTGTCGGAATTGATCACCACAAACGCCTCGCCCTTGAGCAGCGGCAGCGCCTTGACGACCCCGCCGCCGGTCTCGAGCAACTCGGCGCGCTCGTCGGAAAAGGCGATCTCGGGCTCGGCGATGGTGCTGACATGCGCCTCGATCTGATCGGCGAGGTAGTGGCCGTTGACGACCGCATGGCCGATCCCGACCTCGCGCAGCCGCTGGAGCGTGTGATCGAGCAGCGTGCGCCCGCCCGCCTCGAGCAGCGGCTTGGGGGTGTGGTCGGTCAAGGGGCGCATGCGCGTGCCCATCCCGGCCGCGAGCACCATCGCCGATTGCAGGCTCATCCCTTGGCCTCCAGCCCCGGAGGAGTGGCGCGCAAGGCGTCCAGCACCGCCGGGGTCGGCGGCGGCAGGTTCTGCGCCACCCAGGCGCGCAGTTCGCCGAGCTCGGGATGGGCCAGATCGCGCTCGAGATACCCCCAGACCCGCGGGATCAGATCGAGATAACGCGGCTTGCCATCGCGCAGCCACAGCCGGGCGAAAATGCCGACGATCTTCAGATTGCGCTGCGCCCCGAGGATCGCGTAGTCGCGCCGGAACGCCGCCTCATCAAGCTCCGGGCGCTCGGCGAGGAAGCGCTCGATCATCACCTCGGCAAGGCTCGGCGCCACATCGCGGCGCGCATCCTCGAGCAGCGAGACGAGGTCATAGGCCGGGTGGCCGATCAGCGCGTCCTGATAATCGAGCAGCCCGACCCGCTGGTGATGCAGGCGCTCGGGCAGCCAGAGCAGGTTCTCGGCATGATAGTCGCGCAGCACCAGCACCGAACGGGCCTCGGCAATCTCGGCGCAGAGCCTGCCGATCAACCGATCAAAGCCCGCTTCATCGGCGCCCGGCGCGATTGCGCGGCCATACCAATGGGTGGCGAGCTGCGCCTCGCGCAGAACGGTCGCGCGGTCATAGGGCGGGATCTGCGCCGCCGCCCCCTCCGGGATCTCGCGGGCATGCAGATCGGCGAGCAGATCGACGGCGGCCGAATAGAGCACCCGCTCATCGACATTGCCCGAGGCGATCTGCCGGGCAAAGAGCGCATCGCCCAGATCCTCGAGCAGCAGCAGGCCCAGCGCCTCATCCGCCGCCAGGATCTCCGGCGCGCTGAAGCCGAGCCCGCGCAGCACCTGCGTGATGTGCAGGAACGGGCGCACATCCTCACCCTTTTCGGGCGGCGCATCCATCAGCACCGCCGGGCCGTGCACCGGATCGCTGAGCCGCTCGTAGCGGCGGTTCGAGGCATCCCCGGCAAGCGCCTTCCGCTGCGCCGCGCCCCAGCCCTGATCGCTCAGGAACGCGTCGATTGCGCGGTTTCGATCCATTGTCATGACCGTCCCTCCTTTGCCGCAGGAGCCGCCATCGCCGCCGCATCCAAGAGCGCCGTCCAGCCCTCGCCAACAGCATTGAGCGCCAGGATGCGCGCTTCGGGCTCGGCTCCACCGTTCAGGCTCAACGTCAGCGCCCGACCCGGCGTTGCATCCCCCAGCCGCTCGGGCCATTCGATCAAGAGCACCGCATTGGCAAGATCGTCGAACAGGCCCAGTTCCTCGGCCTCTTCGGGATCGCCAAGCCGGTAGAGATCGGCATGGCGGATCTCGAAATCGGGCGCGTCATAGCATTGCACCAGCGTGTAGGTCGGGCTGGGCACCGGCTCATCCTCGCCGATCAGGCTCTGAATGATGGCGCGGGCGAGAAAGGATTTGCCCGCGCCCAAAGACCCTTCGAGCAGCAAGACATCCCCGCCGCGCAGCGCCGAGGCGATGGCCTGGCCGACCGCTCGGCTGTCCTGCTCATGCCCAAGCATCAGCGTCTGCGTCAGGGGCGGTGTTGGCGTCAAGCGGCCGCCCCTCCTTGGCGCTCTGGCAAGCCCGGCGCATCCTCCGGCATCATGTTCAGCGGCAAGGTCGTGAAGATGCCGTGGACGCCATCGGTCTCCTCGATCACGAAACTGCCCTGCTGCCGTTCGATCAGGCGCTGGGCCAGCGAGAGCGAGACGCCATGGATCCCTTCGAGATCAAACGGGCGGCTCTGCCCGCTGCTCTTGGCCGGCTGATAGGTGATGTCGAGCCGCGCCCGGTCCTGATCGGCGCCGACCCGCATAAGCACCCGGTCCGCCGCCTCCAGCGAACCAATCACGGCGCCAAGGATGCTGAACAAGGCGTGCTTGACCCGGGTTTCATCGCAATAGGCGATCACTTCATCGCCTTCAAACTCCGCACTCAACAGCGCCCCGCGCCGCGCAATGCGCCCTTCGGCTGAGGCCACGACGGTCTCGACCAGAGGCACCAGATCGAGCCGCCGACGGTTGAAGGACACCGTGCCAGCCTGCAACGCGCCCAGATCGAGCGAATCATTCACCAGCAGCCGCAATTCTTCGGAGGCGGATACGATGTTGTTGATATAGGCGAGCTGCTTGGCCGGGAGCTCCCCAGCGAGCCCCTGGGCCAGCATCTCGGCAAAACCGATCACCGTATTGAGCGGGGTGCGTAACTGATAGGCGATGGAGACCAGAAACTCGCTCTTCATCCGATCGGCGGCGAGCAATGCTTCCTGACGATCGCGCAGGGCGGCCTCGAGTTGATGGCGCGGGGTCTGGTCGGTTACCGAGAGCAGCAAGGCGCCATCGGGCAGCGGCGTCAGATGCAAATCGAGCTCTTGCGCGCTTTGATCAGCGCGCAGGCGTGAGACGCTGGCTGTTGACGGTTTCTGAGGCTCGACCGCGCGGAACAAGGCCACGATCGCGCGCCAGCAATCGGGCTCGGCCTCGAAATGCGCCGCGAGTGCGCTGAACGCCGATTGCGGCGCGATGCTTTGCGCGGGCAAGTCCAGGATCTGGGCGAAGGCCGGGTTGGCGAGGATCAGCTTGCCGTCATTGCCGATCATCGCGAGCCCCTGCACCAGCCCTTCGAGCGCGGCCTGGCGGGCGGCGAGCTTGCCCTTCAGATCCCGCTCGAGATCAAGCGAGCCACTCAGATCATTGATGAAGACGACAAATCCACCCGCCCCGTCCTGCGAAGCGGTGAGCCGCAGCGCATCACCATTGGGCAAGGTCCAGGCACCGTCGAGATTGAGCAAGGCAACCGGGTCCGACAGGATCTGATTGCGCCATTGCGCGTAATCGCTGCGCTCGGGCACTCTACCGGCCGAACGCAGCGCATCGAGCAACGAGCGCAAGCTCGGCGCGCCCTCGACCCAATCGCTCGCCAGATTGAGCATGCGCAGCGCCGAACGGTTCGCCACGCGCAATCTGCGCTCATGGTCGAAAATCAGGATCCCGCTCGGGGCGATATCGAGCACCCGATGGACCGGGCCGGGATCGTCCGGGCTATAGGCATCCTCCTCGCTGCGCGCTCCGACCGGCCAGAAGCGCAGCACCGGCTTCGCGCCGACAATCTCGCCGCGCAGCATCAGCGGCGTGCCTTCGGCATCCGGATGGCAGATCTCGAAGGCTTCTCCGCTCTCGATGAGGCTGCTCAAGCGCCGGTCGATATCATCACTAAGCTCGGGGCCGAGGATCTGGCGCAGCTTGGTGCGGTTACTGAGCTCGGGCGCTGGCACCGCCTCGGTGAACAGCGCCAGGCTGGTCGGCGAAGCCGGGCTGGGCTGGCCCTCATGCAGCACGAAGACCCGCTCCGATGTCAGATCGGCATCGAGCCGCGCGCGCAACCGATCACGCTCGCGCCGGGCCAGACGCGCATTGCGGTAGACCGCAGCGGCAGTCAGCACGCCCGCCACCGCCAGAATACCGGCAGCAACGGAAAAAAGATGCGGCGTCATCGCTTCGGCCGATGGTCGAACCTGTGCCTGCAAGACTTGTGCGGACACAAGTAGCGAAAGTGTCGGTGTCATGATGCCTGCTCGCCCGGATGTATTTTTATCGCCTCGTTAACTTTTTCTATACGGGCGTTTGCTCAGAGCGTGAAGGCTCTACCTTGCCGCGTCGGCCGCTTTCTCGCGCCGTCGCGATCATCCCGCGTGGCCAGGTGACGCGAACCGAAGCCCCCGGCGCCTCGACCTCTCCCGAAGACGCCCCGCCCCGCCGACGTCGATTGCGAAAACTGACAGTGGCGCCGGTGCGCTCAAGCAGGGTCTTGGCGATGAACACGCCCAGCCCCATCCCCTCATAGCCATTGCGATCGCCGCGCGCGCGGGAGGTGTTGAAGGGCTCGCCAAGATGGGCCAGCACGTCTTGCGAGAAGCCGGGCCCATCATCGCGAATGGTGACGCTGACCGTCTCGCCGCGCGTATCGACATCAATCAAGACCACCCCATCGGCAAAATCGACGGCATTCTGAACGATATTGCGCAAGCCTTGGATGATCTCGGGTCGACGCGGGATCTGTGGCTGCGCGTCGGTCTCCCCCTCGGCCGGATCGATCAGGTCCACGCCATTGAGCCGGCAACGCACTTCGGCCTTGCGGGTGAGATGGGGCCTTGCGGCCTCCCAGACGACCGCCGTGATCGGTGCCTGACGGGTCTGCTCATCATCGGGGGTCTGCACGGTGGATAGTTTCTCGAGGATCCGCCGACAGCGCGCCGCTTGCTCCGAGATGAGCTGCGCATCCTCGCGCAGGGCGGCATCCTCCAATTCAGCCTGCAACTCTCCCGCCACCAGCTTGATCGTGGCGAGCGGGGTGCCCAGCTCATGGGCAGCAGCGGCGGCCAACGCTCCGATCGAAGACAGGCGCATCTCTCGCTCCAGCGCCATCTGGGTTGCATTGAGCGCCGCCGACATGTTCAGCGCCTCATTGGACACGCGGCGGGTATAGGCGGCCTGAAAGGTCACCCCGAGCGAGATCGCAACCCAGGAGCCCGCCAGATAGATCGGATGCGGCTCGATGCGCTCACCGCCCGTGGTGTGCAAGGGCAGATAGTATTGCGAAAGCAGCGTTGTCGCCGCGATGCTCACCGCCCCCAGGATCAGGGTCGTGCGAAGGCTGAGCACCGTTGCAGAGATCGTAACCGGCGCGAGCAGGAACAGCGCAAACGGATTGGTCAGCCCCCCGGTCATGTAGAGCAGAGCCGAAAGCTGGGTGAGATCGAAGATCAATGCCAGCAGAGCGTCACGCTCTGACAATCGCTGCGTGGGCTGAACCGTCATCGCCGCGATCAGATTAAGCCAGACCGACACGGTGATCGCCACCGCGCAGCCAACCAGCGGCAGCTCGACATCGAGAAACACCGTCGAGACCAGCACCGCCGCCGATTGCCCGAATACCGCCAGCCAGCGCAGGGTTACCAATGTCTGCAAGCGCAAGGAGCGAACGCCGCGCTCAGCGACCTGCAAGCTCTCGGATGTTGGCAAGCTTTCGGAGCTGGGCGAACTTTCGGATTTGAATATGTGCTGTGCGACCATTCGACCGGCCCTTCATCTTTGAACGCGCGGCGCTTTGAAGCGACGGCCCTTCCGGCCTATGTGCATCGTCGATAGTGACGACCACAACAAGAGATGAGCATGGCCAGCAAGACCGACACAACCCGATATGCCCTGATCGCGGCTGCTTGCGTGGTGGCGGTGATTCTGGGCGGCTCCCTGTCGATGTTGATCTTCGGCGATCGCGGCAAGGGGTTTGGTGAGAACCTCTCAAGCCAGATGGGCGAGGCCCTGATCGGCGGCCCGTTCTCGCTGGTCGATCATCACGGCAACCCGGTCGATGAGAGCATGCTCAAGGGCAAGATCACCCTGATGTATTTCGGTTATACATTCTGCCCGGATTTCTGCCCGGCCGGCTTGCAGGAGATGGCCGCCGCGCTCGATGGGCTCAAGGAGGCCGGGATCGACGCGCAAGGGGTGTTCGTCTCCGTCGATCCAGAGCGCGACACGGTCGATGTGATGGCGGAGTATGTGCCGCTCTTTCATCCCGACATCATCGGCCTGACCGGCACGCTCGAGCAAACCGATGCGACCGCCAAGAAATGGCGCGCCGTCTATGGTTTTGTCGAGGATGAGAGCTTCACCGATGGCTATTCCGTCGAACACACGACGTTGATGTATGCCATGGGCACCGATGGGCGTTTCCTGATGCATTTCACCCATGGCGAGACGGGCGCCGAAATCGCGGCCAAGCTGCTGCGCCGTCTGGGCAATTCCTGAAGCGCCCGAGGCGACGCTTCAGGATGCTTTGAGGTCTGATCGCGAGACCTCAAAGCGCTGAGATTACATCGACCTCGCCCGCTTCGTTGGCGATGATCGCGCGCTCGGCCATACCGATGAACAACCCGTTATCGACCACACCCGGTACATTGTTGAGGGTCGCCGCCAAGGTCTTCGGATCATCGATCACCTTCATGTTGAGATCGACGATGAAATTACCCTCATCGGTGATGAAGGGAGCGTCATTCTTGAGCCGCAGCGCGGAGAGATCGTCCCCCTCCACCCCGTTGAACGCGATCCGCTCGATAATGGCGCGGGTGGTTTCCCAGGCGAAGGGTGTGATCTCGACCGGAAGCGCAAAGGCACCCAGGCGATCAACCCGCTTCGATGCATCGGCGATCACCACAAATCGGTCAGAGGCGTTGGCGACGATCTTCTCCTGAAGCAACGCCCCGCCGCCGCCCTTGATCAGATTGAGATGCGGGTCGATCTCATCAGCGCCATCCACCGTCAGGTCCAGCCAGCCAGCTTCGTCAAGAGTGGTGAGCGGGATCTTGTGCTTCTCGGCCAGGCGCCCGGTCGCGACCGATGTCGGCACGCCCACGATCTTGACCCCTTCGGCAACCCGTTTGCCAAGCGCATTAACAAACCAGGCCGCTGTTGACCCGGTGCCGATGCCGACCTTCATGCCATGCTCGACGAGCTCAACCGCCTTGTAGGCCGCGGTCTTCTTCGCCAGATCAGCGCCATCGCCGTGATGCTTGGGGGAACTACTGTTCGGCATCGGGTCTCTCCTCGCGTTGGCTGGTCGGCGCGCCGTCACCGCCGAACCAAAAGCGCCCTCAATCAGCGCCGAAATAGGACTTGCGCAGCCTCTCATAGGTGCCGTCCTCGAACAATTGCAGCAAGACCCGATTGACCGGCTCGCGCAGCGGTGAGCCTTGCGGGAAGGCGAAGCCGAGCATATCCGGGGCAAAGGTATCGCCTGCGATCATCAGGGCACCATCCGATTGATGCAGGACATAATATTTGGACACCGCCGCATCGCCGATGGTCGCATCGAGCTCGCCGCGCTCCACCGCCCGGACCGCGTCCATGAAATCCGGCGTCGGCCGGTAATTGATCCCCCGGCTTTCAGCAAATCGCTCCATCACCGTGCCCGCCGCGATGCCGACCCGCTTGCCCTCAAGATCGCGCCAGCCCTGAATATCGCTCTCGAGTTCGGCAACGGTGAGCGCCGTCGTGATCTTGGCAGTGATGGTCGAGATGAAAAACAAGCCGGCCACGATCCAGAAGATCGCAAAGATCCGCCCGCCGATGCGTTCCGGGCGCTGATTCTCGAACCCGCCCATGGTCACGATGACAAAGGCCCACCAGAACGCATCCCACACCCCTTCGGGATACCAGGGCCGAAAATACGGCTCTCCGCCGCGCTCGAGCCACCACATCACATGCGCCACGATCACCAGGATCAAAACCGCGGCACCGATCCAGATCAGGATACCGGATTCGAGGATCAGCCCGATAAAGCTGAGCCCCGCCTCTTCAGCCGGGGTGATGATCGCCAGACCCGAGCTGTAGATCGGCTGCGAGAAATCCATCACCCGCTCACGCGCGGCGGTGATCGAGATATTCGCCGCCGCCACATCAACGCCGCCTTCCTGCACTTCGGCGAGCATATCGGCGAAGGTCGGGGCGAGGGTGAAGTCGCTTTGGCGCCCCAGCTCTTCCGCAATCGCGCGCCAAAGCTCGACGGAAAAGCCGCGCAGACTGCCATCGGGCTCGACCATGACAAAGGGGCGCCGCTCGATCGTGGCGACCCGAAACGGGCCGCCTTGCTCCGAGGCTGCGCTGGCTTGGCCCTGCTGCGCAGGCTCTTGAGCACGAACGTCCGAAACGTTCGCGATCAGCACGCCAAGCGACAGCAACAGAACACAAAGGGTAAGAAACAATCGTTGAATCATAGCGGCACAATTTGCCGTGACTTCACGCCGGAATGCAAGCACGCAGTGACTTGCCGCAAGATCGCATCCATCCAGGTGACGCAAACCGTCAATGTGCCTGGCTCTGATCGACCTCGTATTGCCCGCCCTCCAGCTCGCCGAACATGACATCCACCTCCGGATGCTCGACCGGCTCGCCCGATTCATCGGCCAAAAGATTCTGCTCGGACACGTAAGCGACGTAGTAGCTGGTCTCGTTCTCGGCGAGGAGGTGATAGAAGGGCTGATCCTTACGCGGACGCACCTCGTCCGGGATCGCGTTCCACCATTCCTCGGTGTTCGCGAATTCGGGATCCACATCGAACACCACACCCCGGAACGGGTAGAAACGGTGCTTGACCACCTGTCCAATCCGGAATTTCGCTGTTGTCTGCACTACAATCGCTCGCAGTTCTGTCGGCATTACCAAAGGGGTTATAGACGCATCGCGGCTCAGATCGAGATCGTTCTTTTCAGGCACTGCGCCGCCCTTCCTTCCTGAAGTCGGCGACATCGTCGCGCGACCGGTGGTGCCACCCGCCCGAACGTGATCGCATCGGGCGCCGTTCTGGAGGTCGCCTTGCTGATCGATCGAAACGAGTCGGCTTTCGAGATGACCGTAGGCAGGCGCCTGATGGGGGTCAATTCTTCAGGCCCGCTGATAACCGACAAAACCGATTTGTGCGGATGCATTGCCTCAATCTGGGCAGAAGCGCGCCTCGCCGGGCTCATCAAGGTCATGATTTGTTGTTTGTTTGCAGCTAACAATGCTGGGACGCTGCGGCGCATCGGGGAATGCGCGCGCAAAAACTTCACCAACTGGGGCCGGACATGAAACGACTGCTGCACAGCCTTCGCCCTGTTTTCGCGATCGCCCTGGTCGCCGGGCTGGCGGCATGTGCCGGTTCGACCCCGCCGCGGCAAGCGAATGACGCCTGCGCCATCTTTGAGGAGAAGCCGCGCTGGCTCACTGCCGCGCGCGATGCCGAGCGGCGCTGGAGCGCTTCGCCAGCCGTCATGATGGCCATCATCTATCGCGAATCCTCCTTTCGGCATGATGCCAAACCGCCCAAGGACACGGTCATGTTCGGGCTGATCCCCTGGGGCCGCGTCTCATCCGCCTATGGCTATGCACAAGCGCTGGATGGCACCTGGGCCTGGTACCAGCGCGAGACCGGCAATTCCTGGGCTGATCGCGATGACTTCGATGATGCGATCGATTTCGTCGGCTGGTACATGGCCAAGACACGCCGCCTCAACGGTGTGTCGATGCTCAATGGCGAGCATCAATATCTCGCTTATCATGAGGGCCATACCGGCTATCAGCGCCGAACCTATCAGAGCAAGGCATGGCTGCGCCGCGCCGCACGCGAGGTTGGCCAGCTTGCCGATCGCTACGCTGCCCAGATGCGCCGCTGCGGCTTGATGTAAGGCACGGCCCTTTCCTCGCCTCGCAAGGACATTGCACAATAAAGCCCGCCTCTCACGAGACGGGCTTTTTTTGTCGGGCAGCGCGGGGTCAAGCAGCCAGAGATCAGGCGCCGAAATGCTTCGAAGCGCGCGCCAGCAGCATGTAAGCGCGGCCCGTGCGCGTATCGGCCAGCTTCACCGCCAAGGTCGGTTCCTGACCAGCCGCAAACATCTTTTCCAGCACCCGCTCATAGCTGGCAATGAACCCGTCGACGATACCCTCGAAACCCTCGCGCTCCGACAGCAATTCCTCGGCATCTTCCAGCGCATGCGGATCGAGGATACCGCCAAGCTCCATGATGTTCGGCGCGTCGTTATTCTCGATATAGGTTTGCCAGAGCGATGACGGTGCGTGCATCGGCTCGAACTCATCCATGAACACGTCCACATCCGCCAGCGCGGAGAGCGCATCCTCGGCATGTTGCAGCATTGCGGCGGCATCGGGATCCGAAAGCACGGCGTAGATCGCCGCGAGGGTCTCCTTGTCATCCTCGCTATCGGGGAAATTGGCGGCCCTGATCAGCTTGTGCCAATCGAGCCCACCTGCCGGCGGAGCAAAGGGAGCAGGCAGCGGCTCGGCCTTCGGCGGAGCTTTTGCGGCTGGCGCTACTACCGGTGTCTCGGGCTGAACGGCCTGCGGTGCCACTGGCTCTGCGACAGGTGCCTGCGCTACTGGCTCTTGCGCTACTGGCTCTTGCGGCGCCGCGTCCGCGACCTGGGCAAGAGCAGCAGCAGGAGCAGGAGCCTCTGCCTTGGCGGCCTTCTCACGCGCAATCGCATCGAGATCGAGCGGATCCTTGCGAGCCGGACGCAGGCGCTCCATCTGCTCGCTCAACGCATTCCTGGTCGGCTCGCTACGCGGTCCTTGCGGGGCTGGAGCCTCCTGTTGTTCCGTGCTCACTTCGCTTTGTGCCGACGCAGCTGGGCCCGCCTCGGCGACACCATTGGCGAGCGACGCCTCATTGGTTACCGGCTTCACGCTACGATGAACGGCACGCGGCATTTCTTCGGCCCGCGTCGGCGCGGCTTTGTCGCTGAGTTCCGATGCTGCGCCATTCACTTGCGCCTTGGTGTTCAAGGCATCGCTGGCGATATGCGCCGCCTCTCTCGATTGCAACACGCGCGCCTTCGCAGCGGTTTCACTCACGGTCTGTTGCACCGAGCTCTGAGCGGCCTTCACCACCGCGACCGTACGCGCCGCCGCCTGGGTAATCGCCGTCTGGCTTTTCTCCAGCGAGGACATCGTCTCAGAAATCGACTTTCTGAGCTTCTCGGTCTCATTCACGCTGGCACCGGCCATCTCGGCGGCCCGTGCGTCGAGCGCGCTCATCAGGTCTTGCAGCTTCGCCGCGGCGTCCTGAGCCGTTTCGATCACATTGACATTGGACGCATCCGCCGCAGTCGCGATCGCCGCTGCGGTGGCCGAGGCACGCTTGGTGTTCTCTTCCAGCGTCGACGCCAAACCGCTCATCGCGCTGACATCACTGCCGAGCAGCTTTTGGGTCCCCTCGGATTTGACGCGCACGGCGTCGAGCTCATCACGCAGCGCGCTCAAGCTCATCCGCACCGCATCAAGCTCGCCCCGGATCCCGGAAAAATCGGCCTCCGGCATTTGCTCAGGAATGCCAAGCCCAGCCAAGCGCTCCCCGTCCAGCTGCGCCTGCGCGAGCTTTTCGGCGACCCGTTCGAGCCGCGCGAGGCTGCCGCTATCGATCCCGCCGGGTGCGCTGCTTCTGCGCAATGCCCAGATGAAAACCGTCGGCCCGATGGCCGCCGCCCAGATCATCGACCAGGTCCAACCGTCCATACCGAGCAGGGCCTTGGCCATTTCAGGGCCACCCAGTGGGATGCGCAAATACCCGGCGAAGAATGCGAATACCGCCCCGATCCACAGGATCGTCAGGAAAATCGGGATCGCCTTGGAGGGCATCTCTGTCGCTTCGCTGCGCATTCTATGCTCGCTTTCCGCAAGGGCTGAGAGAGACACCGTCTCGGTCGCGGCCTCTGACTTTTCGCTCTTGCCCTTCCGATTGGCATCGGCCGATTTGGGAACTGCTGTCGTCACGACGGGCGGCTCGTCTGCCTCGACCTGAAAGTCGAAACTGTCCACGGCGGCCCCGAAACTGGGAAGATTTTCCCCCGAGCCGCGCGGGCTGGGATAGCCATGCCCTGCCGATTTCACCGGCTTGACGGGTTCAGCGGCGCCGTTCACGGCACTCGCCTGCCCAGAACTTGCCTCAGTCTTCATAGGCGCCTCGTCGAGCGGTTGCCGTGCTGCACTGCTGCTGCCCATCTGATTCCCATCCTCGCCATTTCTGAAGCCGCCATCGAAAACCAAGGTTCCGGCTTCAGATCGCCCTCGCTACAGGTGCGCCCCATCTTGGCACCCAATAGAAGATCGTTACCTATTCGTTCACAGCCCTTGGTAGTCCCAAGTCTCGTTGAACACAACCGGTAGACCAGTTCGCGCCATCACTCGGGGCAAATGCCCCTCGCCGGTGCAACACATCGCGTCCGGGCGAGACACAACCTCGCGCTAGCGGCGAGGTTGGTGTTCGCAGATGCTCAGACGAACTTGACGGCCACGATTTCGTAGGAGCGGCCACCGCCGGGCGTCATCACTTCCACAGTGTCGCCCTCCTCTTTGCCGATAAGCGCGCGCGCAAGTGGCGAATTGATGTTCAGCTTGCCCGCTTCGATATCGGCCTCGACCTCACCGACGATCTGGTAAGACTTCTCTTCCTCGGTGTCTTCATCGACGAGCTCGACCGTGGCGCCAAATTTGATCTTGTCGCCGGAAATCCGCTTGGGGTCGATGACATCTGCGCGGCTGATGATGCCTTCGAGCTCCTGGATCCGTCCTTCGATAAAGCTCTGCTTTTCGCGTGCCGAATGATACTCGGCATTCTCGGACAGATCACCATGTTCGCGCGCCTCTGCAATGGCCTTGATCACGGCCGGGCGCTCCTCACTCTTGAGCTTTTTCAGCTCCGCCTGAAGCTTCGCATTGCCCGCGGCGGTCATTGGAATTTTTTCCATTACTGCTCCTCCTCGCCTCTGAACGCAGCAACGCGCCACCCGGCGGACATCCGCCGGGCCAGCGCGCCAATCAGAACGTTCAAGGCGAACGTTATTGAGCCATCCCCATCCATCGAGCAAGCCCTCAATCGACAGGTCAGGCAAGCGTTGAGTTTATCCGCGGGCAAAATAGGATTGCAATGGGGCGACTTCCAGATCGCCGTCACGCAAATTCTCGATCGCCCGCACCGCAGCCGCCGCTCCCGCCGCAGTTGTGTAGTAGGGGATCTTGTTGCGCAGGGCCGTTACACGAATTTCGTAGCTATCCTTGACCGAGCGCGCGCCCTCGGTGGTGTTGAAGACCAATGCCACTTCGCCGTTTTTCATGTGGTCGACGATATTGGGCTGCCCCTCATACACTTTCTTCACGGTGGTCACCGCGATCCCCGCAGCGCTCAGATGCTCGGCGGTGCCGCCGGTTGCCAGGATCTTGAACCCAAGTGCCGCCAGTTTGCGAGCGGGCTCGGTAAGCGGCGCCTTGTCCGCCTCCTTGAGAGAAATGAACACGGTCCCGCCGCTTGGCAGATCGACATTGGCACCAAGCTGACTTTTCAGGAACGCCCGATTGAACCCACGATCCAAGCCCATGACCTCGCCGGTCGAGCGCATTTCCGGCCCGAGCAGGGTATCGACACCCGGAAAACGCGCGAAGGGCAGCACCGCTTCCTTGACCGCCACATGGCTTGTGGGCGCAGACGGCACCTCGATATCGGCCAGGCTCTCGCCTGCCATCACCCGAGAAGCGAATTTCGCGATCGGCGCGCCGATTGCCTTGGCCACGAAGGGCACAGTGCGCGAGGCGCGCGGATTGGCCTCGAGCACATAAAGGCTCTCATCCTTCACTGCGAATTGCACATTCATGAGCCCTTTGACGCCGAGCCCCTTGGCCAGCAGACGGGTCTGCTCCTCGATGGCGGCAATCGTATGCGCCGACAGCGAATAGGGGGGCAAGGAACAGGCGCTGTCACCCGAATGGACGCCCGCTTCCTCGATATGCTCCATGATACCGGCGATCTTGACACTCTGCCCGTCGCAAAGCGCATCGACATCGACCTCGATTGCGCCGGCCAGATAACTGTCGAGCAAGACCGGCGCATCGCCGCTGACCTCGACGGCAGTGCTCATGTATTTCTCGAGCCCGGCCTCATCGCGCACAATCTCCATCCCGCGCCCGCCCAGCACATTCGAGGGCCGGATGACGATGGGAAAGCCGATCTCACCCGCGATATCGCGCGCTTCTTCGACAGAATGGGCAATGCCGTTGCGCGGCTGCTGAAGGCCGAGCTTGTGCAACAATTTCTGAAAGCGCTCACGGTCCTCGGCCAGATCGATCGCATCCGGCGAAGTCCCGAGGATGGGGATCCCGGCTTCCTCCAGCGCAGCGGCCAGCTTCAGCGGCGTCTGACCGCCAAATTGCACGATCACCCCGAGCAATGCGCCCTTTTGCTGCTCGACGCGCAGGATCTCGAGCACGTCCTCCGCCGTCAGCGGCTCGAAATACAGCCGATCCGACGTGTCATAATCGGTGGAGACCGTCTCGGGATTGCAATTGATCATCACCGTCTCGAACCCGGCATCGGAGAGCGCAAAACAGGCGTGACAGCAGCAATAATCGAACTCGATCCCCTGGCCGATCCGGTTCGGACCTCCGCCCAGAATCACGATCTTCTTGCGTTCGGAAGGGCGCGCTTCGCATTCGGCCTGCCCGCCATGATCGGCCTCATAGGTCGAATACATGTAAGGGGTCTGCGCCTCGAACTCGGCGGCGCAGGTATCGATCCGCTTATAGACCGGCAGCACGGCTTGCGCCCGCCGCGCGTCACGCACGACGATTTCGGGCATGCCGGTGAGCGCGCCGAGTTGTTGATCGGAAAAGCCCAGGGCCTTGATCGCGCGCATGGTTGGCGCGTCATCGGGAAGGCCATGTTCCTTCACCCAATTTTCGGCGGCAACAATCTCGGCCATACGCTCGAGGAACCACGGATCGTAGGCCGTGACCGCGTTCACTTCATCAACGCTCAAGCCTTCACGCAGTGCCTGTGCCGCGACACGGATACGGTCCGGCGTCACCCGCGAGAGCTCCGCGATCACCGCCTCCTTGCGTTCCTCGGGATCATCGCCCTCTACCGCGATCTCAACCGGATCGAGGCCGGAGAGGCCGGTCTCCAGCGAGCGCAGCGCCTTTTGCAAGCTCTCGGCGAAGTTGCGCCCGATCGCCATCGCCTCACCGACCGATTTCATCGCCGTGGTCAGCTCCGGCTTGGCACCGGGGAACTTCTCGAAGGCAAAGCGCGGGATCTTGGTGACCACATAATCAATGGTCGGCTCAAAGGATGCGGGCGTCGCCTTGGTGATGTCATTGTCGAGCTCATCGAGCGTGTAGCCGATGGCCAGCTTGGCCGCGATCTTCGCAATGGGAAAGCCGGTGGCCTTGGAGGCCAGAGCCGAAGAACGCGAGACCCGAGGGTTCATCTCGATGACGACGATCCGGCCATTGTCCGGGTTGATGCCGAACTGCACGTTCGAGCCGCCGGTCTCCACCCCGATCTTGCGCAGCACCGCCAGGGAGGCGTTGCGCAGCATCTGGTATTCCTTGTCCGTCAGGGTCAATGCGGGCGCGACAGTGATCGAATCGCCGGTATGAACGCCCATCGGGTCGATATTCTCGATCGAGCACACGATGATCGCGTTATCCTTGCGATCGCGCACCACCTCCATCTCGAATTCCTTCCAACCCAGAAGGCTTTCATCAATCAGGATCTGGCTGGTCGGCGATGCATCGAGGCCAGAGCGGCAGATGCGCTCGAAGTCCTCGCGATTATAGGCGACGCCGCCACCGGTGCCGCCCAGCGTGAAGGCAGGGCGGATAATCGCTGGCAGCCCGATCTCATCAAGCGCCTTGAGGCATTCCCCGAAATTGTTGGCAATGGTCGCGCGCGGGTTTTCCAGACCGATCTCGGCCATGGCATCGCGGAATTTCTCACGATCCTCCGCCATTTCAATCGCATCGCGATCCGCGCCGATCAATTCGACCCCGAATTTCTCCAGCACCCCAAGATCGGCCAGCGACATGGCGGTGTTGAGCGCTGTTTGCCCCCCCATGGTCGGCAGCAGCGCATCGGGACGTTCTTTCTCAATGATCCGCGCGACCACTTCGGGCGTGATCGGCTCGATATAGGTGGCGTCGGCAAGCTCAGGATCGGTCATGATCGTCGCCGGGTTCGAGTTGACCAAGATCACCCGATACCCTTCTTCTTTCAACGCCTTGACCGCCTGTGCCCCCGAATAGTCGAACTCGCAGGCCTGGCCGATGACGATCGGACCCGCGCCGATGATGAGGATCGAGGAGATGTCGGTGCGCTTTGGCATGAGGGGCCTTCTGATGGCGCCGCCCGGTATCGGTCCGGCACGAGGCGCAAGGGCCTCGGACGGCGCGTGGATACGGCGGTGATGGAACAGCAAATTGGCGTGCGTTATAGGGCTTTGACGCAGACGCGCAAGGCATCGACGCGCTCGATGCACTGCAAAATGACACAAGCAATCGGAGTTTGGCGTGGAAATGTCGGGCAGCAGCAGAGGGGGGCGGGAGCTGCTACCCGACATCAATGGGATCGTCGACAGAGCAAATCCGCCGCGTCCCGACCGATGCGCGCCTGGTTAGAGCGCCATCAGCTATCCCACCAACGAAGGGGCCAGCGTTTTCCGTCGCAAAAAAGATCTGGCGAGAGCGTTTTTTTTCGGAGAGCCTGCCGACAAGCCTTTGACGCGATGGCGGAAGAGAAGATGGAACAGCATGCCCGACATTGATCGTGACATTGAAGCCCGCATCCGCTTCGAGCCAGCGCGCGAGATGGTGGAGATCGACTTCTCTCACCTGACCTTTGAGGGGCAGGCCGATGTCAATCCGTTTTTCGATCATCTCGATTGGCGTCTGGGGCAATTGAGCGGGCGGGTCTGGTTCGTGCTCGATTACACGGATCTGGTCATAAGCAGGCGCGCCCATATCGTCTTCGGCGTGCGTGCCGAGCGCGCCCGCTCCGCCCATGCGCGTGGGACGATCCGCTACGCCAGGCCGCCGAGTTTTGCGCCGGTGCCCTTGCTCCTGAGAAGCCGGGCGGAAGCCCTCGCACAAGTGGATGCGATCCGCAGGACCAGCCATCCGCCGAGCGTGCGTGCCCGCGCCTGCTGAGCAGGAGGGAGAGAGGGCAACTATGTCGAAGCCGTCAGGCGTGGGGGCGGGGGGCGTGCGGGGCGATCTGTGTCGAAGGCGTCAGGCCTGGGGGGCGGAAGGGGGCCGAAATATCAACCGCGCGCCTCGACGCGTTGGCGGGCCAGCGCACTGTCACGATCGGGGATCTGCAACAGGCCGGTGAGCCGACGCATGAGATTGTTTTCCTCGCTCTCGCGCCCGCCATCGGCCAGCGCCACCGCCCAAAGCCCCTCAAGATAGCCGATCCGCTCTTCAGGCGTCGTGCTTGCCTTGATGATCGAGGTGAAACGGTGACTGTCGACCGCCGCCGCCTGCGCTCGCTCACCAGCAACCCGCAAGGCCTTCGCCGCCGCCTCGTCAAGCCCGTAGGTCGCGCTCAGAACCCGTGAGATCGCCTGCGCCTCGCTATCGGCATAGACATGGTCGCTCATCGCCAGATCGATCAGCAGCGCAGCATAGGCGACGCGCAACTCCTCACCGGCAAGGCTCGCATCCTCGGGCTCAGCCGACGCGGTCAGAACGGAAAGCAGTTTCTTGAGCATGGCGAAAGAGGTCCTTTGGAA
The DNA here is from genome assembly GCA_022760435.1 of Neomegalonema sp. Taxonomy (GTDB): domain Bacteria; phylum Pseudomonadota; class Alphaproteobacteria; order Rhodobacterales; family Rhodobacteraceae; genus JALEFY01. The sequence goes on from JALEFY010000029.1 coordinate 126,820, forward strand.
AATCCGGAAACGGTCAGGGTCAGGTAAGTGTTTTTTGCATGATCACCAAGGTAAGCCAGCGCCCGAACTTGCGCCCCACCTCAGGCATGCGCGCAGTCTCGATGAACCCATGCCGCGCGTGCAGCGCCAGCGAGCCGGCATTGCCGGCCTCGATCGCGCCGAGCATGACATGATAACCACCCGCCCGTGCCTCGCGTTCCAACGCCGCGAGCAAGGCCCCGCCGATCCCCTCGCCGCGCCGGTCCGCGGCGACATAGAGCGAATGCTCGATCGTGTGGCGATAGCCGTCATGAGGGCGAAACGGGCCAAAGCTCGCAAAGCCCAAAAGCTGCGCCCCCTCTCGCGCCCCCTCGTTGCCCCCCTCGTCGCTCCCCTCGTCGCTCCCCTCTTGCGCCGCGAGCACCGCAAAGCCCGCCGCGCGGCGCTCGCGATACCAGCCCGTCATCTGCGCCAGATCGCGCTCGGCGGTATTCCACAGCGCCGTACCCTCGCGGATCTCGCGGTTATAGATCGCGAGGATCGCCGGCAGATCGCTCTCATCGGCCGGACCAATTGTGAAGGACATAGGCGCTACTCGCTGCTAGATCAGGGACCCTGAGCGCATAGATTGAACGGAGGCCAGCGGTGTCGCAAGAGCAATGGGATTTCTGGATCGACCGCGGCGGCACCTTCACCGACATCGTCGCCCGCGATCCCGCCGGCGCCTTGCACACCCGCAAGCTCTTGTCCGAGAACCCCGAGCGCTATGAGGACGCCGCCCTGCAAGGGATCCGCGATTTTCTCCGCCTTGCCCCGCGCGACCCGATCCCGCTCACCCGCATCGCCAGCGTGAAGATGGGCACCACGGTCGCCACCAACGCGCTGCTCGAGAAAAAGGGTGCCCGGACGGTGCTCGTCACGACGAAAGGCTTCGCCGATGCCCTGCGGCTGGGCACCCAGAACCGCCCCGATGACCAGCTCTTCGCCCGCCGGATCGACCTGCCCGAACAGCTCTATGCCCAGGTGATCGAAGCGCAGGAGCGGGTGATGGCAGATGGCACCGTGCTCACCCCGCTCGATGAAGCGCGCCTGACCGACGATCTCGCGCAGGCGAGAGAGGAGGGGTGTGAGGCGGCGGCGATCGTGTTCGTGCATGGCTATCGGCACACCGCTCATGAGGCGCGCGCTGCCGAGCTCGCCCGGGGTGCTGGCTTTGCCCAGGTCTCGGTCAGCCACGCAGTCTCGCCGCTGATGAAGATGATCGGGCGCGGCGATACCACGGTGGTCGATGCCTATCTCTCCCCGATCCTGCGCCGCTACATTGACCGCGTCGCGCGTGCCTTTGACGGCGATCCGGCGGGCAAGCTGATGTTCATGATGTCCTCGGGCGGGCTCACCGATGCGCAGCGCTTTGCGGGCAAGGATGCGATCCTGTCCGGCCCTGCGGGCGGTGTGGTCGGCGGCGCGCGCACCGCACAGATCGCCAAGCTCCCTCAAGTGCTCGGCTTTGACATGGGCGGCACCTCCACCGATGTCTGGCGCTTTGACGGCACGCTCGAGCGGGTGCTCGACGCGCAGATTGCCGGTGTGCGCATCCGCGCGCCGATGATGCATATCCACACCGTCGCGGCTGGCGGTGGCTCGCTGCTGAGCTTTGACGGCCAACGCATGCGGGTCGGGCCCGAGAGCGCTGGCGCCAATCCCGGCCCGGCCGCTTATGGCCGCGGCGGTCCGCTCGCGGTCACCGATGCCAATGTCATGACCGGCAAGCTGCGCCCCGAATTCTTCCCGGCGATCTTCGGCCCCCATGCCGATCAACCGCTCGATGTCGCCGCCACAAGGCGCGCCTTCGCGGCGCTGGCGGCTGAGGTCAGCAAGAGCGGCGAGACCAAGAGCCCCGAAGCGCTCGCCGATGGCTTTCTCACCATCGCGATCGAGAGCATGGCGGCGGCGATCAAGAAGATCTCGGTGCAGCGCGGCCATGAGATCGCGGGCGCAGCACTCTCGGTCTTTGGCGGCGCTGGAGCGCAGCACGCCTGCCGGGTCGCCGATGCGCTCGGGGTTGGCACCTGCCTGGTGCACCCGATGGCCTCGCTGCTCTCCGCCTATGGCATGGGGCTCGCCGATATCCGCGCCGCACGGCAAAGCGCGGTCGAGGCGCGGCTCGATGAGACCAGCCTGCTGCAATCGGCGGCGACGCTCGACCGGCTCGGGGTCGAGGCCGGTGCCGAGGTCCGCGCGCAGCTCCCGCAAGAGGCCGAGGATCCGGCGCTCGTATACACCTTGCACATGAAGATTGAGGGCACCGATACCGCGCTGCCGCTCCCCTACGCCCCGCTCGCCGATCTGCGCAGCGCCTTCAACGCCGCCCATCGCGCCCGCTTCGGCTTTGACGCCGGAGCCCGCCCGCTGGTGATCGAGGCGGTGTCGGTCGAGGCGATCGGCAAGGCCGCCGATCTCACCGAGCCCACGCATCCGCTGCAACAGGTGGAGGAGGCCAGCCTTCCCGTCGCCGCCCATGAGCGCTTCTTCTCCGGCGGGGCCTGGCACGAAGCGCGCTTCATCCGCCGCGAGGCGTTGGTGCCCGGGGCAGAGGTCACCGGCCCCGCCGTCCTCATCGAGCCCCATACCGCCATCGTCATCGAGCCGGGCTGGCGCGCGCGGATCACCGCCCATGACCACGTCCTTCTGACCCGCATCGCACCGCTGCCCGATCGCCGCGCCATCGGCACCAAGGCCGATCCGGTGATGCTCGAAGTGTTCAACGCCCTCTACATGTCGATCGCCGAGCAGATGGGCGCCGTGCTGGAGAACACCGCCTCCTCGGTCACCATCAAGGAGCGGCTCGACTTCTCTTGCGCGGTGTTCGATGCGCAAGGCGATCTGATCGCCAACGCCCCGCATATGCCGGTGCATCTGGGCTCGATGAATGCCAGCGTGCGCACGGTGATCGCGCAGAACCCGGCAATCGCGCCGGGCGATGTGTTCGCGCTCAACGCACCCTATAATGGCGGCACCCATCTGCCCGATATCACCGTGGTGATGCCGGTCTGGGACGAAGCCGGGCGCGAGATCCTGTTCTTCACCGCCGCGCGCGGCCATCACACCGATATCGGCGGGCTCACCCCCGGCTCGATGCCGCCCGATAGCCGCGAGATCTTCGACGAGGGCGTCTATATCGACAATTTCCGGCTGGTCGAGGCCGGCGCGTTCCAGGAAGACGCCCTGCGCGCCCTGCTCACCGGCGCCAAATACCCGGCCCGCAATCCCGATCTCAATGTCGCCGATCTCAAGGCCCAGGTAGCCGCCTGCCAGAAGGGCGCCGACGAGCTTGGCAAGATGGTCGATCTCTACGGGCTCGCGGTGGTGCGCGCCTATATGGGCCATGTGCAGGACAATGCCGAGGAATGCGTGCGCCGGGCAATCTCGGCCCTGAAGGACGCGCAGATCACCTATCCGTGCGATCCCGGCTATGATGGCGAGACGCGCCAGATCGCGGTGCGGATCAGCGTCGATGCCGATGCGCGCTCGGCGGTGATCGACTTCACCGGCACGTCGCCGCAAAGCCCGACCAATTACAACGCGCCCGAGCCGGTGACGCGGGCGGCGGTGCTCTATGTGTTTCGCTGCCTCGTCGATGATGCGATCCCGATGAACGAGGGGGTGATGAAGCCGCTGAGGATCATCCTGCCGACGGGCTCGCTGATCTCGCCGCAATTTCCGGCGGCGGTGATCGCGGGCAATACCGAGACCTCGCAGGCGGTGACCAATGCGCTGTTGCTGGCGCTGGGGGTGCAGGCCGGCGCGCAAGGCACGATGAACAACACCACCTGGGGCGATGCGCGGCATCAGTATTATGAGACCGTTTGCGGCGGGCAGGGCGCCGGGGTGCTCAATGACGGCACCGGCCATCATGGGGCGAGCGGCGTGCATACCCATATGACCAATTCGCGCCTCACCGATCCCGAAGTGCTCGAATGGCGCTTTCCGGTGCTGCTGGAGGAATTCTCGCTGCGCCGCGGCTCGGGCGGGTCGGGGCAGTTCCGGGGCGGCGATGGCACAAGGCGCCGCACCCGCTTTCTTGCGCCGATGACGCTCTCGGTGCTCGGCGGCCATCGCGAGACCGCCCCGCCGGGGCTCGCGGGCGGAGCACCGGGGCAGACGGGCCGCGGGCTGGTGATCCGCGCCGATGGCACCGAGCAGACGCTGCGCGCGGCCGACAAGACCGAGGTCGCTGCGGGCGATGTCTACCTGCTCGAAACGCCGTCAGGCGGCGGCTACGGCAAGCCCTGAGGGGCGCTCGGCCGCAACGCGTCGGGGCCAGGGGTTCGGGTTTTTGGGGGCTCGATGCCCCCAAGCACCGACCCACCCCGAAGCGCTGGCTCGCAAATGCAAAAGCCCGGCACTGGGGCCGGGCTTGAACGCATCGAAGGGAATCGTTCGGGGGCGTGCCCTTACTTGATCTTGCCTTCCTTGTACTCGACATGCTTGCGCGCGACGGGGTCGTATTTGCGGACGACCATCTTCTCGGTCATCGTGCGCGAGTTCTTCTTGGTCACGTAGAAGTGCCCGGTGCCGGCGGACGAGTTCAGCCGGATCTTGATCGTGGTCGGCTTCGCCATGCCACCTTCTCCTGAGAGTCTTCAAAACGAAAAAGAGCGCGGATGGATGGGCCATGCGCGCCAGATTGCGCTTACAAACCATCCCCAAGCGATTCAGTCAAGCGGCGCGCGGTCACAGCGGCTCGAAAAACGAGCCCTCCTCCGTGTGCCGAAAGAACGGGACCGGCCGATCTTCCTCCAGATCACCGCCGCGCGCGAGCCAGGCCTCGACTTCATGGATCACGATATTGGTGATGAAAGGCAGTGGCAACGCTCTGGTTTCCTGAAGCGTGCGCCAGCCCAGATGCGAGAGCTCGCCGTCAGCTCCCGAGAAATCATCCCAGTCACAAAGCCCATCCTCGGCCTGAGCCAGAAAGAAGCGCGCATCGAAGCGGCGCGGCTGGCCGGGCGGGGTGATGGCACGAAAGAAGAATCTCAGCCGCGTCAAATCATGCGGGATTTGCAACCCGGTTTCCTCGCGCAGCTCGCGCAGGGCCGCCATGGCCAGCGGAGTGCCGAGATCTGCGGCGCAATGCGCGCGCAACCGGTGCAGGCAGTTCGCACGCAAGGGCGCCTCCGGCCTCGCCTCTCGATCCCCCGGATCAAGCGCGCCGCCCGGAAACACCACCTTGTTCGGCATGAAGCTCGCAGCACCGCCGCGCTGCCCCATCAGGACATGAGCCTCGCCGGACATTTTGCGCACCAGAACGAGCGTGGCAGCATCGCGAAGCGGGCGCTCTGGCGCGATCGCTGTCTTTTCAGTGTTTGTCTGCGGCGCCATCGCCATCCCTCGCCTGCGCGCTCCCGGACCGGACCGCTTCGCACAGGCTACCGCGAAAACTCATAAAGGGAATAGGTTCCGCGACGTCCGAACCACGCATTCCGCTTTGGCCGAGGATGCTCGCGTCAGGAAACGTCATCCGCCGGCGTGTTCTCGCCGAAGCCGAAAGCGCGCGTCGCCCATTGCTGGCCGATCACCGCCCCCTTGAACCGGGGCAGCAACAGCAAACAGGCTGCAATCGCCAGTGGCGGCCACACGAGGTAATGCGTCGTCGTGCTCCAGTGAAAGGTTTTCTCGCTCAGCACAAAGGCCGGGATGAGAAGATGCGCCACGACGATGATGGTCAGATAGGGCGGGAAGTCATCGGCCCGATGTCCATCGAGACGCAGGCCGCATTCGCTGCATGATTCGCGAACGCTCAGATACTGCACGAACAGGCGGCCTTCTCCGCAATTGGGGCACCGTTGGCGCAGCCCGTTCATCAGCGCTTGCCAGATATCGCGCGGGCCGCCGAAGCTTGCGGGCTCAGCCGCGCCCAGTGGGGAAGATGTTTGGGATTGCGCCTGCGGCTCCATCGCGAAACTCCAGCGGAAGATCAAAAAACAACCTCAACACTATCGGCTTTACGAAAAGATTACGATGCGCGATTGCGCGCAAGTTTCTGCGACGGAATCGCCGCTGGTCCGCGTTTCCCAATTGTCACGCAAGCAATGGCGAGCCAGGCAGCATCCCAAAGGCCGCCAGCGCCAAGCGCAAGACTGACAATAAGAAGAGGAAGAGTGAACCATGAAAAAGACCGCAATTCTCGCTGGACTGGTAATCGCAGGTTCGAGCTTTGCCCTGCTGAGCCCGGTCTTGGCCGATGGTCCGAAGGGGCCGCAAGGCGGCGCGCGCGGCCCGCAATTTCTTGAACGTTTCGAGCAAGCCGACACCAATGGCGACGGCAAGGTGACGCCCGATGAGATCGAGGCAATGAAAGCTGCTCGGTTCTCGGAGGCCGATGCCGACAAGGATGGCGTCTTGACCGCCGAGGAAATGGCCGCCCATGCCAAGGCCCAGTTCGAAGCGCGCTTCGCCCGCCATGCCGAGCGCCGTCTGAAATGGATGGACAAGAATGGCGACGGCGTGCTGAGCCTTGACGAGATGGACGGGCCGGGCGCGCGCATGGCGATGCGGCTCGACCGCGACGGCGATGGCGCCATCTCTCGCGAGGAAGCGCAAGCCGCTCAGGAGCGCTTTGCCAAGCGGTTCGAACGTCGCGGCGAAGGTCGGCATATGGGTCGCGGCGGCGATGATTGCGGCGAACGCGGTCGTCACGGCGAAGGCCGTGGCTGGTTCGGCGGCGATAACGACTGATCGCCTCGCTCCGATCTGACCGATCAGCCTGCCCCATTCGCGGTGGGGCAGGCCCAAGTACAAACAATTGCAAGTACAAACAATTGCAGGGGCGCGATTCGTGAACGAGGCTTCGATACGGCAGGCAAGGCAGGACGATGCTGATTTGCTGGCCGCATTCGCAAAGGGCGATCAGGGCGCAGCACGCGCGCTGACCGAACGCCATTTGCGCAGCGTCCTCGCCACCGCCTATCGCATGCTTGGGGACGCGGCCGAGGCCGAAGACGTCGCTCAGGAAGCGATGTTGCGCGTGTGGAAGATTGCCCCCGATTGGGAAGCCGGCAAAGCCCAGCTTTCGACCTGGCTCAATCGGGTGACGGTCAATCTGTGCTATGATCGGCTGCGCAAGAAAAAGGGCAGCCCACTTGATGAAGTACCGGAGATGGAAGATCCCAGCCCTTCGGTTCAAACCCGGATGGAGCAAGCCGAGGGCGCCGTCGAGGTTCAGGCCGCCCTTCAACAACTGCCCGAGCGCCAACGCGCCGCGATTGTCCTGCGGCATTTCGAGGAGCGCTCGAACCCGGAGATCGCCGAGGTCCTCGAGATCAGCGTGGAGGCCGTCGAAAGCCTGCTCGCGCGCGGCCGGCGTCAACTCAAACAATTGCTTGCGCCGGTGCAAGCATGAAACCGCGCGATCGAAGCCTGAATGAGAACAAGACCGGTGGTGGAGAACGGCCATGACGAACAAGAAAAACGGTAACGGCTCGTTTGACCGGCCCCTTGAAACGGTCATGAGCCCGGCGGGGCAGGATGCCATGGAAAAGCAGGACAGGTTGGAAAAGCAGGACAGGTTGGAGATGCAGGACGCTTTGGAAAAAGACGAGGCAATGATCAGCGCGTTGCTGCGCGGCGATCCTTCGCTTTCGCCGAGCACTGCCTTGATCGAACGGGTTCTGGCCGATGCGGCTCAGATCGGCGCGCAGCACGATCAGGCTCGCTCAATCTCGCGGGACACGACCAACAGCACCCAAATCGGGCAGTTTGATTGGGGCTGGATCGGACTGGTCTTTGGCTCTGCCGCTCTTGCCGGGCTCGCCATGGGCTTGCTGGCGCCGGACAATGCCTTGCTGACCCCTTTCGCTCCGCAATCGAGCGAGCAGATGGCCTCGGACATTCTGACCGATTGGGGTACCGCTTCGGAGAGCAATGCTTACAGCCTCATCGGTAGCCAGCTCTGATGAGATCGCACGCTTGACGATATTTCGCCTGGAGGAACACTGATGTCCTGGTTCAAATCACCGCTTCGGATCGTCCTGATCCTGTCGCTCGCGGTCAACCTGTTCTTCATCGCGATGATCGGTGCGCGTATCGCTGGCGGGCCGCATGATTTTCGCGATCGGCGCGGGCTGCCCTTCGGCCATGTCATGCGGCATTTGCCGGAGGATGTTCGCCAGATCGCGCGCGAGGTGCGCGACGATTACGAGCCACGCTTCAAGGCGATGCGCACGCAAACGCCGGACAAGCGCGCGGCGGTCGTCGCTTCCTTGCAGGCGGAGCCGTTTGACCGGGATCGTTTTGAGCAGGCACTGCTTGGGATATCCGAGGAATTTCAAAGCCGCGGCGCCTTGATCCGAGAGAAGACGCTGAGCTTCATCGATCGGCTCTCACCCGCGCAGCGCGAAAGCCTCGCCGCCGTGCTGAAAGAAGACCTGCGCCGCAAACCACGCTTCGGCCCGCCGCGCGACTAGGTCTTGGGCGCTCCTGGATTATGCGCCAAGAGGATTGGGCCCCAAGGGGCGGATGAGGGTTGGGGCGATGAGGGCTGTGGAGGATGCCGAGGCACCGCAAACAGACTGGATTCTTATATGTTATAATGTTACATCTTTGCGCCACGACATCGGCGCGCTCTACCGCCCGGTTGCCTGCACGATTGCCATAGCAAGCAGAGGACAACAGGACCCATGGCAACTTTCAGCCCGCAAGACCTCGACATCATCGATGGCGAGGTGGCATCGGGAACGACCTCCGAGATCCTTGAAAGCATCCAACGGCGCGACACCGTTCTGGCGATCTGGCATCGATCACTTGAGCCTGCCTTTTTGCAATGGCTGAGCGGCCTGCCTTCAAGCCAGTTACCCCAAGCGCGCTTTACCGCACCGCGCTTACAGATCGGCCAGCATGTGAGCGAGGCCTGCGCAAGGCTTGCTGAAGGGGCGCACAAACAGGCGATGATCGACGATTTGACGGCGTTGATCGATCAATTCAGTGCGATCATGAGCGCACCGGTCCTACGCGTGCGGCTGGAGGCGGTCGAAGGAAATGCCTGCCGTCGGTTCCATCAGGACGTTGTCTCGGCTCGGATGCTATGCACCTATCGTGGGCCCGGAACCGAATGGGGCTTTGCCGATCAAGGCGAAACACCTCAGGCGATCAAAGCGGTCTCAACAGGCGAGGTAGCGATTTGCAAGGGGAGTATGTGGCCAGACGCCCCGGCCCATCGTCTTGTGCACCGATCTCCGCCGATCGACGGAACCGGCGTGGTTCGTTGCCTGCTCGTGGTCGACGCTGCCGATCCTGAAGGAGATGCGGAATGGGTCGCTTCGGGACGCCGATGAGCGGTGCTGATGGCGCGGAGCCTGCACCATGACTGATGCGATTTCGGCTCGAATTCCAGTGACGATTCTGACTGGATTTCTGGGTGCTGGGAAAACAAGCCTCCTCAAACAGATTTTGCGAGACCCGCGCTTCGCCGATAGCGCTGTGATCATCAATGAATTCGGCGAAATCGCACTCGATCACGAGTTGGTCGAGAGCGCCGACGAACAGATCCTCGAGACCACCGCGGGCTGCCTGTGCTGCACCGTTCAGGGTGATGTGCGCCGGACGGTTTTGGGACTGATTGAGCGCATGCGCAGCGGTGCGTTGCGCCCCTTCTCACGGTTGGTGATCGAGACCACCGGGCTCGCCGATCCGGCGCCGGTCCTGCACGGATTCATGAACGATGCAACGATTCAACAGCGCGTCGCGCTGAACGGCATCCTGACGGTGGTTGATTGCGTGAACGCTGAAGCGACACTCGACCGGTTTGAGGAGGCAAGGCGGCAGGTTGCCTGCGCCGATATGCTCCTGCTGTCGAAAAGCGATCTGGCCGTAGACCCGGCATCGCTGCGCGATCTGCAAGCTCTGCGCACGCGCCTGCACCGCATTAATCCGACAGCGCAAATGATGGATCTGGACAAGGACGATCTGGATCCACTGGCGCTGTTCTCGATTGCAGCCCATGATGCGCAGGGCGACGCCCCTAATGTTGTCGATTGGCTACGCTTTGAGCATGGTGAAGGGCACGGCGCGGGCGCTCATGCGGGGCACGAACATGCCCACCGGCACGCGCATTCTCACACGCATGATGTCAATCGCCACGGCGATGATATCCAAGCGCATTGTATTGCCTTTGAACTGCCCTTGGGTCCGAAGGGTTTCTGGAACGCGCTTGATCGACTCAGGGCCTTTCAAGGCCAGAACCTACTGCGCCTCAAGGGCTTGGTGGCACTCAATGACGCCCCGGATGAGCCGATCCTGCTGCATGGCGTTCAGCACGTGTTCAACCCGCCCGCGCGCCTCGAAGCCTGGCCCTCGCCGGACAAACGCACGCGCATTGTTGTGATCACCAAAGCTGTGCCACGGGAGGAAATCGAGGGCATCTTCGCACCGCTGCAATCGGATGGCACTGCGAGCAGCCAAGAGCAGATGGCACCTTAAGCTCAGGCTGCCGCCATGCGCTGGAACACGAAAAAGCCCCGGCAATGCCGGGGCTTTCTTCTTTTCGCGGATCCGCTTCGATCAATCGTCGCTCGCGCCCATGAACTGGAGCAGGAACATGAACATGTTGATGAAGTCCAGATACAAGCTCAGTGCGCCCATGATCGCACCTTTCTCGAGATACTCGGCACCGGCCGGGCCAGCATGCGCTGCTTCGAGATAGGTATTCTTGATCTGCTGGGTGTCATAGGCGGTCAGCGCCGCGAAAACCAGCACACCGATGGCCGAGATCGCAAATTGCAGGCCGCTCGACTGGACGAAGATGTTGAGGATCGAGACCACGATCAGGCCGATCACGGCCATCATCGCGAACCGACCGATTGCCGAGAGGTCCGATTTGGTGGTGTAGCCGTAGATGCTCAGCGCGAGGAAGGCCACCGAGGTCGCGAGGAAGGTGGTGACGATCGAGCCGAGATTGAAAACCACGAAGATCCAGGAGATCGAGATGCCCATCACCACGGCGAAGCCGTAGAACATCAGCTGCGCGGTCGCGGCGCTCACCCGGTTCGCCATTGCGCCGAACAGCAGCGCAAAGCCGAGCGGTGCAAACATCAGAACCCATTTGAGCGGCGAGCGGAAAAGGGTGTCCACGAGCTGTGGATCGTTGTTCATGACCGCACCCAGCGCGTAGGACGCGCCGGCGGTAATGACCATGGCCACGGCCATCAGCATGTAGACTTTGCCCATATAGGCGCGCAGCCCTTCGTCGATGTTCGAGACACCGGCGCGGGAGCGTGCGACGCTAGGCTGGAAATCAACCATTTTGTTCACCCTCTTGTTGTCACGTCGGCGGATAGACCGCTTCAGCGTGGATATTGGGATGGCCTGGAAACATTCAAGAGCGAAAACGCACGAACATCCCCCTGCCGCTTTTGAAAATCGGCAACGTGCGACGGGGCTGTCGCACGCCTCTCCGATGTTTTATCGCACAATGGCGCCGAGCTTAACAAAAAAGCCCGCCCCGCCCTGCGATTTACTCGCGTGCCCGCAGCACTCTGGCAGGTCGGGCTGAAAGCGGGCCTAACGCGAACAGCGCTCCGGTCAGGATCGTCGCCAGAATGCCGCCCAGGATCACCCAGAGCGCTGTGAACAGGTCAAACCGGAAATCTGCCTCGAAGACGAAAGTCACGACCGCCCAGGCGCCCAGGGTCCCGGTCAGCAGAGCGACAATTGCTGCGGCGAGCCCCATCAGCAGCGCCCGCAGGCTCATGGCTCCGAGGACACCGGCCCGGGTCGCGCCGAGCGTCTTGAGAATTGCCGCGTCCTGGATCTGCCGCCGCTGCCCGGCGGCTGCGGCGCCGATCAACACCACCAGCCCGGTGATCAGGGTCGCCAGCGCCCCGACCCGCGCCGCCGTTGCGACATCACGCAGGATCGAAGCGAAGGTCTTGATCGCGTCCTCGACCCGGATTGCGCTCACAGCTGGAAAGGCGCTGGCAATGGCGCGCATATAAGTGCCGGGCGCAGGCTCCTCGCCATAAAGGGTCGCCAGATGCACATGCGGCGCGCCCCTCAGAGTGCCGGGAGTGTAGATCATCAGGAAGTTGATCCCGCCCTCGCGAAACTCGACCTTGCGAAAATTCGCCACCCGTGCGGTGACATCGCGCCCGAGAATATTGACGGTGATCTCATCACCGAGCGAGAGGCCGATGCCCCTGCCCTGCTCCTCACCAAATGAGACGAGCGGCGGGCCCTCATAGCCCTCTTCCCACCATTCACCCTCGACCAGCTCGGCACCATCGGGCAAAGCGGCGGCGTAGGAGACACCGCGATCTCCGCGCAGCACCCAACCAAAGCCGGGCTCAACATGACCGCCTTTACGCCAATCAGCGATGCTCTGGCCATTAATGCGGGTGATAATCCCGCGCAGCATCGGCGCGGTCTCCAGCCGCTCGACCCCGGGCTGCTGCTCGGCCTGCGCGACAAAGTGCGGCAGATCGGCATTCTGGATATCGAGGAAGAAATAGCTCGGCGCCTTTTCCGGCAGGGTCTGGGTGATCGCGCTGCGCAGGTTGTAATCGATGAGCCCGATCGCAGTGAGCACCGACAGGCCGAGCCCGAGCGCGAGGATGGTCCCGCGCGCCTCACCGGAGGGGCCGCCCAGCGAGGAGAGCGCGAGGCGCATCGGCAGGGACACGCGGCCGAGCCGCGTTCGGGCGAGCATCCGCGACAGGGCCGCCACCGCCCAGGCCGCCAGACGCAGCAGGATCAGCGCACCAGCGACCCCGACCACGAACCAGCCCGCCAGATCCGGCTGACGGGTAAAAAAGATCGCTGCCATCGCCAGACCGCCCGCCAGTGCCGCAATCGCGAGCAACCAGGTCGGGCTTGGCAACGCAGATTGCGGGGCGACGAGATCGCGAAAGAGCCCCGCCGCCCGCACCCGCTGCGCCCGCGCCAGGGGCCAGAGCGCAAAGGCGAAGGCGGTAAGCCCGCCATAGACCGCCGCTTGCAACAGGGGCTCGGGGTAAAAGCCAAAAGAGGTCGGCACCGGCAGGCTCTGCGCCAATAGCGGTGCGAAGGCGATCGGGATCAGCGCGCCGAGCAAAACGCCGCCGAGCACGCCGATCCCGGTGAGTACCGCAATCTGTAACAGATAGGTGAGCATCACCACGCGCCCGCTGGCACCGATGGTCTTGAGCGTGGCGATGGTGTCGGTCTTGCGCTCGAGATAGGCGCGGATCGAGGCACCGACCCCGACCCCGCCAACCGCCAGCGCCGCCAAGCCGACAAGGGTCAAGAATGCGCCAAGACGGCGCACGAACCGCCGCACCCCGGGCGCGCCATTGCGCTTGTCACGCCAGCGCCAGCCAGCATCGGCATATTGACGCGTCCAGCGCTTTTGCAAGGCGTCCAGATCGGTGCCTTCGGGCAGGGCAATCCGGTATTCTGTCTCATAGAGCGTGCCCGGCTGCACCAGGCCAGTGCGCGGCAAATCCCTCGAGGAAAACAAAAAGCGCGGACCGAACTGAAATCCGCCCGCCGCCCGGTCGGGCTCTTGCGCAATGGCGGCGCGGATCTCGAAGATCTGATCGCCGAACTTGACCTGATCGCCCGGCACCAGCCCGAGACGAGTGAGCAGCGCGGTTTCCGCGACGGCGCCGGGGGTGCCGTCTTGCGCCGGGGCCAGCGCTGCGCTCAGGCTCATGGGCGGCTCGAGCACGATTTGCCCATAAAGCGGATAGGCGGCATCGACGGCCTTGGCCTGCACCAGCGCGGTCTCTCCCGCTTCGGTGCGGGTCATGCCGCGAAAATCGACGACCTCCGAAACCTGGCCGACCGAAGCCATCTGCGCCCGCTCCTCGTCGGAAGCAAAGCGGTAGGTCAGATCGATCTGGGCATCACCGCCGAGCAAGCTGGCGCCTTCACGCGCGAGACCGGCCTCGATTGCAGCGACCACCGAGCCAACCCCGGCAATGCCGGCAACGCCGAGGATCAGACAGGCGAGAAATACCCGAAAGCTCGCGAGCCCGCCGCGCAGTTCGCGCCGGGCAAAACGGCTGGCCAGCGAAAGATCGGAAAAGAGGCTCATTGCGCCGCGACCTTCTTGCCGCCTGCCCGCTCGCTGTCGGCCTGCTCGCTTTTGGCCTGCTCGCTCTGCACCAGTCGCCCATCGGCGACCCGGATCACCCGCGCACAGCGCGCGGCCAGCGCATTGTCATGGGTGACCAGGATCAATGTGGTGCCAAAGCGCGTATGCAGCCCGAAGATCAGATCCATGATCGCGGCGCCAGTGCTGCCATCGAGATTGCCGGTCGGCTCATCGGCGAGAAGGATTTGCGGGCGCGGGGCTGCGGCGCGTGCGATGGCAACCCGCTGTTGCTCGCCCCCCGACAATTGCGCCGGATAGTGATCGAGCCGAGCACCAAGCCCAACGCCGCGCAGCTCCTCGGCGGCCTTGTCGAATGCATCCCGATCACGTGCCAGCTCCAGCGGCGCGGCGACGTTCTCGAGTGCGGTCATGGTCGGGATCAGATGAAAGGACTGGAACACCACCCCCATATGCGCGCGGCGAAACCGGGCCAGTGCGTCCTCGTTCATCGCGGTGAGATCCTCCCCGAGCGCCCGCACCGAACCGCCGGTGGCGCGCTCGAGCCCGCCCATCAGCATCAGCAGGGAGGATTTTCCCGACCCGGAGGGGCCAACAATGCCCACAGTTTCGCCCGGATCAATCGTGAGGGATATGCCGCGTAGAATATCCACCTTGCCCGCCCTACTTGACAGGGAAAGCGCGGCGCCCTGCATTTCGATCGCTGCCAAAGCTTGCTCAGGAGTTGCCATGCTGCCCTTGTCCTTTTGCGCATCTGCGAAGCGTGCCTCTATCCTCACCGCATGTGCGGCTTGTCTACGGCAGGTCAACCGCCGAGCTGTGCAGTTTGCGGTTATTTTCGCGACCCTGTGGATGATCGGGGCCAGTGCCGCGCGGGCGGAGTCGCAAAAGCCGATCACCGTGCTCATGTATGGCGACAGCCTGATTGCGGGCTACGGGCTGCTCAAGGCCGATGGGCTGGTGATGCGGCTGGAGGATTGGCTCAAGGACCAGGGGCTCGCGGTGCGGCTGATCAATGCCGGGGTCTCGGGCGATACCACCTCGGCAGGGCGCGCGCGGCTGGACTGGACGACCCCGCCCGATGCGGATGCGGTTCTGCTCGAGCTCGGTGCCAATGATGCGCTGCGCGGGATCGAGCCGGAGATCGCGCGCGACAATCTCGACGCGATGATCACCGCCTTCAAGGGCAAGGGGCTGGCGGTGATGCTGGCTGGCATGTATGCGCCGCGCAACTGGGGCTCCGAGTATGCGGCCGCGTTCGATGCCATGTACCCTGAGTTGGCCGCAAAGCACGAAGTGCCGCTTTACCCGTTCTTTCTCGAAGGCGTGGCCGGGGAGCGCGCATTGAACCAGTCGGACGGCATCCACCCCAACAAGGCTGGCGTCGGGGTGCTGGTCGAAAGGCTCGGCCCGGTGCTGCTCAACTGGTTGCGCGAGGTCCAGGCCTCCTCGTCCTGAGCTTCCAAAAGCGCATCAAACGCCGGGCGATGTACGCAAGATCACGCGCAAATGCCCCAAGGATCGTTTACCCGACGGCATCAACGCCAGCACTTCATCTAAAAGGAAACGGCCATGCCCTACCTTCCGCAAGCAGATGCCATCATCCGCTCGCTCTCCCTACAGGCTGGAGAGCTCGAGAGCATCGACCCCTCTTTGTCGATCTCCGGCTATTTCCGGCCGCAAGTCGATTGGTCTGATTTTTCAAGTTTTTTCGGCTTTGGCGATAGTCTGGTTGATAGCGGAATAGCGGGCGGGATCGCTGATCTGGCCAATGATGGGTTGAGTGACAATATCGACAGCCCGACCCGTGAGGCGCTCGGCTATGTAGAGAATCGCTTCACCAACGGGCCGAACTATTTCGACCAGATCCATGCGGAAATTACCGGCCTGCCGGTCTATGAGTTCCCGACCACCCTGAATGTGATCGGCGAGCTCGGGGAGAGTTTCAGCTTGCCCGACTATGCCGAGCAAGGGGTCAATTTTGCGATCGGCGGCTCGACCGCTCGCAGCAGCGGCGGCGAGGATATTGCTGCGGCGATCGATAGCCCCATCCGCATCGTGCCCGATCTTGCCAACCAGATCGAAACCTTCAAGCTCGGCCTGGATGGCGCATCCTTCCTCGATGGCCCGTTGCAGATCATCGATGACTGGTTCGGCGTTGATTCGGTCCTGCCGACTTTGTCTAGCTCCGCGATGGCCGGGATCAATTTCGGCGGCAATGACCTTTTCAACTTTCTCGATGAGAACCCGGATCTGGTCATCACGGATCAGGAGATCGAAGCCTTCACCGCGTCCTATGTTGATGCCTATCGCTCCGGGATCGATGAATTGATCGATGCCGGCATGCGGAACTTTCTCATTGCCGGTGTGCCCAATGTTGGCCTGTCCCCGAATACGGTCTTCGACTATTTCGGCGGCGATCTGCGTGCGGCGGTCGATTTTGTCGCCCCGTTGGTCGAGCAAACCAATGAGGCGCTCTACTCGGTACTGACCGAGTTTTCGCAGCAATATCCCAGCGTCGATTTCTACTTCTTCGCGCCGGACATCGCGATGGTGCTCGATGATCCGGAGGCATTCGGCTTTGATCCGGATCTGCTGACCACGCCCTTCACCGATGATTTTCAGGATCCGACGGTCGAGGTCACCTTTGCCGATATCGGGCGCTACGCATTCATGGATGATTTTCATCCGACCCTTGCCGGGCAGGAGCTCTTGTTCGATCAGGCCGCCGCGGCGCAGCATGTCGGCAATGATTTCGACAGTTTCGCCAATGGCTCGCTGGGCTCGGATACTTTGCTTGGCACGGCGGGGCGCGATCTGCTCAATGGTCTGGCGGGCGATGACATTCTCAGTGGCGGCGATGGCGGTGACGTGCTTGGCGGCGGCGCGGGTGATGACACTCTGACTGGAGGCGCCGGGACAGACTTGATCGTCGCGGGCAATGGCAGGGACATCCTGAAGGGCGGGACCGGCGATGATGCTCTGGTCGCCAATGGCGGCAACGACATCCTGTTCGGCGGGCTGGGTGATGACACGCTGGCGGGCGGGATTGGGCTCGATCAGCTCTTTGGCCAGGCCGGGGATGATGTGCTCGATGGCGGCGCGGGAAGCGATCGCCTGACCGGCGGCGCCGGGGCTGACCGCTTCGTTTTCCGCGCGCAAGCCACAGCGCAACGCGATACCGTCGTCGATTTCGACGCGCAGGTGGACATCCTTGACTTCAGCCAGTTCTCGGAGAGCTTTACCGCCGACACCCTGTCCGAAGTGCTGGCCAATGCCCAGGATCTCGCCGCAGGCGCGTTGCTCGATTTCGGAGACGGCCAGCGGCTGCTCCTCGCCGGGTATAGCGCCAGCGAAATTGATGAAGACTGGTTTGTCTTCTAGAGCATCACTCAGAGCCCGATCAGCTCGCGCAGCCGGTCGGCGATCAGCGCCAGATCGCGATCACTGCTCATGCGGTGGTCGGCGTCCTTGACGAAGATGAGCTGCGCATCGGGCGATTGCATGTGCTCGAGCAGTCGCAGGCCGACCGAGGGCGCGACATCGGCATCGGCGGTGCCATGCAGCAGACGCACCGGACAATCGAAAACAAGCGGACTGCGCAACACCAACTGGTTGCGCCCGTCCTCGATCAACCGCCGAGTGAGCACCAGCGGCTCGCCATACTCGCTCGGGATCTCGATCTGACCTTTATCTGCCATCTGTGCCCGCTGCGCTGCGCTCATGCCGGACCACATCGAATCTTCAGTGAAATCGGGGGCGGCGGCGATGCCGACAAAACCGGCGATGCGCGCGCCCATCGCGCGGGTGACAAGGCAGGAGATCCAGCCGCCCATTGAGCTTCCGACCAGAATCAGCTTGCCGGTGGTCAGCGCATCGAGCGCTTCGATCGCATCGCTGGCCCAATCGCCGATGCAGCCATCCTCGAACCGCCCCGATGATTGGCCATGGCCGCTGTAATCGAAGCGCAAGAACCCGAGGCCATTCTCTTGCGCCCATTGCTGGAGAAAAACCGCCTTGGTGCCGGTCATGTCCGAGCGAAACCCGCCTAAAAAAACCACAGTCGGCCGCGCATTGCCCGTCCCGGACGCTTCGAGCTTGTGATATGCAATCCTGCGGTTATTGGGCAGGTCGAGATAGCGCGGCTCGGCATGGGATTGGGACATGACTTCGGACGCTCCGTTGACGCAAATTGCTGTGGCTGAGGTAAAGCCTGCGCCCGGCGAAGGCAACGGCCCGCTCACGATCCTTCAGGTCGTTCCCCGGCTCGAGGCAGGCGGGGTCGAGCGCGGGGCGCTGGAAATTGCCGAAGCGATCGTCGCTGCCGGTGGCCGCGCTCTGGTGGCCTCGGCCGGCGGGCGGATGGAAGCGCGCTTCCGGCTCATCGGCGCCGAGCTCTTCACCCTGCCTCTGGCGAGCAAGAGCCCGCTGAAGATCCGCGCCAATACCGACAAACTGGTCGATCTCATCCGCGGCGAAGCGGTCGATATCGTCCATGCCCGCTCGCGCGCACCGGCCTGGAGCGCTTATTCCGCCTGCCAGCAGACCGGCGCTCATTTCGTCACCACCTATCACGGCACCTATACCGAAGGGCTGCCGCTCAAACGGCTCTATAACCGGGTGATGGCCAAGGGCGAGGTGGTGATCGCCATCTCTGATTTCATCGCCGAGCATGTGAAGCAGCGGCACAAGGTCGAGGATGATCGGCTGGTGGTCATCGCGCGCGGGGCCGACACACGGCTATTCTCCAAGGACAGCGCCGCCCCCGGCAAAGTCGCCGCGCTCTCGCATCAATGGGGCCTTGCGGAAGATCTGCGCCCGGTGATCTTGCTGCCCGGGCGCCTCACCCGCTGGAAGGGGCAGACGCTGTTCATCGAAGCGCTCGCCTTGCTGCGGCGTTTGCGGGGCGGCGATGACTTCATCGGGGTGATGGTCGGGGGTGATCAGAGCGAGGGGGCCAAGTTCGAGGCAGAGCTGTCCCGGCTGATCGCAAAGCACAAGCTCGAAAGCTGCGCGCGGCTGGTGGGTCATTGCGACGACATGGCGGCGGCTTACAAACTGGCGCAAGTGGCCGTCTCTGCCTCGCTCGAGCCCGAAGCCTTTGGCCGTGTCGCCGTCGAGGCCCAGGCGATGGGCGTGCCGGTGATCGCCGCGGCCCATGGCGGCGCTCAGGAAACGGTGCGCGATGATGTCACCGGATGGATGTTCGAGCCCAGGGATGCGAGCGCGCTGGCCCAGGCGATGAACCACGCCCTCAACCTGAGCAGCGAACAGCGGGAACGGATCGCGCAGGAAGCAATCGCGCATGTGCAGGCCAATTACTCGATCCGGACCATGCAGGAGGCCACGCTCAAGGTCTATGAACGGGTCGCCGGGCGCGGCTTCGCGACTTCCTGACGAACCGGCGATCTCCTGACGAACTGGCGATTCCCTGACAAAATCGGGCGGAAAACCGGCGGACCAACCTGCCGAGGTCTTGATTTCGCTCGAGCTGAGGCAATCTGAACAAAAGCCGTCGAGAACCGCCGTCTTTTGAACAGGAGCCCATCAATGATCCCTGCCGTGCCGCCCCCCACCGTCGTCGTCAAGCGCGCCGTGGTCAAGGTTCAGGACTTTTTGAAACTGGAGAGCGCCGCTGGGCTGATCCTGATGGTAGTGGCCATCATCGCCTTCATCGCCAATAATTCGGCACTGAGCGATGCCTATACATCGCTGCTCTCGACCAAGTTCACGATCCAGTTTGGCGAGTATGGCCTGTCAAAAGCGCTGATCCTTTGGATCAATGACGGGCTGATGGCAATCTTCTTCTTCCTCGTTGGGCTGGAGATCAAGCGCGAGGTGATGGTGGGCCAACTCACCACGCTCGACAAGGCGATCCTGCCAGTGATCGCAGCGATTGGCGGGATGATCGGCCCGGCGCTCGTTTATACCGCTTTCAATGCCGGGGATGCGCTGGCGATGCGCGGCTGGGCGGTGCCGACCGCCACCGATATCGCCTTCGCGCTCGGCATTCTGGCGCTGCTCGGCCCGCGGGTGCCGCTGGCGCTCAAGGTATTTTTGCTCGCGGTCGCGATCATCGACGATCTGGGCGCGATCATTATCATTGCTCTCTTTTACACCGAAAACCTCAGCCCCGCCGCGCTCGGGATCGGTGTGATCGGCGTCGCGGCACTGGCTGGGCTCAATTATGCCAAGGTGACCCGAACCGCGCCCTATGTGCTGATCGGGATCATCGTCTGGGTCTGTGTGCTCAGATCCGGCATTCACGCGACCCTTGCCGGGGTGATCACCGCGCTGTTCATCCCGCTGACGGGCAAGAAGGAAGAAGACCAATCACCGCTTGAGGAGATCGAGCACGCATTGCACCCTTGGGTCGCGTTTCTGGTGCTGCCGATTTTCGCCTTTGCCAATGCCGGGGTCTCGCTCTCGGGTGTCGAGATCTCGAGCCTCGCGGGCACCATTCCGCTCGGCGTGGCGCTGGGGCTCCTGATCGGCAAGCAGGTCGGGGTGATGCTCGCATCCTTCCTGGCGGTCAGCACCGGCGTGGCACGCCTGCCCGAAGGGACCAATTGGGCCCAGCTGTACGGAGTGGCGGCGCTAACCGGGATCGGCTTCACCATGAGCCTGTTCATTGGCACGCTGGGCTTCGGGCCCGGGGAGACGCTGGACAAGGTCAAACTGGGCGTTCTGCTCGGCTCCATCGCCTCGGGCATCATCGGGTTCATCGCCCTGCGCATGGTGCTGCCACGAGAAGCCAATGCGCCGCAGACTGCCCCGGCGGAATAGGCCGCGACGCCGCGACATGCTTGCTCGGCGCTCCTCTCCAAGGGGGGCGCCGTTTTCGTTGCGCCGCGGTGCTGGCTTGAATAGGGTGCGCGCGACTTTCACACCCTTAATGCCCGGAGAGACTCCCATGAGTGCCCAGATCGCGATCACCCTGCCCGACGGAGCCGTGCGCAAGTATGCCACCGGCACTACCGGGGCCAAGGTCGCGGCGGATATCTCCAAGTCGCTGGCCAAGAAGGCGATTGCCTGCAAGATCGATGGCAAGCTCAGCGATCTGTCGGTGCCGATCGAGGCCGATGCGGCTCTGGCCATCGTCACCATGAAAGATGAGGCCGAGGCGCTGGAGCTTGTGCGCCACGATGCGGCGCATATCATGGCCCGCGCCGTTCAGGAGATCTGGCCCGATACCAAGGTCACCATCGGCCCGGTGATCGAGAACGGTTTCTACTACGATTTCGACCGCGCGGAGCCCTTCACCGAAGAGGATTTCGAGAAGATCGAAGCCCGGATGCGCGAGATCATCGCCGCCAAGGACCCGGTGCGCACCGAGCTGTGGTCGCGCGATGACGCGGTTGCGCATTACGAGAAGACCGGCGAGCCCTACAAGGTCGAGCTCGTGGGCATGATCCCCGAGGGCGAGTCGATCCGGATGTATTGGCACGGGGACTGGCAGGACCTGTGCCGGGGGCCGCATCTCGCCCATACCGGTCAGGTTCCGCCCGATGCCTTCAAGCTGATGTCAGTCGCTGGCGCCTATTGGCGCGGGGACAGCTCGAAGCCGATGCTGCAACGGATCTACGCCACCGCCTGGCGCAGCAAGGATGAGCTCAAGGCGCATCTGACGATGCTCGAGGAAGCGGCCAAGCGCGATCACCGCAAACTGGCACGCGAGATGGAGCTGTTCCATATCCAGGAAGAAGCGCCGGGCATGGTGTTCTGGCATCCGAATGGCTGGGCGCTCTACCGCGCGCTCGAGGATTACATGCGCCGCCAGCTCGGTCAGGCCGGCTATCAGGAGATCAAGACCCCGCAAGTGGTCGATCGCATCCTCTGGGAGCGCTCGGGCCACTGGGACAAGTATCGCGAGAACATGTTCATCACCGAGATTGATGAGGAGCATGCGAACGAAAAGCGGGTCAACGCGCTCAAGCCGATGAACTGCCCTTGCCATGTGCAGATCTACAATCGCGGCCTGAAGAGCTATCGCGACCTGCCGCTGCGTCTGGCCGAGTTCGGCTCTTGCCACCGCTATGAGTCCTCCGGCTCGATGCACGGGCTGATGCGGGTGCGCGGCTTCACGCAGGACGACGCGCATATCTTCTGCACCGAGGATCAGATCGAGAGCGAGACCGCGGCCTTCATCGCGCTGTTGTCGAAGATCTATCGCGACCTTGGCTTTGACAGTTTCGACATCAAGCTCTCGACCCGCCCCGAGGTCCGGGTTGGCTCGGACGCGGTCTGGGACAAGGCGGAAGCGGCGCTTGAAAAGGCGATCCAGAAACTGGGCCTGCCCTATGAGGTCGACCCGGGCGAGGGCGCGTTTTATGGTCCGAAGCTCGATTTCAAGCTGACCGATGCGATCGGGCGCGAGTGGCAATGCGGGACCTTGCAGGCCGATTTCAACCTGCCCGAGCGGCTCGATGCCGAATATGTCGGTGAGGATGGCGGCAAGCACCGTCCGGTGATGATGCACCGGGCAATTCTTGGCTCATTCGAGCGCTTCCTCGGCATCCTGATCGAAAACTATGCTGGCCGCTTCCCGCTCTGGCTCGCGCCGCGTCAGGTGGTGGTGGCAACGATCGTCTCCGACGCCGACGCCTATGCCGGGGAGATTGTCGAGATGCTCCGCGCCAAAGGGATCCGCGCTGAGATCGACGCGCGCAACGAGAAGATCAACTACAAGGTGCGCGAGCACTCGGATGGCAAGGTGCCGGTGATCATCGCGCTGGGCCGCAAGGAAGTCGAGGAGCGGACGGTCTCGGTGCGCCGACTGGGCGAGCAAGGCCAGAAGGTGATGGCGCTCGAGGAAGCGCTGGAGGCTCTGACCGCCGAGGCTTTGGCCCCGGATCTCGCCCGCGCGGCGGAGTAACCTGCTTTTTCTGCCCCCGGCCTGCCGGATGCCGGTAGTTCGGGGGCAAGACGCGATCAAGGGCAAAACGCAACCAAGGGCGAGACGCGACCGGGGGCAAGACGGGGCGCCCAAAGGCTTGACAAGCGCGCTAAACTTCATTATTACATGAAACATGGAAACAATGCATGCCGTCGCCCTGCTCTCCGCGCTGGCGCATGAAGGAAGGCTCGAGATCTTCCGCCTGCTCGTGCGGAGCACTCCGAACCCCATGGCCGCTGGCGAGATCGCCGAGGCGCTGACCCTGCGCGCCTCCACCGCCTCCAACCAGCTCGCGGAGCTGGAGCGGGCCGGGCTGATCAGCTCGGAGCGGCAAGGGCGCTCGATCCTCTATCGGGCCGAGCTTGAGCAGGCGGGACGGTTGCTGGGCTTTCTCGCCGATGATTGCTGTCAGGGGCATCCGGAAGCCTGCGCGATGTTGAACAGGGCCGAACAGGCCGCAGCCAAGAGATGTTGAAATGACCAGGATTGCCCTCAATGGCCTCGGCCGCACCGGAAAGCTCTGCCTCAAGGCGCTGATCGAAGGCGGCTTTGATGGCGAGATCGTGCTGATCAATGACCGGCTCGGCGATCCGGCGCAATTCGCGCATCTGCTCGAGTTCGATAGCGTGCATGGGCGCTGGGCCGCCGATTTTGCCGCCGATGCGCAGAGCGTGACGATCAATGGCCGGAGCATCCGCGCCACCAGCCACGCCACGATCGAGGCGCTGCCGCTGGCCGAGCTGGGAGTGGATCTGGTCATTGATGCCACCGGCACTTTCAAGACGGTGGCCAAGACCGCGCCCTATTTCGCCGCCGGCGTGAAGAAAGTGGTGGTGTCCTCGCCGATCAAGGAAGAGGGCGCGCTCAACCTCGTCTATGGCATCAATCACGCTCTTTATGATCCTGAACAGCACCACCTGGTGACGGCGGCGTCGTGCACCACCAATTGCCTCGCGCCGGTGGTGAAGGTGATCCATGAGGAGATCGGCATCAAGCATGGCTCGATCACCACGCTGCATGATGTCACCAACACTCAAACCATCGCCGATCGCCCGGCCAAGGACTGGCGCCGGGCGCGCTCGGCGCTCAATTCGCTGATCCCGACCACCACCGGTTCAGCCACCGCGATCACCCTGATCTACCCCGAGCTCAAGGGGCGGCTAAACGGCCATGCGGTGCGGGTGCCACTGCTCAATGCCTCACTGACCGATTGCGTGTTCGAGCTCGAACGCCCGAGCAGCGCCGAAGAAGTCAACGCACTGCTCAAGCGCTACGCCGAGGGCCCTCTTCGCGGGATCCTGGGCTATGAGGAGCGCCCGCTCGTCTCGTCCGACTACGTCAACGATCCTCGCTCGGCGGTGATCGACGCGCTCTCGACCATGGTTGTGAATGGCACGCAGGCGAAGATCTACGCCTGGTACGACAATGAATGGGGCTATTCGAGCCGGCTTGCCGATGTCGCGCGGCTGGTCGCGGCTACGTTGTAGTCTGAGCGGAGGGGGGACGCGCGATGCGCAGTGATCCGATCACCAACCGGCCCGAGGGGATCGGCGCCGCCTATCTGGTAGTGACCTTGGGCTATTGGGCCTTCATGCTCACCGATGGCGCGCTGCGGATGCTGGTTCTGCTGCATTTTCATGAGCTTGGCTTTCACCCGATCCAACTCGCCTACCTCTTTCTCGGCTACGAGCTGATGGGGGTGCTGACCAACCTGGGCGCCGGATGGCTGGCGGCGCGCTTTGGCCTCACGCGCACGCTTTATGCCGGGCTTGCCTTGCAGATCGGGGCGTTGCTGGCGCTCTCGATGCTGGACGAGACCTGGTCGGTCGCCGCCTCGGTCGCTTTCGTGATGGTGGTTCAGGGCCTGTCGGGCATCGCCAAGGACCTCACCAAGATGAGCGCGAAGAGCTCGGTGAAGCTCTTGGTGCCGAAGGATCAATCGGGGGCGCTGTTTCGCTGGGTGGCGGTGCTGACCGGCAGCAAGAACGCGGTCAAGGGCCTCGGGTTTCTGCTCGGCGCCGGGTTGCTGGCGTGGTTCGGGTTCGAGGTCTCGGTGCTGGCGATGGCCGCCGTGCTGTCGGCGGTGCTGCTGCTGAGCGCCGCGAGCATGCCGCAGGGCCTGCCCGGTGGACGCGCCGGGGTGCCGTTTCGCGATGTCTTCTCGAAGGATCCGGCGATCAACTGGCTCTCGGCGGCACGGGTATTCCTGTTCGGCGCGCGCGATGTGTGGTTCGTGGTCGGCATCCCGATCTATTTCCACAGCGTGTTTTCCGATGGCTCGCCCGAGCAGAGCCGGATCGCATTCTTTCTCGTGGGCGGGTTCATGGCGCTGTGGATCATCGGCTATGGCGCCGTGCAGGCGCTGGCGCCGCAGGTTCTGAAGGCGAAGGGCAAGCCGGTTGCCGAGATCGTCCGCCTCGCGGTGCTCTGGGTCGCGCTGCTGGCGAGCATCCCGGCGGTGCTGGCGATCGCTGCCGCGCTCAGTGATGGGCCGAGCGACACGCTCACCGCGATCCTGATCGCCGGGCTGCTGCTGTTCGGCGTGGTCTTCGCGGTCAATAGCTCCGCGCATTCCTACCTGATCCTCGCCTTTGCCAAGGGCGAACGGGTGAGCATGGATGTCGGGTTCTATTACATGTCGAACGCGGTCGGGCGGCTGCTCGGCACGCTGCTTTCAGGGGTGTCCTATCAGATCGGCGGCCTGCCGCTTTGCCTTGGCACCGCTGCGGCCATGGCCGGGCTCAGCTGGATCATGGCGCGGCGCCTGACCGCGCTCGAGCACCCCGAGGGATAAGACGGATGAGGGGCTTGCACGCGCCCCCGCCGCCACGCGATAAAGGTGCGGTCGTTCCCTTTGCCAAGGCTCCCGGTGCATGCGCAGACCCCCTTTCGCCATCGCGGCCATCCGATCGCTTCTGCTCGGCGCGGGGCTCTTTGCGGGCATCGCGCTGTGCCTGCCCGGCTTCGGGCGCGCGCAAGCGGAGGAAATTACCGTCTTCGCCGCTGCCAGTCTCATGGACGCGCTCAAAGAGGTCGGGGCGGATTTCGAGCGCGACAGTGGGCATGAGATCACCTTTTCCTTTGCCGGCTCCTCGGCGCTGGCCCGCCAGATCGAGTTCGGCGCCCCGGTGGATGTGTTCATCAGCGCCAACGCGGCCTGGATGGACGCCCTGCAAGAGCGCGGCCTGATCGATCGGGCGTCCCGGTTCGATCTGATCGGCAACACGCTGGTTCTGATCTCCCACCGCGCCGATGCGAGCCCGGTCGCGCTCGGTCCGGAGCTTGATCTGGCGGGGCTCCTGAATGGCGGAGTTCTGGCGATGGGGCTGGTCGCGGCGGTCCCCGCCGGGATCTACGCGAAGGAAGCCCTGCAAGCGCTGACGCTTTGGGAGCAGGTTGCAGGGCAGATCGCACAGAGCGACAATGTCCGAGCCGCTCTGGCTCTGGTCGCCTCCGGCGAAGCGCCGCTTGGCATCGTCTATGCGTCCGATGCCCGAGCGAGCCCGGCTGTGCATGTGCTCGCCACCTTCCCCGCCCATTCCCACACCCCGATCCGCTATCCGGCGGCCCGCATCGCCGGGAGCGATACGCCCGCCAGTGCTGCCCTTCTTGCCTATCTGCGCAGCCCCGAGGCGCAAGCGGTGTTCGAGCGGCACGGCTTTGCCGCGCTTTCACGTTAGGCGGCGGCGATGAGCTGGCTTGGACCAGAGGCGTGGAGCGCCGTCCTGCTCTCATTGAAGGTCGCCTTCTGGGCGAGCCTGTGCAGCCTGCCGGTTGCGGTCTTCGTCGCCTATGCACTGGCGCGGTGGCGCTTTGCCGGCAAGAGCGTGCTCAACGGACTGGTGCATCTGCCGCTGATCTTGCCGCCGGTGGTGACCGGCTATCTGCTGCTGCTCGGCTTTGGCACCCAGGGGCCGATTGGCGGGCCGCTCAAGGAGATCGGCATCGTCTTTGCCTTTCGCTGGACCGGCGCGGCGCTGGCGGCGGCGGTGATGGCCTTTCCGCTGATGGTTCGCGCGATTCGCCTGTCGATCGAGGCGGTCGACCCGAAGCTGGAGGAGGCGGCGGCGACCCTGGGGGCATCCAGGCTGCGCGGCTTTGCCACCATCACCCTGCCGCTGATTCTGCCTGGGATGCTCGCCGGCCTGATCCTCGCCTTCGCCAAGGCGATGGGCGAGTTCGGCGCGACGATCACTTTCGTCTCCAACATCCCCGGCAAGACCCAGACCCTGCCCTCGGCGGTCTATGCGTTCTTGCAAGTGCCGGGCGGCGAGGCAGCGGCGACCCGGCTGGTGCTGGTCTCCATTGCGATATCAATGCTGGCCTTGCTGCTCTCCGAGATGCTGTCGCGCCGCATCGCAGATTGGGTGGCGGGCCGATGAGTTTGCAGGTCGACCTTCACCATCGGATGGGCGATTTCACGCTCGAGACCCGGTTCGAGGCGCCGAGCGGGATCACGGTTCTGTTCGGGCATTCGGGCTCGGGCAAGACCTCGGTGATCCAGGCGGTGGCGGGCCTGCTGCGACCGGATGAGGGCCGGATCGCGGTGGCTGGGCAGGTGCTGCTTGACACGCAAGCCGGTGTCTTTGTGCCGCCGCATCGCCGCCGCACCGGTTATATCTTTCAGGAGGGACGGCTGTTTCCGCATCTGAGCGTGCGGCAGAACCTGCTCTATGGCCGCTGGATGCAAGGCCGATGGAGGCAAGACCGCCCCAGTCAGGACCGCCCCGCCAACACGGCGCTTTTCGATCATGTTGTCGAGATGCTCGGCATCGCCAGCCTGCTCGGGCGGCGGCCAAGCTTGCTGTCGGGCGGTGAAAAGCAGCGGGTTGCCATTGGGCGGGCGCTGTTATGCGAGCCGCAGATCCTGCTTGCCGATGAGCCGCTTGCGGCGCTCGATGAGGCGCGCAAGCAAGAGATCTTGCCCTATTTCGAGCGCCTGCGCAGCGAGGCTGCGATCCCGATCCTTTATGTCTGCCATTCGGCGGCGGAAGCGGCGCGGCTGGCCAACCATGTGGTCGCGCTCAAGCAGGGGCGGATCATCGGGCAGGGCGCGGCCGGTGCGTTCTTCTCGGATGCGGCGCTGGCGGCCAATCTCAGCCCGATGGAAGCCGGGGCGATCATCAGCGGCGTGGTCGCGCAGCGCCATCCCGATGGGCTCGCGGAAGTGGCAAGCTCTGCCGGGCGGTTTCTGATCCCCGACAACGCAATTGCACCGGGCAGCGCGATCCGGCTGCGGATCGAGGCGCAGGACGTGATGCTCGCCCTGCACCGGCCGGAGGCGATCTCGGCGCTGAATGTGCTGGAGGCGGTCGTGGTCAGCGTGCAACCGGGCCGGGGGCCGGGCATGCTGGTGACCTTGCGCGCGGGGCAAGAGCAGATCCTCGCGCGGATCACCAAACGTTCGGGCGCAGCCCTCGATCTCAAAGCCGGGGATGCCTGCTATGCGGTGATCAAATCGGTCTCGGTCGCCCCGGCAGCGATCGGCCGCAGCGTGCTGCGATAAGGGGCGCGAGCCTCATAGTCAGTGCGCAGCGCGCTCCAACGAGCCCAGAACGACGCCGGGTGGTCGCCCGCCAACTCCGCGCTGAGAATGTCGAGATGCGCATGCCAGCCTGCGCCGATCGCAGCGAAAGCGGTTAGGAGCCGCCGCCGCCTGTATTTACTTCAGACAACACCGTCGCAAAATGCGAAGCGACGGCGCTATTGCACCCGCATTGTTTTTCCCGAAGCGAAGGCAAATCGCGAACGATCACGCTGCCGCGGCGCCAATCCACCACGCCCTCCGACTGCCAATTCCCCATCACCCGGTTGACGTAGCTCCGCCCCACGCCCAGCATGCCGCCGAGTTGCTCCTGGGTCAGCGGCACAGTATCGCCGCCCGAACGAGCGAGCGCGGAGACAATCCATTTCGCGGTGCGCTGTTCGATCGAGTGGCTGGCATTGCAAGCCGTTGCCTGAAATACCTGCGACAGCAGGCAATCGGCATAGCGGGTGAAAAGGTTCCGGATCCGAGCGGACGCTTCCTTGGCCTCCTCCAGCCGCGCAGTGCGCACCCGCAGGAAATGCCCGGGAATTTGCACCACCGATTGTGTGAAGGCTGGCAGATGGCCCTCGCTCACGATCCCTCCAACTGCGCCCTCACGGCCAATCAGGCAGGTTTCGACATTGCTGCCATCTGCGAACATCACACGCAACGAAACCGCGCTGCTGGCGCACGGAAAATATGTGTAGTCGACGCGATCCCCAGGCTCGAACAGAACATGCCCCTCCTCGCCCGCCCACGTGTCGAAAATCGGGGTGAGCAAGTCGAGATCGTTGTCAGTCAAATGCGCCAGCAGCTCGTTTTCGGGCCTCTCGACCTGTCGCGGCGAGGCGGGCGTTGTCGTCATGCTCAAAATCGCGCTCCTGTTTCTGCTTTGCATTGCGAACCCAAAATCTACGCAAAACGCCGCGAAGAGTTCCCGTTAAGTGCACTTTTGAACAGACAGCAAAATCCCGCTGTGTCTACTTGTGCACGCAAGGGAGGGGGTGCTTGGAGGGTGCAATGAATCAGGCGCGCGAATATCTCCAACGCTCCACGCGCGGCATGCATGAGCGTGTGGATCAACTCGCCTCCAGGATGGATCTCGCCGAGCGGGCGGAGTACATTGTATTTCTACGAGCAAGTTGCGAGGCGCTCGGCCTGATCGAGGCTCGCCTTGAGCAAAGCGGGGTTCAAGCGCTGCTGCCAGATTGGGCGCAGAGGCGCCGGTCCGACGCAATCCGGCAGGACCTTGCGCAGCTCAACGCAAAGGCAGCGCCTCTCGACGCAAGATCGACCCAGCCCTACTCAACCGATGAAGCTTGGGGAGCGCTCTATGTTCTCGAGGGCAGCCGGATGGGCGCCCGACTGTTGTGCGGGCGGGCAAAGAGCTCCAAAGCGCCGGATGTGATCGCGAACATGCGCTATCTGACGCATGGAGACGGGCAGCCTCTTTGGCGCGAATTTCTGCTCGCGCTGGAGCAGGCTGCAAACAATCGTCTCGATTTACCACTGGCATCCCAAGGCGCACTCAGTGCTTTTGAAACATTCGAGAACGCGCTTCGGGCGCATCTAAGAGACGGGTTGAAGCAGTCATGACAACGACACCCCCTATCGACCCGCGAGGCGATGTCGACCTCATCAATTGTGACCGCGAGCCCATCCATATTCTCGGTCACGTACAGTCCTTTGGATGCCTGATCGCTGTCTCGAGCGACTGGATCGTGATGCACGCCTCGCGCAATGTCAGCGACCATCTCGGCCTCGATGCCGAAGACATGATCGGTCGCCCCCTACGCGACTTGCTCCGCGACCAGGCGATGCATGATCTGCGCAGCAGGCTGCAAATGCTCAGCGGAGAGGACTCGATCGAGCGGCTTTTCAGCGCGAAGGTCCTGAATAATGATGATCGCCTCTTCGACGTGGCAATGCATGTCTCCGGGCGCAGCGTGATCCTGGAGTTTGAGCCGCGCGAGGGCGAGGACGGGCGCAAGGACTATCTCTCCTACATCCGGCCGATGATCGAACGCATCAAGCAATGCGGAACTCCGGAGCAGACCTGCGCGACCGCCGCACGGTTCGTGAAGGCACTGACAGGTTTCGACCGGGTGATGGTCTATCGCTTTCGACCCGACAATACCGGCGAAGTCATTGCAGAATCGGCCGCTTCCGGTCTCGAACCCTTTCTCGGGCTGCGATATCCGGCCTCCGACATTCCCAAACAGGCGCGCGAGCTGTATCGCCGGTCCCTGTTGCGCATCATCTCTGACGTAAACGACAATGTATCGGAGATCATCCCCGCGAGAAATTCAGAGGGCGCGCCGCTGGACCTGTCGCTGAGCGGGCTCCGCGCTGTCTCCCCCATCCATCTTGAGTATCTGCGCAACATGGGCGTGCAGGCGTCCATGTCGATCAGCATCCTCCAGCGCGGCAAGCTGTGGGGCCTTTTTGCGCTTCATCATCGTGAGTCCAGAGTACTGAGCTACGAGCTGAAAACCGCCTGCGACCTCTTCGGGCAGATGTTCAGCTTCGTCCTCGAGCAAATCGAAACGACCCGCGCCCATGCCGATGCAGAGCGCGCACGCGGTCTTCACGACAAGCTCATGGCGCAATTGGCCGAAGGAGCCGATATCGAACAGGACTTCGAAACCGTTGTGCGCGGGCTCTCGTCCTCCATCCAATTCGACGGCGCGGCGGGGTGGATCAATGGTCGCTTCCAGTCCGTTGGCACAGCGCCGAGCGAAGAGGAGTTCCTCCCGCTCGTTCGCTTCCTCAACACCACCGCGACCAGTCGCGCCTTTGCGACCGACAATCTTCAGAAGGTTCACCCGCCCGCTGCGGATTACGTGGGCCGCGGCGCCGGTCTGCTCGCGCTGCCAGTATCGCGCACCCCACGCGACTACATTGTCCTGTTCCGGCAGGAAGTCGCCAAATCGGTCAAATGGGCAGGGAACCCCGAGAAGCCGGTAGAGGTCGGCCCTCATGGCGCTCGGTTGACACCACGCAAGAGCTTTGAGGCCTGGCAGGAAACCGTTCGCGGCCACAGTGCAGAATGGACAGCCAGCGAATTGCGGGTCGCCGAAGCGATCCGGGTGACGTTGCTGGAGGTTGTCCTCCGCATCTCAGATGCAGCGCATCGAGACAGGGCGCGCGCCCATGAGCGGCAGGAACTTCTCATCGCCGAGCTCAATCACCGCGTCCGGAACATCCTCAATCTTATTCGCGGACTGGTAAGCCAGAGCCGCTCTGAGACGACCTCTGTCACAGAATTTACCGAGACGGTCAGCGCGCGAATCCATGCACTCGCCCGCGCCCATGCGGCGCGGCTTCGGCTCCACCGTCATCGAACGCTCCATTCCGTTTGAACTGGGCGGCACTGCAGAAGTGGCATTCGCCCTAACGGGTCTGAAAGCCCGCTTCATGATCCCAGCCATCCATATCGAGAGCTTCGATGCGACAACCGCGCCCCAGCTTCCGATGCCCGGCACTGCGGCCCGCCAGAAGACCGAGGCGCATCACCCCGTATCGGGCAAGGCACTGCTGCTCGAAGACAACATGATCATCGCGATGGACGGCGAACACTTTCTGAAGGAAATTGGCGCCGTCGATGTGCTTGTCGCCTCAACCGTAAAGGAGGCATTGCGCATGATCGACGAGCACGCGCCGGACTTCGCCGTTCTGGACGTCAATCTTGGCGGGGAAAACAGCCTCCCGGTCGCGGAGCGTCTTACTGAGCTGGGCAAGCCGTTCGTGTTCGCCACCGGCTATGGCGAGACCTCCGGTCTGCTGGCGGATTTCAAGGATGCTCCCATCGTCACCAAACCGTTCAGCCAGGCCAGCCTCACGGCCGGGCTCCAAAAAGCGCTTCAGAAAGCGGACTGACTTGCGCCGACGCGCCACGGACTTGAGTAAAGATCGCCAATCGCGCTTGCTTACAGAATCCCGGTTTTCCCGGCGAGCCCGATGCTCCGAGCATCCCACCGCAAGCGGCGTGCGCTTTAGCGAAAGGGGCTCCCATGCATGCGGCATGCATCTAGGAACATAATAGGGAAAATGATGGTGCCCAGAAGAGGACTCGAACCTCCACGACCGTTAGGTCACTGGCACCTGAAGCCAGCGCGTCTACCAATTCCGCCATCTGGGCCCGGGCAAGTCGCTGTCGCTCTTGCCGGAGACGCTTTCCCTAATCACCGCGAGGAGCGCTGTCAACTGCGCGTTTAGCTCGGCGGATTAATTTTTCGCCCATCTCCCACAGCGGACGCGAGGCATAGCGCCTCAACCGGCTTGTGGTGCCCGCGCTCGGGCGGTAGAGGGAGAAGGATCGGGTCGCGCTGCGGCCAGGCTCAAGCGAAGAGGGACATCGGATGCCGTTGGTCGTCGTGTTTGGCGGGTCGGGCTTTGTCGGCCGTTATGTGGTGCAGAAATTTGCCAAGGCAGGCTGGCGCGTGCGTGTCGCGGTGCGTCGCCCCAATGAAGCGCTCTCGCTGCGCACCTATGGCGCTGTGGGGCAGGTCGAGCCGGTTCAGGCCAATATCCGCCACGAAGGCTCGGTGCGCGCCGCACTGCAAGGCGCCGATCTGGCCATCAATCTGGTTGGTATCCTCACCCCGACCGGCAAGCAGAGCTTTGAAGCCGTGCATGACGAGGGCGCCGGACGCGTCGCCGCGCTGGCAAAGGCAATGGGCGTGCCGCGCTTTATTCACATGTCGGCGCTTGGGGCCGATGCGCAGAGCGAGAGCGATTATGCGCAAACGAAGGCCGCGGGCGAGGCGGCGGTGCGCTCGGCTTTCCCGGAAGCTGTGATCATGCGACCCTCGATCGTGTTTGGTCCGGAAGACGAATTTTTCAACCGCTTCGCCGGCCTGGCCCGCTACACGCCGATCATGCCGGTTTTCGCCGCCCAGACCCGGTTCCAGCCGGTCTATGTCGATGATGTCGCGCAAGCGTTCCTCGCAGCGGGGCAAGATGGTGCGACCGACGGGCAGACCTTCACCCTGACCGGCCCGCGCAGCTACAGCTTTCGCGAGTTGATCGATTACACACTCGAAGAGGCGCACCGTCCTCGGGTCAAGATTGAGGTGCCATTCTGGATCGCGCGTATAAAGGCATGGTTCTTTGACCTGATCCCCTATGTCTCGCTCGGTTTCGCTCAGAACACGCTTCTGACCCGCGATCAGTTGCGGATGCTGGAGAGTGACAATGTCGCCCCTGAGGGAGCCCCTGGTCTCGCCGCGCTCGGCGTTGATGCGCCCAGCTCGATCGAGGCCGTGGTGCCAAGCTACCTGTGGCGCTATCGCCCGCATGGGCAGTTTGACAAGAGCTACTCGGTAGAGACCGCCAATATCCGGTAATACTGAGCCGGTGTTCCGACTGAGGCCAGGGGCGCTTGATCATTCAGGCACCCCTGACCGGGCTCACTGATAGGCGAGCCAGAGAAGCACTGCGCCCAGCAGCAAGCGGTAGATCACGAAGGGCGTGAAGCTGGTGGTGACCAGCATCCGCATCATGACCGCCAGGGCAGCATAAGCAGCGAGAAACGCGAGCAGCGCCGCGACGGCGATATCAAGGCCGAGCGCGACATCGCCGAATTTCGCGAGATCGTAAAAGAGCTTGGCCGATGCCGCCAGGATCACCGGGATCGCCATCAACATGGAAACCCGAGCCGCCTCGACTCGGCTGAACCCGAGGAATCGCGCTGCGGTCATGGTGATACCGGAGCGGGACGTGCCCGGCAGCAAGGCAATCGCTTGCGCCACGCCCATCATGACGGCTTCGGAATAGCGCCAATCGTGCAAGCTGCGGCCACGATCTGCGAAACGATCAGACACCCAGAGCAGGATGCCGAAGATGATCGTGGTCCAGCCGACAACCTCCAAGGTGCGGACCGACTCATCCCAACCGGTCGCGCTCATGATCAGACCAACCACGATCGCCGGGATTGTCGCGATCAGGAGCAAGATCGCCAGACGGCTCTGAAAACGCAGCGGATCGCCGCGCGACAAGTCGGCGACAAGGCAGAAGGGGCCGACAAAGGCGCTGCGGATATCGCGCCAGAAATACAGAAGCACCGCCAGAAGACTGCCCAGATGCAGAGCGATATCCAACATGACGCTGTTCTCGGCCTGCAACCCGAACACTTCGCGCGCGATCGCCAGATGCCCGGTAGAACTGATCGGCAGAAATTCTGTGATCCCCTGGACGATCGCCAGAATGGAGAGCTCCCACAAGCTCAATGCGGTTTCCGATCCCAACTGGAATTCCCCTTCCCAAAGCTGCTCGGCGACGAACTCTGCCGACGCCCATTGCCTCGCGCACCGAAGGGCAAAATACAAGGTGAAGATAGATAGGTCCGATTTGAGCCCTTTTTTGACGACGCACAAAAGGGCGCTGGCGTTGGCAAATTGGGTCAAGAGCGGTTTTTGGTCAGCATTACTGACTATACTTTTACGCACGAACCCGTTATGCACCTGCTTAGGTAAGACGACCCCCCACCCAAATCTGAGCGGAGCCAAGACCCGATGCCGCAGAAAATGCTGCAATTTGTGAATGTCGACCGGGAGATGCCCGAGAAGCGCAAGGCCGATGAGCGCGCGCAAGATTTTCATGAAATCTATCAGGAATTCATCGAGGCAAAGGCCGAGCAACAGGCGGCGCGGTGCTCGCAATGCGGCGTGCCCTATTGCCAATCCGGCTGCCCGCTCCACAACAACATCCCCGATTGGCTGAAACTCACGGCAGAGGGTCGGCTGCGCGAGGCGTGGGAAGTCAGCCAGGCGACCAACACCTTCCCCGAGATCTGCGGTCGGATCTGCCCGCAAGATCGCCTGTGCGAAGGCAATTGCGTCATCGAGCAATCGGGGCATGGCACTGTCACCATCGGGGCGGTCGAGAAATACATCACCGACACCGCCTGGGAAGAAGGCTGGGTCGCGCCCATCGCGCCGCCGGTCGAGCGCGAGCAGAGCGTCGGCATCATTGGTGCCGGACCTGGCGGGCTGGCGGCGGCTGACATGCTGCGCCGCAAGGGCTTTCAGGTGACGGTCTATGATCGCTATGACCGCGCAGGCGGTCTGATGATCTATGGCATCCCCGGCTTCAAGCTCGAAAAAGACGTCGTGATGCGCCGCAACGAGCAGCTCGAGAAATCGGGCGTGACCTTCAAGCTCGGCGTCAATGTCGGCGAGGATATCAGCTTTGATGAGATCCGCAGCGCGCATGACGCGGTGCTGATCGCAACCGGCGTCTATAAACTGCGCCAGGTCGGCGGACCGGGCGCGGGCAGCGACGGGATCGTGCAGGCGCTCGACTATCTCACCGCCTCGAACAAGAACGGCTTTGGCGACAGTGTCCCCGCCTTTGAGGACGGCACCCTCAATGCCAATGGCAAGAAGGTCGTCGTCATCGGCGGCGGCGATACGGCGATGGACTGCGTGCGCACCGCCATTCGTCAGGGCGCGTCCTCGGTGAAATGCCTCTATCGGCGCGACCGGGCCAACATGCCGGGCTCGCAGCGCGAGGTTGCCAATGCCGAGGAAGAGGGCGTGGTGTTCGAGTGGCTCTCCGCTCCCAAAGCCTTCTCGGGCAGCAAGCAGGTCGAGCGGGTCAAGGTCGCGCGTATGCGGCTCGGTGCCCCCGATGCCTCGGGGCGCCAATCGCCCGAGGAGATCCCCGGCGCCGAGGTCGAGCTCGACGCGGATCTGGTAATCCAGGCGCTGGGTTTTGAGCCCGAGGATCTGCCGAAACTCTGGGGCGTTGATGGGCTCGAAGTGACCCGCTGGGGCACGATCAAGGCCGATTTCCGCACCAAGCAAACCGCGCTGCCGGGCGTCTATGCGGTCGGCGATATCGTGCGCGGCGCCTCTCTGGTCGTCTGGGCGATCCGCGATGGGCGCGAAGCGGCGGAGGCGATCGAGGCAGAGCTGCTCGGCAACAAGGCAGCCAAGGTGGCAGCAGAGTAGAAGCGCCCAAGCGGCGGGAGACCGGAATGAACAAGGAAAAGAGCGAGCGGTTCGGCTGGTGGCTGTTTGTCGCCTGCGCGGCATTGTTCATCGCCGCCTCCTGGCGCAGCGGTGACGCGCTGGCGCTGGCCGGGTCGATCCTGTTCATGCTCGGCAATGTCGCCTTTCTGGCCCCTCATTACGTTAAGGAAGCAAAGCGTGAGCGCAACGAAGTCTGACATCGTCACCGGTGGCTGCAATTGCGGCGCCGTACGGTTCGAGGGCGTGCTCAGCGAGCGCGGGATCGGCGTTTGTCACTGCAAGATGTGCCGCCGGGCCGCATCCGGCCCGTTCATGGCGGCGCGCATGACAGGCGGTATCACCGTGACCGAGCCGCGCGGCCTGAAATGGTGGCAAAGCTCGGATTGGGGACGTCGCGGCTTTTGCGGTGAATGCGGATCGACGCTGTTCTGGGGCAGCCCGGACCCGACCAGCACCGATTGGGCCATATCCGCCGGTGCACTCGACATCGACCCGGATCGCGAGATCTTCGAGCATATCTTCGCCGATTGCGCGGCGCCCTATTACCGCTTCGCCGATACAGCCCCGCGCCTCAGCGAAGCAGAAACGATAGCGAAATTCGCCCCCGCGAGCGGGGCTGACGGAGAAAGCCAATGACCAAAGCACCTATCATCGGCGCAAACTGGATGAACGAACATGAGGCGCAGCGCGAAGCATTGGCGCGCGATGGCATGTTCCGCCTTGAAGACGAAAAATCCTCCTGCGGCGTCGGCTTCATCGCCGCCATCGATGGCAAGCCCCGCCGCGATGTGGTGGAAAAAGGCATCGAAGCCCTCAAGGCAATCTGGCATCGCGGCGCTGTGGACGCGGATGGCAAAACCGGCGACGGCGCCGGGATCCATGTCCAGATCCCGCAACGCTTCTTCAAGAACCATATCGAGCGCACCGGGCACAGCCCCAGTGACGGCTCCCTTGCGGTCGGCATGGTGTTCCTGCCGCGCGCCGATTTTGGCGCTCAGGAAACCTGCCGCGGCATCGTCGAGACCCAGGTGCTCAACCTCGGCTACACGATCTATGGCTGGCGCCAGGTGCCGGTGAATATCTCGGTGCTGGGCGAGAAGGCCAACGCGACCCGGCCCGAGATCGAGCAGATCATGATCGCCAATAACAAGGGTGTCGATGACGAGACCTTTGAGCGCGAGCTGTATCTGATCCGCCGCCGGATCGAAAAAGCCGTCGCCGCCGCGCAAGTGACCGGCTTCTATGTCTGCTCACTGTCCTGCCGCAGCGTGATCTACAAGGGCATGATGCTCGCCGAGCAGGTCGCGGAATTCTATCCGGACCTGAAGGACGATCATTTCGAGAGCGCCTTTGCGATCTATCACCAGCGGTATTCAACCAACACCTTCCCGCAATGGTGGCTGGCCCAGCCCTTCCGCATGCTGGCCCACAACGGTGAGATCAACACCGTCAAGGGCAACATCAACTGGATGAAGAGCCATGAGATCCGCATGGCGGCCGGCGTGTTCGGTGAGGACCAGGAAGATATCAAGCCGATCGTGACCGCAGGCTCGTCGGATTCGGCGGCGCTCGATGCTGTGTTCGAGGTGATGGTTCGGGCAGGGCGCAATGCGCCGATGGCCAAGACCATGCTGATCCCCGAAGCCTGGTCGCATACCGGCACCCCCATGCCTGATGCCTGGCAGGCGATGTATGCCTATTCCAACTCGGTGATGGAGCCTTGGGATGGCCCCGCCGCTATTGCCGCCACCGATGGCCGCTGGGTCATTGGCGGTACCGATCGTAACGGCCTGCGTCCAATGCGCTTTGTACGCACTGTGGACGGGCTGGTGATCGCAGGGTCGGAAGTCGGCATGGTCGCGGTTGATGAGACCAATATTCTCGAGAAAGGCCGCCTTGGCCCGGGTCAGATGCTCGCCATCGATCTGGCAGAGGCGCGCATGCTCCATGATTTCGAGGTGAAGGACGAGCTGGCCAACGCCCAGCCCTATGCCGAGTGGATCGAGAAAATCACTCATCTCGACGAGATGATCCGCGGTGAGCGGGAGGATCGCAGCTACGATCAGGACGCGCTGCGCCAACGCCAGCTCGCGGCCGGATACTCGATCGAAGAGCTTGAGGCGATCTTGCACCCGGCGGTGGTGGACGCCAAGGAAGCGATCGGCTCGATGGGCGATGACACCCCGGCAGCGGTGCTGTCGGACAAGTATCGCCCGCTGAGCCATTTCTTCCGGCAGAATTTCAGCCAGGTGACCAACCCGCCGATCGATCCGCTGCGTGAAAAGCGGGTGATGAGCCTGAAGACGCGTTTTGGCAACCTCAAGAACGTGCTCGATCACTCCAACAAGCAGACCGAGATCCTGATTCTGTCGAGCCCGGTCGTGACCAATGGCGAATTTGCCAAGATGTGCGAGGCCTTTGGCGAGTCGATGCGGGAGTTCGACTGTCTGTTCCCGGCACGTGGGGCGGATGGTGACCTGCGCGAGGCACTGGAGACGCTTCGTCAGGAGGTCGAGACGGCGGTCCGGGCCGGGGTTGGGCATATCATCCTGACCGATGAGCGCCTCGACGCCGAGAACGCGCCGATGCCGATGATCCTTGCAGTCTCGGCCGTGCATAGCTGGTTGGTCGAGAAGGGCTTGCGCACCTTCTGCTCGATCTCGGTGCGCGCGGCCGAATGTATCGACCCGCATTACTTTGCGGTGCTGATCGGCTGCGGGGCGACGACCGTGAACGCCTATCTGGCGCAAGAGAGCATCGCCGATCGCATCGAGCGAGGCTTGCTCAAGCTGTCGATCTCGGAAGCGATGGAACGCTACCGCGATGCGATCGATGGCGGCTTGCTGAAGATCATGTCGAAGATGGGGATCTCGGTGATCTCGTCCTATCGGGGCGGGTATAATTTCGAGGCCATTGGGCTGTCGCGCGCGCTGGTAGGCGAGTATTTCCCTGGCATGCCAAGCCGGATCTCGGGGATCGGTCTTTCCGGTATTCAGCAAAAGGCGCTGGCCCTGCATGCCAAGGCGTTTGGTCAGGCGCATGTCAGCCTGCCCATCGGCGGCATCTACAAGGCGCGGCAATCGGGTGAGACCCATGCCTGGCAGTCGAAGCTGATGCACACGATGCAGACCGCCTGTAACACCGGCAGCTTCAAACAATGGAAGCGGTTCTCGGAGGGCCTGCACAGCCTGCCGCCGATCCATCTGCGCGATCTGCTCGATTTCAATCCCGCCTCGGACCCGGTGCCGATTGATGAGGTCGAATCGATCACGTCGATCCGCAAGCGCTTCGTGACGCCCGGCATGTCGCTCGGCGCGCTGAGCCAGGAGGCGCATGAGACCCTCTCGATCGCGATGAACCGGATCGGGGCGAAATCGGATTCGGGTGAGGGCGGCGAAGACCCGCGCTTTGTCGAGCAGAAATCCTCGGGCGATAACAAGGTCGCCAAGATCAAGCAGGTCGCCTCGGGTCGTTTTGGGGTGAATGCGGAGTATCTGAACAATTGCGAGGAACTGGAAATCAAGGTGGCTCAGGGCGCCAAGCCCGGGGAAGGCGGGCAATTGCCCGGCTTCAAGGTCACCGACATGATCGCCAAGCTGCGCAATTCGACCAAGGGTGTGACCCTGATCTCGCCGCCGCCGCATCACGACATCTACTCGATCGAGGATCTGGCGCAGCTCATCTATGATCTCAAGCAGATCAACCCGGACGCGAAGGTCTGCGTGAAGCTGGTCTCCTCGACCGGGGTCGGTACGATTGCGGCTGGTGTGGCGAAGGCGAAGGCGGATGTGATCCTGATCTCCGGGCATAATGGCGGTACCGGCGCCAGCCCGCAGACCTCGATCAAATATGCCGGACTGCCTTTTGAAATGGGCCTCACCGAAGCGCATCAGGTACTCAGCCTGAACAATCTGCGCGAGCGGATCACCCTGCGGACCGATGGTGGTATCCGCACCGGGCGCGATGTGGTGATTGCGGCGATGATGGGTGCCGAGGAATACGGCATCGGCACCGCTGCGCTGATCGCGATGGGCTGCATCATGGTGCGTCAGTGCCAGTCGAACACCTGCCCGGTCGGGGTCTGCACCCAGGATCCCAAGCTGCGGGCGATGTTCACCGGTTCGCCGGAGAAGGTGGTGAACCTGTTCACCTTCATGGCCGAGGAAGTGCGCGAGATCCTCGCCGAGCTTGGTGTGCGCAGCCTCGATGAGGTGATCGGCCGCGCTGATCTGCTCAGCCAGGTGAGCCGCGGTGCCCAGCATCTCGATGATCTCGACATGAACCCGATGCTGGTGCGGGTCGATGAGGGACGTGAGACCCATTTCGACCGTGAGCGTCCGCGCAACGCGGTCGATGATACGCTGGACGCGCAGATCATCGCGGATGCACGGCCGTTCTTCGATGATGGCGAGAAGATGCAGCTCCACTATGACGTGCGCAACACCCAGCGCACCGTCGGTACGCGAGTCTCAAGCCATATCGTGCGCCGTTTTGGCATGCGCAATTCCAAACTGCGCGAGGATCACCTGACGATCCACCTGTCCGGCTCGGCTGGCCAGTCGCTCGGTGCGTTTGCTGCTCCGGGTCTGAAGATCATCGTGCATGGCGATGCCAATGACTATGTTGGCAAGGGTCTTTCGGGCGGCACGATCGTGCTCAAGCCGCATCTCGACAGCCCGATCGTGCCGCATGAGAACACGATCATCGGCAATACCGTCCTCTACGGCGCCACTGCGGGCCGTCTGTTTGCCAATGGCCAGGCGGGCGAGCGCTTTGCGGTACGCAACTCCGGTGCGGATGTCGTGGTCGAGGGCTGCGGGTCAAACGGCTGCGAGTACATGACCGGCGGGCGTGCGGTGATCCTCGGTGCGGTTTCGGACAATTTCGGC
This sequence comes from Neomegalonema sp., assembly GCA_022760435.1. Taxonomy (GTDB): domain Bacteria; phylum Pseudomonadota; class Alphaproteobacteria; order Rhodobacterales; family Rhodobacteraceae; genus JALEFY01. The sequence continues at coordinate 168,173 of JALEFY010000029.1, forward strand.
GCCGGGATGACCGGGGGTATGGCCTGGATCTACGATCAGGACGACACCTTCACGGCCCATCTCAATGACGAAAGCGTCGTCGCAGTGCGTATGGACAGCGATTATTGGGAAGCCATGTTGATGCAACTGATCGCGGACCATGTGCAGGAGACCAACTCACCGCGCGGCACCGAGATTCTGCGCAATTGGGAAACCGAGCGCGCCCGGTTCTGGCAGGTCTGCCCGACCGAGATGCTTGACAAGATCCCGCATCCGCTCTCGGATAAAACGGCCCAAAAGCGCGCATAAGCGCTGCGCCGGGTTAAGATGATCAACAAGGCCCGCAGCAAGCTGTTGCGGGCCTTTTTCGTTCAATCATAGGCGAGGGATAACCACCAAGGGTCTTGCGACAGCGCACTGCGCAGCGGCGTCACCGTCGTTCTCGGCGCTTCCTCGATATAGCGTTTCGCCTCAACCAGCGACGCTTCATCGAGCGTCTTGAGGTAAGAAAGGGCATTGTCAAAACCGAAGGGCTGGCGAGTGACTTCGGTGAAGTTGGCGGGCAACTCGGTCCAGACAGCGCCGCTCATGCCATTGTCGCGGCACCAGAGGCCAACCTCTGCCAGCGTCACCGGATCCGGCCCGAAACCGTCATCGCGTTGCGTATCGACCCAGCCGATACGATGCGCCGGCACACGCTCTCGCGCGGCAAGGTCGGCCACCGCAGCCTCGATCTCTCTGCGTGTGCTGGTGATGTGGCTGGTCGGGCAATCGGCACCATGGGCGCGATCGATCACCACGGTCAGGGCCATCTTGCGTTTGGGCGAAATGCGGGTGAATTCAAGCGGCAGGGCCGGTCCAGATCCGATCCCCCACGCGCCGGTGACATGCGGCGTCAGATTGTCGAGGTCCCAGATCAGGGAGCCCCAGCCGATCACAGCAATTCTCGGCTCAGCCATGTAGCAAAATCCTAATTGTGCAGTTGCGGGCAATGAAAAAGCGCGACCCACATCGCGGATCGCGCTCTGTCTTTCTCAGGAAGGGACGCCCGGCGTCTCTCATCCTGCCTTAGATGTTTGCGAAGATCGCAACCACTTCGGACGGCACCAGCGCGAGGCGGTTCAGCTTGTTGCCCTCGGCTTCGACGTAGATCGGCTCGCTGGAGCCGGCATCAACGCCCGTTTTCCATTTCGACACCAGTTTGGCTGCATCGGAATCGACATAGTCGAACTGATGGAGGGCGCCGGATTTGAACACTACAGTCACGCGAGCCATGATAATCCCCTATTGGCCAATAGTTTGCGCTCCTTGCGCACCGTAGGGTTATGCCCAACTTGCCAAAGGGGGCAAGGACATTAGTACGGCAGCAGGGTTGTGCCCTGTTGCTAATCCAAAATGTGTGCCACGATCGTATACGAGATTGAACTCAGCGTAGCGCCCGCGGCGGAAAAGCTGGAACTCCTTCTCCTGATCGGTGAAGTTTTCGCGCATCCGACGCTCTACAAGCGGTACAAAGGATGGCAAGAACGCTGACCCGACGGCTTTGACAAAAGCGAAGTCTTCATCCCAATTTCCGGTGTCAAGATCGTCGAAAAAGATGCCGCCGACGCCCCGCGCCTCATTCCAATGCTTGATCATGAAATAGTCATCGGCCCATTTCTTGAACCGGTCATAATAGTCAGCGCCATGCGGAGCGCAGGCTTCTTTCAAGACCATGTGGAAATCCTGCCGATCCGCGATGACAGCAGGGTCATCGAAGGGGATCATCGGGTTCAGATCGGAGCCACCGCCGAACCAGGAGCCCGCCGGTGTCCAAAAATGGCGCGTGTTCATGTGCACGGCTGGCACACGTGGGTTGCGCGTATGGGCCACCAGGGAGATGCCCGAGGCCCAGAAGCGCGGATCCTGCGCGAGGCCCGGAATGTCCTTGCGCGCGGTAAAGGCGGCCTGCGCGCGCTCGGAGAGCTGGCCATAGACGGTCGACACATTCACGCCGACCTTCTCGAACACCCGCCCACGCATCACCGACATTTCGCCGCCGCCCGCATCCGAGCCATCCTCGCTGGCGCGTTTTGTCTGGCTGCGCTCAAAGCGCCCGGCGGGCAGGTCGGCGAAGGGGCCGTCGGTGAGGGCGTCTTCAAGCGCTTCGAACCGTGCGCAAATCTCGTCACGCAAGCCGTAGAACCATTGGCTCGCCTGATCTTTGCGATGCTCCTGCTGCGCGCTGTCTGCACTCATCCGATCACCCTTTCATCGTAGCAAAACTTTCATGCATCGATGACGTGCCCCCTCTACCGTGACAAGGCAAAAACCTTATCTTGCGCAGGACACATAACAGAGGCTGACACATGTTTTCGTATTTTGAACGGCTGGTAGACCCTTATCAGCCGTATGACGATACCCAGCCTCCGCCGAACAGCCTTTGGGCCTTCTATCGGTATTTCCTGCATCCGGTCCGCTGGATCGTCCTGCTCTCCATGGTGCTGGGCTTTATCATCGCCGCCTCGGAGGCGATGTTGGTCGCTTATGCGGGGGACCTGGTTGACCGCATCACCGACTCGAGCCCGGAGCGGTTCTGGCTCGATCATGGCAACGCGATCTTGTGGATGGTCGCGATCGTGCTGGTGCTGCGCCCCCTGGCGATGATCGCTGACAGCTTGCTGATGGGGCAGGGCTTTTTTCCGTCGATGGGCGCGCTGATCCGCTGGCGGACCCATCGCCATATGCTGCGCCAAAGCACCGGCTTTTTCGCCAATGATTTCGCCGGACGCATTGCTAACAAGCAATTGCAACTCGCCCCCGCGATCAATGATTCCGTCTTTCAGGTCATTGATGCGATCTGGTACGCGGTCATCTTCCTGATCAGCTCTGCTGCAATCCTTGGCGGGCTCGATTTGCGGCTGCTGATCCCGATGGCCTTGTGGTTCGCGCTTTATGTCGCGGTGGCGGTCTGGTTCGTGCCGCGCATCACCGTGATCGGCAAGGATGTCGCCGAGGCGCGCTCGCGTCTCGCGGGCCGGATCGTGGACAGCTACACCAATATCCAGACGGTCAAACTCTTCGCCCATGCGGAGCGTGAGGAGGAATATGCGCGCGACGCGATGGAGGAGTTCCGCTGGACCTTCGCGCGGCAGACCCGCTTGTTCACCACCCTGTCGGTGCTGCTGACAGGGCTTAGCGTGGTGCTGATCGGCGGCGTGATTGGCTACTCGATCTGGCTTTGGCAGGAAGGGGCAGTGACGGTCGGCGTCGTTGCGGCCGGTGCGGCCATGGTCCTGCGGCTCAACGCGATGACTGACTGGATCATGTGGACCCTGTCGATGCTGTTTCAGAATGTCGGCACGGTGATGGAGGGCATGGAAACGGTATCAAAACCGCTCGAACTCGTCGATGCCCCTGGCGCCAAGCCGCTGGAGGTCAACAAGGCCGAAATCGTCTTTGAGAATGTCAGCCATCATTATGGCCGTGAGGTCAAAGGCGGGGTGGAGGGGATCAGCCTGACGATCAAGCCCGGCGAGCGCATCGGGCTTGTGGGCCGTTCGGGCGCGGGAAAGTCGACCCTTGTCAATCTGCTGCTGCGTTTCTTCGATCCCGAATCGGGCCGCATTCTGATCGACGGGGTCGATATCAGTGCGGTGACGCAGGAGAGCCTCAGAGCGCAGATCGGCATGGTGACGCAGGACACCTCGCTTCTGCATCGTTCAGTGCTCGAGAACATCCTCTATGGCGACCCCGATGCCGGAAAGGAAGCGGCTATCGCAGCGGCGCGGCGGGTGTCAGCCGATGACTTTATCCGCGATCTGGAAGACCCCGATGGCCGTGAGGGCTATGACGCCCATGTCGGCGAGCGCGGCGTGAAACTGTCGGGCGGGCAGCGCCAGCGCATCGCCATGGCCCGGGTCGTGCTCAAGGACGCCCCGATCCTGGTGCTTGATGAGGCGACCTCGGCGCTTGATTCGGAGGTGGAGGCCGCGATCCTCGATGCACTGGACGATCTGATGGCCGGCAAGACGGTGATCGCCATCGCTCATCGGCTCTCCACCATTGCGAAGATGGACCGGATCGTGGTGCTCGACGATGGGCAGATCATCGAGCAAGGCACGCATGAAGACTTGCAGAGCCAGGGCGGCATCTATGCGAGGCTCTGGGCGCATCAGTCGGGCGGGTTCCTCGGGCTGGAAACGGAAGACGCCGCCGCCGCGCCCTGACCCCGCCGCCTTCGCGCTCACTCGGTGCCGATGCTGCCCTGATTGGCTCCGACATGGCCGCGATGCAGCAGCAGATGATCGAGGATCACGCAGGCCATCATCGCCTCGCCAACCGGCACTGCCCGGATGCCGACACAGGGGTCATGGCGTCCCTTGGTGATGATCTGCGCAGGGTTGCCATCCTTGTCGATGGTCTGGCGCGGATTGAGGATCGAGGAGGTCGGCTTGACCGCAAAGCGCACCACCAGCGGCTGACCGGTGGTGATCCCGCCCAGCACGCCGCCGGCATGATTGGCTGCGTAGCGCACGCCGTCATTGCCCATGGCAATTTCGTCGGCATTCTCGGTTCCGGTCAGCGCGGCCGCGGCGAAACCATCGCCGATCTCCACCCCCTTCACCGCATTGATCGACATCATCGCCGCCGCCAGATCCTGATCGATCTTGGCATAGACCGGCGCTCCAAGACCCGCGGGCACGCCGGTCGCGATCACTTCGATCACTGCGCCGACACTGTCGCCGGATTTGCGCAGATCGCCCAGATAGTCCGTCCATTGCGCCGCCGCCTTCGCATCCGGCGCCCAGAACGGGTTGCGCTCGACCTCGTCCCAATCCCAAGAGGCCGGGTCGATCCGATGGGGGCCCATCTGCACCAGAGCGCCGCGGATCGTCAGCCCCGGCGCCAGGGTCTTGAGCACCTCGCGCGCCACGCCGCCCGCAGCCACCCGCGCCGCCGTCTCACGCGCCGAGGACCGCCCACCCCCGCGATAGTCGCGGATCCCGTATTTCAGATGATAGGTGATGTCGGCATGTCCGGGGCGAAACTTGTCGCGGATCTCCGAATAGTCCTTCGATCGCTGATCGGTATTCTCGATCATCAGCGAGATCGGCGTGCCGGTGGTGCGCGGCCCGTCGGTGCGCTCATCCTCGAACACACCGGAGAGGATCTTCACCTGATCGGCTTCCTGGCGCTGGGTGGTGAATCGGCTCTGCCCGGGTTTGCGTCGATCGAGCCAATGCTGGATCATCTCCCGCCGCAACAGCACCCCCGGCGGGCATCCATCGACGACACAGCCGAGCGCGGGCCCGTGGCTCTCGCCCCAGGTGGTCATGCGAAACAGGCGGCCAAAGGTGTTGTCGGACATCGAATTTCCTCGGCGGATGAACAGGACCCGATCAGCTCAGGCAGTGAAAACGGATCCCGCTTATCAGGCCGATCCAGCCGCAAGGCAATGCTTTGCGGAGGAAATTACCGCCCCATCAGGCTGAGAAAAGCAAAACCGGCCCTATCAAGACCGATCCGGATCGCATAGGGCTGGCGCAAGCTCCTAACGCGCTGCGCATGCAGCATCGATTGCCATGATCCGAAGCTTTGTCGCCCTGCCCATCCCTATCGCGGTTGCAGACGCCATTGATGACATTCAATGCGATTTGCGCGGTGCCAATTGGCAGCCCGAAGAGAACCTGCACATCACCTTGAGCTTTCTGGGCGATCTTGATCGCCACAGGCTCGACGATCTCCATTCCGCCCTCGATACAGTGATGATCGAGACATTTGAGGTCGCACTGCAAGGGGTCGGGCATTTCGGCGGACACGATGCGCGGTTGGCCTTTGTCGATCTCGCGCCCAATGCGCCGTTGCGGGCGCTGCATGAGCGGGTCGAGACCGCTGCGCGCAGCGCTCAGATCGATCTTCCGGCCAAGCGCTACCGCCCGCATGTGACGGTCGCGCGTTGGCGTCGGGGCGAGGTGAGTGCCCCGAACTTGAAGGCGTGGTGCGAGCGCAACAATCTGTTCTCCGCTCCCCCTTTCGAGGTCGCCGGATTTTCGCTGCTGCGCTCGGATCTTTCGCGCGATGGCGCGCTTTATACCGAGATGGCGCGATATGGCGCCCCGCGCGAAGATTGCTGAGGGCGGGCCTTACCGGCCACCATCCCAGAACGGGCGCGCAGCCTCTGCCTTTGCCTGCTCAGCCGAGAGCCCGATATCTTCGAGCTGCTCGGGGCTGAGCTGGGCCAGCGCCTGCCGGGACCGGATGGTCTCGTTCCAGCGCACCAGCATCGCCTTGAGACCACGGCTGTGCAGAGTGCTATGGTTGGCCAGCTCCTGCACCGATTTCGCGGTTTGCTCGACAAGGCTGGGGGCGAGAAACGCATGGGCTTTCATGATGACCTCCATCAAATTCAGTGATGCTAAGCGTTCTGTGCTTCGCTTTCGCTGATGTATATGACTTGACAGGAGCAATATGAAAAACGAATGTTTTTTGTGATAGCCATCAAGAAAGCAGATTGATCATGCCCCGCAATCTCGATCTCGGCGCTCTGCGCAGCCTCATTGCCATCGCCGAAACCGGCGGAGTGACCCGCGCGGCGCAGCGTCTGCATCTGACCCAGTCTGCCGTTTCCATGCAGATCAAGCGGCTGGAGGAGAATCTCGACATCGCCCTTCTCTCGCGCGAGGGGCGTGGGGTTTCCCTGACCCGGCGCGGGGAGGAATTACTGCCCCTGGCGCGCAAGCTGATCGCACTCAATGACGAGATCGTCGAGCAGATGAGCACGCCCGAGCATGTCGGCGAGGTCGTCTTCGGGGCGCCCCATGACATTATCCACCCGCATGTGCCGATCGTCCTGCGCCAGTTCAACGAAGACTTTCCCGGTGTGCATGTCCGTCTGATCTCATCGCTCAGTCAGGTCCTGCATGAGAAGTTCGCATCCGGCGAGGCAGATGTCATCATCACCACCGAGGCGAGCCTGAAACCGGGAGGGGAGACCTTGGAGCGGCGCCCGTTGATCTGGGTTGGCGCCCATGGCGGGCGCGCCTGGCGGCGGCGACCGGTGCCGCTTTCCTTTGAGCAACGCTGCGCCTTTCGCCCGCTTTCGCAAAAGGCGCTGGAAGATGCCGGGATCGAATGGACCAGCGCGACCGATACCGAATTTCTCGATGCAGCAGTGGCAACCATTGCCGCGGATCTGGCGATCTGTACCCTGATGCAGGGGCAGGAGAGCATCAATCTGGCCGAGATCGATCATGGCGGCGAATTGCCGACCTTGCCCTCGCTCAACATCAATCTTTATGCGGTGAGCGGAACGCATAATCCACTGGCCTCGCGGCTGGCAGATTATGTGCGCGCGGCGTTCAAGGGATTGCCGCTGGAGCCGCGCTCAGTGGCAGCAGAATAACAGATTTGGGGGGGCCATAAAGGTGCTGCACTGGCTGAGACGATTGGAATTGCCGCCCGTCTGGCTGGCCGCCTTTTTGCTGCTGGCCTATGGGCTGGAGGAGATCGCCCCGCTTGGCCTGCTCCCGGAGAACCTGCTTGTCGGGCGTCTGGTGATCGGGCTCGGTCTTGCGCTCATGATCTGGGCTGCGGCGGTGATGTTTCGCGCCCGTACGACGGTCATACCGCGTGAGCAAGCCGCCAAGCTGGTGACCTCGGGTCCGTTTCGATTTTCGCGCAATCCGATCTATCTCGCCGATTGCCTGATCATGCTCGGCTTTGGGATCAGCGATGGCACGCTGTGGCCGATCCTGCTGATCCCGGCTTTCGCCTTTGTGATCACCCGGCGGTTCATCCTCGGTGAGGAGGCGATGCTCCGGCAGATCTTTGGCGCGCAATTCAGCGACTGGTCAAGCCGGGTGCGGCGCTGGGTCTAGCGGCCGCGTCGTCTCGATCAATAGCTGCTCGAATATGCGCCCGACAGCAACTGCACCGCCGCATAACCCGGCACGGTGCTATTGAGCTCTGCGCTCAGGCTTTGCTGAAGCAAATAGCGCGAGATGGCTCGGTCCACATTATCCGAGTCCTCAAACACCGTCGCACTCGAGCTGCCAAAGAGCTGCTGGCTGCGGGCCATCAACCGGTCCACCTGCGTATCCAGATCGAGCTGGGCGAATTCCGACGGCAGGTTAAAGGCCGCATCGACCACGCCGCGGATCGCATCGCTGCCCATGATCTGAAGCCATTTGCCACGCTCGGTGTTCGAGGAGGCCAGCGTCTCCGAAATCGTGTCGCGGAAATTGAGTGCGATGCGCAGGTCATTGTCCATCTCGCCGACCGAGGCCTGATAGGTCTGCTCGGTGAAGCGGCGGGTGATCTCATCGAGGAAGGCCTCGTCTTCCATCGGCGGGCTCGGCAGCGACGCGTTGAACGCTTCGACAAAGGCGACCATACGATTGTCACCCATGCGGTTTACAAAGGCGTCGGGGTCGCTGGTGCCTTGCTCAAGCGCGGTGCGCACCATCTCCGGATCCGGGAAGTAGCCGGTCGTGCCCCAGCCTGCGCGAATGCCATAGGCTTTCAGCGCAATCCCCATCAGCCGCGTGTCAGAGACAAAATCGTCAATGCTGGAGACCTCGGGCATGTTCTCGCGGAAATATTCGAGATCGTATTGCGAGATCGAGTCGCGCACCGCTGGCTCTTCATAGAGCGTCGTGGTGGTGGTCGTCGTCGTCGTGGTGCTTGAGCCTGGCAGCGGGTCGGTCGGCTCACCAGCCGAACCAGCATCCCCCGGCAGAGCGATGCCGCCAGCGGCGAGCAGGCTGGCGAGATCGTGATCGACCGCATCACCAGCGATGTTCACGGCATCGACCCAATCGCTGCCGGTGCCGCTGGTGTCGATCTGCACCGTCCAGTAATCGGGAGCGCCCCCGAGCAATTCATCGAGCGGCGAGCTCCAAAAGCCCTCAAGGCGCACATAATCGTCGATATTATCGGCGGTCACCCCATCGGGCAGCACCATTGACAGATCGAGAATGTCATTGTCATCGCCCGCGTTGGCCGCGACATCGAAATCCGAGAGCGTGATCACGTTACCGCTGAGTTCGCCGAGGATGAACCGGTCATTGCCAGTGCCGCCCGTGACCGTGTCTGCGCCCTGGCCGAACAGGATGGTGTCATTGCCATCGCCGCCGTCGATCACATCATCGCCGAGGCCGCCATTCAGGTAGTCATCGCCCGCACCGCCCGAGATGTCGTCATTGCCGGCGCCGCCATAGATCGCGTCATTGCCGTCATTGCCCTGCAAGTTGTCATCGCCGGCGCCGCCAATGATGAAATCGTCGCCGCCATCGCCGTTGATCTTGTCATCGCCATCGCTGCCCAGAACGGTGTCATTTCCGTCCTTGCCCTTGATATTGGCGTTGGTGCTGGTCTCGTCGAGGCGGATGAAGTCATCGCCCGTGCCGCCATTGCTCGCGGCAACGGCGCTCGAGGTCTCCACCGCGCCTGGGGTCGGCGCACCGGCGGTCATGATCTCACCGCTGAGCGCACCAGCCAACAATTGCTGACCGTCAGTGCCCTCGACCGTCGTGGTGGTGGTCGTTGTGGTCGTGGTCGTGCGCCCGTAATCGAGCCCACGCACCAGGAACCCCTCCATGAGCCGCTTTTCGACATCGTACTGGAAGGAGGCAAAGCCGCTGGTCTCGTCATCGGGCGGCAGCACGTCGCGCAGGCTCACCCAGCGATCGTCATTTTGCAGCTCGACCTCGGCATAGGCATCCGTCAACTCGTCATTGAGCGCGGCCTCGACAAACATCGAGGTATAGCCCTCCTCGCCGAGCCCATAGGCGGAGAGCATGATGTTCATCATCCGCCGATCGGAGACCAGCTCTTCGTTGGTCGAGATCTCGTCGATATGCTTTTGCGCATAGAGGCGATCGGAGGTGCTGACGATATCGGGGTTCTGGGTCAGCGCGACATCGAGGGCGTATTTGACCTTCGAGATGCTTTTGTCCAGCGAGCTCTCGGCGTTGAAATTGAACGCCTCAGCCAGCTTGTACCAACGCTTGTCGCTGAGCTTGTTGGCGAAGGCATCCGAGCTTTCGATGCCTTCATCGAGCACCTTGCGAATAAAGGCGCGATTGTTGATCTCGCTCTCGAGCCCGAAAGCGGTCAGCGCGACATTGAGCAAGCGGCGATCGGCCACCAGATCGGCGGCACTCTCGACCGAAGCGATATTCTCCTTGAAATACTCAAGGTCGCGCTTGAAGGCAGCGTCCTGAGCCAGCCGCGTTTTCTCGCCACTTTCAAGCTGTTGCAGCAGGCGATAGCCGGTCAGACCGGATTGCGGAACGATGGCCGTGAACATTGCCTTTTTCCTTGGTTTCAGGCGCGCGCGTGCTGAGGGTAGGCGGCACTCGCGGGCTGGTTGAGCAGGGCAAACATCTCGCGCTCGATCTCGATCAGCGGGCGCAGGGTACGCATGACGTAGTAGAAATTACGCTCGCGCAGTTTCTTGACGGCGATCTCGACCACTTCGCTCTGCGCGGTGCTCTCGAAAACATCGGCAAGCGCATCGAGTTGCACATTCAGTTCTGCAGCAGCGGCGGCTTCTTCCACTTCGCCTGCAACCGCGAGCTGAGCGGTGTAATAGGCGCGGGTCACCGGCGTTTTGACGTCATCAGGATGCAGCGCATCGCGCAGACGCAGCACCGCGGCGCCGGGCGTCTTGATGGTCAGGGACGTTTTGCGATCGCCATTTTCCATGACAACGCCATTGATCAGGACGCGCTCTTGCGGGCCGAGTTTCAGGACAAGACCGGACATAATTCTTCAATCCAGATTATTGGCGCTCGTGCGCAGGCCGCGCATGATCGCTGTGTTGATTTCGATAAGCGCACTGACATCGGCCTTGCCGCGCAGGACGGCGGAGCCATGTTTGCGGGAGAACTCTGCAAGACTGATAAGCTGGGCGCGCATTTGCTCCGGCAGGGCATTGCCATCGCTCATCAGGTCGGACGCCAGGGCGATCCACAATTTCGAGTTTCCAGCCACAGCTTCAGCCAGGGCGCTCGTACTTGGGTTTTTCTCGGCCTTGATCGCGGAGAGTTTGGCAGTGACGCGATGAAAGATCTGGTATTCCAGCGAACGTGGGGTACCGACCGCGCGGGACGTCTGGGCGTAGCCGGTCGCGGCATGTTGAGACGCATACATCTACTCAGTTCTCCAAGTAACTCGGCGAGAGATCTACTTAAGGGAAAGGTCGGGATGGGCCTTCGGCCCATCCCGTAAAGTTGCTCTTAGCGGAAGAGCGACAGCAGGTTCTGCGGACCCTGGTTGGCGATCGACAGCGCCTGGGTACCCAGTTGCTGTTGAACTTGCAGAGCCTGGAGGCGAGCCGAAGCTTCTTCCATGTCTGCGTCAACCAGCGAGCCGATGCCGGTGGTCATCGAGTCGACCAGCTTGCCAACGAAGCTGCCTTGGATTTCGAGACGGTTTTGGGCCGAACCGAAAGCAGCAGCCGCGTCAACGGAGGTCTGGATCAGCGTCTCGATGTCATCGAGCGGATCGGTTGCCGGAGCAGCCGCGGTCACGTCGATGCCAGCCAGAAGCTCCAGGCCGCCACCAGCAGCTTGGGTCAGGTCGATGCGGTTCACCGAGATGTAGCTCGGGGTCACGGTGCCGGTCGAGTCGCGATCGAGCGAAGCGAGAACGTCGAGCGACGGGTCAGCAGCGTCAGCAACCAGCAGGTTGGTGCCGTTGAACTGAGCCGAGCTGACGATCGAGGCAACCTGATCACGCAGAGCGACGATGTCGGTCTGGATCTTGGCGCGGTCGATGTTCTCGCCTTTTGCAGCAACGATCTTCTCTTTCACTTCGCGCAGCAGGCTGGTGACCTCTTCAGCAGCCGATTGAGCAACCGCAACGGTGGACTCGCCCAGTGCCAGCGACTCGGAGATGCCGTTGAAGCCATCGACGTCAGCTTGCATGACGGTCGAAACGGCCCAGATGGCGGCGTTGTCACGAGCAGTCGCGACCTTTTTACCGGTCGAGATCATGTTCTGGGTGTCGTTCAGCGAGTTGTTGGTTGCCTTCAGGGTCTGAAGGGCGGTCATTGCCGAAGTGTTGGTCAGAATGCTGGACATAGTTGTATTCCCTTTTATCAGTAACGGGTGCGTTCCGCACCGCGGTTTGGCCCCTGATGCTTCGGGGCCGCTATGGTCCGTCTTCTGACGATCGGGAAGCCGTTGCCGGACAACCGTCTTTCCTTCTGGTGAGACCAATCTAGCCTTGCGTGATGAAAAAATAGCTAAGCGGGCGAGAAAAAACTGCGCCCGCTTTTGATGTAAATGGAATGTAAAGACTTGATCAGAGCAGCAGGGATTTGGTCACCATTACGCAGCAACCGGCTCTTGCTATTGCGGAGGCTGCGCCGCGGGCCGCTCTATCCCTCGGCCAGAAGGCATTGCTGCTTGAGCCGCGCCAGATCCTTGCCAGCAATCTTGCCGGCGCCCCCGCGCGGCAGCGATGTCATCAGATGGACCCGCTTGGGCGCAAAGATCGGATCGAAATGCCGATGAAACTGTGCCCGGACCGCTGCGAGGGCGGCTGGCTCATCGCCGAGCTTGTCCGCCTCGATCACAATCGCGGCCTCGATGCGATCGCGCTGCTCGGCCTGCTGATGCAGGATAACCCCGTCGAGCACACCCTCGGTCTCGAGCAGCACCTCATTGAGCGCATTGAGACTGGCCCGCTTGCCATAGACATTGACCATTTCGCCAAGCCGCCCGCGCAGGTGAAAGCGGTTCGGGCCGGTCATCTCGAGCGCATCGCCAAGCGCGACGGTTCCGGGCAGATGCGGGGCATCGGCGAAAAAACGCCCCTCCTGCTCGCGGATCTCGAAGCCGATCTGCATTTCCCAAGCCTCATCGCGCACCGGTCGCCGGAGCGCGAGCGAGCCGGTCTCGGTACTGCCATAGACTTCCATGACGCCCAGAGAGCCGCGCGCTTCGAGCCGTTGCGCGAGCGCAAGCGGCAGCGGCGCCGTCGCGCAGACAATCCCGCGGATCTGCGGCAACGATTGCAGCGCTGCCTCGAGATGGCGCAGATGCGCCGGGCTGGTGATGAGGGCAAGGCGCGCCAATCCGGCCCGCTCGGCCACCTTTACCGCCCGTTCCAGATCGGCAGGGAAAAAGATCGGTGCATCATAGAGCGAAAACCCATGCCCCAGCGTCATGAACACTGCCGCCTCGAGCCCGAACATGTGCTGATGCGCGGTGGTGCATAACAGCCCGCAAGTGCCGCTTTTCAGCCCCAGCCGCGCGAGCGCCGTTCGGGTGATCGCGGCGCCCTGATTGAGGATGTTCCAGGTCTTGCGATGACGCTGGGGCGCGCCAGTGGAGCCGGAGGTAAAGACATCGATCACCCCTTGCGCCTCACCCAACGCCGCACGCAGCTCGATCGGGTCGAGCAGGTGCTCGCCTGGCTCCTGACCTGCCTCTGGCAATGCCTCGAACACCAGCAGGTCCCGCGCATCCTGATGCGCCGCCACCAGCGCTTCGGGAGCCGTCGAGGCGGGCAGGATCGTGCGCTGTCCGTTGAGCAGCGCCGCCGCAAGGCCGACCAGAAACGCATACCGATCCGCCGCCATGTTGCAGACATCACCCGCCGGGCGCAGCGCCGCCTGGGTCCGCGCGACATCGCGGGCGAAATCCTCCCAGCTCAGGGCATGCGCATCGGAAAAACTGATCAGGCTCACAGGTCGAACTCCTCCCAGACCGAGGGCCGGGCCATCAGCCGGATCGTGTCGCGCCAGCTTTCCGGACGCTGATAGCGCCATTGCGCATATTCATGGCTGACCACGAACCACAACCCTTGAAACAGCGCAAAGCCGCCCAGCCCGGGTCCGAGCCATTCGCGCGCCGAGCTCGAGATCATCGCCGCCAGTGCCATCAAGGCAGTAAGGCTGGCAAAGCCCACCCAGGCCGCGCCTTGGTACCAGGCATAGTGCTCGAAGGGCGGGTCGGCCTCTGGCCCCGCTTTCATCGCGCGCACCATCTGCATGATCAGCAAAGGTCGCTCGGACCGAAGCCCTGTCGAAAACGCATAGGCGACCAGCATATTGATCAGCGCCAGCCCCAGATAAGGCGTCGCGCGCAGGCCCTCCAGATAAAGACCGGCAAGCACGAACAGGACCGAAGGGAGGATGCCAAGCAAAAGCGCCAGCCAGCGCGTCATTCCCAGCCGATGCAGGATGCTGGCAAGTCCGTAGGCAAAAGCGCTGCAAAACAACAGATCCAGGGCGAAAGCGGAGATGAGGCCCGCCCCGTGCAGACCCATCGCAGCGAGAACCGCCAGAAACAGCGCCCCGCCCATCGAGATTACTTCACGCGATTGGCAGCGATGTGCCGGGTAAGCGCATCCAATGAGGCAAAAATTTCGCCGTTACGCGCATCATCCGATTGCAGCTTGAAGCCGTATTTTTGGGCGACGGCAAAGGCGATCTCGAGCGCATCGATTGAATCGAGCCCGAGCCCATCGCCAAAAAGCGGCGCATCCGGTTCGATCTCGTCGGGTTTGACATCCTCGAGATCCAGCGCGTCAACGATCAGGGTTGCCACCTCAAGCCGCAGCGCCGTGTCCGTGGTCGCTTCCATGAGTGATCTCCCTGTGTTCGCTCCGGCGACGAGCCGTGCGATTCCGTATCCACCACACCGCCTTGAAAAGGCGGATCCGCGCCCGGATCTGCCATTTGGGGCTCAGATCACCGGCGAGGAACGAAATAACAGCTCGCTCCATACCCAGCACATCTCTGGGGTTCAAGAGCAATTCACGGAAGGCCTCGTCGCGGATGCGGTAGATGAACCAACCGGCACAGTCCATCTGATCGCACAGATTTGCCTGATACCGACGCAGCGCTCTTGGGTAGCGGGAAGGGCTTTCAAGGGCCAGCTCAACCACTTGCGCGGCGTCCTTGGCGGCCCCGAGCGCCAGATGCACCCCGGTAGAGAAGACCGGGTCGATGAAGCCGAACGCGTCGCCGACCTTGATATGCCCCGGCCCCCCGGCGGTATCGGCGCGATAGGAGAAATTCCCCGTTGCATTCATCCGGCCGATGACCTTGGCATCCTCGAGCACCTCGGCCACTGCCTTGTTCTGGCTGGCGCGGGCGCGAAAGAATGCCTCGACCGAAGGGCCGCGCTGGCCGATCTGCTCGCTGCTCATGACCATGCCCATGGAGGACGAGCCGTCCGGCAGCGGGATGCGCCAGATCCAGCCATCGGGGATCAGGTAGAGACGAATATTGCCATCCTCGGGCGAGCTATCGCGCGGCACGCCGGTGAAATGACCAAAGACCGCCGCCGAATCATTGTGTGGGTTCTTGCGTTTTTCCTTGGCGCGATTGGCCATCACCGTCGAGCGCCCGGAGGCATCGACCAGAAAGCGGGCCTCGACCCGGCGCGTTTCCCCATCCGGCCCGCGCGCCTCGATCACTGCGCCGCTCTCATCGCATGACTGCACGCTGGCCAAGGTATCCTGCCAGGCCTGCGCGCCTTCCTCGAGCGCCCGATCAAACACCATTGCGTCGAACTCAGCGCGGCGGACCTGATAGGCGTAGCCCGGCCCGCCGAGCAGGGCGCGGTCGAAGTTGAAGGTCTGGCGCTGGATGCCGCATTCGCCGATAAACTCAGCGCCGGGTTTGAACACCCCCATCGCCTTGGTGCTCTCGCGCAGGCCCAATTCCTCGAGCAACGGGAGCGACTCGGGCAGCAGGGATTCGCCGACATGAAAGCGCGGGTGGCGGTCCTTCTCGATGATGAGCACCTTCAGTCCCTTGCGCAGCAGATGGATCGCGCAGGCCGCCCCGCCCGGGCCACCGCCGATGATCGCCACATCGGTCCGAAAAACCGCCGCCTGGTCGGCCTGAGAAGCCGAATTCTGGTCTTGCACGCTGGTCATCAGGTGGTTCCCCCATCGACACAAATCAGTTGACCCGAGATGTAGCCCGCCGGTTCCGAAGTCAAAAACGCGATCAATGCCGCGACTTCCTCGACAGTGCCAGCACGGCGGCAGGCGGCGAGCTTGCACAAATCGTCATAATTGGCGAGTTGGCGGGTTTCCTTGGTCTCGATCAAGCCGGGCGCAACCACATTGGCGGTGATGCCGCGCGAGCCATATTCGCGCGTCAAGCTCTTGACGAAGGGCAGCATACCGCCCTTGGCCGCGGCGTAATTGGCCTGACCGCGGTTGCCGGTGACCGCCGTCAACGAGGACACCGCAACAATCCGCCCCCAGCGCTGACGCATCATCGGCAGGATCAGCGGCCTCAGCGCCCCGAACAGGGTGTTGAGATTGAGATCGATGACCGCGGACCAGTCTTCCCAGTCCATCGCGGCAAAGGGCATGTCGCGCTGACCGCCAACGCAATGCACCAGGATCTCGAAGGGCTCGGCCTCGGCGATCTCGGCCAGCTTGGCTTGCGCGGCGGGGTCCAGTAGATCGAGGGCAAGTGCGTTGGCGGATCCGCCCGCCGCGCCGATCTCCTGTGCAACCATTTGCGCCTTATCAAGATTGCGATTGGCATGCAGCACAACATGCCGCCCGGCCTCGGCCAGCGCTCTGGCGCAAGCAGCGCCGATCGGACTGGAGCCGCCGGTGATCAGCGCTCGTTTCATAGCGGGGCCCTTTGCATGCGCATCAATGCTTCGCCGTGCAAGATCTCGGTCGTTCCCGCCAGGATGACAAAGCGGTACTTCGCCCCACCCTCGCCAAAATGAAGCTGCGTGGCGCGCGCTTGCAACCGAGTATCGGGCGGGATCTGCCCGAGCACAACAACCCGCTGCACCGAGAGCAGGAGTCCGGCGTGATTGTCGCCAACACCGTGGATCGAGGCATGAGCGGCCGCGGCCTGCGCGCCGATCTCGACAAGGCTGACCGGCTCCAGATCGCCATCCACGCGCAGCGGGTAATCCGCCGCGCCATGATCGCGCGCGGTGCACAGAATGCTTTGCGCATCCATCGCCTCGATCCGCTCAATCAGCAGCATCGCCCCCTTTTGCGGCATGCGCGCGAGCGCGGTGGTCAGATCCTCGGGGCTCATGGCGCGGCGCGCTCGATACGCAGCGTTGATCCGCCATTGAGCGCGATGCTGATCGGCGCTTGCGCAAGGGCAGGGATGGCGATCTGCTCAAAGAGCGGCAGGATCTGCCCGATCGGATTGCCGCAGGTAAAGAGCGCCTTGCCGACCCCCGTGCGCGGCGGGGTCATCGTTTCGCCCGGACCAGCCAGCGTCAGGGACAGCGCGCCAATCGTCTGCGCCGAGCGCATCGGCGAGAGCACCATTCCGGCGCCGATCGGCAGACCCAGAGGGCGCACGGCATCGAGCGGAGGCGGCAGCGGCGCGTCAAAGAATACCAATCCGACCCTGCGCCGCTCAATGGCGACCTGAAGCGCGGCCTTGAGCAGACCGGCACCGACCGTCTCATCATAGGCTGCGATGGTCGTCGAGGGTCCCTGATGGCGATTGGCGATGCTCCATTGCCCGGCGGCGGCATTATGGACCGCGTTTTGAAACCGGATCGGCTGGATCAGCATCTGCTCGGTACGCAGCGCATCGAGAATGCCCTTGAGCGTTGCGCCCTCCCCGGTGGAGGAGGCGAAGACATAGCCGTCTTCATCGCTGAGCGCACCGAGCTCTTCGGCCACCATGAGCGCCAGATTGATCTCGGTCGACAGCCGCCTGGCGTTGCGCGGCGAAAGGACCGTGTTATGCGGACTCCAATCCGGGGCCGGTGCGTAAGGTTCGGTATTGGCGTTGAGCCGGTTGACCAAAGCCGGCCAGCCCTCGACCCCGGGCGCAGCAAAGGCCAGCTTCTCGATATGAAGGATGATCGGGGTCATTGGCTCAGGATGATCGCTGAATTATTGCCGCCAAAGCCGAAGGCGTTGCTCATCACATGGCGCAGCGGCGCCGGGCGGGACGGGCCCGCGAAAGCGCAGGCGCAGTCGGCATCAACGGTCTTGAGCCCGATCGTTCCCGGCACCAGGTTTTCCTCCATCGCCAGCAGGCACAAGGCGGCTTCCAGCGCTCCGGCAGCGCCAAGCGTATGCCCGAACGCCCCCTTGAGAGAGGAGGCGGGCACAGCGCCGCCAAACACCGCCTGGATTGCCGCGCATTCTGCAGCATCATTCAGCGGCGTCGCCGTGCCGTGCATGTTGATGTAATCGATCTGTGCGGGCCCGAGGCCCGCCATCTTCAGCGCCGCCAGCATCGCGGCGCGGGCTCCGGCACCATCCTTTGGCGGGGTCGACATATGCTCGCCATCCGAGCTTTCGCCATAGCCGCTGAGCCGCGCGCCCGCACCCTCCGAGCGCTCGACCAGGATCAGCGCCGCAGCCTCCCCAATGGTCAGCCCGTCACGCGCCGCATCACAGGGGCGGCAAGGTTGGCGCGAGACCAGTTGCAGAGCCTCGAAACCGTTGAGCGAGGTGAGGCACAGGCTGTCCACCCCGCCGACAATCACCGCATCGCAAAACCCGGCCTCGATCAGTTGCGCAGCGTCGATCAGCGCCTTGGCCGATGACGAGCAGGCGGTCGAGACCGTGTAGCTCGGGCCGGTGATCGCGAAATACTGGCTCAGAAAATCGCCAACCGCGTGATGGCTGTTGTGATAGCGCATATCGAAATCAGGCGGCATCGCCGCGCCTTCGGGCAGCGCGCGATAGACCTGTTCAAGCTTTTCGACACCGGCGGTCGAGGTGCCGACGACAGTGCCGACCCGCTCGGCACCGCAGCGCGCGATCACGTCGCGGGCGCGAGCCTCGAACCCATCGCTTTGCAGCGCCGCCAGCGTCAGCCGGTTCGCACGGTTGTCGAACTCCGCAAGATGTGCGGGGAAGGCGAGATGATCGAGCCCTGCGACCTCGCCAACCGGGCAATCAAAGGGCAGATCGGGAAAACCGCGCCTGGTCAGCCCGCTGCTGCACGCCCGCAAGGCTGCCAGATGCGCGGCCCGCCCCGTGCCAAGCGCGCTGGTCATCGCGTAGGCGGTCATGCGAGACTTGGCCTTGTCAGTCATCCCCGGTTTCCATTTGGTCCCGTCGCACCTGCGCGAGGGTCAGGGCCGCGATCATGAGCACCCCGAAACTCACGGTCAAGCCGATCTGTTGCAAGATGCCGACAGGACTGCACGCCATTGTTGCAAAAGCGATAAGGGTGGTGCTGGCGCAAAGCAAGATCGAGCGGCGCGCGGCGGTGACTTGTGCCCGGTTGCCTGGGCTGGCGTTTGCGCTGGCTGCGAGCAATCCATAATCGACGCTGATACCGGTCAGCAGGGTGAGCGCCACGATCTCGTAGATGCTCAGGCCCGGTGAAATCAGATTGGCCAGCGCCGCGCTGAGCGAGAGCCCAGCCGCGCCAAGCAGCGCAATGCGTGCCAGGGCATGGTGATCACGCAGCGCCAGGCCCAGAAAGCCGAGCGCTGCGATGATGCCGACGGCGAACCAGATCAGCGCACCTTGCCGCAGCCTTGCGAGCCCGTCCCGAACCGGCTTGGCCAGATCGAGGAACGCAACCCCTTGCGGCAGCGGCCCGAGATGGGCGGCGAGGTCCTCGCTGGCACCGAAAAGCGGCACCCATTCGCGCAAGCCCTCGGGCGTTTGCTCCAGCCGCGCCAGGATCGGCGCGAGCTCCGGCAGAGCCGCCAGATCCGGCAGACGCGGCGGGGGCGTGGTCAGTGCCTCGCGATAGGCCTGATACTGGACCGAGGCATAACCGGCCGCCATCCCGGCGCTGCGCAGCGCCTGCTCGAAATCGCCGAGTGCGAGCTCAGGCCGGGCTGGCACCCGAGCCCCACGCATCTTGATGATATCGCCGATCAGGGTAGCCCGCTCCAACGCCCCGGCGGCAATCGCCTGTTCGATTGCCGGGCGCATCTGCGCCCCGCGCTGTGATAATTGCGCAAGATCCGCGGCCTCGATGCGCAGAGCGTAGCGGGCCGAGGGCATGGGTAGTTTCTTCGGCAAATCGGTGACGGCGCGCGCGAGCGCTTGGGGCAGATCAGCCTTGGGCGCAGGCTGCGTCGGCGGGTACAACACGAAGAGCAGCGCGGCCAGGGCGATCAGCGCGAATGCGCTGGCACGCGGCAGCCGCCATTTCTCGGCCAGGCGCAGCAAGGGCGCGATCCTTGGTGCGCTGCTCATCGGCGGCAACAGGCAAGCGCAAAGCGCCGCCGCAATCAAACCGGTGGCAACAAACACCCCGATCTGGCCCAGCACACTCACCCCGGCGCCAAGCATCATCAGGAAAGCCAGAGCCGTCGTCGCCGCGCCGAGCAGGATCACCCGGCGGGCGTGCCGACGCTGCGCGCCATGTCCGGCGAGATGCAAAGGGTAGTCCAGGGCCAGTCCGGTCAGCGCGCCGCCAAAGCCGAGGGCGATCACATGGACCTGCCCGAACAGCGCCTGCACACTCAGAAGACCGACGCAAAGCCCGATCACCAGCGGCAGCATCATCACTGCCAGAGCGAGCGGCGCGCGAAACACGATCAGCAGCCACAGCACCAACAGCCCCCCGGCGATGCCGGAGGTGAGACTGGCCATGGCGCCGGTATGCGCGCTGACTTGCGCCGCGATCAGCCTCGGCCCGATCAGATCCGCCCGCAGCCCATCGCGCTTGGCCAGTGCGCTCACCTTCTCGACCAGTGCCTGGGTCGCCCTCGCATCGAAGGGCGCATCGCGCAGCGAGATAAACAGCAGCGCGGCTTCATCATCGCGCGAGCGCCAGACACCCTCGGCAAGCGGCACCTTGGGGAGCTGCGCCTGAACCCGCTCGATCAGGTCAGCAAAGGCGCCGGTGGGATCGCGCAGCAGATACTCGGCCAGAACCGCCCCTTGCGCACTGCTGAGGGCCGAGCGCGCCGCGTGGTTGCGCGCCTCCAGTGCCGGTGGACGCAGATCCGCGGCATCGCGTGGGGCCAGATGCAGGCGATGGCGAAACAACCAGTCGAGCACCTCTCGCGACGGCGCGACCGGGGCGAGTTGTACCCGTGCCAGCGCCGGATCCGCCTTGAGCACTTGCGCGATCTGCCTGGCGCTCGCAGCGGCTTGCGCCCTCGGGCCGGTAATCAGCACCAGCCCATCGCGCCCCGCCGGGCTTTGCAGCGGGTCAAACTGCTCGCCCCGATCAGAGAAGATCGCCGCCGCATCCGAACGCAGGTCCGGCGGCCAGATCAGCAGCGCCGCAAGCAGCATCGCCATCAGGGCAGCAAGCCCGGCCAGACGGCGCGCGCCTTGGGGGCGGGTCATGGGGTCTCGTCAAGAAACAGGATGCGGCGCGGGGCACCATCGGCCTGCAAGACTTCGATCCCCGTCAGCACATCGCCGCAACCGAGCAGCGTCAGCGACAGGTTCTCGGCCAACGCTGCATCGAGACCGAGGCGCCAGCCCTGACCATCCATGCCGGGGGTCAGCGCGCCCGTCACCCCGCTCGGCGCTCTGTCCTCGGCGATGAGCTGGCGCATGGTGCGCAGAACCGGCCGCAGCTCCGGCGGGATCTCGAGGACCCGCGTATCCTGCCCCTCGCCGACCGCACTGGGGGTCAGCAGAATAAGCTGCGTATCGGTGATCTGCGCGGTCTCGGCGAAGGGCTCGATCTGTCGGCGGATCAAGGTGCCGTCCTGCTCAAGATGCATGACCCCCCGCGAGACCGCCGGCTCGAGCAAGGCCGGGTGTGCGACCTCCTCACGATACGGGATCTGCGCGTCGATCATGATCGGGCGAGCCGCGAGCGCGGTGGCCACATCACGGGCCATTTCACATTCAGCCGCGCCAGATGTCGAAGAAATTGAACCAGTTATAAGGATCGCGGCGGGTAAGACGCTCCAGATGCGCCGCGAAAATCTCGGCCATGGCCTGCATCCTTGCGCCGCGCTCGGCTCGTGGAACGGGACTGCCATCGTGGATCTCCTTGAACTCTATCTCGTAGCGCCGCCGCCCCAGCCGCCTGGCCGCGCAAAAGATCAGCGGCACCCGCATTGCCATCGCCAACACATAGGGCGAGTTGGGCAGGGCGATGTCTTCACCCCAGAATCGCGCGTGCAATCTGGAGCGCGTAGCGCTTTCAGGCAAGCGATCGCCTAAGATCGCGATCCATTCTCCCCGCTCGAGCGCTTCCTTGGCCGCGATCAACGCCGCCGGTCCGTCACTGAGCACGATCACCCGTTGCGCGACCTCCGGGTTCAGCTCGTTGAGCAGCCGGGTCGATCCTTGCGCATGGGCCGGATGCATCAGGTAGTTCACGATCAGCCCGTTCAGCCCGCGGTCAAAGGCCCGCAGCGCTTCAAAGCTGCCGTAATGAGCGCCGAGCAGCACCCCACCCTTCCCCTCAGCCACCAGCGCGCGCACCAGATCGCCGCCCTCTTCGTTGATTGCGAAATCATCGAGCCCACCGGCGAGCAGGCGGGTGCGCTCGAGAAACACATGCGCGAACATGCGCGCATGCCGGTGACGCTCGCGCCAGGTGGGTGCTCGCCCGAGCACCCGTGTCAGGAAAAGGGTCGAGCCACGTGTCGCCGCGCGCTCCAGGCGCTGGGAGAAATAGAGCGAGACGGCCCAGATGATCGGCCCGGTGAGCCAGTCCGGTGCGCGCAGCCCGATCCAGCGCATCAGCCGCAATTGCCGCCGCGACCCCTCCTCGCGATGCTGCCATTCGGCCGGGCCTGCCGCCCCCAGATCGAACTGATTGCGATCGCTCACACGGCCGCCGCGGCTTTGAGAGGCGCGGCGAGGCGCAATTTCGCCTTGGCAAGGATCTCGGTATCGCTGCGCCAGGTGAGCTCGGCGGCGATCCCCTGTCCCTGCGCCTCGATCTCGAAGGGGCATTCCGGCGCGAGCGGAGCGAGGAATTTCATCCGCGCCACCTCGAGGATCGGCGCGCCCTCTGCCCGCAACAGCCGCCCGGCATGAGCGAGCAGCACCGCCCCCGGCGTGAGCGGCGCACCCGGAAAATGCCCGTCAAAGCACGCCGCCGCGCGCGAGAGCCCGGGATGGCGCCAAAGCCGGGACCAGCTTTCGGCATCGGTATTGGCGGCCTCGCTCACCCACTCACTCCGCAACAACGCACTCTATTCAGGCCGCAAGACCGCCCGTTCAGAGCTTCTGGATTTCCGTGTTGATTTCCTGCTCCAACAGGTGGATCCACTGATTGTAATTGGGGTGGATCGTGTTGGTCGCCGGATCGTATTTCAGGTTTTCCGAGCCCTTGTAGCGGATCGAGTAGGTCTTGGTGTTGTAATAGATATCAACAACCGCCGAATGTTTGCCGCGCACATTCACGCTCGCCTCGAGCTGACCCGGCGCGATGCGCTTGAACACCCAGCCGCGATTGGAGCCTGCGCGGATGATCGCCTTTTCATAATCGCTCAGCGCCATACTGCGCTGCGAGGCGGTAATACCGAAAGGGGCATCACTCACATTTTCGACCGGGGCCAGGGTCCGGCATCCGGCCAGCCCGAGGCTGCTTGCCAGAGCCAAACCAATGATGACTTTTTTGGCGATCATCCGAACTCTCCCAAGATCTGCGAACAAGGTCAATTTCGCCCCGACGCTAATCCCAGGGCGATGAGAAGTCCAGTTGGGCGCAATCCACGGGTGATCAGAAACCGGGTCACCATGCCAAACAGTTTCAGAAAGTCGCGAATGGGGTGAAAGTGGCTCGGCCGCTGGACAAAGCCTTCATAGCGCGCGGCGACCGGCACCGACACAAAGCGTGCGCCAGCCTCGGCACCATAGAGCAGCACTGCGGTCTCGAACAAAAAGCCCTGCTTGCGGCGCTTGGGAATTTCGAGGCGTTGCCAGAGCGCCATCGGATAGACCCGCATGCCGCATTGCGCATCCTGGATCGGCTGACGGCTGGCCCAACCGATGAAGAAATTGCCAAACCGAATGCCGTGTTTGCGCCGTGCCGGCATCTGCGCCATGTCGCCGGAGCGATCGCCAAGGATCAGCGCCTCGGGGTGCTCCGCTGCCTTGGCCGCAAAGGCGGGGATGTCCTCGGGATCGTGCTGCCCATCCGCATCCAGGGTCAGCACATGCGAGAACCCTTCGCGCGCCGCCAGATCGAAGCCCTGCGCCAGCCGCACCCCCTTGCCGAGATTCTGCGTCTCGCGAATGAGGCGCACATCGAGATCCGCAATCGCCTCGGCACTGCCATCGCTGGAGCCATCATCAATGACGATGACCGTCTCGATATGGCGCCGGGTGGCGAGCACGACCTCGCGCAGGGTCAGGATCTCGTTATGCGCGGGGATCAGCGCGGCGAGCTTGGGCACGGGATCACTTCTCCGCCAGATATTCGCAAAAGCAGCCCAATACCGTCTCGTGCCTGGCGGAGGCGAAGCCTTCCTCTCGCATGAAAGCCGTGACCTCATCGCGCCCGATCATCTGGTCCATCGTGTCCCAGTAATAGCGCATGAGCGTGTAGGCCTGCGCATCGCGGCTGAACAGATAACTGCCCGCTGGCAGCACATGCTTGAAATAGCTGCGAAAGAAGAACTGGCCGACCGCGCCCTGCGGCTTGACCACTTCCATGATCAGCACCCGCCCGCCCGGTTTGAGCACGCGGTGAAACTCGCGAAAGGTGGCACCCAGATCATCCACATGGCGCAGCGCAAAGCCCATGGTGATGAAATCGGCGCTGTTATCGTCAAAAGGCAGGGCCTCGGCGGTGGACTGCACATGGGCGCAATCGAGGCGCTTGCGCGATTGCTCGATCATCCCCGCCGATGGCTCGACGCAAGTCACCAGCGCCGGGTCCCCGACAATCTTGACGATCTCCCGCGCCACCGGCCCGGTTCCGGACGCGACATCAATGACCCGCATCCCGGCGGTGAGCCCGGCCCGGCGCAGCGCATCGCGTCGATACATCGCCCCCGAGCCGAACCAACCCCAACGCGCGATCCCCTCATAATGGTGCGCCGTGCGATCGAAGATCTCGCGCAGGAATTTCTGCTTGCCCTCGCGGGTCTGATAATAGCGCCCGACGACGAAGGGGTTACGCTTGTCCATGGTCAACTCACACGACAACAGGGTGGGGAGGGGCCACGAAAAGGTCGGCGCGAACCCATACCCGGCAAATTTCTAGACGCCCCTCAAGCCCTATGCAACAAGACAACAGGGACGGAAGGAGCCTGGATGCAATACGGTCGGATGTGAGTATCGCTTTGGGGTTGAGGGATATTGTCAGCTTTGTCAGGACGCGCGTCTTCGAGCTCTATGTCCTGGTGATGAGCCTGTTTGTTGGCGCGGCGATTGTGCTGTACCCGCCTTTTGGCTGGTACAAGCACCCGCCCAGCGTGCGCTGGCTGCTGCGCCTGTGGTCGACCCTGTTCGTGCATGGCGCGCGGGTGATCCTCGGGGTGACGTTTCGCATCGAGGGCTGGGAAAACACTCCGGATGAGCCGGTCATCTTCATCGGCAATCATCAATCCTATTGGGAATCGATCATGATGACCGTGCTGGTCCCGCATATCAATGTGGTGACCAAGCGGGCCTCGATGAACGTGCCTGTCTTCGGCTGGGGGCTGAAAAACGCGCCGATGATCGCCGTTGATCGCGGCGAGCCGGGGCGCAACATTCGCAAGATCCTGCGCGGCGGCAAGAAAACCCTGCGCGAGGGGCGCAGCATCCTCATCTTTCCAGAAGGGCGGCGGATCTTTCTCGACGAGCCCGAGCAGCCGTTCTTGCGCGGGTTCGAACTGCTCTATCGCGATGCCAATGCGCCGGTCATCCCGTTCGTGAACAATGCCGGGCTCTATTGGCCGCGCGGGTTCGAGATCAAGTATCCCGGCACGATCGTCATGCGCTTTTTCCCGCCGATCGCGCCGGGGCTGGCTCCGGATCAGTTCGCCGAGCACATCGAGAGCTTCATCCGGGCCGAGCAAGCGAAACTCATGGCGCAAAGCACGCAAGGCGGTGCCGGGATCGTGGCGGAACCGCTTCGCCAAGCCGCGCCTGGATCCGTCGACGCAAAGGCAGGGCAAACCCCGCAATGATCGATGCGCGCATTACTGCCTCAAGCCGAACCGAACCGGCCTTTCTCTCCCAAGATCCGAGCGCGCCGACCGCCAAGGGGGTGCCGCTCTTCTCGATGCGCTTTGAGAACAGGACGGGCCTGACGGTCTCGGATGGTCATCCGGTCCTTTCCGTCAACATGCCAGCCTTCGGCGCGGGTTCGCCGGTCGCCGAGACCTGGGTCGTGCCCGTGGGAGCAACACCGCAGGAGGCACCCCGGTCGTCAGCGCAATTGCCGATGGTCACGCATCGGGTCGGTGATTACCTGGCCATCTGCGCCCTGATCGAAGGCGCGCCAGGCACGATCGCGGCGCAAACCGAGCGGGTCTATTCTGCCTGCCTGCAAGCGCTGGCGGCACATCCTGCGCTGCGGCTGCTGCGGGCGTGGAACTACCTGCCCGGGATCAACGAGACGGATGCCGCCGGGCTTGAGCGGTATCAGGCCTTTTGCCTGGGCCGGGCCCGCGCGCTCGATACAGCCCAGAGCGGGCAAGCCCAGATCTGCGCAGCGACCGGGATCGGCTGCCATGGCGATGGCCCGATTGCCATCTGCCTGCTCGCCGGGCCGCAAGCGCGCCATCTGGAGAACTTCCGGCAGATGCCCGCATTTGAGTATCCGGCGCAATATGGCCCACGCTCGCCCAGTTTCGCGCGCGCGAGCCTGCTTGACCAAAGCGGGGGCAAACCGCGCCTTCTTGTTTCCGGCACGGCCGCGATCTTGGGGCATGAAACGCAATTCAAGGGCGATCTGAACGGTCAGATCGCGGTGCTGATCAGCAATATCCGATATCTCATCAGCCGCGAGAATCTCGCCCGCAACGGCATCGAGGGCGATGGTTTCGCCTTGCATCACATGCGCAATGTGAAAGCCTATATTCGGGAGCAAGCCGATATCGGCGCCGCCCTTTCGCAACTATCCGCCGGGCTCGGGATCGAAGCGTCGGAGATTGTCCCGTTCAACGTGGACGTCTGCCGGAGCGATTTGCTAATCGAAATCGAAGGATTTTTCTGAGCCGGAACATGCATCGGCTGATGGCTGTGGAACTGGCTTGGAAACTTGTCGCAAGGAGAGGCGTCGTGGACAAAGGCTTCAAACTTCTGGCAGCGGCGCTCATCGCTACGCTCTTCGCCACCGCTTCCTCCGCTCAAGACGCGGCGCAGGTGGGGGCGGGGGTGGGGGCGGGCGCTGAGGCGCCAGCCTCGGTCCCGATGATCGAACAACCGCTCTGGGAGCTGGGCTTTGCGGCAGCAGCAGGCTACGCCCCGCATTACCCCGCCGCCGAGCAATCCTCGGGCCGCTTCATTGCGGTGCCGGTCATCATCTATCGCGGCGATTTCCTGCGGCTCGGGGATGAGAGCATCGCGCGCGGCGTGTTCGTCGACAAGCCCTGGGTCGAGTTCGATATCAGCCTCGCCGGGTCGTTCAATGTCGATTCCGACAGTAATGACGCCCGCGACGGCATGCCGGATCTCGATTTTCTGGGCGAGATCGGCCCAAATGTGAAGTTCAAGCTCGGCCAGATCGGCCCCGGCCTTGCGGAGATCAGCCTGCCCGTGCGTGCGGTCTTCTCGACGGATCTGTCATCGGGAGATTTTCGCGGCGTGGCCTTCAATCCCCGCTTGATCTACAAGATCGGGCGCGTAGGCGGCACGGCGCTGAACCTTGCTTTCTCGGCCGAGAGCACCTTCGCCACCGAGCGCTTGCACGATTATTTCTATCAGGTCGATACGCGATTTGCGACCCCGGACCGGCCTGCCTATGATGCGCAGGCTGGCTATCTGGGCAGCGCCCTGGGGCTGAGCGCCTCCTATCCGGTAAATGCACGCTTCGCGCTCTTCTCCGATGGCCGACTGAACTATTACGGCGGCGCGAAGAATGAGGACAGCCCGCTGCATTTGCAGGATGTCAATGCCTCGATCTGGGCCGGTTTCCGCTGGTCTCTCTATCAAAGCGAAGAGACCGTTCGGCGCCCGCTGCGCTAGGCTCGCCGCACAAGAAAAGCCGCCCCAGAGCAGCTTTAATCGGCAGCTTTTAATCGAGAGCGCTGATCTTTCTGATCAACAAAGATTGCCGGGCTTGGCGTAGGCGGCGGCGTTCATCTGCTTGCCATCGGCAGCATAGACACCGAGGATCGCGCTGGCTTCGTCAAGTGCATCGATCTGACGCTTGGCGGCCTTCACCCCTGCCTTGGCTGCGCGCAGCAGATACTGGTTCTCCTCGGCGCGGCGGCGCACGATGTTGAACAGCGCCGACAGCTCCTTCTTGCGATCCTCCCGGATCATCTGCGGGCCGCCCTGAGCGAGT
Organism: Neomegalonema sp.; assembly: GCA_022760435.1. GTDB lineage: Bacteria > Pseudomonadota > Alphaproteobacteria > Rhodobacterales > Rhodobacteraceae > JALEFY01. The sequence continues at coordinate 196,449 of JALEFY010000029.1, forward strand.
TTCTCGGCAATCTCTTCCATCTGTTCGAGGAACAGGGACTTGTCGCCTTCGATCCGGGCCAGGCCGTCCAGATCGCCGCGCACGGCCATGTCACGCTCCTTTTGCATCAGAGCAATGCCGGCACGGGTGAGCTTCTCGATACGCAGATCATTCAGCATCGGGGGACACCTTTTCTTTTAGTTCTGTATAGATCTTGTCAGCGAGGCCCATGACCCCCTGGCCACTGATCTCTTCGGCATATTCACGGAGCAGGAAACTGCGGAACGCATCCTCGCCCGGACCGCCATTGAAAGCCGAGTTATTCTCGGCCACGCCGGCATATTTGAGCATCTCGCTGACAAAGGCGGCTTCAAAATCCGTCGCCACCTTGCGCAATTGAGCGTCCTGCGCCTGCGGATCGATCCGCGGCTGACGCAGGGGCGTCGTGCTCAGGCTGGTCTGTAGGCTGGTATCGATGTTCATGCGAACCCTTCCGGCATCCGTGTCGTAGGAGCGAATAAACACGATCGCGGTAAATATTTCACAACCTCGCACTGGCATTCTTCGCTGCAAGATAACGAAAATTCTAAAGGTCGAGCGATGATCGGATTCTCACAGCTGGCGCAGGTTTCGCGCCCGGCAGATGGCGGCAAGGTGATGGAGCGCAATCCTGCCGACGATGGTGCGTCAGCGCAGGATGAGACTGCGGCGCGCGAGCGTGGCGACAGCTTTGATGACGCCATGCAAGCCCGCGCGGGGCAGGATCAAGACAGCCCGCGCGCCGATGCGAAGAGTGACGGTGCGAAGAGTGACGGTGCGAAGAATACCGATGCCAAATCATCCGACATCGACAAGTCATCCGACATCACGGCAAAGGCAGAGCGCGGCGCCGAAGAGATGACCCTCGCCGAGAAACTCGCGGCGTCGCAGGTCGTGGCGGACGAGCAAGCGCAAGCGGAGCTTCCCGAGGCGACCGACGAGATCGAGACGACGGAGAACGCTGCGCTTGCCGGTGTTGGTCCATTGACAAAGGCCGCCCACGATCAGGCCGAGATCGGTCAGGATGAGCCCGTTTCGCCGAGCGGCGAAGAGCTCGAAGAGGAGCTGCCCGCATCTGAAGCCGGCCAGACGCCTCTGGCAGCGCCGCAGGCCGACGCCACCCATGCCGCGCAATCTGGTAAGCTTCAAGCCGAGGGCCCTCAGGCAAGGAGCAATGACGGCGGCAGTCGAGCAGATCTAGACGGCTCCAATCTCGGCGGTGCGGGTCTCGCGGATGCCGAGCAAGGAGATTCGCCTGAAGCGACCAATCTCGGCGGCGCGCAAGCCAGCGCCTCCCAGACCAACTCCACCCTGACCAGCGCATCTCAGGGTAATACCGCTCAATCCGGCGCGGTTGCGAGCTTTGCGCAAGCTCTTGATAGCCGTCCCGATCCGGCGCTCTCAAGCGCCCTTCCTGCCGCCTCGGTGGCTGTGGATGCGGCCAGCAGCACCGCCAATGCCGCCAGCGCATCGCAAGCCCAAACCCCGGCAAGCGCGCCAGCCGCGCTCACACAGCAGCTTTCCACCGCCATCCTCGCCAACCCGGCGCAGGACAAGATCGAGCTGCGCCTCGATCCGGCCGAGCTGGGCCGGGTCAGCATCGAGATGTCCTTCGAAAATGACCGCGTAAATGTGGTGATGCGCGCTGAGCGGGCCGATGCCCTCGACCTGATGCGCCGCCATGGCGAGGATTTGCGCCGCGAGCTGGCTGAACAGGGCCTGTCCTTGGGCGATATGAGCTTTGGCAGCTTTTCCGATCAGGCCAGCTTTGCCGAGCAGCAACAGCAAGAGCAGCCCGATTACGCGCCGCACAAGATCGCGCTCTCTCCCCAACTTACCGCCGCCGCCGAGACACTCAATATCGGCACCGGCGGCCTTGATCTGCGTCTTTGACGCATCCTGCAACTGAACCTCCAGGAAGGCCCTCGCCATGGTCGATACCGTTTCCGCCAGCAGCACGACTGCCCAAACCCTCTCCGCCAAGACCGCGCAGAGCGCCGAGAGCGCGATCACGGATTTTGATGATTTCCTCACCCTGCTCACAGCGCAGCTCGAGAACCAGGATCCGCTAAACCCGATGGACAGCACCCAGTTCGTCGAGCAGCTCGCGACCTTCGCATCGGTCGAGCAGGCGATCGGCTCCAATACCCGCCTTGACGCCATTCTGGCGCAGGGTGAGGAAGCGGCCTTGCATGAGCTGGCAGGCTGGATCGGGCGCGAGGTCAATGCCAGCGGCGTCGGTTTTGCCTTTGACGGTGAGAGCCTGGCGATCGATGTGCCGGCAGATGCCGATGCCAGCACCGCCTCGGTGACCATCGCCGATATGGATGGCAAGACCGTCGCGACGCTCGCCGCCGACGCCAAGGGCGGGACCGTGACCTGGACCGGCGAGACGATCAACGGCACCAATGCCGCCGCTGGCAACTATCAGGTCAGCTATACCTATGGCTATGCCGACGCCGATCCGGTGACCGTCGAAGCAACGGGCTATGCCGAAGTCACCGAAGCGCGCGCGGGTGAGGATGGTGTCGAGCTTGTGCTCTCCACCGGCGCCACCGTCGCGGCGAGCAATGTTACGGCTGTGCGCGAAGCCCAGACCGCAGATACCAGCGCCGCCACCGATGAGGCCGAGATCTTCTAAGCCTGATGGGCGGGCCAGCCCTTGACCACCGGGCAGGGGCAGACCAATTTGCGGGGTCGATGGCGCTTGCAGGAGGCAGATATGAGCCCGCTTTTCACCCAACGCGATCTGGATACGGCCCAGCAATTGCTCGCGCTCGATCGCGCCGCGCTCCTCGCCCGCTATGATGATGCGCAACCGGGTATGCCCGCGACCGGAATGGTGATGATGGCTCAGATTGTGCTGGGGCTCTTTGGCGGTGGCTCGGCGCAGCAAGCGTCAAAACGCTTCAATCAGCAGATGCAACCGGTCGTGGATCGCGATCCCGATGCCCAGACCCTGCTGAGTGCGCAAGAGCCGGATGCAGGTGCAAGGCTGCTTTGCCAGATCGCGCGGCTCGCTGGCGACAGGATCGCAGAGCCGAGAGACAAGCTGATGGTCCTGTCGGCGCTGATGCTGAAATCACGCGCAACGCCCGGCTGACAGCTCAGGTGGCGCGAGAGATAACGAACTCGGCAACGTCAATGAGCGCCTGGCGCATCGGGCTCGGCTCGAACACATCGAGGGCCGCCCTGGCCTCATCCACATGCGCCCTCGCCCGGGCAACCGTACGCTCGATCCCGCCACCGGCCCGAAGATAATCAAGCGCCTGCTCCAGGTCGCCTTCCTCCTGCTTGCGCTTGCAGATGCAGCGCTCCCAGAAGGCACGCTCTTGCGGGCCTGCTTGGGCATAGGCGTGGATGACGGGCAAGGTCGCCTTGCCCTCGCGAAAATCATCGCCGACATTCTTGCCCAACGCAGCGGCGGTACCGCCATAATCGAGCGCATCATCAACGAGCTGAAACGCGACCCCGAGCGCATCGCCATAGGTCGTCAGCGCCTGCTCCTTCGCCGGATCGGCCTGCGCGATCACGGCACCCACGCGGGTTGCGGCCTCGAACAAGGCTGCGGTCTTGCCGCGAATCACCTGCATGTATTGGCGATCATCTTCCGAGATGGTGTTGGCCAGGGTGAGCTGGAGCACCTCGCCTTCGGCAATCACCGCCGAGGCCTGGGCCAGAATGTCGAGCACCCGGATGTTGTCGGTCTCGACCATGAGCTGGAAGGAGCGCGAGAACAGATAATCGCCAACCAGAACCGGCGCCTTGTTGCCCCACAGGATATTGGCGCTGGCGCGGCCCCGGCGCCGATCGCTTTCATCGACAACATCATCATGGAGCAAGGTCGCGGTGTGGATGAACTCCACCGTCGCCGCCAGCCGTATATGATGCTCGCCCTGATAGCCGCAAAGCTGCGCCGCCGCCAATGTCAGGACCGGGCGTAATCGCTTACCCCCTGCCTCGATCAGATGCGCGGCCAGTTCCGGGATCAAGGGGGCGGCCTGCGAACTCATCCGCGCCCGGATCAAATCATTCACCTTGCCCATATCTTGGGCAACTAAAGCTTGGAGACGGTCGAACGCTGCCCTACCTTCAAACGCGAGAGTGGCCTTGGCAATATCCCCCTGCTCGAGCGAATTGTTCGTCATCGCGGACGTATCGCTGGCCGCCATTTCGCTTGTGGCTTGTGGCAGTGTCGGCTTTACGGATTGGGCCAAGGGTGGCCTCCCTGCTCAAATGGGTCGTTACGCTGTGTCAACGAGGATCGGAGACGTCCAGATGGAAGAGCTTTTCCGAACAAACGATCCGGCATTGATTGCCTTTGCCAGCGCAATGCTGTCAGGCGAGGATATAGCGGTCCAAATATTCGACGTCCATACGAGCATTCTGGAAGGGTCATTGGGCTTTTTGCCACGCCGCGTGATGGTCCCGCGCACGCAACTGGAGAAAGCGCGGGCGATCTTACGCGATCTGAAGGATGAAATCGGCGAGGAATTGCAACCTGGGCCAGGAGAATCGTGGTGAGCGGGCCACCAGAGGCAGGCGACGGGCAGCCGCCCGATCTTGGCGACGCGGATCTGACCGATGATGCCTTTCTCAATGGCAGGGTGAGGCTTTGGCAGCCGCGCGCGGGATATCGGGCCGCCACCGACCCGGTGTTTCTGGCCGCCGCCTGCCCCGCGCGTCGGGGCGAGCAAGTACTCGATGTCGGCTGCGGCGCCGGAGCCAGCGCGCTGTGCCTGTCGGCACGCGTGCCCGGCGTGGTCATTTATGGCGTGGAGCGCCAAGCTGCCTATGCCGCGCTTTCTTGCCGGAACGCCGCCCGCGCCGGGCGCGACTGGAAGGTCTGGCCGGACGATATCGCAGCGCCGTCAGCAACGCTCAAGGCGATGAGCTTCGATCATATCATCACCAATCCCCCCTTTTACGCTGCCGATGCTGCCATCCCCCTGATCGCGCCGAGCAAGGATCAGGCGCATCGCGAAACCGTTCCCTTGCATCAATGGATCGATTTTTGCCTGCGCCGCCTGCGCCCGCGCGGGACCCTGACGCTCATTCACCGGATCGAAAGGCTGCCCGAGATCCTGCTCGCCTTGCATGAGCGCGCGGGCGGCACGATCGTATTTCCGCTCTGGCCACGACGGGCGGTTCCAGCCAAGCGCGTCATTGTGCATAGTGTAAAGGAAAGCCGGTCTGCCTTTTGCTTGTCCGCTGGCATGATCCTGCATGATCAGCCTGGAAATGCGTTTTCGAGCGCGGCGCAGGCTGTCTTGCGTGATGGTGCCCCGATCGAGCTTCGCAGCAGCAGCTCATCATCCAATGTCTGAGGAGAGTACGTCCATGGCGCGCGATGCAGCCCCGATCCCGAACAGCATTCAGGCAATGAGCGCTGAGATGGCCGAATGGCGGCAGGATTTTCACGCCCATCCCGAACTGGGCTACCAAGAGCACCGCACCGCCAGCGTGATCGCCGAGAAGCTGCGCGCCTTCGGCCTTGACCGCGTCGAGACCGGGATAGGCGGCACCGGCGTGATCGGCGTGCTGCATGGTGAGGGCGGCGTGCCGGGATCGGAAGAGAACGCGATCATGATCCGCGCCGATATGGATGCTCTGCCGATGAGCGAGGAGACCGGGCTTGCCTACGCCTCCCAAAATGACGGGCGGATGCATGCTTGCGGGCATGATGGGCACACAACCATGCTGCTCGGCGCCGCGCGGCATCTGGCGGAGACCCGAAACTTCAAGGGCACGCTCTATTTTTGCTTCCAGCCTGCCGAGGAAGGTGGCGCTGGCGCGCGCGCGATGATCGAGGACGGGCTGTTCGAGCGCTTTCCCTGCCGGGCGGTTTTCGGGCTGCATAACTGGCCGAGCCTGCCGGTCGGTCAGTTTGCGGTAAAAGCCGGACCGATGCTGGCGGGGGCGGACGAGTTTCGCATCACCATCAAGGGCCGGGGCGGCCATGCTGCCAAGCCGGACAAGGCGCGCGACCCGATCCTGGCCGGCGCACAACTGGTCAGCGCCATGCAATCCGTGATTGCGCGCTTCACCGATCCGCTACAATCGGTGGTGCTCTCGATCACTCAGTTCCATGCCGGGAGCGCCTTTAATGTCATCCCCGAGGAAGCTCAGCTCGCCGGAACCGTGCGCTGCTTTGATGAAGCCACCCACACCAATGTCTATGATCACATGCAGCGGATCTGCGATGGCATCGCCGCAGCCTACGATCTCGAGATCGTTCTCAATCGCGGAGCGCAGAAATATTATCCGCCGACCCTCAATGACACTGCGGTGAGCGAGCAGGTACGTTCGGTTTTGGAGGAGATCACCGGCGAAGGGATGCTCCATACCGATTTCCCGCCGACCATGGGGGCAGAAGATTTCGCCTTTTACAGCCGACTCAAGCCGAGCTGCTTTGTCTTCACCGGAAATGGCGATACAGCGTCGCTGCACAATCCCAAATATGATTTCAACGATGAAGTCCTGCCCCACGGCACCGCCTATTGGGCGCGATTGGTTGAAACCCTGCTGCCGCGCTAGCGGGCAACAGGGTTTTTGGGCCGGTCCGATCGTCAGGTGAACTTGTTGTCCCGCGGGAAGCCGCGCGGGGCATCCGCACCGGCGCTGGCACGCGCGCCGATCCAGCTCGCGAGCGCGGTCTCCGTCCGGGTCCGGCCCGCCGGATCATGCCATGACAGACCATTCGCCCGCTCGAAAGTGGTGACATCGGCCAGCTCGAATTGCTGCCGGGCGAATTTGAGCTTTTGCAAGATCACCCCCTTGCCCCGACCCATCTCCGGCAATTCGTCGAGCGGGAAGACCAGCAGCTTGCGGTTTGAGCCGACAGCGGCGACCATGTCCCCGGATACAAGCGCACAGGCAACCGCCTTGTTGCCCTCATCGACGATGAGCACCTGCTTGCCGGACCGGGTCTGCGCCACGGCATCATCCTCGGCGACGATGAAGCCCTTGCCATCGCTACCGGCAACAATGCGCTTGGTGCCGGGCCGATGGACGAACAGATCGACGATCTCGTCCTCCTGTCCGAGGTCAATCATCAACCGCACCGGCTCGCCCATGCCGCGCCCGCCGGGCAGCTTGTCACAGGCGAGCGTGTAGAACCGCCCGTTCGAGCCGAACAGCATCAGCTTGTCGGTGGTCTCCGCATGGAAGACGAAGCGGCCCGTATCGCCATCCTTGTACTTGATCTCGGCATCGAGCGGCTGATGGCCCTTTTGCGCCCGCACCCAGCCATGGGCCGAGCAAATCACCGTGATCGGCTCGCGCTCAATCATCGCCTCCAGCGGCACTTCCTCGATCTGCGGCGCATCCTCGATCGTGGTACGGCGCGCGCCATCCTTGCTCGCTTTGCCGAATTTCTCGCGCACCTCGCGGATCTGGGTGCCGACCCGCTTCCATTGCAATTCCTCATCGCCGATCAGGGCGTTGAGCGCGTCCCGCTCGTCCTGAAGCTCCTCACGCTCCTTCTTGATCTCGAATTCCTCGAGCCGACGCAGCGAGCGCAGCCGCATGTTGAGGATCGCCTCGGTCTGCACCTCAGTGAGGCCGAACTCGGCCATCATGATCGGCTTGGGCTCATCCTCGTTACGGATGATCTCGATCACCCGGTCGAGATTGAGATAGGCGATCAGATAGCCTTCGAGGATCTCGATGCGCCGATCGACCTTCTCGAGCCGATGGCGCGAGCGGCGCACCAGCACTTCGCGGCGGTGATCGAGGAACACCCGCAGCATCATCGGCAGGTCGAGCACCTCGGGGGTGCGGCCGTCCTTGAGGACGTTCATGTTCAGCGGGAAGCGGATCTCCAGATCCGACTGGCGAAACAGCGTCTCCATGAGCAGCGCCGGATCCACCGTCTTGGCCCGCGGCTCGATGACGATGCGCACATCCTCCGCCGATTCGTCACGCACATCGCCAAAGATCGGGATTTTCTTGGCGGTCACAAGCTCGGCCAACCGCTCGATCAGCTTGCTCTTTTGCACCTGATAGGGGATCTCGGTGACGATGATCTGCCAGGTGCCGCGACCCAGATCCTCGACCTGCCAACGCGCCCGCAGCCGGAACGCACCGCGCCCGGTCTTGTAGGCTTGCAGAATTGAGGAGCGCGGCTCGATCAGGATGCCGCCGGTCGGGAAATCCGGGCCGGGGACGAAATCCACCAGCGTCTCGACCGTTGCGCCGGGATACTTGATGCAGTGAAGCAGCGCATCGCATAGCTCGCCGACATTATGTGGCGGGATGTTGGTGGCCATACCAACCGCAATCCCGCTCGATCCATTTGCCAGCAGATTGGGAAAGGCCGCCGGCAGCACCGCGGGCTCTTCTTCCGAGCCGTCATAATTGGGCTGGAAGTCAACCGCATCCTCGTCGAGCCCATCGAGCAGTAGCGTCGCGATCTGCGTGAGCCGCGCCTCGGTATAGCGCTGCGCGGCGGGGTTATCGCCGTCGATATTGCCGAAATTGCCCTGACCATCGACCAGCGGATAGCGCACGGCGAAATCCTGCGCGAGGCGCACCAGCGCGTCATAGATCGCCTGATCGCCATGGGGGTGATAGTTACCCATCACCTCCCCGACGATCTTCGCGCATTTCTTGAACGCGGTGGTCGGATCGAGCTTGAGCCCACGCATCGCGAACAGAATCCGCCGATGCACAGGCTTCATGCCATCGCGCGCATCGGGCAAGGCCCGGTGCATGATCGTCGAGAGCGCATATTGCAGATAGCGATCGCCAAGCGCGCGGCGCAGCGATTCAGCCGATACATTGCCGGGCGAGCCGTCCGGGCCCGCCCCATCTAGGTCTAGTACATCCGTCATGCACCGCATATAGCGGCAGCGTCGGTTAACCGCCTAGATGAAAAACGCGAACCGGTCAGATTATCGCGTCGGAACCGGGTCGCCTTCGCCACGGTAGTCGTAAAAGCCGCGGCCCGACTTGCGGCCGAGCCAGCCAGCCTCGACATATTTCACCAGCAACGGACAAGGCCGATACTTCGTGTCTGCCAGCCCATCATGCAGCACATTCATGATCGCAAGGCAGATATCGAGCCCGATGAAATCCGCGAGTTGCAGCGGGCCCATCGGGTGATTGGCACCCAGCCGCATCGCGGTGTCGATCGAGCTGACCGAACCCACGCCCTCATAGAGCGTATAGACCGCCTCGTTGATCATCGGCAGCAGGATCCGGTTGACGATAAAGGCCGGGAAATCCTCGGCGGTCGCGGTGGTCTTGCCCAGCGCATCGACGACATCACGCACGGCGGTGAAGGTTGGTTCATCGGTGGCGATGCCGCGAATGAGCTCGACGAGCTGCATCACCGGCACCGGGTTCATGAAATGCAGGCCCATGAACCGCTCCGGCCGATCGGTCGCGGCGGCGAGGCGGGTGATCGAGATTGAGGAAGTGTTGGAGGTCAGGATCGCTTCCGGCTTCACGATTGGGCAGAGCGAGGCGAAGATCTTCTTCTTGATCTCTTCATTCTCGCTCGCCGCCTCGACCACCAGATCGACCTCGGAAAAGCCCTCGACGCTCTCCAGCAGCTTGAGCCGCCCGAGTGCGGCCGCTCTCTCTTCCTCGGAGATCAGCTCGCGGCGCACCTGACGGTCCATGTTCTTGGCGATAGTCGCCGGTGCCTTTTGCAGCGCAGTATCCGAGACATCAAACAACCGGACATCGTAATTGGCGAGGGTAAAGACATGCGCGATGCCGGTGCCCATTTGGCCCGCACCCACCACTCCGACGGTCTTGATTGTCATGATTTCTCCGAAGAACTGTCTGCTGATTTGCCGCAAACAGTTCGTCGGCTGGGGCGCATCCGTCAAGTACTGATATGACGCGGCGCGCGCCGTGGCGAGAAGGGGCGAGCGGGGCGCCCCTCCTACCTTTGTAAAATGATCAGCCGAGCTTGGCGATCTCGTCCTTGAGCGCCGGCACTGCCTCGAACAGGTCAGCGACGAGGCCGTAATCGGCGACCTGGAAGATCGGGGCTTCCTCGTCCTTGTTGATCGCGACGATGATCTTGCTGTCCTTCATCCCCGCCAGGTGCTGGATCGCGCCGGAGATGCCGACCGCGATATAGAGCTCGGGGGCGACGACCTTGCCGGTCTGGCCGACCTGATAATCGTTCGGCGCATAGCCGCTATCGACCGCCGCGCGCGAGGCGCCGACCGCGGCGCCCAGCGCATCCGCCAGCGCATCGATCAGCTTGAAATTCTCTTCCGAGCCGATCC
>JALEFY010000003.1 GCA_022760435.1 Neomegalonema sp.
ACGGGCGACGTTTGGATGCGCCGCCCAAAGCGCGACCGCGCGTCGGCCGGTCAGGCCGCCCCATCGGAGCCGCGAGCATCGCGAGTTGGCGTGAGATCAATGACCCCCCGCCGGGTCAGCCCTCTCCCAACCAGTCAACCTTCGCCGAAAAGATGTACCCGGCACCATAAACGGTGCGGATGAGTCGGGGCGATTTGGGATCATCCCCGAGCTTCTTGCGCAGGCGAGAGATCCTGGCATCGATGCTGCGGTCCTCCGGGTCATGGGTGGACTGGCCATCAATGTCCAGAAGCTGCGCCCGGCTCAAAACCCGCCCCGCCCCCTCGACAAAGGCTTGCAGAAGGCGCGTTTCGGCAAAGCTGAGCTGGTGCAATTGCCCCTCGGGATCGAGCAATTCGCACGAGGAGAAATCGGCAAGGAAATCGTTGAAGCGAGCCTTGCGCGACGGGGCGGTGTTTGCGGCGGCTTCGGAGCGGCGCAACAGCGCGCGGACCCGCGCTACCAGCTCCCGCGGCTCGAACGGTTTCATGACATAATCGTCCGCCCCCAGTTCCAGCCCGATGACCCGATCATGCACCGTATCGCGTCCGGTCACGATAATCGTCGGGATCGCCTGCTTGCGCAGCACGTCCGACACGAGGTCGATCCCATCGCCGTCCGGCAGCGTCAGGTCCACAAGGCAGAGCGCGGGCCTGCGCCGAGTGATCTCGCGTCGGAAGGCGGCGCGGCTGCTGAAATGCAGGGCGCTCATACCATGAGCCTCCAGCTCGCGCAGGATGATCCGCGCGATCTCCGGCTCGTCCTCGAGAATATAGATCGGGCCGCTCATGACACCCCCTGCCCAAGAACCCGCAACAAGATGCGCGCCAGCACGCCGTCGGTTACCGGCTTTTGCAACACCGGCGCATGGGTCGAGGCCACGCTGTCCGCGCCATGCCCGGTCATCAAGACAAAGCCGATCTCGGGATGGCTGATATGGCACTTGTTGCTCAGATCGAGCCCCGACATCGCCCCGGGAAGCGCGACATCGCACAAGACCAGCACGATATCGCGCACGGTCTCCAGCAGCGCTTGTGCCTCCTCCGCCGTCTCCGCCTCGATCACCTTGGCGCCCAGTTCAACAAGTTGGCGCCGGGTGACCTGCCGCACATCGGCATTGTCCTCCACCAACAGGACAAGACCGAGGCCGGGCAAGGTCTGGCGCGCGGTCTCTTCTGCCTCGTGACTGGGCGGGTGGGCGCTGCTCGCGGGATCAATTGACGGCAGATAGATCGAGAAGGACGTGCCCGCGCCGGGGCGGCTTTTGACATCAACCACGCCGGAGGAGTTCCGGGCGAAAGAGTGCACCATGGCCAGGCCGAGCCCTGCGCCCTTATCCGCCTTGGTTGTGAAAAACGGGTCAAATACCCGCGAGAGCACCGCTGCGTCAATGCCTGCCCCCGTGTCCGAAACAGTGACCCTCGCGTATTCGCCGGGGGACAGGCCAAGGGACCGCGCATCTTCGCTCCCCAGACGGATCTCGGCACAAGTGATGGCGATTGTGCCGCTCTTGTCTGACAACGCCTCTGCGGCATTCACCGCGAGATTGATGATGGCCATCTCGAACTGGCTGCGATCCGCGCTGACCCATGTGCCGCAGGGGTCGTTGGGGCCGGTGAGATTGACATAAGTCGGCAGTGAAGAGCGCAAGATCTTGAGGCAGTCCGCGATGAGATCCTGAACGGAAATGGCTTCTGGCTCGCGCGGGCGCCCCTTGGTCAGCGACAACAGCCGCGCGGTCAATTCCGTGCCGCGCCGCGCCGCCGCGATCGACGGGTCAAGGAACTCCTGTACCAACGCTGCGTCCTGCATCCGCTCGCGCAGGGGCCCCAGATTGCCCAGTACGATGGTCAGCAGATTGTTGAAATCATGCGCAATGCCCGCCGATAGCGTGCCGAGCGCCTCCATCTTTTGGGCATTGGCCAGAGCCATGTCGGAATCGCGTTGTCGGGTCATGTCGACCGACAAGACGTAGAAGCCGGTGACATGCCCATCGGCAGAGGTCTCTGGGCGAAGATAGGTGCGCACGTATTTTCTGCGCCCGTCCGGCAACAGGATATCGAGGTTGAAATCGGTGGACTCGCCGTTGCGTGCCTTTTTGAAATACGGTGCACAGGCAGCATGGGTGCGTGCAGTAATCACGTCACGGGCATAGCGCCCGATGAGCCCCTCCGGGGTCGTGCCATAGGCGCGCGCGAAGCGCAGGTTGGCGTAGCGCGCAACCTCATTTGAATCGAGAAAGACGATCCCCGCCTTGATCTCATTGGCGATCAGGGACAAGCGCTCCTGGTTGCGGCGCAGTTCCGCCGTGCGTTGGGCGACCCGGTCCGCCAGCTCCGCCTCGCGCATCCGGTCGCTAGTGACATTGGAATAGACCGTGACGAACCCGCCCGTCGGCAAGGGTGTGCCCGCAACATGGAGCACGGTGCCATCGGGGCGCTTGCGATCAAAGGCATGGGGCTCGAACAGTCCGGCGCGCAGCACGCGCTCCTGCACCGCCGCTTCGACATCGACATCGCCATATTCGCCGCGGCGCGCATTGTGGCGGATGAATTCGGCAAACGCCGTGCCCGGCTCCGCCAGATGCGCCGGAAAATCCAGCATGCGCAGGAAAACCGAATTGCAGGCCACCAGCTTCAGCGCGTCGTCAAAGACCGTCACACCCTGGCCGATATGCTCCAGCGCTTCCAACATCGCATTGAGTTGCTGAATTTTTGTTGTTGCAGGGTTCATGCGAAGCCCTCCCTTTGCGCAATATTCCACGCGGCTCCGACTGAAAAAAGGGGGCCGTACAATTCGATACATTTGACGCGAAGTTCGGCAATACTCGAACTCTAGCCTCCCCCAAAACAGCAACAAAATTCGGGAGGACGCGAACGTGCAATCATCCATATACGAACGTGACCTAGGGGCAAATGAGGCCAATCACGCGGCCCTGACCCCTCTTGCCTTCATCGAGCGCACCGCGTCCATTTACCCCGACCGCCTGGCGGTTGTGCATGGGGAGGTGCGTCGCAACTGGGCGCAAACCTATGCCCGCACCCGTGCCCTGGGCAGTGCCCTCATGCAGCGCGGGATCGGCAAGGGCGACACGGTCGCGGTGATTGCCGCCAATATCCCCCCGCTTTTCGAGGCGCATTTCGGCGTGCCGATGTGCGGCGCGGTCCTGAACGCGATCAACACCCGCCTTGATGCCGAGGCCATCGCGTTCATCCTCGATCATGGCGAGGCCAAGGTGGTCCTGGTTGATCCGGAATTCGCGGAGGTTACCGGACGCGCGTTGAACATGACCGCGCGCCGTGACCTGTTGGTGGTTGATATCGAGGACCCGAGCTATTCCGGGCCAACCCAACCCGTCGGCACCCTCACCTATGAGGCGCTGCTGGCGGAGGGTGATCCGAATTTTGCATGGCAGCCCCCTGCGGACGAACGCGACGCGATCGCCCTGAATTATACCTCTGGCACCACAGGCAACCCAAAGGGCGTTGTCTATCATCATCGCGGCGCACATCTGAATGCGCTGTCCCAGATCACGACCTGGGGGATGCCCGATCACTCGGTGTATCTGTGGACGCTGCCGATGTTTCACTGCAATGGCTGGTGCTTCCCTTGGGCGATCGCTGCCAATGCGGGCACCTCTGTGTGCCTGCGCGCCGTGCGCCCCGAGCCGATCTACCAACTGATCGCCGATGAGAAGGTCACCCATTTCTGCGGCGCGCCCATCGTCTTGAACATGCTCACCCAATACGCTCACCTCAAGAGCTTTGAGCACGAAGTGAAATGCATGACGGCGGGCGCATCGCCCCCGGCTGCGGTGATCGAAGCGATGGAGGCGATGGGCGTTGAGGTCACCCATGTCTATGGCCTGACCGAAGTCTATGGCCCGGCTGTGGTCTGCGCGTGGAAGAGCGAGTGGAACAGCCTGCCGGCCGATCAACGTGCCCGCCTCAAGGCGCGTCAGGGCGTCAAGAACCAGGCGCTTGCCGAAGTCATGGTGGCCGATCCCGACACAATGCATCCCTTGCCTGCCGATGGCCAGAGCCTCGGCGAGATCTTCATGCGCGGCAACAATGTGATGTCGGGTTATCTGAAGAACCCGACAGCGACCCGGGAGGCCTTTCGCGGTGGCTGGTTCGCGACAGGGGATCTGGGGGTCATGCATCCCGATGGCTACATGGAGCTGAAGGATCGCTCCAAGGACATCATCATCTCCGGCGGCGAGAATATTTCCTCGGTCGAGGTGGAGGACGTGCTCTATCGCCATCCCGCGATCCTGGAAGCGGCGGTGGTGGCGCGCCCGGATCCCAAATGGGGGGAAACCCCTTGCGCCTTCATTGATCTGGTGAAGGGGCAGCAAGTGTCCGAGGCGGAGATCATCGCCTTTTGCCGGGAAAACATGGCGCATTTCAAGGCGCCCAAATCCGTGGTGCTGGGCCCCTTGCCCAAGACCTCTACCGGCAAGATCCAGAAGTTCATCCTGCGCGAGCGCGCGAAGCAACTTTCGGCAGAAAAGGCAGGGTGACGCGTTGCAGGCCGGGGGCTTGTTTTGTGCAAAGCCCCGGTCCGCATGCGCCTGACATCGACATGGCAGACAGCATTCTTCAAACCGAAAACCTGACCAAGGAATTTCGCGGGTTCACGGCAGTGGACAGCGTGAACCTGACAATCGAGCGCGGCTCTATTCATGCCCTGATCGGCCCTAACGGGGCGGGCAAGACCACCGTCTTCAACCTGCTCACGCATTTCCTGCCCGTCACCCGCGGCGCAATCCGCTTTAACGGCACCGAGATCACGGGGATGAAGCCTGCGCAGATCTCTCGCCTCGGCATCGTGCGTTCCTTCCAGATTTCCGCGGTCTTCCCGCATATGAGCGCGCTGGAGAATGTGCGGGTCGCGCTACAGCGCAAGGAAGGCCGGATCTTTCAATTCTGGCAATCCGAGCGGGGGCTCTCTCGCTACAACGCCCGCGCCGAGGAACTGCTGGACATGGTTGGCCTGTCCTCCTTCTCCAAAGCGCTCGTTGCCGACATGCCCTATGGGCGCAAGCGCGCTTTGGAGATCGCCACAACGCTCGCGCTCGAGCCTGAGTTGATGCTGCTCGATGAGCCCACTCAGGGGATGGGGCGCGAAGATGTCGAGCGCACCACCGCCTTGATCAAGCAGGTCAGCGCCGGTCGCACGATCCTGATGGTGGAGCACAACCTCTCAGTCGTCTCGGCGCTATGCGACCGGATCACCGTTCTGCAACGCGGCGCGGTCCTGACCGAAGGGGATTACGCCACCGTCTCCGCCGATCCGCGCGTCAAGGAAGCCTATATGGGGAAAGCCGCATGAGCCGGGTCAGCAACGAAGTCATCCGCCTCACCGATCTGCATGCATTCTATGGCGAGAGCCATGTTCTGCACGGCATTGATCTGGACGTGCATGAGGGCGAGCTGGTCACCCTGCTGGGCCGCAATGGCGCGGGGCGCACCACCACCTTGCGCGCGATTGTCGGGCTGATCGGCCACCGCACCGGATCGATCATGATCAAGGGGGAGGAGACGATCAAATCCCCGCCCCACACCATCGCTCATCTGGGCCTTGGATACTGTCCCGAGGAAAGAGGGATCTTCGCCAGCCTCAATGTGGAGGAAAACCTGATGCTCCCGCCCCAGGTAGGCAGCAAGGGCATGAGCGTCGAAGAAATCTACGAGATGTTTCCCAATCTCGCCGAGCGCCGCAAAAGCCAGGGCACCCGTTTGTCGGGGGGTGAGCAGCAGATGCTTGCCCTTGCCCGGATCTTGCGGACCGGCGCCGATATCCTGCTGCTCGACGAGATCACCGAGGGGCTCGCCCCCGTGATCGTGGATCGTCTGGGCGAGGTGCTGGCCGAACTGAAGGCGCGGGGCTTCACCGTGGTGCTGGTGGAGCAGAACTTCCACTTCGCCCGCGCCATCGCAGACCGGCATTTTATCATCGATCAGGGCCATCTGGCTGCTGTCATCGCCGCCGATGAGGTCGAGGCCAAGGCGGACGTGTTCGATGATTTCCTGAGCGTGTGACGCTCAATAACTCCAAGGGAGGAACTATAATGAAAATGTTGAAAACTCTTGCCGCAGGCGTCTCCGCGCTTGCCCTGACTGTGGGCGCTGCCCAGGCGCAGATCAGCGATGGCGTCGTCAAGATCGGCGTGCTGACCGACATGGCCGCGACCTATTCGGACCTCGCTGGCAGTGGCGCAGTGGCTGCGGCTGAGATGGCCGTTGCAGATTTTGGCGGCACCGTCGCGGGCGCGCCGATCGAGATCCTGACCGCCGACCACCAGAACAAGGCCGATATCGCCGCCAACAAGGCGCGTGAGTGGTTCGAGAACGAGAATGTCGACAGTCTGGCCGAGCTGGTCACCACGTCTGTCGCCCTCGCCGTGTTCGAAATCGCCAAGCAGCAGAACAAGATTGCTCTGGTCTCTGGTGCCGCGTCCTCGCCGCTCACCAATGACGCCTGTATCCCGACCGGCATCCACTACACCTACAACACGCGCGCCCTTGCCGTGGGCACCGGGTCTGCTGTGGTGAAGGAAGGCGGCGATAGCTGGTATTTCCTGACCGCCAACTATGCTTTCGGCGAAGCGCTGCAACGCGATGTCTCCGCTGTGGTCGAGGCAGAGGGCGGCACTGTTCTGGGAGCGTCCAAGCACCCGTTCCCGTCCTCCGACTTCTCGTCCTTCGTTTTGCAGGCCCAGGCATCGGGCGCGAAGGTTGTGGGTCTGGCCAATGCCGGCGCGGATACCACCAACGCGATCAAGGCAGCCAATGAGTTTGGCCTCGTTGCATCCGGCCAGTCGCTGGCCGCGCTCTTGATGTTCATCACCGATGTGCATGCGCTTGGCCTCGACACCGCTCAGGGCATCCAGCTCACCACCGGCTTCTACTGGGACCTGAACGATGAGACCCGCGCCTGGTCGCAAAAGTTCTTCGAGAAAACCGGGACCATGCCGACCATGGTGCAGGCGGGCGTATACTCCTCCGTCAGCCACTACCTGAAGGGCATCGAGGCCACCGGCTCTGACGATACCGACACGGTGATGGCCTGGATGCGCGCCAATCCGGTCAATGACTTCTTCGCCAAGGGCGGCGAGATCCGCACCGACGGTCGGATGGTCCATGACATGTACCTGGTCAAGGTGAAGTCTCCCTCCGAGAGCAAGGGTCCGTGGGACTATTACGAAGTGCTGCGCACGATCCCGGGCGAGGAAGCCTATGGCCCTCTGTCCGAGAGCACCTGCCCCACAAAGTAACCCAAACCATCCGTATCGGGGGCTCTGGCAGATGTCAGAGCCCCTTGGAAGGAGACATCCATGCTTGCCGATCTTCTTGGCATCCCGCCGCAACTCCTGTTCGGGCAGCTTCTGCTGGGGTTGATCAGCGGCGCCTTCTACGCCGTCCTGTCGCTGGGGCTCGCCGTGATCTTCGGCATGCTCAATATCGTGAATTTCGCCCATGGGGCGCTCTATATGCTGGGCGCCTTCGCCAGTTATTTCCTGCTGAAGATACTGGGGATCAACTATTGGGGCGCGCTGATCCTGGCGCCGATCATCGTCGGGGCCGCGGGCATTGTGATCGAGCGGTTCTTGCTGCGCCGCCTTGCCGGGGTGGACCATCTTTATGGCCTGCTCCTGACCTTCGGGCTGGCGCTGGTGATCGAGGGGCTCTTTGTGAAGTTCTTCGGTGCTTCGGGGTTGCCCTATCCGACACCCGAGGCGCTGAAGGGCGGGGTTAATCTGGGCTTCATGTTCGTGCCCTGGTATCGGGCCTGGGTCGTAGTCGCCGCGGTGATCGTCTGTGTTTTCACCTGGTGGCTGTTCGAGCGCACGAAGGTCGGTGCCTATCTGCGCGCAGGGACCGAAAACCCGACCCTGCTGCAAGCCTTCGGTGTGAACGTGCCGCTGCTGACAACCCTCGCCTATGGCTATGGGGTGGCGCTTGCGGGTCTGGCTGGCGTACTCGCGGCTCCGATCACTCAGGTTGCGCCGCTGATGGGCTCGAACCTGATCATCACCGTTTTCGCCGTGGTCGTTATCGGCGGCATGGGCTCGATCATGGGCGCCGCCGTCACTGGGCTTGCCATGGGGATGATCGAGGGGCTCACCAAGGTCTTTTGGCCCGAAGCCTCCGCGACCGTGATCTTCGTCATCATGGCGATCGTTCTGGTGATCCGGCCCGCGGGCCTGTTCGGCCGCACCGCGTAGGGAGGGACCGTCATGACCAACCGCAATATCCTGATCGTGCTGGCCCTCGCGGCGCTGATGGTGGCTCCGTTCGTCGTCTATCCGATCTTCTTGATGAAGATCTTGTGCTTTGCCCTGTTTGCAGCGGCCTTCAATCTGATCCTTGGCTATGGCGGGCTGCTGAGCTTTGGCCATGCGGCCTATTTCGGAGGCGCCGCTTATATCTGCGGCCATGCGTTGAAGGTTTGGGGCTTGCCGACCGAGCTTGGCATCCTGGTGGGTGGACTGGCCGCGGGTGCCTTTGGCGCCGTGGTCGGACTTCTGGCCATTCGCCGCCAGGGCATCTACTTCGCCATGATCACTCTGGCCCTGGCTCAGATGGCCTTCTTCTTCTTCATCTCCGCCGATTTCACCGGTGGCGAGAACGGCCTGCAAGGGGTCCCGCGCGGCTATGCGCTTGGGCTGTTCGACCTGTCGAACAATATCACGCTTTATTACTTCGTCCTGGCGATCTGCCTTGGCGGTTTCCTGATCGTGGTGCGCGCGGTGCATTCTCCCTTCGGTCAGGTGCTGCGGGCCCTGCGCGACAACGAAGACCGCGCCATCTCGCTGGGCTATGACGTCGAGCGGGTGAAGCTGCTGGCCTTTGTTCTGTCGGCGACGCTGTCGGGCATCGCGGGGGCGACAAAGACGGTCGTCTTCCAGCTCGCGTCGCTCACGGATGTCAACTGGCACATGTCGGGTGAGGTGGTTCTGATGACGCTTCTGGGCGGGGTTGGCACCTTGCTTGGGCCGGTGCTCGGCGCTGGTGTGGTCGTGGCGCTTCAGAACACGCTGGCCTCCGGCCCGCTGAGCGCCTGGGTGCCTGTGATCATGGGCACGATCTTCGTGATCTGCGTTCTTGCCTTCCGCCGCGGGATCGTGGGCGAGATCAACGCCCTGATCAAACGGTCCTTTTAAGGGAGTGCCCTGGTGAAGTTTCCACAAAGCATTGGCGTCGTGGGCGCGGGGCAGATGGGGGCCGGTATCGCCCAGGTATTTGCCCAGGCGGGGTTCGAGGTACGCCTCAACGATGTCTCGGAAAGCCAACTGACCGCGGCCCGCGAGCGCATCGCCAGGAACCTTGAGAGCCAGATCCGCAAGGGTCGGATGAGCCCGCAGGACAGCGCCGCCACCCTTGCGCATCTGCATCTGTGCCCAAAGCTGGCGGATCTGGGCTCTGCAGATCTCGTGATTGAATCGGCGACAGAGCGCGAAGCGATCAAGCAGGAGATCTTTCGGGCCCTGCACCCGCATCTTGGTGCGGATACGGTGCTGGCGACCAATACCTCGTCGATTTCAGTCACGCGGCTCGCGGCCAATACCGACCGTCCCGAACGGTTCATGGGGGTGCATTTCATGAACCCGGTGCCGGTGATGAAGCTCGTGGAGTTGATCCGCGGCATCGCCACCGATCAGAGCACGTTCGATATGCTTTGCGAACTGGTGGTGCGGATCGGCAAGATCTCCACCACCTCAGAGGATTACCCGGCTTTCATCGTCAACCGCGTGCTCATCCCGATGATCAATGAGGCCTGTTACGTCCTTTTTGAGGGGGTGGGCAATGTGACCTCCATCGACGCATCCATGCGCCTTGGTGCCAATCATCCGATGGGCCCGCTGGAACTGGCTGATTTCATCGGGCTCGATACCTGTCTGGCCATCATGCACGTCCTCAACGACGGTTTGGCCGACACCAAATACCGGCCCTGTCCACTGCTCGTGAAATATGTCGAAGCCGGCTGGCTTGGTCGCAAGGCCGGGCGCGGCTTTTACGACTACAGGGGCGAGCAACCGGTTCCGACACGTTAGAAAGTAGACAAACATGAAAGTACTCGTGCCCGTCAAACGCGTGATCGACTATAACGTGAAGGCCCGTGTGAAGGCGGACCAGACCGGGGTTGATCTCGCCAATGTGAAGATGTCGATGAACCCGTTCGACGAGATCGCGGTCGAGGAAGCGATCCGTTTGAAGGAGG
>JALEFY010000030.1 GCA_022760435.1 Neomegalonema sp.
ACGAACCGGGCGAAAAGCGGAGTGGATCCTCCGGTTGAGGCCGGTGAGAACGAGCGGAACCGGCTCTGCTGCGCCCGAAGGGCCACCTTCAGGGGCTTGTCGGCTGCGTCATCGCCGCTTGACGGTGAGCCACACCGACTGCGCGCCGATTTCTGGCCGGACAAGCCCCTGAAGGTGGCTGACAACAGCGACATTCATGGGTTCATGACCTAGAGGGCAAGGAGCGGCGTCAGGAACGGGACCGCCGCGCCGACAAGCGCGGCCACCGGCACGACAAGCCACACCGGGACTTTCCACATCGTGAGGGCCACAAAGCTCGCCATGGCGATGATCAGATCGCTGTGCTGGGTGATCCCGAGCGTGAAAACCGGGTCGTAAAGCGCGGCGAGCAGCAACCCCACCACCGCAGCGTTGACCCCGGTCAGCGCGGCTCTGGCAAGGGCGCTTTGGCGTAGATCCTGCCAGAAGGGCAGCAAGCCAATCACCAGCAATGGCGTTGAGAGGAAAATCGCGATCAAGGCCCAGAGCCCGCCAATCAGACCGTTCGGGCTCTGCTCCGATGCCGCTCCGAGGAATGCCGCGAAGGTAAAGAGCGGTCCCGGCACCGCCTGGGCGGCGCCATATCCGGCGATGAACGCATCGGCAGAGACCCAGCCCTCCCCGACGATATCCGCTTGCAGCAGCGGCAGCACCACATGCCCGCCGCCAAATACCAGAGCACCGGCGCGAAAATAGCCATTGAGCGCCGCGAGCCACCCGCTCTCGCTCTGCGCGGCGAGAAGCGGCAGTCCGAAAAGCAGGCCGGTAAAGATCGCCAGACAGAGCAGGGCCAGCGGGCGCGGGATCTGCGCAGAAAAGGGCTCCGACGCTTGCGCAGCGGCGCCGCGCAGCAGTGTCAGCCCGACTATGGCTCCCACCCCGATCGCGATCAGTTGCCCGGTAATTCCAGGAATGAAAAGCGCCATCGCGGCGGCGACGACTGCCAGGCTGGCGCGTGCCGCATCCGGGGTGAGCGAGCGCGCCATGCCAAGGACGGCTTGCGCAACAACCGCGACCGCCATCGCTTTGAGCCCTTGCAGCCAGCCAGCGCCGTCCTGAGATCCCAGCGCGTCGAGCCCATAGGCAATGGCGATAAGCGCCAGCGCGGAGGGCAGGGTGAACCCGGCCCAGGCGGCCAGCCCCCCCCATCCGCCGCCACGCAGCAAGCCGATGGCAAAGCCGACCTGACTTGATGCCGGGCCGGGCATGAACTGGCACAAGGCGACGAGATCGGCATAGAGCCGATCGCTCATCCAGCCGCGGCGCTCGACAAAGGCCTCGCGAAAATAGCCAAGATGGGCAACGGGCCCGCCAAAGGATGTCAGCCCGAGCCGCAGGAAGATGCCGAAGATCGTCCAGAACCCGTCGCGCGCGGATGGATCGGTTTGCGGGGTGCTCGGCCCCTTCGCCTCTGACATGTTTCCCCCCGGTGACGCGATTGCGCCGCTCACGACCTCTTGGCTGACGAGAGGTCAGCACTCCCATGCGCAGGTCTTCACACTGCCGCGCCTGAAATGTCAATCGGCCTGCGGGTTCGGCCAGATCAGGGGGGGCAGAGCAGGGGGGCAGCGCGCTCATGGATGACGCTCCGCATGCGCTCTTGGACGATGCTCCGCATGCGCTCTTGGACGAAGCTCCGCATGCGCTTCTTGACAGAAACTGGGAAGCGCGCTCTAGCAGTCAGTATGCTCACGATTTTCACCCTGCTGCTGCCGATTTTTCTGATGATCGCTCTGGGCGCCGCCTGGGTGAGGGCCAAGCTGTTTCCGGAGGATGGGTTGCGGCATCTCAACACGATGCTGCTGAATGTCTGCGTGCCGGTGCTGGTCTTCGCGGCGGTCTCGCGCACCGGCTCGTTCGAAGCGCTCAATGGCCGGTTCATCTTCGGATATGCGCTTGGATCGCTGGCGGTGATGGGGCTTGCCTCGGCGATCCTGCGCTATCGGCTCGGCTATGACATGGCCGCGACCAGCACTTTGAGCCTCGGGGCGGGCGGTGGCAACTCGATCTTTCTCGGCTTCCCGATTGCGCAACTCACCATGCCCGATTTCGCGCCGACGCTGTTTGCCTGGATCATCGTGACCGAGGTTCTCATCGTGATCCCGGTGAGCATCGCATTGGCGGAATGGGGGCGCGGGAATGGTGGCGGGGCGGCGGCGGCCTGGCGCAGCGTCACGCGGTTGCTGCTTCGCAGTCCTGTCATGATCGGGCTGGCGGCGGGGGTGGCGTTCATTGCGGTGGGCATGCGCCTGCCAGAGCCGCTGGCGATCATGCGCGATCACATCATCGCCGCGGCTCCGATGTTGGCCCTGTTCCTGATCGGCGGATCAATCGCGACGGCGAAGCTCGCGGGGCTTGGCAGCACGGTGATGGTGCTTGGCTTTCTGAAGCTGCTGGTGCACCCGGCGCTGGTCTATCTGACCTTTGCCTTGCTGCTGGATATGCCCGAGCGGCACATCGCCGGCGCGGTGCTGTTTGCCGCGATGCCGATGATGGCGCTGTTCACGATCTTCGCGATCCGCCATGGCGTTGGCCAGCGCGCCTCTGCGGCGCTGGTGGTGGCAACCCTGGCTTCGATTTTCACCATTCCGGCAATCCTGAGCGCGGTCCTGCCCGCCTAGCGGGGTCAATGTCTCCACCCTCTGGCTCCGCCGGGCCGATCCGCTTGATCTGGCCGAG
This sequence comes from Neomegalonema sp., assembly GCA_022760435.1. Lineage (GTDB taxonomy): Bacteria > Pseudomonadota > Alphaproteobacteria > Rhodobacterales > Rhodobacteraceae > JALEFY01. Next base: position 2,719 of record JALEFY010000030.1, read on the forward strand.
CAGCGCCTCGGCCGCCGCGAGGCTTCGGGCGGTGCTCAGTGCCATCGGTGGCACGAGCATCCATTCGAGCGTCCAGGCGGTGCCGGAGCGCTCCTGCTCATGGAGCTGCACCTGTGCGAGCCCGCCGAGCTGGGCGGCATTGTAGCGCGCCAGGCTCACGAGCAGTTCGGCCAGGATCGGGTTGGATTTATGCGGCATGGCCGAGGAGCCGCCGCCACCCGCGAGCTTGATCTCGTCGATTCCCTGCAAGGCCATCAGGCAGACATCCTGCCCGATCTTGCCGAGCGCGCCGCTGATCTGCGACAGGCGCGCGCCGTATTGTACGAGCGCGCTGCGATCGGTGTGCCAGACATGCGGGGCGCGCGTCAGGCCCAGCGCCGTCGCCATGCTCTGAGCGATCATACCGGCATCGGCGCCAAAGGCGGCATTGGTGCCGACCGCGCCGCCAAGCTGCAAGCGCTCGACCTGCGCGCGCTCGGCCCTCAGCGCGTCCGCCAGATCGGCGAGCGGCGCCCGCCAGCTCCGCAGGCGATCGGCGGCGGTGATCGGCAAGGCCGCCTGCATCCGCGTGCGCCCGATCAAGGCTGCCGCGCCAAAGCGCTGCTCGAGAGCGCCCAGCGCCGCGAGGATCCGGGCCAGCCGCGCCAGCATCAGATCGGTCTGCGCGCGCAGCGTCAGGCTCAACGCAGTGTCGAGCACGTCTTGCGAGGTCGATCCGGTATGAACCGCCGCGCTGTCCTCACCGGCGGCGGCCCGCAACTGCTTGACCAGCGCCGGGACCGGCAAGCCATCCTGCGCGGTGCCCGCGGCGAGCCCTGCGAGATCGGGCGCGAAGCCCTCGATCGCGGCGGCGGCTCGCGCCCCGCTGCCCGGCGCGACCCGCCCCGCCGCTTCCAGAGCCCGAGCCAGCGCCGCCTCAAAGGCAAGGTAATGGCCGATCTGCGCCCCGGGCGACCAGATATAGGCGGCCTCATCATCGCCGAACAGGCCCGACAGCCAGGGATGCTCGAACAGATCAGGCACCGAAATGCTCGCTCATGAAGCTGCGGATCTCGCCCGCCAGCAGGTCCGGCACCTCGAGCGATGGGATGTGGCCGGAGCCCTCGAAGCAGCGATAGCGTGCCCCCTCGATCAGCCCGGCCAGCGCTTCGACCACCTCGGGCGGGGTTGAGCCATCGGTGCTGCCGCCAAGGCACAGGCTCGGCAGGCGCAGGGCACGGGTCTGCTCGGTCAGATCGGTGTCGCGGATCGCGGCGCAGACCGCGCGATAGCCGCTGACCGGGGTGCGGGCGAGCATGGTGCGATAGCCCGCGACCATCACCGCCTCACGCGCGCAGAACTCGGGCGAGAACCAGCGCGCGATCACATTGTCCGCGATCGGCTCGATACCGCCGCTATCGAGCGCCCCGATCCGCTCGGCCCACATCTGCGGCGAGCCGATCCGCGCAGCGGTGTTGCACAAGATCAGCCCGGCGCACAGATCCGGGCGGGCATGGGCCAGCGCCTGCGCGATCATCCCGCCGACCGAAACTCCGCACAGGACCGCGCTCGAGAGCCCGCGCGCATCCATCAGATCCGCCAGATCCTCGGCGAGCCCGGCGATGCTGATCGGCGCCGCACCCATCTGCGAGAGCCCGTGGCCGCGCTTGTCACTGAGCAGCAAGCCCCATTCGGGCGGCAATTGCGCGATCACCGCGTCCCAGATCCGAAAATCGCTGCCGAGCGAGTTGATGAACACCAGCGACGGCGCTCCGCCGACCCCGGCTCGATGGCTGTAATGCAGCACCGCATCGCGCGGCTTGAGAAAGGACATGCTCGGCTCGCTCCTCGTCGTCTTCGTTTGCCTCGAATGCATCGAGGTGGCTGCTTCTTCTCAGAAGGGCAGCCCGGTATAGTTCTGCGCCAGCAGCTTACGAGCCGCCGGGTATTTCGCCAATTCCTCAAGCTGCGCCACCTGCACGCCGCGGTCAAAGGCGGATTGCTCGGGAAACCTGTGCAGCAGCATGGTCATCGACCAACTGAACCGCATCGCCTGCCACACCCGCGCCAGCGCGTCTTGCGAATAGCGCGCGAGCGGGGCGCGATCGCCCGGACCATAGGCTGCAATCAGCGCGCTCGAGAGGTAATGCACGTCCGAGGCCGCCAGATTGAGCCCCTTCGCCCCGGTCGGCGGCACGATATGGGCGGCATCGCCGCACAGGAACAGCCGCCCCCATTGCATCGGCTCGCAGACAAAGCTGCGCAGCGGCGCGATGGATTTCTCGATCGACGGACCGGTCCGCATCGACTGCGCGACATCGGCGGGCAGGCGGCGCTTGAGCTCCTCCCAGAACGCCTCATCAGACCAATCCTCGGGCCGATCGCTCAGCGGCACCTGGATGTAGTAGCGCGACAGGGTCGGGCTGCGCATCGAGGCGAGGGCAAAGCCGCGCTCGTGATTGGCGTAGATCAGCTCTTCGGCCGCGGGCGGGGTCTGCGAGAGCACGCCGAGCCAGCCAAAGGGATAGACCTTCTCGAACTCGCGCCGCACCGTGTCCGGGATCGTCTGGCGGCTGACCCCGTGAAAGCCGTCGCAGCCAGCGACATAGTCGCAATCGAGCCGCCGGGGCTCGCCGCCATGGGTGAAGGTGACATACGGCGCCTCGGAGCCCAGATCATGCAGGGCGACATCCTCGGCCTCGTGCAGGATGGTGGCGCCGATCGCGTCCTGCGCGGCGTAGAGATCGCGGGTGACTTCGGTCTGGCCATAGACCATCACCTGCCGCCCGCAGCTCTCGGCGAAATTCATGTGGATGAGCGTGTCGCCGCTCGAGAGGTAACAGCCGTCATGGATCAGCCCTTCGGCATCCATCCGCGCCCCGGCGCCAGCCTCGCGCAGCATCTGCGCCGTGCCCCATTCGAGCACCCCGGCGCGGATGCGCCCGAGCACATAGTCGCGCGAGCGCCGCTCGAGCACCACGGTGGCGATGCCGGCCTTGTTGAGAAGTTGCGAGAGCAGCAGCCCGGCCGGGCCGCCGCCGATAATGGCGACTTGCGTCTTCATGGTTGTACTTTCCGTCCCTGGCCAGTTTCTTGTTTGAGCGTCACCTCTGCGCGTCACGTCTGCGCGTGTCTTGTTCGAGGGCCCGCCTGGCCGGTGGCGCCGGGCGGGCCGGTTCTTGGCTTAGGCCGTCCTTTCACGCAGGCCGAGCATCGCGCGCGCCTGCTGCCAGGTGGCAACCGGGCGCTCATGCTGGGCGCACAGATCCACCACCCGCTTGACCAGCGCGGCGTTGGAGGGGGCGAGCGTCGTCTTGTCGAGCCGCACATTGTCCTCGAGCCCGGTGCGCGCATGACCGCCCGCGCTCACCGACCACTCGTTGAGGGTGAGTTGCTGGGCGCCGATCCCGGCCGCGCACCATGGCGCATCCTCGCCAAACAGGCGCTTGACGGTGGCGATGTAGAAGTCGAACACCGCCCGATCGACCGGCATCGCGTTCTTCACCCCCATCACGAATTGCACGTAAGGGGTCGCTGGCAGGCGGCCATCGGCATGCATCTTCGCCGCCTGAAAGATGTGGCTGAGATCGAAGGCCTCGATCTCGGGCTTGACGCCATAGGTGCGCATCTCGCCCGCGAGCCAGTCCACCAGATCGGGCGGGTTCTCATAGACCCGGGTCGGGAAGTTGTTCGAGCCGACCGAGAGCGAGGCCATGTCGGGCGCGAGCGGCAGCATCCCGCCGCGGGTCTGCCCCGCGCCCGAGCGCCCGCCGGTGGAGAGTTGCACGATCATGCCGGGGCAGTGCTTCTCCACCCCTTCCTTGAGGCGCGCGAATTTCTCCGGATCCGAGGACGGGGTCTCGTCCGCGTTGCGCACATGGGCATGGACGATCGAGGCCCCGGCCTCGAACGCCTCATGGGTGCTCTCGATCTGCTCGGCGACCGAGATCGGCACCGCCGGATTGTCGGCCTTTCTCGGCAGCGAACCGGTGATCGCCACGCAGATGATGCAGGGTTTCATGCTCTTGGTCCTTAAACGTCAAAGAAGACGGTTTCGTCTTCGCCTTGCAGCTTGATGTCGAAGCGGTAGACTGGCTTGCCATCGCGCTCGCTGCGCTGGGCGATCAGGGTGCCGCGCCGGTTCTCCCATTCGATGAGCCGCAGCACCGGATCGGCGGCGTTGGCCTCGGCCTCGTCGGAGAAATACATCCGGGTGTTGAGCCCGATATTGATACCGCGCGCGACGATCCACAGGTTGAGATGCGGGGCCTGGGTGCCGACATTGCGCCCGCGTGTGCAGCCGGGCTTGATGGTGTCAAAGCCCCATTCGCCGGTGTTGAAATCGGTGATCACCCGGCCCCAGCCGCGAAAGCCGTCCTCGACCGGGCCGCCGCCCTCGGGATGGGCGTAATGGCCTTGCGCATTGGCCTGCCAGACCTCCAGCATCACGTCCTTGATCGGCGCGCCCATGCCGTCGATCACCACGCCCTCGACCCGGATGCGCTCCCCGGCGGCATTGGGGCCCGCGATGTCCCAGCCAAGCTCGCGGCGGTAGATGTCAAACCCGGCCGCGCCCGGGGCGAGCCCGATATGGACGTAAGGTCCGGCGGTCTGCGAGGGCGATTCCTTGAGATAGTCGATTTTCTGCGGCATTGTTCTTTCCTCCCGTTGTGCTTTGGCCAAAGGGGCGCGCGGCGCCCCTCAATTGCCCTCGAGCCGGTTCTCGAACAGTGTTGAGCGGCGGCCACGCAGCACGATGTCGAACTTGTAGGCGATGCTATCGAGCGGGATGGTGGCGTTCAGGTCGAGCTTGGCCACCAGTTGCTCGATCGCCTCCGGGTCGGGGATGGTCTGCACGATCGGGCAGACCGGGATCAGCGGATCGCCCTCGAAATAGCACTGGGTAATGAGGCGCTGCACGAAGCCCGAGCCGAACACCGAGACATGGATATGCGCCGGGCGCCAGTGATTGACCGCATTGCGCCACGGATAGGCGCCGGGCTTGACGGTGCGAAAATAGAAATAGCCGTTCTCATCGGTCAGCGTGCGCCCGCAACCGCCGAAATTGGGGTCGATCGGCGCGAGATAGGTGTCTTTCTTGTGCCGATAGCGCCCGCCGGCATTGGCCTGCCAGATCTCGACCAGCGTCCCCGGCACCGGCCGCGCGTTCTCGTCGAGCACCCGCCCGTGCAGGATGATCCGCTCGCCGATCGGGTTCTCGCCGGGCTTGGCGTAGTTGTTGAGCAGATCATTGTCGATCGGGTCGATATCGGTGTGGCCAAAGACCGGGCCGGTGATCTCACTGACCGAAGATTGCAGCGAGATCAGCGAGTAGCGCGGCGAGCGCGCCACCGATGTCTTGTAGCCGGGCGTGAAGGCAGGCGGATGCCGGCCCTGATCGCGCTGGTAGAATTCGCCGGGAGTGGGCATGATCAGTTTTCCTCCATTTCCGCATAGGTCGCTTTTGCGAGCTTGATGGCGTGGTTCGCCTTTGGCACGCCGGCATAGATCGCGACGTGCAGAAACGCCTGCATCACATCTTCCTTGCTGGCGCCGGTATTGGCGCTGGCCCGGATGTGCATGGGGATCTCCTCGAAATTACCGGTGGCGGCGAGAAGGGCCAGCGTGAGCATCGAGCGCTCGCGCCGACTGATCGTCTCATCCGCCCAGACGGTTCCCCAGGCGCTTTGCGTGATCATGCTCTGGAAGGGGGCGTCGAAATCGGTCTTGGCTGCCTCGGCCCGGTCCACATGTGCATCACCGAGCACGGCGCGTCGCACTTTCATTCCGGTTTCAAAGCGGTCGGTCATCGCTGGGCCTTCCCTGCATTTCAAAAGATATGGCTTGAGCCTCTCATAACGAGATACGCATTCCAATTGAGCATGAATATTGAGTTCTCAGCCACGATGCATAACGATGATGGTATGAACTGGGAGACTCATCTTCGTTTGCGCCATGTGCGCTGTTTTCTCGAGGTTGCGCGGCTGGAAAGCGTGTCGCAAGCGGCGGAACGCTTGCATCTCACCCAGCCAGCGGTCTCCCGTACGATTGGCGAGCTCGAGCAGATGCTGGGCATGCGCCTGTTCGACCGCGTGGGGCGGGGATTGCAGCTCAATGAAGCCGGGCGGATCTTTCAGGCCCATGCCGCAGCCTCGATGCAGGCGCTGACTTATGGCCATGATCGCTTGAACGGGCGGGCCGCGAACCCCGCTCGGCTCTCGGTCGGGGTGTTGCCGACCGCCGCCGCCAATCTGGTGCCCAATGCCGCGCTCGCCTTTCATGCTCAGATGCCCGAAGCGCAGCTTCATATCCTGACCGGTCCGAACTGGATGCTGTTCAACCAGCTACGCGACGGGGTGCTGGATCTGGTGGTCGGGCGCATGCCGGAAAGTGAAGTGGCGACCGGGGTCATCTTTGAGCAATTGTATATCGAGGATGTGGTGCTGGTTTGCCGCCCGGAACACCCGATCCTGTCGCGCGAACGCCCGCAGGCGGCGATTGCCGATCACCCGCTGATCCTGCCGCCCAAGGGAGCGGTGATCTCGCCAACGGTAGAGCGCTATCTGGCGAGCCTGGGCTTTGCGCAAATCCGCGCCCCGTTCGAGACGGTGGCGCTTCAGGTCGGGCGCAAGCTCGTCCAACGCTCGGATGCGCTCTGGTTCATCTCGCGCGGTGTTGTGGCCGATGAGCTGGATCTTGGCTTGCTGGTCGCGGTCGATCTCGCTTCACCGCTATTGTCGGGGCCGGTCGGCATCAGCACCTTGCGCGCGGCCCATGGCAATGAAGCGCGCGCCTTGTTTGCCGATTGCCTGCGCCGGTTGTGAATTGGGGCCGGGATCGCGGCGCAGCGCTGGCTTTCGAGTTCAATATCGAAAAAAGCCCCGAGAATCGCCCGGTCAGATGTGATGGATCGCACAAGCGCTCACGGTCTCGTGATGGAGCAAATCATGCTGCCGAGCGTTGGCCATCGCGCTGTTTGTGCTTGTTTGATCCGCCAAAACCGAAATGTCACACCGGAAAAGACGGAATGTGGCTCGTTTTGGCCGAGTTTCCCCAGATTTGGGCGCTTTCGCAAGGCTTTGTCCAACATTGCCGCTTTTGGAGCAAAAGGCGGTCTGCGCTGTGCTGTCTAACCCTCCTGGCGAGCGGAGGCGTTTGTTTACGATAATTCGCAGCGAGCGAGCGGTTCGATTTGAAGTCTTGAGTAGCGTGGAAAACCAGAATGGCGTACACACACACTGACTGCTTACCCGGCGAATGCCTTGCCGGTTGGTCTGTGCGGCCTGACGGGAGCCGCGCTCTTGCACCAACCCAAACGCCCCAAGAGGCGTAACGCCAAGATGCTCGAAGAGGCATCAAGACGGCAAGCAGAGGGGACTGACACATGGCAAGCACCACGGCACATGGATATGCATCGCTGGACGGTGGCACGGATGGTGGCGCTGGCGGCGTCGTTGTAACCGTCACCAACGGTTACGAGCTGCAAGCCGCGATCAATCGCGATGAGGACAAGAAGGGCTGGCTGGATCCGGATAGCGATCTGGCCAAGGCGCTTGAAGGTCTGGATGAAAACGATCCGATCACCATCGTGATCGACGGCACCATCACGACCGACAATTCTCCGGACGACCGTATCGAGATCAAGGGTCTTGGCAACGTGACCCTGGTGGGGGCCGGTGATGGCGCGGAATTTGACGGCATCGGCCTGAAGATCCGCGACGCCGAAGACGTGATCGTTCAGAATCTCGAAATCCACCATGTCGCGCGCGGCGTTGGCGACGGCGATGCGATCAGCATCGAGAGCTCGAGCAATATCTGGATCGACCATAACGAATTCTACGCCGAAGATCCGGAGACGAGCGGCAAGGAAGATTACGACGGCCTCGTCGATATCAAGAAAGGCTCGTCGAACATCACGGTGTCGAACAACTACTTCCACGACAACTATCGTGCGATGATGATCAATCACAACGATAGCGACATCGCCTCGACCAATATCACCATCAATAACAACGTTTTCGACAATATCGTCTCGCGGACCCCACTGATCCGTGGCGGCGATGCGCATGTCTATAACAACGTGTACCAGAACATGGATCACGAAGACAGCACGGGCATCAACTCCCGGATGGGTGCCGATGTTCTTGTCGAGAACAATTACTTCAACAATGTGCAAAACCCGCTGGTCTCGGTCTACAGTTCCGAAACCGGGAGCTGGAAGGCGACGGGCAATGTGCTTGAGAACATCACCTGGACGATCGATGCCGAAGATGGCGAGTATGTGCCCTCAAGCGCGCTCGAAACCGATCCGGATGGCTCGAGCTATGATCTAAGCATTCCTTACTCCTATTCGGCTATTTCTGCCGATGGGCTTGATGAAGTGCTCGCGGACACGGTCGGCACCGGCAATACCGTCGTCGCCGACGTAATCACCGCTGCTGCGACGAGCTCGACGACCAGCACAACCGCAACCACCGCTGAAGAAGACACGACCGCACTTGATGCCGAAGGCACCGATGGCGCCGATGATTTCTTCCTCGACGGTTCGGAAACCACCGCTCCGGTGCTCGAGATCAATGGCAGCGAAGGCGATACGCTCGATATCAGCGCGCTGCTGAGCGATGAGGCGCTGAAGATCCCTTCGCAATTCCTGCGCTTCACCCGCGCTGGAGCCCAGGCGCAGCTTCAATTCAATTCCGATGGCGTGGGCAATGATTTCGAGACCATCGCCACTGTCACCGGCGAAGCTGCGGATGAGACGCTGGAGGGCTTGATCGAAGCCGGTCGTCTGATCCTCGGTGAGGACGCGACCCCGGCGGCTTCGTCATGGAATTCCGACGAAGACAGCTCGACCTCGGTCGATTGGGGACCAGAGGCCAGCGACAACACCGTCAGCGGGACTTCGGCAAGCGAGGTGCTCTCCGGCGACGCTCAGGATAACCAGATCATGGGCGAGGGCGGTGCTGATATCCTGCGTGGCCTTGACGGTTCGGATGTGATCGAAGGCGGCGACGGGCGCGATGCGATCCTCGGCGGTGAGGGCAATGACTGGCTCGATGGCGGCGATGAGAACGACACCATTGCTGCGGGTAATGGCGCCGATATCGCGGTGGGCGGTGCTGGTGATGACATCATCCTCGGCGGCGCGGGCGATGACGTCCTGTCGGGCGGCACCGGGAATGACGCGATTGCCGGCGGTGCTGGTGCGGACTTCCTTGAAGGTGATGCCGGAAATGACCGGGTCGTCGGCGGGGCTGGCAATGACATGATCAATGGCGGTGCCGGGGATGATCTGGTCGCGGGTGCGGCTGGCAATGACATCGTCTCGGGCGGCAGCGGCAATGATCGCGTCTTCGGCGGTACCGGCAATGACACCCTCAACGGTGCAAGCGGCAATGACCGCATCTTTGGCGGTGCGGGTGATGATCGTATCACCGGCGGCGAAGGCGTCGATATCATGATGGGCGGCGAAGGTGCCGACAGCTATGTCTTCGACGATGTGAACTTTGGCGATGACCGGGTTGTCGATTTCGAGGATGGCATCGACAGCATCGACATCTCCTCTGCGGTGGCCGACAGCTTCGAGGACCTTACGATCTCGCAAGAGGCGAGCAACACGGTCATCGTCACCTCCGAAGGCACGATCACGCTGGTTGGCGTGGAAAGCGGCCTGATCGACGACACCGACTTCAACTTCATCTGATCGCGCTGAGCGCTCTCAGACCGAAGGCGAAAGACAGCAGACGGCACCGTGCGAGCGGTGCCGTTTTTTCATGGCTTCTCGAGCGATCCGGGGCCTATTGGCAAGGTTCTTATTGGCAAGGCCCTTATTGGAACGATGCCGAGTGGCTCATATCTGAAGCAGAGATCCTTTTTGACGCTGAGGAAGTCATGCAACGCAGATCCTTCGTGACCGGCAGCGCTGCGGCGCTGCTCGCTGGCTTGACGGGGCGCCGGACCCATGCGGCGCCGTCGCTGGATCTGGCGGATTATCCTCCCATCGGGGCGATCCTGAAGGTCAATGGGCTTGATGTGCATGCGGCGCAGGCCGGTTCTGGCGGCACGCCGCTGGTGCTGCTTCATGGCGCGAGCGTCAACCTGCGCGACTGGACGTTCTCGCTGATGCCGCGACTGGCTCGGCGGCGGCAGGTGGTGGCGTTCGATAGGCCGGGATTTGGCTATTCGACCCGCGATGGCGCAGACTGGGGGCCTTCGGAGCAGGCGGCGCAGCTGCGCAGGGCAGCGCGCTCGCTTGGGATCGAGAAGCCCATCATCATCGGCCATAGCTGGGGGGCGATGGTGGCGCTGGCCTGGGCGCTCGATGCACCGCGCGAGGTGACGGGCGTCGTCACGGTCTCCGGCGCGACGATGCCGTGGGGCTGGGCGGTCAATGCGCTCGATCAGGTCGGGATCGGTCGGCTTGGGGTCGAGTGGTATATCGGCAATCTCGCGCGCGGGGCCGGGTCGGGCGCGATCGAGGCTTTCGCCACCCGGGCCTTCATGCCGCAAAAGATCCCGCGTGGCTATCTCGACTATATCGGCGCTCCGCTCTCCTTGCGGCCGAGTGCGCTGGCGGCCAATGCCGATGATCTGGCGCGGACCCACTCGGCGCTCCAGGTTCAAAGCGAGCGCTATGCGGGCATGGCGGTCCCCGTGCAGATCCTGCATGGAGACCGCGACTGGCTGGTGACGATCAATCGCCATGCCCATGCGCTGGCCGAGCGACTGCCCGATGCGCAAGTGCAGGTCGCGCCCGGCGTCGGCCACATGGCCCATCATGCCCGCCCCGATCTGCTCGAGCGGGCGATTGATCGGCTCAGCGGGGCGCAGTGGGTCTGAGCCCCGCCAAGTGAAGCGCTGCGCGGGCCGGTCAGGCTTTGCGCTTGTCTTCTTCCTCGACGATCACCCATTCATAGCCGGTGATCATCGCTTTGAGATACGAGGTCACCGTCTCGCCGGTCGTCGCCATATAGACATGGATCACGACAAAGATCGCCATCGCATAGGCGGCGACCACATGGGTCCAGGCGACCAGCTCGAGATTCATGCCGGTGATATTCACGGTGAGATAGAGCACCCCCGTCGCCCAGATCGCCGGATTGATCACCAGCTTGAGGAACAGATAGCTGAGCCGCTGCAAGGGGTTGTGCTTGCGCCGGATTGTCGGCTTGGCCGGGTGCGGCTCGCCCAGGAAGATGCCGAACGCATAGTAGCGGATCACCGCCAGCAGCTTGCGCCCGGTCGGGATGTAGTGCTGCCACTCGCCGGTGGTGAAGTGCCAGAAGATCGCGAAGATCCACAGCACCACGATCGCCAGCGCTGCGATCAGATGGATGCCGAAGGCGCCTTGCCAGGTGCCGATGTCAAACAGTCCGTGCAGGCGCGCGCCGGTCGCCATCAGGGTGAGCACCAGCGCCGCTTGTGCCCAGTGCCAGAACCGCTCGAAACGAGCGAAGATCTTGCGGTATTCGCGTTTGTATTGTGCCATTGTTTTCTCCGCCATGACGGCGCCTCCCTTTACCGACGCGTGATCGCCATGACGGCGCGGATGAGCGCGTGGCCCGCGATCCCGATCAGCGAGATCAGCAGCAGACCGAGCCCGATCCTGTCGGTCATGCCGAACCCGTCGCGGCCCGGCAGATAGAACCCGGCGAGCGTGTCGAGCCGGCCTTGCTTGGCATGGCAGCTATCGCATTCGAGCGCCTCGGCCGCCGGGGCGACCATATGGGTGGTCGGCCACCACATCTCGGTATCGACAAAATCGAACTGGCCCGAATAGGGGACATCCGTCGTCGCCATGCCTGCGGCCAGCGACTTCTCCCAGTTGAAATTGCTCCATAGCGCGGTGTCGCCATCGGGGCCGTAGACATTGTTGAGGATCAGATATTTGTTGATCGCATCAAAGGCCTGGCGCCCCTCCATCCGCTTGAACGGATAGATGACCGATTTCGGATCGTCCGCATCGCCATGGATCTTGTTGACGCCGACGGTCTTGCTCGGGTCGATCTTCTCGCCGAGCAGGGTGTATTCGATGACGCCATTCCAGAAGGCGTAGGTCGGCACCACATCATCGCCCCAGCGGAAATTGCCCTTGGTTGAGAGATAGGTGTGGCGGTGATGCTCGTCATGCTCGGCATAGGGTTTGCCGTCCTTGAGCTTGCCGGCGGTTGACCAGTCCCAATAGGTCTTGGTGCCCTTGCCGCCCTTGGCAAATTCGGGGATGTGGCAGGTCTGGCAGGCGACGCGGTCGGTATGGTCGTTGAGCTTCATGCCCTTGAGCGAGGCCGTGTCATGCGGCGTGTCCGAGTGGCAGCTATCGCAGCTCGCGGTATCGGCGCGGCGAAAGCCGGGGATCGGCTCGCGCCCGTCCTTGACCGTGCCGTTATAGCGCGAGCCCGGCCATTTATGGCCATGGCTGGTATGGCAATCGGTGCAGACCATATTGGCGCCATCGGGCGACATATGGACATCGACATGCGGGCTCGGGTTGATGAGTGCGCTCGACAGATCGCCATGCTTCACATTATCGCCGCCGCCGCCATAGAAGTGGCAATTCCCGCAATTCTCGCGGCTCGGCGCGCCGACATTGGCGGCGATCTTCGGCAGGTCGGGCGGCAGATGCAGCCATTTGCCGTCCGGCTGTTTGCTGACCAGCGCCTCCGCATAGGGGCTGTGGCGCTTGCCGATCGTTTTCGGCTCGTAGATCGGATGCCCGGCCTTGTCCTCCCATTTCACATATTCGCCGGTGGTGTCATGGCACACCAGGCAATCGACCTTGCTTTGGTCCTTGAAATCATACGCCTCGGTCTCTTCCCAGTCATAGCCCGCATGGCAAGAGGTGCAGCGCTTCTCGTTGGAGGCGATGTTGCCGCAGAAGGCGTTGATGACGTTGCGTTTTCCCAAGTGCTGGCCGGTTTCAGGATGCTCGTAATCCCAGTTCCAGTGGATCGAGCTCATGAGCTGGCTGGCGGCTTCTGTATGGCAGGTCAGGCATGCCTTGGTGACTTCCGGCCCGCTGGAAAAGGGGCCTTCAAGGATCTTGAATTTCTTGTGGTCGGCGGTTGGCGCAGGCGCTTGGGGGGCCTGGCGATGGGGCGCTGCGCCCGCCGTCTCGGGCGCTGTGTCTGCGGGATCTGGCGCATGGGACTGGCCCAGAGCCGGCGCACCGCTCAGGCAGAGCAGCAGTGCCAGAAGCGGCGCTGCTCCCCGCGATACTTTAGATTTTTCAAGGCGTTTCATCTCTCGATCTTCTGTTTGTTATGGCCAGCCAGCGCCAGCGTTTGGAGGCGGCGCGCATCCCGGCTCTCGCGCCGAGTCACGCATGCAAAATACGGAATATTTATCGGAGATTACGGACGCCCCGCTCAGGCGGTATTGATCGAGATCAACGCGGCATGGCAAAAATCGAGCTAAATGCGATTTTAAAATCAGTCTTTTTCAGTGGGATTTTCCGAAGATGAACCACGCATCCATCGCCGAGGCCGGAGCAGCGCCCTCGCAAGCCGACCTCCACCCGCTTGAGCACACAAGGCTCGAGGAATTCCCGATTTCCTTCTTCGCGGTGACGATGGGGCTGGGCGGGCTGACACTCGCCTTGCGCGCGGCGGGCCATGCGGCCGGGTTTGGCGCGCTGGCCTCCCATATCGTGCTGGCGCTGATGATCGGGGTGTTCTGCCTGCTCGCGCTGGTCTACGCGGCCAAGGCGCTGCGCCACCCGCAAGCCGTCGCGGCGGAATGGCAGCATCCGGTGCGCATCTCCTTCTTTCCGGCGGTCTCGATCTCGCTGCTGCTGATGGCGACCGCGCTGATCGAGCTTGCACCCGGCATTGCGCAAGGGGTCTGGCTGCTTGGCGCTGGGCTGCAAGCCGTGCTGACCCTGAGCGTGATTGCCAACTGGATCGGCCATCGCGCCTTTCAACCGGGGCATCTGAACCCGGCCTGGTTCATTCCGGCGGTGGGGAATGTGGTGGCGCCGGTCGCGGGGGCGCAGCTTGGCTTTGTCGAGCTGTCCTGGCTGTTCTTCTCTGCCGGGTTGATGTTCTGGATCGTGCTGCTGACGCTGGTGATGAACCGGCTGGTCTTTCACGATCCGCTGCCCGGGCGGTTGACCCCGACGCTGGTGATCCTGATCGCGCCGCCCGCGGTGGCGTTCATCGCCTGGTTTCGCCTGACCGGCACCGTCGATCCCTTCGCGCGTATCCTGCTCAATGCGGCTTATGTCTGGGCGGCGGTGGTGCTCACGCAAGCGCCGAAGATCGCGAGACTGCCCTTCGCGCTGCCCTGGTGGGCGCTGTCCTTCCCGGTCGCCGCCCTCGCCATCGCCTCGCTGCTCTTTGCCGGGGCGACCGGATCGGTGGTCCATCGCGGCATCGGGCTCGGGCTCGCGGCACTGGTGCTGGTGATCGTGAGCGCGCTGGCGCTGCGCACCCTGATGGCCATTCGCGCCCGCGCGATCTGCAAGCCCGAATGAGCGATGCGCGCCCGGAACTCTCGCTGGCCGATCTGATCGGCACCGAGCGCCGGGCGCTGCGCCTTGGCTCGGGGGTGCTGGTGCTCGCCAACCTGCTCTGGATCGGGCAGGCGGCGAGTATCGCGGTTGCGTTTGAGCGGCTGAGCGCGCCCGGTGCGCCCGTGGCGATCGGCGCGATCCTGCTGCCGGTGCTGTGTTTTCTGGGGCTGACGGCCCTGCGGCTGGGGCTCGATGCGATCGGGCAAAGCCTGATCCGCGCCGCCGCCTCTCGTATCGTGACCGAGGCGCGCCGGGCCCTCGCTTTTCATTTGTCGATCGCCGCGCTCGGGGCCGAGACCCTGTCTTCGGGCGCTGCTGCCGCGCTCGGGGCTGAAAAGCTCGAGATGCTGCGCCCGGCGCTGATCCGCTTTGAGCCCGCGCGGCTGCGCGTCGCCGTCGTCCCGCTGATGATGCTGGCAGCGGTCGCCTGGATCTCCTGGGCGGCGGCGCTGGTGCTGCTCGTCGCCGGGCCGCTGATCCCGCTGTTTATGGCTCTGATCGGCATGGCGGCGCGTGAGGAGAGCGAGCGGCAGATGCTTCAGATCGGCAGCATGAACGCTGTGCTGCTCGACCGGCTGCGCGGGCTGGTCGATATTCGCCTGATGGGGGCTGGTGAGCGTGTGGCGCTTGATTTCGAGCAGCGGGCCGAGGGGCTGCGCGCGCAGACCATGCGGGTGCTGCGCATCGCCTTTCTCTCCTCGGCGGTGCTGGAGCTGTTCGCCGCGCTCGGGGTGGCGATGATCGCGGTCTATATCGGCTTCTCGCTGCTCGGGGTGCTTGGCTTTGGCAGTTGGGGCGCGCCGATCTCGCTCGGGGGCGGGCTGTTTGTGCTGATGTTGGCGCCGGAGTTCTTTCAACCCCTGCGCGATTTCGCCGCCGCCTGGCATGATCGGGCCGCGGCGCGGGCGGTGGAGGCGGAGTTCGATGCGCTGCTCGCGGGGCAGGGCGCGCGGATCCTTGGCTTGGGCAAGCGCGCTGCGCCGTTGATCGGGGCGGGCCGGATCACGCTCGAGGCCGCGGCGCTGCGCGGGCTGGTGCTGCGCCAGCCGCTGAGCTTCCTGCCTGGCGAGAGGGTGGCGCTGATCGGGCCGAGCGGGGCGGGCAAGAGCACGCTGCTGGCTGCGATCGCGGGGCTTTTGCCGCTGGAGGGCGGGCGGATCGAGCTTGATGGCGTCCCGCTGACGCAGGCGAATGCCGATGCCTGGCGGGCGCGGCTGGCCTGGATCGGGCAGATGCCGAGCTTCCTCTCGGGCTCGCTGCGGGCGAATGTGGCGCTGGCCGGGAGCGCGGCGGATCTGCCGGCGCTCGAAGCGGCGCTGCGGCGGGCGCAGGCGCAAGGGATCGTGGCGCGGGCACCGCGCGGGCTCGACACCAGACTTGGCGAGGCGGGCGAGGGCGTCTCGGGCGGGGAGGGGCGACGGCTCGCGATCGCACGGGCGGCGTTCAAGGCTGAGCAAGGGGCAGAGCAAGGGGAAGAGGGGGAGGCTGAGCGGGGCGCGCGCCTTGCCTGGGTCCTGGCCGATGAGCCGACCGCCGATCTCGATGCTCAGACCGCCGCCGAGGTGACAGGCGGGCTGCTGGCGCTCGCACAAGGCGGTAAAAACCGTGCCGGGCTGATCGTTGCGACCCATGATCCGGCGCTGATCGCGGCGATGGACCGGGTGGTGGATCTGCAAGAGGTACTGCAAGAGGGGCTGCGCGCATGAGGCCGCTGCTCGATATTCTCTCGATGCTCTGGGCACAGCATCGGCGCGCGTTCCTGATCGGGTTGGCGCTGAGCGCGCTTGCGGTGCTGGCGGCGGTGGCGCTGCTCGGGCTCTCGGGCTGGTTCATCACCGCCAGCGCCCTGGCCGGGGCGGCGGGGATCGGGATCGGCTTTGATTTCTTCCGTCCGAGCGCCGGGGTGCGGTTTCTGGCGCTGCTGCGCACGGCGGCGCGTTATGGCGAGCGGGTGACCACCCATGAGGCGACGCTGGCGATGCTCGCTTCTTTGCGCTTGCGGCTGTTCCGAGGGCTCGCCGCGCGCCCGATCACGCAGGTGGAGGGGCTGCGCCGGGCGAGCCTGCTGCACCGGCTGACGGTGGATATTGACGCGCTCGACACGGTCTATCTGCGGCTGCTCGCGCCCTTGCTTGCGGCGATGAGCGCTCTTTTGGCGGCGGGGGGCTTGCTCGCGTGGCTGGTCGATCCGCTGGTGGCGGCGTTCGTTATGGGATGCCACCTGCTCGCTGGCGTCTGCGGCTTGCTCATCGGCGCCCGGCAAGCCGGCCCCTCTTCGCGGCGCCGCGCGGCGGCGCTGGAGGCGGTGCGGGGGCGGCTGATTGATCTGGCTCGGGCGCGCATCGAGCTGATCATGGCCGGGCGGCTGGCGGGGCAGCGAGAGGCGGTGATGGCGGCGCATGCGCGGGCGCAGCGCGATGAGCGGCGGCTCGATCGGCTCGAGATCCGCCTTGGCGCGCTGATCTCGGGCTTCACCGCGCTTGCCGTTGCTGGCGCGCTTATGATCGGAGCCGGGCTTGGCCTGCCGCTCGCCCGCATCGCACTTGGGGTCTTCAGCGCGCTGGCTTTGGGCGAGGCGGTGATGCCGCTGCTGCGCGGCGGGCTGGAGCTTGGTGCGATGGTGCGCGCGGCGCGGCGGGTGGGATCGGATCTGGCGCGCGAACGGACGCCGCTCCCGCATCCCGAAACCCCGCATCCCCTGCCCCCGCACGCCGATCCTCCCGCAAGAGCCCCCGTCCTGCGGCTTGAGGGGGTGACGCTGACCCAAGGCACCCCGCCGCGCGTCCTGCTGCGCGATGTCTCGCTCAGCCTTGCTCCGGGCGAATGGCTGGCGCTGACCGGGGCGAGCGGGGCCGGTAAATCCTCGCTGCTGCGGGCCATTGCCGGGCTTGAGCCGGTGGCGGCCGGGCAGATCTTCGTGCTTGGTCATGGGTTTGCTGGGTTTGATGGGCTCGATGAGCCCGACCCCGACAGGATCGGCTATCTGCTCCAGCGCTCGGCGCTCTTTGCCGGCACGATCGGCGAGAATCTCGCTCTCGCCGCGCCGCTGTCCAGTGACAGCGCCCGGATCGCAGCACTCAAAGCGGTGTGTTTGTGGGAGGTTATCGAGGCGCGTGGCGGGCTTGATATGCGCTTGGGCGAAGGCGGCTCCGGGCTTTCGGGCGGCGAGATGAGGCGGCTGGCGCTGGCGCGGCTGATCCTGCGTGCGCCGCCGCTCCTTCTGCTCGACGAGCCGACCGAGGGGCTCGATGCGCCGCTGGCCGCGCAAGTGCTGGCCAATCTGCGCGCTGCCTTGCCACAATCGGCGGTGCTGCTGGCGAGCCACCGCTCCGCCGAGACCGAGGCCGCGGACCGGGTGCGCGCGCTCCGGAGCGTAAATCCCGCTCAAAAATAACCGGATTTTAAAAGTCGCCTAATGATTGCGCTTCTTGACCTGCGTCAAACCGCCGGGCGGAATTTGCGCGTAAAGTCCCGACATATAACGCGAGTATCATCATCGTGTTTAAGTCATTCTCTCGTGAGGACCGTCATGGAAATCGACATCGTCACGCTGTCACGCCTGCAATTTGCGATGACCGCGATGTATCACTTCCTGTTCGTGCCGCTGACCCTTGGCCTCTCCCTGCTCGTTGCGATCATGGAAACCGTCTATGTGATGACGGATCGCCCGATCTGGCGGCAGATGACCAAGTTCTGGGGCACATTGTTCGGGATCAACTTTGTGCTCGGCGTTGCCACCGGCATCACCATGGAATTCCAGTTCGGCATGAACTGGAGCTATTACTCGCATTATGTGGGTGACATTTTCGGGGCACCGCTGGCGATCGAAGGCTTGATGGCCTTCTTTCTCGAGGCGACCTTTGTCGGCCTGTTTTTCTTTGGCTGGAACAAGCTCTCCAAGGTCGGGCATCTGGCCACGGCCTGGGCGGTGGCGCTGGGCTCGAACTTCTCCGCGCTGTGGATCCTGATCGCCAATGGCTGGATGCAGAACCCGGCCGGGGCGGTGTTCAACCCCGATACCATGCGCATGGAGATCGAGAGCTTTTACGAGGTGCTGTTCAACGAGGTCGCGCAGGCCAAGTTCGTGCACACCGTCTCGGCCGGTTATGTGACGGCGGCGGTGTTCGTGCTCGGTGTCTCGGCCTGGTATCTGCTCAAGGGGCGGCATGTCGCGCTGGCGCGGCGCTCGATCGCGGTGGCGGCGAGCTTTGGCCTGGCCTCGGCGCTCTCGGTCGTGGTGCTGGGGGACGAGTCGGGTTATGCGCTCACCGACCATCAGAAGATGAAACTCGCCGCGATCGAGGGCATGTGGGAGACCGAAGAGCCGCCGGCGGCCTTCACTCTGGTTGGCTGGCCCGACCAGGAAGCGCGTGAGACCCATTACGCCATCAAGATCCCCGGCCTGATGGGGCTGATCGGCACCCGCTCGCTCAACACCGAGATGCCCGGCATCGACCAATTGGTTGAAAAGGCCGAAGGGCGGATCCGCTCGGGGCTGCTCGCCTATGATGCGCTGCTCGAGATCCGGGCGCAGAAGGGCAAAGCGGCGCCCGAGACCCGGGCGCGGTTCGAGGAGAATGGCAAGGATCTGGGCTATGCCCTGCTGCTCAAGCGCTATGTCGATGATCCGCGCAAGGCCAGTGATGCGCAGATCGAGCAGGCGGCCTGGGACACGGTGCCGATGGTGCTGCCGCTGTTCTGGTCGTTCCGTGTGATGGTGGGGCTTGGCTTCTTCTTCATCGGCTTGATGGCGTTCTTCTTCTGGATGTCCTCGTTCCGCGATCTGCGGGTGAGCCGGACCGCGCTGCGCATCGCCGTGCTCGCGATCCCGCTGCCCTGGATCGCTGCCGAGATGGGCTGGTTTGTCGCCGAGTTCGGGCGCCAGCCCTGGTCGGTCGAGGGCGTGTTGCCGACGGCGGTTGCAGTCAGCCAGCTTTCGGTGACGGAAGTCGCGATCACTCTGGCGGGCTTCGTGCTGTTCTACTCGGTGCTGTTCGTGATCGAGATGTCCCTGATGATCAAATATATCGGCAAGGGCCCGTATCTCGATGTCGAGGCGGTCGAGCAATGGGAGGCGGCACGGCGCGCTGATCGGCTCGCCCCCAGCCAGAGCGGCGGCTCGCGCGCGCATCCCTCTTTCACCCCGGCGGAGTAAACGTCATGATCTTGCATGAATTGATCGATTACGAGAGCCTGCGCCTGATCTGGTGGCTGCTGCTCGGAGTGCTGCTGATCGCCTTCGCCGCGACGGATGGCTTTGACATGGGCGTCGGGGCGCTGCTGCCCTTCGTCGCCAAGACCGATATGGAGCGGCGGATTGCCATCAACACCATCGGCCCGGTCTGGGAGGGCAATCAGGTCTGGTTCATCCTCGGCGGCGGTGCGATCTTCGCGGCCTGGCCGCCGCTCTATGCGGTGAGCTTCTCGGGCTTTTACCTCGCGATGTTCGTGGTGCTGGCGGCGCTGATCCTGCGTCCTGTCGCCTTCAAGTACCGCTCCAAGCGCGAGAGCCGGGCCTGGCGCTCCGGCTGGGACTGGGCGCTGTTCGTGGGCGGCGCGGTGCCGGCGATCATCTTCGGGGTCGCGGTGGGCAATGTGCTGCAAGGCGCGCCGTTCCGCCTGACCGACGCGTTGTTGCCGGTCTATGAGGGCAGCTTCTTCGCCCTGCTCGACCCGTTCTCGCTGCTCTGCGGGCTCACCTCTTTCGCGATGATGCTGATGCATGGCGGCGCCTGGCTGAGCCTGAAGGCCAGCGGTGAGGTCGCCATCCGTGCCCGCCGCTACGGCGCCGTGGCGGCGCTGGCCGCGATCGTGCTGTTCGTGCTGAACGGCGTGCTGCTGGAGATGTTCGTCGAGGGCTACAGTTTCGTGCAGGCCCCGGTGACCGATGGGCCGTCCAACCCGCTTTACTCACAGGTGGTGCGCGGCGGTTCCTGGCTTGCGGCCTATGGCGAGCGCCCCTGGATCGCCATCGCCCCCGCGCTCGGGATCATCGGTGCGCTCGGGGCCTTGATCGGGATGCTGAGCCATCGCGAGGCGCTGACCTTCCTGTCCTCGAGCCTGTCGGTCTTCGGCATGATCTCGACGGTGGGGCTGACGATGTTCCCGTTCATTCTGCCCAGCTCGATCATGCCCGATGCCAGCCTGACGGTCTGGGACGCGAGCTCGAGCCATCAGACCCTGTTCAACATGCTGATCGCCACGGTGATCTTCCTGCCGATCATCCTCGCCTACACCGCCTGGGTCTACAAGGTGCTGTGGGGCAAGGTCGATGCGCAAGAGGTCGAGAAGACCGAAGGCGCCTACTAGGCAAGCGAGAAAAGAGGAGACCCGATATGTGGTATTTCACCTGGATCCTTGGCCTTGGGGTGGCGGTGATGTTCGCCGTGATCAACGCCATGTGGCTCGAGAGCCGCGAGGATGAGCGCCGTCGGCTCGATAATGGCCATGACGAAAGGCCCGGCGAGCGCTGAGGCAATGACGGTGCGGCCTTAGCGGGCGGCACCGCATAACCAAACTGAAAACCAAGCTTTTTCAACGCGCCACCCGGCGCGAACAGGGGCGGCTTGCCGAGTGAGACCGGCGGGAGGCTCCCAGCAAGGAGGAGAAAATGGCGCTTCCGACCCGTTCTCAATCGCGCGAGAGCTACTCGCCGCTCTATTTCCTGGCCGCGCTCGGATCGGGCGGGCTGATGGTCACCTTCTTCATGTGGCTGCTGTTCTGGGTGCCGCATAAGGGGCGCCCGGTGCCGATCTTTGAAGATATCTGGGCCGCATTGCAGGGCGGCGCGCTGCCGATGCAGGCGATGATCATCGCCGCCTGGGCCGGGATCGCCTTTTTCGCCGTGATGCTCATTCGCCTGCTGTGGTGGAATTTCAGCGCCTATGGCGCCTGGTCGAAGACGGCGGCCCATGCGGCCTTGCGCGCCTCCAATGACGAGACCCAGCTTCTGGCGATGCCGCTGGCAAGCGCGATGGCGGTCAATGGCGGCTTTATCCTCGGGCTGGTCTTCGTGCCCGGCCTGTGGTCGGTGGTCGAGTACCTGTTCCCGCTGGCGCTGATCGCCTTTGTGCTGATCGGGATCTGGGCGCTGCGGCTGATGGGGAGCTTCTGGGGGCGGATCTTCACCCAAGGCGGCTTTGACTGCACCCGCAACAACAGCTTCTCGCAATTGCTACCGGCCTTTGCGCTGGCGATGGTCGGCGTGGGCCTTGCCGCCCCCGCCGCGATGAGTGGCGCGCCGATGGTGGCCGGGCTCTCCTTCATCCTGTCGAGCTTCTTCATCACCTCGGCGCTGCTGCTCGGCGCGCTCAAGCTGGTGCTGGGCCTGCGCGCGCTGATGGAGCAGGGCGCCAATGTGCAAAGCGCGCCCTCGCTGTGGATCGTGGTGCCGATCCTGACCGTGATCGGCATCGCCCTCATGCGCCAGGAGCACGGGCTGCACGCCCATTTCGGTTCCCATGGGACGGCCGCTGACACGTTCTCGCTGCTGACCAATTTCCTGTCACTGCAAGTTGCCTTCGCCCTGTTTGGCTGGGTGGTGCTGAGCCGCACCCGCTATTTCGCGCGCTTCGTCTGGGGCGCGGAGAGCTCGGCAGGCTCCTATGCGCTGGTGTGCCCGGCGGTGGCGCTGTCGGTGATGATGCAGTTCTTCGTCAACAAGGGGCTGGTCGCGGTCGGACTGATCGAGAAATTCGGCGTCGCCTATTGGCTGCTGAGTGCGCTCGCCGTGCTGCTGCAACTGGCCGCGATCATCCTGGTGCTGCGGCTCAATGCCAAGCATCTGCGCGCCGGCAACTCGGGCCCGCTCGCCCAGCCAGCCGAATGAGTTTTCCAACCACCAACATCAAAGGGAGAAACCCCATGAAGAAACTGATTGCTGCCCTCCTGCTGAGCGGCACCGCGCTGTTCGGCGCTCAGGCCCAGGCCGAAGAGGCGGAAAAGGTGCTGACCATCGTCACCTCCGACAATGCCCAGACCCAGCTCATGAGCATGGTGCTGACCATGCAGGCGATCAAGAAAGGGGCCTCGGCGCAGGTGCTGCTCTGCGGAGCGGGGGGCGATCTCGCGCTCAAGGATGCGCCCGAAAGCGCCACCGCCCCGCAAGCGCCCAAGGGCATGAGCCCGCAGGGGCTGATGCAGATGATCATGAGCAAGGGCGGCAAGGTCGAGGTCTGCGCGATCTATCTGCCGAACAAGGGTCTCGGCGCCGAAGCGCTGCTCGATGGCATCACCGCCGCCAAGCCGCCGGTCATCGCCGAGCAGATGCTCGATGACGACACCACCGTTCTGACTTTCTAAGGGAGAGCCTGCCAATGAAAACCCTGATCCAAACCGTCCTTCTGGGTGCCAGCCTGCTCGCGGGCAGCGCCGCCCTCGCCGCCGATGCGCCGAGCGATCCCAAGAAGCAGACCGCCTGGGGCCTCTATCTGAGCGCGCAGGAAGCCCATGACATGGAGATGAGCGGCGGCGATGCGGTGCTGTTCGTCGATGTGCGCGAGCCGATCGAGATCATGTTCACCGGCTTCACCGATGTGGTCGATGTCAACGTGCCCTTCATGCTGGCCAACCCGAGCAAGTGGAACCCGAAGAAGCCGGTACTGGCGATGGAGAAGAACCCCGGCTTCGCGCAAGGCATCCTCGATGCGCTGGCGGAGCGTGGGCTCGACAAATCGGCGCCGGTGATCCTGATGTGCCGCTCGGGCGGTACCCGCGGCGCGCCGTCGGCCAAGGCGCTGGAGGGGCTGGGGCTCGAGAAGGTCTATGTGGTGGTCGATGGTTTTGAAGGCAGCACCGACAAGGCGAACCCGAAGGGCCCCTGGCGCACGGTGAACGGCTGGAAAAACGCCGGGCTGCCCTGGAGCTACAAGCTCAACCCCGAGAAGATCTACACCCGCCCGGCGCAGTGATCGGATTAGGGGGGGGCGGTCCAGCCCCCCCCTTTTGCCCCAGCCTGCCGCTTTCACCCTCGCCCCTGTCACCCAACCGCCCCTGTCATCCTCGGACTTGTTCCGAGGATCCATTTCGCCGCAGGCGGCCATGGATGGTCGCAGGGGCGCCGACTCGGCCCAGCTCCTTTCCAAGAAATTCCAGGTTCCGAAGCGCTGAGACATGGGCCCTCGGGACAAGTCCAAGGACGACCGGTCCTTGTGTCTTGGCGCGAGCAAGGAAACCGCAAGGCCACGCCGCCTCCGCGTCTCTTGTTTATGTTTCTGTCATCCTTGCCCAAGTCATCCTCGGACTGGTTCCGAGGATCCATCGGGCCGCAGGCGGCCGTGGATGGTCCAAAGGCCGCCCTCTCAGCCAGCCTCTTTCCGAGAATTTCCAAGTTCCGAAGCGCTGAGACATGGGTCCTCGCGACGAGCCCGAGGACGACCGGTCCTTGTGTCTTGGCGCGAGCGAGGAAACCGCAAGGCCACGCCGCCTCCGCGTCTGTTCAGTACCGACCGCACATCCGCGCCCTTTGCCCCTGTCACCCAACCGTCCCTGTCATCCTCGGACTTGTTCCGAGGATCCATTTCGCCGCAGGCGGCCATGGATGGTCCCAAGGCCACTATCTCGGCCACCCTCCCGGCCCAGCCTCTTCCCGAGAATTTCCAAGTTCCGAAGAGCTGAGACATGGGTCCTCGGGACGAGCCCGAGGACGACTGGTCCTTGTGTCTGAATACGTGCGAGGACGCCCGCCTTGGCGTCAGCCGAGGACCTTTTTCCACGGCCGGATCTCGACACTCTCGAACAGACCGGCGGCCTTGTAGGGGTCCTGCGCCGCCCAGGCGGTGGCGGCGGCGAGGTCTTCTGCCTCGACCACCAGCAGCGAGCCGTTCATGGTCTCGCCATCCTCGGCGAGGAACGGGCCGGCCATCAGCACATTGGACGCCTTGAGCCAGGCCACATGCGCCTCGCGATTGGCCAGCCGGGTGGGCAGATGATCGGGCTTGTCCTTGCAGATGATCGCAAACAGCATCGGTGTTCTCCTGAGATGACGAGGTCGTGAGAAGATGGGGCCTTGCAACATGGCCGTGCAACCCGGCGTGGAAACTGACTACGCTTTCGCGCCGCGCTTGCCTGAGCCGAGCATCGGGGCGGCGCTTTCGTCGAGGGGCCAGCGGGGGCGGGCCTGCACCTCGTCCAGCGCATGGCGCTCGGAGCGGGCGAAGCGCTCGAGCCCGGCCCAGGCGATCATCGCAGCGTTATCGGTGCACAGCTTGAGCGGCGGGGCGACAAAGCGCAGGCCGGCCTCCGCGGCAACCGCTTGCAAGGCGGCGCGCAGGGCGGTGTTCGCCGCCACCCCGCCCGCCACCGCGAGCCCGAAACCCGTTCCATATTCCTCGACAAAGATCCGCACCGCGCGGCGGGTCTTCTCGGCCAGTACATCACAGACCGC
Source organism: Neomegalonema sp. (assembly GCA_022760435.1). Taxonomy (GTDB): domain Bacteria; phylum Pseudomonadota; class Alphaproteobacteria; order Rhodobacterales; family Rhodobacteraceae; genus JALEFY01. The sequence goes on from JALEFY010000030.1 coordinate 27,591, forward strand.
CGCCTGAAAGCTCGCGCACAGATCGGCGACATCGCCGTCGCTGAGCGCGGCGCCGCGCATCTCGGCCTGCGCATCGGCGGCCAGACGCAGCGCGGTCTTGAGGCCCGAGAAGGACATGTCGGCGCCGGGGCGATCCATCAGCGGGCGGGGCAGGGCAAAGCGCGCCGCATCCCCCGACCCGGCCCAGCGCTCGACCAGCGGCCCGCCGGGAAAGCCGAGCCCGAGATATTTGGCGATCTTGTCAAACGCCTCGCCCGGGCTGTCATCAATCGTGCCGCCGAGCCGCCGATAGCAGCCCAGTGCCTCGACCGCGATCAGTTGGCAATGCCCGCCCGAGGCCAGCAGCAGCAGATAGGGATAGGCGAGCCCGTCGGTCAGCCTCGGGGTCAGCGCATGGCCCTCGAGATGGTTGATCCCGAGCAGCGGCAGGCCCCGCGCCGCCGCGATCATCTTGGCGGTGATCACGCCCGACAGCACGCCCCCGATCAGCCCCGGCCCGGCAGTGACCGCCACCGCGTCGATCGCCTCCCAGGCGGTGCCTGCCTCCTGAAGCGCAAGCCGGATCACATCATCGAGGCGCTCGACATGGGCGCGCGCGGCGATCTCGGGCACGACACCGCCATAGATCTCGTGCAGCCCCTCCTGGCTCCAGACGGTATTGCCGAGGATCTGCGGCGCGCTCGGGGAGCCGCCCGCAATCTGCGCTCGCACCACTGCCGCCGCGGTTTCGTCGCAGCTTGATTCAATGCCGAGCAGGGTGGCGGTTTGCGTCATGACGTGAGATAGAGCGCGCTCAGGGAAAACGGATCCATGCTGCGTAGCGCGCCGGGCGGGCGCTGCCAAGCCCCGCCGCACGCCTTGAGCGCCGCCGCAGCCCTATGGATCGAAGAACGGAGCCAAGGCCCATGAGCGAGACGTCTGCCAGCCCCATCCTCACTTTGGGCACCCGCGGCAGTCCGCTGGCGCTGGCCCAAGCCTATCAGACCCGCGATCTGCTCGTGGCGCATCTGGGCTGCGCGGCCGAGGCGATTGCGGTTGAGATCCTCACCACCAAGGGCGATCAGTTGCTCGATCGCTCGCTGGCCGAGGCCGGGGGCAAGGGCCTGTTCGTCAAGGAGCTCGATGAGGCGCTGCTCTCGGGCCGGATCGACATCGCGGTGCATTCGAGCAAGGATGTGCCGACCATCCTGCCTCAGGGGCTGGTGCTGCCCGCGTTCCTCGAGCGCGAGGATGTGCGCGACGCCTTCATTTCTCCGAAAGCTCAGGGCCTCGCCGATCTGCCGAGCGGGGCGCTGGTCGGCACCGCCTCGCTGCGCCGGCAAGCGCAGGTGCTGCGCGCGCGCCCGGATCTGCGGGTGGCGATCTTTCGCGGCAATGTGCAGACGCGGCTGCGCAAGCTTGAGGAGGGGCAGGCGGATGCCACCTTCCTCGCGCTGGCCGGATTGCGTCGGCTCGGGATGGAAGAGGTGCTGAGCAGCGTCATCGAGACCGAGGCGATGTTGCCGGCGGTGGCGCAAGGGGCGATCGGGCTCTCTTGCCGCGCGGATGACGAGACGGCGCTTGCTGCCCTTGCCGCGCTCGATCATGCGCCGACGCGGATCCGGGTCAGTGCCGAGCGCGCGTTCCTGCGCCAGCTCGATGGCTCTTGCCGCACGCCGCTGGCGGCGCTGGCGACGCTCGCGCCGGATGGAGCGCTGCATCTGCGCGGCGAGATCCTGAGCGTCGATGGCCAGACCCATTACGCTGGCGAGCGCCGCGGCGCTGCCGATGAGGCGGAAGCCATGGGCGCCGATCTGGCCGAGGAGCTGCTCACCCGCGCCGGACCGGCCTTCATGGAAGCGCTGCGCGCGGCGGGGTGAGGTGATGGCCCGGCTGATCGTCACCCGCCCGCAGCCTCAGGCCGATGCGCTGGCCGAGCAGTTGCGCGGGCTCGGCCATATCCCATTGCTCGCGCCGCTCTCGGCCTATGCGCCGCTCGTCTTCACGCCGCCGCAACAGGCTTTCGATGCGGTGCTGTTCACCTCCGCCGCCGCCCCGCGCTTTGGTCCCGGACCCGATCAGATCCCCGGAGCATCGGTCTTCGCGGTGGGCGAGGCGACGGCGCAAGCGGCGCGGGGGGCGGGTTTTGCGGATGTGACCAGCGCGCAAGGCGATGGCCAGGCGCTCGCCGATCTGGTTGCGGCGCGCTACCCCAAGCCCGCGCGCTTCTTGCATCCGCGCGGCGCGGAGCTGGGCTTTGACATGGCGGCGGCGCTCACCGCCCAAGGTCATGAGGTCGCGGCGCCCATCGTCTACCAGATGGTCTGGGAGCGCGACTTGCCCGAGCCCGTGCGCGCGGCGATCACGTCCGGGGCGGCCAATGGCGTCCTGCTGCTCTCCCCGCGCGCGGCCCAGCATTTCCTCGCGCTGAGCAAATCCCTGCCCATAGGCGCGCTCACGGCCTATTGCATGAGCCCCAGGATCGCTCAGATCTGTGCAGATGCGCAATTTGGCCATGTCACTGTTGCATCGAGGCCAGAGATCGCGTCTGTGCTGGACCTGCTTGTCGATGGGTAGATATCGGTAAGAACTTGTTAACGGAGAAAAACCATTGCTGGGCGCGACGCGAACTGGTCTGGATCTGACCAGCGCAGTAAACTGGGCTCGGGATGACGGTGGGCCTCGCCCGCTCTTCTATCGGTGACGCGCGCGCTGGCGTGCTGGAATTAATGCGCGGTTCGGCGCGCTTGAATGATGGGTGTCAAGGCATGGCAGAACGCAACAAAGAGCATTCCGAAAACCAGGCATCTGTCGAGGATGCTCAAATCGTCGAGGATGCGCAGGTCGTCGAGCCTGATGCGGCTGAAGAGGCGGCGAAGGCCGCCGATGAAGCGGATTTGCGGCCCGACGAGGCTTATGATCGGATCGAGGAAGCCGCCGCCATCGCCGAGGCCGAGCAGGTCGGCCCGCATGAGCAGGCCGCGCCGGATGAAGACCTGACGCAGGAGCCGCCGCTTGATGAGACGGCGCAAGATACCGATACGGCGTCTGTTCCCCCCGCTGCCGCCGCGCCAGCGCGCTCGGGGGGCAGCTTTTTCGGCTCGCTGCTGACCGGCCTGATCGGGGCCGTGATCGGCGGCGGGGCGGTGCTGTTCGGTGGCCCGTTGATCGGCGACAAGATCCCGCAAGACTATGCCATCGCCCGCAAGACCGGGGTCGATGCCGCCATCGACGCGGTGCGCGAGGATCTCTCCGGCTCACTGGGCCAGTTGGGGAAAAAGCTCGACGGGCTCGAGGCGCAGACCCAGACCCTGGCCAGCAAGGAGGCGCTCGCCACCGGGCTCGAGCAGAGCCGCGATGCGCGCGAGGGCGTCAAGCTCGAGGCCGCCAAGGCCGCGACCAATCTGCAAAACGAGATCGATGTGCTCGGTAAATCGGTCAACAAGACCGAAAGCGCCCTGCGCGATCAGCAAGATGAGCTGGGCAAGGAGCTTGCCGCGCTGCGCGATCAGATCGCGACCCTGGCCACGGCGACGTCGGCCAATGTGCAAGCCGGGGCAGGGGGAGAGGGCGCGGCTGCCGGTGATCCCGGCATGCTCACCCGCCTCGCACTGCTCGAAGGGCGCATCCGCCAGCTTCAGGGCCAGATCGACGCTTTGCCGCGCGCGGTCACCGATACCCCCGATTACTCGCGCCTCGAGCTGATCGAGCAGCGCCTTACCGAGCTTGAGAACAAACCCACCGTACGTGCCGCCGAGAATGCGGCCTTCGGCGTGGCGGTCTCCTCGCTGAGCCAGGCGGTGCTGGGTTCCGCGCCTTTCCGCTCCGAGCTGGAGATGGTCGAGAAGATCACCGGCTTCAAACCGCCGCAAGCGCTTGATGCGCTGGCCGATACCGGCCTGCCTTCGACCCCGGCGCTGGCCAAACGCTTCGAGCCCGCCAAACGCGCCGCCTTGCGCGCTGCTGCCGAGGCCGAGCGGGCGGCCAAGACCGAAGCCGAGGGCGAGACCGGCGTTGCCGGCTGGCTGTCCTCGCTGGTCATCGTCACCTCCGAGGATGATCTGGAGGGCGAGAGCCCGGCGGCGATCCTCAACCGCGCACAAGAGCGGGTCGAGGCCGATGATCTGCATGCCGCGCTCAGTGAGCTGTCGGCCCTGCCCGCCGAGGCCAAGGCACCGCTCGAGAGCTGGATCAAGGATGCCAGCGCCCGGGTCGAGGCCGAAGCCGCGCTCAAGAAACTGCAAACCCAACTTCTGCAATCGAACTGAGCGGCGCGCCCGGTGCCACTGCAAGTCGCACTCGCCACGCCAACAAGACGCATCCTTCGGGGGAAACGGAGCCACCGCCCATGTTAAAGCTCATCATCAAGATCCTGCTCGCCATGGCCGCCGTGGCCGCCGCCGTCTGGGCCATCCTGTGGTGGCAGGGGATCGAGGGCGTCACCACGCTGGAATTCGGGGGCAATACCCTCACCACCGAGACCAAGAATGTCGTGATCGGGGTGCCGCTCATCTTCGGCGTCTTGTGGTTCGTGATTGCGCTGGTGCGCGGCACGCTGGGTTCGTTCTCGGCGCTGTTCGGATTTGTGCGCCGTCGCCGTCATGAGCGCGGGCTCGATGCGCTGTCCAAGACCCTGATCGCCATCGCCGAGGAAGACGGCAAGAAGGCGATGAAACTGGCGATGAAGGCCGAGCGCTTGCTCGACAACCCCGATCTCACCCGACTGGTCAACGCCCAGGCCGCGACCATGGCCGGGGACCGCTTGCGGGCTGAGAAATATTTCGAGCTGATGTCAACCGATCCGGATACCAATTATCTGGGCGTGCGCGGCCTGCTGCAACAGGCGCTCGAGGACAAGAAGAACGAGCGGGCCTTGCGCCTCGCCGAGCAAGCCCATGACATGCGGCCCAAGGCGCCCGAAGTGCTCGACATCATGTTCGATCTGCAACGCAAGAAGGGCGATTGGGCCGGGGCCCGCCAGACCATCGAGGCCGGGGTGCGGGCGCGTCGCCTGACCCGCGATGTCGGCGATCGTCGCCGCGCGGTGCTCTATCTGACCGATGCGATGCAAAAGCAGAAAGAGGGCGATATGAAGGGCGCCTATACCGAAGCGCGCGAGGCAGCTCGATTGTCTCCTGCGCTGGCGCCCGCTGCGGTACTCTCGGCGCGGCTTCTCACCCAGAATGGCGATCCGCGTGAAGCGTCGCGGGCGCTGATCCGGGCCTGGAAGCAGAGCCCACATCCAAGCATCGCCGCCGGTTTCGCCGCGCTCGCCCCGCATGAGGAGCCTGCGGCCCGGCTCAAGCGTTTTGAACGTCTGATCGGCGCCAATCCGATGCATGCCGAAAGCAAGCTGCTCAAGGCCGAACTGGCCATCGCCGCCGGTCAACTCACCGTGGCGCGCGATGCCCTCGGCGATCTGCCCGAGACCGAGCCGACCGCGCGCGCCTGTGCACTGATGGCGGCGATCGAGCAGGGGCAAGCCGGTGGTGAAGCTGCGGTGCGCGGCTGGTTGTCGAAAGCCGCTGCGGCCCCGCGCGGGGCGCAATGGGTCTGCGACAATTGCGGGCATATCGCCGCCGAATGGACCCATTCTTGCGGGAGCTGCAACGCCTTTGACACCCTGTCCTGGAAACAGATCGAAGGCCCGCAAGCGCTCGAAGACGCCGCACTGTTCCCGCTTCTGGCTCAGGATGATCAGCCCGCCCCGATCGCTCCGGCAGCCGGTGCTGTTGCCGTCGCCGTCTCCGATAGCGAGGATGAGCCGAAGGTGATCGAGCCCGCGCGGCAAGGCGAGATCATCCCGGCTTCGTGAACGACGGATTGAAATGCGGCCCCAGGGTCGCTTTTCCTTCGTTGAATATCCCGGCGCGGGCCCGAGCGCTGTCTCGGGCCGAACGCGCGCAAAGCATTTGCATAACCGATTGGAACCTGTTACGAGGCGCTTCCGGTCGATCAGCCCGCAGGGTCCGGCTTTCCCTATATGCCGCTGTAGCTCAGCTGGTAGAGCACGTCATTCGTAATGATGGGGTCGTAGGTTCGAGTCCTATCAGCGGCACCAGAATCAGGGCCTGTCTGCATGAGTTCGGCTGTCTGTACGACATCGGGACGCGCGCGCCTCTGGACGGGAGCGTTTCGGGACGGGAGCGCATCTGGACGGGGCCGCGGGGGGATGGGGCCGCGGGTTTCGCGCCGTGAGCCATATCACGGGAAACCACATCACGGGATCAGGACGGCCGGGCAGCGCGTTTGCTGGGTCGAGTAAAGGGTGACAAGCAACGCCATGCAAGTAGAAGAAATCACGGCCGAGGGGCTCCAGCGTTCATACAAGGCCGTCGCAACCGCTGCGATCATTGAAGAAAAGATCAATGAGAAAATCGAAGACGTCCGCAAGGATGTCGAGATCAAGGGCTTTCGCAAGGGCAAGGCGCCTGCTGCGCTGCTCAAGAAGATGTATGGCGAGTCTCTTCACGGCGAAGTCCTGCAAGAACTGGTCGACAGCACCTTGCGCGATCATCTCGAGAGCACCGGCCACCGCCCCGCGACCCAGCCGGAAATCAAAGCGACGAATGAGAGCTTCAAGCCCGGCGATGATCTGCATCTCGAGATCTCCTACGAGATCCTGCCGCAGATCCCGGAGACCAATCTGAGCGAGATCGCGCTGGAGCGTTTCGTTGTCGAGGTCGAGGACAAGGCCGTCGATGAGGCGCTGGAAAGCCTCGCCAAGAATGCCAAGAATTTCGAGACCAAGGAAGGTGCCGCCGAAGCGGGCGATCAGGTCGTGATCGATTTCCTTGGCAAGATCGATGATGTCGCCTTCGAAGGCGGCGCGGCGGAAGATTTCGCGCTGGAACTGGGCTCAGGCCAGTTCATTCCGGGCTTTGAGGATCAGCTGATCGGCTTGTCCGCTGGCGAGGAAAAGAATGTCGAAGTCTCCTTCCCGGAGAATTACGGCGCGAGCGAGCTGGCTGGAAAGCCGGCAATCTTCGAGACCAAGGTCAAGGAAGTCAAGGCTCCCAAGGCCGCCGAAATTGACGATGAACTGGCCAAGACCTATGGCCAGGAATCGCTCGATGCGCTCAAGGAGCAACTCAAGGAGCGCCTCGCGGCTGAGTACAAGGACGCCACCCGCGGCCTGCTCAAGCGCAAGTTGCTCGACGTGCTCAGCGAGAAAAAAGATTTCGATCTGCCCAAATCCATGGTTGAGCCCGAAGCCAAGGCGATCGCGCATCAGCTCTGGCATGAGGAGCACAAGGATCACGACGCTCATGACCATAGCCATGGCGAGATCGAACCGACCGCCGAAAATGTCGAACTGGCGGAGCGCCGCGTGCGCCTCGGCCTGATCCTCGCGGATATCGGTCAGAAGAACGAGATCCATGTCAAGGATGAGGAAGTCAGCTCGGCGATCATGCGTCAGGCCCGCCAGTATCCGGGGCAGGAGCGCGCCTTCTTCGAGTTCGTGCAGAAAAATCCGCAAATGATGCAGAATATCCGCGCGCCTCTGTTCGAGGACAAGGTGGTCGATTTCATCTTTGAAATGGCCCAGATTGCGGAAAAGCCGATCTCGGCCGATGACCTGCGCCAGGAGATCGAGAAGCTCGAGGAAGAGAGCGAGGACTGATCGGGAGGCGGCATCGCGCCTGATGGACTATGAGCGCTCTACGCTCTTGCACCTGTTGCCGCGGCGCTCTAAGTGCTGCGGCGACGCTGTATTCGGCCGTTTGATACCACCAAAAAGGAAGAGCAGATATGATCAAGGCGCTGCATGATCCGATGGCGACGTTGACCAACATCGTTATCCCCAGTGTCGACGAGTTCACCTCGCGCGGCCATATTCGTTACGACATTTTCTCTCGCCTGCTCAAAGAGCGGATCATTTTTGTCTCCGGGCCGATCTATGACGACATGGCGACGATCATCGTGGCCCAATTGCTGTTTCTGGAAGCGGAGAACCCGAAGAAGGAAATCGCGATGTATATCAACAGCCCGGGCGGCGTGGTGACCTCCGGCCTATCGATCTATGACACGATGCAATATATCCGGCCGAAGGTCTCGACGGTCTGCATCGGCCAGGCGGCCTCGATGGGCTCGCTGCTGCTGGCGGCGGGCGAGAAGGACATGCGCTTCTGCCTGCCCAATAGCCGCATCATGGTCCACCAGCCGTCGGGCGGCTATCAGGGCCAGGCCTCGGATATCATGATCCATGCGCGTGAGACCCAGGCGCTCAAGGATCGTCTGAACCAGATCTATAACGACCATACCGGCCAGCCGGTCGAAGCTGTCGAGGCCGCGCTTGATCGCGACAATTTCATGAGCCCCGAGGCGGCGAAGGAATGGGGTCTGATCGACGAGATTGTCACCCGGCATGAAGAGACCGGCGCGGACGACGCCTGACCCCTTCTCTGATCTGTTGTGATCCTGTTTGAATTTGTTGCCCGCGTGCATCATTGTGCGCGGGTGACGTTTTTTTTACAATTGCCCGGATAGTTTTTCCTGCGCATGCACGGCTTTGCCATGGTGCCGACTGAAATTCGATCTTAATGTGACTAGAAAACCTTTTGAAGACACCGAACCGCATCTGGATCATCCCGTTCCGTGTTTGCGCAAGTGCTCTGATGCTCCGAAAGACGCTTTGCCGGATTTTCAGGGCAGATAGATCGCTCCAAGCCTATATCGGGGAAAGCCAGGGCGAGCAGGCTTGGGGCCGGTTGGCCAGAAGTTTGCTTGACGAAGGCCAGATTTGGAAGCCAACCTAGGCGTGAGTGCATCGGGGTTCGAGAGTGTGCCAGCGCTCAAATGCGGGCGGGGCGCCAAAGCGTTCAGGTCGCGAAAGTGTTCGGGGCGCAAGCTCCGCGCCGATGCGGAAATACAATCAGGAGTGCCCGAGGCGCGAAGCCTTCGTAAGCGCACCCGCGGGAGAAGCAGATGACGAAGTCGACAGGCAACGACTCCAAAAACACCCTCTACTGCTCGTTCTGCGGCAAGAGCCAGCATGAAGTGCGCAAGCTGATCGCAGGGCCGACCGTGTTCATCTGCGATGAATGCGTCGAGCTGTGTATGGACATCATCCGCGAGGAGACCAAGTCCAGCCTGGTCAAATCCTCCGATGGCGTCCCGACCCCGCAGGAGATCTGCCGGGTGCTCGATGATTATGTGATCGGGCAGGCGACCGCGAAGCGCGTGTTGTCGGTGGCGGTGCACAACCACTACAAGCGGCTCAACCACGCGCAGAACTCGGCCGATGTCGAACTGGCGAAGTCCAACATCATGCTGATCGGCCCAACCGGCTGCGGGAAGACGCTGCTCGCCCAGACCCTCGCGCGCATTCTCGATGTGCCCTTCACCATGGCCGATGCAACGACCCTCACCGAGGCCGGCTATGTCGGCGAGGATGTGGAGAACATCATCCTCAAGCTGCTGCAATCGGCGGATTACAATGTCGATCGTGCGCAACGCGGCATCGTCTATATCGATGAAGTCGACAAGATCTCGCGCAAGTCGGACAATCCGTCGATCACCCGCGATGTGTCGGGCGAAGGCGTGCAGCAAGCGCTGCTCAAGATCATGGAAGGCACTGTGGCATCGGTGCCCCCGCAAGGTGGGCGCAAGCATCCGCAGCAAGAATTCCTGCAAGTGGACACGACCAACATCCTGTTCATCTGCGGCGGTGCCTTTGCCGGGCTCGACCGGATCATCGCCCAGCGCAACAAAGGCTCGGCCATGGGCTTTGGTGCTGATGTGAAGGCCGATGATGATCGGCGCACCGGCGAGCTGCTGCGCGATCTGGAGCCGGAAGATCTGCTCAAATTCGGCCTGATCCCCGAATTTGTCGGTCGTCTGCCGGTGATCGCGACGCTCGAAGATCTTGATGAGCCGGCGCTGGTCCAGATCCTCTCCGAGCCGCGGAACGCGCTGACCAAGCAGTATCAGCGCCTGTTCGAGATGGAAGGGGTCGAGCTCAAATTCACCGATGAGGCCCTGGCAGCGATTGCCCGCAAGGCGATCGCGCGCAAGACCGGCGCTCGCGGCCTGCGCTCGATCCTCGAGGATACGCTGCTCGATGCGATGTTTGATCTGCCCGGCATGAAGGATGTCAAGCAGGTCGTGGTGGACGACGAAGTGATCGACGGCAGTAAAGCGCCGGTGTTTGTCTACGAGGATCACGCGCAAGCCTCCTAACGGAGGCATCAGCGTGAACAAGGTGTGACGAACAAGCCTCGGTGTTAGGGCCTCGCTCACTGTATATTGTGTGCTTAACGTGGGAGAACCATAGAAATTGTGTTCTCCCAGCGCCATATTAGGATCATGTTCGTCGGTGTCTGATAGTTTTTATCAGCGCTGTCAGAATCCGCAGCTTGAAACCGGCAGGCGTTAAGACCACCTTAACGCGGTTGACGCCGGTAACCTGCGGCGGTGAGGCTGGGGCGCATACAGGCACAGGCTCGTCGCTGGCACTAATAAAGAGAGGCATACCGCATGAGCGAATTCCACCAGACCGTCTCCGGATCCGAGACTTTCCCGGTGCTGCCATTGCGTGACATCGTCGTGTTTCCACACATGATCGTGCCGCTATTCGTTGGCCGCGAGAAATCCGTGCGCGCCCTGGAGGCGGTGATGCAGGAGGACCGCCAGATCCTGCTCGCCACGCAGCGCGAAGCGGGCGAGGACGACCCCAAATCCGAGGACATTCACGAAGTCGGTGTGATTGCGAATGTGCTGCAATTGCTCAAATTGCCCGATGGCACGGTCAAGGTGCTGGTCGAGGGCAAGGCGCGCGCGCGCATCGTGAACTTCACTGAGACGGAAAATTACTTCGAAGCAGCCGCGACCGAGATCGACGACGTGCCGGGCGATGACGCCTCGACCGAAGCGCTCTCGCGCACGGTGGCCAGCGAGTTCGACAAATATGTCGGCCTGCACAAGGGCGTGCCGCAAGAGGCGCTGGCCAATGTCCAGGAGATCGAGGATCCCTCGAAACTGGCTGACACCATCGCCGGGCATCTGTCGGTGAAGATCGCCGACAAGCAAGAGCTGCTCGAGATCGCCAATGTCAATGATCGGCTCGAAAAGATCTATGGTATGATGCAGGGCGAGATTTCGGTTCTGCAGGTCGAGAAGAAGATCAAGCGCCGGGTCAAGAGCCAGATGGAGCGCACCCAGCGCGAATATTACCTCAATGAGCAGATGAAGGCGATCCAGCGCGAGCTCGGCGAGTCCGAGGACGGGCGCGAGGATGTCGCTGAGGTCGAGGCCAAACTGGCCGAACTGGAGCTGCCAGAAGAGGTGCAGGCCAAGGCCAAGGCCGAGCTCAAAAAGCTCAAGCAGATGGCACCGATGTCGGCCGAGGCCACGGTGGTGCGCAACTATCTCGAATGGCTGCTCGGCGTGCCCTGGAGCGAAAAATCGGAAGTGCGCCTCGATCTGGCCGAAGCCCAGGACGTCCTCGATGAGGATCATTTCGGGCTCGAGAAGGTCAAGGAGCGCATCGTCGAGTTTCTCGCCGTGCAAAAGCGCACCGAGAAGATGAAAGGCCCGATCCTGTGTCTCGTCGGCCCTCCGGGCGTCGGCAAGACCTCGCTCGGCAAGTCGGTGGCGCGGGCGACCGGGCGCGAGTTCATCCGCATCTCGCTTGGCGGCGTGCGCGATGAGGCCGAGATCCGCGGCCACCGCCGCACCTATATCGGCTCGATGCCCGGCAAGATCATCCAGTCGATGAAAAAGGCGAAGACGACCAATCCGCTGATCCTGCTCGATGAGATCGACAAGATGGGCCAGGATTACCGCGGCGACCCGGCTTCGGCCCTGCTCGAGGTGCTGGATCCGGCGCAGAACAGTACTTTCGCCGACCATTACATGGAGGTCGATTACGACCTCTCGAACGTGATGTTCATCACCACGGCGAACTCGCTGAACATGCCGGGCCCGCTGCTGGACCGGATGGAAGTGATCCGTCTGTCGGGCTATACCGAGGAAGAGAAGCTCGAGATCTCCAAGCGCCATCTGCTGCCCAAGCAGGTGAAGGAGCACGGGCTCGAAGAGGCCGAGTTCTCGGTCGCCGATGCGTCGCTGATGCAGATGATCCGCAAATATACCCGCGAGGCGGGGGTGCGGAACCTCGAGCGCGAGCTGTCCAACCTGGCGCGTAAGGCCCTGACCCGTATCGTGAAGGGCGAGGCGACTGCGCTTGATGTGCAGCCGGATGACCTGACCGATCTCATCGGGGTTGAGCGTTACAAATACGGCCTCGCTGAGGATCGCGATCAAGTTGGCGTGACCACCGGTCTGGCCTGGACCGAGGTCGGCGGCGATCTGCTGTCGATCGAGGCGGTGTCGCTGCCCGGCAAGGGGCGGATGAAGACGACCGGCAAGCTCGGCGAAGTGATGAAGGAATCGATCGACGCGGCAGCCTCTTATGTGCGGGCGAATGCCACGCGCTTCGGGGTGAAGCCGCCGAAATTCGAGACCATCGACATCCATGTCCACGTGCCCGAGGGGGCAACTCCGAAGGATGGCCCGTCGGCTGGCGTGGCGATGGTCACCTCCATCGTCTCGGTGCTGACCGATACCCCGGTGCGCCGCGATGTGGCGATGACCGGCGAGGTCACGCTGCGCGGCAATGTGCTGCCGATCGGCGGTCTGAAGGAAAAGCTGCTCGCGGCCCTGCGGGGCGGGATCAAGCGGGTGTTAATCCCGAAAGATAACGCCAAGGATCTGCGGGATATTCCGGATAATGTGAAGGAAGGTCTCGAGATCATCCCGGTAAGCACGGTAACCGAGGTGCTCAATGTTGCGCTCGCCGGAACGCTGGTGCCGGTGGAATGGGACCCGGTGGCCGAGCCGCTGATCCCGACGCAGCAGGAAAGCAGCGCGGATAATCGCGGCATCCATCACTGATCACGGCAAAAAGGGCAGGTCTTCCTGCCCTTTTTTATTGCCATCGAATGCTCTGCACGCTAGAGAACCGGTCTGGCGGGCGGTTAGCTCAGTTGGTAGAGCGCTTCGTTTACACCGAAGATGTCGGGAGTTCGAGCCTCTCACCGCCCACCATTTTTCGATCTCACGGCGCGCAGCGCCTCCGATGGGGCGGCCTGACGGCCGGCGCGCGGTCGCGCTTGCCTCGCCCTTTGGGGCTCGGGTTTCGATCTCACGGCGCGCAGCGCCTCCGATGGGGCGGCCTGACGGTCGGCGCGCGGTCGCGCTTGCCTCGCCCTTTGGGGCTCGGGTTCCGATCTCACGGCGCGTGGTGCCTCCGATGGGGCGGCTTAACCGGCAGGTGCCAAAGCGATCTGCCGGGTGCGGGCAGCGCGTGCGGCAAGTCGCGTTTGACAGCGATTGCGCGCTTGCCCCGCCCTTTCGGGCTCGGAGTTCGACTTCACGAACATCCGGTGTTGCTCACCGCGCCAAAGCGGTAGAAGTGGGCTGGCCTTGCCGATGAGCGTGAGCGAAGAGGCGCATTCCTACGCCTCTTCGTCCCTACGTTTCTTCGCCGGTGGGGCGTTTTGGCGGGTTACTTGTACCCGACCGCGTCATAGATCGCTTGCGCCTTGGCCTGGTTGCGACCGAGCACTTCGAGATTGAGCGCGTCGGAGCGGAACAGGCCGAGCTTGGCGACGCTTGCGCTCAGACCGACGCCCGGAACCGCCGGGTACTCGTCATTGCCGGCTGAGAAATATTCCTGCGCCGAGCGGCTGGTCAGATACTCGAGGAACTTGATCGCGTTTTCGCGGTTCGGCGCATGTTTGGCCACGCCCGCGCCCGAGATATTCACATGGGTGCCGCGATCGGATTGGTTGGGGAAGACCCAGCCGATGGCGCCGATACTGTCGCTCAATCCCTTCACATCGGTGCGCAGGCCGCGCGCGAAATAGTAGGAATTGGCCAGAACGATATCGCATTCGCCCGAAACGATGCCGCGCAGTTGGTCGGTATCGCCGCCCTGCGGATCACGCGCACGGTTGTCATAGAGGGCTTGCGCCCAGTTCTGCGCGGCTTCTTCGCCATCATTCTCGATGATCGAGGCCATCAGCGAGAGCATATAGATATTGGTGCTCGACCGCGTGCAGATCTTGCCCTTGTATTGGGGATCGGCCAGATCCTCATAGGTCTTGGGCGGGGTGGCAACGCGCTCGGTCGAATAGAAGATCATGCGCGCGCGCTGCGAAAAGCCGAACCATTTGCCTTCGGGATCGCGCAGATAATCGGGCAAGCGCGCTTCGAGCACATCCGACTGGATCGGTTGGAACAGATCCGCCTGTTCGGCACGCCAGATCAATCCGGCATCGACGGTGATCAGCACATCCGCCGGGGAGTTGGCGCCCTCGGCCCGCATACGTGCGATCAACTCATCGCCCTTGGCCTCGATGCGGTTGATGGTGATGCCGGTGGCTTTCTCGAAATCCTCATACAGGCGCTCATCGGTGTCATAATGGCGCGAGGAATAGAGGTTGAGATCGCCTTCTGCGAGCGCCGGTGATGCGGCGGCAAAACCGGTCAACAGAGCCAGGGTGAAACGGGTCAGCCGGGAAGCTGTCTTGTGCGAAAGGGTCATGAAACCACCTTTGGGGGTTGGGGACGGTGCAGCGCCGAGCGTTCCGGGCCGCGCGCATTCTCTGATCCTATTTCAAAGGGAATAGGTCAAGAATTATTTCCGATAAAAAAGGTCGGAAACAAGACCTCTATCGATCACCAACCGCTCCGCTCATCGGCCCCCCGCTCGCAGATGGAACGTGACGCCGCCTGCCGCGTTGTTCGCGGTTGCAATCTCGCGAATGGAGAGCAGAATTTTGGATCAGAGCTTGCTGGCAGGCACCGAGGAAAAGACGGCGGATCTCACCAAGGACGAGAAACGGCAAGTCACCGCGCGTGGGCGCCCGTCGGCCCCGGTGATCTATGAAGTGATCCGCCGCGATGGGCATGAGGAACTGAACCGTCCCGCGGCGTCGCTGATGTGGTCCGGGATCGCAGCCGGGATCCTCATCTCGCTATCGGTCTATGCCGAGGCGCTGTTTCACGCCGCTTTACCGGATGTGCCCTGGCGCGGGTTGATCGAGAATCTCGGCTATTCGGTCGGCTTTCTGGTGGTGATCCTGGGCCGGATGCAGCTCTTTACCGAGAACACGATCACGACCGTGGTGCCGGTGCTGACCCAGCCCTCGCGCCGCAACACGATCAAGATGCTCTCGCTCTGGGGCATCGTATTTGGCGCGAATCTGGTCGGGACGATGCTGATGGCGACGGTGTTTGCCTATTCCGACCTTCTCGCGCCGGAGGTCAAGGACGCGGTCCTCGCGCTGAGTGAGAAGATGATGGCGCATGACTGGGTGCAGATGGTCGTGCGCGGTGTTCTGGCCGGTATCATCATCGCGACGCTGGTCTGGTTGCTGCCGAATGTGCCCAATGGCCAGTTCTGGGCGATCATCCTGCTGACTTACATGATCGCCCTGGGAGATCTCACCCATGTTGTCGCGGGTTCGGTGGAAGCTGGCTATCTGGTGATGACCGGCAATCTGGGCGCGGCAGAGATGGTCTTGCGGTTCCTGATCCCGGCCTTTATCGGCAATGTGCTCGGCGGGACGGCGGTGTTCACGATGCTGGTCTATGCGCAGATCAAGCATGAGCTGCGCAGCAATAAGGCGGATGCTGCGCAGCCTTCGGGGTATCCGTTTCGCTGATAGTGGGCCGCAAGCGGCCTTCTTGGTCAGGGGCGGGCAAGTTTTTTAAAAGGCAGCGGCCGTCAGGGCCGCGCTTTGACGCCCCCAGGCAGCGGCCGCCGGGACCGCGCTTTCATGCCCCCAGGCAACGGCCGCTAAGGCCGCGCAAGGACTCGAAGGGCAGCGGCTCCTAAGGCCGCGCTTTCACGCCCCAAGGAAAGCGGCCGACCTTGATCGTTTTGATCGGCTCGCGCCGGGCCACATCGATCACCGTCACATCGCCCGAAACGCCGTTAGAAGTGAAGAGCAGCTTTTGTGCGGGGTCGAAATCCATGTGCCAGACCCGGCGCCCGACCAGCAGATATTCCTCCACCGCAAAGCTCTGCGCATCGACCACCGCCACATGATTGGCCGGGCCGAGCGCGATGAACGCGGTCTTGCCATCGCTGGTCAGGCGGATCCCGACCGGCTGCACCCGATCCTTGTGGATGCCCTTGATCTCGAAGGTGAGGGTTGCGACCGGCTCCTTGCTGGCGACCTCGAACACCGTGACGGTGCCGCCGATCTCGGAGGACACCCAGAGATACTTGCCGTCATCGGTGAATTCAGCATGGCGGGGGCGCTGATCGACCAGCGAGTTATGGACCAGTGCATGAGCCTCGGTATCGATCCAATGGACCATATTGGTGGTCTCGGAAGTGGTGATCGCCACCTTGCCATCCGGGCTCACCGCCATGCCTTCTGGCTCGATGCCGACATCGATCTGGGCCAGCACCTTGCGCTCGGCGGTATCAACGACGGTGGTGATCGCATCATCCTCATTCGCGATATAGAGATGGCGGTCATTCGGGTGGAGCGCGAATTGCTCGGGGTCCTCGCCCGAGGGCAGGTCATGCAGGATCTTGCCGGTGAGCGGGTCGATCACCTGCACCGTGTCGCTGTCGGAGGCGCAGACATAAAGGCGGCTGTAATCCTTGGAGAAAATGATGCCGCGCGGGCGTTCTCCGGTCTCAAAGGTGCGGGTGACCTCGAGGGTCTTCACGTCGATGACGCTGATCGTGTCGTCCTTCTCATTGGAGACATAGATCTCTTGCGCCAGCGCGGGCAGCGCCGTGCACATGGCGAGGGCGGTGGAGGCAAACAGGCGGGTCAGCATGGGTCTTAATCCTTGAAAGCGGTGCAGCCGGGCTCGGCTTGGTCGATCCCGAGCGTGTCGAGCTCGGTGCGTTGATGCAAAAAGCCCTCGAGCGGGGCTTGTGCGGCGAGCGCGCGCGGATGAACCAGCGGGATGGGTTGGCGAAGCTGCCCGTTCCAGGCGCGATAGCTCATCTTGCGGCCCAGAAAGCCGGCGAGCTCGAACTTGTCCGACAGGATGAAGGCGCGCAGCGTTGCGGCATCGGCGCTGTTCGTGCGCGTCACGGCCTCGCCGATCGAGCGGATCGCGGCCCAGACCCCGTAATCGGTGCCGAGCATCGCGCGCTCGGCATTCTTTTCAAAGCGGCTTTGCAGTTGCGCCGCTCCCCATTGCTCGACGACGCGCGACCAGGGGACGGGGGTGAGCCCTTCGGTCCCGGCGATCGGGCGCGGGTCCCAGGTGTTGAAGGGGATGTAGCGGCCGAAATCGTCGAGCTCATCGGCGACCAGCAGCACGTCATAATCCGGGCCTTGGGTGAAGAGCGGCACTTCCTGCGCGGCGTTGCGGCGCATGTCGGCGTCAAAGGCCCAGGTCTTCTCGGCGACGATCTTGGCGTTGAACTTGATCGCCGAGCGGCGCAGGGCGTCTGCATAGGCCTTGTCGCCCTCATGCGTGCCCTCGACCAGGAACCAGCGCCGCCAGCGCTTCTGGATCAGGAACTGCGCCAGCGCGTCGGTGAGCATCGCGCGCGAGGGGATGCTGTGCAGGACATTGGCCCGGCAGCCTTCGCGGCGCAGGGCGTCATCGGGGGCGGCGCCGTTGAAGATCAGCGCATCGCGGGCCTCCGGCAGGTCCGCAATCGCCTGAACCGATCCGGCGCTCGCATTGAGCACCAATAGCCGCGCGCCAGCGGAAAGCTGCGCACGGGCAGCGGCGACAATGTCCTCTCCGGGCGCGAGGATCTGCTCGGACAATTGATAGTCATGGCCCAGGAACTTGCCGGTCGTGGCGTTGTCCTTCAGCGCCTGACGCGCCCCGGCCAGGCCCAGATCCTCGGGCACGGGATCGAGATTAGACAGCGTCGGCGGGCGCTCGCGCTGCTCTTGCAGATAAAGAATATCGACGCTGGTTTTGGGCGGGGCTGCCTGCAAAGGGACAAGCCAAGTGGCCGTCATCAGCACGGCAAGTGAAAGTCGGCTTCGCCAACGCATTTATCTCTCCCTGTTATGCGCGCGGAGCATCGCCGCGCGCTTGCCTGACTTGACCACGGCGCCGGGAGCTGTGCAAATCAGACCAATGTATAAGGGGCGGCAGCGCAGGGGGAGAGGGGCTGGTGATGGTGACCTGCTCAGTACCGTACCGATCCGCGGCCTACTGATCCGCGCGTGGGGGCTCCCGGCTGCATTTAAGCGACGAAAGTCGAATGGATCAGGCGCGATTTTTCTTCTCAGATGCTGCGAGCATGAAAAGCGGCGATGAGCCGCGACGCATCATCCGGGAGGACATTATGAACATCAAGAGCACCCTGGCCGCACTGGCCCTGACCTTGTCGCCGTCGCTGCTGGCAGGGGCCGCGCAGGCCGAAGGCTATCTGGCGCTCAAGGCCGAAAAGCTCGAAGAGCTTGAACTTGGGCTCGGTGAGGCCGGTTTCGGCATCAGTCAGACCCGCTATGAGATGGAGACCGGGAAAGCCTACAAGCTGGAGATTACCTCCACAGGCGCGCAGGAATGCGCTTTTCACGCGCCGGATTTCTTCAACTTCATCTGGCTACGAAAGGTCGAGGTCGAGGGCGTCGAGATCAAGGCCAGCGGGCTTTATGAGATCGAGTTTGAAAGCGATGGCGAGGCCGAGTTGATCTTTGTGCCGATCCGGCCGGGCGAGTTCGCATTCTCTTGTGCCGGGCTTGAGCATAAGGGCATGACCGGCGTGTTTTCTGTCAAATAATGCGAAGGTAGCGTGCTGCGGGCGCAGGGCTTGCGCCGAAGGTCGAATGGTACCTTTCCAGATCAGCGGCTATTTCGAAAAGCAATCGATCATGACAGTTTTTCAGGGAGTTCCCAATGCGCTTTTCCTTTGTTGAGGTATCATCGACCCTTGCGGCGCTTGGTGTGGCCGCCCTTCTCGTCGCCCAGCCGCAAATCGCGAGCGCTCATGGCGATGTCGCCCCGCAGCCGGTCGATACCGATGCGCTGCCCGATGTGGGGGAGGAATGGTTGACCGAGAACCCGTACCGCTCGGTCGATCGCGAGGTTTTCCTCAAGGCGATCGAGATCGGTGCTTCGGGCTACAACCAGAACTGCGCGCGCTGCCATGGGCTGGAGGTCGTCTCGGGTGGTCTGGCGCCGGATCTGCGGTATCTGGAAGCCGAGGAATATGGCGATGAGTGGTTCCTGGAGCGTTTCCGTGAGGGCTACACCCAGAACGGGATCACCAAGATGCCAGCCTTCGGCGAATTGCTCGGGCAAAAGGCTGCCTGGGCGATCCGTACCTATGTGGAAACCCGCCCGGATGATGGCGCGCTTGATCCCTTTGCCGAGGAGCTCGGCCAGTTCCGCGATCGCCTTGCCGAGATCGGCACCGGGCTCGGGGATGGTTCGCTGAGCTATGACAGCGTGGCCGAGGAAATCGCGGCGATTACCGGCAAACTCGAGGAAATCGCCGCGCAGGTCGAGACCGGCTCGGGGCAGGAATACGCCGATACCGCCGCCTCGCGCGCCGCCGCCCTTCTGTCAAAAGGGGCCGATGGCGTCGTGAAGGCACAAGAAGCCCTCAAGATCGGATTGTCTGACGCGCAATGAGCCGCAAGATCTTCAATAGCCCGTCCCGGCGGGCTTTCCTTCGCGGGGCGGCATCAGTTGCGATGCTGCCCTTTGGCGCGTCTGGCGCATGGGCGCAAAGCGGGGCGCAATTGCCTCAGCAGGCACCGCGACCGCCGCGCCCGACCTTCCTGCCCGGTCGCGATTACGATCAGATCCTCGAGCAGGGTTTCATCGAGATCGGGGTGTATGAAGATTTCCCGCCCTTTTCCTTCTCTCAGGACGGCAAGCTGGTCGGCATCGATGTCGATCTCGCGCATCTGATTGCCGAGGCGCTCGGGGTGAGGGCACAGGTGCGCAGCACGGCGGCCGATGAGAATGTCGACGGGGATCTGCGCAACAATATCTGGCGCGGTCCGGTCGTCGGCGGCAAGGTCGTCAATGTGCTGATGCATGTGCCCTATGATCGCGAATTGGAGACCCGTAACGAGCTTATCGTGCTCACCGGCAAATACATGGGCGAGAAGATCGGCATGGCCTGGCGGCGCGATGCCTATCCTGATGGGGCGCCGACGGTCGCCTATTTCCGCTATGATACGGTCGGGGCCGAGGTCGACAGTCTGGCGAGCTTCTATCTCGCCAATGCGTTCCACGGTCAGGTCGCGCCCAATCTGCGCCATTACCCTGATACGCTGGCGGCGATGCAGGCGTTGGAGAGCGGGGAGGTCAAGGCGGTGCTCGGGCCGCTCTCGCAGCTCGAATTCGCGGCGGCGCGGGCGAGCGATCCGGATCTGCTCGAGGTTGCCACGCCGGTTCTGCCGGGCCTCGCGCTGGGGGCCTGGACCTTGGGCGTTGCGGTGCGGCACAATTATCGCCAGCTCGGCTATGCGGTCGATGACGCGATGCGTGCGGCGATCGAGGATGGGCGCATGGCTCAGATCTTTGCCCGCTACGGCGTCAGCTATCGCGCGCCGGACCGCTAGGGGCTCTCAGCCCCATTCCCCGCGCGCGATTGCTTCCATCTCGCTGACCAGCATCTGCGTGATGCGCGGTTCGGAGAGGGCGTGCCCAGCGCGGTCCACCATCACCAGCCGGCCCTTGTCCCAGCGCTTGCACAGCTCATAAGCCGAGCGCGGCGGGCAGATCATGTCATAGCGGCCCTGAACAACGACGCCGGGGATCTGGGCGAGGCGCTCGCAATTATCGAGGATCGCTTCCTCCGCGCTCAAAAAGCCCTGATTGAGGAAATAATGGTTCTCGATCCGGGCAAAGGCCCGCGCCTGCGCATCGTCTTCAAAGCAGAACATGCGGGCAGGGTCGGTGCGATAGGCCGCGGTCGCGCCCTCCCATCGGCTCCAGGGGCGGGCATGGCGGATCTGTGTCTCGATGCTGCGGCTGGTGAGGCGGGCGTGATAGGCGGCAATGAGGTCGTCGCGCTCCTCGATCGGGATTGGCTCGCAAAACCGCTCATAAAGATCCGGCCACCAATGCCCGGCGCCACCATTGTAGAACCAGTCGACCTCGGCAGCTTGCAGCAGGAAAACGCCGCGCAGCACCAGCGCGCGCACCCGCTCGGGATGCTTTTGCGCATAGAGCAGGCCCAGCGTTGCGCCCCAGGAGCCGCCGAATACGATCCATCGCTCGATATTGAGGTGCTCGCGAATACGTTCGATATCCTCGATCAGGTCATGGGTCGTGTTCTCCTCCAGCGATGCGCTGGGGCGGGACCGGCCACTGCCGCGTTGATCGAACAGGATCACCTGAAAATGCCTGGGATCGAAAAAGCGTCGCATCGCCGGGCTGCACCCGCCTCCGGGTCCGCCATGCAGAACGACGACCGGGATCCCATCCGGCGTGCCGCAGCGCTCGATATAAAGATTATGGATGCGGCTTACTTGCAGGCGCACATAATCGAAGGGTTCGATTGGCGGATAGAGATGGCCTTGCGCTGCATCCATTCGGGGCGACCTGCTTACTCGATCTCGACACTCGGTTGCGCTCAGACTTGTGTCTCATGCCTTGCCCTTGCTCGCAAGCGCTTTGGTAGCGGAGCCGGGACGTGCAGGCGCATCTAGGGCCTCGCCAGGGGGCGCAAGGGCGCGCAAGGGCCTCGCAAGGGTCTCGATTGCTGCAAACAGGGTGGCGACAGGGGCGCGGGCTGTCCTATATCTAGGCATCATCGCTGCGAAAGGGATCCGATGACTGTCGATGCCAAATCTCCCCCCGATCTCGACAACGGCTCTGCGCGGCTGGACCCGCAAGAGGTCGCGCGGTTCGAGGCCATGGCGGCGCAATGGTGGGATCGAGACGGCCCGATGGCGGCGCTGCACGCCATGCAGGCGGTCCGTCTGCGCTTGCTGGTCGATCAGATCCGCGGGCAATTCGGGATCAGCGCTCAGGGTGCGCTGCGCGGGCTGCGTATTCTGGATGTCGGTTGCGGGGCTGGTCTGATCTGTGAGCCGCTGGCCCGACTGGGGGCAGAGGTCACCGGCATCGATGCGGCCAAAGCGAGTATCGAGGCCGCGCGGGCCCATGCGCAGGCGGGCGGTCTGTCGATTACCTATCGCGATCTGCTGCTCGATGATTTGCTCGAGGAAGGCGCGCGCTTTGATGTCGTGCTCTGCCTTGAGGTGATAGAGCATGTGCCCGACCCGCAAATGCTCGTGCGCTCGCTGGTACAAGCGCTCCGGCCCGAGGGGCTGCTCGCGATGTCGACCGTCAACCGAACGCTCAAATCCTGGCTGCTGGGGATTGTCGGGGCTGAATATGTGATGGGCTGGTTGCCCATGGGCACGCATGAGTGGCGCCGGTTCGTCAAGCCTGAAGATCTGGCGACAATGATGGCTGAAGCCGGAGCCCTACCCGTGGATCGTCAGGGCCTTGTCTATGATCCCTTGACCCGACGCTGGTCGCGATCACCCGATGATCTGAGCATGAATTACATGATGTTCGCCGAAGGCAGCGACCTGAGCGGGCAAGAGAGCGCATCCTGAGCGGGCGCATCCGGTTTGAGGATCGCCAGTCAGGGCCTGCGAAAGGGGCGAAATGTCTGAATTGGAAGGGCGCAAAGTTGAGGCTGAGCCCGAGCCTGAAGCGCGCGCGCCGATGCGTCGCGGGGCGTCTCGTTGGGGGGCGGGATATCGGGCAGGATTTTGGGCAGGATTGTTGGCAGGAGCCTATGCGGCCTTGCCTTTTGCGCTGACGATTCTGCCCTTTGGCCTGATCTTCGGGGTGGTGGCCAAGGAAGCCGGCCTTGATCTGCTGGAAACCATGGCCATGACGTCTCTGGTCGCTGCCGGTGCCTCGCAATTCGCCGTCCTGCCCATGCTTGAGCAGGGGGCGCCGGAACTGCTGGCCATTCTCACAGGCGCGGTCGTGAATGCGCGCATGGCGATGTATTCGGCCTCGCTGGCGACGGTCTGGCCGCGCAGCTCCTTGGGAATGCGGATGCTGTCGGCCTATTTTCTCAACGATCAGAACTATGCGCTTTCCTTCCGCCGGTTTCGTGAGCGGCCCGATGCGGTGGCGGCGAACAAGCTGGGCTTTTATTTCGGTGTCGGGGGGCTGACGGTGAGTGTCTGGGTCCTTGGCACTTTTCTGGGGGCCGTGATTGGCGAGCAGCTTCCGCCGAGCTGGTCGCTCGATTTCGCGGTCCCGATCACCTTCATCGCCATTGTCGCGCCGATCCTGCGTGGTCTGGCCAATATTCTGGCGGCATTGGTGGGCGCCCTGCTATCGGTGCTGCTCATTGGTTTGCCCTTCGGCACGGGCTTTCTGATCGCGGCCGTTTGCGGGATTTTCACGGGCTATGCGGTCGAAACCTGGTTGCAGCCCTGGTTGCAACCTTGGCTTGAGCGGCGAGCACCGGACAAGGCGAGCGGCGTATGAACGAGGCAAGCTTCTGGATCGTGGTCCTTGGGCTTGGGGCCGCGACGTATCTCATCCGCCTGTCTTTTCTGGGCATTCTCGGCGGGCGCGCATTGCCAGCCGGGCTTGTTCGGTTGCTGTCCTATGTCCCGGTCGCGGTACTGCCTGCTCTCATTGCGCCGATGGTGCTGTTCCCGAAGGCGACGGGGGGCAGTTTCGATCTGCCGCGTTTGCTCGCGGCCCTGATCGCCTTCGCCGTGGCCGCTGTCGTGCGCTCGGCGCTGGCGGCGATCCTGTCGGGGATGGGGGCGCTGTGGCTGATCAGCGCCTTTCTCCCTTAGCCATGAGAAAGCCCTTGCCGATCGCTCGACAAGGGCCAATTTCTGCGCATCCAAGCCGCGCGATCAGGCGCTTTGCTTGGCCAGCAGGTCGCGGATCTCCTTGAGCACGAGCACATCTGCCGGATCGGCGGCGGGCTCGGCCGGGGCTTCCTCTTCCTTGCGCTTGAGGTTGTTCACCCCCTTGACGATCAGGAACAGCACAAACGCGACGATCAGGAAGCTGATCACAGCATTGATGAACAGGCCGTAATTGAGCGTCGGAGCGCCCGCTTCCTGAGCGGCGGCGAGGGTCGTGTAATCGCCATCGCCCAGATTGACGAACAGGTTCGAAAAATCAGTCCCGCCAGTGAACATGCCGATCACCGGGTTCATGATATCGGAGACAAAGCTCGTCACGATCGAGGTAAAGGCGGCACCGATGACGATACCAACGCCCATATCGACCACATTGCCTTTGACGGCGAACTCCTTGAATTCTGACAACATACCCATTGAACCACTCCCATTTCGCAGGTTCGCGCCGTTTTGACGCAGTGTGGCTATATCAGGGCAGTAACCATCTCGACAAACAGATTCGAATGGCCGCCCTCGCTCTGCTTGATGCGGCTTGGTTGATGCTGCTTGCAATTTGGTTCACGATGAGGGGAAGGCGATGTCGGGGATTCGGCCGTGATGGCGCATCGTCAGATAGAGGATAGAGAGGGGACGCCATGCAATTTGGGAAATTCATCCTTGCCGCGATCGGGTCGCTGGGCCTCGCGGCTTGCGCCAGCAACCAGACCACGACGGCAACCCCGGTGCAGGATCTGCAACCGCTGACCGCCTTCATCAAGGAAGCCGGCTTCATTCCGCTGCCCGTGCCAAACTCGAATTACTATCCCGGTGCCATCGTGCAGGTGGTGCCGCTGGCCGATGGCCGGAACCGGCTCGAATGGTATAGCGAGATGCGCTCGTGCGGGGCGTTTGATGAGGAGCTGGCGGTCAAGGAAGGCAGCAGCATCGGGTTCTCCACCGGCAAGACCTACAAGGCCAATCTTGGCCTGAGCCTGCTCACGCCAACCGCGGGCGCGGTCAATCCCAATGCCAATTATCTCTCCGGTGCTCAGATCACCATCGACAAGACCGCGATGCCGGTGCTCGACCGTCTGAAGGTCGATGGATGGCGGCAACGGGTGATCGAGCAGGGCGGCGCAGGTCTGCCAGCGCAATGCCGCCTGATCGCGCAGGATACGCCGCGCGATCTGTTCATTATCCGTGAGGCCCTGGCCATTCGTAGCGGCAAGATCACCTATCTGTCGCAAGCCGGTGCCGAAGTGGAAGTCGCGGGTCTGGCGAAGGAATTGGCCGCGGGCAATGCCGGGCTTTCCTATGATGGCGGATCGGGCGTGACGATTGATGAGCCATTGTTCATCGGGGTGCGGCGCTTGTCCTATGTGAAGGGGGCTGCTCCGGAGCCAGTGACGCGGGCGCCAGAAGGCCCAACTACAGGGTCCCCAACGCCATCCGGCACGCCACCGGCGGCGACCTTGCCGAGCCCGCATGTCATGACCGGCCCCGCTCCGGCCCGAGACCTTGAGCCCAGTGAGATCGAAGCCCTGTTCTCGGGCGCCGTGGTCGAATAGGCGCGCCGATGCCCCAAAAGCGAGGAACAGGGGAGCGAGCAGCAGAAGAGCAAGGCGCGGCGCAAGGCGTTCTTGGCGGTGCCGAGGATCTGGCGCCGACGCAGCAACCCTGCCCTTGCCGGATCAATGGCCCGGTCGGCCCCGGGCCCAGCGGGGTACCCTGCTATGCCGAGTGCTGCGCGCCCCTTCATCAAGGCGATCGCGACGCGCCAACCGCCGAAGCGCTGATGCGCTCGCGCTACAGCGCCTTTGTGATGCTGGACGAGGCCTATCTGCTGCGCACGCATCACCCGCAGACCCGGCCCGAGATGCTCGGCGCGGTTCTGGTGCCGCATTGGCTCGGCTTGAAGATCCTTGATCACACCGAGGAGCAGGACAGCGCCGAGGTCGAATTTGTCGCGCGCTATCTCTCGGAAGGCAAGCAAGGGCGTCTGCATGAGCGCAGCCGCTTTCGCCAAGAAAATGGCCAGTGGTTCTATCTCGACGCGGTGCCGCCGCGCAAAAGCAAGCTCACGGTGCCCAAAAGGCGATCCACCCGCACCGCGCCTCGGCGGTGAATCTGGAAGCCGGTATTTTGGCAGCCAGTCTTTTGGCAGCCCGTATTTTTGGCAACTCGTGTATCGAGGCGGGGTTGATGCTCGGTCGCGGATATGTCTGAGCCGCTCATCCTTGTCCTCGAATATCCTCTCACCCGCCATTTGCCCCTCGACCGCAAGGCCCGCGCGCCCTATCTGCGGGAGCAGAGGATCTTTAAATGCGCCCTTCCCCAACCGAAACCGCACCTGCGGCCCAGAGCGGGCAGCAACGCTTCTTGCTGATCGCCTTGCTCGCCGGGGTCACCGGGCTTGGCCCCTTTGCCTTGCAAGCGATCGCTCCCAGTTTGCCGGTGCTGCAAGAGGCGCTGATGATCACCAAGGCGCAGGCCCAGTTGTTCATCTCGCTCTCGACCTTGGCGATGGCGTTTGGTGCCTTGTTCTATGGGCCGCTGGCCGATCATATCGGGCGCCGCCCGGTGCTTATCGCGGGTCTGGTCATGTCGATGGGCGGTGCGCTGATGGCGGCTCTGGCGCCGGGATTTGCGCTCGCCATCACCGGGCGATTGATCCAGGCGATCGGGGCGGGGGTGGGCATGGTGCTCTCGAGAGCGATTGCGCGCGATCTTTATGGTCGGGACGGTGCGGCCTCGGTGATCTCGCTCGTGACCGCATTCATGGTCGTGGCGCCGATGATTGCCCCGATCCTTGGCGGGGTGCTGACCGAGGCTTTTGGCTGGCGATCGGTTTTCGTTGCCATCGCTGCTATCGCGACCGGTTTGCTGCTGTGGACCTGGCGATCGCTGCATGAGAGCTTACAGACCCCGAGCCCCCGTCTCGATTTTCGGAGCGTGATCGAGGGCTATCGCCATATCGCCGGTATTCGCGTATTCTGGGGCTATGCGGGGTGGAGCGGCTTTTCGCTGGCGACCTTCTTTCTGTTCGTTGGCGGTGGCCCGGCGATGTTTCATGAGGCCTATGGGATCGGCGCGGCGGAATACGGGCTGTATTTCTTCGCTATCTCAGGGGCTTACATGATGGCGAATTTCGCCTGTACGCGTGTGAGCCGCGCCATCGGCGCCGAGCGGGCGATCTTGCTTGGCTCCGTGCTGACCATTGGCGGCGGGATCCTGGCGGCGGGTATTTTGGCGAGCGGTTTGGGTGGTCCCTGGACGCTGATGGTGGCCGCGATGATGAATGCGGCGGGGGGCGGCATCGGTCAGCCCAACTCACTCGCGGGTGCGATCAGTACCGCTCCGGAACGGGCGGGAGCGGCATCGGGACTGCTCAGCGTCGTGCAATTCAGCCTCGCGGCCATCGGTGCCCAATTGGCGGCGTTGTTGGTGGCGTCTCATGTCTGGCATCTACCGGCGCTGATGGCAGTATGCTCGGGGATCGGTCTCATCCTCTATGGATGGCTGCGCGAGCCTGCACGCGATTGATGCAGATCAGTTTTCTGCAACAAAACCGCGAATTGGGCAGGGAAGTCGCCCGGTGAGGCTGGCGCGCGTAATCGGGCCTTTACCAGTTCTGTGTACAACTTTGGGTGGATGGCATCGTCCGGCACACTAAAAACCAGAACACACAGGTGTCTTTTATGCTCCGCAAATTCTCCATCACCACCCGTATCTATGCGATTGTCGCTCTTGGAGCCTTGATCAGCATCGCGATCGCGATCACGGGCAGTTTCTGGCAGTTTGAGGCCCTCAAGGCCGAGCGCATTGCAGAACTGACACGCAAGGTCGATCTTGCGGTGGGCATCTATCAGCGTCACACCCGGATCGCGCGCGAGCAGGGGATGGACGATGCCGCCGCGATGCAAGCCGCCTTCGCCGAATTGCGCGCGCTGCGCTATGGCGATGACGATTACTTCTGGGGCGCAACCGGTATGGTCATGCGCTTTCACGGCGCCAAACCGGCGCTGGAGGGCAAGGACCTCTCGAACCTGCAAGATCCTCACGGCACCTATATTTTTCGCGAGTTCGATGTGCAGCTCAAGGCTTCCGGCGAGGCCGTGGTGGCCTATGGCTGGCCAAGACTGGGCAGTGACGAGCCTGTCGACAAGCTGAGCTATGGTCGCCTTGTTCCCGGCACCGATGTCTGGATCGGGACCGGCGTTTACATCCCGGAGCTCAATGCCCTTTTCTGGGCCAGCCTGCGCCAGGGCATGAGCATCGCCGCGATCGGCAGCTTGCTGATCGGTGCCCTGTCGCTCGCGATCGTGTCGAGCATCCTGGGGCCGCTGGGTCATGTGTTGAGCCGGATGGCCGGATTGACCAAGGGAGATACCAGCTCTGCGGTGCCGCAGATCGATCAACCAGATCAGGTTGGCGATATCGCCCGCGCGGTGGAAGGGTTCAGAAGGCAGTCCGAGGAAATCGCCCGGCTCTCCGACCTGAACCGCGCCAATGAAGAACGCGCGCAGGCCGAGAGCCAGGCCGTGTTGCGCCGGTTGGGCCGGGCCTTTGGGGAAGTCGTGGCCGCTGTGGCCGATGGCGATTTCTCGCGGCGGGTCGAGGGGCGCCAGGGAGATCCGGTGCTCGATCGCATGGCAGCCGATCTCAACCGTCTCGTGCAAAGCGTTCAGGGCGGGGTGGATGATACGGTGCTCACCATGGCGCGCATTGCCGATGGCGATCTGACGGCGCGCATGAACGGTCGCTATAGCGGTGCCTTTGCGTCCTTGCAGGACAGTGTGAACGCGACGGCGGAGCAATTGTCGCTGCTGGTCAATCGCGTGCAGGGCATTGCCGGTGCCATCACTTCGGGCACGGCGCAGATCCACGACGTTGCGCAAGATCTCTCGCGCCGGTCCGAAAATCAGGCGGCCTCGCTGGAGGAGACGTCGAGCACGCTGGAGGAGATCAGCGGCAATGTCGGCGCAACCGCCGAGAACTCGCGCCATGCGCAAAGGCTGACCAATGAGGCGGCGGCGATGGCCAAGGAGGGCGCGGGTGTGGTCGGCGAGGTCGTCACCGCGATGAGCGAGATCCAGACAAGCTCCGCGCAGATTTCCGAGATCACGGCAGTGATCGACAGCATCGCCTTTCAGACCAATCTGCTCGCGCTCAATGCGGCGGTGGAGGCGGCGCGGGCTGGCTCGGCGGGCAAGGGTTTTGCCGTCGTGGCGTCTGAAGTGCGGGCTCTGGCGCAACGTGCGGGGGACGCCTCCAAGGACATCCGCTCGCTGATCGAGCAAAGCTCGTCCCAGGTCGATCATGGGGCGGAACTGGTTGGCAAGGCCGGTGAGGTGATCGAAAGGAACCTCGCCTCCATCCTGCGTTCGGCCGAAAAGATCGCCGAGATCTCCAGCGCCACCCAGGATCAGTCCACCAGCCTGGGCGCGATCAACGCGGGTGTCGCGCATTTGGATCAGAACACCCAGCAATATGCGGTGGCCGCAGAGCGCAGTGCCGATGGCTCGCGCGCGCTGATGGAGAATGCCGAACGCCTGAGCGCCGAGATCGCAAAGTTCAAGACGATCCCCAGCCAGCAAAGCGCGGTCGAGGCTGCTTGATCTTGGCGGCCTCCTTTTTTCGGGAGGCCGCCTCCAAGCCTATGGGGCAAAACTCTCCTGCATCGCCTTCGCCCAGGCAGTGATGTCATGGGCCTTCACGCTCTTGCGCAGCTTGCGCATGCGTTCGCGCCGCGCCTCTTGCGGCATGTCGAGGGCCTGATCGATCGCCGCATCCATCGATCGGGTGGAGAACGGGTTGCAAAGCACCGCATCGGGCTGTTCGACCGCGACACCGGCGAATTCTGAGAGCACCAGCACGCCGTCCTCATCGGTGCGGGCGCTGACAAACTCCTTGGCGACCAGATTGAGCCCATCGGCAAGCGGGGTGATCCAGGCGATATCGGCAACGCGGTAATAGGCGATCAGCTCCGAGAACGCCACGGGCCGCGACATCAGATGGACCGGCTGCCAATCGACCCGGGCAAAGCGGGCATTGATCCGCCCGGTCAGTCCTTCGATCTGCTCTTGCACCTCGCGATAGGCGGTCATGTTGCGGTTCGCCGCGACAGAGACCAGCATGAGCCGCGTTTTCCCGATTAACTCGGGGCGACGCTCGAGCAGACGCTCATAGCTCTCGAGCAATTCGGCGCCGCCCTTGGTATAGTCGGTGCGCGAAACCGCGAGGATCAGCCGCTGTTGACCCAGATCGCTGCGGATCGACACTTCCTGCTTCATTGTCTCTTCAAGGGCGGCTTTCTCTTCGATGAACCCGGTATCGACCCCGACCGGAAACACGCTCAGATCGATCTTGCGCCCCTCATGAGCGAGCGAGACCGGGGTTTTAAGCTCGGACAACGCCATGCCCGAGGGGGTGAAATCATCGGGGGTGGGAATGCGCTCGGCAATCTCGACATCGAGCAAGCTTTGCGCGACGGCGGCGAAATTGGCCGCATAGCGCGGGATGTGAAAGCCGACGGTATTGCAGGCCAGAAGCGAGCGCACGATCTCCTCGCGCCAGGGCAGCATATTAAAGATGTCCGGCCCCGGAAACGGCGTGTGGTGAAAGAAGGCGATGCGCAGATCCGGGCGCAACTGGCGCAGATAGCCGGGCACCAGCCACAGGTTATAGTCATGCACCCAGACCACCGCGCCTTCGGAGGCTTCAGCGGCGGCGGCCTCGGCAAAGGCCCAGTTCACTTCGCGAAAGGTCGGCCAATCGACGGGATCGTAATTATAGCGCTCGCGAAACGAATGCAGCACCGGCCACAGCGCCTCCTTGGAGGTGACATGATAGAAGCTGCGCACCTGCGCGGCGGTCAGCGGCAGGCGTGAGACCCGGTAGCTGCCGAACGCATCCTCGATGCTGACAACGCGCTCGAATGCCGGGTTCTGCGGATCCTCTGCCTCTTTCCAGGCGATCCAGCTTCCCTGATCGACACGGCCGAAAAAGCTCTTGAGCGTCGGCACGATCCCGTTCGGGCTCTTGTTCTCGCGCCGCACGATCTGGCCGTCGATGATCGCCTCTTCATAGGGTTGGCGGTGATAGACGATGACCAGGTCCGAGCGGCGCGGGCTTCGCGCGGCGCTCGGAGCAGTGTCGGCGTCGGCTTTGGGGGCTTCAAGGGTGGTTTCGGTGGTCAAGTTTCTGCTCCTGAAATGAATTGATGGGCGAGGATCGCCTCCCAGATCCCGGCAGCGCCATGCGCCTTTGCCTTGTGGACATGGGATTTCGCGGCCACTTTCTCGCGCAAGGCGGGCTCGCTATTGCCGACCGCAACCCCGGCAAAGCCGGTCTCGAACATCGAATAGTCGTTGAGGGTATCGCCCGCGACCAGCACGCGATCGGCATTGGCCTCGATATCGGTGATCAGCCGCGTCAGGCTCGGCCCCTTGCTCACCCCCGGCGGCAGGACATCGAGAAAGCGGTTATCCGAGATCAGGCAGTCGAGCCCCTCGGCCCGGATCGGCGCGATGCTGTCCGGATCGAAGGCGGCGGGGTCATAGTCATAGCTCACCCGATGGCGAAAAGGGGTTGGTTGCAGGCGCAGCCCCGGCGCATCGGCGAGCATCTCGCGCACCCACTCGCCGCGATCATGCCAGGCTTGCCGGATCGGCGCCTCGAGCGCGGCATCGGGGGTGATGGCGCGGCTTTGCGGATCGACGCGCGCGATGGTGGTCCCGACATCCCCGATCACGTAGTCGGGCCAGGGCACGCCGCCCGCGCAAAGCTCGCTGATGAAGGGCAGGTCGCGGCCGGTGACGAAGATGAGCCCAACCGATGCGCGGTTGCCCTCGATCCAGTCATAAAGCGCCCGGCGCTCGGCGTCGCTGCCGCCCAGAAAGGTGCCGTCAAGATCGGTGGCCAGGATCAGGGCGGGGTTTGTCAGGTTCTGTGCGATTCTCATCCGATCATCGCCTCCATTTTCAGGCGTGCGGCCCTTGCGGCCGGGTGACGAAGTTCGACATCGAGCGCGCGCGGCTCGGCTTCCAGCGGGGCGGTCCAGAGCTTGGCGAGGGTCGGCGCAATCGCTGCATCCTCGGCCACGATTGCCCGCACCGCCTCACAGATCGGCAAATGCAAGGCGCATTGGCGTGCCAGATCGGTCACCGAGACGCAGTTGCGCGCGCCTTCGACCACGACCGGCTTGCCGTCAAAGGTCTGCGCGCGGGCGATCCCCTGACCCAGTTGCACACCAAAGCGCAGGTTGCGCGATTGGTGCGAGGAGCAGGTGAGCGACAGATCGCCGAGGCCCGAGAGCCCGGTGACCGTTTCGCGTTCGCCGCCGATGGCCGCAGCGAGCTGCTTCATCTCATCGAGACCGCGGGTGATGAGCGCGGCGCGCATATTGGCCTGAAACCCGGCCCCCTCGGCGATGCCGCAGGCAATGGCGATGACATTCTTCATCGCACCGCCAACCTCGACGCCGATCACATCATGCGAGACATAGGCGCGAAAGCCTCCCGCACTCAGCGAGATTGCCATACGCGCGGCCATCCATTCATGGCCATTGGTCGCGTGATCGGTGTCGAGCTTGGCGGCGATGGTGACGCCGGCGGGCAGGTCGCGGGCGACCTCATCGGCAAAGGTCGGGCCGGAGAGCGCACCGATTTCGCGCCCGGGAGCCTCCTGCTCGACGATTTGGGACATCAGCAACCCGGTGCCGGGCTCGATGCCTTTGGCGCAGACGATCACCGGGATATGCGGCGGCGCGCTTGCGTGGATCTCTCGCGCCATGTCGCGAATACTTGCCGAGGGTGTCACCAGCAGCACCGCATCAGCGTCGCGCAGGGCGGCGGCCAGATCGGATGTGGCGCGCAGCCCCTTGGGCAAGGGCGTATCATCGAGATAGGCGCTGTTGCGCTGCTTGGTGTTGATCTCATCGGCAATCTCGCCGCGGCGCGCCCAGATCACGGTCTCGCGCCCGGCACGGCAGGCCACGCTCGCCAGAGCCGTCCCCCAGGCGCCAGCGCCCAGCACCGCGATGCGGCGATAGGGTCGGGGCTGCGAGGCAGAATTGTCGAAAGCACACATGGTCTTCTCCTTCTGGTTGGCAGAGGCAAATGCTCTGCGGGCACGCGGCACGCGATCAGTGATGCTGATCGGCACCGGTGATTTCGGCATCGCGCGTCGGGGCGGTGGCAAGATGCGGCGCGGCGCTGAGCGGCGCCTCGTCGGTCTCCTCCACCTCTTCCTCTTGCTGCGATGGGAGATCGAGGATCTCGATCTCCGGGCCCGTATCGAGCCCCTCGAACGCTTCCTCCGACGGCGCGAGCACCGAGGAGGACAGCATGGCCGGAACCGGGACGAAGTCGCCCGATTCCTCGAAAGTCGGGCTGGTCCGCCGCGTCATGCGCCAGGCACCATAGAGCGCGCTGGCCAGCGAGGCGGCGGCGATCAGCCAGAAAAGGGCGGCGGGGCCGAAGCTCGCCATCATCGCGGCGGCAAGGGCCGGTCCGATCGCGGCGGCGGCACCGAAGGTCAGCAGCAAACCGCTGGCGAGCTGCACGAAATCCCCGTCCGCGACATAGTCATTGGCATGGGCGATACAGAGCGAATACTGGGTGAGCAGCAAGCCGCCAAACACCGCGCCGAGCGCCAGGGCCAGCGGATTGTCACTCAAGCCGATCTGCGCGATCGCGAGCCCGATCCCCGCCAGCACCAGATTGGCGGCATTCATCACCAGGCGCCGGTCAAACCGATCCGACAGTTTGCCGATCGGAAACTGAAAGGCCGCGCCGCCGATGATCACCGTTGTCATCACCAGCGCGATGGTTGCGTTGCTCAGGCCCAGCTCGACCCCATAGCGCGGTGCCATCCCCCAAAACGCGCCATTGGCGATCCCGGCCATGACCGAGCCGACCAGCGCGAAGGGGGAGATCGCCACCAGCGTCGAGAGGCTCAGGGACGGGCTGCGCACCGGCGCGGGCGCTTCGGAGCGGGTCAGCGAGATCGGCACGATCGCGAGCGACACCAGCACCGAGGCAATCACGAATAGCTCATAGCTCGCCGGATCATCGGCGCGCAGGAGT
Organism: Neomegalonema sp.; assembly: GCA_022760435.1. Lineage (GTDB taxonomy): Bacteria > Pseudomonadota > Alphaproteobacteria > Rhodobacterales > Rhodobacteraceae > JALEFY01. Next base: position 61,465 of record JALEFY010000030.1, read on the forward strand.
TGTTGACCCAGGGCAACCGCGCCCAGATTAACGAGGAAATAAGTGGCCAGCAGGCCGCCTCGGCTCTTGTTGTCCGCGCGCCCGTTCATCCAGCTTTCGAGCACCATGTAGAGCCCGGCGATACAGTATCCCGTGAGCACCCGCAGCACGGTCCAGGCGATCGGATCCACCGAGAGCACATGCAAAACCGCCGCCGCCGAGGCGAGGGTCGCGAGCGCCGAGAAGGCCCGGATATGGCCCACGCGGCTGATCAATCCGGGGCAGGTGAAGGAGCCAAGTACAAATCCGACAAAGTAGCCGGACATCACGATACCGGCTGTCATCTCCGAGAAATTCTCGAGCCCGGTCCGAACGCCCAGCAAAGTGTTCTGAAGCCCTATTCCCAACATGAGCAAAAAGACGCTCGCCAGCAACATTGAGAACTTGTTCAGCATCTCACTCCATAACCGCGCGAATTGTACCGCGCGTCTTTAAGCTAACGCAGTTGCAGCATAATTTCAACCTCAGGGGAAAAAGTTTAATTCCGAGGGCGTTTCTCGCTGCGCTGCATCCTGTGAACCGGCCGTTTCGGGCGGCCTTCAATCAGAGGAAGGAGGCTGCGATCTCGTGCCCCTCATGCGGCGGTGGAGCCGGTCCGGGGCGGGCGCAGGAGTTCTGCCTTCCGCATGCCTAACGGTGCGGAAGTGAAAAGGTTGCATTGCAGATGCGTAATTTTTGCTGCGCCGCGGGAGGGAGACGCGGTGCGCGGAGGGCTAGATCAGGTCGGGCTCGTCAAAGGCAAACTCGAAAACCCGCCCCGCCTGCTGTTTGGGAATGACGCTCAAGCGCGGGGTGACCGCACGGATCTCATCGCGGATCGCGCCATCGCTCGGGGCGAGCTGCTGGGCGCGGCGCAGGCTCCAGATCGCACCGGCATAGTCGCCCTGCATCCGGCGCAGCGCACCCAGATGCCGATGCACATGCGCGTCATTGGGGTTGAGCTTGAGAGCGATCTGATAGGCCCGCATGGCCTTGTCGACTTGCTTGGTCTGCGTCAGGGCATGGCCATAAGCGACCCAATGCGCGGGGTCATCATGATGCCAGCCAAGTGCCTTGTCGAAATGATCGACCGCGGTTCTCCACTGCGCATTCAGCACCGCCTGATGGGCGCGATCGAGATGGCGTGCCGCCAGATGTTTGCGGATGAAGGCGGGTGCAAGCGCGATCAGTTTCGCCATGACGGGGGTCCCCTGTTTTCTCCAATGGCCTCAATCGACCGAACCAGACTGCCCTCACGCTCCCTCAGACCATGGCTAGCCTGCTTGATGCGAAGGCTCAAGGCGAAGGTTCAGCGGCAAGCAGCGATGGTCTTCGGGCAGTGGCTTTGATATCAGGCCGTTGTGATGGGCAGGGCACAGTGATGCGTCAGCGCGTTTCTGCGTCCGAGACAAGAAGGGGCCGAGAAATGGCAGATTTGTTTACAATCGAGAATGCCGCCAACCTGATGGTGTTGATTTTCCTGCAAGCCGTGCTCGGCTTTGACAATCTTCTCTACATCTCGATCGAATCGCGCCGCGCGCCGACCGATCAGCAGGCAAAGGTGCGGCAGATGGGGATCATCATCGCCGTGGTCCTGCGTCTCGTGTTGCTGTTCACGATGATCCAGCTTTTGCAATCGCTCAAATTCACCCTGTTCGATTTTGGCGAGGGCGGCTGGATCGAGGGCACTTTCGATTTCGAGAGCGTGGTGTTTATTTTCGGGGGCGGTTTCATCATGTATACCGCGATCAAGGAGATCCACCACCTGTTGGCTATTCAGCATCTTGATGTGGATGTTGAGAACCGCGTTCCAAAATCCGCCAATGCGGTGATCTTCATGATTGTTCTGATGAACCTGATCTTCAGCTTTGACTCGATCCTGTCGGCTCTGGCGATCACGGAAGTCTTCGCAGTTCTTGCCGCCGCGATCATCACTTCGGGGATCTTGATGCTGGTGCTCGCGGACCGGGTCTCGAAATTCATCGAGAAGAACCGCATGTATGAGGTTCTGGGGCTTTTCATTCTGCTGTTGGTCGGGGTTTTGCTGCTCTCGGATGGCGGTGAACATGCGCATCTGAAATTCTTTGGCTACTCGGTCGAGGCGATGTCGAAGACGACCTTCTATTTCTCGGTGGCGATGATGGTCATTCTCGATGTGATCCAGAGCCGCTATCAGCGCAAATTGCTGGCGCAAAAGGCCGCTGAGGCCCAAGCTGGGCATGCCTGAGGCGCCCTCACACCGGCCATTGGCGCGTGAAACGGGGGGGGCGCGCTAACGGTTCGGTGGGGAATTGGCGTTAAAGTAACACGCAATCAAAAGAGCGCCTGACCGAACGCCGCCGGGGCGAAATTTCATCGGTCAGGCCGCCAAACATCGTAACTTAATGCGTGATTCGTCGCCTTTTCGGCGGATCGCGTTACGTGTCATCTTGGGATGTGTGTCGTCATCTTGGGATTTTGTGATCCTGACATGTTGTCTAGGGGTCGTGGCCAGGGGTAGTGGGATGAGCGGGTTCAAATCTTCGGGTCCTGTCGAATACAAGACCGTGGCCATGCCGCAGGAAATCCGTGGCCGCCGCAAGCGCCGCCAAAGCCGCGCCGAGATGATTGCCGAAACCGTAGCCGGCGTCATCAATCAAGAGGCGCAGCAGGGCTGGCATTATGTCGGGACCGACACGTTCACCTGCTGGGAGCGCCCGTTCTTTCTCGCGCGTAAGGAAATGATCACCTACACCGTGATGATCTTCTCGCGCCCGGCCAAGGCGGTGGGCGAGACCAAAACCCTTGCCGCTGGCGATCCATCCGCAACGCCGCTGATCCGCTCGGTCAAGGCGGAGCGGACGGACCCGATCTCGGACGAGATTGACGAGCGTGCAAAGGCTGCGCAGATGATCTCAAGAATGGCGGCCAAGTTCAGCACGAAGGGCTAAGGCAATCGCGCCAGAGTGCACCTTGCTGCGTGCAGGCGCTTGAGCGATGTGCGGTGGCTCAGTCGTCGCCGCCGGTGACCGCATCCGCTGCCCCGCCCACCACATCGGTCGCGACGCCGACCGTGGTTCCAACGACATCCGCAGTCACGGAAACCGCTGTATCAACGGCGGAAACAACCGCGCATCCGCTCAAGAGCAGCGCCAAGGCGCCAATGGTTGCGTATTTCATCCCTGCACTCGCTTTCGCAAAAACCAAGTTTCCTTGCCTATCGCTCTATAGACTTAATAATGGCTTAAGTCTGGCGGCCCGCGTCACACGAGCATCTTGGGCTCTTCATAGGCGACCAGATCACCGCGCGCGGCACTCCAGTCGGCGAGTTCAAAGACCCCGATGGCCGCGGTCGCAAACCGCAATTGGCGCCCGCACAGCATGTGCGCATAGGCTTGTGTGCTTGGATTGTGGCCCACAACCAGCAGGGTGTTCAATTGCGCGTCGGTTTGCGCAACGGCGGCGGCGATATCCTGGGGGCGACATTCGTAGAGATCGGGCCGGGTCTTGGTCGAGACCGCATTGGGCAGCAAGGGACAAAGCCGCGCCCAGGTCTGCTGCGTGCGCAGCGCGCTCGAGATCAGGGCGTGATCGATCAGCCATTCCTGCTCAGCCAGCCAGGCCCCCATCAGCGGTGCTGCCAGCCTGCCGCGTTGATTGAGCGGACGGTCATGATCGCTGCGGCCGGGCGCTGACCAGTCGGACTTGGCGTGACGCATCAGGATCAGCCGTTTCATTGCACTCGTCCTTCTTGTCCTTTGGGCGCTGGGGCGGGGTGGTCAGTCGCGCGAGCGGCGGATCATCTCGCGCATGATTTCGGCGGCCTGCTCGGCCTCATCGCGGCTCTTGTAATTGAAGAAGAAGAACCCGCCAGACACGGGCTCGAAGCCGCCATCATCGGTTGCCTGGGCGATGCAGGCTGCGATGCAGCGCACGGTGAGTACCGGCGATTTTCCGGAGGAGCATTCGAAGACCTCGACGGCAACCTTCTCGCGCAGGAGCGGAACGACCAGCCGGTAGCGATCGACTTTGCCTTTGGTGGTGAACTCATCGACCTGCATGATCCGCTCATGGCGCGGCGCGCTTGCTGGCCAATCATAGCTGATCGCGACATCGGCAAGCTCCAGCACGCGCTCCTTTGACAGGCAGAAAAAGTCGCCATGCTGGGTTTCGTAGTGCTCGGCGAATCGTTGGCGCATCTCGCTCATGGACGCGGCCTGAGCGGCAGGGCTCAGGACCAGCAAGGCCGTCGCCAATGCGCTGGCAAATGCGTTTTTGGATCGCCGCCATGACCCTTTGTGCTGCCAATTCCTGAACTTGAAAGGCACGACCGCCCCCATTCACTTCGCCGCTCGCTTGCCCTGCGCTCAGCTCGCTTCGATTAATCCTGTTTGCTTCCTGCTGGCTACCTTGTGCCCGGCGGATTGGCAATTCCTGTCCCCGACAATGGGCAAGCTGACGCGGATCTGTTGCTGCGTGAAAGAGGGCGGGTGCGCGCGTGAAAACCCCTCACAAGGAAAGGGGATTTGCAGCGCCGCCGCAAAAGCCTATGTCAGGCTACGGATTTTTGTTCAGGAGGACCCAAAATGGCGCTGCGCATCAATGACACCGCTCCGGATTTTACCGCCCAAACCACCGAAGGCACGCTCAGCTTTCATGACTGGATCGGCGATGGCTGGGCGGTGATGTTCTCTCACCCCAAGGATTTCACCCCGGTCTGCACCACCGAGCTTGGCTGCATGGCTGGCCTCGCCGATGAGTTCGCCAAGCGCGGCGTGAAGATCATTGGCATCTCGGTCGATCCGGTCGAGGATCACCAGAAATGGAAATCCGACATCGCGACCGTTACCGGGCATGATGTGAAATACCCGCTGATCGCCGATACCGATCTGGCCGTGGCCAAACTCTACAACATGCTTCCCGCCACCGAGGGCGACAGCGCCGCCGGGCGTACCGCTGCCGATAATGCGACCGTGCGCACGGTATTCGTCATTGGGCCGGACAAGAAGATCAAGCTCTCGCTGACCTACCCGATGACCACCGGGCGCAATTTCAACGAGATCCTGCGCGCGATCGATTCGATCCAGCTCACCGCCAAGCATAAGGTTGCGACCCCGGCGCAATGGCAGCCGGGCGATGAGGTGATCATCGTTCCTTCGGTCTCCGATGAGGAAGCGAAAGTCGCGCATCCCGATGGCTGGACCGCCAAGGTGCCTTACGTTCGGATGACCAAGCAGCCGCAATAACCCGGCTGTTTTGCCTTGCTGAGGACGCTCTTGCTCGCGTCTTCGGCAAGGCCTCTAATAAGCGCAAACCGGGCTATGCTTGCGCCCGGATTGCCGCACGCTGACCACATTCGCGCGGATAGTGGTCGCCATGAGAATGACGCGCCGCCTCGACATCTCTGGTTTGCTTGCCTGCTTTCTGGCTCTGTCATGCGCCAGCATCGCCCATGCGCGCGCTGAGGATCTTCGCGACGAGGATCTGCCCGCCATGCTCTGCGGCAGCCCGGCGGTGATCGAGCGCCCCGCGGCATCAGCGAGCGGTTTCTCCCCCACAGCGGTCGATCCTCAGATCCCGTGGATGGCCAAGCTGGAGATTGTCGAGCAGATCCTGCCGGGCGGGGTCGAGGTCATGGGCAATTGCGGCGGAGCCGTGATTGGACCGCGCTTGGTCGTCACCGCGGCGCATTGCGTGCATGGTGCTGATTGGCAGTCGATCCGCATCACCATGGGGGATCGCAATGTAGATGGGGCCAAGGCCCTGCGCCGCACCGCGCGGCGGGCGCTCTGCCATGCCGATTATCGCGCCGACAGTCTGGACAATGACATCGCACTCATTGAGCTCGATGCGCCCTTGCCAGCGGATTTCCCGCTTCTGCGGATCGCGAGCGCGGACGAACTGTCGGGGCTGGAGCGCGGCGATCCTGCGCTCTCCGCCGGATGGGCGCGGGGCAAGGGCGGTGCTTCGATGTCGCGCCTGCTGCGCCGCACCCCCTTGCGGCTCGTGGATCCGGCGCGGGTCGGGCGGTCTGGCGGAACCAAGATGGTTGCGGCGCCCGATCGTGATCGGCCCAGCCTGTGCCTTGGCGATAGCGGCGGCCCGCTGATCGCCGATGCGGGGCAGGGGCCTGCCTTGATCGGCGTCTTCTCGAATGTCGATGCGCTCGTCGATCCGCGCACGGGCGTGGTGCACGAATTGTGTTCGGGCTTTGAGGCGCGCTCCTATTTCACCTCTCTGATCGGATTGCGCGGCTGGCTTGAGCAGACGGCCGCCCGCATGAGCGCCGCTCTCGCAGCGCCTCTCAGAGTGCAAGAGCACTTTCCTCACGCGAAAGCAGGCCTTAAGTTGAACCGGTGTTCCAATGAGAGTGGAAATGATGCGCACGCCTCGCCCGTTGCTGATTGCCCTGATGCTCGTAAGCCTGCCGGGGCTTTCGGCTTGCTCGAATTTCAAGGCTCTGTTCGGCTCAGACCAGCCGCAGGCAACGCCTACGCCTTCCGCTCCGGCGCCGACCGCACCGACACCGGCATTGCCCGAGATCCTTGAGCCCCTGCCAGCGCCGCCGGGCAGCGGTGCGGCGCCGGTGGAGCCCGATATCGGAGGGCCGGGCGCGCCGATCGGTTCCGATCCCCTCGTGCCAGAGCCGATCGAGCCGGACCCTGCTGCGCCCGAGGCCACCGATCTCGATCCCCCGGCTCTGGATCCCGGCGCTTTCCCTGTCCCGGATCCCGGGCAAGCCGCCTTGACCCAGGCGCTGGCGATGGTGGGGGCGCAGCGTTGCCTTGGCGACCTGAACGCAGCTCCGCGTCGGCTCGATGCACCGCTGTCCGAGCAGGACCGCCTCGATCCGCGCCGTCAGCCGGTGGCGGTGATCGGCGGCATCGCTGCTCAGTTGGAGGATTATCCCGGGATCGTGAAGCTGGAGACGGTCACGCCGCTTTCTGAGGGCAGCACCGCCTTTTCAGGCTGTGGCGGCGTGTTGATCGCGCCCGATTGGGTGCTTACTGCCGCCCATTGCGTGCCGCCGGTCGATGATCCATCGGGCGGTTGGTCCTGGGTGGAGGTGAGCGCGGGCGCCACCTATCGTTGGTCGCCGCAGCGGGTCTCGCGCTTTGCCCGTCAGGCGATCTGCCATAGCGATTTCCGCCGCGAGGGCCTGGGCGATCTGCGCGGCGATATTGCGCTGATCAAGCTCGAGCAACCGATCATCGGCCTGCCGACCGCCGCCATTGCGCCGCCGGAAGTGTTCGACCAACTCGGGGCGAGTACCCGGATCTTTGGCGCTGGCTGGGGAACGACGCAGCTCAATGAGATCGGCATGCCCGATCAGACCGCGACCGATCTGCAAAGCGTCGAGCTGCGCTTGCTGGGGCGGGAACTGACCTTCCTGACCGTGCGCGGCGCGGCGACCCGGCCCGCCGGGGTCTGCACCGGCGATAGCGGCGGTCCGCTGATGACCGGGCTTGGGGAAGGTGCGCAAGTGCTTGGGGTTTTGTCCAATAACGATGCCAATCCCGATGCGCCTTTCGGCTTTCCCTTCGCCGATTGTCAGCGCGAGGGCTTTCCCGCCCGCTTCACCGATCTGTCGCGTTATCGCGATTGGGTGACGGATGTGATGACGGTCTGCGCGGCGCAGGGCGGCTGCTGAGGTCGCCTAGAGATAGCCCAGCCCCTTGAAGCTGACCTCGCCGGCCTTGCCGATGATGAGATGCTCGTGCAGAACCACGCCGATCGTCGTCAGCGCGGCCTTGACCTGCTCGGTCATCGCGATATCCGCTCGCGAGGGCGTGGGATCGCCCGAGGGGTGGTTATGGACCATGATGATCGCCGTGGCGTTGAGGGCGATGGCCCGGCGCACCACCTCGCGCGGGAAGACCTGCACCTGATCGATGGTCCCCTCCGATTGCACCTCATCGGCGATGAGCCGGTTCTGCTTGTCGAGAAACAGCAGCCGGAATTGCTCAACCGGCTGATGCGCCATGGCGGCGCGGCAATAATCTACCAGCGCGCGGCTTGAGGAAATCTCGGTGCGATCAAGGATCTGGGTGCGCACCAGTGAGTGGGCTGCGGCCTCGATGATCTTGAACTCGCAGATCGCCGCCTCGCCAAGCCCGCCGATCTCGCGCAGTTGATCAGGACTGGCCGAGAGCGCCGCCGCCATCGAGCCGAAACGTTCGATCAGCTTCTTTGCCAGCGGTTTCACATCGCGGCGCGGAATGGCGCGAAACAGGATCAGTTCAAGCAGCTCATATTCGGCGACGGCATCAGCGCCGCCTTGCCGGAAGCGGGTGCGCAGGCGGTCGCGATGACCATGGCGGTGGTCGATCGGCGCGGCGTTTGGCTCGGAACTGGCGGATTTGGGGGCCGGTTCTTGCGGCAGCGCATCGCCGAACAGGTTCGCGGCCTCCTGAGCACCGGTCAGGCTCTCACGCTTCGCCGCCGCCCCCTTTTTGCGCCCCTTCGCCCCCGCCATTGGCTGGCTCAGCGGGGCCAGGTCGGATGAAAGCGGCCCTGCGGCGACAGGGTGAAGATCTCGTACCCGTCCTCGGTCACGCCGATCGAGTGCTCGAATTGCGCCGAAAGCGACTTGTCGCGGGTCACGGCGGTCCAGCCATCGGCGAGGATCTTGGTTGCGGGCTTGCCCAGATTGATCATCGGCTCGATGGTGAAGAACATGCCCGGTTCCATCACCGGCCCAGTGCCGGGCTTGCCAAAATGCATGACCGAGGGGCTGTCATGGAACACCCGTCCAAGCCCATGCCCGCAAAAATCGCGCACCACGCCGCAGCGCTCGGCCTCGGCATAGGTCTGGATCGCATGGCCGATATCGCCAAAGGTCGCGCCGGGCTTGACCACCGCGATCCCGCGCATGAGCGATTCGTGGGTAATGTCGATCAGCCGCTCGGCCTTGCGATTGGGTTTGCCTGCGACATACATCCGGCTGGTATCGCCATACCAACCATCGACGATGGTGGTCACATCGATATTGAGGACATCGCCATCGCGCAGCGCCTTGTCTCCCGGGATGCCGTGGCAGACGACGTGATTGATCGAGATGCAGCTCGATCGGGTATAGCCGCGATAACCCAGCGTCGCCGGAATCGCGCCAGCGGCGGTGATGAATTCATAGATCCGCTCGTCAAGCTCGATGGTCTTGACCCCGGGGCGCACATGTTCGGCGATCATGTCGAGGGTTTGCGCAGCAAGCTTGCCTGCCACACGCATGCCCTCGAAATCAGCCGCGGTGTGGAGCTTGATCCCGTCCGCCGTCCGATCGACGTCCTTTCGCATGAACAACTCCGTCATCCTCCCGCCGGATCTATCAAGGGTCGGCCAACCGGGCCTTGCGCGAGCGGCGTGCCATCAGCCAGCGAGCGATCGATGGTCACAACGCATCGATCATCGCCGATCCAGGTCATCGCGCAGGCATAGCAGATTGCTTGCACGCCGCAAGCACGCGCGCTCTCATAAGCCTCTAGATATGCCGGGTCGATATCCCCCGCAAGGCAGAACCGCGTGCAGTCGGTTCGCTGGACCAGATAGAGCATCACCGCGCGGTGGCCTTGCGCGACCATGCGTGCAAGCTCAGCGAGATGCTTTGCGCCGCGCGCGGTCTTCGCATCGGGAAATTCGGCGAGGCCTTGCTGGCGTGAGAGGGTGACGCTCTTGACCTCGACATAGGCGTCGGGCAGGCCCGGCTCGCTCAGCAGAAAGTCGATGCGGCTGTTCTCACCATATTTCACCTCGCGGCGCAGGGAGCCATAGGCGGCAAGCTCCGGGATCTGGCGCGCGCGCAACGCTTCCTCGACGATCCGGTTGGCTTGCCCGGTCGCCACTCCGCACAGATGCGCGCCTTCGAGCGCGATCAGCAGCCAGCTATGGGCCAGCTTGCGCTTGGGATCATCCGAGCGATGTAGCCAGACGGTTGCACCCTCGTCCTGCAAGCCCAGCATCGAGCCGGGATTGGCGACATGAGCGGTAATGGTCTCACCGCTCTCGAGCAGGCAATCGGCCAGAAACCGTTTGTAGCGGCGGATGAGGCGTGCCTTGACCAGGGGGGAGGGAAGCTGCATCTGATCCCCATATCCAAGATCGCGCCGTCATTCCAGCCGCAAGAGCCCTTCATGCCCCAATCGAGCCAACCCACCGCTGCCATGATCGTGATCGGGGACGAGATCCTGTCCGGGCGCACGCAGGATGCCAACGCCCATCATCTGGCGGGTGTGATGAGCGAGATCGGGGTGCGGCTGGTCGAGATCCGGGTGATCAGCGACGCGCATGAGGGGATCGTGGAGGCGGTGAACGCGCTGCGCGCGTGTGTTGATTACGTCTTCACTTCCGGCGGGATCGGCCCGACCCATGATGACATCACTGCCGATGCGGTGGCGGCGGCCTTTGGCATGCCGATCGGCATTCGCGAGGACGCTCGGGCGATCCTGCTCGCCTATTATGGCGATGACCAGATCAATGACAGTCGGCTGCGCATGGCGCGCATTCCGCAAGGGGCGCGGTTGATCGACAATCCCGTGAGCGCGGCACCTGGCTTCGTGATTGGCAATGTTCATGTGATGGCAGGGGTGCCGGTGATCTTTCGCGCGATGCTGGCCGGGCTGCGCTCGAGCCTGAGCGGTGGGCCGCTGACGCTCTCACACAGCTTTCGCCTCGGAGTGCCCGAAGGCACGCTGGCCGAGCTGCTCGGTGCGCTGGCCGCGGCGCATCCGGCCTGCAGCATCGGCATCTACCCCTTTTACCGGCAGGGTCCGGGCTGCACCATCGTGCTGCGCAGCGAGGATGCCGAGGCCCTTGCGGCCGCACGGCAGGCCCTGCTCGCTCAGCTCGCCGCACAGGGCTGCGAGGATTTTCAGGAGATGAGCGGGGCGCCGAGCTAGAATTCCCGGGAATAGTGTCCTCTCGACTTTTCGTCATTGCCGGGCGTGTCCCGGCAATCCATTCCTCGATGAAGTCGGCTGCTTGGGGCGTGTGGAGGTGGTGGCGGAAGAGCTCGGTGGTCTGGGGTGGGTGCCGAATGGATCCTGTCAGGCGGCCTGCGCGATCGGTTCGCCGAACATGATCAAGGTGCAATCCTCATCAGCGACATGGAATTCGCGCTGCCCATAGGGCTGATCGAACGGCACGCGCAGGCGGTTTGTCGGGAGCGTCGCCAGGGCCGGTTCGAGTGAGCGATACAGGTCCTCGATCCCCTGCACATCGATATAGAACGAGCCTTGCCGCTCTGGATGTTGCAGATCGACATGATCGAAGACCTGAACCAGTCGCAAGGCGACCTTGTCACGCCGCATGAAGGCGTAGCCGTCCGAGCGGTAGCCCGGAGAAAATCCCAGCCGATCCCGGTAGAACACAATCTGCCGGTCGAGATCTGAACAGGGGACGAAGGGGGTGATTTGCTCTAACTGCATAAGGGCTCTTGCTAATGTACAGCCATGCTCCCCTTATGATTGACGTCAGGGAAGCTCGCAACCGTATGGTTAGAAAATAATTAAAATTTTACACTTTCGCAAGGCCGGTCAAAAATTAATCAATGATTAAGAAATGAGCATATTTGCCTGATGTGCAAACGAGGTCTGGGCTGTTATTGTTTGGCTAAGTTGCGGAAAAATAACAAGAATAAAAATATAGATCAATTGGCGTGCAACTTGCTGAGGTTGGCGGGCAATCGACAGAAGGAGTTGCACATGCGGAAAATTATCTCCGCCGCAGTCGCGGCGATGGCGTTGTCCTGGGGGGCAGCGGCCACGGCTGAGGAGACGATCAAGGTCGGCGTTCTTCACTCGCTGAGCGGAACGATGGCAATCTCGGAAACCACGCTGAAAGACGCGATGCTGATGCTCATCGAGCAGCAGAACGCCAAGGGCGGGCTTCTGGGCAAGAAGCTTGAGGCCGTGGTGGTCGATCCGGCTTCCGATTGGCCGCTGTTCGCTGAAAAGGCGCGCGAGCTGATCTCGGTCAACGAAGTGTCGGCCGTGTTCGGCTGCTGGACCTCGGTGTCGCGTAAATCGGTTCTGCCGGTGTTCGAGGAACTGAACTCGATCCTGTTCTACCCGGTGCAGTATGAGGGTGAGGAAAGCCAGCGCAACGTGTTCTACACCGGTGCGGCGCCGAACCAGCAAGCGATCCCGGCGGTCGAGTACCTGATGGACCAAGGCGTCGAGCGCTGGGTTCTGGCCGGTACCGACTATGTCTACCCGCGCACGACCAACAAGATCCTCGAGCAATTCCTCAAGGATAAGGGCGTTGCCGAAGAAGACATCATGATCAACTACACGCCGTTCGGTCACTCGGATTGGCAGACGATCGTTTCCGACATCAAAGCGTTCGGCTCGGCCGGCAAGAAAACCGCTGTGGTCTCGACCATCAACGGTGATGCCAACGTGCCGTTCTACAAGGAGCTTGCCAACCAGGGCATCGCCGCGACCGACATTCCGGTTGTTGCATTCTCGGTGGGTGAAGAAGAGCTCGCCGGTCTCGACACCGCTCCGCTGGTCGGGCACCTCGCGGCATGGAATTACTTCATGAGCGCGGATACCCCGGAAAACGCCGAGTTCATCGACGCCTGGCATGCCTTCATCGGCAGCGAGGACCGGGTGACCAACGATCCGATGGAAGCCCATTACATCGGCTTCAACATGTGGGTCAAAGCGGTTGAGGCCGCTGGTACCACTGATCCGGATGCGGTGATCGACGCGCTGGTTGGCGTTTCGGTTCCGAACCTGACCGGCGGCTACTCGGCCATGATGCCGAACCACCACATCACCAAGCCGGTTCTGATCGGTGAGATCCAGGCTGACGGTCAGATCGAGACCGTCTCGGAAACCCCAGGCCTGGTTGCTGGCGATGCGTGGTCGGACTTCCTGCCGGACAGCAAGCCGCTGATCTCCGATTGGCGCGCGCCGCTCTCCTGCGGCAACTTCAACACCGCCACCGGCAAATGCGGCGGTGCGGGCGAGTAAGACGGGCTTTTTGTCCTGTCTGTTCCGCGTAGCCTGAACACTTTGGGGAGTGCCTCAGGCTACGCGGTGAAGCGTTAGGGTCGGTCCCTCATCCATGGGATGACGGGACCGGCTCTAGGGTGTGCCGCGACCCCAACTTTCTCATCCCCCTCTCAAGACCGGGATCGTGGCACATCACCTCTTTGTTTTTTCGATCTCAAGGCGAGTTCATGCGCGCGCTGCTCTGTTCCTTTTTCATGATCCTGGCGCTTGCGAGCGCCTCAACGGCTGAAACGCTTGACAGGTTGCGCGAGATATCGGCCGGGTTTGTCACCAAGGATTACGGGCAAGTGCAAGCAACCGCCGAAGCGCTTGCGGCGACCGGCGATGCGCGGGTGGCAACGGCGCTGAGCGCCCTGCGCGGCGGCGATCTGCGCTTTCGCAAAAGCGACAAGCAGGTCTTCAGGGTCGAGAAGGTGGGGCGCGACTACGCCTTGTTCGATCCTTTCACTGGTGAGGCGATGGGGCAGGCTGGCTCGCGCGAAACCAGCAAGATCAAGGTCAATAACGCGATCCGCAATGCGATTGACGGCCTTCTGGGCGGGTTGACCCTGCGCGCGGATGATCCCGCGATCCGGCTCGATGCGGCTGAGGCGCTGTTCAAGAGCCGCGATCCGGGCGCGCTTGCGGCACTGGGCAGCGCGATCGAGGCGGAGACGGATGGTTCGGTGCGCGATGCGATGCGCGAGGCGCGGGCGTCGATCCTGCTCGCCTCGGCGCAAAACGAGCCGCAAGCACTGATCGAGGCGGTCGAGACCATCCGCGCGCGCGGCGGTCAGGATGCGCTCGGCCTTTTGGCGCAGATTGGCGCGGACTACCCCGAGCCGGTGCAAGAGGCGGCGGCGCAGGCGCGGCGCGGCATCGAGCAATCCTTGATGCTTTGGGGCTATGGGCAGAGCCTGTGGCAAGGGATCTCGCTCGGCTCGGTGCTGCTGCTGGCGGCGATTGGCCTCGCGATCACCTTTGGCGTGATGGGGGTCATCAACATGGCCCATGGCGAGCTGGTGATGCTCGGCGCCTATACGACCTTCGCGGTGCAGGAGGTGATCCGCACCAGTGCCCCTCATCTGTTTGATGTCTCGCTGCTGATCGCGGCCCCGCTCGCCTTTCTGGTCGCCGGCGCGGTGGGCGTGGCGATCGAGCGCGGGATCGTGCGCTATCTCTACGGCCGCGCGCTCGAGACGCTGCTGGCCACCTGGGGGGTGAGCCTGATCTTGCAACAGGCCGTGCGCACCATCTTCGGGCCGAATAACCGCGAGGTCGGCAACCCGTCCTGGATGTCGGGCGCTTTCGAGCTCGGCGAGATGACGATCACCTATAACCGGCTGTGGATCCTGGTCTTCGCGCTCACCGTCTTCGTGCTGCTGCTGCTGATCCTCAAGCGCACACCGCTGGGCTTGCAGATGCGGGCGGTCACCCAGAACCGTGCCATGGCCGCCGATATGGGCGTGCGCACGGCCTGGGTCGATGCGATGACCTTTGGTCTTGGCGCCGGGATCGCGGGGCTGGCCGGGGTGGCGCTGAGCCAGATCGACAACGTCTCCCCCAATCTGGGCCAAAGCTATATCGTCGACAGTTTCATGGTCGTGGTGTTCGGCGGCGCAGGCAATCTGTTCGGGGCGCTCGCCGGAGCGTTCACGCTCGGCATCGCCAACAAGTTCCTCGAGCCGCTGGCGGGCGCGATGCTCGCCAAGATCGCGGTGCTGGTCTTCATCATCCTCTTCATCCAGAAGCGCCCGCGCGGCCTGTTCGCGATCCGGGGCCGGGCGGTGGAGAATTGAGCATGGGGTATTCGATGTCTTCTACCGGGCTTGCGCGCGGCACGTTTGAGCGAGGTGCGCCATGCTGAGCCGACTGCTCGATCCGCGCACCGCGATCTTTATGGCGATCATGGCGGCGCTGACCATCGGGGTGCCGGTGCTCAATGGGGCCGGGCTGCTGCCCGATTACCTCGTGCCGCTGCTGGGCAAATGGCTGTGCTATGCGATCCTCGCCGTCGCGCTGGATCTGGTCTGGGGCTATGCCGGGATCCTCTCGCTCGGCCATGGTGCCTTCTTCGCGCTGGGCGGCTATGCGATGGGCATGCATCTGATGCGCGAGATCGGCCCGCGCGGGGTCTATGGCGATCCGATCCTGCCCGATTTCATGGTGTTCCTGAACTGGAAGGAGTTGCCCTGGTTCTGGCTCGGCTTTGACAGCTTCCCCTTCGCGCTGCTGATGGCGATGCTGGTGCCGGGGCTGTTGGCCTTCGTCTTCGGCTGGCTCGCCTTTCGCAGCCGGGTGACGGGCGTCTATCTGTCGATCATCACCCAGGCGATGACCTATGCGCTCTACCTGTCGTTCTTTCGCAACGAGATGGGCTTTGGCGGCAATAACGGGCTCACCGATTTCAAGGATGTGCTCGGCTTTGACTTGCAATCGGGCAGCACCCGCGCCGGTCTGTTCGTGCTGAGCGCGGTGCTGTTGATGCTGACGGTGCTGGTGTGCCGGGCGGTGGTGACCTCGAAGGCCGGCAAGGTGCTGGTGGCGGTGCGCGATGCCGAGAGCCGCACGCGGTTTCTGGGCTACCGGGTCGAGGGCTACAAGCTGTTCGTCTTCGTGCTCTCGGCGGTGATCGCGGGGCTGGCGGGCGCGCTCTACACGCCGCAGGTCGGGATCATCAACCCGTCCGAGTTCGCCCCGGCCGAGTCGATCATGGTGGTGATCTGGGTCGCGATCGGCGGGCGCGGCACGCTGATCGGCGCGGCGCTCGGCGCGGTGCTGGTCGCGGCGATGGAGAGCTGGTTGACCGGGGTCGCGCCTGAGCTTTGGCTGTTCGCGCTCGGCGCGATGTTCGTGCTGGTGACGCTGTTCCTGCCCAAAGGCGTGCTGGGCCTGTTTGGCGCTGGCAACCTGCCGGCCTTTGCCAAGCGTTCGGAGGTGCCGGCATGAACGCGCTGCGCACCACCGAAGCCTTGCTCTATCTCGACGATGTCCATCGCAGCTTTGACGGGTTCAAGGCGATCAACGGCCTTTCCTTCGCGATGAAATCCGGCGAGCTGCGGGCGGTCATCGGCCCCAATGGCGCGGGCAAGACCACGATGATGGACATCATCACCGGCAAGACCCGCCCCGATACCGGCACCGTGCTCTGGGACGGCTCGGTCGATCTCACCCGCGAGGATGAGGCCGACACCGCGCGCCTGGGCATCGGGCGCAAGTTCCAGAAGCCGACCGTGTTCGAGACCCATAGCGTCGAGGATAACCTGCTGCTGGCGCTCAAGGATGATCGCGGCGTGCTCGCCACCCTGTTCGCCCGCACCAGCAAGGCGCAGGCGGCGCGGCTCGACGAGCTCTTGGCGCTGGTGCGGCTGTCGGACCGGCGCAAGGACCTCGCCGCCAATCTCTCGCATGGGCAAAAGCAGTGGCTCGAGATCGGGATGCTGCTGGCCCAGGATCCCAAGCTGCTGCTCGTCGATGAGCCCGCCGCCGGCATGACCGATGATGAGACCATGCGCACCGCCGATCTGCTCAAGGACATCGCAGGCGCGCATGCGGTGGTGGTGGTCGAGCATGACATGGAATTCGTCAAGGCGCTGGGCTGCCGGGTGACGGTGCTGCATCAGGGCTCGGTGCTGGCCGAGGGCTCGCTCGAGCATGTGAGCGCCGATCCGCGCGTCGTTGAAGTCTATCTGGGGCGCTGAGCATGCTGACCGTATCCAAAGTCGATCTCTCCTATGGCGCGGCGCAGGCGCTCAAATCGGTTTCGCTGGAGGCGAAGCTGGGCGAGGTGACCTGCATTCTGGGCCGCAATGGCGTCGGCAAGACCTCGCTGATCCGGGCGATCGGCGGGCGCAAGGGGATCGCGGGCGGCAAGATCATCCTCGGCGAGCGCGCGATCGAGGGCATGCGGCCCGAACAGCGGGCGCGGCTCGGGGTGGCGACGGTGCCGCAGGGACGCGAGATCTTCCCGCTCCTGAGCGTCGAGGAGAACCTGCACACCGGCTATGCGCCAATCGCGCGCAAGGACCGCTTCGTGCCGCCGGAGGTCTTCGAGATGTTCCCGGTGCTCAAGGAGATGCTGGGGCGGCGCGGCGGCGATCTGTCGGGCGGCCAGCAACAGCAACTCGCCATCGGCCGGGCGCTGACCACGCGGCCGAAGGTGCTGCTGCTCGATGAGCCGACCGAAGGCATCCAGCCCTCGATCATCAAGGATATCGGCCGCGCCATCGAGGCCTTGCGCGCGCGCGGCGACATGGCCATCGTGCTGGTGGAGCAATATTTCGAATTCGCGCGCGATCTGGCGGACCGGTTCTATGTGATGGACCGCGGTGAGATCGTCGCCAGTGGCAAGGGCAGCGAGATCCAGGGTGGAGAAGGGGAAGCCGATGTACGGCGCTGGCTCACCGTCTGAGGTCCCGGCGCTTTTGCCCGCAGCGCCAAAGATGCAGCGCATGCGCGGCAAGGCGGAGATCGGGGTGAAGGCGGGCGGAGTGGGCGATGGGGAAGGGGATGCCTCGCCGTCGCTTTCCCCTTCGCTCCCCCCTTCGCCCTCACGTCTGGCGCATCTCTACCAGTCGGGCTCGGCCAAATGCATCCTGCCGCGCACCCATGACGGGATCTGCGAGGCGGTGCTGATCAACACCGCTGGCGGCATCACCGATGGCGATCATTTGCTCTACGAGGCGAGCGCAGCGGCGGGCGCGCGGCTGACCCTCACCACCCAGGCCGCCGAGCGGATCTACAAGGCGCAAGGGCGCGCGCCCGGACGGCTCGAGGTGAGCCTCTCGCTCGGGGCGGGGGCGCGGCTCGATTGGGTGCCGCAGGAGACGATCCTGTTCGAGGGCGGGCGGCTCGCGCGCAGTCTCACGGTGCAGATGGCGGCGGATGCGCGGCTGCTGGTCTCGGAGATGGTGGTGCTCGGCCGCTCGGCGATGGGTGAGCGGGTCTGTGAGGGCTTTTTCGGCGATCAATGGCGGATCCATCGCGGCGGCGCGCTGGTCTATGCCGAGGCGCAGCGCCTGAGCGCGCCGGTTGATCTGGCGATGGTCGGCCCTGGCTGCGGGCAGGGCGCGCGGGCCTTCGCCACCCTGTTGCTGATCGCCCCCGATGCCGAGGATCTGTTGGACGAGGCCCGAGCGGCGCTCACGCGCCATGACGGCGTGATCGGCGGCGCTTCTGCCTGGAACGGGATGCTTGCGCTGCGCCTGCTCGGCGCGCAAGGTAACCGAGATGCCTCGGCCTTGCGCCGGGCCGTGATCGATCTGACCACCACGCTGCGCGGCTGCCCGCCGCCGCGCGTCTGGAATTTGTGAGAAGGAGCGCTCGCCCATGAACCTGACCCCGCGCGAGAAGGACAAGCTGCTGATCGCCATGGCCGCCGAGATCGCCCGCAAGCGTCTTGCGCGCGGCGTCAAGCTCAACCATCCCGAAGCGATCGCGCTGATCTCGGATTTCGTGGTCGAGGGCGCGCGCGATGGCCGCTCGGTGTCGGAGCTGATGGCGGCGGGGGCGGGGGTGCTGACCCGCGAGCAGGTAATGGAGGGCATCGCTGAGATGATCCATGACGTGCAGGTGGAGGCAACCTTTCCCGATGGCACCAAGCTGGTGACCGTCCACAACCCGATCCGCTGAGGAGGCTGGCGATGCAGGCGCCTCAACTTCTCGCCTGTGCCTATGCGATGGCGGCGAAGGCTCATGCCGGGCAGGTTCGCAAAGGGCGCGCGATGGTGCCGTACATCAATCACCCCTGCGACGTGGCGGCACGCGTGGCCGAGGCGTGTCCAGAGGCGAGCGCGGCGCTGATCGCTGCGGCGGTGCTGCATGATGTGGTTGAGGACAGCCCGTTGACGCTCGCCGAGATCGAGGCGGCGTGCGGGGCCGAGGTCGCGGCGCTGGTGGGGGATTTGACGGATGATCCGGCTTGGGCTGGCCTGCCGCTCACTGAGCGCAAGGCGGCGCAGGCCGAAAAGCTCGCCGGGGTGAGTGGCGGGGCGCAGGTGATCAAGATCGCCGATCAGATCAGCAATCTGAGCGATCTGGCGGCGGAAATCGCGATCTGGCCGAGCGCGCGGCATCTAGCCTATCTCGCGGGCGCGCGGGCGGTGGTGGCCGCCTGCCATGGCGCCTGCCCGGTGCTCGAGGCGCAGTTCGAAAGCGTCGCGGCCCATTACGAGGCGCAGATCAGACAGGTGGCCTGACAACCAGGTTAGAGGCAAACGGAGGATGAGCATGACGAAAAGCAAACAATGGCTCGGCGCGGCGGCAGGCTTTACTGCGGTCATCGGAGCGACGATGCCGGCCCTGGCCCATGAGGTCGGGGTCGAGCACGCCCATATCGACACCCCGCTCGGCGATCTGTCGGTGGTCACCGGGCTCTCGGCACTGATCGGGGTCGCGGTGCTGATCGGCCTCGCGCTGATGATGCGCCGCAAGCCGCAAGCGCAAGAGGCTCGCGTTCGCCGCGAGAAAAACGACTAGCCGCGCAGGATCCTCGCGGCCTGCGCCGCTCGTCTCGGGCGAAGAAAGCCAGCCCGCTGGCTTGATGAGCCGCTGGATTGTCTGGAGCAACAAGGAGCGCAACCGATGATACCCGGAGAGGTTTTCCCCGCGAGCGGCGAGATCGTGCTCAATGAGGGGCAGCCGAGCCTCACCCTGAGCGTCGCCAATACCGGCGATCGTCCGGTGCAGGTCGGCAGCCATTATCACTTCTACGAGACCAACGCCGCGCTGTCCTTCGATCGAGAGCAGGCGCGCGGCATGCGGCTCGACATCGCCGCGGGCACCGCGGTGCGCTTTGAGCCTGGACAGGCGCGCGAGGTGCGGCTGGTGCCCTATCAGGGCGCGCGCAAGGTGTTTGGCTTCAACGGCAAGGTGATGGGGGCGCTCTAAACACCGTCTGCTATCGCACCATCCCTCAAAGGAACCCGCCATGCCGGAAGTCTTTGAAATCAGCGCTGACAAGCTCGCCGGGCTTTACCCGGACCTGCATTGCGATGCGTGCGGCGGGGCGCTTCGCGCTGATCCGGCCGCGCTCTGGGTCAAGTCCGGCTGCGGCTATTTCTGCCCGTCCTGCGTCGCCAAAGGCATCCACCTCACCCATCCCGCCTGCGCCCTGCGGCGCGGCTGATCCGACAGGAGCCCGTCCATGCCCACCCCGATCTCCCGCGCTGCCTATGCCGACATGTTCGGCCCCACCACCGGTGACCGGGTCCGGCTCGCCGATACCGATCTGATTATCGAGGTCGAGCGCGATCTCACCGGCCCATATGGCGAGGAGGTCAAGTTCGGCGGCGGCAAGGTGATCCGCGACGGGATGGGGCAATCGCAGGTCACTTGCGCGCAAGGGGCGGTCGATACCGTCATCACCAATGCGCTGATCGTGGACTATACCGGGATCTACAAGGCGGATGTGGGCCTGAAGGGCGGGCGCATCGCCGGGATCGGCAAGGCTGGCAATCCGGATATCCAGCCGGGCGTCGATATCATCATCGGCCCGGGCACCGAAGCGATCGCGGGCGAGGGCAAGATCCTCACCGCGGGCGGCATGGACAGCCATATCCACTTCATCTGCCCGCAGCAGATCGAAGAAGCGCTGATGTCGGGGGTGACCACCATGCTCGGCGGGGGCACCGGGCCTGCGACCGGCACCAATGCCACTACCTGCACCCCCGGTCCCTGGCATATCGGGCGGATGCTGCAAGCCGCCGACAGCTTCCCGATGAACCTCGCCTTCGCTGGCAAGGGCAATGCCGCCACGCCCGATGCGCTCGAGGAGCAGATCCGCGCCGGTGCCTGCGCGCTCAAGCTGCATGAGGATTGGGGCACCACCCCGGCGGCGATCAATACCTGTCTCGATGTTGCCGAGGACATGGACATCCAGGTGATGATCCATACCGACACGCTCAATGAGAGCGGCTTTGTCGAGACCTCCACCGCCGCCTTCAAGGACCGCACCATCCACGCCTTTCATACCGAAGGCGCGGGCGGCGGCCATGCGCCGGACATCATCAAGGTCTGCGGCGAGGCCAATGTCATCCCCTCCTCGACCAATCCGACCCGGCCCTATACCGTCAATACGCTCGAGGAGCATCTCGACATGCTGATGGTCTGCCACCATCTCGACAAGTCGATCCCCGAGGATGTGGCCTTTGCCGAGAGCCGGATCCGCAAGGAGACCATCGCCGCCGAGGATATCCTGCATGATCTGGGCGCCTTCTCGATCATCGCGAGCGACAGTCAGGCGATGGGACGGGTGGGGGAGGTCCTGATCCGTACCTGGCAGACGGCGGACAAGATGAAGCGCCAGCGCGGGCGGCTTGGCGAGGAGACCGGGGCGAATGACAATTTCCGGGTCAAGCGCTACATCGCCAAATACACGATCAATCCGGCGATCGCGCATGGGATCGCGGCCCATATCGGCTCGGTGGAGGTTGGCAAGCGCGCCGATCTGGTGCTGTGGAGCCCGGCCTTTTTTGGCGTGAAACCCGATTTGGTGCTGCTCGGCGGGATGATCGCGGCGGCGGCGATGGGCGATCCCAATGCTTCCATTCCCACGCCGCAGCCGGTGCATTACCGCCCGATGTTTGGCGCCTATGGGCGGGCGATGACCGCGAGCGGGGTCACTTTCGCCTCGCAAGCGGCAGTGGATGACGGGATCGCCGCGCGGCTCGGGCTGGTGAAGGATCTGGTTGCGGTGCAGGGCACTCGCACGATCTCGAAAGCCTCGATGCAGCTCAACAGCGCCACCCCGAGGATCGAAGTTGATCCGGAGACCTATGTGGTGAAGGCCGATGGCGAGGTGCTGACCTGCGAGCCCGCCGAAGTGCTGCCGATGGCCCAGCGCTACTTCCTGTTCTGAAGGTGCAATAGCGAGCGGGGCTGCAAGGGGCGGGCGCGCAGGCGGATCAGATCGTTTTGCGCGCCACGTTCTGGGCGATCTTCACGAAATTTTGCACATGCACGCTCTGTTCATCGAGCCGGTAATTGAGCGAGAGTTCGGTGACCCCCAATTCCGGCACGATGCGCAGATACTTGATCCCGTTGCGCTGGGTCGAGCCGACCGAGGCCGGGACCACGCAGACCCCTTCGCCGATCGCCACCAGGCTCAGGGCGGTTTGCAGATCCATCGTGAACACCCGGTTGGGGATCTCGATGCCCTGCTCGGCGCATTTCTCCAGCACGAAATCGGCATAGGTCGGGCGCGGGTATTCGGGATAGAGGATCACGTCCCGATCTACGATCTCGCGCAGATCAACGGACCGGCTGCTTGAGGTTGGCAGCGTGTCGGGCGCAGCTAGCGCCAGGGGCTCTTCCATCAGCTTGCGGGTGACGAACTCGGCATCCTTGAGCGCGGGCCGGGCAAAGGCGACGTCGATTTCGCGGCGGATCAGGGTCCGGCGCAGCAGGTGATTGTTGAGCGGGATCAGGCTCAGGCAGATCTCGGGGAAATTCGCCCGGAAGGACTTCACGATATTGGGCAGGATCCCATAGGTTGATGAGCCGACAAAGCCGATGCGCAGCCGTCCTTCGGCTCCCTGTCCGAGGCGCCGCATCTCGTGCTTGAGCTCTTCGATCTGCCGCAGGATCGAGCGCGAGCGCTCGAACAGGCGCTCCCCAGCCTGGGTCAGAGAGATCGAGCTGCGTCCGCGATTGAACAGGACTGCGCCCAGCTCATCCTCGAGCTGCTTGATCTGACGGCTGAGCGGCGGCTGGGCCATGTTCAGCCGTTCGGCGGCGCGGCCAAAATGGCGCTCCTCGGCAACGGCAACGAAATAGGTAAGCTGTTTGAGATTCATGCACAAAACCTATGCGCGAGAACTGGGCATGAAAAGACCCCCATGCCAGGCACGGGGGTAAGTCTCACAGGGAAGCCCCAATGGCGTCGCCTTATTCTGCCGCCAGCGAAGCTGCTCCGGCATCGGCTTTGAGCACGAAGTCGAACTCGACATGCAGATCGGTGCCCAGCTCGCCGGACGCCTTCTTGAACTGACCGACCAGGCTTTCTTTCACCGCGAACACGCTGTCATTGTCGAGGTAATCGCTATCCGCGTCATAGACCTGGCTGATCAGCGGGCGGTAGCCGTCCTTCGAGATGATGAAGTGCATGTGGCCCGGGCGGAACGGGTGGTGCCCCATGAAGCGCAGCAGCTCACCGGCGGTCTCGTTGTCCGGGATCGGGTAGGGAACCGGGCGCACGGCGCGGAAGGCATAGTGGCCGTTCTCGTCGGTCTCGAAGCGGCCGCGCAGGTTGTAATCGGGCTGATCCGGGTCGTGGTTCTCATAGAGACCGTTCGGCGCATCTTCCCAGACATCCAGGGTTACGCCAGCGATCGGAGCGCCATCCGCATCACGGATATGGCCTTCGAAATAGACGGTTTCCTGCCCGTCGAATGCCTTCTTCACGGTCGAGGCGCCCTTCGGCAGCACCGGCGGGTTTTCGCGATAGAACGGGCCGAGCACCGTGGATTCGCTCTCGGTGCCATCAACCGGGTTGGAGAGCATGTCGACCAGCACCTCAACACCGACGATATCGCCGAGCAGGATGAACTCCTGACGCTTGTCATCGCAGGTCTGACCGGCGCGGGCGAGGTAGTCGCAGGCCGCCAGGAACTCGCCATGTTGCAGTTTCACGTCCTTGCAAAAGCCATGCAGGTGCTTGATCAGCGAAGTCATGATTTCGCGCTGGCGATCGGTGATCTCGCCGTGCTTGCCCAGGGATGCGATTACGACATCCGTCACGTTATCGATGGTTACATTGCGCATCTTGCGTTTCCTCCACTTCGGGTTCCCCTTGAGGGGTTGGTCTTGCTCAAGCCTGTTGTCGGATCGGTTCGCGCCGAAGAAGGTGCATCCGATCTGGCATCCATCCTTGGTCAGGCCGGGCCGATCCCCAATGCCTGCGCCGGTATTGTCCGATACTCCATGCGCCCTTTGCGTTCGTCCATTACGCTGAGGGTATCAGCGCATACCCTGATCTCTATTGCTGCTTTGGGCGTCGCTTGCAGAAACTGTCGGCCAACAATGCGCAGGCCGAATTGACCGCTCGCGATGCGCGGGCGGCGATGGCTTGCGCGGATCGGCGAATGGGAGACGGCGAGATGCTCGAGAAATTGCAGGCAATGGGCGCGGCGCTGGAGGGGCAGGCGCATCTGCTCCGGCTGGGGCGATTGTTCAGCGAAACGGTGCTGCTGCGGGTCGGCGAGGACGAGTATTATCTCACCTTCGAGAAAGGCCGCATCGCCCAGATCGTGCAGGGCCCAAGCCGCAAGACCCCCTGGCGCTTTGCGCTCTCTACCGATGCCGAGGCGTTGGAGCGGTTCTGGCAACCGCGGCCCGAGCCGGGCTTTCACGACATCTTCGGATTGGTGAAGATCGGGCGTGGCCGTGTCGATGGCGATATCCTGGCGCTCGTGAAAAACCTGCGCTTCTTCAAGGAATTCATGGCGCTGGGTCGCCAGCAGCAAAATGAGGGAGCCGCCGCATGAGCGCGATCGAACCGATTACTGGGCGCTATCTGACCGCTACCATCGCCGGGCGCGCGCAGCGGATCTATTTCGAGGAAGCCGGGCAAGGCCGTCCGATCCTGTGCCTGCACACTGCCGGCGCCGATACGCGCCAATGGCGCCATCTGATGAATGACGCGCAAGTGACGGGCAGCAATCGGCTCATCGCCTTCGACATGCCCTGGCACGGCAAATCGCTGCCGCCCGAAGGCTTTCAGACCGAAGAATACATGCTGACCACAGAAGCCTATATCGAGACGGTGCTGGCGGTGGTCGAGGCCCTCGGCCTCGAGCGCCCGGTGCTCGCAGGGTGCTCGATGGGCGGACGGATCGCGCTGCAACTGGCGGCGCTGCATGGCGACAAGTTCTCCGGCTTCATCGCCATCGAGGCGTCGGACTTCCAGCCCGCCTGGTATGATATCGACTGGTTCCACCGCCCCGATGCCCATGGCGGCGAGATGGGGGCGGCGCTGGTCTCGGCCAATATCTCGCCTTATGCGCCCGAGGCCGAGCGCTGGAACACGCTATGGATGTTCCAGCAATCGGGGCCGGGCGTGTTTCGCGGCGATCTGAGCTTTTACACCCGCGATGACAGCCTGATCGCCCGGCTCGGCCAGATCGACACGGGGCGCACTCCGGTGCATATCATCGTCGGCGCCTATGATCTGACCTGCACCCCGGAAGACGCCAAGCGCACCGCCGATGCGATCCCCGGCGCGACGCTGGCGGTGATGGATGAGCTTGGCCATTTCCCGATGAGCGAGCATCCGCACGGCTTTCGCCCGTTCTTTATCGAGGCGCTCGAGAAGATGCCCACGGCAATGGCCGAAGCGCAGGCCTGAGACCCCCAATCTGCGCCGGGCTTGCGTGCGCCCTGATACCTGTGGCGGACCCATCATGGGTTCGCCGCTCAAGCGACGCTGTTTACGCGGCGGAAATCTGCCCTACCGCGATAGTAAGATTTCAGCGCCGCTTTCGCCCCTCTTGGTGATGAAAAGCTTGCAAAACCGATCCTCTCCACACGGCTCCTTAACTGTCATTGGCGATAGTAGGGGCAGCCGAAAGGAGAACCTCGATGCGTGCCTTGAAGATCGCCGCCACCGGTATGGATGCTCAATCCACCCGCGTAGAAGTCATTTCAAACAACATCGCGAACATGAGCACGACCGCTTACCAGCCGCGCCGTGCCGAGTTCGCCGATCTGCATTACCAGCAGGTCAAGACCCCGGGCTCGATCACCTCGACCGCCGGCACCGTGCTCGCAGCCGGTGTTCAGCTCGGTCTGGGGGTGCGCACCGCCGCCGTGAGCATGAATGTCTCGCAAGGCGCGCTTGAGCAGACCGGGGGTGATCTCGATTTCGCGATCCAGGGCAAGGGGTATTTCGAGGTCACGATGCCTTCGGGTGAGACCGCCTATACCCGCGACGGCGCCTTCAAGCGCTCGGCGGAAGGCACGATCGTCACCGTTGATGGCTATGAGGTGTCGGGCGGTATCACCATTCCCGAAGATGCCAAGTCGATCACCGCCAACGCAGATGGCGAGATCTTCGCCTATTTTGATGGCCAGGTCGCTCCGCAATCCATTGGTCAGCTGACCCTCGCCACCTTCTCGAATGTGAAGGGACTCGAGGCGATCGGGCAGAACCTGTTCCTGGAAACCAGCGCCTCGGGCACGCCGATCTCCGGCAACCCGGGCGTCGATGGCGCCGGGCTGGTCAACCAGGGCTATCTTGAGGCGTCCTCCGTCGATGTCGTCTCCGAAATCACCGATCTGATCGAAGCGCAGCGCGGCTATGAGATGAACTCGAAAGTCGTGACCGCCGCCGATCAGATGCTGAGCGCAACCTCGCAGATCCGGTAATTCGCCATGCTTCAGTCCTTCACCCCTTCTGCCCGCATGATCCCGATGGGCGCCATGATCGCGCTTTCGCTGGCCGGTCCCGCTCTGGGCGATGTCGTGCTGGCCTCGCGCACCTTGCGCCCCGGCGAGATCATTACCGCGCGCGACCTGCAACTGGCGCCGGGTCTGGCGCAGGCCGATATGATCGAGACCATCGACACCGCCGTCGGGCTCGAGACCCGCGTTGCCATCTATCGCGGCCGTCCGGTGCGCCTGTCCGAGATCGGCGCCCCGACCCTGGTCCATCGCAACGATATCGTCGAGATCGTGTTCCAGCGCGGCTCATTGGCCCTGCGCTCGGAAGGGCGTGCTCTTGATGCCGGGGCTTTGGGTGAGCGGGTCCGGGTGATGAATCTCGACAGCCGGGTGACGATCTACGGCTCTGTGCGCGGCTCCAATCTGATTGAGATGAATTGATGAAACTGACGACCCCTCTTCTGATCGCGGCAACGGCGATGCTCTCGGGCTGCGCGGGCTATTTCGACAGTGTTGGCAAGGAGCCGACAATGTCGCCGGTGACCGGGGTGCGCAAGCCGATCGATCCGGCGCTGGCCGGTACCCATCCGCTGGTCGACCCGAACGCGCCTTCGCCGACGCTGTACGGCAATCGCCAGGTCGACAAGACCGGAACGCTTGGCTACCCGCAACCGTCCGCGCGCCCCAATGCCTATCCGACGGCCTCGATCCAGCCGCAACCGGGCGCCAGCCAACCCGGCTATGACACCGGGCAAATCCGCCCGCAGCAACAGCAGGTCGCCTACGCTCCGCAGGCCGCTCCTCAGAACCCGTCCCTGTGGCGCTCCGGTCCGCAATCGCTGTTCGGCGATCGACGCGCGCGCGGGATTGGCGACATCCTCACAGTCGAGATCGAGATTTCCGATGAAGCGCAGATTGACAACACCACCACGCGATCGCGCGCGGGCGCCGATGAGATCGGCATTGCCGCGGGTCTGGGGATTGGCACGATCGCCGATACCATTCTGCCCGGCGCAAACACGCTCAGCCCGGCCCTGTCCGCTGAGAGCAGCCATGAGACCTCCGGTGCCGGCACCGTCGCTCGCGGTGAGGACATCAGCCTGAAGATTGCCGCCACGGTGATGCGGGTGCTGCCCAATGGGCATTTCCTGATCTCTGGCAATCAGGAGGTCCGGGTCAATTTCGAACTGCGCGATCTACAGATCGCCGGGATCGTGCGGCCAGAGGACATCTCACGCCGCAATACCATCACCTATGACAAGATCGCCAATGCCCGGATTTCCTATGGCGGGCGCGGTCAGATCACCGATTTGCAACAGCCGCGCATCGGCCGGCAGCTCGTCGACAAATTGTCGCCGTTCTAAGAGTGACCGGCCCGGATGGCATCCCCGCCTGGGCCGACGCGAGGGAGAAGGAAGAAGATGCTGAGAATTTTGCTCGCGGTCCTGCTGGTCATCATCGGGGTAGTCGCCGGTGCCGGTGTGGGTTTCGTGATGAAGCCTCCCGCTGAGGAAGCTGCCGATGGCGCGCATGGCGAGGCCGGAAAGGATGGCGGCGCGCATGCCGAGGATGGCCATGGCGGTGATGGCGCAAAACATGGCGGCGCGAAAGCGGATGCGCATGGTGGCGATCATGGCGGCGGCCATGGCGGCGGTCATGGCGACTACGATGCGTCGGAAGACATCGCCTATGCCGATATCGAACGCGATGAGGAAGGCAAGCCGACCTCGGAATATGTCGAGCTCGCCCGCCGCTTCATCGTCCCGGTGCATGAGACGACGGAAAAGGGACGGCTGAAAAAGTCGCTGGTCGCGATTACCTTCACCCTTGAGGTGGAGCCGGGTGCCGCCGATCTGGCCGCCAAGCACGAGCCCAAGATCCGCGATGTCCTGCACCGCACGCTGATCAATTTCGCCGCCACCGGCGCCTTTGATGAAACCGCCAACCCGGCGGTGACCTTGAAGGAACTGCGCCGCGAGCTGCGCAAGGCCGCGCGTTCGGTGCTCGGCTACAAGATCCGTGATGTGCTGATCGGTGAGTTGATCAAGCAGAAGGGCTGATCGGTCCTTCTTACCAAGGTTCTGCTCACCAACTCTCTCCCTCGCAAGCCTTGTTGGCTCGGCCCTGGTGCCGGGCCTGTTTGCGTTGGTGCCTTTGGCTCGCTAAGTGAGGCGCATGAAACCAGCCTTGCCGATACGCCTGATGGCGCTTTGTGTCCTGCTTGCTCTGCTTGGGGTCTCGCGCCCGGCAGTCGCGGAGCCCGGCGCGCGCCGTGTGGTCTCGATCAATCTGTGCACCGATCAACTGGCCATGCTGCTCGCGGCGCCGGGGCAGCTTGCCTCGATCACCTATTGGGCGCGCGAGCCCCATGCCTCGATGATGGTAGAGGAGGCGCGCGCCTATCCGCTCAATGATGCGCGGGCCGAGCAGGTTTACCTGCTTGCGCCCGATCTGGTGCTGGCCAGCGATTTCACCGATCCCACCACGCTGGAGATGCTGCGACGGTTGGGGATCCGGGTCGAGACCTTCGCGTCGGCCAATTCGATCGACGATATCAAAAGGCTCCTGCGGAAAATGGGGGCGGTGCTCGGCCAGGAGCAACGCGCCGAAATGGTGATCGCGGGATTTGAGCGAGACCTCGCGGCGCTTGCCGAGCGCGCGGCGGTGCTGCCCGCGCAGGACGCGGCCTATCACTATCCGAACAATTACACGGCGGCGTCGGGAACCCTGGCCGATGAGGTTCTGGCGCTGGCCGGGCTTGGCAATGCGGCGCGCAAACTGGGCAAGCAAGGCTTTACCCGCCTCGATCTCGAAAGCCTGATCCTCGAAAAGCCGTTTCTGGTGCGCAGCCGCCATATCGGGGCGCAGGAGATCGGGCGCTCCTTTGAAGCGGCGCAACATCCGGCGATGAAAGCACTGGCTGTGCCCGGGCGCTCGGCCCTGCTGCAATCGCGCTGGACGGTATGCGGCTTGCCTTCGGTCATTCGGGCGGTGGCGGCGCTGATCGCCGCGCGTGAGTGATCGGCCATCCTCAATGCGATGATGCGATCAAGAATGCCAATCCGTATGTGATGAACACAGTTGCCCCCACGCCTGACGTCTTCGACACAGATCGCCCCGCACGCCCCTGCTACCCGCACTTACAGCCCGATGGATTGCCGGAACAAGTCCGGCAATGACAACGGGATGGGCGAGAGAGACCATTATGCCGAACATTTGCCTTGCCAGCCGCCTCCACCCGAACCCCTGTCATCCTCGGGCTTGTCCCGAGGATCCATCGTCCCACAAGCCCCCACGCCCGACGGCTTCGACACAGTTGCCACTTTGCCCCTCTCGTATTGGCCAGATTGCCACATTTGCGTCAATTTCGTGGCCTCGCGCTTGACCTCGAAGGGGGTGCGCTCTACCCGAAGACACCTCTGGTTCGAGCCTGTCAAAGGGCTCGATGAAAAGGGAACCCGGTGATCCAGCAACGCCCAAGCCGCGCTGAAAATCCGGGGCTGCCCCCGCAACTGTGAGCGGTGAGCGCCTTTCCTTCATGCCACTGCGCCCGACAAGGGTGCGGGAAGGCGGAATGAGCGCCAAGACCCGTGAGCCAGGAGACCTGCCAGAGAACGTCACCCACTTGAAGCGCGGGGTGTGCTTTGAGGCGGCTGAACCGCAGCGGTGATTTCGTCATTGTCTGTGGTGGGCCGGTGTCGTGATCCGATACGGGGTGATTGCCCTGTCCTTTCCCAGACGCTGTAGCAACAAGCCCGTGCCGTGTGCGGCGCGCGGGGACAAGGTATTGAAACGACATGCGAGTTCTCAAGCTAGCGGCCATGATCGCGCCTCTGGTGCCTGTGATTGGCATCTCCACACTGCCCGGTCAGGCGCAAACCCAGACCGAGATCGGCGATGTGATCATCTCGGGCGGGCGCGTGCCCGTCGATGCGCAAAGCTATGCGCGGGCCAATACCGTGATCACTGCCGAGGATCTGGAACGGCGGCAAGTCACCAGTGTCGCCGATGCGCTGCGTCTGGCGCCGGGGCTTCAGGTCAGCGATGCTGGCGGCCAGGCCTCCCTGCGCATTCGCGGCTCGGAGGCCAATCATGTGTTGGTCCTGATCGATGGGGTCGAAACCGCCGACAGCGCCTCGGGCTTCGATTTTTCGTTCCTCACCGCTGATAATATCGAGCGCATCGAGGTGCTGCGCGGGCCGCAATCGGCGCTCTACGGCGCGGGAGCGACCGCCGGGGTGGTCAATATCATCACCAAGCGCGGGCTGCGCAAGGATGTCTCCGCCAGCGTGATGGTCGAAGGCGGCACCGCGCCCGCCAAGGCCGGATCGGTGCTGCTTCTGGGCGGCACAGAGACCGCAGATGGAGCGCTGTCCATCTCCTGGCGCGATGATGAGGGCTGGGACCTTTCGGGCGACGATGGCGAGAAGGACGGGCGCGAGAACCTCACCCTGAACTTCCGGGGCTCGGCCGATCTGGGCGAGCGGGTGCATCTGCGCGGCAATGCGCGCTACACTGATCGCAAGTCCGAATTCGACAGCACCCAATTCGGATGCGGTGACAGCGATTGCTATGTCATCGATGGCTCGGGCGTGACCGAAGGCTCGGACCTGACCCTGGGCCTTGCCGCCGATATCGACACCCTGGGCGGCGCGCTCGTTCACACGCCCTCGCTCGGCTATGCCCGCTCGGAAAACGATCTGACCACCGATTTTGGACCGGCGGATAATGAGACCAGCACCCTCAAGGCCGGGTATCAGGCGAGCTATTCTTTCGGCGCCTATGACGAGCACAGCGTCACCGGCGCGCTCGAGTTCAAGCGTGAGAGCTTTCAAAATTCTTATGCGGGCGGTGACACCAAAGAGCGCGAGGCGCTCGGCTATGTGCTCGAGTATCAAGGCGAGCCGATGGATGCGCTGTTCGTCCAGGCTGGCTTGCGCTTCGATCAGAATGCCGATTTCAAGGACGCGCTGAGCTGGTCCGCCTCTGCCTCCTACGCGGTTCCCTTCCACCCCACGCGCCTGCATGCTTCGATCGGGCAGGCGCAGACGAACCCGACCTTCTTCGAGCAATTCGGCTTCATTCCGGGCGAGTTCACCGGCAATCCCGATCTGGCGCCGGAGAAGAATTTCGGCTTCGATATCGGCATCGAGCAGCGCTTCTGGGCCGATCGGGCGTTGATCGACGTGACCTATTTCAACGAGCGTCTGCGCGACGAGATCACCGGTTTTGGCACCACCGTCATCAATGAGGACGGCACCTCGAAGCGTCAGGGCGTGGAAGTGAGTTTGCGGGTGCGGCCGATTGATCCGCTGACCTTGGGCTTTTCCTATACCTGGCTCGATGCCACCGATCCCGATGGCACGCGCGAGGTTCGCCGCCCGCGCCATGCCGCCAGCGCCGATATCGCTTATCGCTTCTTTGACGAGCGGGCGCAGATCGGGGCGGTTGCCACTTATTTCGGCGACAATCTGCAATCTGATTTCGGCGATGCCAGCTTCACCTCGCCCAAAGTGCAGCATGACGGATATTTCGTGATCGATCTGAACGCGTCCTTCAAGGTGAGCGACGGGGTCGAGCTGTTCGGCCGGGTCGAGAACCTGCTTGATGAGGATTATGAGGAAGTGCGCGGTTACACCTCGCAGCCGCGTCAGGGGTTCGTCGGGTTGCGGGCGAAGTTCTAAGCGCCCGTCCGCCCGGCGATTGTCACCTTGCGATTGTCAGCTTGCGATTGTCAGCTTGCGATTGTCAGCTTTGAGGGGCCGGGAAGGGTGGTTGCCGCCCGCCCGGCTCCTTGCGCCGCTTTGCCAGATCGCAATAAATCGGCATCCGAGCGCCATTGCCGGTTTGCGCCGCGGGCTCTGGGCGGTTAAGGCTTGCCTTCAGAGCCCGCTAAGCCTGCGCGCGCCCAAGGATCATAGAGCATCGGCCCTTCCCGGCCGATCAACGGAGCCGACGAGACTGTCTTGAGCAAGAAACGCCCCTCCAACCGCCCCTCCAACCGCCAGCCCTCCGCGCCGACGGCCTCAACGGCCACGGGCCGCGATGAGACCGATCTGTTTATCGAGGAGGTCTCCGAAGAGCTGCAAAAGGACCGGCTTTACCGCCAGTTGCGCCGCTATGCGCCCTATGCGATCGGCGCGATCCTGGCCCTGGTCGGCACCGCCGCCTTTCTCGAATACCAAAAAAGCGCGAAGCTGACCGAAGCGCGCGCCGCCAGCGCCATTTTTGCCGAAGCGGAAAAAGCACCCGAGGGTGAGGAAGCCGCCGCATTCCTGTCGGCGCGCGATCAACTGCCCAAGGGCTACGGCGTGCTCGCGACCTTTCGCGCTGCTGATGCGAAACTGGTCGCGGGCGATGCGGCCGGCGCGGCCGAGCTGCTCGACGAGATTGCCCGGACCGGCGAGTTGGAGCCGCATTATATCCAGCTTGCCCAACTCAAGGCCGCTCTGGCGCGTTTCGATACCGCTGATCCGGCCTTGCTGATCGCCGAGCTCGATCCGCTTTGTGCCGAAGGCGCGGCCTATCGCAGCGTTGCGCTCGAGTTGCGGGCGGTCGCGCGCTACCGGGCGGGTGATCTCGAGGGCGCGCGGCGCGATCTGCAAGCCTTGCTCGAGATCCCCGGCGTGCCGCGCAATGCCAGCGAACGCGCCCGGCAGTTTCTGGGCCTGATGGGCGGTGCGCTCGAGGAAGATACCACGACGATTGAGCAGATTATTCCTGAAGCGGACCAATTTACGCCATCTGCTGTGATAGAGGATCAGTAGTCGCCGGTATCGGTCGCGCCAGATCTTCGGCGGCAAGTGCGCCGTCGCCAGCAGCGCGGTGTGACATGCACAGAGCAGATCAAGTACAAAGCAAATCTTGAGGGTGGATCGAATGTTTCAACTGCGCTTGTGGGGCAAGTCCTCGACCCGGATCGCCAGCATTCTGACCGGTGCCAGCTTGTGCCTGGGCCTTTCTGCATGCGGCTATTATTTCGGTGAGGAAGATGCCCCGCTGCCCGGTGAGCGCGTCTCGATCCGCAATACCGGCTCGCAAGTGAGCACCGATGTCAGGGGCGCGGCGGCGCTGCCCGCGGCAACGAAGACCACCACCTGGGAACAGGTCGGCGGCTCCTCGCTGCGCACCCGCCGCCATATCGAAGGGGCGCTGGCGCTCGAAGAGATCTGGAGCCGCTCGATCGGCGCAGGCTCGGATGACGAGTCGCGGATCATCGCCACCCCGGTCGTGCGCGGCGATCTGATCATCGCCCTTGATGCCGCGGCGCAGGTGACCGCTCTCAAACGCTCGAGCGGCGAGGAAGCCTGGTCGCTCGATCTCACCCCCGAGGGCGAGGATGGCCGCGATGGTTTTGGCGGCGGGCTGGCTGTCTATAGCGACACGCTCATCGTGGCGACCGGCTTTGGCCGGGTGCATGGGGTGGGCCTGTTCGATGGGAAGGAGCAATGGGTCTATCAGGCGCCCTTCCCGATCCGCTCGGCGCCTGCTCTGGCGCGCGGCACGCTGGTGGTGCAGACCCGGGGCGGTGTCGTCATCGGGCTCGATGCCAAAACCGGCGAGCAGCGCTGGAAATTCGCTGGCCCGACCGGCGGCGCTGGCATGCTCTCGGCAGCCTCGCCCGCGATCGCTGGGGAAATCGTGGCGCTGCCCTTCTCAACCGGTGATCTGATGGTGGCGCGGCTGCGCGATGGCCGGCGCGGCTGGATCGAGTCGATCGGCGCCAATCGCCGCGGATCGGCCATGTCGCTGGTCACCGACATCACTGCCTCGCCGGTGATCGAGCAGGGGCGGGTGTTCACCGGCTCGATTTCCGGGCGGGTCGCGGCTTTTGAACTGTCTTCCGGGCGCCGCCTTTGGGGCCGCGATATCGGCGTCTACAACCCGATCTGGTCCGCCGGGCAGAGCATCTTTCTCGTCTCCGAGGATGCGAAGGTGATGGCTCTCACCGCGGTGACCGGGGCTACGATCTGGCAGACCCAGTTGCCGCAATTTGATGATCCCGAGGATCGCCGCGGCGCCTTTGCCTATGGCGGGCCGGTGCTGATCGGCGGCAAGCTCTATCTGACCAGCAGCCAGGGCACGCTGTTCGAGCTTGATGCCAAGACCGGCGAGAAACTGCGCGAGGTCGAGATTGGCGCGGCGACATTGCCGCCCATTGCCGTCGATGGCATTCTCTATGTGCTCGATGAGCGCGGCACCCTGCACGCCTTGCGTTAGGTACTCGCGCGGCGAGGCGTATCGGGACCTCTAGCAATTGCGGGAGCGAGGTGATAAGAGCCTCGTTTTCGCGCGCTCATATTGGGCGCTGCCTCGGTCATCGGGCCGCCTGAGGAACAGACATGTCCTTTACCCTCGCCATTGTCGGACGCCCCAATGTCGGCAAGTCAACCCTGTTCAATCGCTTGGTCGGCAAGCGGCTGGCCCTGGTCGATGATCAGCCCGGCGTGACCCGCGATCTGCGCGAAGGGGCGGGGCGCCTCGCCGATCTGCGTTTCACGGTGATCGATACCGCCGGGCTGGAGAACGAGACCGGCGATAGCCTGCCCGCCCGCATGCGCCGCCTGACCGAGCGGGCAGTGGATGAGGCCGATATCTGCCTCTTCGTGCTCGATGCGCGCCAGGGCGTGACCGCGGATGATCTGGTCTTCGCCGATATCCTGCGCAAACGAGCCGATCATGTGCTGCTCGCCTGCAACAAGGCCGAAGGCCGGGCCGGTGAAGCCGGGCTCTATGAGGCTTATCAGCTCGGCTTGGGTGAGCCGATCGCCATCTCGGCCGAACATGGCGAGGGAATGGAAGATCTCTACGCGGCCTTGCAGCCGATCGCCGATGCGTTCGAGGCGCAGATGCGCTCGCAAGCCGCCGAACTCGCGCAGCAGGAGCCTTCCGATAACGACGAACCCGAAGAGGGTGAGGAGTTTGCGCTCAACCCGCAAAAGCCGCTTCAGATCGCGGTGATCGGTCGGCCCAATGCCGGCAAATCGACCCTGATCAACAAGATCCTCGGCCAGGACCGATTGCTGACCGGCCCCGAGGCGGGGATCACCCGCGACAGTATCGGGCTCGAGATCGACTGGTCGGGGCAGCGCTTTCGCATCTTTGATACTGCCGGTATGCGCCGAAAGGCCAAGGTGGTCGAAAAGCTCGAGCAGCTTTCGGTTGCCGATGGTATTCGGGCGGTGAAATTCGCCGAGGTGGTGGTGGTGCTGCTCGATGTGCAAAACCCGTTCGAGCAGCAGGATTTGCGCATCGCGGATCTGGCTGCTCGCGAAGGGCGGGCGGTGGTGATCGGGATCAACAAATGGGATCTCGAGGACGACAAGCAGCAACGCCTGCATGCGCTCAAGGAGCAGCTCGAACGCCTTTTGCCGCAATTGCGCGGCGTACCACTGGTCACGCTGTCGGGGCAAACCGGCCGCGGCCTTGATCGCCTGCATGAGGCGATCCTGCGCGCCTATACCGCCTGGAACCAGCGGGTCAGCACCGCCCGGCTCAATCGCTGGCTGACAGAGCATATCGAGCGCCACCCGCCGCCAGCACCTTCCGGGCGCCGCATCCGCTTGCGCTACATGACCCAGGCCAAGACGCGGCCGCCGACCTTCGTGCTGTTCTGTTCGCGGCCCGATGATCTTCCCGATAGCTATCGGCGCTTTGTCATCAACGGCTTGCGCGAGCAGTTTGATCTCGAAGCGACCCCGATCCGGCTGATCGTCAAGGCGAGCGACAATCCTTATGCCGAGAAAGCCCGCAAGCGGAAGATCTACTGAGCGGCTGCCTTATCCCAAAGCCAGCTCTGCTTCGCCGATCGGAGCAAAGGCGCGGGCGATTTCCTCGGCGGCGACCTCTTCCATGCGCCCGGGCACCCAGTTCGGGCTGTGATCCTTGTCGACGATCACGGCGCGCACGCCTTCGTAAAAGTCCGGATTGACCATGCAATAGCGGGCCAGGCGATACTCGAGCCGCATGCAGCCCTCGAAATCCAGCTCCGCGCCCTCGCGCAACTGCCGGAAGGTGAGCAAGCTCGAGGTCGGCGATTTGCCGCGAATGATCTGCGCCTGCTCCTTGGCCCAATCCGAGCCGCGTTCAAGCTCGAGCATCAAGGCGGCCATGTTATCGGCTGAGAATGCTTCCATGATCTCAGCTTCATGGGCGCGGATTGGTGCCGCTTCCGGGGCGGAGGCGTGATCGGCGAGAATGCCAGCAACGACTTCGTCCACCTCATCGGCGGGATAGGTGGCGCCAAGCAGGTCATCGAGGAGCGGCGCGAACTGTTCGGAGCGCACATAATAGTCGATGATATGGGCGTGCAGACAATCGGCGACCTTCAGGCGCGCACCGGTCAGGCCGAGATAATAGCCCAGCATCCCCGGCAAGCGCGGCAGGAAATAGGTGCCGCCCACATCAGGGAAGAAGCCGATCCCGGTTTCGGGCATCGCAAATAACAACCGATCGCCGCCCACGCGGTAGCGCCCATGGATCGACAGCCCGACCCCGCCACCCATGCAGATCCCGTCGATCAGCGCGATATAGGGTTTGGGAAAGCGCTTGATCAGCGTGTTGAGCCGATACTCATCGGCGTAAAAATCAAAGCTTTGCACGCCGTTCTTGGCCGGATCATCCTTGCCAGCCTCATAGATCGCGCGGATATCGCCGCCAGCGCAGAAGGCTTTCTCACTATTCGAGCGGATCACGACGATCGCCACCGCCGCGTCCTCGCGCCAGGCGAGAAGCTGCTTTTCCAGCGCCAGTGCCATCTCATGGCTCAGGGCATTGAGCGCTTTGGGGCGGTTGAGGGTGACGAGCCCCACCGGGCCGTTCTGCTCGAACAAGATTGCGTCGGTCACGGCATCTCTCCCCGCATGTGTTCTTGAAACCTCGCCCTCAATGCGCTGCCATGATGTAAAAGACAACCCCGAGGCTATGCAGCACCGAGCGGAGAATATGCAGGCGAGACCACCGGGTCAGCGCGGCGGCGCTGTGCTCGGGAGCGCTGTCCTCGGGAGCGCTTGGCGAGGTCACAGAGCGCCAGGCGGGGCGCATGAACAGCGTCAGCAGCAAGGATGCGAGCAACAGGCCCGCGCCGATTGCCCATCTGTGATCGGCATCATCCACCGTGGCAATGGCCGCAAGGGCGGCGCTCGCGGCGCTCATCAGCCAGAGCACCGGCCCCGAGATCCGCATCGCGCTTGCGGCGGTTTGTGGCAATTGAGCCCCCGCCGCGCGCCAGCTTGGCACCGCCGCGCCTGCGATCCACCACAGCGCGCCCATGACCAGAGCCGCCAGAAACCAGGCATTCATGCCATAGAACATCGTCTCACTCCCGTTTGCCGCATTCTTCACCCAATTCTCACCGATCCATCGGATAACAGATAGGGCGGTCCGGGCCGCGATCATCGCGCCCGAAGGTCACACTCATGCGCAGATCGCCCCCCGGCTCGCCTGAGCACGGGCCGTTCAATTGACGCCAGCACGCAAGAGATTAGTAGATGAGCGCCGAACCGACAGATCAGCGAAAGGACGCGCAGATGGCCGTCAAATACGTCACGATCCCCACCGCGTCCACCGTCGAGAAAGTGGCGCTCGCTGCCGATGTCGCCGGGTTTGCAACCCTTGGCTATCATGCGCTGGGCGATGGTGGCGGCGGCGTTTATGAGCGGGTCGAGAAGGGCTCGGCGGACAAGGCCGCGCCGGGCGATCTGGTCGCCAAGAACGGCACTGTCTATGCGCTGAAGGAATTGCGGCCAAATGCCCGTCAGTTCGGAGCCCGGGGCGATGGCAAGAGCGATGACAGCGCCGCGCTTCAGGCCGCGATCGATGCCGGCGTCAAGGCAGGGGCGCTGCATCTGCCGCCCGGGCGCTACAAGGCTTGCGGTCTGGAGATCAAGGGTGATCTGACCCTGACCGGCGAAGGGGCCACGCTGGTCTGGGATGCGACCGGCGGCGAGCCTGCCGACATGATCAAGGTCGCAAAGGGCGGTCTGGCGCTGCGGCATCTGATCTTTGAGGGCGCGATCTATCAGGGCGCCGCTGATGCGATCAGCACCACTTTTCTGCGCGTTTCCGATCCGTCGCCGCGCACGCCGTTCCTGTCGATCTTCGATTGCTGCTTTGTCGGCGGGCTCAATGCCTGCGTGATCGGCGCGGCCGAGGATGTCTTGATCGAGAATGTGCGCTTCGAGCGGCAAAAGGGGGCGGGGATCACCCTCTATCGTGGCCCGCGCTCGGTCATCATTCGCAACATGACCGCTGTCGAGACCGGTGATGCCGCCATCGCTGGTAATTACAAGGCCGAGAAGCGCTCGATGGACCGCCTCACGATCACCGATTTTACCCTGGAGCGCTGCGGCCATCTCAATCCCGAGCCCAAACGCTGGCAATCCGGGGTGACGCTGGCCGCCGCCTCGGGGGCGAATTGGCAGATCAGCAATGGAACCATCATTGATTGTCAGGGCGGGGCCGTCGATATCCAGACCGGCGCCGCGATCCAGGAGGAAGGCGAGGCGGTCGAGAATGTGATCATCTCCAACCTCAATATCGAGCAGCCGGGCAATTCAGCGGCAATCAAACTGTCATGGGTCAGCGCGCGGGCTCCTGAAGCGCGGATGGGCCGCCGGGTGCTGATCGCCAACAACATCCTGCGCCACCGCGATGTCGAGAGCCGTACCGGTGCCGGGATCGCGCTGGCCGCCTGGGGTGAGGTGCAGATCGTCGGCAATCTGATCGAGAATCCGGGCGCGGGCATGCGCATTCGCCCCTCCGGCTCCTCGGATGACACGATCCGCGGCCTGTCGATCAAGAACAACCGCTTCACCGGCGCGATGGTCGGGATCGAGGTCACCTCGGATGGCGCGCTCGAGGATGTGCGGATCAGCGGCAACGAGATCCGGGCCGGGCGCAATGCGATCCTGTTCGATGGCGCGGTGATGCGGCGGGTGCAGATCGATAACAACCAGATCGAGCAGGTCGACCGCCCCTCCAATCTCGAATATTACGCAGCGCTGCAAATGGCCAATGTCGATGGATTGCTGCTGCTCGCGAACCGCATTGACGCGCTGGGTGGCTCGGCCATCCTGATCCCCGAAGGCACCAGCCCCAAATCGGGCGGCTCGATCGCGTATAACGTGATCACCTCGGCCTTTGTGCCCTGCCGCTTCGGGGCGGGGCGTTGGCAATTGGCGATGAACGACATCTCCGGCACTTCCGATGACGGCTCCTATATCGCCACCGATGGTGCGAAGGTCTATGCGACCTTCACCTTCCGCGGCATCGCCCCCAAGCGTCCCGAAGCCTTTGGTGCGCGCGGGGATATTTTCATCGGCCATGCCGCCTCTGCCCAGCAACCCTTTGGCTGGCTGTCTGATGGCAATAGCGAAGAGTGGATCGCCACCGATATCGAGATGGGCCCCGCGCGTTGATCACAGATTGAGCGCGGGGCGCTGAAGTCTGGCTTCAACGCTCCGCGTGCGACTGTGCGCCTTTGATCTCGCCGATGAGAGCCGTTAGCGTTCGACCCACTCGACCACTTCATAGAGCGCCGGATGCCATTCCAGCCCCGCAATCGAGGGCTTGGGCATCATCGAGACCATATTCGACAATGCCTGCCGGTAAAGGTCTTCGCCCTCCCACTCGGCGATGTTGATGAAGCGGTAGCGCTCCTTCTGATCGAGGCTGCGATGTAGCTTGGCGCCGACAAAGCCCGGCTGGGCGGCGAACATGGGCCGGATCATCCGCCACCACTGCAAAAAGGCATCCTCCATCTGCGCCGGGACGATGAAGGTGTTGATGAGAACGATATTGTTGCTGTTATCCGCCATGGCGCTGCTCCTCGATGGGCCGTGCTTTGCCCCTTCGTTAAGGATGCGGTGCAAATTGCGCAATCGCCGATTGTGCAGCGCACATCATGACGTTGCGTAAGCGGCGGCCCAGCGTCCTGCCCAGCGCCCTGCCCAGCACCCTGCCCAGCGCCCGGTCGCAAGGCAGGCGGTGAGCAGATAGCCGCCCGTCGGCGCGTCCCAGTCCAGCATCTCTCCGGCGGCAAAGACACCGGGGCGCGCGCGCAGCATCAGCCGCTCATCGAGCTGATCGAGCCGCAGACCGCCCGCGGTGCTGATCGCCCGCTCGATCCCGGCAAGCCCGTCGATCGCAAGGCCGAGCGCCTTGATCCGCGCCGCCAGCGCTGCGGGCGTATCCGGCAGCGGCCCCGCCTCACGCAGCAATCCCGCCTTCACGCCCTCGAGCCGCAGCGCCCGGCGCAGACGGTTGCTCTGCGAGAGCCGTGTGGGCGCCCGCTCCAGCGCCGTGCGCACCGCCTCAAGGCTGCGATCTGGGGCGAGATCGAGGATCAGCTCGGGCGCTGCTTGCGCGCGGATCGCCGGGCCGAGCGCATAGATCGCCGAGCCCTCGGCGCCGCGTCTGGTGATCACGAACTCGCCCTGCAAGACCTGATCGCCGACCCGCAAACGCACCGCCTTGACCGGTTCACCGGCAAAACGCTCGACGAAAGGCACGCTCCAGCCGATCTCGATGCCCGCATTGGACGGCGCGAAGGGTTCAAGCGCCGCCGGGGTCAAGGGCGCGAGCGCCTCCGTGTTCAAGGGCGCGAGCGCCTCTGTGGCGAAAAGCGCGGCCCAGGTGCCATCCGAGCCAAGGCGCGGCCAGCTCGCCCCGCCCATGGCCAGCACGCAGGCCCCGGCCTCGACCAAGCGCTCGCCTTGCAGCGTCGAGAAGCGCAGCGCCTCGCCGTCCCAGCCCTCGAAGCGGTGGCGCGGATGAAAGGTGACCCCCGCCGCCGCCAGCCGCGCCAGCCAGGCGCGCAGCAGGGGCGAGGCCTTCATCGCCACCGGAAATACCCGCCCCGAAGAGCCGGTAAAGGTCTCGATCCCGAGCCCGTCGCACCACGCCCGGAGCGCCTCGGGAGGGAAGGCATCGAGCATCGGGCGCAAGAACGGCGCGGCCTCGCGATAGCGGGCGGCAAAGCCCGCATAGGGCTCGGCATGGGTGAGGTTGAGCCCGCTCTTGCCGGCCATCAGCAGCTTGCGCCCAAGGCTCGGCATGGCGTCGAAGACCGCGACCCGCGCCCCGGCCGCGCAAGCGGTCTCGGCCGCCGCCAATCCCGCCGGTCCGCCGCCGATCACCGCCACATCGCACGCCATCTGCGCGCTATTCATTGTCACCCGCACATCCTCGCCCAAGACGCGGCGCAATTGACCTGCTAGAAAGCCGCCATACGCACCAGAGAGGCTTTCTATGCGCATTGTCCATGTCGATGGCCAGTATCTTCCCGAAGACGAGGCCCGGATCTCGGTCTTTGATCGCGGTTTCCTGTTCGGTGATGCGGTCTATGAGGTCGCCGCGGTGCTCGAAGGGCGCCTGATCGACAATGAGGCGCATCTGGATCGGCTCGAGCGCTCGCTCTCGCTGCTCGATATCCCCTGGCCCTGCCCGCGCGCCGAGCTCATCGAGCGCCAGCAGGAGCTGGTCACGCGCAACGAGTTGCAAGAGGGGCTGCTCTATCTGCAAGTGAGCCGCGGGGCGGCGGATCGGGAGTTCCATTGGGAGGAGGGGATGACCCCGACCCTGGTGATGTTCACGCAGGCCAATGCCCTTCTGGACAACAAGGCCGTGCGCGAAGGGATCCGCATCGCCACCCTGCCGGACCTGCGCTGGCAGCGGCGCGATATCAAGACCGTCAACCTGCTCCCCGCCGCCTGGACCAAGCAGCAGGCGCGCGCGCAGGGCTTTGACGATGCGTGGATGGTCGAGGACGGGGTGGTGACCGAAGGCACCTCGAACAACGCCTTCATCATCAGCGAAGACGGGGTGCTCATCACCCGCCAGCTCGGCAACGAGATCCTGCACGGGATCACAAGGGCGGTGGTGATGAAGCTCGCGCAGGAGATCCAGCTTCGGATCGAAGAGCGCCCGTTCACGCCCGAGGAAGCCAAACGGGCGCGCGAGGCCTTCGTGACCTCGGCGACCGGCTTTGTCAAACCGGTGGTGGCCATTGACGAGGCGCAGATTGCCGATGGCACGCCCGGTCCGATCTCCCAGCGCCTGCGCGAGCTCTATATCGCCGAAGCACTGGCGCGATGAGCGGGTAGATCGGGCTTAAGCTCAGAAGCGCCAGCGCACACCCGCGCGCACCTGATGGTCATCGGCGTTATAATCGGCGCCTTCATCCGCGCTCATGAACATGCGCACGAAGTTATACTCGAAATAGGTCGAGCTGGTATCGGTGAGCGCGAAATCGGCACCGGCAACCAGTTTGGCGGCGAAACCATGGTCGGTCTGCCCATCGGCGGTGGCGATCGAATAGCCCGCGCCGGCACCGACATAGGGCCGGGTGCTGCCCGCGAGCGGGATCCGGTAATGCGCGGTCACAAAGCCGGTATAGATGTCGAAATCGCGATCATTGCCGGTATCGCTGATTTCGGCCTGACGAAATTGCAGCTCCCCCATCAGCGCGATGTGATTGGCCAGTTCCACACCAGCGACGCCGGTCACACCCCAGGCAAAATTGCCGCTGGCATTGCTGCTATCGGCCTTGATGTGGCCCAGCACGATATCGCCGCCGACAAAAACTTGCGTCGCCCAATTGTTTTCCTGTGCCGCCGCCGGCATCAGCGCGGTTGCTGCCAGCAGCGCGCCGCCTGCAATGGCGCTCAAGCGGCGCCCCAATACTGCCCGTGTCATCGCATCCATCTCCCGAAAAGAGGTTCGGGCTTATGGTAAAGACAAGGTTTTGAGAGAGGGTAAACGCACAGGAAGCCTTTCAGCGCTCGAATGTCGGAGCAAAGGGGGGCGCTTTTTGCCGTCGACCCGATGGTGCGACAGGCTCTAGCGCGTCATGGCCAAGCTAGTCCTGCTCAAGCTAGTCATGGCCAAGCTAGTCATGGCCAAGCTAGTCATGGCGATGTCGCAATTATCGCCCTATGGTGCAGCAAAGCCCATCGCGATTCTCTCAAGGCGGACAGCGACCCATGATCCTTCGCATCCTAAAATATCTCGGCATTTTCGTTCTCGTAGCCGCGGTGCTGATTATCGGCATCGTTCTGCTGGTGCCGACCTCCTATGTCGCCAAGATCGCGTCGGACAAGGTGCGCGAGGGAACCGGGCGCGAGCTGGTCTTTACCGGCGATCTGTCACGGACGATCTACCCCAAACTCGGGGTCAAGTCTGGCGGGGTGACGCTCTCCAACCCCGAATGGACCGCCGCTACTCATATGTTCGCGGCTGATGAGGCGGTGGTTTCGATTGATTTCTGGTCGATCTTCTCCGGTTCCATCGATATCGAGGAAGTCCGCCTGGTTCGCCCCGAGATCAATCTCGAGGTTGCCGAGGATGGCAAGAAGAGCTGGACCTTCCCCGGTTCCGATGACGCCGATGAGGCGGAAGAGGACAGCGGGCGCGGCGCTGACCATTCCAGTGGCCGCAAGCTCAGCCTGGAGCTGGCGCAAGTGGTCGATGGTCAATTCACCTATCTCAACCACCAGAACGGTCAGGTCGTCAAACTCACCGATATCGACGTGGACGCGACCTTGCCGGGCTGGGATCAGGCCTTTGATCTGAAGGGCGAGGCCGATTGGAATGGCCAGCGTGTGCGCCTGACCGGCATCGTGGACAGTCCGGCGGCGGCGACCGGGGGCGAGACCTTCAAGGCCGATCTCGATATGGCGGCGCAAGGGCTCAACATGTCCTTCAACGGCAATGTTCTCGCGCCCGGGGATGGCCAGCCGGAGGCCGATGGCGATCTTGCCCTGACCCTTTCGGGTGACAAGGGCGCAACCGATTGGCTGCGCCAGTCCCTGCCGCCGGAGCTCAAGCCGCTTGAGGCGGTCGATCTGGCCGGTTCGCTGGTCGCCAAGCCCGATACGCTCGATATCGATCTGGTCG
Source organism: Neomegalonema sp. (assembly GCA_022760435.1). Lineage (GTDB taxonomy): Bacteria > Pseudomonadota > Alphaproteobacteria > Rhodobacterales > Rhodobacteraceae > JALEFY01. The sequence continues at coordinate 105,726 of JALEFY010000030.1, forward strand.
GGGATGCCGGTTTTCGCGGTCAGGACACCAAGCTCAATGCCAAGGCCAAGGCCGGCGCTGGCTGGATGAACGGCGATGTGCTCGCCGATGTTGATGTCTCTGTGCTGAATGAATTCGTCGATGCCGGCTATATCGGCACCGCCGGGCTCTCGCCGGAGCAATATCCGCTTGGCACCGGCAAATACCGGGCCCGGGTCATCGATCTGCCGGCTCTGCTGCGCTGGGCTGGGCAACCGGCGCCTGAAGCGGGCACGCCGCTGGCCAAGCTGGCCTCTGTCGATCTGAAAGGGGATCTCGATCTCAAACTCGAAAGCGCGCGCGTCGCGCTTGATGGCGGCGTCACCTATGATCGGCGCCCGGTGGCTCTGGATGTGAACCTGTCCGGCGGGCGCGACTGGCGCACTGGCGGCGTGTTCAAGACCGCCTTCGGGGCCAATTCGCGCAACTTCTTTGAAACCGCGTGGGACGGCGATGTGACCCTGGGCGACAGCATGCCCACGAGCAAGACCGTCGCCTTCAAGGGCACCTTGATTTTCGACACACCGAAGCTCAAGGAGTTCGCCCGCTGGGCCGGGGATGCCGTGATCGACAGCCCGAAGGGCACTTTCGACAGCCTGCGCACATTCTCCAAGATCGCCTATCGTGAGGAGGTCTTCACCGCTGAGGAGACCGAGTTTACCTTGGGCGATACTCAGGCCCAGGGCGAAATGCGGGTGGATCTGAGCGGTGCCAAGCCGGAGCTGCGCCTGCGTCTCGATAGCGGACCGCTGGACCTGCGTCCCTTCACCCAAGGCGGCGAGGCGGCGGCTGGCAATAGCGGCGCTGCTGCGCAAAAGGGCTCGGGCTGGAGCAGGGAGCCGATCAATGTCGGTGTGCTCAACAGCGCCAATGCTGTCTTTGATATCGAGGCCGCGAGCCTGACCACCGCAACCCTGCGTCTCGACCGCTCGGTGATCAAGGGCGCGCTGCAAGATGGCGTGCTTACCGCCAATATCGAGGAGATCGCGCTTTATCAGGGCGGGGCGAAGGGCAAGCTGAAGGTTGCCGCGAAAGAAGTGCCGGAATTCGCGATGGATTTTGCTGTCGACGCCGTGCAGCTCAACCCGATCCTGCGCGATCTGGCCGGGATTGGCAGCCTCGAGGGTAAGGGCTCGGTGGCCTTTGATGTCACTGCCGCCGGGCGCTCACTCTATGACGTGATGCATGCTGTCAACGGCACTGCGAATGTGAAGGCGGAGGATGGCGCGATCCTCGGTGTCAACCTCCCGGCGATGCTGCGCAACGTCTCCACGGCGTTTCTCGACAGCGAGGCAGGCACGGCGCGCAAGACCGATTTCACCGATCTGGGCGGAAGTTTCGTCATCAAGGATGGCGTGGCGACCAACCGCGATTTCGCGATGAACGGCCCGTTGCTGCGGGTGGTCGGTGAAGGCGCGATCAATCTGGGTGAGCAACTGGTGGATTATCGCCTGACGCCGAAATTCGTCGGCACGCTGCAAGGGCAGGGCGGCGGCAACGCCTCGGGGCTCGCGGTTCCGCTCGATATCAAGGGACCATGGGCCTCGCCCAGCTTCGGCCCGGACCTGAGCGGTGCGGTCAAAGGCATCATCGAAAACCCGCAAGGCGCGCTTGACGCGGTGAAAGGGATCGGCAGCGGCGTCGAGGGCGTGAAGGAGAACCCGGGCCAGGCGATCAAGGGCCTGCTCGGCGGCATTCGCCAAGATCAGGGCCAAGATCAGGGCCAGAGTGAGGGTTCCGGCGCAGCGACCCAGCAACCCGCAAACAGCGGCTCCGCAACGCCGGAAGCAAATAAACCGCAAGCCCCCAAGCCAGAGGACTTGATTAAAGGCTTGTTAGGCGGCAATTAGTACCTCTTGCTCAGGCACCATTCAAACGGTGCCTGAGCACTAAGCCGGTATAGCTCAGCTGGCAGAGCACCTGATTTGTAATCAGGGGGTCCCGGGTTCGATCCCTGGTGCCGGCACCACATTTCTCAGAAGGTTATGGGGAATTCTACACCTGCAGGATTGCCCCCAAAGTCGGGCTAGCCTGCGGGTCGCTCATATGACTTTGCGCTTTTTGGCGCGGCACAGGGCGCCCACCGATCCGCCGATATCCCAAGCCACGCAGAAGGCGTGGATGGGTTTGTCGGGGTTAGCGCCAAGAGCGGGCTTTGAACGAAGCGGCTCCATCGGCAATTCCGGCCCAAGAGTAGACGAAATATACAGCGCATCCACCACAAGATTGGGCCAAAGGCCCCCGCCGGTGTGGATCGCGCGCGGCTACTTGTCGTAGAATCGAGTGCAGCAGATGGCTCGGATCGGGCTGTTTTCGTCGTGGAGGTGCTGATGGGGCGCGCACTAAAGAAGATGTTGGCGCTGACGCTGCCACTCCTGCTAGCTGCGTGCGCGGCGTTGACGGAACGAGCACCGTTGCCGAAGGCTTTGCTCGGCGAAGCCAAGCCCTATGGCATCACTGCTCCGAACATTCGGTTTTGGGGCGATCGCCTTTCTGAGGCCGATCTTGCGCGGTTCGAAGAAGCCGCGATTGCTAGTATCCGCGCCAAGTTCGGCGCTAGGATTAAGCGGGGCGAGCGGATCATTGATAACACGCTTGTTCTATCAGGCGGTGGGCCGGACGGCGCATTCGGCGCGGGGCTGCTTCGCGGTTGGACCGAGCGCGGTGATCGCCCTGAGTTCGCACTCGTCACTGGTGTGAGCACCGGCGCGATTATCGCCGTTTTCGCCTTTCTCGGCCCGGAGTACGACGCGGCGCTAGAGGAGATCTACACAAGCTACAGCACTGACGACTTGATCGACACAACATTCTTCAGCGGCCTGACCGGCGGGGCGGCGCTTGCGGATGTCTCAGGCTTCAGAGCTTTAATCGACAAGTATATCGATGAGCAGACGCTACAGCGCATCGCGGAGGAGCACCGCAAGGGGCGGGGGCTTTTCATTGGAACGACAAATATCGACGCTTCCCGACCGGTGATTTGGAACCTCGGCGAGATCGCGGCATCCGGCCATCCTCGGTCACTGGACCTAATGCGAGACGTCATTCAAGCATCCTCCTCGATACCGGCGGTCTTTCCTCCTGTGATCATCCCTGTGGAGGCCAGTGGTCGGCATTTTGATGAGATGCATGTCGATGGCGGGGCAACTCGACAGGTTGCGGTGTTCAGCCCACAGATCAGCGCGCGTACTTTGGACAAGAAGCTTGGGGCCCTATTCGATCGTCGCACTCACGTCATCATCAATAACAGCCTGAGCAAGCCCTACAGCCCAGTGGATGCGCGCGTACTGCCGGTCGCCATTCGGGCGTTGGGCGGTTTAATCAGCGGCTCCGGCGACGGCGATCTGTATCGCATCTTCGCCCTGGCGCAGCGCGACGGATATAAGGTTCGCGTCGTATCCGTTCCGGACAGTTTCACCCTGGAGTCGCGCGAAAGCTTCGATCCGGCGTATATGCGTGCGCTCTATGACCTGGGACGGGACGCAGGTAAAACGGGCAACTTATGGCGGAGCCGGCCGCCGGACTTCCTCCCTGCTGAATAGCGTAGCGGTAATGTCCGGATCGCCCTGCGCTAAGAGCCCAGCGCGAGGCAGAGGCGCAATTTTGTGAGTTGGGACGAGCACCGCGACGAGAAGCGCGATCGGAGGATGCCGAGCATCGCGGGTGAGAACGATGGCGCCCAGGTTGATCATCGAGGTTTGCGGCAAAAGATCCCCGATCCGACCGGCCGTCCCAAGTGTGAAGATATGGCCGACGCCTACAAGCTGGGCCTTCGCGCCATACGCGCCCGACGTCGCCTGGGCGTCGTCGAGCGTGAGCTTTAAAAGATCGAGCGCATCGCGCCGTCTTCGGCTTCGTTCATTCCGCTTCAGCTCCAGCTTCAGCGATGGGCTCGGGCGCTTTGCGTGCCGAGACGCCATAGAGCAACGAATAAAGGACCGGCACAAAGCCAAGCGTGAACACCGTTCCGGCGATCAGGCCAAATGCGATGACTGAGGCCATCCCGTAGAATAGCGCGCCGCCGAAAAGGATGAGCGGCACGAGGCCCAACACCGTTGTGAGCGTTGTCATGACAATCGGTCTGAGGCGGGCGAGACAGGCAGTCACAATGGCGTCCAATGGGTCGCGGCCTGCGCTTTCCTCGTCCTGGATGCGATCGATCAGCACAATGCCGTTGTTGATGAGGATGCCAGCGAGACTGAAGAAGCCGAGCATCACCATGAAACTGAACGGAGCGCCCATCACCACAAGACCGACCGTGCCTCCGATCAGGATGAGCGGAATGGTGGCGATGACGATTCCGCCTTTGCGGATAGAGTTGAACTGACCGACCAGCAAAATGACGATACCCGCCATTGCGATCGGCAGCAGACCGAACAGATTGCCATTCGCCTCCGCCTGATCGGCGATCTCTCCGTCAAGCTCCCAACGATGCCCAGCAGGAAGGTCAAGAGCTGCCAGCGTTGGTTGGACCTGCTCCAGCAATTGCGGCGCGGTCAGGAAACTATGCCGAGACTCGACCGTCAATGTGCGCACCTGATCGACGCGCTTGATGCGGCTTAGAAGCCACTCAGCACGTACCTTGGCTACCTGCTCCAAAGCCACGACATCGCCCGTCGCTTTGGCGAACACCTGAGCCTCGCGAAGCCCGGTCAACGAAAAGCGCAGGCTCTCTTCTCCGCGCAAGACGATGGGAATGACCTTGTCGCCTTCGCGATAGTCGCTGATTGCGGCACCGTCGAACAACGCCTGCAAAGACTCGGCGACATCTGCTGAGGTGACGCCGGCACGCCGTGCGCGCGCCTGATCGACTTCGATCCAGAGGCCAAGAATTCGGTTTTCCCAGTCGTTCTTGATACCGACGGCGCCGGGCACATCATAGAACGCCGCCTCGATCTTTGCCGCGGCGTTAGTCATCACTTCGGCGTCGGCGCCCTTCAGGGAAATCTGCACGATCCCCGGTTCGGTCGCGCCGAACCACATCCGCTTAGCGTCACCGCGCGCGGTCGGCAGGTTGGTGTCGATAAATGCGTTCACACGATCAGAGACCGCCCCGACATCCTCGACGCTTTTGAGATTGATGAGAGCGAAGGCGCGATGCGGGTCAGGATCGACCGGAGAGAGCGCCAGGAAGAAGCGTGGGCCGCCATAGCCGACATAGGCGACATGGCTCGCGATCTCCGGGTTCTCCGCCTCATTGGCGAGGAAAGCGGTGAGTTTGGAGAACTCACGCGCGGTCTCGCGTTGATCAGTCCCGGCTTCGAAATCGAGATAGACAAGAAGCTGGTTTCGATCACCGAGCGGGAAGAACTCGGTTTTCAACGTTCCGAGTAGTTGGACAGCCCCGACAAACATCGCGACGAGAATCCCAATCACCCAAAAACGGGCGCGCAACATGCCGAGGAGAGCGCCGCGGTAGAGACGGTAGACGACGCCGTCATAGGTCGGCTCGGCGCCCGTCGCTCCTGCCGGGGCCTTCATGAACCAGGCGCACAACACAGGCACCGCCGTCATCGCCAGAACCCATGATGAGAGCAGCAGGATCGCAACAACCTGCGCCAGTGACTTCACATACTCGCCGGCCGCGCCTTCGGTCAGCAGCATCGGTAGGAAGGCGAAGATCGTAGTGAGCGACGAGGTCAGCAGAGGAACCGCCAGCGTCGAGACGGAGCCCGACGCTGCGGCCAATCGATCGATGCCGCGCTCCAGGCGCGATCGGATATCTTCAGCGACCACGATGCCATTATCGACCAGCAGTCCAAGCGCGATGATCATCGCAGCGATTGACATGCGCTGCAATTCGACCTCGAAATACCGCATGACAATCACGCCGAGCAGCATGGTCAGCGGCACGAAGGAGCCGACGATCAGCCCGGTGCGAATGCCAAGGAATAGAACGACGACCGCAAGCACAATTGCGAGCGTCTGATAGACGTTGTTGATGGCCCCATCGACGGCGGCGGAAATAAGCTCCGGTTGGTAGGTCGCGAAATCCAGCACATATCCAATTGGGAGCTCTTGCTGGAACTCGGCAACGAGCTGCTTAAGCTGTCCTCCGAATTCGACATTGTTGACGCCGTCGCGGGTAGAAACGGACAATATGATCGCCGGGCTATTATTGTAAAAGGCCGGGAACTGCGGCGGGTCGACATAGCCCCGGCGGATATCGACCACGTCGGCCACGCGTAGTACAACGTCGCTGTCCGGCACGCTGAACAGCACATTGCCGATCGCCTCGACGCTACCGAAATCCCCGGTCGGCGACAGCGTCACGACACGACCGCCGGCGACCACCTGACCGCCCGGCTGAATAATATTCTGATCTGCAAGAGCCTTGAAAATCTCGCGTGGCGAGACGCCGAGACCGGCCAGTTTTGACGGCGAAGTTTCCAGAAATATTCGCTCGTCCTGTGCGCCGAGGATGTCGACCTTGCGCACGCCATCGAGCGTGTAAATCAACTCGCGCGCGTCCTTGGCGACTTCGTTCATCTCTGCCATGGAGAAGCCGTCCGACCAAAGCGCGATGGTCGCGATGGCGGTAAGGCCTTCCTCGTCATTGACGATGGGGCCCTGAGTTCCCTGTGGCAGCAATGATTGCGCGTCCAAGGCCTTGTTGCGGATGCGCTGAAACACCGGGGCAAGTTCGGAAATGTCTTCGCGGATCTTCAGGACCAGCTTGGTCTCGCCGGGTTTGGATGTGGACTCGATCTCGTCGATCTCCGAGATCTCGCGCATCTTTGCCTCAAGCGGGATCGTGAGAAGTTTCTCGACCCTCTCCGCGGACATGCCAGGGAAATAGGCTTTTACGCTAGCATTTCGGATCGTGATGGTTGGGTCTTCTGCGCTCGGATAGCTGGCGAGAAGTGAGAATCCAAGCGCGACGATGCCGAGCAGAGCGATGACGGTGATGCGCGAATTCTCAAGCGCAAGCTTGGCAAGGTTCATCGGGGGCCTCCAATCGACCGGGAACAATAACAGAGAAGCCGGTGCGAGCGTTATTCGCCCAGTAACTTCACGCTTTGGCCATCGCGCAGGAAACTGACCCCCGCTGCTGCAATGATGTCCCCAGGGCCGACGCCTTTAACAATCTCAACCAGGTTGTCTTCGATGCTTGTCCCGGTCTCGATGGCGGTCTTGCGTACGGCTCCTGCCCCGCGATCGAAGACGAAAACATAGCCCGGCGCCGCTTCATCGCCTGGCGCGATCGCCGTGAGCGGCGTAAGATATCCCCGTTCGCCTTCGCCGCCCGACAGCACCGCTCGGATTGATGCGGTCATGCCCGGAAGCAGCGCCGGGGCACCCTCATAAATTGTAGCTTTCACCTGCACAGCGTTGGCCGTAGAGGAGGCGGTCCCGATCTCTGTGATGCGTGCCTTACATCCGCATCCATCGACCGTTGCAACATTCACCTCGGCCGTCATGCCGATCGTCAATCGGCCGACGATCGCGTCTGGCGCATTGAAAGTTGCTTCCAACGTGTCTTTTGAATTGAGCACGAAGAGGGTGGCACCAGCGTTCACCTCTTCGAAGGCATCCACCGACCTCGAAGCTATGACGCCGTCGAAAGGCGCGACCAATGTCGCTTGGGTTAAATCTCTCTCAGCCGAGGCGACGCGGGAGCGTGCAAGCTCTAACTGGGCGGTGGCGGCGTCGGCGGCGGCGATTGCTTCATTGAGTGCGGCCTTGGTCACCCAGCCCTTTTCAAACAATGTCTGGTTTCTGTTAAGGGCAGTCTTCTTTTCCTCCGCTGAGGCAGCCGCGGAGTCGAGTTCAGACTTTGCACCAGCCAGTGCCAACGCCAGCGGCTCCGGATCGAGTTTCGCCAAGACCTGGCCGGCGGCAACCGGATCGCCCTGGCTGACAGATACGGTCGCTACTGTTCCGCTTTTTGCAAAACTGAGATTGCTGGTGTTGGCAGCGACGAGAGAACCAGTGAAGCGCCGCTCATCCCCGCCAGCAGCGTCCGTTACCGTGAAAGGTTTGATGGCGCGAACGCGCTCTTCCACAATGGGATGGTCTTCTTCACTGCAAGCTGTGAGCCCGAACGCGACTACGCCCGCGTACGCCAAAAACCCGGCTCGCCGAACAGTATTCGAACGTTTCATCTCTCCCCCAATCCGGAAACTCATCATACGACTATTGTATGGCATTCTAGCTAGCCGCTCGTGGCGCGGTTTGAGCGCCGGCGTCTCGCGCACTATCGATCTTGTTAAGACTTCGTAATCCTTCGTAACGCGTTTGCATAGGGTCAACAAGCTGCACCAAGATGCGCGCGCGGCCCCTCCGGCTTTCGCCAGTGCAATGACAACAGTTAGATAAACGGGAAATAATCCGACAGCAGTAGCGCTCAACACGACCAGGGAAATGAGCCCCATTGTAGATACCGCTGATGGGCGCAGAATCAGGCATCGTTTAGCGACGCTATAACGCCAGTTAAGCGCCATTGCGCGCGTTCGTTCCAGTCGGCATCGCTCGCCGTCGTTCAACCTTCGTCGTCGATCTTGAACGCAGGCAAGTTTGCGAGCGCCGCGGCTAGAAACGCTGTGCTCAGTCCAAATGTCAAAAGCCCTGTAACGGATGACATGGCCGCGAAAATTCGAGCATCAGGACCTAAAACGACGTCGCCATAGCCAAGCGTCGTGTAGGTTACGAGCGCAAAGTAGAGCGTCTTCTCCAAATCCGCGAAGTCTGAGAGTGGTGCGAGCGCAAAAGCCCAAATCCAAACTTCCGCGCTATGCGCGAAGACGATGATGGCGAAGGCCGCACCCACTATCTTGAATGAGTGGAGGATGCCACGCTTGGCGACAGAAGCGCGCGCGATCCGGTGCAGAAGCCTCGCCCCGAGCGCAAGCGCCCAGACATGAACGCCGCCGCACAAAGCGAGGACCAAACTTCCCAGAAGGATTTGCAGATTGACCGGCATCTTCAGAGACTCAGGAATATCTGAATGGCGAAAGCGTTGGTGATGTCGACAAAAAACGCACCCACAAGCGGCAGGATGATGAAGGCTTTAGGCGAAGGGCCATGAGACTTCGTCACCGCGGTCATGTTTGCGATCGCCGTCGGCGTGGCCCCCAGCGAGAAGCCCGCAAAGCCAGAGCTGAGCACAATCGCCTGGTAGTCGCGGCCCATTAGCGGGAAGAACACCAGCAAGATAAAGGCGACGGCGGCGGCGGCCTGGGCCGCAAGGATGATCAACAGCGGTCCGGCCAGCCCGGCGATGGTCCAGAGCTGCATGCTCATCAACGACATGGCGATGAACAGCCCGAGTGAGAAATCAGAAATAAGCGCCAGCGCCTTGGTGCGCGCCGGCCATTTCAGTTTGGGCAGCAGATGCGGAACCGTGTTCGACAGAATGATCGCCGCCAGCAAGCAGGAGACGAAGAGCGGCAGCTTCAATCCGATCTCCGAGAAGCCGATATTCATGAACCAGCCGGCGATGATGGCGATATGGAGCGTCAGGATCACTGACATGATGTTGATGTGATTGATCTGCTCGACGTCTTCCCGATCATGGGGAATTCCGACCACAGGCACCTCGCCCACATCTTTCGAGACCCCGTTTCGCGCAAGCAGAAATTTGGCGATCGGGCCGCCAAGAAGACTGGCCATCACCAGGCCGAGCGTCGCAGCGGCAACGCCGATCTCGAGTGCGTTGGGCACGCCGTTATGCGCGGCGATCTCCGGCGCCCAGGCGATTGCCGTGCCATGTCCGCCGATGAGCGAGGCGGATCCCGCCAGCACGCCGACCGCGGCGGGTTGGCCGATAAGCGTGGCCGCGCCGACGCCGACGATGTTCTGCATAAAGATGAATCCGAGGGTCAGAATGAGAAGGACCAACAACGGTCGGCCTCCTGAGACCAAGTCCGACAGACGAGCATTCAAACCGATCGCCGTGAAGAAATAGACCAGCAACCGGTCGCGCGTCTCAAGCTCAAAACCTATGGCGACATCGAAAGCGAGATAAACGCCAAGGATGGCGAGCGATGCGAGCAAGCCGCCCGTCACCGGCTCGGGAATATTATAGTCGCGCAAAAAGCGGATGCGATCCGTCAGCGACATGCCGACGAAGTAGACGATGATCCCAAGCGTGTAAGCTAGGAAATCGGCGGCGGTGAAGATCTCTGCGTCCACGCGATAGAGCTCCCTTGATGGCGTCTATTCAGGATTTCGGCATCTGACTTGCAGCGGTATGGGCGACGGTTTGCTTGAGCCCGAGCGCCGGTGGTCGCCCCCCGGTGACGCCCTCAGCGTTGGGGAGAGTCATCGGAATGAATAGCTGATGGTTTCGGCGTTGGCGAGCGCGCTGTGTGCTGACCAGGTATTTTCCGCGCTGCCGAAGCGTCCTGCTTAGCGCAAGCTTGCCTCTATCCATCCGAAGCGACGTGCCGATCTGCTCTCAGTTGGGATGGTGAACGGCCTATCTGTCAAACGTTGAAATATTCAACTTGAATGTCTTCAGGACGAATGGATGTCGGAGTATATCCCGCCCATCTGCACTTCTGCTTTTGAGAGGCTGGAATGGACGAAGACACCACCCAAGCGCCCGAGCCATCCGACAAGCCGTCGGAGAAGGCCTTGAAGCTAGAGGGCCTGCTCTCCCACAAACCGTTGGGCCGCGTGCTTGCCCTTGAAGAGGTTGCGTCGGAATTCGCCTTGATCCGCGATACACTCATCGAAGCTCGTAAACGGGTACCCGATGAGGCGGACTTTGCCGCGGTCGGCCAGGCGAGTGGGACGCATCTGGTAAAGCTGAACTCGGCACGTGCAGAGGTTGGCCAGCACCTGCTGAAGATCGAGCCCGCAGGTCGCAATCGCGCTCCTGAGCTTTTTCCGTCGCTCGATGCCAAGAAGGCACCGGTCGCCAAGATCGTCTTTCGCCCGCTTGAGATCAGGGGGGCCCAGACGCGGAGCTTGGCCGATCACATCCGCAATCCAGATGACAACTCGCCGGTTGTGCTCAAGGCCTTCGCCGCCTCCTTCGGGCAAGAGAGTCTGGAAGCGCTGCGAACAGCGCTGCTTGCGCCAATGCCGCCCGTCACGCAGCTTCCGGCCGCAGAGTTTCCGATCATCTTTTTGCCGCGCCCCGGGGGAGGGGATTTGCAGGTAACGCCCCTGTCCCCAGCCGAGGCTAATATCAAGTTTTGGGAAGTGACCGAGCGCTACTTCCGCAAGCAAGAAAAGGACGCACCGCCGGTTGCGCGAGGCAAGTGGCTTCGCCAGCATGTCTCGGGCAAACCGCAAAACATCTCCAGCGCGATCGGCCCGCGGCGCACCCGGTTTTTGGCAACCATGCCGACGATACTGGACCAGCGGAGCGCTGAGCTTCATCGCTTCGTGCATGGCGGGAGCTTTCCGCGATGGCGTGATCCTTCAGTTGGCCCAGCCGTCGAAGCCTATGCCAATCTCTTGGATCAGCCCCACAGCAATGCGGATATTCGCGCCGGGCTCGACCGCCGCGCCGATGCGTTGATCGAAGGTGCAAAGGTTTTCGTCGACGAGATACTGGCCGAAGCCAGCCATGATTTCCCAGACAAGGAATTGCGCCCTGCGCCGGGCATCGACACCATCATTTTGCGACGTTCATGGCCCAAGGACGGGGCTGACCGCGCGCGGCGCGTACTGACTGGCGAGCACTTCAGGGATCGGTTGAAAGCGGCAGGGCTGTCATGATCCTGATCGCTCTCAATCTGCGCGCCAGCCGCGTCAACCTGCTCATGAATGATTTCGCCGCCGGGCTTCCGAGCCCGCTTGCCTTTCTTGGGCTCGCTGCCGCCATGGCACCCGAGCTCGGTGCTGAGCGCTGGTCAATCGGCGTATTGCCGATCTTGCACCATGTTGATGTGAGTGAGGGGCGGACCAAGGCGGAGGCTGCTCCCAAGAAAGGCAGGTTCGCGCCGGTCGAGATCGTTGAGGATCTGACGGGCTCTATCAGCGTCTCGGTTCTGTTCGACATCCCTGACTTTGACCATGATTTCAAGCTCAAGGAGGCTCTTTTGGGCCGCCGGATAGGCGGCTGAGAGAATTGCCCATTCGCGAAGACGCCGGGCGCTTTGCTTCCCCGCCGGATAGGCGGCTGAGAGATAAGGTATGTGGTCCCTCTCCTATCCCTACCACTTCGCCGCGGCGATCACTCAATCGGGGAGCGTGTAGCGGAGCTCGTAATCGTGCCGCTCTGGCGATACGACGATTGCCATCGTTCCCGTCAGCCCGGCCAGCCCATCGGTCCCGGAGTCGGGGACGACGACCACGCTCAGCGTCGGCGTGCCTTTATCCATCAGCCCGCTATGTTGGAGCGTGAAGGAGCCTTCTCTGCCCGCGAGAGTGGCGGTGACGCGCTCCATTGCGACATAGCCGGCGGAACCTGGTACATCACTGCGAAATGCCAGCATTTGACCAAGGCTGCTCCCTTGCAGATCGCCCTTGTAGGTCTTTGCGATCAACATGCTCCCGATCGGGCCATCGCCGGAATTGATCGGGGTGAGCTTTACGTCGAAGCTCCCTGTCGCTTGATCTTGCATCTGAACCCTCCTGCCAACGCCTCCTGTCAAGGCCTTCGGCTTTTAGCGCACTGACCTTCGTGAGGGAATGCCCGCGTTTTGAGCGCGCTTGGTGCCTTCCTGATGCTGCAACACAATGCGGTGTTGCCTGCCTGCCCGCCATCGGGGGCCGACCGGACCTTACGACAACACTAAAGTCGGATCGGTAGAGGGGCGCAAAACCAGCGAATGCGTGTTGTCATTTCTCCGGGCGGAATGTTCTTTTGAAAGAAAACCATCCTGGGAGGATCTCGCGATGCTGGAGCATGCGCTCGTGCTGGGCGCGGATGGCGCTCCGCTCAAGTATCCGGAGCGCACCCGCTCGCAGGACTGGGGCGAGGTCGAGGAATTCTGCCGCGCCGTCTACATGCCCTACCGCGTGCGCCCGCTCGAGCGGCATGCGCGGCCGGACGCGACATTGCTCAGCGCCAGGGCCGGGCGGGTGACGCTGACGCGGTTCTCCTATGGCGCCGCGATCCATCTCGACCAGTTCGATCCTGCGGCGGGTAATATTCTGGTGCTGAACACGCTGCACGGCGCGCTGCGCCACCAATCTGCGGGCGAGCCCGCGACGACGCGCGCCGGGGAAAGTTTCGTCGTCGATTGCTCGCGGACCGATTACTGGCTCGAAGGCGAGCGCGAGCACATGCAGTTCAACCTCACGATCCCGCATCAAGCGATGGAGGAAACCGCGGAGCGCTGGTTCGGCTTCGTGCCGGGCGATGCTCTTTGGACCAGTCGGGTAAAGATCGGCGGACCGGGCTCGCGCTGGCTGTTGCTGCTCGATTACGTCGCGCGCACCTTGAGTGCCGATCTGCCATTGCCGCCGAATGGCGCGATGGGGGAGCATCTTGAAGAGATGATCTGCCTCGATCTGCTGCGCGAATGGGCCGAGGCGGCTTGTGTGCCGCTCGAGAGCGGGGCGCGGGCGGCGGCGCCGCGGTATGTGCGCCGTGCCGAGGAGATCTTGCAGGCCGAGGCGCGTGAGCCGCCCTCCATCGGCGAGGTTGCCCAGCGCGTCGGTGTCTCCGCACGCACGCTGTCCGAGGGATTTCGGCGCTTTCGCGGGATCACACCGCGTGCCTTTTTGTCGGCGCGCCGGCTCGATGGGCTGCGCGCCGAGCTCGAGGCAGCGCCCGCCGGGCACACGGTGGCGCAGATCGCCGCCGGTTGGGGCTATGTGAATTTCGGCGCTTTATCCGGGGCCTATCGGCGGCGGTTTGGCGAGTTGCCCTCGCATACCATCGCGCGAGCGCGGGGGGCTGATTGAGCGGTGAGAGGCATTTTGCTGCCGAAACCGAACAGCCCTCGCCGCTCGCGGACAGACAAGCGGCAAGGGCGCGCGCAAGCTTCCTGAACCAGAAGAAACTGGACCAGAAGAAACAGGGCCAACTGGGAGGAAGCCATGACCATTTTGAAATCTGCCTGTGACGCGGTGCTCGACGGCGTCGTCACTTCGGATCCGCGCGTGCCCGGGGTCGTCGCCATGGTGACGGACCGCGCTGGCGACATCTATTCCGGCGCCGCAGGCGAGCGCCGGCTCGGCGGCGAGCCGATGAGCGCCGATACCGTCTTTGCGATCTTCTCCACCACCAAGGCGATCGGCGGGACGGCGGTGATGCAATGCGTCGAGGAAGGGCTGCTCGATCTCGACGCGCCCGCGAAGGAATACGCCCCCGCGATCGGCAAGCTGCAAGTGCTCGAGGGGTTTGACGCGAGCGGAGCGCCCCGCATGCGCGCGCCAAGATCGGACGTCACCACTCGGCAGCTGATGCTGCACACGGCCGGTTTCGGCTATGATTTCTTCAACGAGAATTACAACCGGATGGCGCAGGAGCATGGCCAGCCCAGCGTTGTCAGCGCCAGCCGCGCGGCGATCGAAACGCCGCTTCTGTTTGATCCGGGCGAGAAGTGGGAATACGGCACCAATATCGACTGGGCCGGGCAGGTGGTCGAGGGGATCCGCGGCAAGCGGCTTTCGCAAGTGCTCAAGGAGCGGGTCTTTGCGCCGCTTGGGATGCAAGACATCGCTTTCACCCGCACCCCGGACATGAAGGCGCGCACGGCCACGATCCATGCCCGCGGGGCCGATGGCGCGCTCTCGCCGATGGATGATTTCGCGCTGCCCGATAACCCGGAGATCGACATGGCCGGGCATGGGCTCTATGCGAGCGTGCCCGAATACATGAAGTTCATCCGCATGTGGCTCAATGATGGTGACGGCCCGAACGGGCGGGTGCTCAAGCCCGAGACGGTCGAGCAGGCGGTGAGCAACGGCCTTCAGCCGCATCAGAAGGTGGTGATGTTGCCCGGCGTCATCCCCGCGCTCTCGAACGATGCCGAATTCTTCCCCGGACTGAACAAGGGGTGGTCCTATACCTTCATGGTCAATGAGCAAGAGGCGCCGACGGGCCGCCCGGCGGGGGCGATCGGTTGGGCGGGGCTGGCCAACTGTTTTTACTGGATCGACCGGCAGAACGGAGTGGGCGGCTATTGGGCGACGCAGATCCTGCCCTTTGGCGATCCGGTTTCCTTCTCCGGCTATCTGGATTTTGAGACCGCGGTTTATCGCTCGATGACCAAGACTTCGATGACCAAGACCAAAGCGGCCTGAGCCGGGCTCTTGCCGAGAGCGGGGCAGACGGAAGGCATGGGCTCTGTGTCTTTCGTCGTCCTTGATCAGGGGACGGGAAGTTGATCCTGGCGCTTTTGGGCACGGAGTGTTTCTGTGCCCGCCTTTCTGCTGCGGGCGGATTTCTCGATTTACATTTTGCCACATCGCGTTAAAAGAACAAATGTGGACCATACAGCTTCGCTTCCTCTCGCCAATCTTGCCATCGGCCGCGTGCATGAGGCTTATGGGCCCTCCGCTTGGGCCTTTGCTGTGATGCAGGCGGCGCAATCGGCGTGCTCGGCGCGGCCGGTTGTCTGGATTTCGCGCAGGCGCTCGATGATGCGGCTGAATGCGCAGGGGCTGGCGCCCCTTCTCGACCCAGCCTTGCTGCTGCTGGTGCAGGCCAGGGATCAGCGCGAGGCGTTATGGGCGATGGAGGAAGCCTTGCGCCACAGCGCGACTCTCGTGATCGCCGATCTGGAGAAACCTGCCGATCTCACAAGCAGCCGCCGCTTGCAATTGGCGGCGGAAACGGGGGGCGCCACGGGGCTGTGTTTGCTGGAGCGGGGGCTGGTCACGAACGCTGCCGAGACACGCTGGCAATGTTTGCCATTGCAGCAGGGATTGGACTCGACAGCGCATTTTTTTGCACTTAAAAGGAACAAAAGAGGTATTTTAGGGGTCTTCAAGGGTGTGTGGGATGCCGGGTCGCGTTCTGTACATGTGGTTTCCGCATCTGGCAGCGGAGTTGATGCAGCGCCAGAAGGGGCGGGCGAGCGCGGGGGGCAGTCCGCTGGCGGTCTTGCGCATGGAGCGCGGCGCATGGCGGCTTTCCTCGCTGAACAAGAGCGCGGTCAAGCTGGGGCTTCAGACGGCAATGAGCCTGGCGGATGCGAAAGCGCTGGTTCCTGATCTGGGCGCGGTGCCAGAGCAGCCGGAGCGGGTTCTGGCGTTTTTGAAGGCTTTGACACGCTGGAGCTTGCGCTACACGCCTTGGGTCGCGGCCGAACCTCCCGATGGTCTGGTGTTGGAAATCACCGGCTGCGCGCATCTCTTCGGTGGCGAGGCTGCGCTGGCGCAAGTGGCTCATGATCGTTTGCGGGCCATGGGGCTCAGCGCCTGTATCGGGATCGCCGATACCAAGGGGGCCGCTTGGGCGCTGGCGCATTTTGCCTCCTCCCGGATGCAGGCGATATCCGCCGTGCCTGCCGGAGAAGCGCAGGCGATGCGGGCTGTGCTGGGGGCGCTGCCCGTTGCAGCGTTGCGCATTGATGACCTCATAACCCGCAAGCTTCAGCGGGTCGGCCTGCGCTGTATCGCCGATATTGCTGCCTTGCCGCGCGCGGCCCTGACCCGGCGTTTCGGGCCATTGCTCGCGCAGCGTATGGACCAGCTGTTTGGTGAAATCCCAGAGCCCGTTTCTCCCATGCAAATCGAGCCGCCCTATGCTGTGCGCTTGCATCTGCCTGAACCCATTGGACTGACGGGCGATCTGCAAGCCGGGTTGGAGCGTCTGTTGCAGCGTTTATGTCTGCGGCTGCGGCGCGAGCAAAAAGGGGCCTGCGCGCTGCGTTTGAGCATTCAGCGCTGCGATGGCAGTGTTGATGCCGCCGATATCGGGCTGGCGCGGGCCATGGATGATCCCAGCCGCATCGCCCGGCTTTTTGAGCGCGCGATCGGGGCTTTCGATGCGGGCTTTGGCATCGATGCTCTGCGCTTGGAGGCGCTGGAAGTGGCCCCGATCAAGCCGGAGCAGATGCATGCTCTGGGCACTCATGCGGCACGGGACGATCTGTCGGAACTGATTGCGCGCCTGGGCAATCATATCGGATTTGACCGGGTGCTGCGCTTTGCACCCAGGGACAGCCATTTGCCCGAACGCAGCTATGCGCTGGTGCCCGCCGCGTCTTTTACCCCCATGCCATTCGAGTATCAGGGGCCGCCGCGTCCGCCGATGATCTTCACCCCTGAGCCGGTGATGGCGCTCGATCAGAGCCGGGGGGCAGCCGCAGCCCCGCCCGCGCGCTTTCGCTGGCGACGCACTCCGTTTGAGACCCAGGATGCTCTGGGCCCGGAGCGCATTGCCCCGCAATGGTGGTGTGAGGATCCGGATTGGCGCTCGGGTCCGCGCGACTATTGGCGCGTGCAAACCCGGCAAGGCCATCGTCTCTGGCTGTTTCATACACCCGCCGAAGCCGGGCGCTGGTTTGTGCAGGGGGAATTCCTGTGAGCTTTGCAGATCTTGCCGTCACCAGCAATTTCACCTTCCTTACCGGGGCGTCGCATCCCGAAGAGATGGTGGAGCGCGCGGCTGCCTTGGGCCTCGCCGCGATTGCGATCACGGACCGCAATTCCCTGGCCGGTGTCGTGCGCGCCTATGCCCGGCTCAAGCAATTGAAAAAGGAAGCCATTCCCGCCCGAAAAACGGTGAGCGTTGCGGATGTGCGGGCGCGCGCCAAAACCCTTCGCGCTCGCAAGGATCCGTCCAGCCGGGCTGAAATGCCCGATCCGCCAGAGCCCCATCCGGATGCCGATTTCCAGCCGCTGAGCATCCCCAAACTGATCGTCGGCGCGCGACTGGTGCTCAGCGATGCTCAAACCGATTGGGTGGCTTTGCCAACCGACCGCGCGGCTTATGGTCGGCTGACGCGGCTGTTATCGATCGGCAAATTGCGCGCACAAAAGGGGGACTGCCATCTCACACAGAGCGATCTGTATGAATGGGGTTCTGGCATGATCCTGCTCGCCTTGCCCCATCAGCCGCTCAGCCCGCCAGTCGAGGAAATCGCCGCCATGGCGCGCCATTTTCCGCAGCATGTCCATACCGCTGCCGCGCCGCTCTATGATGGGCAGGATCAAAAGCGCCTCCAGCAGTTGGCAGAATGCGCCATGGCCGCGCATGCCCCGCTGGTCGCGGTCTCCAATGCCTTGATGCATCATGCCCGCCGCCGCCGACTGGCCGATGTGCTCACCTGCCTGCGCGAAGGGCTGAAGATCGACAGTATCGGCACCCGGGCGCTGCCCAATGCCGAACGCCGCTTGCGCAGTCCGCAGGAAATGGCGCGATTGTTTCAGGCGCATCCTGGCGCGGTCCGCCGCAGCCTGGAGATCGCCGAGCGCTGCCAGTTCGATCTGAGCCAGTTGCGCTATGAATATCCCGATGAGGTCACCCAGGGCGAGGCACCGCAACTGCGCCTGACCCGCCTGACCGAAGAGGGGCTGCGCTGGCGATATCCGAGCGGCGCGCCCCCGAAAATCACCGCCGCCATCGCCAAGGAGCTGCGCCTGATCGAGAGGCTCGATTACGCCCGCTATTTCCTCACGGTCCATGACGTGGTGCGCTTTGCCCGCGATCAGCAGATCCTTTGTCAGGGTCGGGGCTCGGCTGCCAACTCGGTTGTCTGCTATGTGCTTGGCATCACCGATGCCAATCCTGAGCTGATTTCCGCGGTGTTCGAGCGTTTTATCTCCGAGGCGCGGGGCGAGCCGCCGGATATTGATGTCGATTTCGAGCATGAGCGCCGCGAAGAGGTGATCCAGTATATCTATGAGCGCTATGGCCGCCACCGTGCCGGGCTGTGCGCGACCGTGATCCATTTTCGCGCCCGCGCCGCCTTGCGCGAGGTCGGCAAGGTGATGGGCCTGTCGCAAGATATGGTCTGTGCGCTGGCAAGCCAGGTCTGGGGCTGGTCCAGCAAAGGCATACCGGACCAGCATATTCGTGAGCTGGGCCTCGACCCGACCGATCGCCGCCTGCGCCAGACGCTGGATCTGGTCCATGAGCTCATCGGTTTTCCGCGCCATCTGTCACAGCATGTGGGCGGTTTCATCATCACCCGCGACCGGCTCGATGCCTATGTGCCGATTGAAAATGCCGCGATGGAGAATCGCACGGTGATTGAGTGGGATAAGGACGATATCGACGCTCTGGGGATGATGAAGGTCGATGTGCTCAGCCTTGGCATGCTGACTTGCATTCGAAAGGCGCTTGACCTGCTTGCGGCCCATGGCGGCCCGCGCCTGACGCTTGCCAGCATCCCCGAGGAGGACCCAGCGGTGTATGACATGCTGTGCAAAGGCGATTCCCTGGGCGTGTTTCAGGTCGAAAGTCGGGCGCAGATGAATTTTCTGCCGCGCATGAAGCCGCGCAAATTCTATGATCTGGTGATCGAGGTCGCGATTGTCCGGCCCGGCCCGATCCAGGGCGATATGGTCCATCCCTATCTGCGCCGCCGCAACGGGGAAGAGGCCGTGGAGTATGCGCATCCGGAGCTCGATGAAATTCTCGGCAAAACGCTCGGCGTGCCGCTGTTTCAGGAGCAAGCGATGCAGATCGCGATGGTCGCGGCGCAATTCACCCCCGATGAGGCCGATGGCCTGCGCCGCGCGATGGCGACCTTTCGCAAGACCGGCACCATTCAGAGCTATCGCGATCTGTTCATAGAGCGCATGACCGCGCGTGGCTATGCCGCTGACTTTACCGAGCGGGTGTTCAATCAGATCGAGGGCTTTGGCGAATATGGCTTTCCCGAAAGCCATGCGGCGAGTTTTGCGGCGCTGGTCTACGCGTCCTCCTGGCTCAAATGCTATCATCCGGCGATATTTGCCTGCGCGCTGCTCAATTCGCAGCCGATGGGGTTTTATGCGCCGGCGCAGATTGTGCGCGATGTGCGTGAGCACGGGGTCGAGATCCGGCCTGTTTGCATCAATGCCAGCGATTGGGATTGCACGCTGGAGCCTGCTGCGACAGGTCTGGCGCTCCGGCTTGGCTTTCGGCAGGTGAAGGGCATCGATGCGCAGACCGGCCAGACGCTGAGCGATGAGCGCCGCAATGGCTATCCGAGCCTGGAGAGTGTCTGGCAGCGCGGGGCTGCCTCGGCGCCGATCCTTACGCGCCTGGCCGAGGCCGATGCCTTTGCCGGGCTTGGCTATACGCGGCGCGCGGCGATCTGGGCGGCGCAGGCTCTACAGGCGCCGCGCCAGATGCCGCTGTTTCAGCATGTCGATGATGAAGGGATTGTGGAGCCGCCGATCGCTCTGCCCGCTGCCTCGATGGGGGAAGAGGTGATCGAGGATTATGTCGCCACGCGTTTGAGCTTGCGCGCCCATCCGCTCGCCCTGCTGCGCGCAAGAGTGCGGGGGAACACCGCTCAGCAGCAAGCCAGCGCGATGGATGGTACGCGGATGACAATCACCGGCCTCGTGATTACCCGTCAGCGGCCGGGCACCGCTTCGGGGGTGATTTTCGTGACCCTGGAGGATGAAACCGGGGTGGCCAATGTCGTGGTCTGGCCCAAGGTTTATGAGCGCTTCCGCCGCGCCGTGATTGCCGGGCGCTTGCTGCGCGTGCAAGGCAAGCTGCAGCGCGAAGGCATTGTCACCCATTTGATCGCCTGGCGGATCGAGGATCTGTCGGAGCAACTGGACTGCTTGGACGCCGCTCCCCCAAACTTCGCTCCCCCAAACCTCGCCATCCAAAACCCCGGCACCATCCCCGGCACCATCGACGTCTCCACCCCCCGCGCCGACGAAACCAAACGCCCGCTCCCCCCTTCAAGAACCCGCGCCCGCCACCCGCGCGAGCAGGCCAAAATACTTTTTCCAAGCCGGGATTTTCACTAGGTCAATCCGGCGCCGCCATGGGCCAAGTGAAAAGCAAGCCGAGCGCCCAGCCGAGGCCCGAGAATGAAAGCGCCGTTCATTATTGCCAGACCGGTAGTCCCATGTTTTCATCCCATAAGGGAGAGCCGCGATCCCGCGCGATGGCAAAGGGGAAAATCATGACCAATGTTGACAATGGCGCCGACACCGCTGCCGCGCCAATTCGTGACTATGAAAAGCTCACCAAGTCGCAAAAAATGACGGTTCGCCGCGTTTTGCTGCGGACCTATGAGATAGCCGAGCTTGAGGTCAGGCATCGCGATGAAAATCCGCATGATCCCCGGCGCTATCTCAGCCGACAATTTACCCGCCGCCCGCAGAACGTGTTCCTGATTGACGGTGCGCGCGGTGCTGGGAAGACCACGTTGATGTTCACGATCCGCTGGATCATGGGCTATCTTGGCCGCCCGACGCGCTTGGCAAACGATGACCCAAGGCAACGAGCCGATGACTTCCTGAAGAAAGTACGTGGGGAGCTGAGTGATGAGTATGCGGGCGTCGACGCAGGAAGTGGCGGTGAGCAATCTGCGGGGGGCGGCGGATATGACGGCAGCATCGACAACCTCAGAATCGAACGCGTCCTAAAGCAGCCCCAAGCACCCAAATCCCTGGAAAAGCCGCTGAGTACCGTCTGTACTCTGAGGGTTTTGTTTCCATCAGATCTCGAGATGTCACAGCCTCTGCTTGAGGGCATCTTTGCGATGATGGACGAAAAGATTGATCAGGAGATCAGGCAGAGGTCCTCGACTGAGGAAAGACTAAAATCCCTCGAAAGTCTCAAAAGAAAGCTGAATGAGGAAGTTGTTTCAGGCTGGTATCTCTCGCAACCCGAAGGTCAGGAAGCGATCTTGAGGGAAAGTCTTAACGTCGATCATTACTTTGAGGTGCGCGGTCGCTATAGCGGTAAGAGTTTCTCCCGCGTCAACGAATGGCGTAGGTTCGTCAACGAGTTTCTGGACACGATGGGGTTTCAGCTTCTCGGTATTTTTCTCGACGACACTGATGTGCGTCCCGAGATGACGGCTGACATGCTCAATTCGATCCGGGTTTTCCTGGATCATCCCCGGATCGTCACCCTCGTTGCTGGCAATGTAAAATCGATGCGGGACAGCTTGCTGCTGACCGCCATGGACGGATTGTCGAATTCCATTCGAGCCTTAAGCCGGCCGGATGATGCCGACGCGCATGAATGGCGCCGCAATCTTCGCCATCAAACCGAAGAGTATCTAGACAAGGTTTTACCACGGTTCAACCGGTTCTTCCTTGGCCTGGAGGCGGGGGACGGAGAGAATAAAGATTTTGAAACGATCATACAACTCAGCTTCGAAGAATTCTGCAAGTTGCAGTTGAAACGCTTTGAGGCAGACTACATGCATGTCCGCATCAGCGATGCATGTGGTGCTCCCTTCAATATAGATCAGAAAGGGTCCCCGATTTCGGTGCAGAACAAGGGAGCTTCCCTCGAAAACTACATCAGTTGGTGGCTCTATTGGACTGTATACGGTGTCGAGCTCAGACCGAGGTCAATCCGGCAATTGCGCACGCTGTCCCGCTTTACGCGACCTGAGCCAAATTCAGATCTGGCTTCGCGCCGATTGAAGGCTGAGCATGGAAAGCGCCTCGCCGTGGTGTTGTTCGAGGCGCCCGACAATTATGCCCTTAGTCACCGTTTCGGCGATCAAGATGTCAGCGTGATTACTTGGTTGCGCCGGCAAGCTGCCCATGCGTCTTGGACCGGGGAGCGTCATTTTGAGATCAATGATCGCAAGTTGTTCAGCGGTGAGTATAGCTACGACTACCTTTGCTTCCGGATGGATCTTGAAATCGCGCTTCCGACCCCACTGCATGTCAAGTCTTTGCCGCCAAAGGGGCTGTTACCGATCCCTGCCGGGCCAAGTTTTGTCGGACATAACCCTTTCTTCGCAAGTCCGAAACGCCGCCAGCGTCAATATGGAGCCAGCAGCGTACTCGACCACATCGTGATCCCGGCAAATTGCCTCTATTTCAGTGACATGCAGTACCTTCCCGAAATAGCTTGGCAAGACCAGAAATCGACCCATTCAATCTGGGATAATAATCTTATATATAATTGGAGGACATTATTTTCATCGACGAGAGATCACGGGTTTTCCGGTCGTGATTTAGGGCGCGCTTTAGAGGACTGTTTCCTGATCAAACGTGTCGCAAGTGACGGAAAAGTGCCATATTTAGGAGATGGTCCGCTCGAGAAAATGATGGGAGAGCTGTTGAGATTTGCTGGAGATTTATCGAAATTAGTCGATTTTGAGAGCAAATCGAGGCCGAAGGGAGAGAAGTTTAAAGGGAAGTATGTAAAAGCTGTCGACAAGTTTATCGAAGAATATTGGTCTGAAATTGTTATACCCATGGCAAGCTTGGACTTAACAAAGTTCGAGGTAAAAAATCCTGTTTCGCAATCGATCGACGGAAGGCTGGTTGCGTCTGAGATGAATAATAATCATTTCGAGAGCTCGATCGATCAAATTGAATATATGCGCCGGAACTTCGATTATCTTTGTCATTTAAGCGGTTATGGCGCGGGACAGGCGGCCGTTTCGCAGGTCGCCGGTGACGTTGTTCGGCAAGCGAATGACAAGATTTTCGTTCCCCTGATCCGGGCTTGGTCGGACGATGAAATTAGAATCAACGCCACTACTTATCCGGACTGGCTTGAAATGAGGCGGCTCAGTCGTCATGCAACCGATTACGCATGGCTGGTCAATCACGTGCGCCGTGCCTGGCACGCGGGGCGGATTTTCGCCGGGCAGATTGCGACAATCGAACGTATTGGAGGGAGCACGGAGTTACTTCGCGCCAATACGGTTCCTCAAGTTCAACGATACTCTATTCTGAAGCGCGTAGATGTGTTGAGAATGATTTGCAGGGCCTTTGCATTTGTTGATGCAAAGAAAATAAATGACCCACTCGCGCTCTTGGGTCAAATAAAGCTGGGCCTTACCCCGGACAATGCTACCGGTGCGGCCGAAATGGATGCGTGGCTCATGTCGCAAATCAGCGCATTTGCTCCGATCGAAAGAAAATACCAATCAAAAATGCCGAAGGTAAAAGAGGATCGTAAAAGTTTGAGCAAGTACGTCGACGCTTCCTGGAAGAGGGTCTGTGCTTCTGCGTTTCTCTGCAATGTCTTAGGTGATCATTCCAAGATGGCTGAGATCACGCAAGCAACACAGATGCTAGATAAACTCTCGCAAACGCAAAAGAATGACGTCGAAAGCTGGGCTCAGTCACTCCGCCCTGGCCATGCCTTCCCTGGATCCTTGTTTGCTCCACGCCTCGAAGCGCAAAAAACGGAACAAGCATATAACGACCGGCTGCGGATCAAGCATGCCTTGTTTGAGCGCTCTCTCGTTCTGTTCGTCTGGGGGCTGGCGCCGAGCCTGCCAGCCTTGATCCATCTGGAGGTCTCGGCGATCCTCTATGATGCCCCAAAAGAAGGCTCCCCCTCCCGCAATTATGCTGAGCGCAAAGATGCGGCGAGAGAAGCGCTTAAGAGTTGGAAGATTCTGGTCAATTGGCTCAACCGATACTGCATCCGCTCGCGTGCGGGCATCGAGCATGACGCCCTGCAATTGCTGTTGAACTGGTACCTGCAGCGACGTGATGGAGGAGCGGCAAGCGAAGATCGTCCCATCATACCAACACGCTTTCCCGACGTGGCGATGTCGACCTTGGGCATTGCCGGGCCTGCGGCCTTGTACCGTGCGCTCAAAGGTGAAGGGGGCAAAGATACCGCAGTTGCTAAGCTAATCGAAGAATCGCTAAGAAAGCTCCATTTGGTCAATAGGGGAGAGAAAGGCGTGGAGGGAGAATTCGACGGTTCATTCGGTTCCGCGAACGCGACGGGGAGCCGTAAATGGCATAATGAGAGCGGCGTTTTTCACGATATTGAGCGCCATCTCGATGCGGCGCTTGAATACTGCGTAAGGCTTGAGAGGGCTGTCGATGAAAACCCTAAATAAGAAGATGCGAGAGTCGGTGATAACACTTAACCGATTTCTTGGGTGAAGCATCATGAGCCGTCTTAAGCGTCGCGCGCAATCGTATCAATGTGACCCGATAGCGTTAAGCTTCCTGATTGATCGGATCGTCGGCATTCGCTCGGACATGGAGCGTGCGCGCGTCGAAAGTCCGCCCCGAGATACCTGCATTCAGGACGCGGTTTCCAGAAACCACTTGTTATCGATCGAAGATGCTGAGGCGATTTTTGATGATCTTAGCGAGGGGACGGCGTCCCGGATCCCTCTTTTAAAGACGCTGCAGCAGATCTTGACGCATAGCAAACTCCGCATTCACTTTGAGGACGATGAGCCGACCATTGATCTCAATAACCTGCATATCTGGCATCAGATCACATCCCGTCTCGAACCGGACACTCTGATCTGTTGTGAATTGGCTCGCCGGGGCTGGGCGAATGATCTGGAGAAGTTGTCAAATTGGGGGATCGTGACCGGCATATCAGATCGCGACCTTGCGACCCTCACGCGGCGCGGCCTGAGCGATCTTCATGTTCATCTGGGCGGCATACGTAGTCCGCATCTGCTCTGGCTCGATATCGTTGCCGGCGAGGTGCCGCCTCAGGAGATGAAGTTTTTTCAAGGACGCGGCGCGGCCAATGCGCGTTTTCGCGAGAACCTCATCGAAGATCTGAAGCGCGTCCGGCGCCTGTGGGCTTCGCCGCGTGGGGATGGCGAAATTGTTGATCAGGGGGCGCTAAATATCCCGGTGATTCTGGCAGATAATCCCGGAAAGCAGCAAGAGGTTCGCCTGTTGCGCGAACGAAAGCTCCTGTTGCGTGGGTTCGCTAGGATTGGCTCGGATTACGACGATGGCGCTCTGGCAACCGAACGTGCCCTGAAATGGTATATCCGGGTGAAGTCGCGATTTATCTGTAACCTACAACAGGGGATCGAGACCTCGGTAGGGCTCGCCGCCTTTCGCGGCATTTTCAGCAGCTCGATCAGGGCCGTTCCGCGGTCGATCCGAAAATCCATCCAGCGTAACGCCATGGTCGGCGCGGGAATTTATGGCCGTTCATTCATTGTGGGAGGGTATTCAGGGGGCGCTACAATCCCATCGCGTCAGATCCGTCAACTCGATGACGCCTTCTTTGTCATCGGCCAAAGTCAGAAAAAACTCAGGCGTTTGGAGTTGCGTGCCGGGCCATGTGCGACGCCCCAGGAGTATTACGGGTTTCTTCAGGCTTGGGACAAATTCAGCAAGACACATCTGTCCCTTCCCGCGTCGTCCGCCGATCGTGGCGAGCCGGAGATCCGTTTTGCTATTCACTTCAAAAGAAGCCTGGCGCGCCGTGCAAACTTTCAGAAATTTATCCTCACCCTGGACCGCGAGAGCGCGGTCCTACATCAATTTCGAAAATGGGCGCTCGACCACCAATTTGCCCCGGGAGATCTTGGGTCAAAGATCGCGAGGATAGACTTTGCCGGTCAAGAAAGAAGCCTGCCCAGTTATCATGTGGCCTTCGTGAGCAACCTTCTGAGGGGCGATCATGAAAGCCACATGGCCCTCGAGCGACTGACCATCGCGCAGCAGAGGGATGGCGCGCAGGTCCAATACCCGAATTGGTGCACCCTGTGTCGGCAGGGAAGATCAGCGCCGCTGATGCAATCGCGCCAATTGGGCGTGACTTGCCATTCGGGCGAAGATTTCGCGCAGGTTGTCGAGGGCGTGCACGAAATCTGGTCCTCCGTCTCTCTGCTGAATATGCGCTCCGGCGATACGATCGGCCATGGGCTGGCTCTTGCAGTCGATCCCGAGCAGCATCGCGAAAGCCGTCCGGGGCAGATCATGACGCAAGAGGGTAAGCAATTCGATGCCTATGCCTGGCTTTACACCCTTTCAATGCGGGAGAACGCCAATCATGGTGGTCGTCCGCTGCGCCGTTTGGAGGAATTTCTCTGGCGCACCGCCGAGACGATTTATGGCAGTCTGGAGAACATTCCGTCCTTGCGGGTCTTTGAGCTTTTGAACGAAAGTCGGCGCTTTCCGATTGCACCTGAGCAACCCGGTTGGCCGGGCATCGTGAAGCGGCTCCATGAACAGGAGGCGCACAGCGATGAGATCATCAAGCGCCGCCTGAAGCCGGTTCCTGTCGCCACGATTGGTCCGGATCTGGATGAGCTGGTTTCCTGGGCCCAGGAGCGAACGCATCAGGAGCTCCGCGATCGCGGGGTTATCCTGGAGTTCAACCCGAGCTCCAACTGGCGCATGCATGGGGCGTTGGGGCCGGAGAACTTGCCATTCTTGCCGCTGTTAGCAACGACGAAGGGGCGTACATTGGCGACGCTGGCAACCGATAATCCCGGCGTCTACGGGACGCGCATCGAAAATGAATACGCGATCACTTTCGATGCGCTACGCAAATCCGATGTCGACCGTGAGGAGGCGCTTGCGATCCTCGAGCAATTGCGCCAAATCGGGATTGAGCGGGTCTATTGATCGAGAAGTCGGACCTTTTCGCTTTAGGCAGCGTGCCCGGTTCGCGGGAGTGGGTGAATCGCCTCTGCCAGCAGGCGACCTGTGTCGTGGCAGATCTGCCGCAGTGCAAATTGAAGGCTGCGGGGGGGGGGGGGGGGGGGGGGGGG
>JALEFY010000031.1 GCA_022760435.1 Neomegalonema sp.
GCTTGACGGTGGGCCACACCGACTGCGCGCCGATTTCTGGCCGGACAAGCCCCTGAAGGTGGCTGACAACAGCGACATATATGGGTTCATGACCTAGCCCGCCGTGCGTATCGACGGGCTGGAAAGAGCAGGGGCCTCGCGCCGGCCAATGATGCGCACCCAGATATAGGGGTCACGCTGGGATTGGCGCACCACCCATTCATAGCCGGACTGGGTCCAGCCAAGAATGTCGTCGCGCATGTTGTCGAGGACCAGATCGCCCAGATCGGTGCGCACGATCAGGACGGCATGATAGGGGGAGAGCGTGCCCTTGACGACGCCGATCAGCAGCGCCTCGGCGGGCCAGCCGCGCGCGATCAGGGCGGCGCGTTTGGCGATGACATAGTCTTCGCAATCGGCGGTGATGCTCGGCATCTGCCATAGGTCCGAGACGCCATGGGCCTTGATATCGGTCACCGGCTCAAAGGCAGCATTGGTCTGACGATTGACCCAGTCCAGCGCCTTCATCGCGGCGTCGGAGAGGCGCACCATGACCGGCCCGCGGTTCTCGGCTGGAACGGGGCAAGTCTCGGGCTCGCGCTGACACAGCTCATAAAAGCCGCGCGGACCCTTCATCGCGCTGCCTTCGGCCATGGCGTAATCGAGCGGCTGGCCCTCTTGCGCCGGAGCCATCAGCGGCGCGGCGAGCGCGATCGATGCGGCCAGAAGGGCGATGATGGTGCGGATCAACATGGGCTCTCCCTCCCGGCTCTCTCTCGCGGGCCACTCGCGTGGAGCGGCGCTTCCTGGCCAGAGAATGAGCAAGGAGAATGCCAAGCCCTGAGGCGGCGCACGGGCCGAATTGAGCCCGCAATAGGGTCATCGGCGGGGAGAAATGGCCCAGTGCTGCGCCAAAACAGAACAATTGCGCGTTTTGACCCGAGATGAGGGCGGTTCCTTTCCCCCGCACTGCGCGCAATAGATTAACGCTTTGGATTATCACGATTTGTGCAGGGAATAACTTGCCGCGCCTGCCAGTTGACGCATGGCCGGATCTGCGGTTATGAGCACCTTGTGGTGATTTGGGGCCCGCTTGCGCGCCACGCTTGAGCAAAAAGCGCTAAAGAGGCCGTGCCTGCAATCGTGGAAGATGCAGGCCAGCAGGAGACTTACCGACATGGCGACCAAGACCAAGGCGGACAGCTATCGTCCGCGCACCCAGCTTGTGCATGGCGGCACCCGCCGCAGCCAGTATGGAGAGATGTCAGAGGCCATGTTCCTCACCCAGGGCTTTGTTTACCCGAGCCCGGAAAGCGCCGAGGCCCGGTTCAAGGGCGAGGCGCCGGAGGACAGCTTTATCTATGCGCGCTATGGCAACCCGACCGTGGCGATGTTCGAGGACCGGGTCGCAGCGCTTGAGGGCGCAGAGGCAGCCTTTGCCACCGCTTCGGGCATGGCGGCGATGAATGCGGCGATGTTCTCGCAGCTCGCCGCCGGAGATCACGTGGTGGCGGCTCGGGCGTTGTTCGGCTCTTGTCTTTATGTGATCGAGACGCTGCTGGCGCGTTTCGGGGTCTCTCATACGCTGGTGGATGGCGGCGATCTGGCGGCCTGGAAGGCGGCGGTGCGGCCCGAGACCAAGATCTTCTTTCTGGAGAGCCCGTCAAACCCGACGCTTGAAATCGTCGATATCCGCGCCATTGCCGATATCGCTCATGAGGCCGGCGCCAAACTGGTGGTCGACAATGTCTTTGCCACGCCGATCTTCCAGCGCCCGCTGGAGCTTGGCGCCGATATGGTGATGTATTCGGCCACCAAGCATATCGACGGTCAGGGCCGTTGCCTGGGCGGCGTATTGCTCAGTGACGCCGAAACGATTCGTGGGCCGGTCGAGACCTATATCAAGCACACCGGTGCCGCGCTCAGCCCGTTCAACGCCTGGGTGATGCTCAAGGGGTTGGAGACGCTCGACCTGCGCTGCCGCGCCCAGGCACAAAGCGCCGATGTCATCGCCCGCGGGCTGGAAGGGCATGGCAAGCTGGTGCGGCTGCTCTATCCGGGGCTCGAAAGCCATCCCCAACATGCGCTCGTCCAGCAGCAGATGAGCGGGGGCGGCACCATGATCGCCTTTGAGGTCAGGGGCGGCAAGGAAGCGGCCTTCCGTTTCCTCAACGCGCTGAATTTGATCCTGATCTCCAATAATCTGGGCGATGCGAAATCGATCATCACCCATCCGAGCACGACAACGCATCAGCGATTGTCTGAGGAAGACCGCCAGCATCTGGGCATCTCTCAGGGATTGCTACGCCTGTCGGTCGGGCTCGAGGATCCGCAGGATCTGCTCGCGGATCTGCTGGAGGCGCTTGATCAGGTCTGAGCACGCAGATGCGAAAAAACCCACCATCAAAGCTCTGGACAAGCCCTGCTGTTACTGTTCAGCTTGGTTTATGGCAGCGGCAGTCCGGAGAGTATGATGGCCATGGCACAAAAGCAGATCCTGCATGAGCCGGTATCTTTTGGCGAAAGAACCCGTTTCGAGAGCCGGTCGAATGACGTCACGGTGGTGGTCGAGCCGATTTTTCTGGAGAGCCATTCCTTCCCGGCTCTCAATCACTATGTCTGGGCTTACAAGGTCGCCATTTGCAATGAGCGCACGGATGCGCTGAAGCTGACCCATCGGTACTGGTTGATCACCGATAGCAAGGGCAACTCGCAGGAAGTCTCTGGCGAAGGGGTCGTCGGGCAACAACCGGTGATCCAGGCCGGGTGTCGTTACGAATACACAAGCGGAGCGCCTTTGCGAACACCTTCCGGGGTCATGGCGGGGCGCTACCGGATGGAAAACCCGGATGGGAGCCTTGTCGATGTCGAGATACCGACCTTCTCGCTCGACAGTCCCTTCGAAAAGACGCGGTTCAACTGACCGCCGCGCTCCGGGAAAGCTTGAGGTCGCGAGCAGGAACCGGAGGGTGTGCATGAACAAGCACGAGCGCCAGAGTACCCAGAGTGGCTTTGATATCGAACGCGCTGCGCGTGAAGAGGAAGTCGAAGCCCTGATCCGCCCCTCGCAAGAGGAAGCAGAGGCAGCGGTACGGACTTTGTTGCGCTGGGCTGGAGATGATCCCGAGCGCGAGGGTCTGCTCGACACGCCGGGCCGCGTCGCACGCGCCTATCGCGAATGGTTCCGCGGCTACGAAGAAGACCCGATCGCCTATCTCCAGCGGACCTTCGAGGAGGTCGAGGGCTATGACGAGATGGTTGTGCTGCGCGATATCCGCTTCGAGAGTTATTGCGAGCATCACATGGCGCCGATCATCGGCAAGGCCCATGTCGGCTATATTCCCACCGACCGCGTTGTCGGCATCTCGAAACTGGCGCGGGTGGTCGAGGCTTATGCCAAACGGCTGCAAGTCCAGGAGAAAATGACCGCGCAGATTGCTGCTTGTATCCAGGATGTCTTGCAGCCCAAGGGCGTGGCGGTTGTCATCGAGGGTGAGCATCACTGCATGAGCACACGCGGCGTGCACAAGCCGGGGGTGTCGATGGTCACGAGCACCATGCTCGGCCTGTTCCGCTCCAATCTGGGCACGCGCAAGGAGTTTCTCAGCGTGATCGGGAACCCGGTGAACCGCGCGAGCTAGTGGGGCGCGCTCTGCGCAACGGCTCAGACGATCGCGGCGATCTCGGATCTTGCTTCCTTCATCAGGCGCAGGATGCGGACGGCGTCCTTGCGCGCTGCGTCTGAGCGGTCCTCGCCACGTTCCTTGAAGGCTTTCATCAACAAGCGCACCGCCACGATCAGCCGTTTGGCGTAGAAATAGCGGGTTTTGGACGCGGCGCCGACATCCAGGACATGATCGGCCCCTTCCGTAGCAAAACGCGTATCGACAGCTTCGGCCATGATCAGGGCATCTTCTCGGTAGCGATCGGCTTCCTCATGATCTCCGGCGGCCACCGCTTCGAAATAGGGCTGCTGGCACAGGATATCGGAGGTTTTCAGCATCGCGACCAGCTCGGCCTTCATGTGCTCGGCCGAGAGGCGGCGGCGGTCGCGTCGCTGCCCGCGCGCGGCAAAGAGCGCCCGGATCGCTTCGGGGATCACCGATAGCAGCGCGCCGGCGATCAGAAGCATCATGGCGGGCAGCAGTTCGCCCACATTCATCGTGACCCCGCCCAGATCAATCATCACAGCTCTCTCGATTGGGTGATGCGGGCAGATTAGCACGAATAGCGCCGAGAATCATGCCCGTCTCCCGCTCAGATAGCTGAAATGCTGCGTATCGGCGGCGCTCAGGCAGCAGGCTCGCCCGAGCACAGGCGCGCGCGGGCGGCGCTGTATTCGTCCGACAGGCGCGCGACCACCGCGCTCGCCGGGCCGATACTGGTGACGGCCCCGATCCCCTGGCCTGCGCCCCAGATCTCCTTCCAGGCCTTGGGCTTGCTTTCGCCCGAGCTGTCTCTTGGCTCTTGCGCCAGCGCCTGAGAAAAATCCATCGCATCCGGAGAGCTTTGCGGCAAGCGATCGGGATCCAGCCCCTGCGCGCGGATTGAAGGGGCGAGATAATTACCATGCACGCCGGTGAAATAGTTCGAGTACACGATATCGGCGGCACTGTTCTCGACGATCATCTGTTTATAGGCGTCCTGTGCCCGCGCCTCCTCGGTGGCGATGAAGGCGGTGCCGATATAGGCGGCATCGGCGCCCATTGCTTGCGCCGCCAGCACCGATTGTCCGGTCGCAATCGCGCCGGAGAGCAGCAAAGGCCCCTCGAACCAGGCGCGGATCTCCTGGATCAGCGCAAAGGGAGAGAGCGCGCCAGCATGTCCGCCAGCCCCAGCAGCCACCGCGATCAGGCCATCAGCGCCTTTCTCGACGGCTTTACGGGCAAAGCGGTTGTTGATGACATCATGCAGCACCACGCCCCCGGCTTCATGGGCGATCTGATTGACCTCCTCACGCGCGCCCAGCGAGGTGATCCATACCGGCACCCGCCATTTGGCGCAGATCTCGACATCACGCTCCAGCCTTGTGTTGGAGCGATGCACGATCTGGTTGACGGCAAAAGGCGCCGCGGGATGGTCGGGGTGCTCCTGATTATGCCGGTCGAGCGCTTCGGTGATTTCCTTGAGCCAGGCTTCGAGCTGGATCACCTCGCCCGGCGCCTCACGGGCATTGAGCGCTGGAAAGCTGCCGATGATCCCGGCCTTGCATTGCGCGATCACCGAGCGCGGGTTGGAGATGATGAAAAGCGGCGCCGCGACCACCGGCACGCGTAAGCCCGTGGCCAGATAACGGCGCCAGAGCGTGGCATCTTGTGTTTGCGGCGGTTCGCGATCTGCGAGCATCAGTTTCTCCTGGAAGCGATCTTTGGAAGCGAATTTGGGCGGTAATTCTCGGGTGGGCTCCGCGCGATTTTGTCTTTCGGAGACGATACTGCTTGAAAAGCAATTTTGGCAGTCGGAATATAGACGCGTTGTGTCGATGCGCGAGCGCCATGGGCCGAAAGGATTGCGCAAAAATTGATCAGGCGCAGGATCTGCCCAAGCGCAGGGCTTGACACGCGTGCGGCGGTGCACAAAACCGCAGCCTCAAGCTCAGGAATGAGCGTTCTACAGCGTTTGGTTCAAAGCATCGGTTGCGTTCGCCGGAAGCTCGCCATGCGGGCGGGAACGAGACAGGCAGAGGCAAGACAAGCAAGGAAATGTCATGGTTCGCAAATCAGGCGCCGCTTCGAGTGAATTGACCGCCAGAGAGTTCGGGATCCCCGAGGAAGGCGGTGGCAAGGATCGTCAATTCGTCACGGCCCTCGCGCGGGGCCTTGATATCCTGCGCGCTTTTCGCCCCGGCGAAATTTCGCTGGGAAATCAGGACTTGGCCGAGCGCACGGGCTTGCCAAAACCAACCGTGTCGCGGCTCACCGCGACCTTGCTTGAGCTCGGCTATCTGACCTCGCATTCGCGCACCGGCGCCTATTCTTTGGGGCCCGGCGTTCTCGCGCTCGGCTTTGCGATGATTGCCAGCGTCGATCTGCGCGAGCGCGCCCGTCCGTTGATGGAAGAGCTGGCCAGCGAGACCGAATGCAATGTGGCGCTCGGGGCGCGGGATCGGCTGAGCGTGCTCTATCTGGATGTGGCGCGGGCCGAGGCGGCGATTGCCTTGTCCATGGGCGTCGGCTCGCATCTGCCGCTCGCTACCACGGCGATGGGGCGGGGCATTCTGGTTGCAATGCCGCAAGAGCAAAGAGCCTTTCTGATCGAGCGCATGCGCGAGGAAGCGAAAGAGGACTTCACGCGGATCGCCGAAGGGATCGAACAGGCGGTGGAGGATTACCAAAGTCGCGGCTTAGTGCTTTCCGCCGGCGATTGGCGCGAGGATGTGCACGCAGTGGCTGCGCCCATTGTCTCGCCGGATGGGGAGCGGTTGTTCTCGATGAATTGCGGCAGCGCTTCCATCCGGGCGCCCAAGCAGTGCCTGATCGAGGAAATGGGCCCCAAGCTGGCGCAGATCGCGCAGCAACTCTCCGCGCCGATCGCCGCCTATCGTGGTGAGACGCTCTCCTTATAGGAGGGGAGAGTCGGTCGAGCGCTGGGCCGGGGGGCAAAAAAAGCGCCCGGCAAGGCCGGACGCCGAGAATGTGTGAGGGATCATTTTATCATTGGGGCGAGCAGTGCTCGCCCTTGTTAGTCTGCGTGCCGATCAAGGATCACGACTGGGTCGATTGATATTCCGGCGCTGCTTCAAGCTCCTCTCGCGAGTAGTCGACATAGACATAATAGTCGCCATCGGCATCGCCATCATCGCGCAGGCTCAGGGCTGAGAGCGGCACGGCAACGTCTTTCTCGCCAATGCCCAGGAACCCACCGAAATCGACGATCACTTTCTCGATCTTGCCATCGGCACCCATCACGACATCGCCGACTTCGCCGACCCAGTCATCATCACTGATCGTGTAGACCCGTTGGCCGATCATGTTTTCGGGGGTGACGGTGCTTGGCGAGATCTCGGCAAGCTTCTCACCTTCGGAGATGCCGTCCTTCATGTCGGTGCTCTGGCTTTTGGTACTCACCTGTTGTTCCGAAACATATTCTTCGCCATCGCCCATCACCACTTCAGGAGCGGCTTCGAGCGCTTCGCGGGAAGTCTCGATCACGGCGCGCTTCTCACCATCGGGCATGGTCGTCAGGGTAATACCCTCGAGCGGGAGAGCGACATTCTTCTCGCCCATTCCCAGAAAGCCGCCCACACCGACGACGATCGATTCGACCTGGCCATCAGCGCTCAGGACGATGTTGTTGATATCACCGATCATCTCGGCGTCCTGAGTGGCGCCATTGTAGACGGGCTGCCCGATCCAATCCGAGGCCATGTGCTGCGTCTTCTCGACCTGCTGCACGAAATCGCCTTTGGCGGTTTCAGCATATACCGGTCCACCCACGACCGCCGCGACGGCGACACTGAGGGCGAGGGCTGAGTTCTTGAGCGAGCGGTTCATCTTCTTCTCCGTTTGTTGCGCCGGTTTCTGTTCTGCCCGGCTGCGCAAACAACGGATGACCCCCAGGAGGGTTGCAAAATGATTTGCGGCAATGTTGTGAAAGATCACCGCCGCAGCGCGGTCCCTTTCACAGCCCCACGCGCCCCCGGCTTACGGTGTGCGATGCCGCAGGGGGGCGTGAAAATTTGTTGGTCCTGGCGCAGAAGCCTTCTGTTTTGTCTCGGAACAAGATTAACTCCGAAAGGCCGAATCATCTCGGGGCGCGGGCATTTCGCGTCTCCCGAGGCTCGGCGCTGCGCATGACAATGCGTCACTTTACTGGAGAGGGGTTATCTCATGTTTGATGTTGCTGGTATTCCGCTGCTGCCGATCCTCGCCCTGCTGGGTGGTCTGATCGTTCTGTTCAAGCGCGATTTCCTTGAGTATGTCGTCGGCCTGTTCCTGATCGGCTTCGGCGTGATCGGCCTGCTGACCCATTTCGGTGTGATCGAAAGCGACTTCCTGGCCAAACAACAGGAAAAGCTGGAGATGCAGATCGAAGAAATGCGCCAACAGCAGTCGAATAACTAATCTGCACGCAGATTAAGCGACACGGCCGAAGCTGCCTCGCGCTGCTTCGGCCCTCTCAGCCTTGAATGCGATGCCTAGAAGGGTGGGGGAGCCTCAAAGCTCACACGGGCACCGCTTGCAGGATGGGTCAGTGTAAGACGGTGGGCGTGAAGGGCCAACCGATCCATTGCTTCGCGCGAAGCAGGCGGCCCGTAGAACGGGTCTCCCAGTATCGGGTGCCCCAGGCTCAACATATGCACGCGCAATTGATGGCTGCGTCCGGTGAGCGGGCTCAGGCGCACGCGGGTGATCCCGGAGCCTTGCTCAATCACCCGCCAATCGGTAATTGCCGATTTTCCTTTCTCCAAATCAATCATTTGCAGCGGGCGGTTGGGCCAGTCGCATCGCATCGGCGCATCGACCCGGCCCTGAGCGGGCGATAGTTGCCCGTGCAGCAGCGCCAGATAGGTCTTCTCGACCCGGCGCTCGGCAAATTGCGCGTTGAGATGACGCTGCGCTTCGATCGTCAACCCCATGACCACCAGACCCGAAGTCGGCATATCCAGCCGATGCACCAGCCGCGCGTTGCGAAAGCGTTGGCGCGCGCGTGCCTCCAGACAGTCATCATGCGCCGGATCCTTGCCCGGCACGGTGAGAAGCCCGCTGGGTTTGTCGAGCACCAGCAGCGCTTCATCGGCGTGGATCACGCTCAGGAACGGATCCATCGGCGGATGATATTCGGTCATCATCGTGCCAAAGGGCACGGTGCGCTCCGGGGCGGGAGGGGATGCCATGGTGTTGGCCGATCCTTGCGGGGACATCTGTCGGGTGGTACCGGGGCGACAAGGTAACGAAGGTCCCTCGCCGTTGACAGGTTTTCTTTACATGGTTCCTCTTCTTTCCAAGGTTCCTTTTCTTTCAGTGTTTCCCATTCTTTCGATGGCACCGCTGTGGGAGGCCGGGCCGATGATCTTCACCCACACGATTGCCGCCATGCTGGCCATCGTGATCGGCGCTGTGCAGTTGCTGGCCCGCAAGGGCGGCGCCCGGCATCACCTGCTCGGCTGGATCTGGGTCGCGGCGATGGCTTGGGTGGCGGTGAGCAGCATGTTCATTCATGGCTACAAGACCTGGGGGCTGTGGAGCCCCATTCACCTGCTATCGCTGGTGGCCCTTGCGATGTTGATCCTCGGCGTGCACCGGGCGCGTCGCGGGCAGGTGGAGCGGCACCGCCTGATCATGCAATTGCTCTACTGGCTAGGGCTGATGACCGCCGGCCTGCTCACGCTCTTGCCGGGCCGCGTCATGCATGCCGTTCTGTTCGGCGCGAGTTGAGCAAACCCGCAACGCGGCCGCGCAGCGCTGGCAGCGCCTCGGCCTCGAACCAGGGGTTGCGCCCGAGCCAGGCATTGTTGCGCCAGGAGGGGTGCGGGGTCGGAAACATCGCCGGGCCGCCCTCGTGGCGCATCATCTGCCGCCACTGCGCGACCGTATCCGTGAGGCTCTTGCCGCGCCGCTTTCCCAAATGCCAGCGCTGGGCATGGGCGCCCACCAGAATGAAGAGCTCGATTTGCGGCATCTGCGCGAACAGGGCCGCATGCCAGGTCTGCGCACAGAGCGTTGGCGGCGGCAGATCGGCGCCGCGCGCATCCTGTCCGGGAAAGCAAAACCCCATCGGCACAATCGCAAAGCAGCTCGGGTCATAGAAAGTCGCCGCATCGACCCCGAGCCAGGACCGCAATCGATCGCCCGAAGCATCGGTAAAGGGACGCCCGGAGGCATGCACGCGGGTTCCCGGTGCCTGACCGGCGATGCAGATCGGCGCGAGGCTTGAGGCTTGAAGGACAGGGCGCGGCTGATGCTGGCTCGGTGTCGACGCAAACCGATCGGCACAAAGCCGGCATTGCGCGATCCCGGTCACGATCTGCCGCAAGCCCGCATCTATCGGCGCGGGATCCGCCTTGCTCGATCCTCTCTCTTGCGACATGGCAGGCTCCGGCATAGGAACGGGGGCGACGATAGGGAACAAGAAAAGGACTCACGGGATGGCTTCGGACCATAGCTCCGCCAAGGGCAGCGCGACATATCGCGTATGGGGTTTTTTGTCGGAATACTCATTGCTCCTGATCATCGGCGCGGCCATTGCGCTGATCTGGGCCAATCTCGACCCGCATAGCTATCATGCGCTGGTCGACTATAATCTGTGGACGAATGATTATGTCGGCCATCTGCATCATGGTCATCGCGAGCTGACGGTTCACTATCTCGTCAATGATGTGCTGATGGCCTTCTTCTTCGCCATGGCAGGCAAGGAAGTCTGGGAAGCGGTGGCGCTGCAAAGCGGCTCGCTGCGCGGCAAGAAGGCAATGACGCCGCTGATCGCCACCATTGGCGGGATTGTCGGGCCGGTGGCGGTCT
Source organism: Neomegalonema sp. (assembly GCA_022760435.1). Lineage (GTDB taxonomy): Bacteria > Pseudomonadota > Alphaproteobacteria > Rhodobacterales > Rhodobacteraceae > JALEFY01. The sequence continues at coordinate 10,440 of JALEFY010000031.1, forward strand.
ATCTCGGCCTGGCTTTGGTGATGGGCACCGAGACCTATCAGGCCGTGCGCAATGGCTGGGCCGTGCCGATCGCGACCGATATCGCCTTCTCCTATCTGGTCGGGCGTCTGGTGTTTGGCTCGGGCCACCCGGCGGTGCGCTTCTTGCTGCTGCTGGCGATCGCTGACGATGCCGCGGGCCTCGTGATCCTCGCGATCTTCTACCCCTCCGGAGAACTGGCGCCCGAATGGCTGCTGCTCTCGCTCGGCGCGGCGGTGGGCGTCTATCTGCTGGCCAACTGGCTCCCGCGTTATCTGGATCGCGGCAAGCAGTTCCGGCCCAATTCAACCTTCATGAACAAGACGATCAACTTCTGGCCCTATCTCATCGCTGGCTGTGCGAGCTGGTATGGGTTTCAGAAGGCGGGCATTCACCCCGCGCTGGGTCTGCTGCCGATCGTGCCGACCATCCCGCATGCTGAGCGCGCCTTTGGCGTCTTTGCCGAGGCGGAGAAATACCTGACCGACCTGCTCAACCGGATCGAGCATGGGCTTAAAGTGCCGGTCGAGATCGTCCTGTTCCTGTTCGGTCTGATGAATGCCGGGGTGGAGTTCTCGGCGATCGGGGTGGCGACCTGGCTGGTTCTGGCCGGTCTGATCATCGGCAAACCTTTCGGGATCTGGCTGCTCGGTTACATCGCAGCGCGGCCGATGGGCTTGGGCCTGCCCGAGGGAATGAAAACCACCGATCTGTTCGTGCTCGGCTGTGTGGCAGCAATCGGCTTCACCGTCTCGCTGTTCGTGGCGGCGGTGGCCTTCGATCCGGGCCCGGTTCAGGATGCGGCGAAGATGGGGGCGCTGTTCTCGTTCTTCGCAGCCTTCCTGTCGCTTGCCGTGGGCAAGCTGTTTGCCGTGGAAAAACGAGAGCGATAGGCGCTCGCAAGAGATCGTCCCCCGCTGCTGTGAGCGGGGGACGGTTACGCCCGGGTCGGCGCGACCCAAGTGGTTTTGCCGCTCTCCCTGAAAATCGACAGCAGGGCCTCGAGAAACGCCCAGATTTCGCGATCATGCACCGCGTGATGGGTGAGAAGGCCCAGCGGCTCGCTCGGGTCATGACGCCCGAGCCGACGCTGCTCGAGCAGCCAGCGTAGGGCTTCGACGAGCGCCGCCGGATCCTCGAGCCCGCCGCCGCGCCGCCAGTCGATCGGGTCGAAATGGGTGTTGATCTGCGCCAAGGCGTCGGCCTCGCGCATGGCTGGGCCTCCCGGCGCTCGGGCGCCAAAACCGCTCACCGCCCGATAACCGCCAGTCGCCAGATGCGGGAGCAGAGCCGGGGTCATCCGATGCCAGGGCGGCACGAAGACAGGCGCAACCGCAGCGCCCATAGCATTGCGCAGATGTTCGAGCCCGAGCACGACTTCGCCCGCCATGACTTCGAGCGCTCGTTGCGCACCGAATTCCGCATTGGGCGCTCCGATGCCAGCATGAGAGACATGACGCCAGCCATGGACCAGCACCTGCAAATGCGTCTGCTCTGAAAGGAAGGGCGCAAGCGAAGGCTGCATCCGAGCTGGGATCACCGCAAGGCTCAGCGGCGCCCCGAAGGCGCGCGACAGATCGAGGAGCCGCGCCAGCTTCGGGCCGGGCCTGACCGCATCATCATCGCGCCACCACAGCGGCAGCGGTGCCTTGAGCCGGGTCAGCTCGGCAATGAGCGGCGCGAAATCGACCCGCAATCGCGCCGGTACGGTCATGTTATTTCGACAGCCGGATCTCGACCTTTTCCTCGACCCCGAGCATCGAGCTCAGGCTCAGCCGCGAGGGTGTGTTGACCAGGGTCCGGGTGACGGGAATGCCAGCACAGCGCAGGGCCAGCGAGACGGCTTCGGCACGGATCGCCGCGCGTCTCTCTCCCGCCTCACGGCTGGAGCCATAGGCGATCACGCTCGCGCGCGGGGGCTTCTGGGCATCTGCGTTGGGCGCGTAGTCCAGAATGAAGCGCGACAGAGCCGCCTCGACTGGCTTTTCGCCATCGTCAAAGTTCAGGGTTTCCATGAGCGCGCCCGGAACCTGATCGCTCTTCTCGACCCGAACCGGATGGGCGGTCTGCGCCGCGTCGATCGCTTCCGACAGCGCTTGCGGCGCCGCGAGCGTGACCGCGCAATCTCCGGTCAGGCAATCGGTGATCGGCACCAGCCCCATCTTGCGCAACACGCTCTGCCCGCGCGGGCCGAACAGGAATTGCTGCAAGGAGGGGGTGAGGGCATGGTTCTCATCGCTCCCCGTGCGTGCGTAGATCATCCGCACCAAGGGGTAAGCGCCGGAGAGAACGGCCTTTTCGCTCGGGAGCGTATCGCCGCGCCGCTCTCCGATCGGCAAGATGCGGGCCTTGTCGCTCAGCGCTGCAACCGAGACGAAGGCGATGCCATTGGGGTCATTCGCCGCCGCCGCCGCGCGTTCGATCGGGTCGGCGATATGAGTGACCGCGCCAGCATCGGTGCGGCGCACGCGGGAGAAAGCCTTGACCATGGTCAGCGTCGCCGAGCCTTCGGGCGGCAAATAGAGCCGAGGACGGCCGGTGCGCGAGGGATCGATCATCGACCAGTCGATGATCCGCCCGCGCAGCAAGCCATTGATCTGCCGCGCCGTGAGGGCTGCGACCGGGTTCCCGGCATGAGCCACCGCCGCGATTGCATCCAGCGCGACCGGCTGGCCGAGCCCAGTGGCATCGAGCGCGCCCGGGAAAAGGCCCAGATCGCTTTGACCAGCCTGAAGCTTGTCCTCGACCGCCGCCGCCGAGCGCTCGGCCCTAGCGGCTACGGCACCAGGGCGCGAGAGGGAAGCGCGCTGCGCCTTGAGCAGCGTCTCATCCCCCTTGCGATGCGCGATATGCATCGGCAAATCCGCCTCGCGCAGATAGGTCTCGACCAGATTGTGAACCAGCGAGCTCGGCATGTCATCGCTATAGGACAGCACCATCGGATCGCCGGTCGCGCCGGGCACGGCCTCGCGCGTAGCAATCCGTGCGCAGGAGGTCGCCGGTGCGTAGCGCGCATTGCCTGCGACGCCGAGGGCGAAATCTTCCAGCATTGCCCGCTCGATCGGCTGCGGACGCGGGCTTGAGCGATCATTTCCCGCCGGTGTCGCCGGGTCGAGCGGCGCCGGATCGGGCTCGCCGCGATGCGGTTGTTCAGAGGCTGCCTTGCGATCGACGATCGGCTTTTTCACCGGTTCCTGATCTTGCGGTGTCTGCGCTTCGCGCGCGGTTGGCTCGGCCGCCTGCTGCGGATCGCTCAGGGCGGGGGCCGCCTCGTCGGCACCATCGCCTTTCTGGGTGTCAAGCGCGGGGCTGGGCACCACATCGGGCACCACAGGCGCTTGATTGGCGGTATCGAGCGCCAGTTCGATCTCGTCCTGCTTTTCGGAGATCTGGGCCGCGTCCTCTTCGCGCGCGGCAGGCGTGCCCAGATCGGCAATCGCCGCATCCGGCGCGCTGGCAGAGGTTTGAGTCTGCGCCGGGGCTTTGTCGATGGCCGCGTTCTCGAGAGTATCGGGGGCGGTCTTGCTCAGAACCTCGACAGCCTGCTGGGCCGAGCTGGGCGCGATATCGCTGGCGCTTGAGCGCGCCGTCTGATCGCGCTTGGCTTGCGGCAGGACGGCACGCGGAGCGCTGGGCGCTTCTTGCAAAGGCGCTTGCCCGGCAGTCCCGCTTTGAACGCTGGTTTCGGGTTGTGCGCGGCGCGGGCGGGTCGAGGGAGACGAGCTGGCCCCTTCATTCTGCTCGGCTTCATCGCCGAAGAACAGGGTGCTCAGCACGCCGCCAAGACCGCTCGGCGCGTCGTTTTGCGACTGGGAGTTGCCGCTCGGGCTGGGGGATGCCTGCGGCTGCGCCTGGCGCTGCGGAACCGGGGTTTCCCGCGGCTCGTTCGCGCGCTCGGCGGCGGCTGGCTGCGTCTGCTGCCCGGAAGATTGTCCGGGTACTTCGATCGTGCCGAAATTCAGCCCGCCCGAGCTGCCAAATCCGGGTGCCTTCGGGGCCGGGGGCTGAGCGCTCGCGATCATGCCGCCTGGGCTGAGCGGAGCGGCGAAAGCGCCGCGCGGCTCAAGAGTGGCGCCGCCGCTGGCATCATCCGAGCGCAGATCCATTTCCGGTGTCGCCAGAGCGAGGCGGCGCAGAGGTCCCTCCATATCAGGCACTTGCGGCGCGGCATTGGCGACGCCCGGCAGGTTGGGCGCGCGATTGGCCTGCAACCCTTCCGGGATCACCTGATCGCGCTCATCTTCCGGGCCTTGGGCGCGGGAGGCTTCGTTCATTTGCGGCGTTGCCGGACGCGCATCGGGCAGAGCGGACAGATCCGCGACCTGATCGGTCGTGGCCAATTGATCCCCATTCGCGCCGCTCATGGCGCTGGTCGCGGCAGCGGGCAATTGCGGCTGGGCGTCGGCGAGCGTCGCGATGCCCGTGTCTTCGCCCAGACCCTCACGCACATCGCTCAGTTGAATGTCACGTGCCGGGGTCGGGGTCGGGTCAACCGCATCGATCTGCGAGACATTGGCGGCTGCGATCTCGGCATCGGAGGCGAGGCTCTCTTCGCTGGAAAACGGCGCGCTGTTGAGATCCGATACCTGCACCTTCTCCAGCGCTCCCGGCGCTGCGCCCGGAGCGATGGCCTCGTCGCGATCGGCAAGGGCGTCGATGGTATTGGGCGAGGCATTGGCGACGCGGCCCGGGCCGGTCGGGGTGCTGGCCTGACGGGTGGCGTCGCCCAGATCGAGCTTGCTCTCCACCGAGCTGGTGTCGATTCCGGCGGTCACATCCGGCACATCGGCGCGCGGCGTGGTCAGATCGTCCCGTACGCTGGCGAAGTTTTCCTCCAGCGAGCGCAGGGTGTCGTCTGCTTCCTCAAGCCCATCGGCGCCCGCGCGGCCTTCCTCGATGCCTTGCGGCGATGCGGCCTGAACGCTGAAGCGATCCTCGCCGCGATCAACCAGTTGCGGGGAGGTGAACATCGAGGCGATGCGCGCGCGCAGTTCCTCTTCGGTCAGCGGCTCTTCCTCGACCTCGACCTCGGGTTCTGGTTCCGGCTCGCGCGCCTGTTCGGCCTGCGCAAGGGTTTCGCGCTGCTGCGCCACTGGCTCGCCATTGGCGGCGCGGCGGCGCTCTTCTTCCTGACGGCGGATCAGCGCGGCCTGAGCTGCGGCGCGGCGGCTGGAGCGTTTTGGGTCAGCATCGGGGGCCGATTCTTGTGCAGGAGCATCAACACGAGCGGCAATCTGCTCGCGCGGTTCCGGTTCCGGCTCCGGCGTTGGGGCGCGGGTGGGCTCTGGCTCGGGTTCAGGCTGGGCTTCGGGCTCACTTTGCGGGACAGCCATGACCTGAGCGGCAGCGCTGCGCAAATCGGCGATGATCTCGCCGTTATAGATCCGCACAGAGCCCCGATCGGTCTGCATTTCGTAAAGGCCATCGAACCAGTAAACCAGCCGCCCCGTGATGCTGCTGCCATCGCTGAGATCGACGGTCATGCGTTGCACCCGCGCGGTCGGCAACAGGCGCATTCCCTCACTGGTCTGAACCGTGAGGACATCGCGGCCCGCTTCCTGGATCTCGCCTTCGATCACGATCCCATCGCCCAGTTCAAAGACGGTGGCATGGGCCGGGAACTGCCAGGCGCTTGCAAACAGTAAGGCGGCGCTGCCCAGAAGGCGATTCTTGCGGGATGCCGCGGGCAATCGACCTGCCGAGGAAAGCTTCCCCGTGGAAAACTTCCCCATGGAAAGCTCCTTGCGCGCCTGAAACAGCTCTGCAATCGGTCGCGAACGCATTCTTTGTCCCCTCGCCATCCTTGGAACCCGCTTCCATCAGGAACGGGGCGCGCGCGGGGTCGATCTCCCGCTGGCGCACAGCACTTCTCCATGCCGTCTTGATCTTGAACGCAGTGCCAATCCTGACCTGCTGAAGCACGGTCTATGCCAAGATTTGCGCAGGGGCTGCGGCCAAACTCTGGCCAAACCACGACAACCGATAGGGTTCTGCTGCTTTGCGACCTCAGCGATCGGGCCGCTTCTTGCCTGGATACGCGACTTCAAGATCCAGCGACCCCGACAGGCAGGGGCCGCAGACGGTACTCATACTCACAAGGACATGCCCGGTTCGGTGCCACGGCGCATGCCCACAAGGTCAGTGTAAACTCAGAGGCTTTGAGAAGCGATGAAGTAACGCGCGACGGCCTCAACGGGTTGCCCAATTACATCAATCCGATACTGAAGGTCCTGCATGGCTTCGGTATCGAGGACCGAGACGATCCGGTTCATCACCGCCTCAATCGCTGGATTGGTTGCCAGAGCTTGCGCGCGGATGACCGGAAGCAAGAACTGATCGGCGATCACACCGCGATCATCGGTCAGGATTTCGAGGTCATAAGCGGCCACGCGGCCATCGCTGGCCGTGATCACCGCGATATCAGCGCTGCGGTTGCGCAGGCTTTCCGTGGTTTCATCGGCGGGCAGGATCTCGACCTGGTCCTTGGGCAGTGTGAACCCATAGGCGCGCTGAAGGGCGGGCAGGCAATCGGCGCTCTGGGCGCAGGCCTGATCGCTGGCCAGACGCAGGCGGGCGCCATTGCGAATCAGGCTGGCGAGATCTTCCATCGAGCGCAGGCAGATCTCGGCCGCGACATCCAGATTGACGGCCAGCGCATGGCGGCTGTTGACCTGGGAGCGGTTGAGCCAGACCAGACCGTTGCGCCGATCAAGCTGGCGCAGATCATCAGTAATCGCATCCGGGGTCTTGCGGGCAGAGGCGCCGTGATAGCCTGTATAGGCTTGCCAGGTGCTGTCCCAGGCGATGTCGACATCGCCCGCAAGCAAATCCTTTCGGATCTGCCCGGCCTCTGCCTCGGGCTGTAGGCTGTTGCCAATGCCCTTGCTGGTCAGAACCTGCCTTGTGATCTCGGCCAGGATGCGGTGCTCGGTGCTTGGCTGTTGCCCGATCACCAGATCGGCAGCACGCCCCTGAGCGCCCTGGACCAGACAAAGAGCAAGACCGATCACGGCGGCGCGCAGCAAGAAGGCGGGGCGGTTGAAGATCATCATGACGCTGTTTTCCCTCAACTCGACTTCGTGACTACTCGTCCTCACCGAGAACGCGGCGGCGGAAGGCATTGAATAACTGGGCACGCTCAGCCTCGCTGCGCGGGGTGATGCCGTAGTCGCGCAACTGTTTCTCGAACAGGCGCTCGAGTTCGGTGTCTGCGTCCGAGGCGGGGCCCGAGGATGCGGTCGAGGCCGGGGTTTCGGGCACGCTCGCCGCTGCTTGCGGTGCTGCTGTGTTGCGCGGTTTGGGGGCCGCGGCAGCAGGGGGTGTGCGCGGGCTCGGTGTCGGCGATGCCCGGCGTACAGGGGCAACCACCGGCTCCGGCGAGCTCGGCTCTGGCGTATTTGCGCGGACCGGTGCTTGCGGCTGCGAGGCGGTGGCGGGCGCAGGTGCTTCTCTCACGCTGGCACGCTTGCGATCGACAAGCGCTTGCGCGGCTGCGAACCGCTTCCAGCCCGGAAGGTCGGCATAAAGATCGACCTCCGCCCATTTGGGGTGACGGGCCGGGCGGCGCAGATAGTTCTGTCGGGCAAACAGCGCGTCGACGAACGCCTTGTTCTTGGTGTAGCGCGGATTGTCCGGCGTCCAATCATACACCGCGAGGACCGATGGCACGGCGAGGGTCGCGACCTCGTCACCCGCTCGGACAAGGGTCGGATAGTCCTCATGGGAGAAGCGCGCCGCCTGATAGATCTCTTCCCCCGGGATCGCCGGCAGCGACAGAAGATGCAGCCCGGTCACATCGCCCAGGCGCTCGAGCAGCCCCAGCGGCTTGCCCCCGATCAGGAACATCGCATCGAGGCTGCCATCAATCAGTCTCTCCAGCGCGAGCTGAGGGCTGTATTTTGACGCAATAACGCTCACCCCGGCATTGGCCAGGATCTTTTGCGGCCCGAGCGCGAGACTGCCCGGTGCGCCGAGATTGACGAATTTGCCCTCCAGATCCGAGAGCTCGGTGATCGTATCGGCGGCGACCAGATGGATCTCTTGTGAGAACATCGGCGCGACATAGCTGATCACGCCTTTGAGGTCGTTGATATAGGTCTTTTCCTGCGCGACATGCTCGAGCGTGTCTGCCGGGATAATCGCCATGTCGATCCCGCGCAGGAACAGCAGATCATGGATATTGCCTTGATCGCTTTTCCCCACGACCGGGACGATCCGCAAACCATCGACGCAATCGAGCACCAGGGCCAGATCGTTCGCCAGCTCGAGGCTGCTTTCGCCGGGCATGCCCGAGACGATGGCGATACTGCGCGCATTCGCCTTGCGTAGAAATTCGTTATAGGTTTGAGCCTGGCCGACCTGAGGGAGCAGTCCACCCATCAAGGCGCCCGCGAGGATCGGCGCTGCCAGAGCTCTTGCGCTCATGGCTGTTGCGTTCAGAGCGGTGGCAGCCAGACGACCCAGCACTTGCCGGGCGATTTGGGGAACTATTTTCATGCGCAGAACTCCAGCCTGAGTTCAGGGAACAGACAACTCACAAGCACAGGCGCTATTTGCCATGAACAATGACCTGACGAGGTCGGCAAAATGAGCCCTTGCTCAGGGTCGGTAACATCGCCACCCATTCCTCGCAAGCAATCCTCAGGCCTCAAATGAAAAAAGCTAATCGTCAGGATTTTCTCGCGAATTTATCGAAGATATCAAAAAAGCCCTGCCCGAATTTCGGGCAGGGCCTGTAAACAAAAGCCAGATTTGGCGTTGGTTGGGCTTTAGAGTGACGACAGGTCTGGGGCGTCTTCAGCCTTCATCCCCACGATGTGGTAGCCGCAATCTACATGATGGGTTTCGCCGGTCACACCAGACGACAAATCACTGAGCAAATAAAGCCCGGCGCGCCCGACATCTTCTTGTGTCACGTTTCGGCGCAGGGGCGAGTTGAACTCGTTCCATTTGAGGATGTAGCGGAAGTCACCGATTCCCGAGGCGGCGAGGGTCTTCATCGGGCCTGCGGACAGCGAGTTGACCCGGATATTGTTGCGGCCAAGATCCATCGCCATGTAGCGCACGCTGGCTTCCAGAGCGGCCTTGGCAACGCCCATGACATTGTAATGAGGCATCACGCGCTCGGCACCGTAATAGGTCAGCGTGAGCAGGCTGCCGCCATCGGTCATCAGTTTTTCGGCGCGTTGCGCGATCGCCGTGAACGAGTAGCAGCTAATATCCATGGTCCGGGCGAAATTGTCGGCGCTGGTATCGACATAGCGCCCCTTCAGCTCGCTCTTGTCGGAAAAGGCGATGGCGTGGAGCAGGAAATCGAGCTTGCCCCATTTTGCTTCGAGCTCGGAAAACACCCCATCGATCGACGCCGGGTCGGTCACATCGCAGGGCAGCACGAGATCGCAATCGATGCTTTGTGCCAGCGGCTCGACCCGCTTTTTCAGTGCATCGCCCTGATAGGTGAACGCCATCTGCGCACCGTGAGCGTGGCATTCCTTGGCGATTGCCCACGCAATTGATTTATCGTTCGCAACACCCATGACGAGGCCGCGTTTTCCTTGGAATAGTCCGCTTTGCGTGGTCATCATTCTCTCACTCGATCACGTCAGCAGCAGCACAGGCGGCCGCTCTGGAGCTTGCTATACTGTGCCTGCATGCGCGGGCCAACCCTGGTCTGAGCTTCGCCCGGTCATAGGCGGCCCGGTTTCAGGAGAACCCGGCGGGCCAGCGCTGCTCTTTAACGAAGGCTCATGTCTACTAAGGCCCTCGGGGCGAAGGTTCAATCTTATTGACGCATGACCTCGCGGCAATACGCCGAGCGCGGTATTGCCGCTGTGCAAAGGCGTCTATTCGCCCAGAGCGGCGCGGGCCCGGCCCAATTCGTCCTCATTCATCCGGGCGATGATATTGGCCAGCGCGGTCGCGGCGCGATCCTCGCCCGCGGCTGCGGCCTTGCGCCAGAGCACATAGGCTTTGGCCCGATCAAGCGGCACGCCCCTGCCACGACTATAGGCGCGGCCAAGCTGGAACATGCCCTGCGCATCGCCGCGTTCGGCCAGAGCCATCCAGATCGGTGCCGATTGCTCATGCGCGCCCTGTTCATCGAGCGCCTTGGCTTCGCGCAGCAGCGCCGAGATCGGGCGGTCGAGATCGGGCGAGGGCGCGGCACTGGGCTGCGCATTGGCCGGGGTGCTGCCGGTTTCCTGATGATCTGCGTCGGGCTCGGTCGGTGCTTGCTCGGCGGCCGCTTGCTGCTCCGGCGCTTGGCTCACGGCTTCGCTCGCCTTTTGGGGCACATTCTCGCCCGCGACTTCGGTCGCGGCCTTGATCGCGGCTTGTGCAGGCTCCACCCCTTCGGCCAGCGCAGCCGCAGTTGTATCGCTCGCAGCCTGCTCGGCGGGCGCGATCGCTGCCTTCGCCGCGGCCAATGCCGTGTCCACCTCTGCCCCGGCAGGCGCCTGCGCGGGAACGACGGTCGTTGCCGCTTCGGTTGCTGCATCCGGGGCGCTGGCGAGGTCCTGCTTACCCTTTTCGATCGCCTCCAGGATCAAAGCAGTGTCGCGCGCGCCATTCGGGGTGTTCGGCTCTCCCTCACCCGGATCATCGGCAGCGGCGAGAACATCGGCCTTGGCTTGCTCAGCCGCGGCCAGAGCGGCCGCCTGTTCGCCCACCAGATCCGGGCGGGCGCGCATCGCGCGGGCGACGGGCGGTGCCACGCCGATCCGCTGATTGGGGACAAGCGCGATCTGCTCGGGAGCACGCCCCGGCGGGCGCTGGCCTGGGATGCGCATCTGCTCCGGGCCGATCCCTTCAATGTCTGCTTGGGCCGCCAGCTGGTTTTCTGCATCGGCCTCTGTTTGGGCCGGATCCTGCGCGAGCGCAGCGGTCTCTGCGTGTTCGGCGGTGTCTTTTTCGGCGGTGTTTTGCTCGGCGCTGTCTGGCTCGGTCGCGGGAGCGGATGCGCGGGCCTCATCGGAAGACGCGGGCTGCGCGCTCACCGCTTCGGGCGCGAGACTGGCGACAGAGATCAAGCCCTGCTCGCGCATCTGTGCCAGTCGGGCGGCGGCTTTCTCATGGCCCTGCGCGGCCGCCTTGGCAAACCACAGCCCGGCAATCTGCGCATCGCGGCGCGTGCCGACGCCGAACTCAAACAACAAACCCAGATTATATTGCGAGATTGCATCGCCGCGATCGGCCGCCTGGGTGAACCAATAGGCCGCCGCTTCGTCATCGCGCTCGACGCCTTCGCCCTTGAGATACAGGATGCCCAGCGAGCGCTGCGCCTCCGGCAGGCTGCGCGCCGCGCGCTTGAACCACAAGAACGCTTCGCCAGCATCCTTCTGTGTGCCCAGACCAAGCCGGTGCAGGATGCCCAGATTCCATTGCGAGCGGGCATGGCCACGATCACCGAGCACTTTCAGGATCACATAGCTCTCGGCAAAATTGCCCTCCTCGGCCTTGGCGATGGCGCTGGCAAAGCTGGCATCAAGGGCGCGTTCGCTCACCGCGGGCGAGGGCTGCGCTTGCTGGGCCAACGCGCCTTGCGGCAGACCGCCTGCCAGTGCCGTCGAGGCAAGCGCGAGGGCAAACGCGCTGGCGAGCGGTTGGGGCCGTCCCGAAGCTGTGCGGGACAACGGGCGCCGGGCTACGGAGGTCTTCATGATGCTCTCGCCTTCTTTTTTGACATGCGCGCATCACACGCTCAAACGCGCGCGCGCATTATCGCAGGCATTAACCGACTGCGTTGCCTTGCAACAACGACAAATTGCCCGCTCAGGTCAAGATGCTGCGAGGTTCTCGGGCTGGATAATCCATATCTGGTTGCAGATGGATGGCTTGAGCCCACATGATCAGAAGCGCTATGACGGGGCTAACAAGTGAGATGAGGAAGAACGATGACCGTGTTGCCCGCCGATATGCAGGAGGCTTTTCGCTGCGAGGATCCGTTCGTGTTGATCGAGACCTGGCTCGAGCAAGCGCGGCAGAGCGAACCTGTCGATGCCAATGCGGTCTTGCTGGCGACCGTGGATGAGGACGGCATGCCCAATCTGCGTACCATGCTGCTCAAACAGGTGGAGCGTATGGGCGAGGGGCGCGGCGCGCTGCAATTCTTTACCAATTACGAAAGCGCCAAGGGGCGCGAGTTGATCGCTCATCCGCAAGCCGCACTGTGCTTTTACTGGAAAAGCCTGGGTCGGCAGATCCGCATGCGCGGCGTGGTCGAAAAGCTCTCTGCCGAGCTCTCCGACGCCTATTACCGCACGCGTCCGCATGGCAGCCGGATCGGTGCCATCGCCTCTCAGCAATCGCGGCCCCTGGAAGCTCGGTCGATGCTGACCGCCCGCACACAGGAATTGGCGGCGCAGTTCCCGTTCGACCCGCCGCGCCCGGCGCATTGGGGCGGCTTCCGGCTGATACCGCGCCAGATCGAGTTCTGGCAGGCGGGCGAGTTTCGGCTGCATGACCGCTTCTTGTGGCTGAGCGATGAGGAGGCGGAGGGCGGCTGGCGCGTGAGCAGGCTCAACCCCTGAAGCCCCCACCCCTGAAGCCCCCTGCCGCAACGCGCGAAACGATCCGGCGGAACGAGCGATAACGGGAATCGCGGCGCGGGCGCCATTTGAGGGGTGTTGATCCGCGCGCAAACCCGCTAAGCGAAGCGCGACGGGGAACAGATTGCTGCCAATCAGGGAGAGAGAGCATGGCTGACGAACCCTCCGGAGACGCACCGGGCGAAGCCGAACTGAGCTATGATGACGCGCTGTTCATGGAGCGGCCCTCGGCCGAATTCGTCGATGGCTTTCTTGCCGGGCTCGCTGTCGCCAACGCGGCGGCGGCCGGGGGCGAGGCGCAATCGCTCTTCTATTCCTTCGAGTGGATCGGGGATGGCGAAGAAGAGCGCGACCAGGCCCTCTATTCGGCCTTGCAGAGCGATCCAACCCGAATGGCGCTGACGATTGAGCCGCTTGACGATTGGGAGAGCCAGATCGAGGGCATGGCCCAGAAATGGCTGGTGCGGGACCTGCCCATTGGCGCAGCGCGCACGGTCAGCGAGGAGTTTCTCGACCTGCTGCAAACCTTTCTCGGTGATGACGAGATCGAGGTCTTTCGCGTGAGCGCCGCGCCGGCGCCCGGTTGCGATGATCTCGAGCCGCCGATCGGCGCCGAGTTCGATCACCTGCTGTTTGAAATCCCCGAAGGTCGGGTGCTGCTCGAATTCAGCCGGGCTCTTTGAGGATCTCACAACAACGCTCACGCGCGCGCCTGCCCCTATGGCGCGCGGCAGCAACCTTGATCTTTCGATGAACATTGTGTCCTGTCGCCAAGAGGGGAGCAGATCCCAAGAGGGGACGAGATCCCAAGCGGGGAGCAGATCCAAGGAGAGCGACAGATGACATCGGTGCAGCGATATCGGATCTGTTCGTCACGCTATATCATGGAGTTGGTTCCCGAGCGCGGGGCGAGTGTGGTGCGGCTTGCCTGGCGCCGGGGCTCTCGCGAATGGTGCGAGCTGCTACGCCGGGCTGCCGATTCCGATATTGATGACCGCTCGGTCTCGCTGTCGAAACTGTCCAACTTCGTCATGCTGCCCTTCGTCAATCGGATCGACAAGGCGCGCTTTAATGTCGAGGGGACCGATTACACCTTGCCGCTGAACCGCCCCGAGCAGGATTGCGCCATCCATGGCTTCTCGCGCGAGCATGCGTGGCGGGTGCTGGAGGCCGATCCTGATCGGCTGATCTGCGAGGATCGTTGCGAGCGCAGCGATATTCCCTATCGCTATGTCGCAAGGCAGGTGTTCGAGGCCGCCGAAGACGGTGTCGTGATCGGGCTGAGCGTCGAGAATACCGGCGAGGCGCCGATGCCTTTCGGCTTTGGCCTTCATCCCTGGTTTCGGCGTGACAGCGTCACCCAGCTTGCCTTTGGCGCGGCTCTCACGCTTGAGGGCGACGAGCGTACCTTCCCGATCTCTGCGCGGCCGGTTTCCGATGACACCAGCTTCAAACGCCCGCAAATCGTTGCCCTGCGCGCGGGCACCGATCGCGCCTATTCAGGCTGGTCAGGCAATGCCCGGATCGAGCAACCGAGCGAGAGAATGGCGATCACGCTGGAGGCGAGCCGCGAGTTTCGCAATCTCCATATCTTCATTCCGCGCGATCAGCCGCTGTTCTGCGTCGAGCCGGTGACCCATGTGACCGATGTGCTCAACCGGCGGCAATTCGCAGCTTATGGCGATATGGCGATGCTGCAACCGGGCCAGACTCTCAGCGGCACCGTTAGCATCATCGCAAGCCCGCTGGCGTGAGGCGGCCTCAGCCTCGCGGGTACAAATAGACGCTGACCAGCCGCATGCTCAGGGCGATGTCCGTGCGCTCGATCTCATGCGTGCCCGCGACCGTGACGCTCGCCTCATCAAGATCCGAGATCGCGCCGATAAAGCTGCGCCCTTCGCCGGTAAAGAGCACCATGCGCTCCCCCTTTTGCGGCGCGTTTTGAGGGTGCAGGACGACGAAATCTCCCGGAGCGACGAAGGTGCCGCCGGGAATATTGTTGATCTCGACCAGCACACAATCCGCCGGGATGCTCAGATCCGGAACCGATTGCCCGGTCTCCACCAGGCCACCGCGCGCGGGATCGAACCGCAAAATCGGTGCTTGTGCCCCGACCGCCTCGCGCCCATCGATCAGTTGCGCGAGCTCGAGCATGGTGCAGTCCGCAGCCTTGACCACCCGGCCAAGCGTCTCGGTGCTCGGCCAGCGCAGGCGGCCATTTTGCTGCTGTCGTTTGGAGCGATTGAAGGCGGTGGCGTCAAGATCGGCGCTTCTGGCCAATCCAGACGCGGTCAAGCCCTTCTTTTGAGCAAGGGCGTCAATTGCAGCCCAGAGCCGCTCATGCAGATTTGCCAGAAATTCATCCATGGCATGGTTTACACTGACAAATTCTGAAGGAAAAGCCGCTAATTGGCGGTATTTCCTCCTATTTATCGGCTTTTGTATGCAGGCTTTGTGCCTGTCGGCGGGACCGCTCACGCCGGGCGATGTAGAGGGTGGCGCTGGCGATCACCATGCCGCCGATCCCTGTGTGAGGATCAATCCCTTCGCCGAAAATGACCCATCCTGCTGCGGCAATCAGGATAACGCGAACATAGTTGAAGGGGGCGAGAAAACCGGCTTCGCCCAGCGAGTAGGCGCGAATGTCGCAATACTGGCGCAGGGTTGAAAACAGCACGACAGCACCGGTCAGGGACCAGGCGATCCATTCCGCCGGAAGCTGCCAGACCGGCAGCGCAATCGGGAAGGTGACAAATACCGACGCTACAATCGAGGAAATCATGATCTCGCGCGGCGTTGTATGGCGGCGCAGGACGCGGGTCAGCAGCAAGGCGCCGCCAAAGCAGGCCGAGCTCGCCAGCGCGCTGAGCATGCCGAGCGAAAGCGGCGCGGCGCCCGGGCGCAGGATGATCACCGCGCCGAGCAATCCAGCAATCACCGCCCCCCAGCGATGCAGGCCCACGCGCTCATGCAACACCAGCACGGACAGCACCGTTGCGAAGACCGATGCGAGCAGGAACAACACATTCGCAGTGGCAATCGGCAGATGCACGATGGCGTAAAAGCCGAAATTGGTCGCCAGCCCCATCAAAATGCCGCGAATGATCTGCAAGCCGGGGCGGGAGAATTGCATCTTCCACAGGCTTTGGTCGATCATTGCGTGCAGCACCACCCAGCAGCCGAGGGCACTGCGCAGGAAAGTGATCATCCGGCTGTCGAGTTCGCTCGACAAAAAGCGTATGGCGATCATCATCGCGGCTGCGGCCCCGCAAGAGATCAGGATCCAAAGCGCGGCATTGAGATTGTCGCGGCTTTGGCGCTCATCTTGGCTATCGCTCTCGGCGGCGGAAGGGAGGATGGGCGGCTGGTCTGGGGTCATGGCGGCTGATCTTGGCGCGATTGCTGCGTCTGAGCAATTCAAAGCCGACGCCCTGTGGTGAGTGGGTATCCTGTGGTGAGTGGGTATTGGGTCGGTCTGTATGAGGATGTGCGACGATGCTTCGAGCAATGGACAACTGGTGGACGCAGCGAGGCTTCGCTTGGGCTCGGGCTCGGGCACGGGCTCGGGCACGCGGCGCATTCCCAGCCCTGACCGGCGCCCTTCTTGCGCTGAGCAGCACTTCCTTGCCAGCGCATGCGGATCTGCGCGCCCTGGCCGATGGTTGCTCCTCCTTGCAAACGGAGCCCGCGCAGGCGGTGCGGCTTTGCTCGAACCTGCTCGATAGCGGCGCGCTTGGCGAGACGGCCCAGGCGCAGACCTTGCTCAATCGCGGGCGGGCCTTGATGCGCGCGGGCAGGATTGAGGCGGCAATCTCGGATATCAATCAGGCGCTGCGTCTGCATACCGAGTTCCCCGAAGCCTGGTTTGATCGGGGCCGCGCCCTCACCGCGCGCGGCGATCATGCCGAGGCCCATCGCAGCTATAACAACGCGGTCTTGCTCCGGCCCGATGATTGGCTGGCACTGGTCGGGCGTGCTTCCTCGGCGATCGAGCTGAATGCGGCACATGAGGCGCTGCCGGACCTCAATCGGGTGATCGAGCTGCAACCCAAGCAGGCGCTCGGCTATCTGCAACGCGCCCGCGCCTATGCGGCGCTGGGGCGGCGGCATGAAGCGCTGTCCGATTTCTCGACCGCTGCCGAGATGGCCCCGGACGATCCCGCGCCGCTGATGGGGCGCGCGGCCTTGCAGGAGGAGAGCGCCCCGCGCGCGGCCCTCGCCGACTATTCGGCGGTGATCCTCCAGCACAAGGATCTCACGCTGGCCTATTACCGCCGCGGTCGGCTCTTTGATCGGATGGGGCACCCTTCGCTGGCCGAGCGCGATCTCAAGCGTGCCTGGCGCATGGGCTACCGCGATGAGTGGCTGCATAACCGCATGATCGGCTATGGCGGCTGACAGGAGGTGACGGCGCGGCGCTTCGCACTAAACTGATGGTCATGCGCGATGACGATCTCTCCCTGTTGCCCGAGCCCTTCGCGTCCTGGTTCGCGGGGCGGGGATGGCATTTGCACCCGCATCAGCGGGCGATGCTGGCCCCGCTGGCGCCCGGTGCCTCGAGCCTGCTGATCGCCCCCACCGGCGCTGGCAAGACGCTGGCGGGCTTCTTGCCATCGCTGATCGCGCTCAACGCGCAGGCAGATGGGGAGGCGCAAGGCAAAGCGGCGGGCAAAGCGGGGGGCAATACGACTGGCAAGGCAGGCGGTCTTCACACGCTCTATCTCTCGCCGCTCAAGGCGTTGGCGAGCGATATCCGCCGCAATCTCTCGACCCCGATCGAGCAGATGGGGCTGACGATCCGGGTCGAGGACCGCACCGGCGACACCGCCTCGCATGTGCGCGCCCGCCAGCGCGTCGATCCGCCCGATATCCTGCTCACCACCCCCGAGAGCCTCGCGCTGCTGCTGTCACAGCCCCATGCCGAGCGCCTGTTCGCCGGGCTGCGGCGGGTGATCGTGGACGAGATCCACGCCCTTGCCGGTACCAAGCGCGGCGATCAACTGGCGCTCTGCCTGGGCCGCTTGCGCACGCTTGCGCCCGAGCATCAGCGGGTGGGCCTGAGCGCGACCTCCGAAGACCCTGGCGCACTGGCCGAATGGCTCGAGCCGGGGCGCACGCAGATCCTGTACGCCGCCCCCGGACCCGATCCGGATATCCGCATTCTCGAGGAAGCCGGGGATCCGCCCTGGGCCGGGATGGGCGGACGCTACGCCGCGCGGGCGGTGATGGCGCAGATCGCCCGCGCCCGCCACACGATCGTGTTCATCAACACCCGCGCTCAGGCGGAGTTGTTCTTTCAGGCGCTCTGGGCGGAGAATGATGCCAATCTGCCCATCGGCCTGCATCACGGATCCTTGGGGCGCGAGGCCCGCCAGCGGGTCGAGGCCGCGATGGCCGAGGGGGCCTTGCGCGCCGTGGTCGCGACCGGCTCGCTCGATCTGGGTATCGACTGGGGTGATGTCGATCTGGTGATCCAGGTTGGCGCGCCCAAGGCGGTCAAGCGGCTGGTGCAGCGCATCGGGCGGGCCGGGCATCGCTTCGACACCCCATCGCGCGCGCTGCTGGTTCCGGCCAACCGCTTCGAGCTGCTCGAGTGCCGCGCCGCGCTGCGAGCGGTGCGCGAAGGCGCGCTCGATGGCGAGCCGATGCCGCCGGGCAGTCTCGACACGCTGTGCCAGCATCTGCTGCTCACCGCCTGCGCCGGTCCGTTCGAGCCGGAGGCGCTTTTCGCCGAAGTGCAGGGCACCGGCGCCTATCGCGCGCTCGCCCGCGCCGATTTCGATGCCTGCCTCGCCTTTTGCGCCACCGGCGGCTATGCCCTGCGCGCCTATGACCAATGGCAACGGCTGATGCAGCGCCCCGACGGGCTCTGGCAGTTGCGCGACCCGCGCAGCGCGCGACGGCTGCGCATGAATATCGGCACCATCGTCGAGGCCGAGCGGCTCAAGGTCCGTCAAGGCAAGGGCGGACGCGGCCCGCAGATCGGCGAGGTCGAGGAAGCCTTCGCCAGCAGCCTGCGGGTCGGCGACACCTTCCTGATCGGCGGCCGCGTGGTGCGCTTTGACGCCCTGCGCGATCTGGTGCTCGAGGTGTCCGACGCCCGAGCCCGCGAGCCAAAGATCCCGGTCTTCGCCGGTGGCAAGCTGCCGATCTCCACTCTTCTGGCCGAGCGGGTGCTGGCGATCCTTGCCGAGCCGAACGGATGGGCCGATCTGCCCGAGCCGGTGGCGCAGTGGCTGCGGCTCCAGCAGCAGGTCTCGCAGATGCCGAGCGGGCAGCGCCTGCTGGTCGAGACCTTCCCGCGCGCCGGATGCCATCACCTTGTCGCCTACGGGTTCGCCGGCCGTAACGCGCATCAGACGCTCGGCTTTCTGCTTAGCAAGCGCCTCGAGGAAAGCGGCCACGCGCCGCTCGGCTTTGTTGCCACCGATTACGCGGTGATGCTCTGGGGCCTGCATCCGGTCGAGGATCCCGCGCCGCTGTTTGGCGCCGAGGGCCTGCGCGAGGGGCTCGACCTCTGGCTGTCCGGCAGCGCGGTGATGAAGCGGACCTTCCGCTCGGTCGCCACCGTCGCCGGGCTGATCGAGCGGCGCTTGCCGGGGCTGCGCAAGAGCGGGCGTCAGGCGACCTTCAGCTCCGACATCCTCTACGACACGCTGCGCCGATTTGATCCCGATCACCTGATGTTGCGCATCACGCGGCGCGAAGCGATGCGCGGGCTGGTCGATTTCTCGCGCATCGAGGAGATGCTGCGGCGCATCGAGGGCAAGATCGAGCATCGGGCCCTCGCGCGGATCTCGCCGCTCGCGGTGCCGTTGATGCTGGAGATGGGGCGAGAGCCGATCCGGGGCGGAACCGCGGAAGAAGCGCTGCTGGAGGCGCAGGCGGCATCGATGCTGGAGAGCGCGCCGCATGCGCGCGGCTAACGAAGTCCTCACCATATTGCGCAAGAATGGCGCAAAGCGAAAAGCCCTTAGCCCAGCGGAGCGCGCGCGTGCACCTATCCATTCGCCATCCTGAAGCCGTGAAAATTGCCCGGACCCTTGCCCACAAGACCGGAGAGAATATCAACCTCGCCATCATGACCGCCTTGCGCGAGCGTCTTGACCTCATCGAGACCCGAGAGCGTGAGCAGATGCTCAGCAATCTGCAAGAGACCGTCGAGGCATTCGCGCAATTGCCGCGCCTCGATGCCAGCATGACCGAGGCAGACATTGTCGAAGGCGTTGCAGAGGAGGCGACGCCGCAAACGCCGCTCCTGTCGTCCTGGCAGAGCCCTTCTACCGCGCAAGATGCGAGCGGCGTGGATATCGCGGCGGCAGGCGATCAAGGCCAAAGTGAAGACGGCCAAAGCGACGACGGTGATGAGGATAACGATCTGATCGTCATTGATGGCGAACAGGAACAGGAAAACGAGGCGTCCGCGGCGCAGACCCGCGCTGATGCTGCCGCCGCGGGAGATCTCGCCGCGGCGCGCGATGCCTGGGCTTCGGATGACGATCGCCGCTATGATGATCCGCGCGGCTGGTAAGGAGAATTGGCGATGATTGTCGATGCAAGCGTTCTGGTCGCTTTGATCTTTGGCAGCGAAAAGCGCGAAGAGCTGGAGTTGACGCTCGTCCATGCCGAAAAGCGGCAGATCTCGGTGCTGGCCTTGCTGGAGGCATCGGTTCGGGTGCAGGCGAGCTTCGGCGGGCGCGGCGTAGCTTTGCTCAACAAGGTCATCGGCAGCCTCAATATCGAGGTGGTGCCTTTCGACGCGAATAGCATCTCGACGGCTCTGGCGGGCTCCATGCAGGCCGATGAGTTTGGGGATGCGCCGCTGAGCCTTGGCGAATGCGCGACCTATGCCCTCGCCAAATCCCAGCGGCGCGAGGTTCTGTTTGATGATGGGCCGCTGAGCAATACCGATATTGCCGCGGTGGTCCATCACCAGACCAAAACGCGCCTTGAGCCGCCTTATCTGCCCAACGCCGCTCAGGGCTGATCGGGGCGGGTAGGGCTCGGCTCAGGCCTTGGCGTTGCCGATCGGGCAACTGATGCCGGTGCCGCCGATCCCGCAATAGCCCATCGGGTTTTTCGCCAGATATTGCTGATGATAGTCTTCGGCAAAATAGAAGGTTGGCATCGGCTCGATCTCGGTGGTGATGGCGCCGAGCCCGGCCGCGTGCAGCCGCTCTTGATAGGCGTCGCGGCTGGCGCGCGCGGTCTCGATCAACGCAGCATCGGGCAGATAGAGCCCGGAGCGGTATTGGGTGCCGCGATCATTGCCCTGCCGCATGCCTTGGGTCGGATCATGCCCCTCCCAAAAGGTTTTGAGCAGGGTCGCGAACGCGATCTGCGCCGGGTCATAGACCACGAGCACCACCTCGTTATGGCCGGTCTGGCCCGAGCACACCTCCTGATAGGTCGGGTTCGGCGTGTAGCCCGCCGCATAGCCCGCCGCTGTCACAAACACACCGGGTAGTTGCCAGAAGATCCGCTCCACCCCCCAAAAACAGCCCATCCCGACCAGCAATTGCGCGCTGCCTTGCGGGTAAGGGCCCTTGAGCGGATGTCCGTTCACGAAGTGAGTCGCGGCGGTCGGGATCGGCTCGGCGCGTCCCGTGAGGGCGGTTTGGGGATCGGGCATCTCGGACTTCTTCAGAAAGGAGAACATGGTGCTTTCCTCATGTTGATTTCTTCTCAGTTGGGGCGCGAGGGCGCTCAGGTCCAGTTGCCAGGGCTGGGAACGCCGTTCACAAGCTGGTAAACACGCGCGCAACGGGTGTGGCGGATTGGAAAAGGGGCGCGAGATGGCGCAGGACAAACAGAGCATCGGCGAGCAATTCACCAGCGGTCTGAGTGAAGAGGTCGAGAAATTCCAGAACAAGTCGCTGTTTGGCAAGGCTTGGACGGTGCTGCGCTTTGGCCGCAAGCTTTTGACCCGGTCCTTTTGGGTCGGCTCGTTAAGCCTGGCGGCGGATACGGCGATCTCATTTGTCAGCGCTGGCGGCTACATGGTCTATTTCGGCGCAGCGCTTTGGCTTGGGCGCAATGCCTGGCGCTCGTTCCGCCAGCCTGCCGATGCCGATTGGTCGGATGAGATGGCCGGGCTCGGGCTGCTACTGCTCGCGATCGGCGCGGTAGCGGTCGGCTATTACCATTACACCGGCGATATCGACTGGTCGGCTTGGGCGCGTCGGATCATCGACGCCTGGCTGGGCAGCGGTGCCGAAGCCTGATTGGGTCTTTTGCAGGGTAGAGGGTGGCGCTTCGCCCAAAAAGAGAAGCCGCCCCTGGTGAATGCGAACCACCCTTGCGAGGGGGAGGGGGGCACTCAAACCAGAGGCGGCATTTCAACCCGCCGGGCCTTAGCGGGATCTCGTTGCAGGGAAAGCGCCGCGCTACTCGGCTTGATCCTGCTTGAGAACAGAAATAATGTTGCCTTTGGGCGACTTAGCGTGTGAAGTGAGGCAAGATTGTGGCATCGTGGGCATCGCGGGCATCGTGCTCGTTTCGCTGACGCGAGGCAATAGAGCGCACGGCGCTCAGCGCACCCGTCCAATGACCGCTCTCGCCTTCGCCGCCGATATTCCAGGTGCCGGTGAAGCGCTTGAGCCGAGCGTCAAAGCGCAGGCTGACTTCGCCCCAGAGACCCAGATCGCCGTCCCCGTCCTGAGTAGCGTAGTCTTGACGCCAGATCCCCTCGAAACGGCGGGCGGCGCGTGAGTAGGTGCCCTGTATGCGGCCGCTTCCATGCGGGTACTGTCCGATCCAGATATTGGAGCCGTGTTTCGATGGCCCCAGAACCAGCGGGGTGTGTCCGGACCCGATGGGGCCATCCCAGCGAGTCTCATACTGCACAGCGGTCTGTGCACTGGGCATCGGCATGGTCGCTTGAGGCGCTTTGGTCGCTGCGAACAGCCCTTGCGCGAAATCATAGCCCTGCATCGGTCTCTCCTTCCCGATCTGCCTCACCGCCCGGATTGATTTCCGGATCAATTCGACCCCTCGCCGTTGCGGTTACAACTCTCCAACGTCTCAAACCGCTATATGTTGCATGGCGAATGCCGAATCTGCGCTCATCTGCGCCGGTGCCCACATTATATGGGCTTATTGGCGGAGCTCAGCCCAAAATATGGCGTGAAAACCGAAAAAGAGTCGGGAATCGGGCCAGAATCGGCGTTGACTCTCGGCAGCGCGTGAGTCCCTTGGATCCTGCGGCGAGATTCGCTAAAGCAGGCCGCGCAAGCGGTGGGGGAGCGGCCCGCCGCGCCTTCATCCGATTCGGCGTGCGGCCCCGTCCGCCTACCTAGCAGCAAAGAGCATCGACATGAAATTCACCCTCTCCTGGCTGAAAGATCATCTGGAGACCGAAGCCAGCCTGCCGGAGATCCTCGAGGCGCTGACCGATCTGGGGCTTGAGGTCGAGGAGGTGGTCGACCCGGCCGAGCGGCTCGGCGCGTTCCGGATCTGCAAGGTGATCGAGGCGCGCCAGCATCCCAATGCCGACAAGCTGCGGCTGTGCCGGGTGCAGATGCTGGCCGATGGCCCCAAGGGCGCCGATGACCTCAAGGGCAAAGCCGAGGAGATCCAGGTGGTCTGCGGCGCGGTCAATGCGAAGACCGGCCTTATCGGCGTTCTCGCCCGTCCGGGCGATTATGTGCCGGGGCTCGATGTCACGCTCAAGGAAGGCGAGATCCGCGGCGAGGCCTCGATGGGCATGCTGTGCTCGGAAGAGGAGCTGGAACTGGCCGAGAGCTCGGAAGGGATCCTCGAGCTGCCAGCCGACGCGCCGGTCGGGGCGCGCTATATCGACTATGCCGGGCTCAACGACCCGATGATCGAGATCGCGATCACCCCCAACCGCCCCGATGCGCTCGGCGTGCGCGGTGTTGCGCGCGATCTGGCAGCGCGCGGGCTCGGGCGGCTGAAAGATGAAGCGGCCCCGGCGATCGAGGGGCGCTTTGCCTCCCCGGTGAAGGTGACGCTCGACAAGAGTGCGCGCGAGGAGATCGAGGGCCGTGCCGCCTGTCCGCTCTTTGTCGGGCGCATGGTGCGCGGGGTGAAGAACGGCCCCTCGCCCGCCTGGCTGCAAAAACGGCTCAAGGCGATCGGCATCAACCCCAAGAACGCGCTGGTTGATATCACCAACTATATCAGCTTCGACCGCGCGCGGCCCCTGCACGTGTTCGACATGGCCAAGCTGTCGGGTAACATCAAGGTGCGGCTGGCCAAGCAGGGCGAGCGCATCCTCGGGCTCGATGACGTCGATTACGCGCTCGAGGAAGGGATGACGCTGGTCTGCGATCAGGGCGGGCGGCGCCCGGCGGCGATCGGCGGGGTGATGGGCGGCGCGGAGACCGGCTGCTCGGGCGAGACCGTGGATGTGTTCATCGAATCGGCCTATTTCGACCCGATCCGCACCGCCACTACCGGGCGCAAGCTGCGGATCAATTCGGATGCTCGCTACCGGTTCGAGCGCGGCATTGATCCGGCCAGCGCCGAGCTCGGCTGTGAGCTGGCAACGCGGATGGTGCTCGAATTCTGCGGCGGCGAGCCGTCGGAGCTGGTGATCGCTGGCCGGGTCCCGACCAAGGGCGCCAATGGCATCGGCCGCAAGTTCAAGCTCGATACCGAACGTGTCGTCAGCCTCGTCGGCATGGAGATCGCGCGTGAGGAGCAGGTGCGTATCCTCGAGGCGCTGGGCTTCGAGATCGGCAATCCGCGCCAGAAGGTGATCACGGCCAAGGTGCCGTCCTGGCGGCCGGATATTCATGGCGAGGCGGATCTGGTGGAAGAGGTGGCGCGGGTCGCCTCGCTCACCAAGCTCGAAGCGCGCCCATTGCCGCGCCTGTCGAGCGGGGTGGCCAAGCCAGTGCTGACCCCGGCCCAGCGTCGGCTCTCGCTGGCGCGGCGCACGCTGGCCGCGCGCGGGGCGAATGAATGCGTCACCTATACCTTCATTTCCGAGAAGGAAGCCGCGC
Organism: Neomegalonema sp.; assembly: GCA_022760435.1. Classification (GTDB taxonomy): domain Bacteria; phylum Pseudomonadota; class Alphaproteobacteria; order Rhodobacterales; family Rhodobacteraceae; genus JALEFY01. The sequence goes on from JALEFY010000031.1 coordinate 34,972, forward strand.
TCTTTGGCGGCGGGGCGGCGGCGATGAAGCTCGAGAACCCGATCTCCTCGGAAATGTCCGACATGCGCCCCTCGCTGCTGCCGGGGCTGCTGGCGGCGGCGCAACGCAATCAGGCCCGCGGGGCGGCGCAGATCGCGCTGTTCGAGGTCGGGCCGGAGTTCTTCGGCGGGGAGCCGGGCGAGCAGCGCGAGGCCGCTTCGCTCATCCGGGTCGGCTTTACGGCGGCCCGCGACTGGTCGGGCACGCGCCGTCCGGTCGATCTCTATGACGCCAAGGCCGATGCCGAAGCCCTGCTGGCCGCGCTCGGGGCGCCGACCGACAAGCTGATGCTCGACCGGGCGGTAAGCCCCTGGTTCCATCCGGGCCGCGCCGGGCGGCTCAAGCTCGGGCCGAAGGTGGTGCTGGCCGAGTTCGGCGAACTGCACCCGAAGGTGATCCGCGAGATGGGGATCCGCAACGCCTCGGCGGTGGCGATGAGCGTCGATCTGGCCGCGATCCCGGCGAAGAAGGCGAAATCCACCGCTCGCCCGCCGCTCACTCTCAACGAGTTCCAGGCGGTCGAGCGCGATTTCGCCTTCGTCGTCGATGCGCAAGTGGAGGCTGGAGAGATCTTGCGGGCAGTGCGCGGCGCCGACAAGAAGCTCATCGAGGATGCGAGCGTGTTCGATGTCTTCGAAGGCAAGCGCGCGGTCGAGCAACTGGGCGAGGGCCGCAAATCGGTCGCGGTCTCGGTGCGCCTGCAACCGGTCGGCAAGACGCTGACCGATGAGGAGATCGAGGGCGTCGCCGACAAGGTCATCCAGGCCGCTCAAAGGGCGGTCGGCGCGACTTTGCGTGGCTGATCAGGCCCGGTCCTTCCTGCCGAGGTCGGTATTTCGCCCGACAGGGTCGGTGCCTGTTCCGCCAAAGGCGGTGTCTTGCCCGACAGGGTCGGTGCCTGTCCCGCCAGAGGCGGTGTCTTGCCCGACAGGGTCGGTGCCTGTTCCGCCAGAGGCGGTGTCTTGCCCGACAGGGTCGGTGCCTTGGGGCATCGAGCCCCGCAGCACCGACGCGTTGCGGCCCCCGCTCCCCGTTTGGGTGCGGGGCGCCGCTTTAGAATTTGCGCGTGATACCGATGCGCAGATTGGAGACGCCGAGGGCGGTGTCGCGCTCGACCCCGTTATAGCGTGCCTTCTCGTTCGCAAAGCCATAGGCGAGGAACTCGGCGCGGCCGGTCCAGTCGTCATTGAGCCGATACTCGCCGCCAAGCCCCAGCGCGATCCCGGCCTTGATCCCGTCATTGCTGCGATCGCCCTTCACCGAGATATCGGAGAGCGCGATCCCCGCAGTGGCGTAGAGATGGGTGCGCTCCCAGGCATAGCCGAGGCGCAGCCGGGCCGAGCCGATCGCCGAGGCGTCGAGCTTGGTATCCCCGAGCACCGGATCCGTATCGCTCTTGCTGCCGATCAGCGCGCCGGCATCGAGTTCGAACCCGAGCAGGACGCCGCTATCGCGGTTCTCATGGATGCCGGTGAATGTGTAGCCTGCCACAAAGCCGAAAGTCGGGGCGTTGGTGGCGTAGTCGAGATCGGAAGTGCCAGCGCCGCGCTCGATCGCGGTGCCGATGGCACCAAGGCCGATCGTGCCGCCAGCATAAGGGCCGTGCCATTTGCTGGCCCAGTTATCTTCGGCCTGTACCGCTCCGGCGAGAAGGCACAGCGCGGCGGCGAGAAGGAGGGGTTTATGGGTCGTGGTCATCATCTATCCAGTTGAGAACGGTTGGCCTCAGAGATGCATCTCAGGTCTAAATTCGGTTGCGCGCTAAAAAATTATCGTTTTGCGATAATAAAAGCAATCCTCATGATGGGGTGCCCGAGCCCAAATTCCGGCTCGGATGAAGGGAGGTCGTTAATGGCTGCGAAAATGACACAGAAATCCGGGCGCTCCCGGGTGTACCGGCTGGCGCGCTTTGGCGAGATCATCGCGATCCTGGGGATGGTGGTGATCGCCGGGGCGATTGCCTATCAGCTCTATCTGATGGCGGCGAATGATCCGCAGATCGACGCGCCGCTGCGTGCGGCGCTCGAGCCGCAAGGGATCGTCGGGGTGGTCACGCCGCTGGTGCGCCGGAGCGCCTATTTTCTCTGGGTGCTGATGCCGCTGGTTGGCCTGATCGGGCTCAACCATACAAGGCGCCTGTTTCGCGGCTATCAGCGCGACGAGATCTTTACGCCCGAGGCGGCGAACCGGCTTAGCAGCGTCGGTTGGGCGGTGATGGCGCTGTCGCCGGTGGCGACGCTGGCCGATACGCTCGTGGTCTATCTCTACTCAGCCGCCGCCGGGGACGCGAAGGGGACGATTAGTATCGACGACACCGACATCTTCGCGATAGTGTTCGGGCTTCTGCTGGTTGTGGTGGGGCGCGTCTTTCATGAGGCGGCTCGGATCGCGCAAGAAAACAAAGAGTTTGTCTAAGCTGCCATGCCGATCATAGTCACTCTCGATGTCATGCTGGCCCGGCGCAAGATGCGCTCCAAGGAGCTTGCCGAGCGGGTCGGGATCACGGAACAGAATGTCTCCTTGCTCAAATCGGGCAAGGTGAAGGGCGTTCGGTTCGACACGCTGGAGAAGATTTGCGAAATCCTCGAATGTCAGCCCGGCGATCTGCTCGAATATGAGCCTGAAAAGGGCGGGTAGCGCCGTCGCCGACCGGCGGCGCTGATGCTAAGTGACTTAAGAGTCCATGACCTGGTCACGGCTTCCAGGCGGCGTTTTGTTTCCAGCCCTCGAAGCCGCCTTGCAGGACGACGACATTGCTGCGCCCGGCCACGCGCAGCGCGAAGCTCGCTTGCGCTGACAGGCTGCCGGTATTGCAAAACAGCACGGTGAGTTGCTCATCGGGGATCTCATCGATCCGATCGAGCACTTCGCGCCATTCGATATGCAGGGCGCCGGGGATGGTGCCTTGCGCCACCTGCGCCGCGCTGCGGGTGTCGATGAACCGGATCGCGTCAAAGGCGGTCTTGTCGATCTGTTGGGGCAGGATGACGCCAGCCTCGTATTCGGCGAACATCATATATTCCTGCATCGCCTCCATGGCGGCGTCTTGTGCCGTCTCTTGTGCGCGAAGCGGCGCGGTTTGGAGCGCGGCGAAGGGCAGCAGGATCGCGAGGGCAAGAGCGGCGGCCTTGGTTCGGGTCATTGTTTCGCGGCGCCTCTGTCTCGGGGAGGATGATCCCTCATGCATCAACCGCAAGTCCGTCTGCTGTCAATGGACTTGCGGACGGGCTTGCGCAAGGGCTCGCAGGCGCGCTCTCGAATGAGCCGACGATGCGCTCAGAGAAGGCTTGTCGGCAGAGCTTGCCGCCTACTCCGAGTAGATTTGCAGATTGTTTTCATCGCGCAGGATCGACAGGCGCAGATCCTGAAAATCGATGGCCAGATCCGGTGCGCGCGGCGGACGACCCTTGGTCGCCAGCGAGTCCAGCTCGCGCAGGATGCGTTCGGAGCCGGCCACCATTCCCGCACGATGCCCTTGGGCCTGCCATTGCTGCTTGGCCTGACCGTAGACGACGAGGCCGGTCGCAGCCGATGCCAGGGCAGAGCAGGTCAGGGCGATCATGAGCGTTTTCACGAGGCATTTCTCCAGTTTGTTTTCTCGCCTGATCCGATGCGCCGGAAGCGCCATGCTCCAGGGGGGCCATGTGCCAGAGGTGCCATGTGCCATATTCGAAGGGACCATCGGGCAGAAGCATCAAGAGCAGGCGAGCCGCTTTCCTCAACTTGTCCGCCCATAACACGTGGCGCTGGGGTCGGATTGGGGCTGCGATGGGGAATTTTGCGACCCTTTTGAGCGCAGCGCGCCGCGATTGCTGCGCTCGCGGCAATTTTACGGCGAAATCGGTGGACGCACCGCGCAAGACTTGCTCTGAACGGCGCAAAGGGTAAAGACGGTCACTCGCAACAGTCACTTGCAACAGTCACTGCAATGCCTGATTGCCGGGCGGCCTCGCCGCGATGATCGCTCTGGTACTCATGATCGCTGATACTAAAGGACGTTTGATGGTCGATCCGCACCACCCCGAGATGTCGGAGCAGGGGGCAGCCGCACTGGATCAGGATCCGGGCCATGCCACCATCGCTCAGATCATGCGCCAGCTTGCGCTCGAAGCCGGGGCCGAGACCCTGCGCTGGTTTCAGGATGAGGGGCTGGTGGTCGAGCGCAAGGAAGACGCCTCACCGGTCAGCCAGGCCGACAAGGCCGCCGATGCGGTGATCGTTGGCGGGCTCGCCGCCTATCTGCCGCACATCCCGGTGGTGACCGAGGAGCGCGAGGAAAGCCACGCCCAGTCGGGCGCTGCGCGCTACTTTCTCGTTGATCCGTTGGATGGGACCAAGGAATTCATCTCCGGGCGCGGCGATTACACGGTCAATATCGGTTTGATCGAGAACGGAGTGCCGGTGCTCGGCGTCGTCTATGCTCCGGCGCGTGCGCGGCTGTTCTGGACGCCCGATCTTGATCTCGCGGTACAAGAAGAGGGTGAGATGGACCCGGAAGGGACCGGCGCGGGCCGCTGCTTGCGGGTCGTCGAGCCTGATAATGACGCCTTGCGCATCGTAGCCAGCAAATCGCATATGAACGAGGCGACGCAATCCTATGTCGCGCGCTACGCGCAAGGATCGCTGGTCAATGCTGGCTCGTCGCTGAAATTCTGTCTGCTGGCCGCGGGCGAGGCCGATCTTTACCCACGCCTCGGCCCGACCATGGAATGGGACACGGCCGCCGGGCATGCGGTGCTGCTCGCTGCCGGGGGGCGCGTGGATGCCCTCGTCGATGGCGAGGCGGCCGGTCCACTTGGGTATCACAAGCCCGGGCTTCTCAACGGCAACTTTGTCGCCTACGCCCCCGATGTCGCCTTGAAGAACGCCTGAGCGCGCGTTTTTGACGAACAGGATATTGAAGATAATGAGCGAACATAACGCCCTCACCCATTTGCAGCGCCTCGAGGCGGAAAGCATCCATATCATCCGCGAGGTCGCTGCCGAGGCGGAAAAGCCGGTGATGCTCTATTCCGTTGGCAAGGACAGCGCGGTGATGCTGCATCTGGCGCGCAAGGCCTTCTATCCCGGCGTGCCGCCCTTCCCGCTGATGCATGTCGATACGACGTGGAAGTTCCGCGAGATGTACACCTTCCGCGATCGCATGGCCGAGGAAAGCGGGATGGATCTGATCGTGCACATCAATCAGGAAGGCGTGGATGCCGGTATCGGCCCCTTCACCCATGGCTCGGCGCTGCATACCGATGTGATGAAGACCCAAGGGCTCAAGCAGGCACTCGACAAATACGGCTTTGACTGCGCATTTGGCGGCGCGCGGCGCGATGAGGAAAAGAGCCGGGCCAAGGAGCGGATCTTCTCCTTCCGCACCGCCCAGCACCGCTGGGACCCCAAGAGCCAACGCCCCGAGCTGTGGAACCTCTACAACACCCGCAAGCAGCCGGGCGAGAGCATCCGGGTCTTCCCGCTCTCAAACTGGACCGAGCTCGATATCTGGCAATACATCTACCGCGAAAGCATCCCGATCGTACCGCTCTATTTCGCCGACACCCGCCCGGTGGTGATGCGCGACGGCACGCTGATCATGGTCGATGACGCGCGGATGCCGCTGCGCGAGGGCGAGGCGCCGATGATGAAATCCGTGCGCTTCCGCACGCTGGGATGCTACCCGCTGACCGGCGCGGTGGAATCAACCGCCGACACGCTGCCGCAGATCATTCAGGAGATGCTGCTGACCAAGACCTCCGAGCGGCAGGGCCGGGTCATCGACCATGACGGCGCTGCCTCGATGGAAAAGAAAAAGCAGGAAGGGTATTTCTGAGGCGGCAGACTCGAAACGGGTAAGGCCGACCCTCGGATTGGGAGGATATGATGGACACGAGCAGCAGCAAACCCGTCGTCGGGCTGGGCGGTTTCTTCGGATATGGCAATTATGGTGACGAACTGTTCGTCGATGTCTTCAAGCAATATCTGAGCGATCAGTTCGAATTGAAGATCCTGCCCGATCAGTTGGACAGTCCGTACTTCACCCGGCCCATCGAGCAGCATGTGGCCGAAGTGGATGCGGTACTGATCGGGGGCGGGGACCTGATACAGGGCTGGTCCTTCGATCCGCGCTATTTCAGCAAGCATTATCTGACCAAGCCGGTCTTCATCGCCGGGGTCGGCACCCCGATCCGCCACGCTGCCACCGCTGGCAATCAGGTCGAAAAGCCGGGCATCGTTGCGCGCTACAAGAATTTTCTGGAGAACCCGAGCCTGAAATTCTTCAATGTTCGCGATGATCAGGCTGCGAACTGGATCAACAAGCGCATCGAGCCCGCCGCTCCTGTGCAGGTGAGCCCGGACATCGTCTGCGCGCTGGATCTGCCAGCGGTGACGCTCGACCCGGCGCAGCCGCCCATTCTTGGTCTGGTGAGCCGCTATCGGCCCAATCGCGAAGTGCCCGATGATTTCTCGCAAATGCAGGCATTGGCTCGCCATGTCATGGCCAAGGGCTGGCGTGTGCGGCACATCATCCTCGGGACCGGGCGGGTCGGCGAAAGAGATATCGAGAGCGCCGAGCGGCTCGAGATCCCGGGCAAGGAGCTGATCTACTCGCAAAACCTTGATGATCTGAGCCGGGCCATCGGCGAATGCGCGGTGCTCGCCAGCATGAAGTTTCACGGGACCGTGGTGGCAACGATGTACGGCGTGCCCTCCATGGTGCTGGTGCCGACCAACAAGAACCGCAACTTCATGAAGCGGATCGGGCGCGATGATCTGATCGCGAAATTTGACGACCCGGCGCTGGTCGAGAAATTCGATGCGATCCGTGGACCAATCGACCCCGCCGCGCGCTGGCAGTTGCGTCAGGACGCGGCGGCGATGCTCGAGCGTCTCAAGGCGACGATCGCGGCGGAGCTGGGCGTTCCTGCCTGAGGGCGATAGCGGCGGAGCCCCGCCCTCACGATGAAAGCGCGTCGGGGCTCAGTCCTGCGAGCGAGGCCCCCCTTCGCTCGCAGCGCCGATCGGGGCCGGTTTTACTTTCTGACGAGCCACGGCACCTTGCGCGCAACGATGTCGTAGACGTCCTGACGAGCGCATTTATCGCGGGCGCGGCGCAAGGTCTCGAGCATCTGACCAATAAAGAACGGATCAATCACTTCGCCGCTTGCCTGGAGCTTGCGCACCGCCTTGCCGAGCGCCGACGGAGTATCCTGCCCGCGCAGTAGGATGCGCAAGTAAGGCATCGCCTCCTCGGGGCGCTGAAGGATGGTGGCGCGCGGCGGCAGCGAGCCGGCCATGCAGGCGCAGCTCAGCCGCGGATAGGGCATCGGCTCGGTGTAAAGCCGCGCCTCGAACAGGCTGGCGAGGCCGGAGGGCTTTGACTCGGCGTTCACCTGCGTGACCGCCTCGGTGCAGGGCGCGATGAACCCGTGCAAGCGCCGATCGACCTTGAAAGTATTGGTCAGGAGTTGATCGGAGAACCGGCTGGTATCTTGCACTTGTGGCTGCTCGGCAGTGGCGGGCGCGGCGCTGGCCCCATTCTCGGCCTCGCTCGACGTCTCCAGAGCCTGTGAGCCAAAATGGACGACCCCAACCAGAGCCAGCGCTGAAACGACCAGGACAATGCGCATCGGTGTCTCCCTCGTGATGCCTCAACAAGGGTAGTTGTGCGGGAAAGGTCCTAAATTATGCTTACGCGGGGTCAAAAAATGACGGGCTCAACGACCGGTTCGTGACAAGTGCTTTTCGGCTCGTGAAATCGAGTTGCTGCCCGTCTACTGGCCGGGATGGCGCGCCTCGTTTTGGGGGAAACCAAGAAGCGGCGCGCCAAACGGCTGGGCTTGGAACCAAGCCAGGGGTGGCGGCGCATTCTCGAGTTGGCCTTGAAGTTAGCAATGTTATATTATAACACTTCTGAGGTGTGCGACCGCTTTGCAAACCAGCGTGTCCACCCGCCGCGCTGGCGCGGGGCTCCCATTCACAATTCATCGGGTTTCACCAATGCAAGATCACCGCCTTCCTGTTACCGTGCTCTCGGGCTTTCTCGGCGCAGGCAAGACAACGCTGCTCAACCGCGTGCTCAATAATCGAGAGGGTCGCCGGGTTGCCGTCATCGTCAACGACATGTCGGAGGTGAACATCGATGGCGATCTGGTCCGCGCTGATACCGAGCTCTCGCGCACCGATGAAACGCTGGTCGAGATGTCGAACGGGTGCATCTGTTGCACGTTGCGCGATGACCTCCTGGCCGAGGTGCGCCGCCTCGCTGGCGAAGGGCGCTTCGACTATCTGCTGATCGAATCCACCGGGATATCCGAGCCGCTCCCCGTCGCCGCCACCTTCGAGTTTCGCGATGAAGACGGGGAAAGCCTGTCTGATGTCGCCCGGCTTGATACGATGGTGACGGTGGTCGATGCGGTGAACCTGCTCAAGGACTATGCCAGCCATGATTTCTTGAGCGATCGCGGCGAGACATTGGGCGAGGAGGATGAGCGCACGCTGGTTCATCTGCTCACCGATCAGATCGAGTTCGCCGATGTGGTGATCTTGAACAAGGTCGATGATGCCGGGCCCGAGCGCAGCGATGCGGCGCGCAAGATCATCCGCAGCCTGAATGCCGATGCAACGATCATCGAAACCAACCATTCGCAGGTGCCGGCATCAGCGATCCTCGATACCGGGCTGTTCGATTTCGAGCGTGCGCATGAGCACCCGATGTGGGCCAAGGAGCTCTATGGCTTTGCCGATCATGTGCCCGAGACCGAAGAATATGGCGTGACCAGCCATGTCTATCGGGCGCAGCGCCCTTTCATCCCCGAGAAGATCATGGCCATTCTCAATGGCCAGATGCCGGGGGTGATCCGGGCCAAGGGCCATTTCTGGATTGCGACCCGGCCCGATTGGGTGGCCGAATACTCGCTGGCGGGGGCGCTTTCTTCGGTCAAGCCGCTGGGAACCTGGTGGGCGTCGGTCCCCAAGGAGCGTTGGCCGGCACAAGAGTCCGCGCTCGACTACATCAACAAGCATTGGTCGGAGCCTTGGGGGGATCGGCGTCAGGAGTTGGTGTTCATCGGCTCGGGCATTGACTGGCCCAAGCTGCAAGCGCGGCTCGATGCGGCGCTGGTGCCCGCTGTTCTGGCCGCTGGTCCGGATGATTTGCCCGATATGCCCGATCCATTCCCGGTTTGGCGTCGGGCAGCGCCGGCGCAATAGGGCGCAAGCGGTGCCATGGGATTTCGTAGCCAAATTGTGGGCGCGGCGGGCGATCAGGCCTGCGTGCCCAAATTCGCGCCCAAAACTTCGCCTTCCCACATGTCCGAGCCCGCGCTGCAAAGCCAGTCGCCTCGCCCCGCAGGGAATAATCGACTGACCAGCGGCATCCACGGTGCGCGCCGCTCGAAACGGGCGCGCTGGGAGGCGTTCGATCAATTGCCGGTTTTTGTGGCGGATGCCATTCGCGACAGCCGGTCCTTGTTGTGCCCGGTCGCGGCGCTGCGTCTGGTCAACAAGCGCCAACATTCGCCCGAGGATATCGCGCGTTTCTTGCGCCAACGCGCAGCCTGGACGGATTGGCGTGTGCTCGCCGCCGATTTTGGGGAGTACGCCGCAACGCAATTGCGCCCTGATGCGCCTTCAAGCAGGCCGAAACTGCGACGCCAGCGCGCCTAGTGGTCTCTTGCGGTGCTGCGCTGGGGGGCGATCAGCCGCGCTGGGGCGGCTGATCAGCTTTTTCGTCAGCTCTCGAAATCGAGGATCACTTCGTCGACCGCGAGACTGTCGCCCGCCGCGACCTTGACCGATTTGATCACGGCTTTTTTCTCGGCGCGCAGGATGTTTTCCATCTTCATCGCTTCGACCACCGCGAGCGCCTGGCCCGGCTGCACCTCTTGGCCCGCCTCGACCTCGATGCGCACGATCAGACCCGGCATCGGGCAGAGCAGCAGGTTCGAGGTATCGGGCGGCAGCTTGACCGGCATCAGCTTGGCAAGGGCGGCGGCACGCTCGGTGCGGGCGACAGCGGTCAGATCGACGCCGCGCCAGCGCAGGCGATAGCCTTGCTTGGCCGGATCGACCTTCACGATCATCGTCCCCTCTTGCCCGTCCTGACCGAAGCGGGCGGTGGCCAGCGTCTGGCCGGGCTGCCAAGTCAGTTCCATGGCCGATTCCGGACCGGTGGCAAAGGCGAAATGGCTGCCAGTGACCCCGTCGATCGTCACCGGGACATGGGCATCGGCAATCGCGACCTCCCAGGCATCGGGGATCGGGGTGTCGACCTTGCGCACCTGGCCGGAGATATGGCGGCGGCGCAGCGCATCGATATAGGTGAGACCCACGGCAACCAGCGCCAGCCGGTCGCGCCCGGCTTCCGGCAGATGCGCGCCCTCAAAGCCCTCGGGGAATTCCTCGGCAATGAAGGCGGTCGAGATATTGCCAGAGATGTAGCGCTCGTGATCCATCACCGCGGCAACGAAGGGCAGGTTATGGCCGATGCCCTCGACCTCGAAACTGTCGAGCGCGTTGCGCATCGCCTCGATGGCCGCCGGGCGATCGGGCCCCCAGGTGCAGAGCTTGGCGATCATCGGGTCGTAGAACATCGAGATCTCGGAGCCCTCTTCGACCCCGGTATCGTTGCGCACGATGGTGCCATCGCCTTTGGCACCTTCGACGGGCGGATTATACCGGGTCAGCCGACCGATCGAGGGCAGGAAGTTGCGGTATGGATCCTCGGCATAGAGGCGGTTCTCGATCGCCCAGCCATTGAGCTTCACATCGTCCTGACCGAAGCTGAGCTTCTCGCCATAGGCGACGCGGATCATCTGCTCGACGAGATCGACGCCGGTGATCAGCTCGGTGACCGGGTGCTCCACCTGCAAGCGGGTGTTCATCTCGAGGAAGTAGAAATTGCGGTCCGGATCGACGATGAACTCGACGGTACCGGCCGAGCAATAATCCACCGCCTTGGCCAGTGCCACGGACTGCTCGCCCATCGCCTTGCGGGTTTCAGGATCGAGGAAGGGTGACGGCGCCTCCTCAACCACTTTCTGGTTTCGTCGCTGGATCGAGCATTCGCGCTCGCCCAGATAGATGACATTGCCATGCTTGTCGCCGAGTACCTGGATCTCGATATGGCGCGGCTGCTGGACGAATTTCTCGATGAAGATCCGGTCATCGCCGAAGGAACTGGCGGCCTCGGATTTCGAGGAGGCAAAGCCCTCGCGCGCGTCCTGTTCGTTCCAGGCGATGCGCATGCCCTTGCCGCCGCCGCCCGCGGATGCCTTGATCATCACCGGATAGCCGATCTCGCCAGCGATCTTGGCGGCTTCATCGGCGTCTTCGATCAGGCCCATATAGCCCGGCACGGTGGAGACGCCGGCTTCGGCCGCGAGTTTCTTCGAGGTGATCTTGTCGCCCATCGCCTCGATCGCGCCGACCGGCGGGCCGATAAAGGCGACATTGGCCGCTGCCAACGCCTCGGCGAAGGCCGCGCGCTCGGACAAGAAGCCATAGCCCGGATGCACCGCTTCGGCACCGGTCTGTTTGCACGCATCAATGATCTTGTCGATGATCAGATAGCTCTCGGCCGCGGGCGGCGGGCCGATATGGATGGCTTCATCGGCCATCTTTACATGCATCGCATCGGCATCGGCGTCTGAATAGACGGCGACGGTGGCGATGCCCATTTTCTTGGCCGTTTTCATCACCCGGCAGGCAATCTCGCCGCGGTTGGCGATCAGGATTTTCTTGAACATGGCGTTGGCTCCCCAATGCTGGGTCGAAATCTGTGTGTCGGATCAACATGCGCTCGGGGCGGGGCACCGCATCGGGCCCCCCGCGCATCCGGCGGATCAGAGCGGGATGTTGTCGTGCTTCTTGTAGGGCAGCTCGACCTTCTTGGTCCGCAGGGCGGCGAAGGCGCGGGCGACGCGGCGGCGGGTGCTGCGCGGCATGATCACCTCGTCGATGAACCCGCGTTCGGCGGCCACGAACGGGTTGGCGAAGCGGTCCTCGTAATCCTTGGTGCGCTGGGCGATCTTTGCCGGATCGTCAAGCTCGGAGCGATAAAGGATCTCGGTCGCGCCCTTGGCGCCCATCACCGCGATCTCCGCCGTCGGCCAGGCGTAGTTGACATCCGAGCCGATATGCTTGGAGGCCATCACGTCATAGGCACCGCCATAGGCTTTGCGGGTGATGACGGTGACCATCGGCACGGTCGCCTGGCTATAGGCGAAGAGCAGCTTGGCCCCGTGCTTGATGACGCCGCCATATTCCTGGCTGGTACCCGGCAGGAAGCCCGGCACATCGACAAAGGTCAGGATCGGGATGTTGAAGCTGTCACAGAACCGCACGAAGCGCGCTGCCTTGCGCGAGCTGTCGATATCGAGGCAGCCGGCCAGCACCATCGGCTGGTTGGCGACCACGCCCACGGTCGAGCCTTCGAGCCGGATGAAACCGGTGATGATGTTCTTGGCGTAATCTTCCTGGATCTCGTAGAAATCCGCATCATCGGCGACTTTCAGGATCAGCTCCTTCATGTCGTAGGGCTTGTTCGGATTGTCCGGGATCAGCGTGTCGAGGCTGGGCTCGACGCGGTCCGGATCATCGAGCAGCGGCAGCGAGGGCGGGTTCTCGCGCGCCGAGAGCGGCAGCATATCGACGAGGCGGCGCACCTGCACCAGCGCCTCGACATCGTTTTCAAAGGCCAGATCGGCGACCGAGGATTTGGAGGTGTGGGTCTTGGCCCCGCCCAGCTCTTCGGCGGTGACGATCTCGTTGGTGACGGTTTTCACCACATCCGGGCCGGTCACGAACATGTAGGAGCTGTCGCGGACCATGAAGATGAAATCGGTCATCGCTGGCGAGTAGACGGCGCCGCCCGCGCATGGGCCCATGATCACCGAGATCTGCGGCACCACGCCCGAGGCGCGCACATTGCGCAGGAACACATCCGCGTAGCCGGCGAGCGAGGCGACCCCTTCCTGGATCCGCGCGCCGCCGCTATCGTTGAGCCCGATCACCGGGGCGCCGTTCTGCACCGCCTTGTCCATGATCTTGCAGATCTTCTGGGCATGGGTCTCGGAGAGCGAGCCGCCGAACACGGTGAAATCCTGGGAGAAGACATAGACCAGGCGGCCATTGATCGTGCCCCAGCCGGTCACGACGCCATCGCCGGCCGGCTTGTTCTCTTCCATGCCGAAATCGGTGCAGCGATGGGAGACGAAGGTGTCATATTCCTCGAAGGAACCCTCATCGAGCAAAAGATCGATGCGCTCGCGCGCGGTCAGTTTGCCCTTGGCGTGCTGCGCATCAATGCGGCGCTGTCCACCACCCATCCGGGCTTGGTTGCGCTTTTCCTCAAGCTGATCGAGGATTTGCTTCATGTCCAGGGCTCCTCATGTGACAGAGGCCGCGCGTGGCAGGATCGATCGGACCCGCCCGCTCTGCGGCGAAGGCGTCAATTGTTCTTTGCTGATTTGACCTTGCGTCATGCGGATGTCGCATGGATGTCCAACCAAACCAACGTTCTTGTGCAAAAGCCTTGGGGCAAGCGCAAGCGCCGCGGCGAATAATCGTCCATTCTGTCGCATTCTTTTTGGTTACGGGCGCGCGGCTGGCGAAGGTCGCTTTTTAAAAGATGCCATTTAGGGCGGGATTTGCGCAAGTTTCTGTCGCGGCCGGGGTAAAATCTTTCTGCGTGAAATAGCGTTTCACAAAACCAAACGAACGATCGGCTTGTGAGTCGGCGTCGCTCGCATGCTTGCTCTGCTGGAAAACTGCACAGAGCTTGCGCGCAAAAACCTGCCATCGCGGCAAATGCTTGCACATCGCCCAGGCATCACCGGTCTGAGGGATTGGATGAAGGGACCGACGATGAGCGAATTGATTGACCATGGCAGCGCGGCGCTCTTGCCGCTCTATGCCGATCGGGCGCGGCAGATGCGCGAACGCCTGCTGCATCCCTTGAACCGCGATGGCTGGTGGCTGCTCGATGCATCGCCGCTTCACAATCAGGGGTCCGGGCGCCTAGACTGCGAAGAGGCAGCGTGCCGCAGGCCGGCTGCGGATGAGCGGATCCGGGCTGGCTGGCAGGATGACGCGCGGCGCGGCAAGGATGATATGAAGGACGCAATGGCATGAGCGCCCGAATTCTGGTCGTCGATGACGATCCCACCATTTGCGAAGTGATCTGTTTCGCACTCGAAAAGGCGCAGATGCGCACCGAGCGGGTTGGCGATGGCGCAGCGGCATTGCTCGCCTTTGCGCGCTATCGGCCCGATCTCATCGTGCTTGATGTCGGCCTGCCGGAAATGGACGGGCTCAGCGTCTGCCGTGAGATCCGCAAGAACTCGGATGTCCCGATCCTGTTTCTCTCGGCCCGTGATGAGGAGATCGACCGCATCCTGGGGCTCGAGATGGGCGGGGATGATTACGTCACCAAACCCTTCAGCCCGCGCGAGTTGGTGGCGCGGGTCAGTGCCATTCTCAAACGGGTGCGCAGCGCGGGCGAGCCGGAACCGGTCGAAGAAGCGCCCCCCGTCGCCCATGGTGCCTTGCATCTCGATCCCACACGGTTCGAGGCGCATCTCGGGGCGCAGATGCTCAGCTTGACCGCGATCGAATTCATGATGCTCAAGGCGCTGGCGGCGCGGCCGGGGGTGGTGCTGTCGCGCGAGCAATTGATGGCGCAGGCCTATGACGGTACCATTCACGTCTCCGATCGGACCATCGACAGTCATATCCGCAATATCCGGGCGAAATGCGCTGCGCTGGCCTGTGTCAATGCGATCGAGACCGTGCATGGCGTGGGGTTCCGGCTCGGGCCTTGCGATGTCACCGCCAGCGCTGCCGATGAAGGCTGCGCGTGAGCGAGGAGAGCAAAAGCGGGCGGCTCAAGACAAAAAAGCCAGGACCGGCGCGGCGGCCATTGGTGCCGGTCAAATGGCGCCCGCCGCTCTCTCTGGTCACCTTTTGCGTGATCACGGCGATGGTGGCGCTGCCGCTGGTCGGGCTCTTGTTCTTTCGCCTCTATGAAAACCAGCTCATCCGCGAGACCGAGGGCGAGTTGATCGGGCAGGCCGCGGCCCTGCGGGCGGTAATGGCAGCCCGGCTGTCCGATGATCTGTCGCCGCTGGTGCAGCAGGATATCCAGCCGCGCGTGCAATTGCCGCCGCGCAAGCCCGGCTTCTTCGCCCATGAGCCCAGCCTCGATCTGGCGCGCGACCCGATCTTGCCGCCGCGGCCCGATCCACAATTCGTTGGCTGGGTTCCCGATGCGCGAATGCTGGCGCTGGGGGAGGAAATGACCCGGCTCGCGCTCGACACCAAGGAAATCACCCTGGCCGGGTTTCGCATCCTCGATGCGCGCGGGCTGATCATCGACACCATGCGGGCGCAGGCGGCGAGCGATACCGGCCTTTCTCTGGCGCATGTCGAGGAGATCGCCGAAGCCCTGGCCACCGGGCAAACCCGGGCCGTGCTGCGCCAGCGTGAGCGCTTCGGGCCGACCCCGCCGCTCTATTCGCTCTCGCGCGGGACGAAATTGCGGGTCTTTGTCGCGATGCCAGTGCTGGTCAATGGCGAGGTGCGCGGGTTGATCCATGCCTCGCGCACGCCCAATAACATCGTCAAGCATCTCTACCGTGAACAGGACAAGGTGTTGCTCGCCGCGCTGATGGTGCTGGTCGCGGCGCTGGTGGTCGGGATGGTCTTCCTGCGCCTGATCACCCGCCCGATCGCCGGATTGATCGCTCGGCTCGAGGCGATTGCGCTCGGCGATCGCGAGGCGATCGCGCCGCTTCCCCATCACGGCACCCGCGAGATTGCCAAGCTCACCCAGAGCTTTCTCGACATGGCCAGCGCAATCTCCGAGCGCTCGGATGCCATCGCCACCTTCGCTCGCCATGTCACGCATGAGCTCAAATCACCGCTGACCGCGATCCAGGGCGCGGCGGAGCTGCTTGAAGAGGGCAATGGCGAGACGAGCCCCCATCAGATGAGCCCTGAGCAGCGCGGCAAGTTTCTCGCCTCGATCCAGGACCAGACCGCCCGGCTCACGCAATTGCTCAACCGACTGCGTGATCTGGCGCGGGCCGAGATGGTCGAGCCGGGCGGGCATTGCGCGCTCGAGATGGTGATGGCGGAACTGCGTCCGCGCTACCCTGCGCTTGACTTGCCACTGCGCGCCGAGCCGGGGGAGCAAATCGCGCTGAGCGCCGAGACCGCGCAGATCGTGCTGGGCAACTTGATCGACAATGCCCGCAATCACGGCGCAACGCGGGTGATGATGGAGGCTTGGCGCGAGGCAGGGAGCACGGTGCTGCGGGTCAGTGATGATGGGCCGGGCATCTCACCGGGCAATGCAGAGCGCATCTTCGAGCCCTTTTTCACCACAAGGCGTGAGAGCGGGGGCTCTGGCATGGGGCTCGGGATTGTACAGGCGATGTTGCGAGCGCAAGGCGGGCAGATCGAATTGGTTGAAAGCGAGGCGGGCGCTGTCTTCGAGATCCGCTTGCCGGGATAGGGGCGCGTTTGGTCGCCCGCTCGATCAGTTCAGCGCGGCGAAGATCTTGGGCAGCAGATCGCCCGACCATTTGCCGGAAATGCCGCCCCCCAGCGCTTGCAGCGTGCCCAGAATGCCCAGCGAGACAATCCCGGCGATCAAGGCGTATTCGATCGCCGTGGCACCGCGGCGCTCAAGGCTAAAGGCGCGCAGATCGGCGATGATCTTGCCAGCAAACAGCATCTGCACGCGACCTTTCCGCCCTCAATGATCTTCGGACCGGGAGGCTTGCCACCCCAAAACACCGCTCCACCCTAGCGTGTTTCCTTTAATCCTTGATGAAGAAATGGCGGCTCGGACCTGAGGCGCATGGTTACGCCTGCGGCGGTTTGGGGATGCGCCGCGCATTGACGCTCCTGCCCCAGATGATATGGCTTGCGCCCACGAGTTTCGGTGCTCGGGCGATCGTCCCGGCGCCGCCAGATCCCTGCATGAGGAACCGCATATGGCCCAGCCGCAAGCCCTCCGCGCCGGCAAGCCCGCCCGCCCGGTCTGCTTTCAGCAAGTGATCCAGGCTTTGGGCCGCTATTGGGGTGAGCAAGGCTGCGCGGTCCTGCAACCCTATGACATGGAAGCAGGCGCGGGCACCTTTCACCCCGCCACCACCCTGCGCGCGCTCGGCGCCAAGCCCTGGGCCGCGGCCTATCCGCAACCCTCGCGCCGCCCGACCGACGGGCGCTATGGGGAGAACCCCAACCGCCTTCAGCACTACTACCAGTATCAGGTGATCATCAAGCCGAGCCCGCCCGATCTGCAAGAGCTCTATCTGGGCTCGCTCGCGGCGATCGGGCTCGACATCGCCGATCACGATATCCGCTTTGTCGAGGATGACTGGGAGAGCCCGACGCTCGGCGCCTGGGGGCTGGGCTGGGAGGTCTGGTGCGACGGCATGGAGGTCTCTCAGTTCACCTATTTCCAGCAGGTCGGCGGGCATGATTGCCGCCCCGTCTCGGGTGAGCTGACCTATGGGCTCGAGCGGCTGGCGATGTATGTGCTCGGCGTCGATCACGTGATGGACATGCCGTTCAACGACCCCGCCGCGCCGATCCCGCTGCGCTATGGCGATATCTTCAACCAGACCGAGCGCGAATACAGCCGCTGGAACTTCGACAGCGCCGATACCGAAATGCTGCTGCGCCATTTCGAGGACGCGGAGAAGGAATGCGCCCGCATCCTCGCCGAGCCGGCGCTCGATCCGCGCACCGGCAAGGAGATCATCATGGCGCATCCGGCCTATGATCAGTGCATCAAGGCCTCGCATCTGTTCAACCTGCTCGATGCGCGCGGGGTGATCTCGGTGACCGAGCGCCAGGCCTATATCGGCCGGGTGCGCGCGCTGGCCAAGGCCTGTGCCGATGCCTTCGTGCTGACCGAAGCCGCCGGGGCGACTGGCGAGAGCGCGGGAGAGGCGGCATGAATCTCGGGCGCTACCTGATCGCGATCGCCTTTACCGGCATGGCGGTGACCTGGCTCTATTTCTATTACGATCAGATCGAGGCGCGGCGGGCGCAGGCCGTGTCCGGGCTGGGCGAGATCATGATCAATAATGAGAGCGTGGCGCTGCAAACCTATCAGGGCGTCGAGCATCCCGAGCATCCGCTGCGCCTGCGCGGCTGCTTTCAGGTCGCGAGCATGGCCAATGCGCCTTGGGGCGCGCAAATGCTCGACGATGCCGTCCCGTTCGGGGCGATCGACGGGCTCGATTGCTATGATCCCGAGGCGATAGATACCGATTTGCAGGCCGGCCAAGCCAAAGCGTATCTGGCCGGGATCGAAACCTTCTCTGACGGCCGGGTGATCACCCAGCGGATCGTTGTGCTCTATCCAGATGGCAAGGGCTATCAATGGCGCCGCCTGATCGAGCAATAGGCCCCGCCCGCTCCTCGCATCCCATCGCACCCTCTTGCACGAAAAGGCCCTCCGATGCCTGACAGCCGCTCCGAATTGCTGCTTGAACTGTTCAGCGAAGAAATCCCCGCCCGCATGCAAGCCAAGGCGGCGGCGGATCTTGAAGGCCTGATGAGCAAGGGATTGCGCGAAGCCGGTGTCGGTTTCGAGAGCGCGCAGGCCTTTGTGACCCCGCGCCGATTGGTCCTGCATGTGGCCGGGCTGGCGCTGCAAACCGAGGCGGTGCGCGAGGAGCTCAAGGGCCCGCGCACGGATGCGCCGGAAAAGGCGCTCGAGGGGTTCTTGCGCAAGACCGGGCTGAGCAAGGATCAGCTCGAGATCCGCGATGACAAGAAGGGCCAGGTCTATTTCGCGGTGGTCGAGACGCCGGGGCGGGCGAGCGCCGATGTGGTCGCCGAGCTGGTGCCGCAGGTGGTGCGCGGCTTCCCCTGGCCCAAATCGATGCGCTGGGGCTCGGGCGATCTGCGTTGGGTGCGCCCGTTGCGCAGCGTGCTTTGCGTGATCGGTGCGCCCGGCGTTGCCGAGGTCGTGCCCTTCGATATCGACGGTATTCAGAGCGGCAATCGCGCCTGGGGGCACCGGGTGATGGCGCCCAAAGCGGTGCGCGAGGCCGGGTTCGAGGTGAGCGGCTTTGAGGACTATAAACAGCGCCTGCGCGCGGCCAAGGTCATGCTCGATGCAGGGGAGCGTGGCAAGAAGATCGAGCGTGACGCCAAGAAGCTGGCTCGCGAGGCCGGGCTCGAACTGGTCGCCGATCCCGGCCTATTGCGCGAGGTCACCGGGCTCGTGGAATGGCCTGTCGCGCTGATGGGGGAGATCGAGCTGCGCTTTCAGGCCTTGCCGCCCGAAGTGTTGCAGACCTCGATGAAGGAGCATCAGAAGTTCTTCTCCTTGCGCGATCCGGCAAGTGGCAAAATCACCCGGTTCATCACCGTGGCCAATATCGCCTCCAAGGACAAGGGTGCCAAGATCGTCGCGGGCAACGAGCGCGTGCTGCGCGCGCGGCTGTCGGATGCGGAATTCTTCTATAACAATGACTTGCAGGCAGGTCTTGAAGCGGGGCTGCCCAAGCTCGAGGCGGTGACCTTCCATAACAAGCTCGGCAGTCAGGCCGCCCGCATCAACCGGATCCGTGATCTGGCGCGGCTGCTGGCACCGATGGTCGGTGCCGATCCGGCGCTGGCCGATCGCGCTGCCGCGCTGGCCAAGGCGGATCTGGTCACCGAGATGGTCTTCGAGTTCCCCGAGCTTCAGGGCCTGATGGGGCGCTATTATGCGCAAGCAGCGGGCGAGGATGCGGCGGTGGCCGCAGCGATCGAGGCGCATTATGCGCCGCTCGGGCCTTCTGACGCGGTGCCGAACGCGCCGGTTTCGATCGCGGTCTCACTGGCCGACAAGATCGATACCCTCACCGGCTTTTGGGCGATCGATGAAAAGCCGACCGGGTCGAAAGATCCCTTCGCTCTGCGCCGCGCCGCGCTCGGGGTGATCCGCATTCTGCTGGAAAACAGCATTCGCCTGCCGCTGGAGGCGCAGTTCGAGGCCGGGCTGGCCAAGCATCCGGGCGAGGGCAAGCTCGAGGATGTCGCCGCCGACCTGATGCGCTTCACCGCCGATCGGCTGAAGGTCTATCTGCGCGAGTCAGGGGTGCGCCATGATGTCATCGATGCGGTCTTCGCTCTGGGCGGACAGGATGATCTCACCGATGTCGTCGCGCGGGTGCGGGCGCTGCAAAAGCTGCTCGGCACCGAGGACGGCGCCAATCTGCTCGCGGCTTTCAAGCGCGCCAATAACATCCTGACCGCAGAGGAAAAGAAAGACGGTGTCGAGTATTCGCTGGCGCCGGATGTCAAATTCGCCGAGGAACCGGCGGAAAAGGCGCTCTTCGCTGCTCTGGATGCGGCGGACAAAGCGGTCGGCGCTGCGCTGCGCAAGGAGAATTACCCGCAGGCAATGAGCGCGATGGCGAAGCTGCGTGGCCCGCTGGACACGTTCTTTGAGGCTGTGGTGGTCAATGCTGACAGTCCAGTGCTGCGAAGGAACCGGTTGTGCTTGCTGCATCGCATCCGCGAAAGCTTTGGCAAGGTGGCCGATTTTGCGTCGGTAGAGGGATAGTCTGAGCACTGCCCGACGCGCGTGGTTCCTGTTCCGATCTCGACGTGATGATTGGACAGGACCGCCAGCATTAACGCTCCAACTCGAGCGGGAGAAACCCGAGGGAGAGGGCGGGGGTGAGGCCGCTTTTGCTTCGGCCTCTGCACCTGGTGCGGTTCCTGAACGGCTCACCGCACCATGATGCCCTTCGCATTCCCCAGTCCCGCCAAACTGCCAGGCGGTTTCTGACCGGATGAACCGAAGGCCGCAGCCGCTACGCTCTCACTCTGCCGACGGACCCATGCCAATGCATCCCGAGCGCACGACTTTATGCCTTGAGCGTGCCTTGAGATCGGGGGGCTGTAAAGCGGTTCTCTGGCGGAAGTTTTTTGTCGCTCAGGAAAATGTGACAAAACCGCATCGGTTCTGCCACATTTCCAGCGACATCGTTGCGAGCACAAGAGCCGCAAGAACAAACGCGATGGTTACATTGTATCCGGCGCGTTCATCATCAGATCGGCTTCGGTATTCTTGCCGGTATCACCAACAGCGTTGCGGGTGATGCCCATCTCGGACTCGATGCGTTGCTTGAGCGTGTTGTGCTCGTCAACATGATCGCTTGGGCTCAAGGTCCGCTCGCAGCGCGGGGCGCATTGGAAATGGGTCGCATGGGTCGGGCCACGATGAAGGACAACGCGCCGGGCGCTCGGCTCGCGCACAAAGACCTCATAATCACCGAGCAGGCGGCCATCGGCATCCAGAAACAGCATATTGGTGGCGCCAACCGAGCGCGCCGAGATCACGGCATTGCTGGCATTGAGCATATTGGCATCGGCAATCGCCGGGTTGCCGACCAGCACCGTCTTCACGCTGCGATCGAACTTCACCTGCCGCAGATGGTTGAGCAGCAGCTCGAGGCATTCGCCATCCGCCGACGCTTCGTTGCAGCCGCCCCGGGTCTCGCCCTGCTGGGCCATCGGCTCGTCGCCGGGGGAGCCGGCGCGCAGATCGGAGGGGGGCAGCGACAAGACGCAGCCGGCGACAAGCGCAGGCAAGGCGGAAAGCAAGGGCGATTTGGCGCGCATGGGGCCTCCTGAAAGGAATGCGGCGCAGACCGGCGCCGGGCAAATTGATTGGCCCTCATTGTGCGCGAGCTTGGTCACTGCCCGGTTAATGCGCGGCGCTTTGGGCCAAGCAATCTTGAGCATGACGCGCACAAATGTAAGCTGCGCGGGAATGGGGGCAGGCGCTCGAGCATGTCGCATGGGAGCAAAGATCAACTCCTGCCCCGGATGAGAGCGGAGAGCAGCCGATGAAACTCTACTATTCCCCCACCTCGCCTTACTCGCGCAAGGTGCGGGTGCTGCTGATCGAAGCCGGGATCGACGGGGTCGAATTGGTGAGCGATACCGCCATGTCCCCGGATGCGCAGGTTCCGCGGTTCAACCCTTTGGGCAAGGTACCGGCGCTGGTGCTGGGCACGGGGGAAGTCCTCTTTGATAGTCCGGTGATCTGCGAATTCTTCGACCAGCAGGATGGCAAGGCGCAATTCCTGCCGCGATCAGGGATCGAGCGGATCCGGGTGCTGCGCGATCAGGCGCTGGGTGACGGCGTGCTTGATGCCGCTTTCAGCACCGTTGTCGAGAAACGGCGCGAGGATGCGCAGGTCTCGCCGATATGGCTTGATCGTTGGCGCAGGGCGATTGATCGCTCGGTAAGCGTGATGGAGGCGCAGATCGCAAGCGGGAAAATGCGTCCGAGCGGCGCTGGCATGCCGGATCTCGGGGCGATCAGTTGGGGCTGCGCTTTGGGTTATCTCGATTTTCGGTTGCCAATGATCGATTGGCGCGAGCAGGCCCCGCAGCTCGCGGCATGGTGGGCGCAGATGCAGGCGCGCGAGAGCTTTACACAAACCGAGCCCCCGGCTTGATCAAGGCTCCCTGGTCAACGCTCCCGGATTCAGGTTCCTTGGGGCTATTGCTTGGGGGCTATTGCTTGGGGGCTATTGCTTGGGGGCTATTGCTTGGGGGCTATTGCTTGCTCGATTTGGTCGCAAAGCGCAGCAGGCGGCGGTAGAAGATATGGCGGCCGATCGTGGCCGTCGTCTCCATGGTCCGGTTCCACCGCGGATCGACATAATCGGCATGGTAATGGGTGGCATGGCCGGTCAAGCGGCGCGGGGCCCCCATCAGCATCAGCGTGGCGATCCGCTCCGCCAGGGTCGCTGACGGGCCGGGGATGATCGTGTCCGGGATCCCGTCGCAGGTATAGGAGAACTGGCAGCCGGTCGAACGCTCGGAGCCCTGATTGACCACGCCGCAGACCGTTTTGGGCCAATAGGCGCTATCGACCCGGTTCAGAACCACTTCGGCAACGGCTACCTGTCCCTCAAAGGATTCGCCGCGCGCCTCGAAATAGATCGCCTCGGTCAGGCAGGTGAGCTCCTTGGCGCCGTTCTTTTCGGCCAGACGGTTGCGCCCCTCCAGAAAGGATGCATTCAGCCGTAGCGCAAGTTCGCGGTCGAAGGCGACGCTGTTGCTGTTGGCCAGCTCGGTGCCAGTGGCGCTATCGGTGCTTTGCAGGACCGCCACGCGGGTCTCGGCGCGTTCGCCATCCGGGGGCGGCGCCATGCTGCCAAGCCCGGTGCCGCGGATCTGGGCGGCATTGGCCAGGGCGCTATCGGAGATGAGCGCAGCGATGTTATCGCGGCCCGAAATCACCAGACCATGGGCGCTGGGGCTCGAAAGGGGCGTGTCACCGCCAAGACCCAGGGTGCGGGTCTCGCGCGCCGGGGGCAGCGGGGGCATGAAAACCGGCGGCAGCGCGTGGGATGCGGCACGCAACGGGCCGCCCTTTGTACCGCCAAGCGGGCTTGCCGCGGAGATTTCGGGCAGAGCGATGATCCCGGCCGCTGCCGATGCGCCGATCAGGAGCATCGCAGCCAGAGCGGCGCGCATCGCCGGTGTGAGGCCGAATTCGGTCAAACCTGTCTCCGCATCAAACTGAAATCGCTCGGTCCTGCGGCTGCCAAAGCGCCGCGGCGTTCTTTTTCAATTGTTAAGGGCATGCTGCGCTCTAGGTTCCACAGCGATGCATAGGCCCGCAAGGTAAACATGTGGCATGAAAGCACGTTTACCTTGATGTTTTGTGAAATCGACATCGGCAGACACGATATCTTCATTCTGACCGGGATGCGGCGCTGCGATGGCTGAGCCAAGATGGCGGTTCAAAGATGGCGGTGCCGCCGTTCTTCTCAGTTCACCGGCGCATTGGCCCTCGCGGCTTGCAAGTCGCGTTGAAGGGCGGCCAGATCAGCAAAAGGCGCTTGGGCTGCGCTCTCCTCCTTCGGCTGACGGCGCTGGGCGTCCTGCCAGCCATAGCGCCCGAAATCGGCCCGTATCATTTGCTCGATCCAATGGCGCGCCTGCGCCGCGCGCAGGGCCGGGTTCTCGCGCAGACGCCGTTCGGCCAGAGCCTGCATCGCCGCGAGCGCCTCGTTCACGCCCGCGCCGGTCTGGGCCGAGAGGGTCAGCACTTTTGCCGGTTCGGAGCCGTCATGGGTGGTCAAGGATAGCGCGCCCTTGGCATCGGCGGCGGCGCGGCGGGCGACCTCGCCCATATCGGCTTTGGTCACGAGCAGCAGATCGGGGGTCTCCATCACGCCAGCCTTCATGAATTGCAAGGCATCGCCGGAGCCGGGCTGGATGCAAAAGACGGTGGCATCGGCAATCGCGGCAATATCGGTCTCCGACTGGCCCACGCCGACCGTTTCGATCAGCACGAGGTCATAAACGCTGCGCATCAGGGTCGCGGCCGGATAGGTGAGCGCGGCCAGCCCGCCAAGACGGTCACGCGCGGCCATCGAACGCACGAAGACGCCCTGATCCTCCGGATCGGTGGTCAGCCGGGTGCGATCGCCCAGCAAAGCCCCGCGCGAGCGTGAGGATGACGGGTCGATCGCGATGATACCGATACTGTGCCCGCCCGCCCGCTGGGCCCGGATCAGCGCATCCATCAGGGTCGATTTGCCGACCCCCGGCGGGCCGGTCAGCCCGAGCACAACGCCGCCGGGCGCTGCAAAGGCGGCATCAAGCAAGGCGATCGTCTGCGGATCCTCGGGCCGGCGCTCGATCAGCGCCAGTGCCCGGGCCAGAGCGGGTTTACCGCCCGATCGCAGCTCGGCAAGGGACAATTCTTTCATGGTAACGCGACTATCTCTGTTTAATGCACTGGTTCCTCAAGCGCCCTGTTCGCGCTGAGCTTCTTGCTCGGCGCGTCGATGCAAGATGGCAGCTTGCGCGGCGGCGAGCCGGGCAATCGGCGCGCGATAGGGCGAGCAGGAAACATAGTCGAAGCCGTAATCTTCGCAAAACTGAATGGTTGGCAGGTCCCCCCCATGCTCGCCGCACACACCGATCTGTAGATCCGGATTGGCGGCGCGGCCGCGCTCGAGCCCGATGCGCATCAACTCTCCGACCCCCTCGATATCGAGGCTCTGGAACGGATCGGCCTCAAAGACATGGCGTTCGACATAATCGCGCATCAACCGGCCAGCATCATCGCGCGAGAGGCCATAGGTCATCTGCGTCAGGTCATTGGTGCCGAAGCTGAAAAAGGCCGCCATGGCGCCCAGCGCCTCCGCCCTGAGGGCGGCTCGAGGCGTCTCGACCATGATGCCGATCGTGTAATGCGGGCTGGCGCCGCGCTCCTCGGCCACGGCTTGCGCCACTGCCTCGATGCGCTGCTTGAGCAGTTCAAGCTCGCGCACGGCGGAGACCAGCGGGATCATGATTTCGGGCGATTGCTGGCGCCCGGTGCGGCGCTCCACCGCCAATGCGGCCTCAAAGATCGCGCGCGCCTGCATCTCATAGATTTCCGGATAGGCCACCCCCATCCGGCAGCCGCGCTTGCCAAGCATCGGGTTATATTCGGCCAGCTCGCGTGCCCGGTGGCGGATCTTTTCTGCCGTCAGCCCGGTTGCCTCGACCAGATCGCGGATGCCGTCCTCATCTTGCGGCAAGAACTCGTGCAGCGGCGGGTCGAGCAGGCGGATGGTCACCGGCACGGCCGAGTGCATATCGGCAGCAGGCTCGCGCAAGGAGGAAAGCCCGCTCATGATCTCGAAGAACCGCTCGAAATCGGTGCGTTGCATCGGCAAGAGACGGTCGAGCGCGGCCCGGCGCTCGGCCTCGCTATCGGCGAGGATCATCTCCTGCATCACCGTGATCCGGCCTTTCTCGAAGAACATATGCTCGGTGCGGCACAGCCCGATCCCGTCGACACCCATCCGCCGCGCGGTTTCGGCATCATGGGGCGTGTCGGCATTGGCGCGGACCTTCAGGCGGCGGATCTCATCGGCCCAGCGCATCAGGATCGCGAAGGCGCCGGTCAGCTCGGGCCGGCGGGTCTGCACCACTCCGGCGAGCGCCACGCCCTCCGAGCCATCGAGGGTGATCAGGTCACCGGGACCAAAAACGCGGCCATCGCAGGCGATCAGTCTTTGCGCGGTCAGATCGATCTGGGCATCGGAGGCGCCGACGATACAGGGGCGCCCCAGGGTGCGGGCGACCACGGCGGCGTGGCTGGTCATGCCGCCCCTTGTGGTGAAGACACCGGCAGCGGCATGCATGCCTTGAATATCGCCCGGATGGGTTTCAGGCCGCGCCAGGATCGCCGCTTCGCCGGTGATCGAGAGCGCCTCTGCGGCCTCGGCGGAGAAGGCCAGCCGTCCGACCACAGCGCCGGGGGAGGCAGGCAGGCCATGGGCGATCCGCAATCGCGGCGCGCCGGGGTCGACGGTGGCGTGCAGCATTTCCTCGAGGCTCTTGGGCTCGACCAAAAGCAGCGCCTCATCACGGCTGATCTCACCGGCATTGGCGGCATCGAGCGCCATTCGGATCGAGGCAGCGGCGGTGGCGCGAATTGGGGCCGCGCCGAGCAAAACCGGCTTGCCGCCCGAAACGGCGATGCGCGCGGTGACCGGGCGGCGCATGGCCCGCTGCGCGGCATTGGCCAGTTCCAGAATACGCGCGGTTTGCGGTGAGGCTGCATTGGCGCGGTCGATGGGCCAACTGCTGGTGCCGCTCAAGGGGCTCTCGGCACCGAGCTTGCCAAAGGTGAGGGTCCCGCCCGGCTCGCGCTCTCCCGTCTGCGGATCGTGCAAGGAAAGATCGGCGCGGCCATCTCCCTCCTGCATGGGGGGCGCGAGTTCCTGCAGCACCAGCGCTGTTTGCTCCGAAGTGCCGGTCGCGGCGCGATGCTTTTGCAGTCGCGGGGCGTGCCAGGCGGCCAGAAGCGCTTGCGCGCCGAACAGCACCTCATCGGCAGCGTTTGCGGGCAGCGCCTCGCTGTTTTGCGCGGCAACCTGGGCCAGAGCATCGGTCAGGGCGATCTCGCTCGGGGCCTCGCCTGCGCTCTCGGCGGCATCGAGGACCGTGTCGATTGTCTCCTCGAGCGTGTCGGCCAGAAGGTCATCATGCATCGCGGCCAGGCGGCGCAGCAATCCGCGCCGGATCACCGCATCAGGCGCGCTTTGGGACGGGGCCAGAATGCCGATCCCCACCCCGAGCAGAGCGCGCGGCATGCCGGTGACGCTCTCCAGCGGCGAGGGGCGAAGGGACAAAAGCAGACGCTGATCTTGCTCCTGCGCGCCGAGGCGCTTGCCGCTGGCCTGCTCGAGCAGGGTGATGGCACGCTCGATCGCCCGGCGCAGCAAGTCCGGCTCGCTCTGGCTTTGATCAAGAATCGCAGCCGGGATCACCACCGCGGGCGGCACATCGAGCCCGGCGCGGGTGAGTTGATCGAGGCAATGGCCGGTCCGGCCGATCTCGTCCGTTGCGCCATAGGTGCCAACGCCGATGCGCAGCGCCAGATCAGCTTGCGCAGCGTCTGCATCTTCGGGGCTGGAGAGGTCGAGGGAAGAGATTTTTTTGCGCGCCATGAGCTTTCGTCACCGTTTGCTCATCGTTCTGCGCTCTTTTGTGGGGGAGCGCAAGTATGCGCCGTACCGGGCATGGGGCGCGCAAAGGGCTCTGCTGCCTGTCATTTCGCATGTCTCAGCTTCTGACATGCGCCGCCTTCTGACTTGCTCAGGCGTCCGGCGGTATGTAGGCTTGGTTTGTACGGAGTTCAGGACTGTCATGGATCAACGCCTCCTCGACGCCTTGCGCAAATTCGCTCGCAATGAGATCGAGTTGTTCGCGACCCCTATCGTGAATGCTCAGGCGGATCCTTTTGTGGGACGGGCGGGCGAGCAGGGGCGCTTGTCGCCTGGCGCGCTCAATCCCGCCGATCCGGAAACCTTCAAGAGACTATCCGTCTATCTCGCCCTGCATCGGCTGGATGTGCCAACCGTCTCCTATGACGACGCGTTCATGGATGATGCCGAGGGCTATCTCGCGATAGACGGCGCGGCGCTCTCGGTGGGCGATGAGCCGATCTATGATGTCGATACCGCCCATGCCGCCGCCAGCGAGATCAGCGCGCAATCGCAGGCCGAGAGCGATAGCGCCAATGCGAGGGGCGCGCGACCGCGCATCCTGCTGGTTCAGGCAACCCCGTTCGAAAGCGTGACCCGTGAACAGCTCGAAACCTTCGGGCAGGATGTCCAGCGCCTCTTTACCCGCGATCCCGATGCGATCGGGGCGGCGTCGATCGAGCTTGGCCGTGTCGCAAGACTGATCGGCGCGCTGCGCAAGGCGCTGGTCAGCGGTGGGCCCGATTGTCAGCCGCAAGTCGATATCGTGCTCACTTTCATGGGAAGCTGGCAGCCCAATGAGCGCGCTGCCGGCGTCCTGCAAATGATCCGGGACGATCTGCAAGCCAGCGTGCCCGGTGCGCAGTTTCGCTTCCATGTCTGGGGCGCGGGCGAGCTGGTCGCAGCCTTTGAGCGGGTGGCGCTGGCGGCTGTCGGTGTTCTCAAATCGGCGCATCTGCTGTCCTTGCCGCAATTCAAGCGCGGGCCGGAGGGCGGCCAACAGGCTGCGGCGGGCTGGATCGGCTATGCGCCCGCGCGCTCGGTGGTCTCGCTGATCGAAGGGGCCGACAAGCAGCCCGATCCGCGGTTGTTCTTCGACAATGTCCGCCATTATCTCGGCGATGATCCCGAAACCAATCCGGGGGCGGCCGGGTTGACCGGAACCCTCAAGCAAGGGGATGCCGCGCAATTGGTGCTGCGCCATAACGGGATCACCATCGTTGCGCGCTCGGCCGAGATCGACAGCCATTCCGGCGATGTCATGCTGCGCGACTTTCAGGTCGTGAACGGGGCCCAGACCGCCTTCACCCTGTTTGCCAATCGTGCCATGCTCGAGGAGAGCGGGCCTGCCCATGTCCCCGTCAAGATCGTGGTCACCGAGGATGAGGCGATCAAGGATGGGGTGGTGCTCGGGGCCAATACCCAATCCGCGGTCGATCGCTACGATATGCTTGCGCGCCGCCCCGAACTGCGGGCGCTGCAACTGGCCTTTGAGGCCGACGCGCATTGGTCGCCGCAAAAGCTGTGGTTGCAGCGGCGCCGGGCCGAGCCGTTCAAGACAAGGGTGGCCGCCGAACGGGTGATCAGCCCGCGTCAGTTGCTCGAGGCCTATGCAGCGGTGATCCTTGGCCTGCCGCACCGGGTGCATGACAATCCGGCCCAGTTCCTTGATGATGTGCCGGACCGGATCTTTGCCCCGGGTCATGAGCCCAATCTCTATATGGCGCTGGGCTGGATGATCGTGGCCGGTCGTCATTGGGCGGCGCGCAATCATCAGCGCTGGGTGGATCGTTGGGAGGGGGGCACGGCGCGTTCGGACGGGTATGCCGCGCGCCATCACTTCCTGTTCGCGCTGTTTCGTCTGGTCGACCCCAATCCCGATGCCCTCGATCTGGAGCGCTCACCGGCGGCGGCGGCGCGCTTTGGCAAGCTGGTGAGCCTGTTCGCCGAGCGCGATGCGGCGGCTTTGACCGATCTGGCCGGGGTGATTGTGCGCGAGGCTATCGGAGGCAAACTGATCACCGCCGATAGCGCCAGGCGCCTGACCACTACCGAGGCGATACGGGTCAAGACCGATGCCGCGCGCCAGCGTCTCTACGGTCCAATCAGCGCCTGAGCCGCGCGCCTGTGCGGAGGGCTCATCCTGGGCGGGGGCTGATGTTGCGCGCTGGGATGATATCGGCCTTGTCCAAAAGCACGGTTTCATGAAACAGTGATCGGGTCGCGTCAGCTTCGGGAACCGGAAGATGCACGAATTCACACAGTTTCTGCCGGGTATTCTGCTCGCCTATTCGGCCTTTCTGCTCGGTATTGCCAGCCCGGGGCCGAATGTCCTCGCGGTGATGGGCACATCCATGAGTCTTGGCCGATCTTGCGGGATCGCCCTCGCGCTGGGCGTCGCGGCGGGCTCCTTTACCTGGGCGGTGCTCGCGGCGGTCGGCTTGTCGGCGCTGCTCGCGAATTTTGCTGCGGCCCTGATCGTGATCAAGATCCTTGGCGGGCTGTATCTGCTATGGCTGGCCTACAAGTCGCTGCGCTGTGCGGCCAGAAGGTATGAGGTCAGGCCAGAAGCGCTTGCGGGCAATGATCGGGGTTTGCTCGGATTCGCTATCCGCGGTTACACGGTGCAAATGACCAACCCGAAAGCCGCGCTTGCCTGGATTGCGATCACCTCGCTCGGCTTGCAGGAAGGCGCTCCGCTTTGGGTTGCGTTCGTGATTGTGGCCGGGACGACGCTGCTCTCGATCGTCATCCATGTGCTCTATGCAGTCGGGTTCTCGACCGCCGCCATGGTGCGGATCTATGGACGGGCAAGGCGCGCGATCCAGGCGACGCTCGGGGTCTTCTTCGCCTTTGCTGGCTTCAAGCTGCTTCTAAGCCGGGTATGATCCGCATCGCAACGCTCAACCTGCTGCATTTCGCCGAGCCGCCGATCTGGTGGTATCGGCGCGAGGCCGATGGCTCTTCGCGCTATGATGACGACGCCTGGGCGGCGAAATGCGCCTGGCTGCGCGCGGAGCTTGCCGCCATCAATGCCGATGTGATCGGTTTTCAGGAAGTCGTGAGCATCGAGGCGCTGCGCGCGCTCTGCGCCGAGGCGGGATACCCGTATTTCTTCGCCGCGGGTGAGCCCGCGTTTCTCGACGAGCCGCAGGCGGTGATCGAGGCGAGGGGGCCGGTCTATGATCGCCCGGTCCAGGCGTTGGCCGCGCGCCATCCCTTCACCGCCGAAGCCTTCGGCGCGCCGCCGGGTTTTGCCGCCTCAAGCGGGCTCGCCCCCGATTGGTCGCTGCGCCGGCCGGCGGTCAAGGCGCTGGTCGATCTGCCGGGGATCGGCGAAGCGCTCGTCTATTGCTGCCATCTCAAATCCATGGGCATTCGCACGGATGGCACCCTTGCGCCGCTCGCCGCGATGCAGGCGGCCTCGCGCGCCCATGCCGCGGCGCTCCACCGCCGGGCGCTCGAGGCCAGCGCCCTCATGCATGAGGCAAGCAACCAGATCGAGCAGGCGCATCAGCGCCCGGTCATCGTGATGGGCGATTTCAACGATCTGCCGGACACGGTGCCGCTCACAGCGCTCAGCCCGCGCCCGCCGCGCGATATCGCCGGGATCGAGCGGGAGGACTGGCCCGAGGCGCTGCGGCTCGAGATCGACCGCTACCGGCTGCGCGACAGCTATCATCTGGCGCCGCGATCGCCCTTTGCCCCCATGCGTCCGGCGACCCATCGCGAGGGCTCGGCGGTCTCGGTGCTCGACTATATCTTCGTGTCCTACGCGCTCGATCCCGAGAGCCCCAACGCTGTCGGCCATCTGCGCGAGCATCGGGTCTATGACGCGCATTTTCGCGCTGCCATCCCCGAACAAAGCTCCGATCACGCGGCTGTGGCCATCGCCATCGCGCCTCTGGACTAGGTCATGCACTCCTAAATCTCGCGGTCTTTCAGGGGCTTGTTCGCCCAGAAATCGCCGCGACGAAAAAAGCCCCTCGCGGCTGCGAGGGGCTCCTTCCTGCTCGATTATCGTGCTTCTTAGTTTGCGCTGGCCTGCATGGTCGGCAGCTTGAACACCCAGACCGAACCACCCTGGTTGAGGTACTTCACGGTCTTGGCGACTTCACCGCCCCAGAGCGGAACCGCGCCGCCCCAGCCCGAGACCACGGCGACATATTGCTCGCCGTCCTCTTCCCAGGTGATCGGCTGGCCGACAACGCCTGAGCCGGTCTGGAACGACCACAGCTTCTCGCCGGTCGCGTCATCCAGAGCGATCAGATGGCCTTCGGGGGTGCCGAAGAACACCAGCCCGCCGGCGGTGGTCATCACGCCCGACCACAGCGGGGCCTTGTTCTTGTAGACCCATTTGATCGAGCCATCGGCCGGATCAATCGCCTTGAGCGCACCGATATGGTCCTCGAACAGCGGCTTGATGGTGAAGCCGGCGCCCAGATATGCCGCGCCTTTCTTGTAGCTGATCGGCTCGTTCCAGATGTCCATGCCCCACTCGTTCGCCGGGACATAGAACATGCCGCTCGATTTCGAGTAAGCCATCGGCATCCAGTTCTTGCCGCCGAGGAAGGACGGAACCGCGAAGATCACCTTGCCCTTCTTGCCATCGGCTGTATCTGCCGGATTGCCGGGGCGGTTGTCCTCGACAAAGACCGGACGGCCGGATTCGAGATCAATGCGCTCGGCCCAGGAGATCTGCTCGACAAACGGGGTGGCGTTGACCAGATCACCATTGGTGCGGTCGAGA
Organism: Neomegalonema sp.; assembly: GCA_022760435.1. Taxonomy (GTDB): domain Bacteria; phylum Pseudomonadota; class Alphaproteobacteria; order Rhodobacterales; family Rhodobacteraceae; genus JALEFY01. Next base: position 67,282 of record JALEFY010000031.1, read on the forward strand.
ACGTAGAAGAACCCGTTCCGGTCGGCGGTGGCGGCGAGTTGCTTGCCATCGAGATCGAACGGAACCACTTCGTTCACGCCGTCAAAGTCCCAGCCCTCGCGCGGGGTGGTCTGGTAGTGCCACTTGATATCGCCGGTATCGGGGTCGATCGCGACGCGGCTGGCGGCATAGAGGTTGTCGCCCTTGTTGCCCTCAACCGGAGTGCCGGCATTGCGCAGGTGGCTGTTCCAGGGTGCCGGGTTGCCAGCGCCGAAGATCAGGGTGTTGGTCGAGGCATCATAGGTGCCGCCGAGCCAGGTCGCCCCGCCGCCGGTCTTCCACATGTCACCAGGCCAGGTGGCGTTGAGCTCACCGGTCATGGTGCTCTCTTTGCCGAGCAGTTCGCCCATATGGCCTTCGATCATTGGGCGCGACCAGATCAGCTCGCCATTCTCGACCGAGCGCGCATCGACGCGGCCGACGATGCCGAATTCACCGCCCGAAACGCCGGTGACGACCAGTTGGCCATGCTTGGAGGGCACGATCACCGGTGCGGCGGTGTAAGAATAACCGGCCTTGTAGTCGCCGAGTTTCTTGCGCCAGATCACATCGCCGGTCTTGCGGTCGAGCGCGACGAGGCGTGCGTCGAGCGTACCAAAGAAGATGGTGTCGCCGAAGATCGCGGCACCGCGGTTGATCACGTCGCAGCAAGGCAGGATGCCTTCGGGCAGGCGTGCATCATATTGCCATACTTCTTCGCCGGTCTTGAGGTCGATGGCGAACAAACGGCTATAGGATGCCGTGACATACATCATGCCGTCATAGATGATCGGCTGGGCTTCCTGCCCGCGCTGCTTCTCGCCGCCAAAGGAGAAGGCCCAGGCGGGCACGAGATGCTTGACGTTGCTCTTGTTGATCTGCGTCAGCGGGCTGAAGCGCTGCTGGTGACGCCCCATGCCATTGGTGACGACTTGCGTGGTGATGTCCTGGTCATTGGCCAGGTCCGCTTCGGTCACCTGAGCACTGGCCGCGATGGGCAGTGCAGCGATGCCGGTCGCGAGCATCCATGCCGCGATGCGTTTCATTGATCCGCCTCCCTGAAGTTGGGTCTGTCCGTTGGTCTTTTGCCGAACCATCCGGTTCGGCGCCTCTCTTGTTGGGTGTCGGGCCCAGGAGCTCGACACGGGATGCCAAGGAACCGCGATGCAGGTCGAGTTTCGTGATGCGAAACTCCAGTCCGCACAGCGTCCAAAGCTGAGCAAAGTATGGGCAGGTTCCGCGCGGCGGGGGAATTGGCGAAAGGTCGTAACCCTGTTGCCCGGCGGATCGGCGATGATGTCCGCCGAACGCGAGAATCATCGCGCGGCGGATATGGGAGAGAAAAATGAAGACCTTACGCGGATGGGCAAGCGCGATGATCGCGCCGATGCTGGCGACGCTCTTGTCGGTGCAGGCCATGGCGCAGGAGCGGTTCGTCATCGAACTCAAGAGCGCGGATGGCGGCTCGATCACGGTCGGCAGCGCCCGGATCGAGGCGGATGGCCGCTACGAGATCGCGTGGGACGAGGCGAAATTCACCGATCATTTCCTGTCGATGCGCCCGTTCAAATGCCTTGAGGGGCCGGAAAAGCTGTGGTGCCGGGTCCCTTATCCGTACGATCTGCAACGCGAGATCCACGGCGATGATCTGACCGATCTAGAATATGATCTGCTCTTTGTCTGGAAAGACGCGGGCAGCTACGGCATCGATTTCTGGAACGGCGTCTACTACCGGCTGGCGCGGGAGGCCGATGCGATTCGTGGGCAAATGCTCGCCTTCACGCTCGATGAGCTGGCGATCCCGCCCGAGCCCGGTACGCGCCCGATCACCGACAAGCATCTGGAGCCGGTCGAGCCGGAAAGCCACTGGCTGCCAGCGATCACATTATCGCGAATTTCGAAATAGCGGTTCGCGATACGACCTTTTGGTCATGGCCGAGCGCGCGCGGCTTCGTTAGCGTGACCATCACTGGCAAAAGTTATCGCTGGCCTGCAAACGGGCCGTCAATCTGGAGGAAGAACCATGGTCTGGACTGCACCCAAAGCACAAGAAGTCACCTGCGGCATGGAAATCAACATGTACTTCCCGGCTGAATAAGCCTCGGGAAAAGGTGAGCTTTCATGATTGAGATGCGCGGAGCGGCGGGCGCGCAGCTCCGCGCTCTTGTTTTGGGGGCGGGCGCTGGTGGCGGTTTCCCGCAATGGAATTGTCGGTGCCGCAATTGCGCTTCCTTCTGGGCGGGAGAAGCGGGTTTGGCGCCGATGAGCCAGTCGAGCCTCGCGGTATCCGCTGATGGCGAAAACTGGCTGCTGCTCAACGCCTCCCCGGATCTGCGCCAGCAGATCATCAACGCCTCGCAGATGCATCCGCGCGCGGGCAAGCGGCACTCCCCGATCAAGGCCGTGCTGCTCACGAATGGCGATCTCGACCACATCGCCGGGCTGATTACCTTGCGCGAAAAGCAGGGGTTCGATCTGCTCGCGACCGAGGAGATCCACTCCGTGCTGCGGGCAAATCCGGTGTTCGAGGCGCTGGACCCTGAATTCGTCTCCCGAAAGCCGATCGCGCTCGAGGCGCCGAGCGAGGTGCTGCCCGGGCTTACCGTCACCCTGTTCGCGGTGCCGGGCAAGGTGCCGCTGTTTCTCGAGGGCGAGGGGCCGGTGGACACGAGCGCGGTGGGCGAGTTCACCGTCGGGGTCGAGATCGCGGCCGCCGGGCAGCGGCTGTTCTACATCCCCGGCTGCGCGGCCTTGCCCGCGGATCTGGCGGCGCGGCTCTCGGGCGCGGATCTGCTTTTCTTCGATGGCACCGTCTATCACGATGACGAAATGATCCGCGAGGGCGTGGGGCACAAGACCGGCGCGCGCATGGGCCATATGGCAATGGCCGGGCCGGGCGGCTCGCTCGCGGCGTTCAGCGGTCTGCCGATCGGGCGCAAGATCTTCATCCATATCAACAACACCAACCCGGTGCTGCGCGCGGGCAGTACGGAGCGCGCAGCGGTGCGCGCCGCCGGCTGGGAGATCGCCTGCGACGGGCTCGAAGTCGCGCTCACGCGGCAAGATCAGAGCGCCCAAGCGCAAGGCAGATGAGGCAAAGAGCATGAGACAGGCCGAGACCCGGGATGCCTTCGAGGCACGGCTGCGCGCCATCGGCGCCGAGCGCTATCACGACAAGCACCCCTTCCACGCCCTGCTGCATTTGGGCGGCTGCACGCAAGATCAGGTCCGGGCCTGGGTGCTCAACCGCTACTGCTATCAGGAGGCAATCCCGCGGAAGGATGCCGCCTTCATCTCGCGGGTCGAGGATCCGGCCCTGCGCCGGGCCTGGCGCTCGCGGATCGAGGATCACGACGGCAGTGCCGAGCATGAGGGCGGCATTGCCCGCTGGCTCCGGCTCGCCGAGGCGGTGGGGCTCGACCCCGATTACGTCGCCTCCAAGCGCGGGGCGCTGCCCGCCACCCGGTTCGCGGTCGAGGCCTATGTGCGCTTCGTGCGCGAGATGCCGCTGCTCGATGCGGTGGCGTCCTCGCTGACCGAGCTCTTCGCGCCCAAGATCCACAAGGACCGCATCGCCGGGCTGCTCGCCCATTACGATTTCGCCAATGAGGCCTCGCTGGCCTATTTCCAACGCCGGCTCAGCGAAGCGCCGCGCGATGTCGCCTTTGGGCTGGCATTCGTGCTCGATCATGCCGACACGCTGGAAAAGCAGGACGCCGCCGCCGCCGCGCTGACCTTCAAGACCGATGTGCTCTGGGCGCAGCTCGATGCCCTGCACAGCGCCTATGTCGAGCCGGGGCGGGTGCCGCCCGGCGCCTGGCAACCGGGCGAGGGGATGCTGGCATGAGCGCGCTCAAGGACAGCGATGTGCCGCTCTTGCCGCGCGGGGTGCGCCTGCGCGAGGATGCGGCGCGGGGTGGCTGGGTGCTGCTCGCGCCCGAGCGGGTGCTGACCCTCGATCCGATCGCGGTGGCGGTGCTGCGCGAGCTTGACGGGGAGCGCGATTTCGCCGCCATCACCGCCGCGCTCGCCGCCGCCTATGCCGCGCCCCAAGAGGTGATCGCCAAGGACGCCCGCGCCTTTCTTGAGGATCTGATGGACAAGCGCATGGTCGAGGTGGCGCCGTGAGCCAGATCCCCCCGCCTCCGTCGGCAATGCTGGCCGAACTCACCCATCGCTGCCCGCTCTCCTGCCCCTATTGCTCGAACCCGCTGGAGCTGACCGCGCGCGAGGCCGAGCTTTCGGCGCCGCAATGGGCCGAGGTCTTCACGCAAGCCGGTGCGCTCGGGGTGCTGCAAGTGCATCTGTCGGGCGGTGAGCCGCTGGCCCGGCGCGATCTGCCCGATCTGGTGAGCGCGGCGGTGGCGGCGGGGCTCTATACCAATCTGATCACCTCCGGCATCGGGCTGACCGAGGCGCGGCTGAAGGATCTGGCGGGGCGCGGGCTCGACCATATCCAGCTCTCGATCCAGGGTCCGAATGCGCAGATCGCCGATCGGGTCGGCGGCTACAAGGGCGGCTATGACAAGAAGATGGAGGTCGCGGGCTGGATCGCTGCCGAAGGCATCCCCCTGACCGTCAACGCGGTGATGCATCGGCACAATCTCGATCGGCTCGAGGAGGTGTTCGCGCTCGCGCTGCGGCTCGGGGCGCGGCGGCTCGAGGTTGCGACGGTGCAGTTCCATGGCTGGGCGGCGCGCAACAAGGCAGCCTTGATGCCGACCCGCGCGCAGGTTGAGGCGGCGAACAGGTCGGTGGCGGCGGCGCGCGAACGGCTCAAGGGGCGGTTGGTGATCGACTATGTGCCGGCCGATTACTATGCCCGCTTTCCCAAGCCCTGCATGGGCGGTTGGGGGCGGGTGGGTCTCGTGGTCACCCCCGATGGCACGGTGATGCCCTGCCACGCCGCGCACACGATCCCGCATCTGCGCTTCGAGAACGCAAAGGACACGCCGCTCGCGCAGATCTGGACGGGCAGCCCGGCCTTCAACGCCTATCGCGGCACGGACTGGATGCGCGAGCCCTGTCGGTCCTGCGATCGGCGCGAGGTCGATTTCGGCGGCTGCCGCTGTCAGGCGATGGCCTTTGCCGGTGCGGCGGAAGAAGCCGACCCGGTCTGCGAGAAATCGCCCCATCACGGCGTGATGGCAGCAATGGCGGAGGCGTCGGTAGCGCCGGAGCTTGAGGGCGGATCACCCGGCGGGGGGGCGATTGATGACGTTGCCTTTACCTATCGCGATAACGCCTGAGGCTCGGCGGCTGATCGGCGTGGCGCTGTTGCTCGCGGCGGCGGCGCTGCTCGCCCTGGGAGCGCTTCTTGCGCGTGGCCCCGATCCACGCGCGCTGGCGCTGGCGATGACGCAGATCACGCAGCAGCGCCTCGATGCTTTCGCGGCGCTGGCCGAGCGCGGGGATGAGGTCGCCGCCCGCTGGCATGTGGCCGAGCAATCCGGGATGCTCGGCGCCGCCCTGATTGCCGATGGCGAGATCCGCTTTCCCGATCCCCAAGGGCTGCTGCATGTCAGCGATGATGCGACCTTCGCCGATTTGCGCTCGGTGCTGCCGCGGCTGAGCGCGCAGGGCTCGGGGCTGCATTGGTGGCCGAGCGGCGATCTCGCGCGGATCATCGCCTGCGATGCCGGGCGCGCCCCGCAGGCCTGCGCGGTCTTCGAGGAAGCCGCTCTGCGGGCGCAGGTCTCGGGGGAGACCGGTGCGCCGCTCCTGCCGAGCGCATCCGGTGCGGGCGGGATCGCCGGATTTGGCTTCTGGCGCTGGGAGCGAGCGGGCCGCGCGTTCTGGCCGTTCCTGCTCGGCGCGCTCGTGCTGGCGAGCGGCGGGGCGGGGCTCCTTTGGCCGCGGGTTCAGCGCGCGGCGCCGGAGCGGGTCGAACCACGGCCCGCCGAGCCGCATCCCTCCGTTCCTCTTGCCACCTCTGCGCCCTTGCTGATGGGCGATCTGCGCATCGACCGCGCTGCCCTGCGCGCCTTTCGCGGCAACGCCATGATCGAGCTCACCCCGCGCGATCTGGCGCTTTTGCAATGCCTGCACGATCATGCGGGCGAGGCGGTGCATCGCGATGTGCTGTTCGATGCCGGTTGGGGGCGCGATCACATGCCCAACAGCCGCTCGCTCGACCAATATGTCTCGGCCCTGCGCAAGAAGATCGAGCGAGACCCGGCCCGCCCGGCGATCATCCGCACCGTGCGCGGGGTCGGCTATCGCTATGATGCGGCTTGAATCGCGCACAAAAACAGTGCCTTGCATGATCTTACATGGATCTGACACAGTGCCCGCGCCTTGCTGGCATGGTGAAAGCGACAGCACCGGCGTGCTGCGAATCGAACCTGAAACCGTGAGGGAGGAAATGATGCGACGACTGACACTCTTGGTGGCCCCGCTGATGGCCGCGACGCTGGTCATGCCCGCGCAGGCCGAGGAGATCGAGGGCGGCGAGCTCAACCCCGAGGAGCTTTCACTCAACTATTTCATGCGCAAGCTCGAGCGCGGCGAGACCGACCCGATCGCCAATTCCGCAGGCTATCTCGCCGCCAAATCCGGCGATTACGCCACCGCCCGCCGGATCTTTGAGCCGCAGGCGGCGGCGGGCAATACGCAGGCGATGACCTGGCTCTCCTGGATGGAGGACAATGGCCTTGGCGCGCCCGAGAATGCCGAACGGGCGGCCGAATGGGATCGCAAGGCCGCCGAGCTCGGGGATTCGGTGGCGATGTTCAATTACGGCCTCGATCTGTTGCGCGGTCGCGGGGTCGAGAAGAGCGCGGCCAAGGGCCGGGCGATGATCGACCGGGCTGCGAGTGCCGGTGACGATACCGCGCAGGAGTTGCAGCGCTCGGGCTATGATGTCGACGCCGTCACGCCCGATGCCGATGCGTGGAAATACGACCGTCGGCTCTACTAAGCCGGCCCGGTCGGGATCACTTACAGCACTCGCCGCTCACCCCTGGGCGCTCACCCCTGGGCGCTCACCCCTTGCCGCGCACCATGCCGCGGCGAGGGTCATAGCCGAGCAGCGCCCCGACCAGAAACACCGCCAGCGCCAGCCCGACCCAGAGCAACGCCGACCCGTTGACTTGCGCATAGAGAGCAAAGCGGATCAGCTCCACCGCATGGGTGAACGGGTTGAGCGCACAGATCCAGTGCAGCGTCTGCGAGCTCTCCGCCATCTTCCACAGCGGATAAAGCGCGCTCGAGAGAAAGAAGGTCGGGAAGATCACGAAATTCATCACCCCGGCGAAATTCTCCAGCCGGTCGATGGTCGAGGACAATAGCAGCCCCAGCGCGCCGAGCATCATGCCGCTCAGCACCAGCACCGGCAGCGCCAGCAGATAGCCGCCCACAGGCATCACCACCCCGTAAGCCGCAGCGATCGCCAGGAACGCATAGGCTTGCAGGATCGAGATCAAGGTGCCGCCGAGCAGCTTGCAGATCAGCAGCCACCAGCGAGGCAAGGGGCTGGTCAGCAGCAGCCGCATCGAGCCCATCTCCCGATCATAGACCAGCGACAGCGAGGATTGCATTCCGTTGAAGAGCTGGATCATGCCGACAAGCCCGGGCACGATATAGGTCTCGTACTGGATATAGGTCTGGTAGGGCGGGGTGATCGAGAGCCCGAGCGCGGCGCGAAACCCGGCCGCGAAGACCAGCAGCCAGACCAGCGGGCGCACCAGCGCGGCCAGAAACCGCTCGCGCTGCTGGACGAACCGCCAGATCTCGCGCCCGGCAATGGCGAGAAGGGCGCTCAGATAAGCGCTCATGCCGCCGCCTCATCCGTGTGGGTCAGCGCCGCGAAGCGCTCGGCGAGGCTCTGCCCGGCGCATAGATCGGCGACGATCCCCTGCGCGCGCACCCGCCCCTGATGCAGGATCAACGCCTGATCCTGCGGCTCGATCTCATCGACCAGATGCGTCGCCCAGAGCGCGGTGATCCCTTGCTCGCGGCACAGCGCATGGACGTGATCGGTGATCGCGCGGCGCGAGGGGGCATCGAGGCCGACGGTTGGCTCGTCGAGCAGCAGGAGGGCGGGGCGATGGATGAGGGCGCGGGCGATCTCCACCCGTCGCCGCTGCCCGCCCGAAAGCGCGCGCGCCTTGCGCCCGGCCAGATCCGCAAGCCCGATCGCAGCCAGCGCCGCCTCGCCGCGTTCGGTGGCCTGCCGGCGCGAGAGCCCGTGCAGAGCGCCGAAATAGCGGATATTGTGCATGACGCTCAGGTCCAGATCGAGGGTCGATTGTTGGAACACCACCCCCATCTGCGCCAGCGCCGCGCGCGGCTCGGCACCCAGATCATGGCCCATGACCGCGATCCGCCCGGCCCGGCTCACGAACAGCCGGGTCAGCAGCGCGAACAGGGTCGATTTTCCCGCGCCATTGGGCCCCAGCAACGCGCAGAACTGCCCCCGCGCCAGCGTTACGCTCACATCGGCGAGCGCGCGCACCGGGCCATAGGCATAGCTCAGCCCCTCGATCGCGAGCGCGGGCTCGGAAGAGTGCTCGGATGCGAATGAGGACATGCGCGAAAGCTCCATCACGGCGGGCTCGCAGCCTAACAGCTCGGCCCGCGCCCGTCACCCGCGCCAAAGGTGCCGGGACGCGAAACATGTCCCCCGCCTTGGCCGCACCGGCACCCGCCGCTATATGTGAGCAAGGAGCGGCTCGAAGAGGACGACATGCTGGGATATCTGCGCGCGCTGGGCACGGGCGCCTATCTGCTTCATCAGGGCGCCTCCTCGCTGCTCGATCGGCAGGCTGAGCAGGCGGTGGAGGCCGTGCGCGAGGAGCTGGTCGGCCGCTTCTCCGCCGAGCTCAAGGCGCAGACCCATGAGACCTTGCTGGCCGCCGCCGCCTCGGGACTGGTGAAGATCGCCGTGCTGTCGCTGGTGATGATCGCCCATCGCTATGCGGTGTTCGGCGATCAGGCGCTGTTCTGGATCCTGGTGTTTCTCACCCTCGCCTTCGTCGCTGTGGATACGGTGCGCTTCTGGCCCAAGGCGCGGGCGGCGCTCGTCTATCTGCGCGCCAGCCGCTTTCGAGTGCTCGCCGCGGTCAAGCTCGCGATCAAGGATCAGGTCTATGCCCAGATCAAGGCGCGGGTCGAGGAGCGGGCGGGCGGGCTGCTCAGCAAGGCCGTCCATGCGGTGGCCCTGCGCGATCGTCAGCAATTCACCGCCAGCCTGACCGACAGGATCTACAAGCGCTATGAGTCCGAATTGCTGCTCAAGATGATGGAGCATATCGGCGCCGAGATCGGGCGGATCGCGCTGATCTTCACCACCTATCTGGTGTTCTCGCTCGCCTTTATCGGCCCGCTGCTGGCAAGGTAAGCGAGACGCTCGCCGCTTACCGCTTGCGCGGGGCGAAGACGCCGAGTTCGGGCTGGTAGATCAGCACCGTATCGGCATCGCAGACCAGCGCTTTCACGCCGTTTTGCACCATGCCGAGGATGCCGACCCGCTTGCAGCTTGCATCGTTCAGATCGGGGTCATTTGCGATATGGTCCATGACTGCAATCGGCGGCGTGCCATTGGAGAGCCGCACCTCGCAATCATTGAGCCGCCCCCAGCGATCCCAGAACCCGCAGCGCAGCAGGTCATCCTTGCCATCGCTGTCGAAGTCATGCAGCAGGCGGATCCGGCCTTCTTCATCCTTCTTCTCGTTGTAATAGTCGCTTGAGCGCAGGTTCACGAGCGCCTGAACCTCGCGGCGCACGGATTTGGAGAGGGTGGCGGGCTTGCCATCGCGGATCGCGTGATAGGAGATCGTCTCTTCATAATCATCGGTGCTCGACCCCTCGTTCTTGGAGACGAATTTCACCGCCCAGCCGCCGTCGCGCACTTCCAGTTCGGGCGGGTTCACATCGGGGAAGGAATAGACATCCTCGATCTGCTCGACCGAGAAATGCCCGTCGCCATGATAGACCACGAAGGCGTAATCGGGCGGGCAGCAATTGCCGCCGCCGAAGATCGAGATCAACGCGTCCTCGGTGCCGTTGCCGTCGAAATCCTCGGTGAACAGGATCTCGATGCGGAACATCTCCCATTCCTGGATCTGGTAGCGCAGCCCATCAACATCACCCCAGAGCGTGCCATTGTAGAAATCGACCGAGGTGACCTCATAGGTCACCGGCTCGGTGGGCTCAGGCGGGCGCGCGGCGCTGCCGCTGCGCTGGGTGCGCACGCCGCCGCATTCGCGGGCGACATCCATCAGGCAACTGCGATAGGCGGCAAACTGTGCCTCGCAATCGCGCGGCTGGGCGGCGACCTCGCCGGTGCCGGCATCGATGACCCCGGCGCCGAGCCGGGTCAGGCAGACGGCCGCGACCTGTTTTCCGCAGGTGGCTTGCGGTGCCGAGCAAAGCTGGGATTGTTGCGCCTGTGCCGGCGCGATTGGCAGCGCAAGCAAGAGGGGAATGGCGAGCAGGAGCGGAACTGCGCAGACGCAAAGGATCGGGTTCTTGAAAGTCCGGGCAATCGCTGCTCGCATCGGGTTGCTCCCTCATCATCACGTGGTCTGATCTTGGTGCGAACTTGGCGCAAACTTGGCCAGACCTTGGCTGGATCTTGGCCCGAACCTGCCCCAATCCTGGCCCAGGTCGGTCGCTCGGGTGTAGGCCGGAACCCGAATGTCGCCTCAAACGCGAGTTAAAGCTAGTGCATCCTTAACAGCCACGCCAAGCTCGGATAAGCAAGGTGGCAGAAATAGCGTGCATTCAAAGAGTGCTTGGCCGGGCGACAGGCGTTGCCAGGCCGACAGTATGATCGGGAGGCAAATCATATGCGCATCGGATCCGCGATGAAGGTGGCGATCGCCGCACTGCTCGCTCTGGGGAGCGTTGCCCCGGCTGGGGCCGAGATCTGTGATGTCAAATTCTATGATTCCCATCTGGGCAAGATCACGGGAGATGCGGATCGGCGCTGGCAGCGCGGCGATCAGTTCATTCTTTGCTTTACTCCAACCTCCGATGGCTTTGCCTCGCTATGGGACCGCATTCCGAGCAATGCACCGGTCGAGCGGCTGGTGCCCAATGCCAATTACCGCGGTGTGGGTGAGAAAGCGGCGCTGGTCGCGGGCGGGCAGGAAACCTGCTTTGGCACCGGCAAGGATGGCTATTATCTGGTGATGGATCCGGCTGATGGCGACGGGTTCGGGCTGATGTTCCTGATTTTTCAGGAGAAGGAAGATCTTCATCCGACAGAGGCCAGCTTTGACACCGGGCGCCGCTTCGCCAGCCGGTATGAGGCGCTCGGGGCCGGTACCATCGCGGTCGGGCCCGAGGCGGCGCAAGAGCATGACGCACAGACCGCCGCGCCCGAGGGAGCGGCACGCTCTTGCCCCAATGGCCAGCGCCCCCGCAAATCCTTCAATTACAGCTATCGCGTGGAGTGAGCCGATGCGCGCCTGTCACCGTGTTCTGCGTGCCGCCCTGCTGGTTGCTGCGCTGGCGCTTTTGCCCGTCGCAACCGCGCTCGCGCAGCAAATCGGGCTCGATCTGAACAAGAAGATGTCTTGCCGCGATGTCGAGCTGGGCGAGTCGGTCTTTCATGTGGCGGGCGGGACGGATGCGGATCCGCGCAAATATCCGTTCATCGTTCAGCTCAATATCAATGGCGCCAATTGCGGCGGATCGCTGATCGCGCAAGGGCTGGTCCTGACCGCGGCCCATTGTGTTTTGCGCAGCGATCTGAGCTTGCGCGTCGATGCCGGGATTGACGGCCGCCTTGATGATCCACGCCAGATCGTGGTGCGGCGGCCCTCCTCCGATGGCAGGGCCGCGGGAGAGCAGCGCGGGGTGAGCCGGATCTTCGTTCACCCCAAATTCGACTACCGCCAGCTTGATGGCGATGTCGCGATCCTGCGGCTTGATAGCCCCTTTGACATGCCCGATCGCGAGCTCGTCACCCTCGCGGATCAATGGCTCGATGGCGGCTTTGCTGCGGGCGGTGAATGTGCTCGGGTCGCTGGCTGGGGGCGCACCGATGTCCTCGGCTCGGATCTGAAAGTCGTCACGCGCGGCAAGCAAACCGAACTGTTGCAAGAGCTCAATCTCGAGATTGTCGAGCAGGAGCGCTGCGAGAAACGCTATCCGCGCTATGTGACCGAAAACATGATGTGCGCGGGCGATGGTGTGCCTGGCTTCAACACTTGCAAGGGCGATAGTGGCGGTCCGCTGGTTGTAGATGTCGGCGGTCCGGTGCAGATTGGTGTCGTGAGTTGGGCCTTTGGCTGTGCGCAGGCGGAGCACTACTCGGTCTTTGCTCGCGTCGGTGCTCCGGAAATCAGAGGATGGATTGATGAGACGATTTTCGGCCGCTAGGGGCCTCTTCGTCCTTTCTTTACTGGGCCTGCTCCTTGTTCTGCCCGGACAAAGAGCGCAGGCGCAGATCCTCGATTGCTCGATCATGGATTGCCTGGACGCGTCGTACCTGCCGCCTTCGGGGCCCAATGACATGGCCGAAGTGATCCGCCGCGCGCAGGGGTTTTACGGCGTTGATACAAGGGTCTATGTGGTCTCGCATCGCGAGTCCGCTGCCAAGCTGCCGGTCTTTGTGCTCAAGCGCCCCGGTCTGATCGATGCCGACCAGATCCATGTGCCCGACATCTATCATGCCTCGATCGAGTTCCAGCATGCGGGCGAGAAGCATTTCATCTGGCACTACATCATCGGCCATGAGATGGCCCATGCCTTCCAGAAGCATAGCCGCCTGATCGAGGCGATGGGGGCGGGGATGTTCCGGTCCAATGTCGCGGTCGAGCTGCACGCCGATTTCATGGCCGGGTTCTTTCTGGGCCGAGAATATGGGCTCGATGTGCTGGCGATCGACCAACTGGCTCGGGAGCTGGAAACCATCCCCGCTGGCAAGCCAGGCGATGTGCATTTCCACGGTGCGCCGCGTCAGCGCTATTTCGTGATGACCCAAGGGGCGCTGTTTGCCCTGCGCCGCCCGGTGCCGACGCTCAATGAGGCCAATGCCGAAGCGATTGGCGTGGCTTTTGATCATATTCCGAATGCGACACAGACCAAACCGGGCTGGCCCGCGCTCGGGCAATGACAACACGGCGATAGGAGAAGAGCGATGCTAAAGTTCGAAAGAGTGACGGCGCTTCTCGGCGCCTGCCTGATGGCGATCTTCCTGACAGCGCCGGGCGCTTGGGCAGAGCAGGCGGGGGGGCAGGATTTCTGCGCCAATCCGCAAAAGAGTTGCGCGCGCATGGTCAGCCCGTCTTGTCTGCAACGGCTCGGGGCAGGCTCGGTCGAGGCCGGTGAAGATCAGGCGGGCTCGTGCGCCGAGCAGTTCAAGGCCTATCGCAGCTGTCTGCAAACCGTGGCCAATCTGTGCCCACGCACCAGTTCCCCGGCTCCGACGCCGTCCCCGGTGCCCGCACCGGTCTCCAAGCCTGCGCCTTCGGGGGGCGGCGATGCGGCTCGGGTTGAATATTGCCGCGATAGCATGCAGACCTGCCTGTCCGATGTGTCCGATGATTACAGCTCCTGCGCATATGGCGAGAGCTCCGATTGCCAAAGCCAATGCCGTGATCAGCGCAATCTGGCGCGCGAGGATTGCCGAGAAAGCCACAAATCCTGCCTGACCACCGGGTTCTTCGAGCCGGTGGTGTTCATCGAGCCTGCTTGCCTGGGTGAGGCAACGCCGACCAGTGACTATCCACCGGCAGCGCCCTATCCGCCTGCGACGCCGCAAGCGCAGTATTCCTATATCTGCCGCAATGGCCTTTACTGGTGTCAGATGTTCCAGGCTGGCCCGGTCGGCACGCCCTGCTGGTGCAATGCCAATCCGATGACCGGCGTGCCTTACTTTGAAGGGTTCATCTCCTCCAATTGATCGTGACCGCTGCGCAGGCGCGAGAGTGCCAGCGCGGCAATGAGACCTGACGCGGCGAGCAAGGCGGAAAAGCCATAGCTTGCCGCACCAAAGGACGGGTAGAGCATGGCAGCGGCCCAGGTCGCCAGCGCCATGCCGACACCGCCGGAGACCGCCGAGACCAGCCCTTGCGCCGATCCAACCAGCTTTGGCGGCGCATTGTCCGAAACAAAGCCGATCACCGAAAGATGCATCAGCCCGAAGCTGAAGGCATGCAGGGTTTGCAAGGCGAAGGCTGGCAAGGCGCTCGGGTCGAGGCTCATAAGCCCCCAACGCATCGCGCCGCCAACTGCCGCGAGCATCAGCGCATGGGCGGAGCCGAGCCGTGCCATCACCGAACGTCCGATCCAGAACAGGAAGATCTCGGCCATCACCCCCCAGGCCCAGAGCGCGCCGATCAGCGTCTCCGAATATCCCAATGAACGCCAATGCACCGAGCCATAGGCATAGAAGATCGCATGGCTGGCATTGATGCAGGACGCAGCCAGCAGGAACAGCGCGAAGCGGCGCTCCTTGAGCAGGGCCAGCCCGGCAATGAGCGCGGGGCGCTCGGATCTGGTGGTGCGCAGCAAGGGCGCATGCCATCCGGCCCAGGCGACGATGAGGCTGGCAAGGGCTGCGAACCAGATCACCGCATCAGTGCCCAGTCCCTGCATCAGCAGCCCGACGCTCAAGGTTGCGGCCAGAAAGGCGAAGGACCCGATCGAGCGTGCGCGCCGGTAGGAAAACCCGAGCCGCAGCGAGGCCGCATAGCCATGCGCATCCGAGAGCGGTATCAGCCCGGCAAAGCAGCCCGCGATCAGGATCTGGAGCATCAGCAAGTGCAGCGGATCGCGCCAGATCAGGCTCGATAGCGCCCCGAGCATCGCGCACAGCGCCAGCAAGCCCAGCATGGCGGCCGGATGCCCCCAGCGATCGGAGAGTGCGGGCAGGGCCAGTCCGGCAGCGATCTTGCCGACCATGGCGAGGGTCAGGATCTGGCCGATCCGTTCATCGCTCAGCCCCTGGGCGCTCAGCCAGAGCGGACCGAAGGCCATGAAGGCGCCCAGCGCCATGAAGATCCCGCCATAGAGGATCGAAAAGCGCAACTCATGCTGCCAGGGCGATGGGGACTTTTCGTGGGCGCCTGCGGAGGATGTTGCCGGGGGCGTCATCGTTTTCGCGCTGTCTGCTTGGGCGGCAGGCCGGATTGCTCGAGCACGAAATCGGCAATGGCCTCCACGGCATCGAGGGAAAAGCGCGGGCAGGGCAGATCGGCAATGGCATGATCGCTGGCCACCGCGCGAATGCTCGGATCATGCGGGGCAAGCAGATCGGTGCTGCGCGCATCGCGGCGCTGTACTTCGAGCTTGGGATGCGGGTGCTGCTTGAAGCCTTCGATCAATACCAGATCTACCGGCGCCAGCTTGCTCAGAAGGGTTTCAACCTCCGGCTCGGGGTCGGCGCGCAGTTCATGCATCAAGGCCCAGCGCTGGGCGCTGGCGATCAGCACTTCGCTGGCCCCGGCGGCACGGTGGCGGAAGCTGTCCTTGCCATCATGGTCGATATCGAAGGCGTGATGGGCATGTTTGAGGGTCGAGACGGTGAAGCCGCGCGCGCACAAACAGGCCACGAGGCGCTCCATCAGGGTTGTCTTGCCGGCATTCTTCCAGCCCACGATGCCGAACACTGGTTGCTTCACAGGCTGGTCCACGATCATCTCCCGCTCAGGTCAATTCAGGATGGGCTTCAAGCAAGGCCCGAGCTGCGTCCATATCAGCCGGTGTGTTGACATTGAAGAACGGATCGACGGGGACCGCATCAAAGCGCACCGGCGTGCTGCCCTGCGCCTCGATACAGCGTATGAGGGCGCCCTGGCCGCGCTCAACAGCCGCGCGCACGCTCTCAAGCGCGCTGACCGGCCATAGCGCGAAGGTCGGATGGGCGCGATCGAGCGAGCTGGGCAGGGCGACATTGCCCCCTTGCCGGGCCTGCAAGAGCCGGGCGACGAGATCTTGCGGGAAAAAGGGCGTATCGACCGCAGCGCTCACGATCTGGGTGAAACCGTGCGCCTGGGCATGCTGGAGCCCGGCGAGTATGCCCGCCAGCGGCCCGCCATCTTCGACCGGATCGGCGAGCCGGACCGGCACCTGGTCAGGATCGCTCGGGCTGGCACTGGCGACGCTGATGGCGAGCTGAGCGACCTGTGGTGCCAGTCTGGCGCAGGCGCGATCGAGCATGCGCTGCCCGCCCAGGCATAGTTGCGCCTTGTCCAGCCCCATGCGCCGCCCTTTGCCACCGGCGAGAATGACACCGAGCACCTGATTTTTTGCCATCGTCACTGCCTTGTCGTTTCCGGTTGCCGCCGATCATGCTAGGTACCGGGCGCACGCCATGTTTGAGCGCAGCCCCGCCAGATGTCCGTTCGGGCATGCCTATTCTAGCAGCAATCGGCCGAGCAGAGGATTGTTGTGCCTGGCGGGGAATAATGGAGGAGAAGCCAATGCGTCGCTACCGTAACGTGAAGATCCTCGCCACGCTGGGGCCGGCATCTGACACGCCCGAAAAGATCCGCGCGCTCTATGAGGCCGGGGCGGATGTCTTTCGGATCAATATGAGCCATGGCAGTCACGAAGATGCGGCCGAGCGTCATGCCGCCGTGCGTCAGGTCGAGGATGAGGTCGGCGCGCCCATCGCGATCCTGGCCGATCTGCAAGGGCCCAAGCTGCGCATCGACACCTTTGCCAAGGATGGCGGGGAGCTGCTTGAGGTCGGGCAGGCGTTTCGTCTCGATCTCGATCACACGCCCGGCGATGCGCGCCGGGTCTACCTGCCGCATCCGGAGATCATCGGGGCGCTCAAGCCCGATAACACGCTGCTGATCAATGATGGCAAGATCCGCCTGACCGTAACGGAGGCCGGCAGCGACTATGTCGAGACGCGGGTGGAAGTCGGCGGGCAGATCTCCAATCGCAAGGGCGTGAATGTGCCCGATGTCGAGATCCCGCTCGCGGCGCTGACCGAGAAGGACCGCGAAGATCTCGAGGTCATGTGCTCCTTGGGCATCGACTGGCTGGCACTGTCCTTCGTGCAGCGCCCGTCGGATGTGATCGAGGCGCGTGATCTGGCAGCGGGCCGGGCGGCGATCATGGCCAAGATCGAGAAGCCGCAAGCGGTCGATCAGATTGATGGCATTCTGGATGTTGCCGACGGTATCATGGTCGCGCGCGGCGATCTGGGGGTCGAGCTGCCGGCGCAGGCGGTGCCGCCGATCCAGAAGCGCCTGGTGCGCCGTGCCCGCTCGATGGGCCGCCCTGTCGTCGTCGCGACCCAGATGCTCGAGAGCATGATCACCTCGCCGACCCCGACGCGGGCCGAAGTCACCGATGTCTCCAACGCGATCTATGAGGGGGCGGATGCGGTGATGCTGTCGGCGGAGTCGGCGGTTGGGCAATACGCTCCCCAGGCCGTGGCGATGATGCGCGATGTGGCCGAAGCCGTGGAGGCGGATGCCAACTACCGCATCATCCTCACCCGCTCGCGCACCCCGGCAGAGCCGACGGTCCCCGATGCGATCACCGCCGCCGCGCGTGAGGTGGCCGAGACGCTGGAAGTGAAGGCGATCTGCTGCTTCACCCATACCGGCACCACTGCCATGCGCATGGCGCGCGAGCGCCCGCTGGTGCCGATCGCGATCATGACCCCGATCCGCAAGACCGCACGGCGCATGGCCTTGCTTTGGGGCGCGCATTGTGTGGTGACCAAGGATGTCGGCCGGTTCAAGGAAGCGGTGATCTCGGCTCTGGAAATGGCCGAGCAGCACGAGTTTGCCGATCATGGCGACTATATTGCGGTGATTGCCGGGGTGCCGTTCAATGTGGCGGGCACCACCAACATCCTGCGCATCGCTCAGGTTGGTGAAAAGGTCGGGCCGGGCGATACCATCGTCTGATCCAGCGCCAGAGCTGACAGGTTGTCCCCGGGTCTGTTCGGGCCGGGGGCAACATCTCGCGGCTCGGCTGCGTGCAATGGGGTCGCGTAAGAGCGGGTGCCCGAAAGGGGGGGGCGAAGGGGGAGCGATGATCTGGTTTCGAGCCCTGCTGGTTACGCTCACCATCGCCGCGCTGGCGCTGGTCGAGAAGGCGCAATTCGCCTTCGCGCTGCTCACAGCGGCGCTGACCCTTTACACTGGCACTCGGTTGCAGATTATCCGCAGCTATCACGCCAGAAGCTTCTTCATTCGGCCGACCAAGCCGCATTCGCCCTTCTGGCTGCGGGTCATCGCGCTCGGCGCGGTCGTCCTGCGGGCGCTTTTATGCCTGATCTTCGTCCTGGTGGTCTTCTCCAGCGAGGATCGTGATCTGGTCTTCGCGCGCGGCCTGGTCTTTGCCGCTGTCATCCTCGCGGGGCTGCTCCTCACGCAACTGGCCAGCCGGGCGCTCGGCTACAGGCCGCAATATTTCGACTATTACATCGGCCCGTTCCTCTATGGGGCCTTGTTCTATCTGCTGGTATCGGTGCTGTTTCAGATCGATATAACCGCCGAGGCCGCGCAGATCGCCGGCCGCGACGATCAGCCGAGCCTGATCACCCGCTGGTTCCTGTCGGCCTCCGAAGCGTTGTTCGGTCCCGAGATCGGCGAGGTCTACAAGGCGCTGGTGGGGGCGCTCGATCAGATTGTGGCGCAGATGTTGTTCGACGAGGATCCCGAGGCCTTCATCCATGATTTCTCGGCGACGGCCGATGCGGTGCGCCGTCTCAATGACAAGTTGCAGGACCTGATCGCGAGTTTGCTCGGACCGATCTTTCGCCCCTTGTTCGCAGCGCTCGGGATCCCGCAGACAGCGCTGGCCTATGTCCTGCGCAGCTTGTCGCTCAACATCCTGTTTGGCTATGTGATCGCGACCTGGACGAGCTTTATCCGCGGCTATCGCACGCAGCGGCTCGCCGAATATCGCGAAGAGCTTCGGCAGCAAGAGCAGCTCTGAAGCAGCGCTGCGGCGGCCCTTCGTATCGCCGCATCGGCTGATCTGTCAGGTCAGGGTATCAGACAAGACCTCCCCCGATATCGACAGTCCGGGCCGAAAAGCCGCACTCTGGTTGCAGAAAATATCAGGCCCGCTGGAGTTCACCCGTGACCAAGATCGACCAGATTGAGACATGGATCCTCGATATCCCGACCATTCGCGGCCATGTGCTGTCGATGACCACCATGCGCGAGCAGTCGGTGGTTCTGGTACGGGTGCGCTTTTCTGACGGCTCGATCGGTCTTGGCGAGGGCACCTCGATCGGTGGCATGAGCTACGGGGCGGAGAGCGCCGAAAGCATCAAGAGCGCGATCGATTGCTATATCGGCCCGGCGCTGATCGGCCATGATGGTGACAATATCAACGGCGCGATTGCGCTGGCCGAGAAGGTCGTGCGCGGCAACCCGATCGCGCGCTGTGCGGTGGAGACCGCGCTTTGGGACGGGCTCGCCCGGCGGCTCGATGTGCCGCTCTCGCAACTCTTCGGCGGCGCGGTGCGTGAGGCGATGCCCTGCGCCTGGACCCTCGCCAGCGGCAATAGCGAGACCGATATCGCCGAGGCGCTCGAGATGATCGAGACCCGCCGCCACAACATCTTCAAGCTCAAAATCGGCAAGCGCCCGGTGCGCGCGGATATCGAGCATGTCGGCAAGATCAAGCAGGCACTCGGCGATCGGGCGAGCATCCGGGTCGATGTGAACCAGGCGTGGTCGATCCATGATGCGCGCTGGGGCCTGAAGGGCTTGCAGGAGATCGGCGTCGATCTCGTCGAGCAGCCGATCCGCGCCGGTCTCACCACCGCGCTGCGCGGCCTGACCACCGGCTACGAGATCGCGGTGATGGCCGACGAGGCGCTGCAAGGGCCGGAGGACGCGATGAGCGTCGCCGCCGAGCGCTCCGCCGATGTGTTCGCGGTCAAGATTGCCCAGTCGGGCGGGCTCAAGCGCGGCTCGGAAGTGGTCGCGATCGCGCAGGCCGCCGGGATCGAGCTCTATGCCGGCACCATGCTCGAGGCCGGGATCGGCACCGCCGCCGCCCTCCAGCTCTTTGCCACTGTCGATCAACTCGCCTGGGGCAGTGAGCTTTTCGGCCCGCTGTTGCTCACCGACCAGATCCAGGCCGAGCCGATCACCTATGCCGATTTCTCGGTGCACGTGCCGCAAGGGCCGGGCATCGCCGTGACCCTCGATCTGGACAAGGTCGAGTTCTACCGCCGCGACCGCAACCGCAGCCTGCACTCGATCGCAGGCGAGTAAGCGGCGCACTTCGCCGGGACTGCATCCGGCCAACAACGACAAGACAGGCAACTGACCGCAACACCTCGAGAGAGGTGACTGGCACCGCTTTGCGCCAAACCAGGAGGAAAAACCGATGTATACCCAGGCACAGCTCGATGAGATCGACCGCCGCCTCGACGGCATCGTTCAGGAAGACGCGGATAACGGCATCTTCCGCGCCCGCCGCGACATGTTCACCGATGAGGAACTGTTTGAACTCGAGATGAAGCACATCTTCGAGGGCAACTGGATCTACATGGCGCATGAAAGCCAGATCCCGAACCCGGGCGATTACTTCACCCTCTACATGGGCCGCACGCCGGTGGTCATCACCCGCGACAGGGAAGGCGAGCTGCACGCGCTGGTCAATGCCTGCTCGCACCGCGGCGCGATGCTCTGCCGCTTCAAGCGCCAGAACAAGACCACCTTCACCTGCCCGTTCCATGGCTGGACCTTCTCCAACACCGGCAAGCTGCTGAAGGTGAAGGACCCCAAGGGCGCCGGTTACCCCGAGCAGTTCAACAAGGATGGCAGCCACGATCTGACCAAGGTCGCCCGCTTCGAGAGCTATCGCGGCTTCCTGTTCGGCTCGCTCAACGCCGATGTCGCCCCGCTCGAGGAATATCTGGGCGAAGCGCGCAAGATGATCGACATGGTCGCCGATCAGTCCGAGGAAGGGCTGGAAGTGCTGCGCGGCTCATCGACCTACACGTATGATGGCAACTGGAAGCTCCAGGCCGAGAACGGCGCCGATGGCTATCACGTCTCGGCGGTGCACTGGAACTATGTCGCCACCACCTCGCGCCGCACGCAAGACGGCAAGGAAGACAAGATCAAGGCCAATGACGCCTCCAAATGGGCGCAGCAAAAGGGCGGCTTCTACAGCTTTGACAATGGCCACCTGCTGCTCTGGACGACCTGGGCCGACCCGACCAACCGCCCGCTCTATCCGCGTCAGGAGGAGCTGGTGTCCAAATACGGTCAGGCCCGCGCCGACTGGATGATCGGCTATCTGCGCAACCTGTGCCTCTATCCGAACGTGTTCCTGATGGACCAGTTCAGCTCGCAGCTGCGCGTCTTCCGCCCGATCGACGTCAACAAGACCGAAGTGACGATCTACTGCATCGCGCCCAAGGGTGAGGATCAGGCCGCGCGTACCCGCCGCATCCGCCAGTACGAGGATTTCTTCAACGCTTCGGGCATGGCGACGCCGGACGATACCGAGGAATTCCGCGCCACCCAACGCGGCTATGCCGGTTCGGCCCACGCGCCCTGGAACGATCTGACCCGCGGCGCGACGCAATGGATCCAGGGACCGGATGATGAGGCGAAGGCCATCGGGCTCGAGCCGATCCTGTCGGGTGCGCGCACCGAGGATGAGGGCCTGTTCGTCATCCAGCACAAGCAGTGGACCGAGCGCATGGCCAAGGCCGTCGCCAAGGAACGCGAAACTGCTTCCTCGCAACCCCTCGCCGCGGAGTAAGCGTCATGATCAGCACTGCAGGATTGTTCAAATCGGCCAAATCGGCCGAAACCGCCCCCGCTGCGAGCGCGACCGAGGCTACCAAGACCATGATGAGCTATAACGACATCCAGGCTTTCCTCTTCGCGGAGGCACGCTGCCTTGATGATCGCGAGTGGGATGAGTGGCTGACCTACTACCACGCCGATTGCCCGTTCTGGATGCCGGCCTGGGATGATCACGACACGCTGACCGAAGACCCGCTCAACGAAATGTCGCTGATCTACTACCCCGACAAGAGCGGGATCGAGGATCGGGTGTTCCGGATCAAGACCGACCGCTCGTCCGCGACCTCGCTGCCCGAGCCGCGCACCCAGCATCACCTCTCCAATATCGAGGTGCTGGAGCAGACGCCCGAGCAGATCAAGCTGCGCTTCAACTGGCACACGCTGACCTATCGCTACGGCACCACCGATCAGCACTGGGGCATGTCGTTCTACACCATCGACACCAGCGGCGAGCGCCCGCTCATCGCGGACAAGAAAGTCGTGCTCAAGAACGATCAGATCCACCACGTGATCGACGTCTACCACATCTGACGACGCGCCTGGGGCGGGCGGATCTTCGCTCGCCCCGATCGCCAGCAAGAGACAAGAAAATCAGCCGCAGGAGGAGCAAGGCCCGCACAGGCCCTCCATCCGGCGGCGCAGGGAGGACTGCACGCCATGACCTACAAGATTGCCCTCAACTTTGAAGACGGCGTGACCCGGATGATTGATTGCGGGCCCGATGAGTTGGTCACGGAAGCGGCCTTTCGCCAGCGCATCAACGTGCCGATGGATTGCCGCGACGGCGTCTGCGGCACCTGCAAATGCTTTGCCGAAAAGGGCGAATACGAGCTCGAGTTTTATCTCGACGAGGCGATGACCGAGGAAGAGGCCGAGCAAGGCTATGTGCTCACCTGCCAGATGCGCCCGCAATCCGATTGCGTGATCCGCATCCCCGCATCCTCCGCCGCCTGCAAGACCGCTGCCGAGGCGATCGGCGGCACCGTGCTCGGGGTCGATGCGCTGTCGGCGACCTCCTTCTCGCTGCGGGTGAAGCTCGATAAGCCGATGAGCTTTCTGCCCGGGCAATATGTGAATGTGAGCGTGCCGGGCGCGGGCAAGACGCGCTCCTATTCCTTCTCCTCGCTGCCGGGATCGGATGAGGCGAGCTTTCTCATTCGCAATCTGCCGGGCGGGGTGATGAGCACCTATCTCGCCGAGCGCGCGGGGCCCGGCGACAAGCTCGAGCTTGCGGGGCCGATGGGCACCTTCTATCTGCGCCCGATCGAACGGCCGCAACTGTGGCTCGCGGGCGGGACCGGCATGGCGCCGTTCCTCTCCATGCTCGAGCAACTGGCGCAGACCGGGACCGAGCAGCCGATCACGCTCTATTACGCCGTCACCCGCGCCGCCGATCTGGTGGAGCTGGACCGGGTCATGGCGCTGGCGGCGAAGATCGGCACCGTCACCGTGATCACCATCATCGCCTCGCCGGATGAGGCGCATGAGCGCAAGGGGTTTGTCACCGATCATCTGGGCGCCGAGGATCTTCAGGGCGGCAATGTCGATGCCTATCTGTGCGGCCCGCCGCCGATGGTCGATGCGGTGCGCGCGCATTTCGCCAAGCTCGGGGTCGAGCCTGCGTCCTTCCATTTCGAGAAGTTCAACCCGACCGAGGAAACCAGCGCGGCGGAGGCTGTGGGATCATGAGCCCCAAGCCGGGATCCAAACCTTCGCTCAATCCTGAGCCATCCGAGCAAGCTGCCGCAGGCCGCTTCACCGGCAAGGTGATGGTGGTGACCGGCGCCGCGCAAGGGATTGGCCGCCGGGTGGCCGAGCGTGCCGCTGCCGAAGGCGCGCAGGTGTTGATCGTCGATCGCTCCGAGCACCGCAAGGAGGTGGTCTCGGCGATCCGCGCGGCGGGCGGCGTGGCCGAAGCGGTCTCGGCCAATCTCGAAACCTGGAAAGGGTGCGAGAAGGCGATGGCGAAGGCGGTGAGCCTTTACGGGCGCATCGACATTCTCATCAACAATGTCGGCGGCACGATCTGGGCGCAGCCCTTCGAGCACTATCAGCCCAAGCAGATCGAGGCCGAGGTGCGCCGCTCACTGTTCCCGACCCTCTATTGCTGCCGCGCCGCGCTCGAGCCGATGCTGGAGGCGGGGCGCGGGGTGATCGTCAACGTCTCCTCGATCGCGACCCGCGGGCTCAACCGGGTGCCCTATGCCGCGGCCAAGGGCGGGGTGAACGCGCTCACCGCGAGCCTTGCCTGGGAAGTGGCCGAGCGCGGCATTCGGGTGGTGGCAACCGCACCGGGCGGCACCGAGGCGCCGCCGCGCAAGGTCCCGCGCAACCCCAATGCCGAGGAAGAACAGCGCGAGGACTGGTACCAGACCATCGTCGATCAGACGGTCCAGTCTTCCTTCATGAAGAGATACGGCACGCTCGATGAGCAGGCAGGCCCGATCCTGTTCCTGGCCTCGGACGATGCCGCCTACATCACCGGAGTGACCCTGCCCGTCGGTGGGGGTGATCTGGGATAGGGCGTTTGCGCCCACAATTGTGACCGGGAGGAAAGTGAAGTGACAAGAATAAACAAGACTTCAAAATTTGCGATCAAGGGCGCGCTTGCCGCGCTCGCACTGGGCCTGAGCGCGCAAGGCGCCTTGGCCGAGAAGGTCAAGGTCGGCCTGCTGCTGCCTTATTCGGGTGTCTATGCCGCGCTTGGCAATGACATCCAGGCCGGCTTCGAACTCGGGCTCGAGACCTTCGGCAAGGAATATGACTTCGTCATCGCCAACGAAGATACCGAAGTGAAGCCGCCGCAAGGTCTGGCCAAGGCGCGCAAGCTGATCTTGCAATACAAGGTCGATGTGATGGCCGGTATCGTCTCCTCGGGCGTGCTCGGGGCGGTCCGCGATCTGGTTGACGGCGCAAAGGTGCCGCTGATCGTCGCCAATGCGGGTAATGACGATGCGACGGGCGCCAAATGCAGCCCCTACATCACCCGCATGTCGTTCTCGAACGCGCAAGTGAACCGCCCGATGGGCAAATGGCTCGCTGAGCAGGGCGTGAAGAAGGTCTTCACCCTCGCGCCCGACTATGCCGCCGGTCGTCAGATGATCGACGCCTTCACCGCAAGCTTCACGGCTGCGGGCGGTGAGATCGTCGGTCAGGAATACACTCCGTTCCGCAAGACCCAGGATTTTGGCCCGTATCTGGCTAAAGCGAAGGCAAGCGGTGCCGAGGCGGTGTTCGTGTTCTACGCGGGCGGCGAGGCGATCTCCTTCGTCAAGCAATATGACAGTTTCGGGCTGAAGAAGGACATCCCGCTTTACGGCTCGGGCTTCCTGACCTCCTCGCTCTATGTGAATGCCGAAGGTCCGGCAGCTGAGGGCGTGATCACCTCGCTGCACTATGTGCCGACCCTCGATAACCCCGAGAACAAGGCTTTCGTCGAGGCGTTCAAGGCCAAGACCGGCCGCCTGCCCTCGGAGTTTTCGGCCCATGGCTATGATGCCGCGCGCGCGCTGGTCGAAGCCCTGAACACAGGCGCACGCGGACGCGAAGGCATCGCCAATGCCCTGCGCTCCGTCAGCTTTACCGGGCCGCGCGGCGAGACCTCGATCGACCCGGCGACCGGTAACATCGTTCAGCCGATCTATGTCTACGAGACCGTGGCTGGTGAGAATGGCTTGACCCAGAAAGTGCTGGCATCCTTGCCGGTCGAAGCCGATCCGGCCAATGGCTGCGCGATGCCTGCGCCGAAGTAAGGCCCGAGCAATGGGCCCGGCCTTCGCACCCTGAAGGCCGGGTCCCGTCTCAAGATCGTTTCTGGAGGTTTGCCTCTGGATCCTACCATGAGGATGGTTCGATGACCCCCGCCTTGCTGACCGCAGGCCCGTTGGCGCTTGACGCCAGTTTCTGGGTTCTGCAAGGGCTCAATGCCCTGCAACTCTCGATGCTCTTGTTTCTGCTCTCGGTCGGGCTGACGGTGATCTTCGGCCTGATGCATTTCGTCAATCTCGCCCATGGCTCGCTCTATGCGATGGGCGCCTATGTGGCGGCCTCCGCTGCCGGGCTGATGGGCTATTGGGCCGGAGTGCTGCTCGCCCCGCTCGCGGTCGCGGCCTTTGGTGTGCTGCTCTATTGGGGGCTGATCCGCCGCATGCGCCGCTCGGGACCGATGGCGCAGGTGCTGGTGACCTTCGGGCTGATCTTCGTGATGCTCGATCTCACGCGCATCGTCTGGGGCGATCTGGCGCTCGCCGCGCCGATGCCGGAGCTGCTGTCCGGGCGGCTCACGATCCTGGGGCTTGAATACCCGATCTATCGCCTGGTCATCATCGTGCTCGGCGGGCTGATCTATGGCGGGCTCTACTGGGTGCTCTCGCGCACCCAGATCGGGGCGATGATCCGCGCCGGTGTCGATAACGACGCCATGGCCTCCTGCCTGGGGATCAATGTCGAGCAGCTATTTTTCCTGGTCTTTTGCGTCGGCTGCGCCCTGGCCGGACTGGCTGGCGCCGTCGCCGCGCCGCTGTTGTCGGTGACGCCGGAGATGGGCCTGTCGATCCTGATCCCGACCTTGATCGTGATCGTCATCGGCGGGCTTGGCAGCCTGAAAGGCGCCATCGCTGGCTCGCTGATCTTCGGCTTTGTGCAGACCTTCGGCGCCGTACTCGCCCCGCAACTGGCTTCGGTGCTGATCTACGCGCTGCTGGCCGCCGTGCTGGTCATCAAACCGGTCGGGTTGTTCCCGGCAAGAGGATAGCGTCATGTTTCGTCACACCCCTTTTCGTTACGCAACTCTGGCCCTGCTGGCCGCATTGGCGGTGCTCTACACGCTCAATGCCGAATATTTCGGGCTCGAGCTCGTCGCCGAGATCGCGGTGCTCGCCATCCTCGTGCTGGCGCTCGACATGGTGGCGGGCTTCGGCGGCATGGTCTCGCTGTGCCATGGCGCGCTGATGGGGATCGGCGCCTATGCCTATGCGCTGCTGACCACCGCAGGCGGGCTCACCGCGCCGGTCGGGATGCTCGGTGCCATCGCCATCACCGCCGCCTTTGCCTGGGTGATCGGCGCGATCTGCTCGCGCTCGCACGGGATCTATTTTATCATGGCAACGCTGGCGATGGGGCAGATGGCGTATTCCTATGTCTTCGAGGCCCCGATCTTCGGCGGTGATGACGGGCTTTCGGGCATCTCCCGGCTCGATCTGAGCCTGATCGGGCTCGATCTCAATGACGGGCGCAGCTTTGCGTTCTTCTGTTTGGTGATGCTCGGTCTTGCCTACGGGTTCAGCGCGCTGGTGCTGAGCTCCGGACTCGGACGCTCCCTGAGCGGCGTGATGCATAGCGAGCAGCGGATGCGCGCGCTGGGTGCCTGCGTCTGGCGGGTGAAGGCCGACATGTTCGGCGTCTCCGGGGGCATCGCGGGCCTTGCCGGTGTGCTCGCGGCCCAGCATGTGATGTTCGTCTCCCCCGGCCTTCTGGCCTGGACCGTCTCCGGCGAGGCGCTGGTGGTGGTGATCCTTGGCGGGCTGGGCACGCTCGTCGGCCCGCTGGTCGGCGCCGTCGCCTTCATCATGCTCAAGCACGAGATCAGCGACATGACCAGCTACTGGCACCTTGTCGTCGGCCTGATCCTGATCGCGGTAGTAATGAGCGGGGCGAACGGGATCTTTGGCTGGATCGAGAGCCAGGTCGAGCGCTGGCGCCCACGCCGCGCAGCGATGACCGATGAGGAAATCCGCAAGCGGGAGGTGCTGAGCGATGCTTGAGACACGCAAATTGTGCAAGAGCTTCGGCGCGATCGACGTGACCAAATCGGTCTCGATCAAGCTGGAGCGCGGTGAGCGGCGGGTGATCCTCGGCCCCAATGGCGCGGGCAAGACCACGCTCTTCAACCAGCTCGTCGGCGAGCTGCGCCCCGATAGCGGCGAGATCCATCTGGCGGGCGAGGACGTGACCGCCCTGCCGGTGGCCGCCCGCACCCGCCGCGGCCTCTCGCGCAGCTATCAGAAGAACACGCTGTTCGACGGGCTGACGGTCGAGGAGAACCTTTCGCTCGCGGCTGCGGTCGCCACCGGCCATGAAAGCTCAATGTGGGTGGATAGCCTGACCCGCCCGGATGTGCGCGAGATCGTGCAGGAGGTCGCCAATCAGGTGAACCTCATGCCCTATCTGCACGCCAAGGTCAGCGCGGTCTCCTACGGGGTGCGCCGCCAGCTCGAGGTCGGGGTGGCGCTGGCCACCCGTCCGCTGGTGCTGCTGATGGATGAGCCGACCTCCGGCGTCGGGCCGGAAATGTCGAAGGGTTTTCACGACCTGCTCAACAACCTGCCGCGCGATCTGACGCTCTTGATCATCGAGCATGACATGGATCTGGCCTTCGATGTCGCCGACACCATCACCGTGCTCAATTATGGCGAAGTGGTCTTTGACGGCGAGCCGGAGGCGGCGCGCGGCTCGAGCCTGCTCAAGGAGATTTATCTGGGGAGCTGGGAAGATGCTTGAGCTCAAGGCAATCAAATCGGGCTATGGCGAGACGCAGGTGCTGCACGGGCTCTCGCTCGATGCCGGGCGCGGACGGGTGACGGCGATCCTCGGGCGCAATGGCGCGGGCAAGAGCACGACGCTGAAAACGGTGATGGGCCTGCTGCCGCTCAAGGGCGGGGAGATCCGTTTCGAGGGTTCGCCGCTCACCAATGCGCGCCCGTTCAACATCGCCAAGCGTGGCATCGCCTATGTGCCCGAGACCCGCGACATCTTCCCCTCGCTCTCGGTGCGCGAGAATCTCGAGCTGGCCGAGAAGCGGTTCTGCGGGCCGGCGGCGCGCTGGACGATGGAAAAGGTGATCGAGCTCTTCCCGCGCCTTGGCGAGCGGATGGAGAATGGCGGCACCCAGCTCTCTGGGGGTGAGCAACAGATGCTCGCCATCGCCCGCGCCCTGCTGATGAACCCGCGCCTGCTGATCCTCGACGAGCCGACCGAGGGGCTGGCGCCGATCATCGTCAAGCTGATCCATGACAAGCTCGCCGCCCTGCGCGCGGAGGGCCTGTCGATGGTGCTGGTCGAGCAGAATTTCGGCTTCGCCACCTCGCTCGCGGATGATGTGAAGGTCATCTCCAAGGGGCAGGTGGTGTGGACCGGCAGTTCGGCCGAGATCCGCGCCGATACCGAAGCGCAGCATCGCTGGCTGGGTGTCTGAGCCGGGCCCTCGCCTTCACCCACGCATGATCGCGGGCAGATCGGTGCGATCGCCCGCGGCATAGCTCATCGCGGCCCGGCGCAGCGGGGCGATCTGGCCAAAGGCCGACAGGCCCAGCCGGCGCAGCATCCGCACCGGGGCCATGTCGTTGGAAAACAGGCGGTTGAGGCCATCGGTCGCCAGCGAGATCCCCAGGCTGTCAGGGCGGCGCCATTCGGCATAGCGCTCGAGCACGCCGCCATCGCCCAGATCCTCGCCATAGCGCTGCGCATTGCCCAGCACCTCGGCCAGCGCCGCGGCGTCTCGGAGCCCGTAGTTGAAGCCCTGCCCGGCAATCGGGTGCATCCCGCGCGCGGCATCGCCGACCAGCGCCAGGCGCTCTTGCACGAACGCGCGCGCCACCGTGGTGTTGAGCGGATAGACCCAGCGCTTGCCATCAAGCTCCAGCGCACCGAGGAAATCCCCGAACCGGCGCCGCAGCTCCGCCAGATAGACCGCATCGCTCACCGAGCGCAGCGCCTCGGCCATATCGCCGCGCTCGGTCCAGACCAGTGAGGAGCGATGCCCGCCCGAAAGCGGCAGGATCGCGAACGGGCCAGCGGGCAGGAAATACTCATGCGCGACCCCGTGATGCGGGCGCTCGTGGCGCACGGCGCAGACCAGGCCGATCTGATCATACTCGGCGGCGATGCGCTCGATCCCGGCGGCCTTCGCGATCGCCGAGCGGCGCCCGTCACAGGCGATGGCGAGCGGGGTGCGGATCTGCGAGCCGTCATCGAGGGTGATCGTCGCCCCGAACCCGTCGCGCGCCACGCTGCTGGCCTTGGTGCCATCCCGGTAGTCGATCAGCGGGCTCGCCGCCACCTTGTCGAGCAGCGCGATGCGCAGCACCGGATCCTCGACCATATGGCCAAAGCCCTGCGCCAGCTCGCGGCTGTCGAAATGCACGAAATGCGGCGAGGCCTTGCGCCCCGGCTCGCCATCGCTGACCAGGATATCGAGGATCTCCTGCGCATCCGGCGCGATCGCCTCCCACACCCCAAGAGCCGAAAGCATCCGGCGCGAGGCGAGGGCAATGGCATAGGCACGGCCATCGAAGTCCCGCGCGCGCGAAACCTTGAGCGGCAGCGGGTCGAGCACAACGCTCGCGATCCCTTCCGCCGCCAGCGCCAGCGCCAATGCCGAGCCGACCAGCCCGCCGCCGATGATGACCGTCTGTGCCTGCGCCTGTGCGGTGTTCTCGGCCATGCTCTTGCTCCTATGCGCCCGATATGCTTGGTTGAGCCCTTCTGAACGAGAACGGCTCGCTGCTTTTCTCATGTGGAGGGGCCCTTGTCGATGTCGAGCCGGATCAGCGCGATTGCGACCAAAAGCGCCGCCGAGATAGGTCGCGCGATCGGCGCCGGGGCGGTGCGCGCCGAAAGCCTTACCGAGCATTATCTGATGATCGCCGAAGGGCGAGAGGAAGTTTATGTGCTTCTGTGCCCCGAGCGGGCATTGGCCGAGGCGCGGGCGGCGGATCGGCGGGCGGCGCTGGGCGATCGGCGCTCAAGGCTCGACGGGGTGCCGATCAGCTGGAAGGATCTGTTCGATCTCGCCGGTGAGCCGAGCGAGGCCGGCTCGGCGCTGCTCAAGGGCCAGATCGTGGCGCGCGATGGTGAGGCGGTGCGGCGGCTCGCGCGGGCCGGGCTGGTAGCCTTGGGCAAGACCCATATGAGCGAGCTGGCATTCTCCGGGCTCGGCTACAACCCGATCACCGCCACGGCGCCTTGCGCCTTTGACGAGACGCTTGTCGCGGGCGGATCCTCGTCGGGGGCGGCGGCCTCGGTCGCGATGGGACTGGCGGCGGCGGCGATCGGCTCGGATACCGGCGGCTCGGTGCGCATCCCCTCGGCCTGGTCGGGGCTGGTCGGGCTCAAGACCACCCATGGCGCGATCCCGCTCACCGGTACCGTGCCGCTCAGCCCGTCCCTTGACACGATCGGCCCGCTCTGCCGCACGATCGAGGATGCCGCCGTCTTCTACGCCCTGCTCACCGGCAAGCGCGAACCCGATCTGACAGGCGCTTCCCTCATCGGCCTGCATTTCTGGGCTGCGCAAGGCGCGGTGCTGGAGGCGTGCGATCCCGAGATCCTCGACGGTTTCGAGGCGGCGCTCGCCCGGCTCGAGGGTGCCGGTGCCGTGATCACGCGCGCGCCGATCCCCGAATTCGAGACCGCCTTGCAGGTCACCGCGCAGCAGGGCGGCATCGTCAATACCGAAGGCTATGCGATCTGGGGCGACCAGCTCGAAGCGCGGCCCGAGCTGGTCTATCCGATGGTGCTCGAGCGCTTTCGCTCCGGGCGCAGCTTTCGTGCCGATCAGATCGACGGCGCACGGCTGATGCTGCAAGGGCTCGCGCGCGCCTATCAGCGCCGCACCGCCGGTTTTGACGCCGTGCTGATGCCGACCACCGCCAATCTGCCGCCGAAGATCGCCGATCTCGCCGCGGACCCGGATTATGCGATGCGCCAGAACATGCTGGCTTTGCGCAATACCAGGCTCGCCAATCTGCTGGGCCTGTGCGCCCTCGCACTGCCAAGCGGGCGCTCTGCCTCAGGATTGCCACTTTCTGTTTCTTTGTACGGCGGCCCGTTCGAGGAGGCGCGGCTCCTGCGCCTTGGCGCAGCGTGCGAGCGCGCCCTCGCTCTGGCTTGAGTGAAAGGATTTCCATGCTCCCGGAACGGCTGACGGCCCTGCCCGAATACGCATTCCCCCGCCTGCGCGCCCTGCTCGGCGAGACCGCCCCCGGCAAGCCGCAGATCGACTTTTCGATCGGCGAGCCCAAGCACGCGCCGCCGGCATTCATCCGCCCGATCCTCGATGCGCATTTCGACAAGCTCGCGGGCTATCCGCCGATCGAGGGCACCGAGAGCTTTCGCGCGGCGGTGCGCGACTGGCTGAGCATGCGCTATCACCTGCCGCAAGGCTGGGCGGAGCAGAACCTCAAGGTGCTGCCGCTCAACGGCACGCGCGAGGGGCTGTTCATGTCGGTGCTCGCCACCACGCCCGAGCGCAAGAACCGCCAGCGCCCGGCGGTGCTGCTGCCCAACCCCTTCTACCAATGCTATGCGGCGGCGACCCTGACCGCCGGTGCCGAGCCGATCTATCTGTCGGCCACGCAAGAGACCGGCTTTTTGCCCAGCCTCGATCTGCCCGAGCCGATGCTCGAGCGCACGGCGGCGTTCTTCTTGTGCTCGCCCGCCAATCCGCAAGGCGCGGTGGCGAGCCGCGATTACTGGCGCCGTCTGCTGGAACTGGCGCAAAAGCATGATTTCCTGATCTTCGCCGATGAGTGCTATTCGGAGATCTACCGCGGCGCGGCGCCGGTCGGGGTGCTTCAGGTCGCGGCCGAGATCGGTGCCGACCCAAACCGGGTCCTCGCCTTTCATTCGCTCTCCAAACGCTCGAACCTCGCCGGGCTGCGCTCAGGCTTTGTGGCCGGAGGCGAGGCGCCGCTGGCGGCTGTTCAGCGCCTCAAGGCCTATGGCGGCGCGCCCAATCCGCTGCCAGCGCTCCATGCCGCCGAGGCCGCCTGGCGCGACGAGGCGCATGTCATCGCCAACCGCGCGCTTTACGCCGAGAAATTCGCGTTTGCTGACGAACTGTTTACCTCTCTGCCCGCATACCAGTCACCTGAGGCCGGGTTCTTCTTGTGGATCCGGGTGGGTGACGGCGAATCCGTCACCAAGGACTTGTGGCGAGAGGACGGGGTGAAGGTGTTGCCCGGTTCCTATCTCTCCCGCCGGGACGCCGATGGGCTGGATCCGGGGGCCGAATACATCCGTGTCGCGCTGGTCGCGCCGCTGGAACAGGTCCGGGAGGGATTGGGACGTTTGCACGAAAGGCTCCTGACACTCGCCTCCTAGAATGGGAGGCAGATCGACATGGCAGCGCGTCCGTTTTTCACCGCCGAGGAACGCAAGGCGGTCGGACAGGCCCTCAAGCGCATCGCTGGACCGGTGATTTGTTTTGCCGCTCTGGCTTACTGCCTGAGCTTGATGAGTTATGACCCGGCCGATCCGGGCCCGTTCAGTGCGACCTGGCGCGAGCCGACCAACTGGCTCGGCGCGACCGGTGCCTGGTTCGCCGATGCCGCGATGCGGCTGTTCGGGCTCGTTGCGCTGGTGATCGGATTGCTGGGTTTTGGCCTCGGCTGGCGCGTGCTTCAGGATGAGCCGATCTGGCAAAGCGCCGGGCGCATGATCGCCACCCCCTTTGCCCTCATTGCGCTTTGCGTGTTCGCCTCCGCCCATAGCATCGCCGCCCCCGCTGGCGGCGGGCTTGGCGGATTGGTCGGCGATTTCTTCTTCGGGTTGGCAATGGACAGCCTGCCCTTTCAAAATCAAAGCGGCCGTCTGGTGCTGGTCACCCTCCTCGCTCTGTTCGCCTCGCTCGGCCTCGGCCTTTACGCGATCGGTGCGAGCCGAGAGGGGGTGCGCAAGGTCATCGCCCATGGCATCGAGCAAGCCGTGCTGCTCGGATCCGTGCTGGGCGCCGGTTTTCGCGATATCGCGCAGGCCTCCAACGATCATCAATATGCCACGGTCGCGGATGCGCCCGATCCGGTTTGGTCGAGTTTTGACGC
This sequence comes from Neomegalonema sp., assembly GCA_022760435.1. Classification (GTDB taxonomy): domain Bacteria; phylum Pseudomonadota; class Alphaproteobacteria; order Rhodobacterales; family Rhodobacteraceae; genus JALEFY01. Next base: position 100,826 of record JALEFY010000031.1, read on the forward strand.
CAAGCCCGATGAGCAGGGCGGCTTTGGTGGTCAGCTTGAGCGTCTGGGCGAAGGGGTCAGCCGCCGGGTGATCGACTGGAGCGATCGCCTCGGTGCGCTTCTCGGCTATGGCGAGCCGCCCTTGCGCGCCGTCCCCCCGGCACCGCGCGGTTTTGAACCCGATGAGGACGAGGCGCCGCAATTGGCTCTGCCTGCGCCGCAGGGCTATGAGCAAGCGGTGATCGAGCCCGAGCCGATTGAAGCGGTGCAGCAGACCGCCGAGCCCGAGGGCGACGAGCCGGAGACCTTCCCCTTCGCGGTCTTTGATCCGACGGCCGATCTCGAGCTCGACCCGCGCAGCCTGGCCGATTGGCAAGGCGATCACCCTGAAACTGGGCTTGTCCCAGAAGCGGAGCAGGAGCCCGAACCGGAGCACGCGCTTGGCGCGCAAGAAACCTCTGACGATTTTGCGGATACCAGCGGCGCCGAGCAGCTCGTCTTTGAGGACAGCGCACTCGAAGCACCTGTTGCGTCCGAGGCGGATCCGTTCGATCTGCGCGAGCCGGGCATTGATGGCTATGTCACCCCGGCGCTCGATCTGCTGGCCGAACCCGACCCGGATCGCCCGTCGGTGATGAGCGAGGCCACGCTCGCGCAAATGACCGAGCAGCTTATCACCGTGCTCGGCGATTTCGGCGTGCGCGGCGAGATCGTGCGCGCGAGCCCCGGCCCGGTCGTCACCCTGTTCGAGCTGGAGCCCGCCCCCGGCACCAAAGCGTCGCGCGTGATCAACCTCGCCGATGACATCGCCCGCTCGATGAGTGCTGTCTCGGCCCGGATCTCCACCGTGCCCGGGCGCAACGTGATCGGGATCGAGCTGCCGAACCCGGCCCGCGAGACCGTGTTGCTGCGCGAGCTGATCGCCCATCCGAGCTTTGCCGAGCATGAGGGCCTGTTGCCTCTGGCGCTGGGCAAGGACATCGCCGGCGAGCCGGTGGTGGCGGATCTGGCGAAGATGCCGCATTTGCTGATCGCGGGCACCACCGGCTCGGGCAAGTCGGTCGCGATCAACACCATGCTGCTCTCGCTGCTCTATCGGCTTTCGCCCGATCAGGTGCGCCTGATCATGATCGACCCGAAGATGCTGGAATTGTCGGTCTATAACGACATCCCGCATCTGCTCGCTCCCGTGGTCACCGATCCCAAGCAAGCGGTGCAGGCACTCAAATGGGTCGTGCGCGAGATGGAGACCCGCTATCAGAAGATGGCCAAGCTCAATGTGCGCGGCCTGGCCAGCTATAACGCCAAGATCGAGGAAGCGATCGAGCGCGGCGAGCAGTTCGAGCGGGTCGTGCAGACCGGCTTTGACGAGGTGAGCGGCCAACCGATCTACGAGACCGAATATTTCGACCCCGAGCCGATGCCGCTGATCGTCGTCGTCGTCGATGAGATGGCCGATCTGATGCTGGTCGCGGGCAAGGAGATCGAATGGTGCATCCAGCGCCTGGCGCAAATGGCGCGGGCGTCCGGTATCCACCTCATCATGGCCACACAGCGGCCATCAGTCGATGTGATCACCGGCACCATCAAGGCGAATTTCCCGATCCGGATCAGCTTCCAGGTGACCTCGAAAATCGACAGTCGGACCATTCTTGGCGAACAGGGCGCCGAGCAATTGCTCGGGCGCGGCGACATGTTGTATTCGGCAGGCGGCGCTCGGACGGCTCGGGTGCATGGCCCGTTTGTCTCCGATGACGAGGTGCAGGACATCGTCACCCATCTGCGCCGCCTCGGCGAGCCGGATTTCAAGGTCGAATTTGCCAGCGAAGACGACGAGCCCGACGGTTTTGGCGGTGATTTCGGCGGCGATGCGGCTTCGGATGATGATGCTCTGTATCAACGCGCCGTTGCAATCGCGGTGAATGAACGCAAAGCCTCGACGAGCTTTATTCAGCGCAAGCTACAGATCGGCTATAACCGCGCCGCACGCATCGTCGATCAGATGGAGGAGCGCGGGGTGGTCAGCCCGGCCAATCACGTCGGCAAACGCGAAGTTCTGGTGGGGCAGGCGACCTGAGGCGATTGCCCCCCGCTTATCGAGAGACCCGGAGGAAGACCCGGGGTTGGAGGAAGAATGATGAACCGCCGCACTTTGCTCAGCTCGCTGCTGGGCGCGTTTTTGGGCGCGCTGGTGCCCCTTGCCGCTGTTGCCAATGACGAAGATGTCGTGCGCATCAATGCCTATCTCAACAGCATCAAGACCATGCAGGGCCAGTTCGTGCAGATCGCGCCCGATGGGGTCGTCTCCGAGGGGGATTTCTATATCCGCCGCCCCGGTCGGCTGCGTTTTGAATATGCCCGCCCCAATCCGACCCGCGTCATTGCCGACGGGTTCTGGGTCGCGGTCGAGGATCGCTCGCTCAATTCGCAAGATCGCTTCCCGCTCAGCCAGACCCCGCTGTATTTGCTGCTGAAGGAAGACGTGGACCTGCTGTCCGAAGGCGCGATCCAGAAGGTCGAGCGGAGCCAGGGGCAGTTGCGGGTAACCGCGATCGACCCCAATGAGACAGAGCAAGGGTCGGTGACCATGGTGTTCGACGCCAACCCGGTCGCGCTCAAGCAATGGATCGTGACCGATCCGCAAGGCTTGACCACGACGATCGCCCTGCGCAACGCCAAACATGATTTGCCACTGGACGCGGCCCTGTTTGTGATCGAAGATCCAAGATCTCGAGAGTAACCACAGGAGCCTTCGTGTCTTCTGACAGTATGAGCGAGGCACTCACCTGGCTCAGGGACCATCGCGTCTCCGAGATTGAGTGCCTCGTGCCGGATATGGCCGGCATCGCCCGCGGCAAGATCCTGCCGACCGATAAATTCATCACCAGCATCGGCTCCGACACGCTGCGGTTGCCCGAATCGATCTTCTTGCAGACCGTGACGGGCGACATGATCGACAGCGAGGTGATGGATGATACCGAGCCCGATGTCCTGCTCGCCCCCGATCTGAGCGCCATGCGCCTGGTGCCCTGGTATGCGGAACCGACGGCGCAGGTGATCTGCGATGTCAAACGCCGCGATGGCTCTCCGGTGGAGGTCGCGCCGCGTCAGGTCTTGCGCAAGGTTCTGGCCCTTTATGAAGCGCGCGGCTGGTGCCCGGTGGTGGCGCCGGAGCTGGAATTCTTCCTTGCCGAGCCCAATCTCGACCCGGATCTGCCGTTGCGCCCACCCGTGGGCAAATCGGGGCGACGCGAGTCGGGGCGTCAGTCCTACAGCATCGATGCGGTCAACGAGTTCGACCCGATGTTCGAGGACATGTACGACTTTTGCGAAGCGCAGAAGATCGATATCGACACGCTGATCCACGAATCGGGGGTCGCTCAGGTCGAGATCAACTTCATCCATGGCGATGCGCTCTCGCTCGCCGATCAGGTGTTCCTGTTCAAGCGCACGATCCGGCAGACGGCGCAGCGGCACAACATTTACGCGACCTTCATGGCCAAGCCCTATGAGCGCGAGCCGGGCTCGGCGATGCATATTCATCAAAGCCTGATTGATATCGAGAGCGGCGAGAACCTGTTTGCGGATGAGAATGGCAAGAACACGCCGTTGTTCATGAGCTATATCGCGGGTTTGCAGCGCTATCAGCCTGACGCCATGGCGCTGATCGGGCCGAATGTGAACTCTTACCGGCGCCTCGTGCGCGACTATGCGGCGCCACTCAATGTGCATTGGGCCGAGGAGAACCGCACCGTTGGCCTCAGGATCCCGCATTCGGGCCGCAACTCGCGGCGGGTGGAGAACCGGGTGCCTGGTGCGGATGCCAATCCTTACATCGCCTTCGCGGCCTCGCTCATCTGCGGGTATCTGGGGATGGTCGATGGGCTCGAGCCCACCCAGCCGACCGCGGGCGTTGCGTATCAGAAAAAGGGCAACGCGCTGCCGCGGCACATCCTCGACGCGCTCTCGAAATTGCGGCAGAGTTCTGCGCTCAAGCGGGCGCTGGGCGAGGACTTCGTGCAGGTGTTCTACGAGGTGAAGATGGCCGAGCACGAGGCCTATTCGCAGGTGATCTCGGCTTGGGAGAGGGAGCATCTGCTGCTCAATGTCTGATAGCGCGGGGGCATGCGTTGAATGTGATCAGCGCTGCCTCCTTGGTGCTTGACCTTCCAGCAAGGGGAAGCTGCATGTAACGGTCATGGAGGAACCGACCATGTCCGATTGCTGCGCCCCTTTCCAGCCGAACGCCGCCGCACCTGATGCCGCCGCACCTGATGCCGCCGCGCCGATCATTCGCGATCCGGTCTGCGCCATGACCGTCGATCCGGACGCCGGCAAGCCGCGCCATGAGCATGACGGGCAGGTCTATCATTTCTGCTGCGAGGGCTGCCGGAGCAAGTTCGCCGCCGATCCTGCGGCCTATCTCACCGCCACCGATCCGGTCTGCGGCATGAGCGTGAACCGCGCCTCGGCCCGCTTTGTCGCCAAGCACGCCGGGCAGCGGTATTTCTTTTGCTCCGAGCGCTGTCACGCGAAATTCGAGGCCGAGCCGGAGCGCTTCCTCGGCGATCTGCCCGAGCCCGAGCCGATGCCCGCAGGCACTCTTTATATCTGCCCGATGTGCCCGGAGGTCGAGAGCGATCACCCCGATGACTGTCCGATCTGCGGCATGGCGCTCGAGCCGGCGCTGCCCTGCGCGGATGCCGGACCCAACCCGGAGCTGATCGATTTTCGCCGCCGATTGCTGATCGGTGCGCCCTTCGCGCTCGTGGTGGTGCTGCTGGAGATGGGGGGGATGCTCGGCCTGCCCTGGGACGCATGGCTGGGCGCGAGCACCGCGCGCTGGCTCCAGGCGCTGTTCGCGGGGCCGGTGGTGCTGTGGGTGGGCTTGCCGTTCTTCAAGCGCGGCCTGTCCTCGATCCAGAGCGGTCATTACAACATGTGGACCCTGATCGCGATCGGCACCGGCGCCGCCTTCGCCTTCAGCCTGCTGTCGCTGCTGCTGCCCGGGCTGTTCCCGGCCACCATGCGCGGCGAGGCTGGCCCGCCGCTCTATTTCGAGGCCGCGTCGGTGATCATCATTCTGGTGCTGGTCGGCCAGATCCTCGAGCTCACCGCGCGTGAGAAGACCGGCGACGCGATCCGGGCGCTGATGGATCTGAGCCCCAAGACCGCGCGCCGCCTCACCGATCAGGGCGAGGAGGACGTTGCGCTCGATGCGGTCAAGGCCGGGGACCGGCTGCGGGTGCGTCCGGGCGAGAGCGTGCCGGTGGACGGGGTGCTGCTCGAGGGCCGCTCGGCGGTCGACGAGAGCATGATGACCGGCGAGGCAGTGCCGGTCGAGAAGGTCGCGGGCGATCCGGTGACGGGCGGCACCTTCAACCGCTCGGGCAGTTTCGTGATGCGGGCCGAGGCGGTGGGCAATGCGACGGTGCTCGCGCGGATCGTCGCGATGGTGGCGCAGGCGCAGCGCTCGCGCGCGCCGATCCAGGCGCTGGCCGATCGGGTGGCGGGCTGGTTCGTGCCGACGGTGGTCGCGGTCGCGGTGCTCGCCTTTGTGCTGTGGCTGATCTTCGGGCCGACCCCGGCGCTCGGCTATGCGGTGGTGGCGGCGGTGAGCGTCCTGATCATCGCCTGCCCCTGCGCGCTGGGTCTGGCGACGCCGATGTCGATCATGGTCGCGACCGGGCGCGGCGCGCAGGCCGGAGTGCTGATCCGCGATGCCGAGGCGCTCGAGCGCTTTGCCTCGGTCGAGGCGCTGGTGATCGACAAGACCGGCACGCTCACCGAAGGGCGCCCGGTGCTGACCGACCTCCATCCGCTGGGCGGTCGCGACCCGAATGCAGTGCTGACGCTCGCCGCAGCGCTGGAACGAGGCTCCGAGCATCCGCTGGCCGAAGCGATCCTGAGCGCGGCGCAGGCGCGTGGGCTCGGTCCCCTGGCGGTCGAGGGCTTCGAGGCGATCACCGGCCAGGGCGTGCGCGGCGAAGTAGAGGGGCGCCTGGTGGCGTTCGGCAATGCGGCGCTGATGGCGGCGCTCGGGCTCGACACTGGGCGCGAGGCGACCCGGATAGCCGCGCTGCAAGCCGAGGGCAAGACGGTGATGCTGCTGGCCGAGGGCGAGGAACTCGCGGGCCTGATCGCGGTCGCCGATCCTCTCAAGGAGAGCAGCGAGGCGGCGATCAAGGCGCTGCGCGAGGCTGGTCTGCGGGTGGTGATGGCCACGGGCGACAGTCTGCGCACGGCGCAGGCGGTGGCCGGGCGGCTCGGGATCGACGAGGTGCGCGCCGAGGTGCAACCCGCGGACAAGGCGGCGCTGGTGGGCGCATTGCAGGCGCAGGGGCTCAAGGTCGCGATGGCCGGGGACGGGGTGAATGACGCCCCGGCGCTGGCGGCGGCCGATATCGGCATCGCGATGGGCACCGGCACCGATGTTGCGGTGGAAAGCGCCGGCATCACGCTGGTGAAGGGCGATCTGCGCGGCATCCTGCGCGCCCGCACGCTGGCGCAAGCGACGATGAGCAATATCCGGCAGAACCTGTTCTTCGCCTTCTTCTACAACGCCATCGGAGTGCCGATCGCGGCTGGCATTCTCTACCCGATCTTCGGGCTGCTGCTCTCCCCGATGATCGCCGCCGCCGCCATGAGCCTGTCCTCGGTCTCGGTGATCGGCAACGCCCTGCGCCTGCGCGGGCTCAAGCTGGAGGAGACCTGACCGGGTGAAGGGGCGGCAAGCGGATGCGCGCCGGGCTTGTCGCGCCTCCGATCTGCTCGCCCAGCCCAGTCCCGTCCAGTCCCGTCCAGTCCAGTCTTGCCCAGCCCCCCGGCGACGCGCTTCAGGGTGAGAGCGTCAATGCGAGATCATCCAGGGCCGCTTGGCCGGGAAGCTTTTCGAGCCATCCGGGCGGTAGAGCGTGCCGCTCTTGCCCTTCTTCGCATCATTGCCGCCGCCGCAACAGCTGCAGCCCGGACCGTGGCCGGAGCGCTTTGGACTGTCGGCGCTGCGCTCGTTGGTCTCATGCGCGCGCCGCTTCTCGGAGCTGAGCACCGCAAGGCGCGGGGCGGTCATCATCACCCGCGCCGCCTGCGCCGCGCAGCTCGGGCAGGGCTGTGGATCGGCATAGCGGGCAATGGAGGCCATCGCCTCGAACGGGCCGCAGTCATCGCACCAGTATTCATAGACGGGCATGGTCGGTCTTCCGCTTTGTCAGTGGGCGTTTTCGGTGAGATCGGGTCGAGCGAGGATCGGGACGCCGGTGAGGCGTCCCGAGACGAGCGCCGGGCTCAGATATCCGGGGCCATCGGAATATCGACCGAGCCGTCGAGATATTTCGTCGGCCCGTCCGCATTCGGCATCAGGTCCCATTCAAAGATGTCGGTCGGCAGCCAGAGCGTCGCGCAGGCATTGGGGATGTCGACCACGCCCGAGATATGCCCCTGCACCGGCGCCGTGCCCAGGATCGCATAGGCCTGCGCGCCGGTATATCCGAACTTCTTGAGATACTCGATCGCGTTCAGGCAGGCCTGACGATAGGCGATATGCACATCGAGATAATGCTGGGTCCCGCTCTCATCGACCGAGATCCCCTCGAAGATCAGATAATCATCGTATTTCGGCACGATCGGCGAGGGGCGGAAGAGCGGGTTCTTGACCCCGTATTTGGCGACCCCGTCCTTGATCAGCTCGACCTTCAGATGCAGCCAACCGGCCATCTCGATCGCGCCGCAGAAGGTGATCTCGCCATCGCCCTGGCTGAAATGCAGATCGCCCATCGAGAGCCCGGCGCCCTCCACATAGACCGGGAAGTAGATCTTGCAGCCGCGGCTCAGATCCTTGATGTCGCAATTGCCGCCATGCTCGCGCGGGGGCACGGTGCGCGCGCCTTCCGCGGCCGCCTTGTCGCGCGCCTCGCCGGTCAACTTGCCCATATGCGCGCTTTGGGTATTGGGCAGCGCCGCGAGCGGCGGGGTGCGGGTCGGGTTGGTATCAAACAGCGCCTTCTCGCGGCTGTTCCACATGTCGAGCATCGAGCGATCGGGCAGGCAGCCGATCAGCCCGGGATGGATCAGCCCGGCATATTTGACCCCCGGCACATGGCGCGAGCGGGTGAACATGCCCTCGAAATCCCAGATCGACTTTTGCGCCAGCGGGAAGTGGTTGGTGAGGAACCCGCCACCATTTTGCTTGGAGAAAAAGCCGTTGAAGCCCCAGAGGCTGTCATCCTTGGCGCCGATATCGAGGATCTCGACCACCAGCAGATCGCCCGGCTCTGCGCCCTTCACCCCGATCGGGCCGGAGAGATAGTGCACCTGCTCGAGCTCGACATCGCGCACATCGGCGGCGTTGTCGTCATTCTTGATCTGCCCGCCGGTCCAGTCATAGGTCTCGATCTTGAAATCATCGCCCGGCTCGACCCAGACCGCGATCGGGATATCCGGATGCCAGCGGTTATGCACATTGGGATTGGTATGCGGGCTCTCGCTCAGGTTCACTTCGATCAAAGTATCAGCCATGGGTGTTCTCCCCTTCTTGAAAGCGCCCGATCAGACGGACAGGAAACGCGAGACCGCCGCTTCATCGACGGCATCGCGGGTGGCTTCGTGGACAAAATTGCCGTTCTCGATCACCAGCACGCGGTCGGCGACATCGAGGGCAAAGCTGAGCACCTGTTCGGAAACGACGATCGACAGGCCCTTCTCGTCGCGGATCTTGCGCAAGGTCCGGCCCATCTCCCGGATGATCGAGGGCTGGATGCCCTCGGTCGGCTCATCGAGCAGCAGCACCTTGGGCTTTGAGGCCAGGGCACGAGCGATGGCGAGCTGCTGTTGCTGCCCGCCCGAGAGGTTGCCCCCGCGCCGGTTCTTCATCTCCAGCAGCACCGGGAACAGCTCGTAGATATCGCCGGGCACCGAGCGCTCGCCGGTCACGGTGAGGCCGGTCTCGACATTCTCCTGCACCGTCATCGCCGAGAAGATCATCCGGCCTTGCGGCACATAGGCGATGCCGTTTGCGACGCGCTGATGCGATTTCATGTCGGTGATCGGGGTCTGATCGACGCTCACTGAGCCCGATTTGGTCGGCACGATCCCCATCAATGTCTTCATGAGCGTGGTCTTGCCCATGCCATTGCGGCCCATGATCGCCACGATCTCGTTGGGCTGCACGGTGAAATCGAGCCCGTGCAGCACCTCCGAAGCGCCATAGGCGGCGCGCAAGTCCTGAACATTCAGCATCTTCGATCTCCTTCAATGCCCCAGATAGACTTCGACGACCTTCGGGTCGGCCTGCACATGCTCCATCGTGCCCTCGGACAGGATCTGGCCCTGATGCAGGACGGTGACCCGGGTCGCGATGTCCTCGACGAATTTCATGTCGTGCTCGATCACGATCACCGAGCGGTCCTGGATGATGCGGTTGAGCAGCTCGGCGGTTTTCTTGCGCTCGGCCACCGACATGCCGGCCACCGGCTCATCGAGCATCAGCAGCTCGGGATCCTGGATCAGCAGCATCCCGATCTCGAGCCACTGCTTCTGGCCATGGCTCAGATAGGCCGCCTTCTCATCGAGCGCGTCGGTCAGGAAGATCGTCTGCGTGATCTGCTCGATGCGCTCGATCACTTCGAGATCGCGCTTGAAGGCGAGCGCGCCAAACACGCCATGCCCCTTGGGGTAGGAGATCTCGAGATTCTCGAAGACGGTGAGATCCTCATAGACCGATGGCGTCTGGAACTTGCGCCCGACCCCGGCATGGACGATCTGATCCTCGCGCATCTTCAAGAGCTCCTGGCCCTTGAATTTCACCGAGCCTTCGGTGGCCTTGGTGCGCCCGCAGATCAGATCGAGCACCGTGGTCTTGCCCGCGCCATTGGGGCCGATGATCACCCGGCACTCATTGGGCTCGACATAGAAGCTGAGGTCATTGACCGCCTTGAACCCGTCGAAGGACACGGTGAGCCCCTCGACCATCAGCACGAAATTGGGATTGACGTAATTCATTCTCGCCTCCTATTCCGCCGGGGCGCCGACGAAATCGGCATCCTTGCTGTTGGATTTGCTACGCAGCTTGTCGAAGAGGGGCTTCACGCGCGGGGCGATGAAGTCGTCGTAGAGACCGGCCAGCCCCTTGGGGAAGGCGAGCACCACGGCGATGAACAGCGCGCCAAGGCCGAGCAGCCACAATTCGGGGAAGCTCTCGGAAAAGGTGGTCTTGGCCCAGTTCACAACCAGCGCGCCGTAGACCGCGCCGAGGATCGAGAGCCGCCCGCCAACCGCGCAGAAGATAACCATCTCGATCGAGGGGACGATGCCGACGAAGCTCGGCGACATGAACCCGACCTGAAGCGTGAACATCGCACCGCCGATCGCGGCAAAGGCGGCACCGGCGCAAAACACGAAGGTCTTGAAATCGGCGACGTCATAGCCCGAGAAGCGCACCCGATCCTCCTGGTCGCGCATGGCGATCAGGATCCGCCCAAGCTTGGAGCGGCGGATATATTGCGCCGCGAACAGGCAGGCGAAGAGCAGACCGCCATTGACGAAGTAGAGGATATTCTTCGCCTCGTCGGTGCGGATGTCCCAGCCCATCAGCGTGCGCAGATCGGTGATGCCGTTGACGCCGCCGGTATAGCCTTGCTGGCCAATGATCAAGATGGTCATGATCGCGGCGATCGCCTGGGTGATGATCGCGAAATACACCCCGCCCACCCGGCGCCGGAACATCGCAACCCCGATGATGAAGGCGAAGATCACCGGCACCAGCACCACCGCGATCACGGTGAAGGTGAAGCTGTGGAAGGGCTGCCACCAGAACGGCAATTCAGTGAGCTGGTTCCAGTCCATGAAGTCGGGAATGCCCGGGGTGGACTGGATCTTGGTATTCTCCGGCGTCGAGGCTTCGAGCTTGAGGAACATGGCCATGCAATAGCCGCCAAGGCCGAAGAACACCCCTTGCCCAAGGCTCAGGATCCCGCCCGCGCCCCAGCACAGCACGAGGCCAAGCGCGACGAAGGCATAGGTGAGATATTTGCCGAACAGGTTCAGGCGGAACGGGTCGAGGATCAGCGGGAAGATCACGAAGATCAGCAGGGCGAGGATGGCGAAGCCGACCATTTCCTGCATACTCATGAAGCGATTGCTTTGCGGTTTCATTGATGCGGTCTCCTATGGCGGGCGATCATTTGCGCAGCTTCAGGGCGAACAGACCCTGCGGGCGGATCATCAGGATGCCGACCACGGTCAGCAGGGTGAGGACCTTGGCCATCGAGCCGGAGAGGAAGAACTCCATGATCGATTGCGCCTGACTGATCGAGAAGGCCGAGGCGATGGTGCCAAGCAGGCTCGCAGCGCCGCCGAAGACCACGACCAGGAAGGTATCGACGATATAAAGCTGGCCCGCGGTCGGGCCGGTCGAGCCGATCATCGTGAAGGCCGAACCCGCCACCCCTGCCACGCCGCAGCCGATGCCGAAGGTCAGCCGGTCGGTCCATTCGGTATTGATGCCGACGGCCCCGGCCATCACCCGGTTCTGCACCACGGCGCGCACCTGCTTGCCCCAGCTCGAGCGGAACATCATCAGATAGACGGCGATCGAGATACTGACCGCGAGCACCATCACGAAGATCCCGTTGATCGGCACCTCGATCATGTCGGTGAGCGGCAAGGACCCCATCATCCAGTCGGGGATGGTCACCCCCACTTCACGCGCGCCAAAGACGGAGCGGTAGATCTGTTGCAAGATCAGCGACAGGCCCCATGTGGCCAGCAGCGTATCAAGCGGGCGCTTGTAGAGATGCCGGATCAGCGCCCATTCGACAAAAAGCCCGAGCGCGCCGGAGGCAATGAAGGCGCAGATCATCGCAATGAAAAAGTAGATGCCGAACAGATCCGGCAAGTAAGCCTCGAAGAAATTCGACAGCATGTAGGTGACATAGGCGCCAAGGATCATGAACTCGCCATGGGCCATGTTGATCACGCCCATCTGGCCAAAGATGATCGCAAGACCCAGCGCCATCAGCACAAAGACAGAAAAAAGGATCAGCCCGGCGAAGCCTTGCATGGCAAAAATCGCGAGCAATTCCTGGCTCGAATAGTCGGCAAACATGACCGGGCCTCCCTCAGGTCAGTCAGGTGAATGGGACAATGAAAGAAGGTGCCGGGGCTGGCGCGCCTGCGGAAAACGCAGCCAGCCCCGACGCTGAGGGTTACTGGTAACCCTCGGGGAACGGATCGGGCTCAACGAGGTCCGCCGTTTCAAAAACGACCTCGTATTGCCCGTCCGCTTTCGCGCGACCGACACGAGTTTTCGACCACAGGTGATGGTTTTCGTGGACCTTCACATAGCCTTCCGGCGCCGTGGTCAGCTCGATGCCCGGGGAGGCGGCGCGAACCTTGTCAACATCAAACGAGCCCGCTTTTTCGACCGCGGCTTTCCACAACCATGGGCCCAGATAGGCGGCCTGGGTCACATCGCCGATCACCATGTCCTCGCCCCACATTTCCTTGAAGGCTTTGACGAAGGCGAGGTTGTTGTCGTTTTGCAGGCTCTGGAAGTATTTCATGCAGGCATAGGCGCCTTCGATATTCTCGCCGCCAATGCCGCGGATCTCGTCTTCGGTCACCGAGATGGTGAGCAGAAGCGGCTTTTCCTTGGTCATGTCGATACCAGCAGCCTTGAGCTGCTTGTAGAAGGCCACGTTCGAGCCGCCGACGACGATCGCGTAGATCACATCCGGCTTTTTCAGGCGGATCTTGTTGATCACCGAGTTGAACTGGGTGTGGCCGAGCGGATAATATTCCTCGCCGACCACTTTCAGGCCGAGCTTCTCGATATGCTTGCGCGCGATCTTGTTCGAGGTACGCGGCCAGATATAGTCCGAACCGAGCAGGTAGAAGGACTTGGCACCCTTGGTCTTGGTCACCCAGTCGATACCGGCGATGATCTGCTGCGTCGCTTCCTGACCGGTGTAGATCACGTTCGGCGACTGCTCGAGCCCCTCATAGAAGGTCGGGTAGTAGAGGAAACCATTATACTGCTCGAACACCGGCAGCACCGCCTTGCGGCTCGCGGAGGTCCAGCAGCCCATCACCGAGGCGACCTTGTCATTGACGAGCAGTTTTTTCGCCTTTTCGGCGAAAGTCGGCCAGTCGGAGGCGCCGTCTTCCTGGATGTATTCGATCTTGCGGCCCAGGATCCCGCCCATCGCGTTGATCTGGTCGATCGCGAGCTTTTCGGCCTGCACCGACCCGGTTTCCGAGATCGCCATGGTGCCGGTGATCGAGTGCAGAATGCCGATTGTTACCGTGTCATCGGTGACGGCAAGCCCGGTCGTGTTGATTTCTGCGGTCGGAAAGCTCTGTGCGTTCCCAAAACTGGGGGCAAACAGCGACGCGGTCAGGGCGGTTCCGCCGAGCAGGACCGAGCGGCGGGACAGGCCCGCGGCCCGAGCGTCTTTCTTGCCATTAGGGAAATCTTGATCTGACATATCGCCTCCTTGGTGCGGTTTTTCTCCGGCCTCCAGCGGTTGCCGGAGCAGTTGAGACTCGCTTTCTGCGTGTCTCTGTCCAAGGATGGTGCTGAGATATGCTGCACTGCGACATACGTCAGATGACGTATAGTTCTGCGCGTTTTACCGGTGCAGGATGCTTTCAACGCCAAAAATCCACGCGCTCTTTGCTGCGGTGCAAAGGGCGTGCGCGCAATGGAAAGGACGCATTCGATGAGGATGGAGCCGGGTCAGGAAGGCCAGAACGCCGCCTCCCCCCGATCGGGCGAAAAAGCGGACCCGAAAGCCGGTCTGGATGTGTGTGGAGAATCGGCCCAACAGATGACCTTCGCCTTCACCGCCCCGCCCGAGCGGCGACGCTATAACCGCTGGGTTGCCGATGAGACGCTCGAGGATTTTGCCCTGCGCTTCACCGCAAGACGGGCGCGGCGCTGGTCTATGGCCCGGGTCGCCAATACCGCCATCGGGTCGATCTCGTTTCTGGCGCTCGAGGCCATCGGCGGCGCCATCACCCTGAGCTATGGTTTCGAGACCGCCGTCACCGCGATCCTGCTGGTCGGGATGGTGCTGTTTCTGACCGCCTTCCCGATCAGCTATTACGCGGCGCGCTACGGGGTCGATATCGATTTGCTGACCCGCGGCGCCGGCTTTGGCTATATCGGCTCGACCCTGACCTCGCTGATCTATGCGTCCTTCACCTTCATCTTCTTTGCACTAGAGGCCGCGATCCTGAGCCTGGCGCTCGAGTATTGTTTCGGGATCCCGCTTGCGCTTGGCTATATCCTCAATGCGTTGGTGGTGATCCCGCTGGTGACGCACGGGTTCACCAAGATCTCGATTTTTCAGGCCTGGACGCAGCCATTCTGGATCGTGCTGCATCTGCTGCCCTTCGTCATGCTCGGCTTTAGCGGCTATGATCTGGAGCGCTGGACCGGGTTTGAAGGGGCGGCCGGGCAGGGGCTGAGCGTCTTGACCCTCGGCGCTGCTCTGGGGGTGGTGGCCTCGCTCATTGCCCAGATTGGCGAGCAGGTGGATTTCCTGCGCTTCTTGCCGGAGCCCAAGACCGCGCGTGAGCGTCGGAACTGGTGGCTGGCCCTGATCGCGGCCGGGCCCGGATGGGCGGTGCTGGGGGTGCTGAAGATGCTTGCCGGCTCCTATCTGGCGACATTGGCGCTGGGGGCGGGCGCCTCGATCGAGGCGGCGGGAGATCCGACGCGCATGTATGCCAGCGCCTTTGCCAGCGTCTTCGATCATCCTGCGATCGTGCTCACCCTGACAGGCGGCTTCGTCCTGCTCTCCCAGCTCAAGATCAACGTGACCAACGCCTATGCTGGCTCGATCGCCTGGTCGAACTTCTTCTCCCGCCTCACCCATAGCCATCCGGGGCGGGTGGTGTGGCTGGTGTTCAATGTCGCCATCGCGCTGATGCTGATGGAGCTGGGCGTGTTCGGCGCGCTCGAGAGCACGCTAGCGCTCTACTCACATGTGGCGCTGGCCTGGATCGGGGCGCTGGTCGCCGATCTGGTGATCAATAAGCCGCTGGGTCTGAGCCCGCCGGGGATCGAGTTCCGCCGTGCGCATCTCTATGACATCAATCCGGTCGGGCTCGGCGCGATGAGCGGCGCCTGTCTGCTGGTGATCCTCGCCGGGCTTGGCCTTTTTGGCCCCAGTGCTGCGGCGCTGACCCCGGTGATCGCGCTCGGGGCGAGCCTGATCCTGGCGCCGCTGATCGCCTATGTGAGCGGTGGGCGCTATTACATCGCCCGCCCTGCCGCCCAAGCGCCCGCGGCGCTGCATGTCTGCTCGGTCTGCGAATACCGCTTTGATCCCGAAGACATCACCCATTGCCCGTTCTATAGCGGCCCGATCTGCTCGCTATGCTGTAGCCTCGACAGCCGTTGCCGGGATGCCTGCAAGCCCGAGGCCCGGATCGCCCGCCAGGCCAGCCGTTGGCTCGACACCTATCTGCCAGCGCCGCTGAAGGCCGCGGTGACCTCGCGTTTCGGCAAGTTCGCCCTTCTCGGCGGCCTGCTCGCCATGGTGTTCGGGGGCGTGCTCTGGCTGGTCAGCCGCAGCGCCGCCAGCCCGCATTTCGAGGCGCATCTGGCGGTGATCTTCGCCGCCGGGCTGTTCGTGATCGGGGTTTTGAGCTGGATGTTCGTGCTGGCGGCGGAGAGCCAGGCCCAGGCGCGCGATGAGGCGGAGATCCAGACCCAGCGGTTGCTGCGCGAGATCCGTGCCCATGAGCGCACCGACCGCCAACTCCAGGAAGCGCGCGACAAGGCCGAGGCGGCGAACCTCGCCAAGACCCGCTACATGGCCGGGCTCAGCCATGAGCTGCGCACCCCGCTCAACTCGATCTTCGGCTTTGCCCAGATCCTCGAAAACGACCCGGCGACCCCGGCGCATCGGCGCGAGGCGGTCTCGACCATCCGGCGCAGCTCCGAGCATCTGGCCGGGCTGATCGAGGGGCTGCTCGACATCTCGAAGATCGAGGCCGGGCGTCTCGAGATCAATCGCGACCGGGTCAATCTGCGGCTGTTTCTCAACCAGATCGCCAATATTTTTGAAGAGCGCGCGCGGCTCGAGGGGATCGATTTCAGCGTGTCGCTCGCCTCGAACCTGCCCGAATGGGTTGCGGTCGATGAGAAACGCCTGCGCCAGATCATCATCAATCTTCTGTCCAACGCGATGCGCTATACCGAGAAAGGCTCGGTCTCGCTCTCGATCACCTATCGCAGCGAGGTTGCCGAGATTCTGGTGGCCGATACCGGATGCGGGATCGCGCCGGAGGATCTCGAGCGGATCTGGCAGCCCTTTGAGCGCGGCGGCAATGCGGCTATCGCGGGCTCGGGGCTTGGGCTCACGATCACCAAGCTGCTGGTGAATATTCTGGGCGGGGATATCGAGGTCACCAGCACGCTCGGGCAAGGCAGCGCGTTTCGGGTGCGGCTGATGCTGCCCTCGCTCGGAGGGCAGGGGCCGCGCTCGGCGCTCGAGCAGAGCACGGCGCGGATCCTGGGCTATCGTGGGCGGCGGCGGGTGATCCTGGTGGTGGATGACGATCTCAATCACCTGCGGATGATCGAGAGCACGCTGACCCCGCTCGGTTTCGAGGTCTATCGGGCCAGCGGCGCCGAAGAAGCGCGCTTGCTGCTCGGGGCTGTGCAGCCGGATCTGTTCTTGCTCGATATCGACATGCCCGGCGCCAGCGGATGGGATCTGGCGGCGCATCTGCGCCAGAACGGCTATCGCTCGACCCCGGTGGTGATGGTCTCTGGCCATGCATTGGAGGCTCGCACGCGCGGGCCCGAAAACCTGCTGCATGACGCGTTCATCGTCAAACCGGTCAATCTCGAGGATCTGACCGAGCGGATCCGGCAATTGCTCGGTCTCGAATGGGTGATGGGGCCGAGCGCGGTGCCTGCGCGAGCCACCGACCGGGCGGTGGCGGCGCGGCAATTGAATGCGGGTCAGGCGCGCCAGCTCCTCGGGCTGGCCGAGTTGGGGCTCGCAGGCGAGCTGCGCAAATCCTTCGATGCGATCGAGGCGGACGAGCCTGATCTGCGCGAAGCGCTGGCGCCGCTGCGGGCGCGGCTATCGGTGTTTGACCTGCCAGCGATCGTGCGCCTGCTCGCCCCGTTCGCGCTCAAGCAAACCGCGCCGGGCAAAGCGGAGCAACGCCCGGCCAATGAGCCTTTGTCAGTGAAAGAGGGAGAGGCAGGATGAAGCGTCCAGATGCTCTTCCAAGCCGGATCGTGCTGATCGTCGATGATGATCCGGGCTCGCTCGCCATGGTCTCTCAGGCGATGGAGGAGGCGGGCATGATGGTGATGGTCGCGCGCGATGGGCAGGCGGCGATCGAACTGGCCCGCCGCATATCGCCCGATGTCATCCTGCTCGATGCGGTGATGCCGGGGATGGACGGGTTCGAGACCTGCCGCAGGCTCAAGGCGCCGCCGCTCTCGATCGATGCGCCGGTGGTGTTCATGACCGGGCTGAGCGATGCCGAGCATATCCTGGCCGGGCTGGGGGCGGGCGGGGTGGATTATGTCACCAAGCCGCTCAATCTCGAGGAACTGGTTGCGCGGGTCACGGTGCATCTGGTCAATGCGCGCCTCATCCGCAGCGCGCGCGATGCGCTTGATAGCAGCGGCCATTCGGTGCTCGCATTCCGTGAGGATGGCAGCTTGTCATGGGGATCGCCGCAAGCGCTGCAAATGCTCGAAGGTGTCGCCGATCTGACCGATCCGCAAAGCACCCTGCGCCGCGAAGCGCTGGCCTGGCTGGAAAACCTGCCCGCCACGCCGGTCTCGCATAGCGAGCCATTCTTGATGATCCGCGAGCGGCTTGCCTTGCACTATATCGGGGCGACCCAGGCAGGGGAATGGCTGGTCCGGCTTGAGAACCGGCTGGAGGAGCGTCCCGAAGAGCGGCTGGAGCGGGTCTTTGGCCTGACCGCGCGCGAGGCGGAAGTGCTGCTCTGGCTCACGCGCGGCAAGACCAATCGCGATATCGGCGATATCCTCTCACTCAGCGCGCGCACCGTGAACAAGCATCTCGAACAGGTCTTTCACAAGATGGGCGTCGACAATCGCACATCGGCCGCCGTGCTGGCGGATCGGGCGATCTTGCAGGACCATTGACGCCGCGTCCTTCTTCTTCGCTGCGTTCCCGCGCCGCATTGACAGGAAATTCCCCTGAACTTTCAAGGCGACTGTGGCAAAGAAGCCATTCTGGACCGTCCCGTCCGGGTTGCTTTTCGAGGCAAGATTTGGGGGCAGGCGTGATCTGTCTCAAGGGCGGCGGGGTGCAAGGCCTTGAAAAATAGGGGGCAAACCCTTGTCTGCACCAGTTTTACCACGATGTATCAGAATTAGACGGCGCAATTAGCTCTATGGTTAACAATAGCGGCTCTATTTCTGCGCGCTCAAGCGGTTTTTACAGCTTCCCGCATTAATTAAATTTCTGTTATCCCTTCAAACGTCGTCTGCCACGAGCCGTTGATTCCGCACCGGGGCAATCGCGGTGGCTTCCCAAGTATCGTGGTTCTGTCTTGAGAGGGAGAGTAGAGTGTTTAAATCGACCACAATCGCAGGTTTCGTCCGCGTATTTGCCGTCCTCATCGGGCTGCTTTCCGCAGCATTCGCATCGGCTGCCTTCGCCCAGGGCAAGCCGGTCAAGATCACCGATGAAATCACGGTCTTTGAATTCTCGATCGACGGGAAGAACTTCCGGATCGAGCGGGAAAACGATCCGACCGCGCGCATTGAGGATGGTTTTGCCAAGACCTCCCGCGCCTGCCCACCCTTCTGCATTCACGCCATGAGCGCCGCCCCGGGTGTCGAGACGGTCGGCGAGCTCGAGGTGATGGATTACATCCGCAACAAGGTGGAAACCGGCAAGGGCCTGCTCGTCGATGCACGGATCCCGGTCTGGTACCAGAAGGGCACCATCCCTGGTTCGGTGAACATCCCGTTCTTCGTTCTTGACCCGAACAAGAACCCCTATCAGGACCAGATCCTCAAAGCGCTGGGTGCCACCAAATCCTCGAGCGGTCGCTGGAACTTCACCGCCGCCAAGGATCTGCTGCTGTACTGCAATGGGCCCTGGTGTGATCAGTCGCCGCGCGCGATCGAGAACCTGATCGATGCAGGCTATCCGACCGGCAAGCTGTTCTACTATCGGGGCGGCATGCAAAACTGGCTGATGCTGGGTCTGAGCGTTGATCGTCCGGGCTCCAACCCTGTCGCACGGGCGAATTAAGCATCGCGCAAGAGACGCATGGCGGGATCGGCGCGCGGCGTCGCCCCCCCCTCTTTTCCAGCCAGTTCAGGAGGCGAAGATGAAACGCCCAATTCTAAGGATCGCGCCCTCGCATCGAGGTCCGCGATTTCTCGTGACCGCACTCGGCTCGTGCCTGGCCGCAGCTGCGCTCATCGCACCGTTGCCGGGCGCAGCCCAGTCCAGCCCAACCGCTCCGCGGCTCAATACCCCATCCGCACCGTCGCAGCCGGAGTTGCGCAGCTTCTCGCAAAGCAGTGACGGACGCGTCGCCACGCCCGCGCCGAGCAGTGCCGCTTCCGGCGAAGACGAGAAGATGCGCTCGCTCACCGATCAGATCCTGGGCGGTTTGCCCAAACCGGCGGAAGAACCACAGCCAGCCGGGGATCGCGACAAGATGCGCTCGATGACGGCAGATGTGTTGTCTTCGCTCTACACGCTTGGCGAAGCTGATCGGGCGGGCGTTTCCGCAGACGATCAGGCAGCCGAGCTACGCCAGCAACTTGCCGATCTGGTTGCCAAAGCGCAAGAAGCGGGCGAGTCGCCCGAATATGTGGCGGCGCTGATTGATGAGGCGTTGGCCGAGAACCCCAACCGGGCGCTCCCCGCCGCGCTCTCCAATGAGCGGGGTGAGCTGGACACGCAGGCGCTGATTGCTGTGATCGTCACCGAGCAAGCCCGCCGCGATCAAGCCGCCGATCCCTATATCGCGGCGCTGATGGCGGAAGGTGAGAGCCAGAGCACCGGCGCGATCAACCGCAGCGGTGTCGATGACACCCGGGCCAAGCGGGCCTTCCTCGAGGCCCTCGCCGAGCGCAAGGTGGATGAGTATTACATCGTCCGGTCCGGCGATACGCTGGGCAGCATCGCGCAGCGCTCTTACGGGGACGCGTTCATGTATCGCAAGATCTACAACGCCAATCGTGACATTTTGCGCAGCCCGAATTTCATCGAGGTCGGCCAGCGGCTCTATCTGCCGTAAAAGCCGCCCCGCGCATCACGCAAGCTGCGCCGAGGCTTCCCGGCGCAGCTTTTTTGTGTCCGTCTCAGGCGAAGGCGTTGTCGAGGCGTTGGCCCTCGCGCCGCTTGATCGGGGCCAGCCGCCGGATGATGACGAAGAACAGCGGCACGAACAGAACCCCGAGCACCGTCGCCGCAGTCATCCCGCCCAGCACGCCCGAGCCGATCGCATTGCGGCCCGCAGCCCCCGCGCCGGAGCTGAGCACCAGCGGCGTCACCCCGAGCGAGAAGGCCATCGAGGTCATGATGATCGGGCGAAACCGCTGCCGCGCCGCTTCCTTCACCGCCTCATAGAGATCCATGCCCCGCTCATGCAGATCGCGGGCGAATTCGACGATCAGGATCGCGTTCTTGCCAGTCAGCCCGATCGTGGTCAGCAGCCCAACCTGGAAGAACACGTCATTCGAATACCCGCCGAGCCAGGCCGCCCCGATCGCTCCGAGCACGCCAAGCGGCATCGCCAGCATCACCGCGATCGGCACCGCCCAGCTCTCATACAGCGCCGCGAGGCTCAGAAACACCACTGCGAGCGAGAGCATATAGAGCAAGGGCGCTTGCCCGCTGGTCTGGCGCTCCTCGAGCGAGAGGCCGGTCCAGGACAGCCCGAAGCCTTCGGGCAGCCGGGCGGCGAGGCTTTCGAGCGCGCTCATCGCCTCACCGGTGGTCACGCCGGGCGCGGGTGAACCTTGCAATTGCACCGCCGGAACGCCGTTATAGCGATAGAGCCCTTGCGGTCCGTTGCTCCAATTGCCGGTCACGAAGTTCGACAGCGGCACAAGGCCCCCTGAGGCATTACGGGCGCGCCATTTCTCGATGTCCTCCGGCAACGCCCGGGCATCGGGTTCGCCCTGCACATAGACGCGCTTGATCCGTCCCTGATTGATGAAGTCGTTCACATACCGCCCGGCCCAGGCGACCGAGAGCAGCTCATTGACCTGCGCCGGGGTCAGCCCCATCGCCCCGGCCTTGCGCCAGTCGATATCGAGCGCGTATTGCGCCGTGTCCTGCAACCCGTTCGGGCGCATCGAGGCAATGCTTGGATCCTGCCCCGCCATGCCCAGTAGCTGATTGCGCGCATCGATCAGTTCCTCATGGCTCTGGCCGCCGCGCGCTTGCAGATAGACATCAAAGCCGCTGACATTGCCGAGCTCGCGCACCGCCGGGGGGACCACCGGGAAGATCATCGCATCCTGCACCCGCGAGAGTGCCCCGAAGGCGCGTCCGGCGATTGCCTGCGCGCTCTGGCCGGGGGCGAGGCGCTCGGACCAATCCTTCAGCCGCACGAAAGCCAGCCCGACATTCTGGCCGCTCCCGGCAAAGGAGAAGCCTGTGACCGTGAAGACCGAGGCGACATTGTCCTTCTCGGTTTCCCGGAAATGCCGGTCGACCTGCTCGAGCACCGCCTCGGTGCGCTCGGCGGTGGCACCCGCGGGCCCCTGGACGAGGGTGAACATGATCCCCTGATCCTCATTGGGCAAAAAGCCGGTCGGGGTACGCATGAACAGGAACACCATGCCGCCGACCAGCGCCAGATAGAGGATGCCGAGCCGGACCGGGCGCCGGGTCAGCCAGCCAACCGCGCCGACATAAGAGCCGGTGCCGCGCTGAAAGTTGCGGTTGAACCAGGCCAATGGTCCGCGCGGGCGGTGCTCGGGATCATGGGGTTTGAGCAGCGTCGCACACAGCGCCGGGGTCAGCACGATCGCCACCACCACCGACAGCGCCATGGCCGAGACGATGGTGATCGAGAATTGCCGGTAGATCACCCCGGTCGAGCCGCCAAAGAACGCCATCGGCACGAACACAGCCGAAAGCACCAGCGCGATCCCGATCAGTGCGCCGGTGATCTGGTCCATGGATTTCTTGGTCGCTTCAACCGGCGACAGCCCGTCCTCGGCCATGATCCGCTCGACATTCTCCACCACCACGATGGCGTCATCAACGAGCAGGCCGATGGCCAGAACCATGGCCAGCATGGTCAGGGTGTTGATCGAAAAGCCGAATACCGCCAGCACGCCAAAGGTGCCCAGCAGCACCACCGGCACCGCCAGTGTCGGGATCAAGGTGGCGCGCAGGTTGCCGAGGAACAGCAGCATCACCAGGAACACCAGCACAATCGCCTCGATCAGCGTCTTGACCACTTCCTCGATCGAGATCTGGACGAAGGGGGTGGTGTCATAGGGGATGGTGTAGACCACGCCTTCGGGGAAAAAGGCGGAAAGCTCTTCCACCCGCGCCTTCACCGCCTCGGCGGTGTCGAGCGCATTGGCACCGCTGGCCAGGGTAAGCGCCATACCGGCGGCAGGCTGGCCATTGTAATGGGTGATGGTCGAGTAGCTCTCGGCGCCGATCTCGACCCGGGCGACATCGCGCAGCAGCACCAGACCGCCATCGGTATCCGAGCGCAGCACGATCTGCTCAAAATCAGCCGGACTTTGCAACAGCGATTGCGCGGCGACGGTGGCGTTGAGCATCTGGCCTTCCGGCGCTGGCAGGGCGCCGAACTGACCGGCGGAGACCTGCGCGTTCTGCGCCTGAACCGCGCTCACCACATCCGAGGCGCTCAGCTCATAGGCGGCGAGCTTGGCCGGGTCGAGCCAGATCCGCATCGCATAGGAGGAGCCGAATACGCGCACATCGCCGACCCCGTTCACCCGGCTGATCTCGTCCACGACATTGGAGACGAGATAGTCGGAAAGATCGACTTGCTCGAGCCCGCCATCCTCCGAGATCAGCGCCACCACGAGCAGAAAGCCGGCCGAGGACTTGCGCACCGTCACGCCCTGGCGCTGCACCTGTTCAGGGAGGAGCGCTGTGGCCTGGCTCAGCTTGTTTTGCACCTGCACCTGCGCGATGTCCGGATCGGTACCGGTTTCAAAATTGAGCGTGATGCTCGCGCTGCCCGCCGATGTCGAGCTGGAGCTGAGATAGCGCAAGCCATCGAGCCCGGTCATCTGCTGCTCGAGCACCTGGGTGACGGTGTTCTCCACCGTTTGGGCCGAGGCGCCGGGATAGGTGGCGCTCACGGTCACCGAGGGCGGGGCGATCTGCGGGTATTGCGCGACCGGCAGGCTCAGGATCGACAGCGCACCAGCGCCCATGATCAGGATGGCGATGACCCAGGCGAAGACTGGCCGGGTGATGAAAAAACGGGCCATGAATAAAGCCTTCTATGCGATCTGAGAGGGGAGACGCGGTGCGGTCACTGGGTCGGGGTCGCGGCGGCGCGGCTCTCTTGCGTTGTTGGACGGATCTGCGGGCTGACCTTGGCCCCAGCGCGCGTTTTCTGGGTGCCTGCGACGATGATCCGGTCTCCGTCCGAGAGACCATCGGTGACGATCCAATTGTCGCCGCGGGCCTGTTTGATGGTGAGCACCCGCTCTTCGACCACATCATTGGCGCCAACAACCAAAGCGGTCGGGCGTCCGCGCCGGTCGCGCGCCACCCCTTCTTGCGGCGCAAAGACCGCGCCGCGGGCGACGCCCTGTGGCATTTCCACCTGCACATACATGCCGGGCAGTAACAATCGGTCGGGATTGGCGAAGGAGAGCCGCAGGGTCACCACGCCGGTTTGCTCATTCACGTAAGGTTCGGCGGCGGTCAGGGTGCCGACTTGCTCAAAGCTCGACCCATCGGCGAGGGTCAGGCGCACTTCGGTGGTCGCCGGTTCCTGATCATTGAGTTGCGCGCGCTTGAAGGCCAGCAGCTCGGCGGCAGATTGGGTGACATCGACCAGAACCGGATCGAGTGAGCGGATGACCGCCAGCGCGCTGGCCTGACCATTGGTCACCAGAGCCCCGCGCGTTGCCAGCGAGCGGCCGATAATGCCCGAGAGCGGGGCGCGGATGATCGTGCGTTCGAGCTCGATCTGGGTGCTGGCCAGATCGGCTTTGGCCACATCGAGCGAGGCGGCGGCGGTATCGCGGGCGGCGATTGCTTCATCGAGGGTCTGCTGGCTGGAGACGCGGCGAGAGACAAGCTCTTCGATCCGCCGGGCCTCGCTCTCGGCAACCCGCAATTGCGCCTCGGCCAGCGTGACCTGCGCCTGCGCTGCGGCAACCTTTGCGCGATACGTGGCGTCATCGATCTGGAAGAGCGGGTCGCCATTGCTCACCGGTGAGCCTTCGGTGAACAGCCGCTCGACGATGATCCCATCAACCTGCGGGCGCACTTCGGCTGTGGCCGAGGCGACCACGCGGCCGGGCAGGGTGGCGGTCAGGGTGATGTCCTGCGCAACCAGGGTCTCGACCGTGACCGCTTGCGGCGGCGCCTCCTGCCCGCTGCCTCCTGGGGCTTGTTGGGCGAGCGCCGGAGCGGTGCTCAACCCGCCAAGCGCCAGAAGGGTGATCAGGGCCCGGCGCAATCCGGGGCGGGCTGACACGAACATCATGGACGGAACCTTTCAGGCTTTCGCGGGCAATGCGAACGGGATTGCCGCGCGATGGAATTACAAAACCAATGCGTGTTGAAAATGATCGCGCGGCGGATTATTTCAAGGGGAAATGACCGCGCGACCGCGGAAAATGTCGGGAGGACGGAGAAAAATTGACGAAAAACGAAAAAGTTCCACTTCGCGACGCAAAAGATCCGCAATTTGAGGACGGCTGCTGCGGTCAGATGCCAGAAGCGCGAATGCCAGAAGCGCAGAGGCAAGGAGCACTGAGACAAGGCGGCAAGCGCGGGCGGCCGCCGCAGATGAGCCGGCAAGAGCGCGAGCGGGCGATCATCGAAGCCTTCGAGACCACGGTCGCGCGCGCGGGTCTGCGCGGGGCGACGATGCAGGCGGTTGCCGAGGCCGCCGGGATGTCCAAGCGCACGGTCTATGATATCTTTGGCAGCCGCGATGCGATCTTCACCGCCTGGGTGCGTCACATCCGGGCCGGGTTCGTGCGCGAGTTACATGGGCAGGAGCGCGCCCTGCCGCTGCGCCAGCGCCTCGCCTGTCTGCTTGGCTGTGAGATCAAAGGCACCGAGTATGAGCGCCGGATGATGGTGCTGCGCGCCGTCTGCGCCGAGGCAGAGACCGCGCCGCAAATCGCTCAGGCCTTCCTGCGCGAGGGCCCCTTTGTCGCGCAGCAGATCGTTCAGGAGGAGCTCGAGCGCGCGCGAGAGAACGGCGAGATCCGGATCATCGATTGCGCCCTCGCTGCGCAGATGCTGCTCGACATGGTCCATACCGGCAAGCTCGAGCGCATCCTCGATCCGCAAAAGCCAGCGCCAACCGAAGCGCAGACCGAGGCGCAATTGGAGATGGCCCTGGACGTGTTTGTGAGCGGCATTGCGATCTGACCGCCTCGCCGCGCAATTCTCAGGGTGAAAAAACCACCAAGGATTGGCGTAAATTCGATGTTCAACCATAGGAGGTAGCATGCTCAAGCCTCTGTTGAACGATCGAAGGTCTGTGCCTGATGTCTTTGCGCAAGAAATTCCTGCTCACGGTGATCGCCATTACGGTATTCGCGGCGCTCGCAGCGCTGACGCCGGTGGTGCATGGATTGCTCACCCTGCTGCGCAGTGAGGAGCAGGGTCTCAGGCAAGCCGCTGCGCAAAAGCTTGATGTCGCGATTCAGTCCGAGCTGAACCGAGCCGCGGCGCTCGCGGCGCTGGTGGCATCGACCCCTGAGGTGAAAGAGGCGACCGCAACCGGGGATTGGCAGGCGCTCGAGGCGTTGTTCGTACCCGGATTTGCGGGCCTCAAGCAGGCGCATGGACTGGCGCAGTTCCAGTTCCACACACCGCAGGCAAAGTCGCTCTTTCGCGTCCACAAGCCCGCGAAACGCGGCGATGATCTCTCATCCTTTCGCCGCACGGTGGTGCTGACCAATCAAAACCAGCAACCAGTTGCTGCGCTGGAGCTGGGCCGCGCCGGGATCGGGATGCGCGGGATCGCGCCGATCAGCCATGACGGGCGCCATGTCGGCAGCATCGAGTTCGGATTGAAACTCGACGATAAATTCCTGGCACGTGCGATGGCTGGCAGCGGCTTTCAAACGGAGCTGTTCGTGCTCGATAACAGTGCCATCGCCGGGTTTGGCGGGGAAAAGGCGCGCTTTTCGCTGCTCGGCTCCACCGCGAGCGATACCGCGATCGCCAGCCCCGAGACGCTTCGCGAGGTTGAAAAGGGCTTGGCCGCAGGCGAAGCACTCATCGATACCGGCGAGCAACTCGCGCTCTCCGGCGAGCCCCATGCAAGCGCCTTTACCGGGCTGCGTGACATCGATGGCAATCTTGTCGCTATCGCGCATTTGATGATCCCACGCGGGCAGACCAACGCGACCTTGAGCGAAATGGCCTGGCTGACCATGGTCGGGATGGCCGTGGCGCTGCTGATCGCGGGCGGCATGGCGCTGCTTGCGGGCAAGGCCGTTGGCGGCACGCTTGACGCCATGCTGGCAATGATGGCGCGGCTCGCCCGGCGCGAGAGCGTCAGCGCCATCGACGGGACCGAGCGCAGCGACGAACTGGGCAATATCGCCCGTGCGCTGGAGGTTTTTCGCGACAATAACGCGGCGCTTGCACAGGCCGAGGCGGAGCAGGCGCAGCAGGAAGCACGCCTTGCCCGGCTCAAGGACGAGACCATGGCCCTTCTCAGGGAGCAGGTCGGCGCCGTGCTCTACGCGGCAGTCCAGGGCGATTTCAGCAAGCGGATCGATCGCAAGGCCAGCGATGCGGATCTTGAATGGCTGGTCGATGATCTCAACGCCCTGGTGGCCACGATGGAGAGCGGCCTGAACGCCATTGACAGCGCGGTCGCCGAACTTGCCAAGGGCAATCTGGCCCATCGCATCGATGGCAGCTTTGAGGGGCGCATCGCTCGCTGCACCGGCAATCTGAACGAAGCCTTCGAGCGGATCGATCAGATCGTGCGCGAGATCCTGGCGATCTCCGCCAATCTGTCCCAGGCGAGCCTCTCGATCCTCGATGGTGCCTCCGAGATCGCCCAGCAAAGCGAGAACCAGGCGACTACGCTTCAGCAGATCGCGGCGACGACCGAGGAGCTGAGCGCGACCACCCAAAGCAACACCCGAAATGCGCAAGGAGCCAATAGCGAGGCGCAAAAAGCGGCGACGCGTGCGGATGCCGGTGCGGTGATCGCGCAGCGCCTGTCAGGCTCGATCGCCGAGATCCTCAGCAGTTCGCAGGAGATTTCGACGATCACCCAAACCATTGATGCCATCGCCTTTCAGACCAATTTGCTCGCCCTTAACGCCGCGGTCGAGGCCGCGCGGGCAGGGGAGGCAGGCAAGGGCTTTGCAGTTGTCGCGACGGAGGTGCGGGCGCTGGCCGGGCGAGCTGGCGAGGCTGCCAAGGAGATCCGGTCGCTGATCGATGCCAGCCATAAGACCGTCGAGACCGGCTCGGCGCTGGTGGGCGAGACTGCACGTGAGCTTGATGGTATCGCGCAAAGCGTTGCCAAGACCCATGGCGCGATCGGGCAGGTGACCTCGGCAACCGAAGAGCAATCATCCGCCGTGGCCGAGATCGCGACCGCCGTCTCCAGCCTGGACAATAACGCCCAGCGCGGCGCGAGCCGGGCGGCGGAGGCCGCTCAGACTTGTCAGGATCTGCGGGCGCAGGCGGAAAAGCTCGAAACATCAGTCGCGTTCTTCTCGCAAGCGCCGCGCGAGAGCCAGGCTGGCTCGCAGTCGGGCGGGATCCTTGCGCAGATCGAAGCAGCGCTGGATGCGCATCTGGCCTGGAAGACCAAGCTGCGCGCGGCGCTGGCCTGCGGATCAACCGGGCTCGATGCTGCAATCGTGCGGCGCGAGAATACCTGTCAGTTCGGCAAGTGGCTTTGCGCCCTGCAACCGGGGCAAAGCGGTGTGGATCAGGCAGACTATGAGCGCATCCGCGCGCTGCACAAGACCTTCCACGAGGCGGCGGCGCAGATCGTCGAACAGGTGCAGGCAGGGCAGGTCGATCAGGCCCGGCATGCGCTCGAGGGTCGCTTTAGCGAGCTTTCAAGCCGTCTGGTCCGAGAACTGGAAGACTGGAAGGCAGGCCTGGGAGCAAGCGGCGGGATTGCCCGCGCGGCGTGACCTAACCGCGCCGACGCCGCCCGCCGCGCCGCCCACCGGCTTCGCCTGCGGCTGACATGTCGCCGCCGCCTTCGCGATTGGTGCGGATCCAGTTCATGCCGCCCTCATCATGGTTCATCAGCAGATTGGCCGCGCGCACCGCATTCATCTCGGCTTCGCGGCAGGGGTTCATGATCGCGCTGGTCATCCCGGCACCGATTGCCATGGGCAGGAAGGCCGCATTGATCCCATGCCGATTGGGCAGGCCGAAGGAGACATTGGAGGCGCCGCAAGTGGTGTTGACCTTGAGCTCCTCGCGCAGCCGCCGCACCAGCGCGAAGACCTGCTGCCCGGCGCTCGCCATCGCTCCGATCGGCATCAACAGCGGGTCAACGACGATATCGGCGGCCGGAATACCGTAATCCGCCGCGCGCTCGACGATGCGTTTGGCGACAGCGAAGCGGACATCCGGATCCTCGGAAATTCCGGTCTCATCATTACAGATCGCCACCACTGGCACCTTGT
Source organism: Neomegalonema sp. (assembly GCA_022760435.1). GTDB lineage: Bacteria > Pseudomonadota > Alphaproteobacteria > Rhodobacterales > Rhodobacteraceae > JALEFY01. The sequence continues at coordinate 129,654 of JALEFY010000031.1, forward strand.
ATTTGGCGACCAGGGGCAGGATCGCTTCCATCTTCTCTTCCTCGGCGGTCGTCGAGTTGATGAGCGGGCGCCCCTCCACAACCTCGAGCGCCGCCTCGATCGCGCCGGTCACCGAACTGTCAATGCAGATCGGCAGGTCCGAGACTGCCTGGACCTGGCGGATGGTCTCCACCAGCAGCGGCGGCTCGGTCTCGTTGGGATTGGGGTTGGAGTTGAACACCACCCCGGCATTGACATCGAGCACATTGGCCCCGGCTGCGGTCTGCTCGATCGCATCCTTGATCACGGTCTCGAAATTGCCCGCTTCCATCTCCGCCGCCAGCTTCTTGCGGCCGGTCGGGTTGATGCGTTCGCCGATCACGCAGAACGGGGCATCAAAGCCGATCTCGGCGGTCTTGGTTTTGGACTCAAGAACAGTGCGGGTCATAGGAATTTCCACTCATCAGGCTGAAGGCAGCTAGAGACGGCAGGCACCGTCGATCTGTCCGGACTTGTGAGCGATGTGCTGGCAAGAGGCAAGAGGCAAGCGGCAAGCGGCAAGCGGCAAGCGTATGCGGGCGGCAGTCCTCGCTGGGAAGCGGGGCGCGCTCAGCGTGGGATCAGCACCCGATCAAGCAGATGGATGACAGCGCCGCTTGCGCCGCGCAGGTCAGCGCGCAAAATCATCGCGTCATTGACCGTCAGAACCGTTGCCGTGCCATTGAAGGCCACCGGACGCCCGCTGCGGGTTCGCGGTGCATGCCGCCGCCCGGTAATATCTTCGCTCGCCACCGATTTGGGGATGATGTGATAGCGCAGCATCCGGCGCAGCTTGCCGCGGTTTTCCGGACGTTTGAGCGCCGCGATCTGCGCTTTCGGGATCCGCGACCAGGCTTTGTCATCAGGAACGAGCAAGGTCGTGCCGGGCCGCTGCGCCTCTTGCTGCAATCCCGCGATCGAGAGCAGTTGCGCAAACAGCTTCTGCCCGGCGATGGCGGCGGCGGGGCGCGGGTTTTCGGCCTTGGCCGGCGCCGGAGGCGTCCTTACCTCTTTGAGAGCTGCGGCGGGCCGTTCCGTGGGAAGCGGCGCTTGCGCAATCGCCTGGGCGGTCTGCCTGGAAATCGGCTCGGGCAATGCGGCGAGCACATGGACGACGCCGTTGCGGCTCTGCACATCCGCGGAAATCACCGGCGCACCATTGACCGTCGTCCCTTCGGGCGCGCGCACCAGCACCAGCGCGGTATCGGCGAGGCTGGTATGGATCCTTGGCGCCTCATCAACCGGCGCGAGGCTGATCCGTCCAGGGCTGATCAGGCTGCGCAGATCCGGGGCAGGTTGCGCGCTCTGTTCCAGGGCGGCATCGGTCGGGGCGAAGAGCGTCACCGGCGGCTCGGAGGCAGCATCGAGCAAGCCTTGCTGGCCCTGTTGCTCGGCCAGAGCCAGCAGCCGGTTGAAAGCGCCGGCAGCGGCGAGGGTCTCACGGATGGTCGGCTGAGAGGAAAGCGCGGGGCGCAGGGCCAGATCTCGGGCGCAGCCGCTCAGTGCCGTCAACGCGATCAGCACCAGAAGCGCCGCTCTCGCGCGATTGCCTAGCCTTGCCATCCTAATATCCCCCTTTGCGATGACGCGTGGATGCGATTACAGCGCGTCGATACGCTGCGCCAGTGTCAGATCCAGTCTGGTCAATCCACCCGCGTCATGCGTGCTCAAAACGACGCTGACCCGGTTGTAGATATTGGTCCATTCGGGGTGATGATCGAGCGATTCGGCGATCAGCGCCACCCGGGTCATCCAGCCATAGGCCTGGTTAAAATTCTGGAAATGAAATTCCTTGACGATCGCATCGCGCCCCGGCGCCATCGCCCAGCCTGCCTCAAGCAGGGCTGCAAGCTCCGTCTGGCGTTCGGATTGCGAAAGGCATTGCGGCATCGGTGCCTCCTCAAAGATCAGGAAAGGGGCCTGGATCTGTCCTTAGATCGGCTGCGACACCGGCCCGCTGATCGGTCGCTGAGCCTCCAGCAGGTTGAGGGCCCACACGATCAGGGCCTGGACCAATGCCGCGCCGGCGGAGATCTCGTTGAGCGGGATGAACAGATAGGGCCACTCGGCCAGGCCAGACAGCACCGGCAAGATGAAATCGAGGATCGCCAGCAGCAGCAGCGCCGCCCAGAGCCCGCGCCCATCGCGCGCGCGCAGGCCAGCCCATACCGCGATCCCGATATCGCGCAGCATGAACAGGATCGCGGCGATCACGGCCCAGCTCGTGTCGAGATCGAGCACCGGATCCGCCCAGTCCGGCACATCCAGACCGCCCCGGGCGACGATCAGCAAAGCGATGATCGCACTGGCGACCCAGGCATAGATCCAGGCAGGCGCCGAAATCAGTGCCGCGAGCGGGGCGCGCGTCCCTGCCTGCAACCAACGTCGATACCGACCCAGCCGGTGCGGCTCGAGCAGCACGGCGGCGTAGGCAGCAGCGCCGAGGGTCAACAGCGCCAGCAGGTCCCAGTTCTCTCGCGAGAAGCCGACCATCCAGAGGACGGCGAAGATCAGAAAGGCGATCCAGGGCAGGGCATTGGTCGACATGGCAAAGGCGCGGCGCATCTGGTGATAGCTGCCCAGCAGGGCCGCGAGCGCGAAACTGCCAAAACTCAGGCTCAGCAGCAGCCAGTTGGGCAGCGGCACCCACCATTCGACCAGCGATGTCGGGCTTTCATCCTCTGATTGGCCCGCGAAAACCAGAAAGTAGAGCATCAAGAACGCAAGCAGCGCCACTGCCTGGAACAGGGTGACATCAAGCCCGCGCTGGCGATCCTGGCCGACAAGAGCGAGCAGGGCCGCGAAAAAAGCGGTGGCATACAAAAAGAATGTTGCCATCATCGGCTGGAGAAACAGCGCCGCGATCGGGGCTGAAAAAGTCTCCTTCTCCAGATGTGTTTTCATGCGCAGATGGGAGGGGGCACCGGGTTCTGTCAGGGCCGCGCGGGCCTGCTCAAAAGAGATCTGCGACACGACCAGCGCGAGAATGCAAAGCCCGATCACCAGCCAGGTGTAGCTGGTTGCGCCAAGGATCTTGCCCCAGGTCATCTGCCAGGGGCCAAGCCCGGACAGGCGTTGCTGATCCCATGTCCGTTCGCGCATTTCTTCGGCCACGCTATCAGCGGCGAGCCGCGCACCCCACAAGATTGCAATCGCCCAGATCAGCATCTGCGCGATCCAGAAAACGCCCGGCTGCCAGAGCCGCTCGCCCCAACTGACGATCAGAAACAGCATGCCCAGCACCAGCGGCGCAGCCACCAGACGCAGTTTCGAGCATTGCAGGATCAGGTTGCGCACGAATTCCGGGTTCATGCGAGGCCTCCGGTGCTTTCGGTGGGGGGCGCGCCGAAATAGGCGTCCTGCAAGCGCCGACGGGACGCGGCGAAATCGGTGACCGGAAGATCAGCCTCGATCAGCGCGCGCAGCAGGGCCGAGCGCATCTGTGGATCGGCGATCAGGGCCACTTGCGCATCCATCATCCCGGCCGAAAGCAGGTCCGAGCCTGGAAAATCCGCCAGGATGGCTTGCAGGCGCTCTTCGAGATCGTCGATCTTTTCGCCAAAGGTTATCGCGATGCGCATGGGCACCGCTGCTTGCGCTCCCGCAGCCGGATCGGGGCTCAGATCCTCGGTCTTGATCACACGGCCGGCGCGCATCACCACCACCCGGTCCGAGTAATCATCCAGCTCCGAGAGGATATGGGAGGAGACAAGCAGCGTCTTGCCGCTCGCCTTCAGGCTCAGCATGAGCCGGGACAGGGCGGCGCGGGCCTCCGGATCCAGTCCAGAGGCCGGTTCATCGAGGATGAGGATTTCCGGGTCCTTCATCAGGCTGCAAGCGATGGCGAGGCGCTGGCGCTGGCCGCGGGACATCTCTGCGGCGCCGCGCAACATGAGCTCGCCGATCGCCAATTGCCCTGCAACCTGATCCGACCTTTCGCGCGCCGCTGCCGTTGAGAGCCCGGCCGCGCGCCCGAAATGCAGCAGATGTTGGCGTGCGCTGAGCGCATCATAGAGCCCGATGAAGTCGGCGAGGAAGCCAACCTGCCGCTGCACGCCGCGCGGATCGCGCGCAGCATCGATGCCGCCGATCACCGCGCTGCCTTCCTGCATTTGCTCGAGCCCGGCCAGCAGCCGCATGAGCGTCGTCTTGCCGGCACCATTCGCCCCGACCAGAGCCGTCACCTGCCCCTTGGGCACGCTCAGGCTGGCGCCATCCAAAGCGCGTATGCGGGCATAGTCATACACCAACCCCTCAGCCTTGATCATCCACATCTCCCCTGGTGCGCGTTTGGCGCGAGCCCGGCGCGCGGATCACGCGACTGGAGCGCGAGATTGATTTTATCGCCCCGGCTCATGCCCCGACAAGTATCACCTTGCCTTGCCTTGCCTTGCCTTGCCTTGCCTTGCCTTGCCTTGCCTTGCCTTGCCTTGCCTTGCCTTGCCTCGCCCAGTCTCATCTCGGCTTGCGCTGCGTGGCGGCGCCTCAACTTTGCACCATTATGCGCCCCAAATACTGCCCTCAGAGCAGACATTCGCGAAAATGCCCGCATAAATGCGCAGATTCCATGGCACGAGCCCCTGCTTTCGTCGTAGCGACATCGCAATATCCCTCGGTTAGTCTTCAATAATGCGCGGTTGCAAGTCCCGCCTTGACCCTTCCCGGTCAGCAGGCCCATTGCTTCATGCCCCGCGCCCGGTTCGACCATCAAGAGCAGATAGCCATGCCCGAGACCGCCTCCGATCCCCGCCGCGTCCTGCTGATCGAAGATCATCCGCTGTTTTGCGAGGCCATGCGCATGGCTCTCTCAGCCGAGCTCGATGTTGAGGAGGTGCATACCGCAGCGAGCCTCGGCGCCGGTATCGAGACGCTTGATGCGATCGGCGAAGTCGAGGCCGTGCTGCTCGATCTGAACCTGCCCGATGTCACCGGGTTGGACGGGTTGCTGCGCCTGAAAGCGGCGCATCCGCGTGCGCCGGTCGTTGTGGTTTCGGCCCTCGCGGATAACCGGATCATCGCAAATGTTCTGGCCGCGGGTGCGGCTGGCTTCATCCCCAAGGATAGCAGCCGCGATGTGCTGGTTCAGGCGATCCGGGACGTATTGGACGGGGATGTCTATACCCCACCGAGCTTTGAGCCGCCGGTCCCTGAAGAGGGCCAGTCCTCGGTCGATGAAAGTGCCATCGCACGGCTCGCGCAGCTCACTCCGCAGCAGCACAAGATCCTCGATCTTGTCTGCCAGGGGCGGCTTAACAAGCAGATCGCGCATGAACTCTCGATCGCAGAAACAACAGTGAAAGCGCATATCACCGCGATCTTGCGCAAACTGCATGTGCAGAGTCGTACCCAGGCGGTGCTGGTTGCGAACAAAGCAACATATGCCGATATTTTAAAATCATAGCGCTGCACGCCTGCGCCGTGTAGCCTGAGCGACGTGACGATGCACCGCCCGGAGGTCCGAGTGAGAAAACAGCGTCGCACGGGAGGAAACAGAGGAAGGGAGTGCGCCCCCGATGGCAGCCGCGGCCCTCGCGTCCACGCAGCATGCAGCGGCCACAGAGCCGCTGTCTCAGTTTCGGCGTGCCAGCTCCAGCGCACCGCCCGACGAAGCGATCAACGAATTATACGCGGCGCTGGTCGATCCCGAAAATCCGCCCGCACTGGTGATGCTGTTCTTCGCCCCGAATTTTCCCCGAGAGCAGATCCGCGATGCCTTGGCGCGCCGCTTTGAGGGTATTCAGGTGATCGGATGCACGACGGCTGGGGAGATCACGCCCGCCGGCTACGCCCGCGGCACCATCTCTGCGGTGGCCTTCCCGGCGTCGGAATTTCAGGTGATCACCCGCCGCATCGACCATCTCTCGCATTTCAGGCTCGAAGACGGGGCCCCGATTGGGCGGGCGATCGTCCAGGAGGGCAAGCTCGCCTTTGACCAGCATCCCGCCCATGGCGATTGCTTCGCGTTGCTGCTGGCCGATGGCGCATCGCGGCAGGAGGAGGCGCTGGTCTCGACACTGGCGACAGGGCTGGGCGGGGTTGTACTGTTCGGAGGCTCGGCCGCTTGCGGGCTCGATTTCGACGAAACCTTCATCTTGCATGAGGGCCGCTTTCACAGCGATGCCGCTCTCGTGGTGCTCATGCGCAGTGCGCTACCCTTCAAGGTCTTCCAGCTCGATCATTTCGAGGCGACGGGCAGCAAGATGGTGGTGACCGAGGCGGATCCGGATCTGCGCCTGGTCTCGGAAATCAATGCAGAACCGGCCGCGATCGAATACGCCCGGCTGGTCGGCGTTCCGCAATCCGATCTGTCACCGACGGTCTTCGCCAATTACCCGGTGCTGGTGCGGGTGGGCGGAAAATATCACGTGCGCTCGATCCAGCGCGTCGAACCCGATGGGAGCTTGCGCTTCTTTTGCGCGATTGATGAAGGGCTGGTGCTCACCGTTGCTCAGGCGCGCAATATCGGCGCCCATCTTGATGAGGCGCTGGCCGAGCAAGCGGGGGGGCATGATCCGCTGCTGACCCTCGCCTTTGACTGCGTCTATCGCCGCATCGAAGCCGAGCAAACCCAGGCGACGCGGCGCATCTCCGAGATCTTGCGCCACTACAATACGGTTGGCTTTAGCACCTATGGCGAGCAATATCAGGCCATGCATGTCAATCAGACTTTCACCGGTATCATGTTCTTCGCCCCGGACAGGGAGCCAGGGGGCGGTCATGAGTGATCGGGTCCAGACGCTGCGCGAAGAGAATGAAAAGCTGCGCAAGATCAATGGCGCGCTGATGCGCCGGGTCGAGCGGTCGATGGACATGTCCGGCAATGGCTTCTCGCTCTTTCAAACAGCGGTCGCGCTCGAGAATGAGGTGCGCACGCGCACCCGCGATCTCAACGCCACCTTATCCGAATTGGGCCTGACCAATGCCGAGCTCAAACAGGCCAAGGAAGAAGCCGATCGGGCGCGCAACGATCTCGCCAATGCGATCGACGCGGTGGAAGAAGGCTTCGCCCTGTTTTCGAGCGAGGATGTGCTGGTGATGTGCAACCAGCGGTTTCGCACGCTGTTGCCCGAACTGACCGATCAGATAATGCCGGGGCTGCGCTTTGAGACCTATGCCGAGCTGGTCGCGACCTCGCAGGGCATCCATCTCGATGATGATATGGCGCCCGAGGCCTGGTGCCGGATGCGTCTGGCGCAGCACGCGCTCGGTCGGGGCAGCTTTGTGCAGCGTCTGCGCGGGGATCGCTGGATCCAGATTTCCGAGCGGCGCGCGCCCAATGGCGGTACCGCGATCTTGCAGACCGATGTCACCGATATGGTGCGTTGGGAGCGGCTCGAGCGCGATAAACGGCTCGATGAGCAGGCGCGTCTGGTGCGCGCAACGCTCGACCATATGAGCCAGGGCGTTTGCGTCTTTGATCGAGGGCGCCGCTTGTTGGCCTGGAATGATCGTTACCGCGAATTGCTCGGTCTGCCCTTTGACCTGCTCAAGCCGGGCGTGAGCTTTTCGAGCCTGTCGACCTTCTTTCGGCGCAACACCACCATCGTCTCGAGCGAGACGGCGGCACGCCTGGTGCGTTGGGTCTATGCCGATCACGAGCGCCATCCCCTCGCGCTGGAGCTGCGGCGCTTCGATGGCAAGGTGCTCGATGCCTATTGCCGGACCGTGCCCGATGGCGGTTTTGTCGTCAGCTTCACCGATGTGACGACCGAGCGGCAGGCGATCGAGGCGATGCATCTGGCCAATGAAATGCTTGAACAGCGGGTGCTCGAGCGCACGGCAGAGCTGCAAAAGGAGATCGATGAACGCGCCGCGATCGAGCAAGCGCTGGTCGAGGCGCGCGATGCTGCCGAGAATGCCAATCAGTCCAAAACCCGGTTTCTGGCCCGGGCCAGCCATGATCTGTTGCAGCCGCTCAATGCCGCGCGCCTGTTCATCTCCAGCTTGCAGGAGGGCCCTTTGGCCGATGAGCAGGCCGCGATTGTCGAGCGGGTGGACAAGGCTTTTGGCTCGGTCGAGACCCTGCTCAACACATTGCTTGATATTTCCAAGATCGATGCCGGGGTTGCACAAGCGACGATCAAGCCGGTGGCGCTGCGCGGCGTGTTCGATGCGGTGGTCAATGAGTTCATGCCGATCGCGGAGGCCAAGGGCGTAAGCTTGCGGGTGGTGCCAAGCTCGGCGGTGGTGATGAGTGATCCCAATTACCTGCTGAGCGTGGTGCAAAATCTGGTGAGCAACGCGGTCAAATATACGCGGGCCGGGCGGGTTCTGATCGGCGCGCGGCTCTCCGATGAGCGGGTGCGCATCGAGGTTCACGACAGCGGGATCGGCATTGCCGCCCATGATCTGAAGAATATCTTCGACGAGTTTCGCCGTGTCGAAAGCGAAGCGGCGTTGAAAGAGCGCGGCATGGGGCTGGGCCTTGCGATTGTCGATCGCGCCTGCCGCTTGCTCGGGCATGAGTTGAGTTGTCATTCCCAATTGGGGCGCGGGTCCTGTTTCACCATCGCGCTGGCCCGCTCGCCCAGCGCGCCAATCGGCGAAGGCTCTGGTACGCCCGCGCAAAATCCATGGCATGAGCCCGATGGCGCGATGATCGCGTTGCTGATTGAGAATGATGCCGAGATCCGAGCTGGCATGACCCAGTTGCTGGAGCGCTGGGGTGTCAGCCTGCTCTCGGCGTCCTGCCGGGCCGAGGCGCGCGAGGCGATCGATGCCCTGGGCATGGCGCCCGATGTCATTCTGGCCGATTATCATCTCGATGATGACGATACCGGCTTGGCGACGGCGCAATGTCTGCAAGCGCAACTGGGGCAGGTGGTGCCGACAATCCTGATCACGGCGGATCATTCGCAGGAAGTCGCCGATCTGGCCGCGCGCCATGGCGCTGCGCTGCTGCGCAAACCGGTGAAGCCTGCACGCCTGCGTGCCCTGATGCAATGGGCGGCGGGCCCGATCGGCGCACCGCAAGCGGAGCTTGTCTCGGGGCTCTGAGCGCCGCCGCATCCTTGTCCCGGCGCTGTCTTCTTGCTCGTAGGGCCAAACATCGTTGCGGCCAAGCATCGCCCGGCCCGGCATCGTCGCGGTGCGGGCGCGCATCTCACGCAGCGGCGGGGCTACGATCGTTGCCGCGCCATCCCGTCACGATTTCGCGCCGCGCTTATCCTCCAACTGGGCGGGCGGGGTATCTGCGCCAAGCGCAGGATCGGCCGGATCCGCTGGGGCGCTGGCCAGGGGCGCAGCCTCCGACGCGGAAACAAATCCGGAGGCTTCTTCGAGCACATCGAGCAGCGGGGTTAGCCCCTCATCATCGACGAGGCGCCAGACTTGCGGATTATGGCGTGCATCCGCTCCCCATCCGGCCAGCTCCAGGGCTCGGCGTGATTTGCCGAAGAGGCCGGGCTCGCGCCCCTCGCGCAGGCCCTTCGCCGCCTCGTCGCGCAACTGTTTGGCCCATTCAGCGTCTTGCAGCTTGTCTTCCACATAAGTGATCGACATCCGGCGCGGATCATTATCCCAATAGGCGCGGCGCTGCTCGTCGGAGATCGGAACGATCAGGTCGAACTCATCAAGCACCCCGGCGAATTGATTGATCGCCAGCCCCTTGCGGGCCTCTTCGCCCGGATCACAGCGATACAGGCTGGGGATCACGAAGAAGGACTGCCCGTCATGGACGAGGAAATGCTTCCGGATCCAGGTCAGGTCGGCATCGGGGGCGAGGCGGATGACATTCTCGAACGCATGGGCCAGCTCTCGGATCACGCGCGGGCTGGCCAGTTTGACCTGAGCGACATTGCGCTCGAACTTGTCATTGCGCACAGGCGGAGCGATCGGCGGGTTGAGCACCGCCAGCACGAAGATCCCCAGATCGACACCGATCGCGGCGAGCAGCGCAATCAGATCGCGCCCGGTGAGCGGTTGGCGGTCTTCGATCTCGGCTGGATCGGGGGTGAAGAACAAGGAATGCACTGTCGCCCCGATCCGGCTCCACAAGGACATGACCGCATTGGCCACCCCTGCGGCCCCTTCCGAGAAGGCGGCGGCGCGCAGTTTTACCCGAGCCGGGCGCGCCGCGTCATCGGCAGCCTCTCGAAGGCGCTCTGACAATTGTGGATCATAGCATTTGAAGCGGCTATCGCCGGGCGCGATCATCAACTCACCCGCCAAACCGCGCATCTCACCGGCAAAGCTGGCGCCCAGCGCGTTCGAGCGCGTGGCAATCTCGTTGGCCTGCCCGCGCACCTGCGCCGAGGCCTTTTCAAATTGCTGCTGGCGCTCGGCCAGTGTCGCTCCTGTCACTTCGCCGCCGATAGTGGCAAGCTGCTCATTCAGGGCGCTCAGATCGGTCTCGATCTTGTTGAGCCAGTTGGCGCGAATATCCTCGGACAAGGCGTCGACGGATTGGCGGACCTGATCGCGCGCCCGCCAGAGCGGTCCGCGCCCCGGAGCAGAAGCGATCCCGCAACTGCCGCCCGAGCGCTCTTCCACCGCCATCTGCCGCGCCGAGACCCGCAGCACCCCCTCAAGCCGGCTCTGCACCGCCGCGAGCCGCGCCGTGATCTCGACAGCGGCGTCGCGCACATCCTCCGCCTGACCCTGAAGGCCCGCCTTGGTCGCCGGTCCGCCCGCGATCAGGCTCCACCAATACCCATAGCCAAAGCCGACCGACCACAGCACCAGGAACAGATAGAGCGGCAAGGTCAGGAACCGGTTGGTCCAGCGCAGCGGCTTGATCGTCTCACGCAGCGCGATCCACATCAGCAGCGTCAGCACAATGACAATCGCGATGACCAGCGCCCCCTTCGCCCCGGCAACCGCATCCCCGGCGCCGGGCCCGCTCTGGATCCCGATGATGAAATCGAGCATCCCGGACAGGGTCGCAAAACCCGAAATTGCGAGCAGGATCAGCGAAGCAACGCCGATGATCATGTTGCGCCCGAGCAGCCAATCGCCCCAGCGGCTCCAGACGCTATCGGCGCCGCGCCCGCGCCTACCCTCGATTGGCTCACGCATGCCCTGCTCCCCGTTCCCACTTCGATCCCATTTCGTCTCTATCAGACCGGAGACGATTCGCACAGTGGTAAAAGCCTTAACCGCGCAAATGGTTTCTTAAAGTGCGAGCTCGCACCAGACGGGAACGTGATCGGAGGGCTTTTCACCGGCGCGGATCTCGCGGTCGATGCCCGCCCCGCGCAGGCGGTCGGCCGCTTGCGGGGTCAGCAGGATATGATCGATGCCGATGCCATTGTTCTTGCGCCAGGCGCCCGCCTGGTAATCCCAGAAACTGTAGCTCTGGGCGGTGGGGTGCAGGCTACGCAGCGCATCCGTGAAGCCCAGATGGGTAATGCGCCGATAGGCGGCGCGGCTCTCCGGCAGGAATAGCGCATCCTCGCGCCAGGCTTTCGGATCGGCGGCATCCTCGGCTTGCGGGATGATGTTATAGTCCCCGGCCATCAGCGCGATCTGCTCATCGGCGAGCAGTTCTTGCGCCCGTGCGCGCAGCCGCGCCATCCAGGCGAGTTTGTAGTCATATTTGGGGCCCGGCGTCGGGTTGCCATTGGGCAGATAGAGCCCGCAGACCCGCACCGCTTCGTGCTCACCGCTGATCGTGGCCTCGATCCAGCGCGCCTGCTCATCGCTATCATCGCCCGGCAGGCCGCATTGCACATCCTCGATCGGGCGCTTTGACAGGATCGCGACGCCATTGAAGCCCTTCTGGCCATGGGTGCGCACATTATATCCCAGATCCTCGATCGCAGATGCCGGAAAGCCCGCATCCTCCGATTTGATCTCCTGCAACAGGGCTATGTCGGGCTCAGCGCTGCGCAGCCAGTCCAGCAATGCCGGCAGGCGGGCCTTGACGCCATTGATATTGAAGGTCGCAATTTTCATGATCGCCTGCTTTTGTGCGGAACGCCTTCGCGCCAGCAGCATTTCCTGAACGTCCCAATAAGCCGGGATTTTGGCGCTTCGAGCGTCTGTGGTAAACCTCGATTTTACGAACGGCATGGAGATTCGCCGCCTATGACCTATTGTCTGGCCCTGAACCTGAACGATGGCCTCGTTCTTCTGGCCGATAGTCGCACCAATGCTGGCGTCGACAATATCTCGACTTTCGGGAAGCTCTTCACCTGGTCCATGCCGCAATCGCCCGAGGGCAATGGCCGCGCCATCGCCTTGATGATGGCGGGGAACCTGTCGATCACTCAGGAGATCGTCAATCTCATCGAGGAAGAGAACGCGCGCGGCGATCAGTTCAGTATCATGCAAGCGCCCAGCATGTTTCGGGTGGCCGAGCGTGTCGGCGCCTTGATGAGTGATGTGCAAGGCCGGCGCGGCCCGGCCCTGTTTAATGCCGGGGTGGCGGCGGGGGCGTCGATCATTGTCGCCGGTCAGATCCAGGGCGACGTGACCCGCGTGTTTCTGGTCTATACCGAAGGCAATTTCATCGAGGCGACGGCCGATACCCCCTTCATGCAAATCGGTGAGGCCAAATATGGCAAGCCGATCCTCGACCGCACGATCACCATGGCAACCCCGATGAATGAGGGGATCACGGCCGCCTTGCTGTCCATGGATGCCACCTTGCGCTCGAATTTGAGCGTCGGCATGCCCTTGGATATGGCGGTATCAAGCGCCGGGAGTTTCGAATGGCGCTCGCGGCGGATCGGGCTGAATGATGCGACCTATCGCGATATGAGCAATCGCTGGTCCGAGCATCTGCGCAGCGGTTTCAAGCAGATGCCGTTGATCGAGATCTAACGGGCGGATGGGCGGCGACTCAGATCTGGATTCTGTGATCGCGCGCCCGGATCAGCGCATCTTGGTCGAAATGACACCGCGAGCGAGTCGCTCTTTTCACGAAAACAGGCGCCCAAGGACGGGGCGCCTGTTTTTTTATGCTTGGATTGCCGATTTTCGGATCGGGCGCGGTTTCTGCTTCGCTGCGTGTGAGAGGGTCTTGTGGATAAGTTTCGGGGTAACCACATAGAAATTTACGCTTCATTAACCCTCGCTACGCTAGATGTTGTGGCCGTCAAAAAAAATGTCGAAAAGCGAAAAAAGACGCTTGCATGACAGAGCGAAGGGCGGCATACAGCGGCCTCCGGCGACGGTCGCAGGGCGCTACGGTGCTGATGCGGGGTTGCTGAACGGAATTTGCCGGCGCAGGCTGGCGTGCTCTTTGA